>NZ_AP018439.1:4800000-6000000 GCF_009937955.1 Undibacterium sp. KW1 | reverse complement strand
TGATGTCCATCTTTGTCATGAAGTATGTTGTCAATGTGGCTTTGCACGTGAATCCTGCCCTGCACAGCAACATGTTGTTCGCTGTTATCAGCACTGCCTTGTTCGGCCTGTTCAACGGTTTGTTCCTTGGCAAAATGCTGCGTGTCCTGATCATGTACAAACAAGCAATGTCTTCCAACGCAGTATTTACCCGCTCTGCTACGGTTTAAAACGCAATCGTCTGGCAAAAGCAGGAGGATGAGTAGTAATTCGTAACAAGAAGATGCAAGATTCGCTTGCGGCATCTCAGACAGGGGCAGGGTGAGACAGTATAATGTCCCCTGTCCTTATTTTATTTATTGTCAAAATACAATAAAAATTGCGTGCCATGCTAGCTGAACAAAAACAAGAATTACTGAAACTATTCCAGAACGCAGTTGAACCTATCTTGGTCGGCTCCGAGCTCAAGCCCACGATAGCACTGGAGCGCCCGCGTGATCCGTCCCATGGCGATGCAGCTTGCAATATCGCCATGCAGATCGCCAAGCCGCTGCGCAAGAATCCGCGCGAACTGGCACAGGCCATCGTTGCAGCAGTAGAAGCACAAGATAGTCCGCTGGTTGCCAGTGTGGAAATCGCTGGTCCTGGCTTTATCAATATCCGTCTTGCTGCTGCGGCCAAGCAGGCAGTGGTCACGACAGTTTTGCAAAAAGGCGCAGAATTCGGCAAAAGCCAGCGTGGTGCTGGTGAAAAAGTGGTGGTTGAATTTGTTTCTGCCAACCCTACTGGCCCTCTGCATGTAGGCCATGGCCGCCAGGGTGCTCTGGGCGATGCCCTGTCTGCCTTGCTGGATGCACAAGGCTACGATGTCAGCCGCGAGTTTTACTATAACGATGCTGGTGTGCAGATCAATAATCTGGCCCTGTCCGTACAGGCGCGTGCCAAGGGTTCTGCGCCCGGCGAAGCTGGCTGGCCAGAGTCTGCCTATAACGGCGACTACATCGCCGATATCGCCAGGGATTTCCTGGCGAAACAAACCGTTTCTGCCGGTGATTGTGCACCTGTCACAGCCAGTGGTGATGTCGATGATATTGAATCCATACGGCATTTCAGCGTGACCTATCTGCGCCGTGAGCAGGATGCAGACTTGCTGGCCTTTGGCGTCAAATTCAATAATTACTATCTTGAGTCTTCGCTGTACAAAGACAACAAGGTCGAGACCACAGTTGCCGCCCTGAAGGCCGCAGGCAAAACCTATGAGCAGGAAGGCGCGCTGTGGCTGCGTACGACCGACTATGGTGACGACAAAGACCGCGTCATGAAAAAGTCAGATGGTACTTACACCTATTTCGTGCCGGATGTGGCTTATCACGTCACCAAATGGGAACGTGGTTACCGCAAGGCCATCAATATCCAGGGCAGTGACCATCATGGCACCATAGCCCGGGTACGTGGCGGCCTGCAGGCTTTGAATGTAGGCATACCGCAAGGCTATCCCGACTACATCTTGCACAAGATGGTTACCGTCATGAAGGATGGTGCCGAGGTCAAGATCTCCAAGCGTGCCGGTTCTTATGTGACCGTGCGCGACCTGATTGAATGGTCAGGTGGTGGCGATGAGCAGCGTGGCCGTGATGCCGTGCGCTTTTTCCTGATTTCGCGCAAGGCGGATACTGAATTCGTGTTCGATGTCGATGTCGCTCTCGCTCGTTCAGATGAGAATCCGGTGTATTACGTACAGTATGCCCATGCCCGTATCTGCTCGGTACTGGCGCAATATGCGACGGACGAAGCCGCTTTTACACCGCTGGCCAATGTCGATCTGTCACCATTGACCGCACCGCGCGAAGCCAGTTTGCTGGCCAAGCTGGCAGAGTATCCTGAAGCTTTGGAAAAGGCCCTGGATGAACTGGGCCCGCATCAGGTTGCCTTTTACCTGCGTGACCTGGCAGGTGAATTGCATAGTTATTACAATGCCGAACGGGTATTGGTGGATGACGAAGCAACCAAACTGGCCAGGTTGGCACTGATGCTGGCAACCCGCCAGGTCTTGCGTAATGGTCTGGCATTGATAGGTGTATCCGCGCCTAACAAAATGTAAGTCAGTAGATATTCAGCTAATCAAACAAGCTCATAAAACACGTCGGAGACGCATGAAATCTCAACAGAACGCCCCAAAACAAAAGAATAGCCAGCGCGGCAGCACCCTGACTGGCATCATCATCGGCCTGGTAATCGGTCTGGCTATTGCAGTGGGCGTGGCCATGGTGATTACCAAGTCATCGACGCCATTCACCAATAAAAATGGTAAATCGGACAAGGCAGACATTCCCCTGACGCAATTGCAGGACCCCAACAAGCCGCTGTATGGCAACAAGGATGCTGCCAAAGAGGCCAATAAGGAACTGACTGCCAGCAAACCGGCAGAAACAGTAGCGCCGCCAGTCAAACCCGCAGAAGTCAAACCGCCAGAAAAAACGGCAGCAGAAAAAGCTGCCGAAAAAGCAGAGAGGGCAGAAGCTGCCGCTGCAGCCAAGGCGGACAATACTGACGAAAAATATATCTACTTTTTGCAGGTTGGTGCGTTCAAGGAACAGGTGGCAGCAGAAAACAGCCGTGCCAAGCTGGCACTGATTGGTTTTGAAGCACGTATTGTGGAAAAAAATTCAGACGCCGGCACCATGTACCATGTGCGCCTTGGCCCATACACTCAACTCGAAACAATGAACCGTACCCGTTCCCGCTTGTCTGAGAATAGTGTGGATGTGGCCGTGGTTCGCACAGTCAAATAACAGACCGGTAAATAATCAACGTGCAATGAGCGTGCAATAAGCGTACAAAAAGCGATTAATAAAGGAAACGTGATGCAATTCTTCAGTCAAATCAAACGCCGCATGTTCATGCTGGCTGGCCTGTCTCTCGTGGTTGGTGCCGTCAATGCCAGCCCGACTGCCCCGCAGCCTGGTGTCGAATATCAGGTTTTGAAACGCCCTCAACCTGTTGATAGTGGCAAGAAAATTGAAGTCATTGAATTCTTTGGCTATTTTTGCCCGCATTGCTATGCGCTGGAACCTTTGCTGGCAGAATGGGTGAAGAAGCAGGGCGACAATATTTCCTTCAAGCGCATCCACGTGAATTTCCACGATCTGGTGCCACAGCAAAAACTCTACTTCGCCATGGAAGCAATGGGCAAGGCAGATGAATACCATATGAAGGCGTTCAATGCTTACCACGTCGATCACAACCGTTTGCAAACAGATGCCAACATCATGGAATTCGTTGCCAAGTCTGGCCTGGACAAGCAAAAATTCTCTGATATCTACAATTCTTTCTCTATCACCAGCAAGCTCAGCCGCGCGACCCAGCTGGCAAGTGCCTACCAGATTGACGGTGTACCGTCGATTGCCATTGATGGCCGCTTTGTGACTTCACCAGTGCTGGCCGTCTCGACCATGACCAGGGTGACAGAAGAAATACAAAACCACGCAGTCATACAGGTGCTCGATAGTCTGATCGCCAAAATACAAAAAGAGAAGAGTGGCGCACCAGCAGCGGCACCTGCTGCAGCCTCAGCCAGTTCTGCAGCTTCGGCCAGTTCAGCGGCTTCAGCCAAGGCAGCAGCCAAAAAGAAATAAGTAGCAATAGAGTTATAGATAGTCCGCCATCCCGGCGGACTTTTTCATTGGATATCATGAAAACAGTCTTCATCACTGGTGCATCTTCTGGCATAGGTGCCGCGCTTGCCAGAGCGTATGCCGAGCAAGGCGTTACCCTAGGCTTGCTGGCACGCCGCCAGGAAGTGCTGGAAGAACTGCGGCAGAGCCTGCCTAATCCCGGCCAGCATCATATCTATGCCGTGGATGTCACCGATCATGAGGCCCTGGCAAAGGCTGCCAATGATTTCATGCAAGCCGTTGGGCAAGTCAATATCGTCATCGCCAATGCCGGTATTTCAGTTGGCACGCTCAGTGAATATGCAGGCGACATCAAGGTGTTTGACAGCGTCTTGCAAACCAATCTGATAGCAACAGTGGCGACTTTTTCACCTTTCATCAATGCCATGAAAACTTACGCGCACAATGTTGATTGCCGTCTGGTCGGCATAGGCAGCGTGGCCGGCATACGAGGCTTGCCGGGAGCGGGTGCGTATTGCGCATCCAAGGCGGCAGTCATCAGTTATTGCGAATCGCTGCGGGTAGAATTACGTGATAGCGGCATACGCGTCGTGACAATTGCACCGGGCTATATTGATACGCCCATGACCAAGGGTAACCCTTACCCCATGCCTTTCCTGATGCCGGTCAAGGCCTTTTGCACCTCTGCCTTAAGGACCATTGATGCTGGCAATACTTACCGCGTGATCCCCTGGCAAATGGGTGTGGTCGCCAAGATAATGCGTATCTTGCCTAACTGGCTGTACGACGCAGTTTTCGCCAGGGCGCGCCGCAAACCGCGTGCCGCAGACCAGACATGAGCATGCTGATTGATGCGCTAGGTACGGTGTATCAGCCATACGTAGTCAATGCTGGGGCTGCGGCTGAGCCGCGCATCGTCAGCCTGGTGCCTTCCATCACTGAACTGGTTTGTGAGCTGGGGCTGTCGCCTTATCTGGTTGGTCGCACCGGTTTTTGCATACATCCCAAGTCTGTAGTGCAAACTATTCCCAAGATAGGTGGCACCAAGGATGTGAATATAGAAAAAATCCGCAAGCTGGCGCCTACCCACCTCATCGTCAATATTGATGAAAATGAAAAGCCAACAGTAGAAGCGCTGGCAAAATTCATTCCCCATGTCATCGTCACTCACCCACTGGTGCCACGCGATAATCTGGCCTTATACCAATTGCTGGGCGGGATATTTGGTGCGCAGGAAAGAGCGCAGGAGTTGTGTAACCAGTTTGAAGCTGCCTATGTTGCTCTGGACCCTGCACCGACCAGTTCTCAGCAAGTCGTCTACTGCATCTGGCAAGACCCGTGGATGACCGTCAGCCGCGACACCTACATCGCCGCCATGCTGGCGCTGATAGGCTGGCAAACCTGGTCGCCACCAAACAGCATCTTGCGTTACCCGGGTTTTCAGTGGGCTAGTGCAATGCAACATTCCATCGACAGGGTTTTGCTGTCTACCGAACCCTACCGCTTTACTGAAAGCCATGTCGATGCGCTGGAGAAGCAACTGGGCCTGCCAGTACAACTGGTCGATGGTGAAATGCTGTCATGGTATGGCAGCAGGGCAATTGCAGGTTTGCAATACCTGAAGCAATTGTCTGCGCAATAAGGTTATGCAATTCTGCGTATCTGTCCCAAATTCGAAATACGTCTATACAATTTACACAAAAATGCCACACTGCATAGCACAATAATTGACACTCTAATATGTCGACAACCATACTTCTGGGCATACCAGTTAAGGTTTTCTATATATTCTTGGAGAAGTTTGTTATGAATAAGATGCGCAAAGCGATTTTACTTGCCCTGTATGGTGCAAGTGCAGCAACTGTTTTCACTCCCGCCATGGTGAGTGCGCAAACTGCCCCCGCAACAGAAAAAGCCACAGACCCAGCCATACAAACCATGACCATCGTTGGTTCGCGCCGTGCCAATACCAGCGCCACCAATACGCCGCTGCCTGTCGATTTTATTTCGGTATCCAAAGCAGCAGAGCAGGGTGGGCAGTTTGACCTGGCACAGACCTTGGCCAATATTTCGCCTTCCTTCAATTCCACCCGTCAGACCGGTGCCGATGGTGCCGATCTGGTGGATTCTGCTGCCTTGCGTGGCCTGGGTTCAGACCAGACTCTGGTACTGGTGAACGGCAAGCGTCGCCACACGGTATCGCTGGTGAACCTGTTCGGTGCCCGCAACCGTGGTAATACCGGTACGGATTTGAATGCGATACCCGTCATGGCGATCAGCAATGTGCAAGTCTTGCGCGATGGTGCAGCCGCCCAGTATGGCTCAGACGCGATTGCCGGTGTCATGGACATCACCCTCAAGAAAAACCTGGGTTGTGAAGCCAGTTTTGGTTATAGCCAATATTCTGTCGGCGACGGTAAAAATTATCTGCCATCCGCGTATTGCGGTATTGCCCTCGGTGAAAAAGGCGTACTGGGCATCACGGTGGAATATACCGACCGTGGCCGCTCGAATCGCGCTGACCCAGGTAACCCGCGTACCATTGGCGACACCAAGGTCACTGGCCCTACCGTTTACCTTAACGGTGAAGTACCCAACGGCGGCAATGACAAACTGTATTTCACCCTGGGTACACAACAACGCAAGGCATCTTCTGCTGCCTGGGCACGCGGTGGCATAGGTTCTGATGACATCCCTTCGCGCAATTCTGCTGCCATGTATCCGAATGGTTTTGTACCCTACATCAATGGCGATATCAATGATATCTATGGCACCGTAGGTTATAAATGGGAAATCGGCGAATGGCGTGCTGACCTGTCGCAAACTTATGGTTTCAATGAACTCAAGTACAACATCAGCAATACCATCAATGCCTCGATTGCCAACAAGGACTTGCTGGCCGGTGGCAAGGGTATCAGCCCCAGCAGCTTTAATGCCGGTGGTTTTTCTTTTTCGCAAGCGACCACCAATCTGGACTTCAGCCGCTTCTTTGATGGCTTCATGAATGGCGTCAACGTCGCCTTCGGTGCAGAATACCGTCGTGAAAACTACAAAATCACTGCCGGTGAGCCAGGTTCTTACAATGATGTTGATGGTCTGGGTTTTGGCGGCAATGCCGGTAGCCAGGGCTTCCCCGGCTTCCAGCCTGGTGACCGTACTGACAAAAACAGGAACAGTGTCGCTGCGTATGTCGATGTAGAAACCGATATCACCAAACTCTTCAAGCTGCAGACAGCGGTCCGTGGCGAGCGTTATAGCGACTTTGGTTCTACCCTGACTGGCAAACTGGCAGGCAGTTACAAGGTGTCTGATGATGTCCTGATGCGCGGTTCTATCAGTACAGGCTTCCGCGCACCATCGCTGCAACAAGTGTATTTCTCTTCCACCTTTACCGACTTCATCAGCGGCAAGCCCATGGACGTCGTGCTGGCACCAAATGGCGGCACAGTCGCGAATGCTGCAGGCATCCCCAAACTGAAAGATGAAACTTCGAAAAACTACACATTCGGCCTGACTTTCAAACCGAATAGTGCATTTGCCATGACAGCCGACTTGTACCGCATTGACATCGCTGACCGCATCGTCTTGTCCGGTCGTTTTGATGCTGACAATTACCCAGCTCTGGGTACTACGCTGCAAGCGCTAGGTGTAGGTCAGGCACAGTTTTTTGTGAATTCCATCAATACCAAGACCCAGGGTCTGGATTTGACGGCGTCCCATAAAACCAATCTGGGGGCAGGCAAATTATCGACTTATCTGGGTTTGAACTACAGCAAGACTGAAGTCACCAAGGTACAGGCTCCGGCATCCCTGAAAGGCTATGAAGATGTCTTGCTGTCTGAACGTGAGCGTCTGTTCATAGAGCAAGGTGGTCCAAGAATGAAAGCCACTCTGGCCTTCAATTATGAGCAGGGGCCATGGGCAGGCGAGTTCAAGGTCATCCATTACGGTTCACAAACCCTGGGTACTTTCTCAGGCACAGCCGCTGGCGTACCAAATGCCTATTACGAGCCAAAAACCTCGGCTGACGTGGCTTTGACTTATGCCTTCAATGACACCACCAAGCTGACCATAGGCGGCAATAATGTATTCAACGTCAAACCGACTCGTCAGGACCCTAACGAAACCGATAACGGTTTTTACTATGACAGCGTACAGTTTGGCCTGGGCGGTGCTTCTTACTTCCTGAAACTCTGGAAAAAGTTTTAATCCAGTGATAGGGAAGCTTAGTATCTTCTGAATAAAAAAACGGCCTGCATGTCAGGCCGTTTCTTATGAGGAAATGAGATATCAGGACTAACTGCTCAGGCAAATTCCGAACCTGACTGCCTGAGCATATTTCAAGCAATGCGCAAGCCAATAAAAAAGGCTGGACGTTGGTGATAGCGTCCAGCCTAGCTTCAGGCAAGAATTTTTACATGCATCCGTCAGACTTTTTCAGACCCTCAATTTCATTGAATTGCCTTTTGGAAGTTGGGGTCTGCAAATAATTTGCCTAACATTTGCTTCACTGCTTCAGCATGATTGCGTTGTGCGTCCGGGATAGCCAATGCAGCCATCAATGAAGAGTCCCATTTGGTCTCGCCAATGGCTACTTTTTCATAAATGGGTTTGCCGCTCTTTGTAACGGTGAAGCGTACAATGACACTGGCTTTTCCAATTCCGAATGAACCATCAAGATCATTCTTTAATACTTGCCCACTGATAACAGCATTGGTCTTGTTTCCCAACCTGCCGGCACTTTGTAGTTCTGCACGCAAAGCTTCTTTGATATATTCCGCATATGAATTATTGAACGGTGAATTATATGGATTGCCGCGTATCCGAAGTTGATTCATGCTTTCGTCCACGACGCTAAAGTGACCAGGCTCTGCCCAGGCATTGTCTGGCATGGTCTGCAGTATCTTGACATTATCTACGGTGGCCTGGTAAGCCGGCGCTATTGCCGTACATGCAGTCAGCATCAAAGAAAGTGACAATATGGCAAGCGAAGCAAGCATTGTTTGTCCCTTGTTTGTTACCGTGGCACATGTTGTTTTCATTTATTCAGTTCCCCATTTTTTTTACATGTCATTCCGAAGATTTAGCAGCAACCCCTCTGTAACCCCGCGTATTGCTTCAACCTTGGGTACAGGCTGCAATCCCTTGGGACCGTCAGCATTACTTACCATAGTATGAATCGCATGCTTGTAGCTATGTTTGATTTCATCTTTGCCGGGGCTGACATAACTTGCATTCATGATGTAGTCACCAGTAACCATGGTGCCAGTCAGACCAAATGTCAAGTCAGTAGTAAAGCCTTTGCTGAAAGCATCTATATCTACAACGATGTTATCTATGGTAGTGAACAGTTTGTCAGTAGGGTTGCGATGTCAAAAAATGAAATGATATTCAGTTCTGCTTATTCAGGTTTTTACTCGGTCTTTACTCAAGTCCTGTTGGTCAGCGTTACTCCAGCAATAACCAGCAAGCCACCGACTATCATTGATGGCAAGATCGGTTCACCGAGTATCATCGCGCCGAGACTGATACCGAAGACCGGCACCAGGTTGTTGAACACCGCCGTGCGTGCCGGGCCTATGCTTTTCACGCCTTCGTAGTACCAGACAAAACCGATGACTGTGCCAAACGCCCCCAGATATACCAGCGAAGCCAGTACTTGCCAGCTCAGGCGGGCGGGTTCAAAGCGCGGTAATTCCAGTACTGCACCCAGGCCCAGCAAGAGCAGACCCCATAGCGACGCATAAGTAGTGGCTGCAATCGGTGACAGTCCCTTCAGGGTGTGACGCCCTATGATGGTGTAGGCCGCCCAGCCGCAAATCGCTGTCAGCATGAACAGCTCACCCTTGCCCAGCGATTGCGATAAATCATGCATGGCACTCATCAAGTCACCACGGGTAATCACCACTGCCGCACCGGCAAAGGCGACCATGATGCCCAGCCAGCGTATTTTGCTCAGCCTCTCTCCAAATAGCAGCGCCAGTGCCAGCGCAGTGACGATGGGGTTCAATGCCACAAAGAGGGCAGTGCGCCCGGCGGGCATGTTTTCCAGCGCTGCAAAAAAGCACAGGTTATACAGGAAAATGCCGGTCGCACCGAGTGCAAAGGTCGCATGCATTTGCTGCTTGCTGAGTTTGGGCAAGCCACCTTCGAGACGCCAGGCCAGCAATAACAATAAAACGCAGGCAACAGCAAAACGGATAAAGGCCGCAATCATGTGCGGTATCTCTTTGGCGACCAGGCGTCCGGCAATGAAAGTGCCACCCCAGAACAGGGCGACACAGACAAGTTTCAGATAGGTAGAGACAGGGGCTTTGTTCACGATAATCCAGGCAATGCAAAAGCCTGTTAGCCTACACCAAAATCAAGCCCCTGGTTTTCACTTGTGCATGCTGCGCAAACCTTGTTCATAGATCACTTCGGCTATCTGTATTGCATTCAGGGCGGCACCCTTGCGCAGATTGTCGCCACTGACGAATAGCGCCAGGCCATGTGCTACCGTAGGGTCAGGGCGCACCCGGCCAACGAATACAGGATCGCGGCCAGTCGCCATCAAGGGATTGGGCACTTCCGTAACGACCACACCGGCAGCACAGCTCAGTAACTCAAGCGCTGCATCTGCTGAGATGCTTTTTTCGAATTCTGCATTGATGGACAGTGAATGTCCTGTAAAGACTGGCACACGCACACAGGTGCAGGAGACGCTCAATTCCGGGATACCAAGTATCTTGCGGCTTTCATTACGCAGCTTGATCTCTTCTTCGGTATAACCATCTTCAACAACTTGATAGTTGTAAGGTACGACATTGTAGGCAATCGGCACCTGCCATTTCTTCGGCGCGGGGAAGTCTATACCTTCACCATCATTGACCAGCCTGGTGCAATCATCACCTGCTTTTTGCATCTGACTTGCCAGCTCTTCGACGCCTGCAACACCACCACCCGACACAGCCTGATAAGTGCTGACGACCAGACGCCGTAGCACAGCTTTGTCATGCAGGGGTTTCAGCACAGGCATGGCTGCCATGGTAGTGCAGTTGGGGTTTGCGATGATGCCCTTGGGGATATTTGCCAGATCATGCGGATTGACTTCTGCCACCACCAGCGGCACGGCAGGGTCCATGCGCCATGCCGAGGAATTATCAATGACCAGCGCACCCGCAGCCGCGACTACCGGTGCCAGGCGCAATGAAGTGTCTCCACCCGCCGAGAAAAACACGACATCGAGGCCAGCATAATCAGCCGTTGCTGCATCTTCAACGACGATCTGGCTGCCTTTCCAGTTCAGTGATTTTCCGGCAGAACGCGCAGACGCAAACAGGCGCAATGAGCTGACAGGGAAGTTGCGTTCTTCCAGCAGCTTGAGCATGAATTCACCGACCAGGCCAGTTGCGCCGACGACACCTACATGCATGCCATGGGGGTAATGTTCGAGCGACAAGGCAGAGCGTGCCGGTCGCGGTGGACTGACAACTGAAGCCTGATGATCTTGACGGTCTTGATGATGAGAATTTGATGCCATGTAAATCTCCTTAAAGTGGCCAGGAGACAGGTATCAAGCTAGATGCACCCGCCTCGTAGGCGGGTTGCGAAAAAATGAAAAAGCGCTAACCCACCATTGCGATAATGGTGGTCTTAATGCTCAGCGTGGATGCAAAATGGCTTTTCATAAATTGATGGTAACAGACTTGATAAAGACGATCAAGCCGTCGGTTTTGCCGGTTCAAGCCTACATAATTTCCAGCAGCAGGACGCCACGCGCAGGCACTTTGAGTTGTTGCGTCTGTTCAAATTCCTGTCCAGTGATCACATCTTTGGCCTTGGCGTTTGCAGGCAAAATTTCTGCAAAGCGTGTTGTCGCCAATTCTGTCTCAGCCGTATTCTTGTTCATCACCACCATGATTTTGTGCTTCTGGTCATAGCGGAAGTACACATAGATGCCATCTTGCGGCGCAAAGTGCATGAGCTTGCCTTGGTGGATAGTTCGCTGGGTCTTGCGCCAGTTCAGCAGCTTTTTGATAAAGGCTTGTGCTTCCAGTTGTCTGGCATTCAGACCTGCACCGGTGAACGCATTTACTGCATCACCTGTCCAGCCACCGGGAAAGTCTTTTCGGAATGCACCGTCATCCCTGTGTTTGGTGCTGGTCATTAAAATCTCGGTGCCATAATAAAACTGTGGCGTGCGCGGCATGGTGGCGATATAGGTGATCGCCATCTTGAATAAATCCAGGTCTTCATCAAGTGCGCTGTACAGGCGGCTGACATCATGATTGCCCTCAAACAGCACCATCGCTGATGGTTGTGGGTAGAGCTGGTCATTGATCAGGGCTTCATACAAAGTGGCAAAGCCGGAATGCAGGTTCTCTGGCGCGACCAAAGCTTTGCGCAGCGTATCGTGCAAGGGATAATCCATCATGCTGGGCATATGCGAGACATAGCCATTCGCATTCTTGTGCCCGCGCAGCCAGTGCGCCACCAGGTTGGGGTTGTCTGACCATTCCTCACCTACCAGTGTCAGGTGGGGGTATTCCTGCATGACACGGCGCGACCACTCTGTTAAAAAGGCCGGATCAGAATAGCCATAGGTATCTGCCCGTATGCCTGCCAGCCCGGCATACTCTATCCACCAGATGGTATTTTGTATCTGGTAATTCGCCACCAGCGGGTTATGCTGGTTCATGTCCGGCATGTGCACTTCAAACCAGCCCTGGGTGAAATTCTTTTTGTCGATGGCAGACGCATACGGGTCACTGACCGTAGTACGCGCATGGTAGGTCGGTACAAATTCACTGTTGTAGCTGAGCCAGTCTTTGCCGGGCAAATCCTTCATCCACCAGTGGCCGTCTCCTATGTGATTCAGCACGATATCCTGGATTACGCCTATGCCTTTCTTTTTTGCTTCGGCTACCAGCCGGAGATATTCTTCATTGCTGCCCAGGCGGGCATCGACTTTGTAATAATCGGTGGCGGCATAGCCATGGTAAGAATAAGCTTGCTGATTATTCTCTACGACTGGTGTAGGCCAGAGCATGGTGTAACCCATATCGGCGATATAAGCCAGATGATCGCGTATACCCTTGAGGTCGCCACCATGGCGGCCAGCACTTGCATCATTGCGGTCCAGCTTGTCGGCAAAGCCGGGCAGGCTGTCATTGCTGGTGTCGCCATTGGCAAAGCGGTCTGGCATAAGATTCAAGATTGCATCTGCCGGGCCAAATCCCAGCCTTTGTGCCGATCCTGGCTCACGTGCTCTGAGTTCATAAGGAATGGAAAATTGCTGAGTGCCCTGTTGCATGCGTATCTCGAATTTGCCTGCGCGGGCGGCTGACGCAATCTGTAAATCCAGAAACAGATAATTGGGGTTGCTGAGCTTGTGCACGCCCTTGATTTGCACGCCAGGATAATTGATGCGTGCTGTATAGGTGGCAATTTGTTTGCCATGCAGCATGATTTGCAGCTTGTCACTCTTCATCCCTACCCACCAGAAGGCGGGCTCCACATGCTCCATGGCTGGCTGGGCCTGTACCAGTCCTGCTGACAGGGTAAACAAACTAATGAGCAGACCTGCAAGGGCATGGGTTTTCATCCCGTCTCCTGATGAATAAGTTTGATATTTATGTATTTAAACTACATTTTTATACTTATTCTAAGTTATTCCGGTTAATTAAGGGATTTTATTCACGATGAAAATGTATTTTGATTACATTTCTCTTTTTGGCCGTCGCAAGCATGCTGGCCTCAAAGCCGGAACTGGAACGAGAAATTGCCTCTTTTTTGAGCTTCATCCAGTCACTTTGTTTGATATTTTCTAGCTTATCAAATCAGGCTGAGTGGTCTCAGCAAAAGCAAGGGCGTTAGCGCATATAAAGCGCAGCCCCAATCCCGGGAGGATGTATGCAGGATATTTCAAACTTAAATTCGATTTTTGGCGATGTGCAGGCTTTGCAAAGCAAGCTCAAATCCAGACTGGCTGACGCAGAACAGAGTGCCGACAAGTTCAAGGCTGCATTGCAGGCAGCAGTCAAGCCAGAAACCAAAGCTGAACTGGTGAGTACTATCAAGGAGAAAGCCGCTGACCTTGGTGCAGATACCAAGGCCACCGACCTGGCAGCGCAAATACAGGCGACACTGACAGCCTTGCGCGAGCAATTGCAGGCGCCGCCGCCTGCTGTGCCTCCTACGGCGGCAAGCACTGTGGCAGCAGTCACTGGCGCGTCAGCGAGTTCAACCGCAGTAGCCAGTGTCAGCGATGCAACTGCCAGCAGCAAAACCACGGCTGCCGCAAGTAAACCCGCTGCCACGCCGCCAGCCGCACCCACCACGAACATTGCCGCAGTAAATCCTACCCATGCCGCTTACAGGGTGTATGACCCGGCCAATCCATCGGCTTTTGTCTCGCCATCCAATCCCGGCGGTGGCCCCAATCTGCTGGCGGCAGACCTGGTCTTCAACACTGACCCAAGGCCAGATTCCGTGAACTCCATCAAGCGCCCGACAGCAGCGCAAGGTTCGGCTGAATGGGGTGATCAGTTAAAAAACTATGAAGTCGCTTATGAAAAATTAAGCAAAGAGAATAATGACTGGAACCAGAAAAACATGAAAATGCGTAACCAGACACTGGCAGCTTCACCTTATGCAGCATTTGTTACTACTACCGGTGCGGTTAATCTGGCAGCACAAACCGATCCTTTTTATCAGGCTATGCTGGCTGACCCGACCAGGGCACCAGCCTAGTTTTACTGAAGTTCTAAAATCACCGGAACCCGTCAGCTACCCTGACGGGTTTTTGCTTTGTGCTTGCACAAAACTACCTGAAAAAATAATTTTCAAACCGCTGGAATAAAGACTGCTCAGCTTACGTATATCCCTGTGTAAGCAGTTTGCGCGTCAAATGCTGCTGACATTCGTTTAGCCACCTATACTTCATTTACATTTTCAGGAGCCTTTTGATGAAAACCAGACAAATTTGCCTTGCCCTGCTGACCAGTGCCACATTCATCGCCGGTTTTGCCCAAGCCCAGTCCGCACCCAAGGTTGCAGATGGCATACTCGTCAGTGATACTGGCATGACTTTATATAGCTTTGACAAGGATGTCGCCGGTAGCGGCAAAAGCACTTGCAATGGGCCATGTGCAACAAACTGGCCACCAGTTGCCGTGCCTGCCAAGCTGCCATCCGGCAAATATTCTGTTGTCACCCGCGATGACGGCAGCGCCCAACTGGCGTATGACGGCAAGCCTTTGTACCTGTATGCAGCCGATAAAAAAGCCGGTGAGCGTACTGGCGACAATTTTAAAAATGTCTGGCATCTGGTCAAGGAATAAAGCGTGTCGTGCGATAAATTTCAAGCCACTTAATGTCTGACAAATGAGTCAGTCAGATAGCTACAGCCAGTTACTGGCCTGCATCCCCCGCCTGCGCCGCTATGCGCGTGCGCTGGTGGGTGACAGGGCGGGCGCGGATGACCTGGTGCAAGACACCATGGAACGCGGCTGGCTGAAGCTGGGCTCGTTCCTGCCGGATGGCGATATGCGCGCCTGGTTATTCAGCATCATGCACAATCTGCGGCTGGATCAGTTGCGCAAGCCTTCGCTGACTACGGTAGAGCTCGATGATGAAGACGCATCCTTGCCCGCCCTGGCCGCCAGCCAGAGTCATGGCCTGGAATTGCGCGACCTGCAGGCAGCATTGCTGCAATTGCCACTGGAGCAGCGCGAAGTATTATTACTGGTCGTGCTGGAAGAAATGCGTTACGAAGATATTGCCCTTACTTTGAATATCCCGCTGGGAACCGTGATGTCGCGCTTGTCGCGTGGCCGTGAAAAACTGCGTGCCATTATGGAAATGCGCTCCACCAGTACAGTCTTGAAAGTCGTCAAGTGAACAAGGCCAGAACATGAAACACGAGCCCGTCAGCGAAGCAGACTTGCATGCCTATGTCGATGGCCAGTTATCTGACGCCCGCTCGGCAGAGGTAGAAAGCTATCTGCAGGCGAACCCGGCTGAGCAGGAAAAAGTGGCTGCCTGGCGCAAACAGAATGCTGATCTGCATGCCTTGTTTGATCCTATTGTTGATGAACCTGTACCCGCCCGGCTCAGTTCAATACTGAGACCAGCTACTGCCGCGGCCAATCAAGCTGTCTGGGGCTGGCGTCATCTGGCTGCCGGTGTCGCCATTGCCTTTGTCAGTGCCAGCAGTGGCTGGTGGTTGCATGCACGCAGTGACGCCAACACAGTGCTGGCACAGGCTGAGCTGCAAAAAAATGGTGTTCATGGCGCGGCAGGCTTTGCCCATCAGGCTGCGGTGGCGCATCTCGTATATAGTCCTGACGTGCGCCGCCCGGTAGAAGTGGGGGCAGAGCAGGAAGAACAACTGGTTGCCTGGCTGTCCAAACGGATGGGCAGCCCCATGCGTGCACCCAAGCTCGGCAAACTATCTTATGAGCTGGTTGGTGGCCGTCTTTTACCGGGCGGCACTGGCCCAGTGGCGCAATTCATGTACCAGGATGCGACCGGCCAGCGTCTGACCCTGTACGTCAGCAATGACCAGGTGCAAAACAAGGATACCGGTTTCAAATTCCTGCAAGATGGCAAGGTCAATGTGTTTTACTGGGTCGATGGCAAGTTTGGCTATGCCTTGTCGGGCAGTATCAGCAAAGCAGAGCTCGCACGTATTTCCAATGCCGTGTATGAGCAACTCGAAAAACCTTCATGAGCCAGTTTTGCTGGCAAGAGATTTGTCACGCTAAGTAAATTCAGGTGACAGGCTTGCCGAAAATATCTATTCTTTCCTCCTTCTATGCCAAAGCGGTCTTTAATGACGGTGCTTGGTAAAATTTAGCAAGCCAGGCTGCAATGATGCAGCCTGCCAAGGATGGGATATTTGCATGCGTAAATGGACATTGACAGGATTATCGGCAGGCTTGTTTTCAGGCGTATTGTCCGGCTTGTTATGGAGTAGCGCCGTATTTTTGCCTGTGGCAAGTGCCCAGGCAGCATCGGCAATTCCAGGCTATACCTACGAAGTGGTACATGCCTACCCGCATGATCCGAATGCCTTCACCCAGGGCTTGTTTATCAAGGATGGCTTCTTGTATGAAAGTACGGGTTTGCAAGGTCGCTCTACCGTACGCAAGGTCAGGCTGGAAACCGGTGAAGTCCTGCAAAAAATGGATTTGCCCAGACAGATTTTTGGTGAGGGTATCACCTGGTGGGACAAGCGCATTATAGGCATCACTTGGACTACCCAGGCGGGTTATGTGCTTGATCTCGACACTTTCGCCTTCCAGAAAGAATTTACCTACAAAGGCGAGGGCTGGGGCCTGGCCCGCAATGATAAAGAAATCATCATGAGCGACGGCACCTCAGAATTGCGTTTCCTCGACCCGCTCACTTTGCGTGAGACCCACCGTATCAAGGTCACGGCAGATGGCAAGGCAATAGATCAGTTAAATGAACTTGAATGGGTAAAGGGAGAGATTTTCGCTAACATCTGGCAAACCGATAACATCGCCCGTATTGATCCCAAGACCGGCAAGGTCATAGGCTGGATCAATCTGAACGGCTTGCTCTCCATGGGCGACCGCATCATGGGTAACCCTGATGTCCTCAACGGCATCGCCTATGATGCCGCCAAAGACAGGCTGTTTGTGACGGGTAAATTGTGGCCTAAATTGTTTGAAATCCGTTTGATCAAGCGCTAGACCTGATAATGAATAAAATTCTGTATTTCCTGCTGTCCGGTTTTTTGCTGGGCACATTCTCATCGAATAGTCTGGCGTCTGACGCCAGGCTGGAAAACCAGCTCATACTTGCCCTCAAAATCAGAGCTGATGGACAAGACAGGCAGGCCGAATCCAGGCCTGTGATACGGGCTTACCAGCAAGCGGCGATCATCAGTAAAAAGCCGCAGCAGCGTGCCGACTACATTGATTTTTATCTCCTGCAAAAACCAGCCAGCTTCATGGGGCATACATTGATTTTGCTGGAAGAAGAATACATGGATAAGTATGTAGGCTGTTGTGTCAGCCCTGGCCTTGGCCTGGTGCTGCAAGTAGAAGCTGATACTCGTCCGGTGCAGGATTTTGCCGAGAAAAATGCCTGTACCTTCAAACCACATGCCGATGTGTTCGATACCCTGAAGACTTATGGTATCAGGCATAAACTGCCCAAAGCCGATTACGCTACACTCAGTTGCCGTGAGCGGGATGCGCAAAAATAAATGTAGTCAGCCATGCCTGCATAGACTTTGATGGCTTGTATATGCTTGCCTTTTTGTATATAAAGTAAGTCTTGTCGGCCCCGTCGTTTCCATCCTGAAAGGAACGCGTCATGTCTGAGTCTTACCGTACCCCGTCTGATATCCATCCCAGCCTGATTTATGATGATGCGCCTGCCGCCATAGACTGGCTGGTCAAGGCCTTTGGTTTTACCTCCCGTTTCGTGGTGCCTGGTGAGGGCAATCGGGTAGAACATTCAGAATTGAGCCTGGGTACAGGCGTCATCATGGTGGCTTCGCCCAAGGCCGAGACGCATCATGTCAGCCCCAGATCCTTGACCGGCATTTCACAGGCGCTCAGCGTCTATGTGGATGACCCGGATGCCCATCATGCACGGGCCATTGCCGCCGGTGCCAAACTGGTGCGGCCACTGCAAACCGAGGATTATGGTGCCAGGGGTTATATGGTGCTCGATCCTGAAGGGCATCTCTGGTATTTCGGCAATTACCGGCCCGGTGAATACTGGCAGGATGCGCAAGACTGAACTGAACATCATCATCCACTGAACACTGATTGGACACTAAGGGAGTGTATTCATGCACAAAGGTAGCTGCCACTGCGGCAAAATCGCATTTGAAGTAGAGGGTGAAATAGACAGCGGGCTGGCCTGTAATTGTTCGATCTGCCAGCGCAAGGGTTCGCTGCTGTGGTTTGTACCATTCACTAATCTGCACTTGCTGACGCCGGAAGAGGCTGCCAGTACCTACCTCTTCAACAAGCATGTGATACAGCATAAATTTTGTCCTACTTGCGGTATGCATCCTTATGCCGAGGGCGTCGATCCTAAAGGCAACAAGGTGGCAGCCATCAATCTGCGCTGCCTGGAAGATATAGATCTGGCAGCCATACCCGTGCATCACTATGATGGCCGTGCTTTATAAAAAAGGATAAAGATGTTCAAGAAATATTTGGGAGCGGCCAGTGTATTGCTGGCCATTGCCAGCCTGGGATTATTGCCTGCACATGCGGCCGACTCCACTGATGCAAAGAACGCCGCCCTGGTCGCGCAATTGACGAAATTGTCTGACGACTGGGATGCCGCCATCGTCCGCAAGGACAAGGTGGCGATAGAGGCCAATATGGCAGAAGACTTTCGCCAGATAGATGGCGACGGCGATCTTGAAACCAAGACCAGTTTCGTCAATGGCCTGGTATCAGACAAGCTGGAAATTGATCCCTACAAGGTAGAAGATTTTGAAATACGCCTGTACGGTAATGTTGCCCTGCTCAGTGGCCGCACCAAGATGACTGGCCGCTATGAGGGCAAACCTTTCAAATCACATTACCGCTATATCGATATCTATGCACAGCGCGATGGCAAGTGGCAGATCGTCAGTGTGCAGATCAGTAGAATACCGCAGCAATAAAAATATCGCCTCAGACTACGTGTGAGTACGTGTGAGAGCGTGGGTGGGGGGCGATATTTCTTGACGTTTATTTGATGACGAAGCGCAAGATTCCATCATCCCCCGTTTCCCTGCGTAAGACACCGTCATACCAGAGCTTGTGCAAGTGGGCCAGCGCTTCGCCTATCGCGAAAGTCAGTTGATGAGAATCGAGTGGGCGACGGAACATGATGGGGACAATGTCCATCGCTGATTGTGGCGTGGCACAGGCCGTCTTTACCTCTTCCAGTCGCTCGGCATGGTGGTCTTGCAATTGCTGTACGCGGATATGCAAGCCCTTGAAGGGTTTGCCATGCGAAGGCAGGATCAGCACATCTTCTGGCAGCGGCAGGTATTTTTGCAGTGAATCCATGTACTGCTGTACGGGATTGGCTTCTGGCTCTATGGCAAACACCGATACATTGGTAGAGATGCGCGGCAACAGCATATCGCCTGAGATCAGGATATTCAACTCTGCGCAATACAAGGACGCATGTTCAGGTGAATGACCAAATCCAGTGATAACTTGCCAGTTGTGCTGATTGATGACGACATCCAGACCTTCTTGCATGCGGTGGTAGGCGGTTGGTACAGTCGGCACCAGTCTGGTGTAATGGGTTTTTCTCTCCTGTATCTGTTCCTGCATGCCGCTATCAACCAGGCCATGCTTGCGAAAGTGCGGGAACATGGCCGTGCCATCCGCACCCGGCAGGCTGGCCGACATCATGCGTGCAAAGGCATATTCACCCGCCGTCATCCATAAAGACACATTCCAGCGGCTGCACAGCCAGTCGGCCAGGCCTATGTGGTCGGGGTGACAGTGGGTAGCGATGACGCGGATGATGGGCAAGCCGCGCAAGTGGTTGTTCAGGTCGCCGAACAAGATCTCCCAGGCATCACGGGTGGCGTCGCTGGCGATGCCGCAATCGACTACCGTCCAGCCACGGACCTTGCCCTGGCTGGTTTCTAGCTCATCTTCGAGCAGCCACAGATTGATATGATTCAGCGCAAAGGGCAGGCCCATGCGTATCCACAGCACGCCCGGGGCGATTTCCATGGTCTTGCCGGTGTCGGGCAAGATTTCGCCAAAAGGGTAGTGGAGTTGTTGTTCCAGTAAGTTCATGGTCGTCTCTATTGTTATTGTGGTAGCTATGTTTTCTCATTATGGATGACTCCAGAAGCACTGGAATAGCCTACAATGCGATTTAAAACTATTTGACGTTAACGTCAACTGCATCAAGTGCAGATTGTAATCAGAAAACTGTTTCTGTGTTTTTTCACCAGATTGACCATGGCCACTTATACCATTACCGAACTTGCCCGCGAATTTGATATTACCCCGAGGGCGATACGATTCTATGAAGACCAGGGTTTGCTTAGCCCCAGCCGCGAAGGGCCGGGCGGCCGCAACCGTGTCTACACAACGCGGGAACGTACTCATCTGAAGCTGACCCTGCGTGGCAAACGTCTGGGTCTGAGTCTGTCGGACATCAAAAGCCTGGTCGATATGTACCGTTCGCCCAAGGATACCGAAGTACAGTTACAGAGTTTCCTCGTGGTGCTGGCCAGGCACAGGGCGGCGCTGGAACAACAGCGCGAAGATATAGAAATCATGCTGGCAGAAATAAGTGCGCATGAAGAAAAAAGCCGCAGCTTGCTGGGTCAACTTGATCATGCAGAAAAATAAATCCTGCTTAATAAAATTAATAAGATTAACAAGAATGTCATGGGTTGTATGAGCAATTTGATAATGCTTATGCCTGGCTTGCAGTGGAAAAGCATCAAATGATTGAATTGACGTTTACGTAAACGTCAATTAGACGTATTATTTTTGCCTGAGATGGTTTTTCCTTGGTTATTGGGGGTTTTATGAGCAATCAGGCAAGGCAGCAAAGCACAGCGACACTGGATCACAAACTAGCCCTGAGCTTGCTGGAAAGCTTTAATGCCCAAGGTGCTTTGATGGCCTGGAATGCCCGTCTGACCAGCATCACCCCCGGTGCATGTGAAATCAGCCTGCCTTTCAGTGATGTAGTCAGCCAGCAGCATGGCTATTTCCATGGCGGTGTGATTGGTACGATAGCTGATGCAGCAGGTGGCTATGCCGCGAATACCCAATTGATGCCGGTGAGTGAGTGCTTAACTGCAGAATACAAGATCAATATCGTTGCACCCGGCAAGGGTGATACCTTGATCGCCCGTGGCAAAGTGTTGAAGGCAGGTAAAACCCTGGTGGTATCCAGTGCAGAAGTGTTTGTCCTGCACCAAGGCCAGGAAAAACTCTGTGCCATCATGCAACAGACTTTGTTTGTGATACCCAAGGCAGAATCAAAGATATAGGCTATAGGCTTAACAAGGCTGGCATGCTTGACCATAAGTTAGCATAAGCCAGTGAATTTTAATTTCATAAAAGTGTGAGGACGACATGCTGCATTTACCAGGTTTGACTTTTGATCACGGCGAAGACATCGCCGCTTTGCGCGAAGCCGTGCAGCAATTTGCCCAGGCAGAAATCGCCCCGCGTGCCGCCGAGATAGACCGTAGCGACCAGTTCCCCATGGATTTGTGGCGCAAGATGGGTGACCTGGGCATTCTGGGTGTGACCGTCAGCGAAGAATACGGTGGCGCCAACATGGGCTATCTCGCCCACATCATTGCCATGGAAGAAATTTCCCGCGCTTCTGCCTCAGTCGGCCTGTCGTATGGTGCCCACTCCAACCTGTGCGTGAACCAGATCAAGCGCAATGGTACAGAAGAACAAAAAGCCAAGTACCTGCCTAAGCTGATCAGCGGCGAACACATAGGCGCACTCGCCATGTCCGAGCCAAATGCCGGTTCTGACGTGGTCAGCATGAAGCTGCGCGCCGACTGGAAAGGCGACCGCTGGGTGCTGAACGGCACCAAGATGTGGATTACCAATGGCCCTGATGCGGATACGCTGGTCGTGTATGCCAAGAACGACCTGGAAGCTGGGCCACGCGGCATGACGGCCTTCCTCATAGAAAAAGGCTTTAAAGGCTTCAGCATTGCGCAAAAGCTCGACAAACTCGGCATGCGCGGCTCCCATACTGGCGAGCTGGTATTCGAGGATTGCGAAGTTCCGGCAGAAAACGTGCTCGGCGGCCTGGGCAAGGGCGTCAACGTATTGATGTCCGGTCTGGACTTTGAACGTACTGTCTTGTCCGGCGGCCCTCTGGGCATCATGCAAGCTTGTATGGATGCGGTAGTTCCTTATGTGCATGACCGCAAGCAGTTCGGCCAGCCTATCGGTGAATTCCAGTTGATGCAAGGCAAGCTGGCAGATATGTATTCCACCATGATGGCATGCAAGGCCTATGTCTACGCTGTTGGCCAGGCCTGCGACCGCGCCACTACGCCAGAAGCAGTGCGTGCCCTGCGCAAGGATGCTGCAGGTGCGATTTTGTACTCGGCAGAAAAAGCCACATGGATGGCTGGCGAAGCGATACAGACACTGGGTGGCAATGGCTATATCAATGAATACCCGGTCGGTCGCCTGTGGCGCGATGCCAAGCTGTATGAGATAGGCGCTGGTACCAGCGAGATACGCCGCATGTTGATAGGCCGTGAGTTGTTTGCAGAAACCAAGTAACAGGGATTGTTGTAAACTGAGTCTATTTGACCATGACACATTTGCATATCACTACACCGTTGCTGGAACACCGTTCTCTTTCAGCCAGCCTGGACAAACAAGTCTGGCTGAAAATGGAAAACAACCAGCCTTCCGGTTCTTTCAAGTTGCGTGGCATAGGCCTGATGTGCCAGCGTGCGGCAGAGCAGGGTGCTAAACACTTTGTCTGCCCCTCTGGCGGTAATGCCGGTTTTGCTGCCGCTGTTGCTGGCGTGGCCCTGGGTTTGCAAACCACCATCGTCGTGCCGCAAACCACGCATGACAGTGTGCGAGCGGCAATACGGGCAATAGGTGCGACAGTCATTGTCGCGGGCAGCGTCTGGGATGAAGCCAATCAGGAAGCTTTGCGCCTGTGCGAGCAGCCGGGTGCCGTGTATATCCCGCCGTTTGACCATGCTGATATCTGGGATGGCAACGCCACAACGATAGATGAAGTGGCGGGCAAGCTCGACTTTGATGTCGTCATCTGTTCCGTCGGTGGTGGTGGCTTGCTGAGTGGCATCGCCCTCGGCCTGGAGCGCAATGGCCTCGGCCATATCCCCATCATCGCGTCAGAGACTGAAGGCGCTGCTTCCCTGCACGCAGCAGTGCAGGCTGGTGAACTGGTGACCTTGCCAGCGATTACCTCGATTGCCAGCACCCTCGGCGCGAGACGTGTTGCACAACAGGCATTTGACTGGACACGCAAGCGTACTATTCATACCGTCACCGTCAGCGATGCCCAGGCTGTGCAGGCTTGCCTGGCTTTTGCCGACGATATGCGCACTCTGGTGGAACCGGCCTGCGGCGCAGCTTTGGCAGTTGCTTATCAGAACTTGCCAGTATTGGCTGAGTATAAAAAACCACTGATCGTAGTTTGTGGTGGCATCGCCGTGGATTTAGGTAAACTACAGGCTTGGAAAAACCAGTTCCAATCCGAAGTTAAAACTGAGTGAGCGCCAACCATGCCCCACACCCATTTCCCCAAATTGCTGTCTTCACAAATCGCCTTCGATATCGCCAGGACGATACTCGATGGCTTTGACAGGCATTACCACTTGTTCAGGGCCAGTAGTCAAAGAGCAAAGCAGCAATTTGAAACGGGTGACTGGCGCGCCGCACAAATCGCCGCACGCGAACGCATAGGATATTACGACACCCGAGTGCGCGAATGCGTGCAGGCACTGGAAGATGAATACGCAGAAGAAGACCTCAGCGACGAAGTCTGGCGCGAAGTCAAACTGCATTACATGGGCATGCTGATCGATCATCTGCGCCCTGAGCTGGCTGAGACGTTTTTCAATACCGTTTGCACCAAGCTTTTGCACAGAAATTACTATCACAATGATTTTATTTTCGTGCGCCCGGCAACCTCGACCGAGTATCTGGAAAGTGAAGATACGCCACCGAGTTATCGTGTGTATTACCCGGCGACCGATGGCCTGAGTTTTACCATCAAGCGCATCGTCACGAATTTTCAGCTGAATGCCAAGTTTGAAGACCTGGACCGTGATGTGGCCTTGGTAGAAGCACGCCTGCGTGAAAATTTTGGCCCCGCCAAGCTGGAGCCTAATCACCAGATACAGGTACTGGCCAGTCTGTTCTATCGCAACAAGTCTGCCTACATCATAGGCAAGGGCATCAATGGCAATAAGGAATATCCCTTTGTCATTCCTGTCATGCACAAGCGCAAGGGTGAGTTAGTACTCGATACCGTGATTTTTGACACCATGCTCATCACGGTGCTGTTCTCATTTACACGCGCCTATTTCATGGTCGATATGGAAGTACCATCGGCCTATGTGCAATTCATACGCAGCATCCTGCCCAAGAAGCCGCGCAGTGAAATCTACACCATGATAGGTCTGCAAAAACATGGCAAGAATTTGTTTTATCGCGATTTTTTGCACCATCTAAAATATTCATCCGACCGCATAGAAGCCGCACCCGGCATACGTGGTCTGGTGATGCTGGTATTTGCACTGCCGTCTTTCCCGTATGTGTTCAAACTCATCAAAGACAGTTTCCCGCCACCCAAGGAAACTACCAAGGCCCTGATCAAGGAAAAATACCTGCTGGTAAAAAACCATGACCGCGTAGGCCGTATGGCAGATACGTTGGAATACTCGGATGTGGCATTCCCGCGCTCACGTTTTTCAGAAGAATTGCTGGCCGAGATCAAACAATATGCGCCTTCATTATTGGAAGTGAATGATGATGAAGTCGTCATCAAGCATCTGTACATAGAACGCCGCATGACGCCGCTGAACATCTGGCTGACTGAAGCCGAGCGCGGTGGTGATATGGCTGCGATGGAGCATGGTCTGAAAGAATATGGCAGCGCCATCAAGGACCTGGTGGCAGCGAACATCTTCCCCGGTGACATGCTGTACAAAAACTTTGGTGTCACCCGCCATGGCCGTGTCGTCTTTTATGACTATGATGAAATCGAATACATCACCGACTGTAATTTCCGCAAGATACCTTTGCCGCGCAATGAAGAAGACGAGATGTCCGCCGAGCCCTGGTATCCGATTGCCAAAAATGATGTCTTCCCCGAGCAGTTTGGCACTTTCTTGCTGGGGAATAAAAACGTCAAAGAATATTTTATGAAGCATCATGCTGACTTGCTGACCGCCGAATACTGGCAAGCCCGCAAGAAGCGCATAGTCGATGGCAAGGTGGATGATGTGTTTCCGTATCCGCAGGAAATCCGCTTTTGTAATCAAACCAGTACAACAACTTAAGGCTGTGCATGTCTGTTGACATGCCTCCCGTCATTAGCCAGGCAGCTTTGTTGCCTATATTAATTGGAGAGTAAGATGAATGATCCTATCGTAATCGTTGGTGCCGCCCGTACCCCCATGGGTGCCTTCCAGGGCGATTTTTCTTCCCTGACAGCCAGCCAGCTCGGTGCAGTTGCCATCAAGGCCGCCGTTGAACGCGCCGGTGTCAAGCCAGAGCTGGTAGAAGAAGTCTTGTTCGGTAACTGCCTGATGGCAGGGCAGGGCCAGGCCCCTGCACGCCAGGCTTTGCTGGCTGCGGGTTTGCCGGTTTCCACTGGTGCAGTGACCTTGTCCAAGATGTGCGGCTCAGCCATGAAGGCCACCATGATGGCTTTTGATTCCATCAATGCAGGCAGCAATGAAGTCATCGTTTCCGGTGGTATGGAATCCATGACCAATGCCCCTTACCTGATCCCCAAGGCACGTGGCGGCTACCGCATCGGCCACGGCATGATGTATGACCACATGATGCTCGATGGTCTCGAAGATGCCTATGACAAGGGCCGTTCCATGGGTACTTTTGCTGAAGACTGTTCAGCCAAATACAATTTCAGCCGTGAAGAGCAGGATGCCTTTGCAATTGCCTCCGTCAAGCGCGCGCAAGCTGCAACTGCCGATGGTTCCTTCGCATGGGAAATCGCTCCAGTGACCGTATCTGGCCGCAGTGGTGATGTCGTCATCGACAAGGATGAGGGCCCATTGAAAGCCAAGCTCGATAAAATCCCTGCGCTGAAACCAGCCTTCAAAAAAGACGGCACGATCACTGCCGCTTCTTCTTCTTCCATCAATGACGGTGCCGCTGCGTTGGTGCTGATGCGTGAATCCAAGGCCAAAGAACTGGGCCTGACACCGATCGCAAAAATCCTCGGCCACGCCAGCAATGCGCAGGAACCAGGCTGGTTCACCACAGCACCGGTGGGTGCCATCCAGAAGCTATATAAAAAACTGGGTTGGACAACAGATGATGTTGACCTGTTTGAAATCAATGAAGCTTTTGCGACTGTGCCCATGGCAGCGATGAAAGAACTCGGTATTCCGCATGACAAGGTCAATGTACATGGCGGTGCCTGTGCGCTGGGTCATCCTATCGGTGCTTCTGGTGCACGTATCATCATCACACTGATGGGTGCCTTGAAGAAGCAGGGTAAGAAACGTGGTGTGGCTTCGCTTTGTATTGGTGGTGGCGAGGGTACGGCTCTGGCGATTGAAATGATCTAAGCGAAATTAATTTCGCTCGAATTCCCTCCCCTTCAAGGGGAGGGTTAGGGTGGGGATGGGGTTCGGTTAAATGACCGCAAACTAATTGCGTTAGAAACCCATCCCCATCCCAACCTGTCCACTGCGCTGCTTTCAAGCAGCTTAGATTACGTCTGCGCAAAGTATACTTTGCGAATTCCCGCCTCCATCCCCTTGAAGGGGAAGGAGCTAAACTAACCGGAAATTTCTATGCCAGTCGCTTTAATCATCGGTGCATCACGCGGTATAGGCCACGAACTGGCCATGCAATACAAGGCTGCAGGCTGGCGTGTGATTGTCACCGCGCGCAAGCAGGAAGACCTGGCAGCCTTGCAATCTGCAGGCTGTGAAGCCTTGCCGCTGGATGTTACCAATCTGAATGACTGTGCTGGTCTGGGTTGGCGTCTTGATGATGAGAAGATTGATGTGGCTATCCTCAATGCTGGCGTGTTCGGTCCGAGAACTGAAGGTTTGACAGCGCCGGACCAGCAACAGTTTGATACCGTCATGCATACCAATGTCTTGTCAGCCATGCGGATACTGCCTATCGTGCTCCCGCTGGTAGAAAACGCGCATGGCAGGCTGGCTGTGATTTCATCCAGCATGGCGTCAATAGGCGAACGCAGTAATCCAGCCGGTTGGTTATACCGCGCCAGCAAGACCGCATTGAATTCAGTATTAAAAGACGTGTCGCTAAGTACCAATAAAGCCATCTGCGTCGCCATGGACCCCGGCTGGGTAAAAACTGACATGGGTGGTGAGTCAGCAGAAATCACCAGCGATGCCAGCGTGGCGGGCATACGCCAGACCCTGGCTGCCCTGAAGCCTGCCGACAATGGCAAATATCTGGAATATACGGGCGCAGAACACGACTGGTAAGCCTACACAAGTATCGTACTCATAAAATAGAAAACAGAATCATCATGCTACTCACACCAGAACACGAAATGATACGCGACGCCGTGCGCGCCTTTGCCCAGGACCGTCTTGTGCCCAATGCCGCACGCTGGGACAAGGAACATCACTTCCCGGCAGAAGAATTGAAAGAGCTGGCGCAAATGGGTGCCTATGGTGTCGCTGTGCCAGAAGAGTTTGGCGGTGCAGGCATGGATTATCTGTCGCTGGCCCTGGTGCTGGAAGAAATCGCTGCCGGTGATGGCGGTACTTCTACCGTGGTATCCGTCAACAATTGCCCTGTCTGCAGCATCGCCATGATGTATGCCAATGACGCGCAAAAAAAACAATGGCTGACACCTTTGGCACAAGGCGAAATGCTCGGTGCTTTTTGCCTGACCGAACCACATGCTGGTAGCGATGCCTCTGAACTGCGCACGACCGCAAAACGTGATGGCGATCATTACGTCATCAACGGCGTCAAGCAATTCATCACCAGCGGCAAATATGCTGATGTGGCCATCGTCATGGCTGTCACCGATAAAGAAGCAGGCAAGAAGGGCATCAGCGCTTTCTGGGTACCCACCAGCACGCCAGGCTATATCGTCGCCAGCCTGGAACAAAAGATGGGCCAGCATTCATCCGACACTGCACAAATCCTGTTCGAGAACTGCCGGATTCCGGCAGAAAATCTCATAGGCGAAGAAGGCATGGGCTACAAGATCGCCCTGTCTGGACTTGAAGGTGGCCGCATAGGCATAGCCTCGCAATCAGTAGGCATGGCAAGAGCTGCATTTGAAGCCGCCCTCGCTTATGCCAAGGACAGGACCAGTTTTGGCAAGCCCATTTTTGAACACCAGTCCGTACAATTCAAACTGGCCGACATGGCGACCCAGATAGAAGCTGCACGCCAACTGATCTGGCACGCCGCCAGCATGAAAGACGCAGGCAAGCCCTGCTTGAAAGAAGCAGCAATGGCAAAACTGTTTGCCTCAGAGATGGCAGAAAAAGTCTGCTCGGATGCGATACAGATACACGGCGGTTACGGCTACGTCAGTGACTTCCCGGTAGAACGCATTTATCGCGATGTACGGGTTTGCCAGATATATGAAGGTACTTCCGATATACAAAAGATTTTGATTGGGCGTGCACTGGCGGGTTGACCCAAGAGACGCAGAGAAAGCAGGGTTTCTCTGTGTCTCTGTGCCTCTGTGATGAGAGGTCTTGAATTTAAACGGAGACAGCATGAAAAAAGGTTACAAGCAACTGGTCGATGAAGCCAATGCCGAAATCAAGATCTATAGCGTTGCAGAAGCGCAAGCCAAGTTATCGGATGCCAATGTGCAGTTCATTGATGTCCGCGATATCCGCGAACTCGAGCGCGAAGGTATCGTCCCCGGTGCCTATCATGCCCCGCGCGGCATGATAGAGTTTTGGGTTGATCCTGATTCACCTTATTTCAAACCTGTCTTCGGCGAGAAAAAAGAATTCATTTTGTTTTGTGCCGCTGGCTGGCGCAGTGCACTGACTACCAAGACCGTGCAAGACATGGGCCTGGAAAATGTCGCGCATATCGACGGTGGTTTTACTGCCTGGAAAGCCGCCGGAGCACCAGTCACCATCAAGGAAAGCAAGAAGTAATAATGAGCAGCAAAGCATGCCCCTGTGGCACGAATAAGAATCTTGACCTGTGCTGTGGCCCGTATCTAAGTGGCGCGGTAGTGGCACCAACGGCAGAAGCCTTGATGCGTTCGCGCTATACCGCCTATACCCTGAACGATGAAGCCTATCTGCGTGCGACCTGGGATGAGCGGACCTGTCCCAAGGAACGCATCACGCATGATGAACCAACCAAATGGCTGGGGCTGGAAGTCAAGAAATTCAAAGCGGATGGTGATGCGGCAACGGTAGAATTTGTTGCCCGTTACAAGATAGGCGGCAAGGCGCACAGGCTGCATGAACTCAGCCGTTTTGTGCGTTATGAAGGCAAGTGGTTTTACGTGGATGGCAGTTTTCCAGAAAAGTGAAAAAGATAATGACAACTTTAGATTCCAAACTCAATCCCCGCTGTGAAGAATTCAAAGCCAATGCAGCGGCCATGCAGGCCGTGGTGGATGACCTCAAAGAAAAGATCGCCAAAATTGCACTTGGTGGTGGCGATGAAGCACGCAAGAAACATCTGGCCCGTGGCAAACTCTTGCCGCGTGACCGTGTGCAAATGCTGCTCGATGCAGGCACGCCTTTCCTGGAGTTTTCGCAACTCGCTGCTTTCGACATGTACAAAGAAAAAAGCGGTGCCGATGCCGCTCCATCTGCCGGTGTCATCACTGGCATAGGCCGCGTGGCCGGGCAGGAATGCATCATCGTCTGTAATGATGCGACAGTCAAAGGCGGCACTTATTATCCGCTGACCGTCAAGAAACATTTGCGCGCGCAAGAAATTGCCGAACAAAATAATCTACCCTGCATATATCTCGTCGATAGCGGTGGCGCGAACTTGCCTAACCAGGATGATGTCTTCCCTGACCGCGATCACTTTGGACGCATCTTCTACAACCAGGCCAATATGTCGGCCAAGGGCATACCGCAAATTGCGGTGGTCATGGGTTCCTGCACAGCCGGTGGTGCCTATGTGCCAGCGATGAGTGATGAGTCCATCATCGTCAAGAACCAGGGCACGATTTTCCTCGGTGGCCCACCGCTGGTGAAAGCCGCTACCGGTGAAGTCGTCAGTGCCGAAGACCTCGGTGGGGGCGATGTGCATACCCGCCTGTCTGGTGTCGTTGATCATCTGGCGCAGAATGATACGCATGCGCTGTCACTGGCGCGCACCATCGTCTCGCACCTGAACCGCCAGAAACCACAAACCGTGGTCATGAAAGAAGTCGAAGAACCCAAGTTCCCGGCTTCTGAACTGTATGGCGTGATACCTGTCGATACCCGCAAGCCTTTTGATGTGCGTGAAGTGATTGCCCGCATCGTCGATGGCAGCCATTTTGACGAATTCAAGGCGCGCTATGGCACTACCCTGGTCTGCGGTTTCGCGCATATTCATGGCATGCCGGTCGGCATTATTGCCAACAATGGCATCCTGTTTTCGGAATCGGCATTGAAGGGCGCGCACTTCATAGAACTGTGCTGCCAGCGCAAGATACCTCTGGTCTTCCTGCAAAACATCACCGGCTTTATGGTAGGCCGCAAATATGAAAACGAAGGCATAGCCCGCAATGGTGCCAAGATGGTGACTGCCGTAGCGACGGCGAATGTACCCAAGTTCACCGTCATCATAGGCGGCAGTTTTGGTGCAGGCAACTATGGCATGTGTGGTCGTGCTTACTCGCCACGCTTCATGTGGATGTGGCCAAATGCCCGTATCAGCGTCATGGGCGGTGAACAGGCGGCCAGCGTATTGGCGACAGTAAAACGCGATGGCATTGAAGGCAAGGGCGGTAGCTGGTCAGCCGAAGAACAAGCGGCTTTCAAGCAACCTATCAAGGAGCAGTACGAACACCAGGGTCATCCTTACTATGCATCCGCGCGCCTGTGGGATGACGGTGTGATTGATCCCGCAGATACCCGCATGGTGTTGGGCCTGGGTTTATCGGCTGCCTTGAATGCACCGATACCGGATGTGAAGTTTGGCGTGTTCCGCATGTAAGCCAAGGCAATATTCATGAAAAAAAATATCCCTTCATTGCTCATGGCCAGCCTTGTCCTGGCACTCAGCGCTTGTGTGGCTACACCATATGTAGCACCGCAAAATGGCGCGGTAGCTGATCTTGCGGTCAGGATGACAACGGCGAAAGGGGCGGGTGTTAAATTGTATATCTACGATGATGCAGAATCTTGCTCAGGTCCAAAAACTATCATTGATGATGCTGCACATACGAATATAACGGCGACCAAGCTGCCAGCGGGCAAGTTGGTAACATTTGGATATGATGAGTTGATAGGCATTAGCTCATGCAAAGCTAATTTCAGTTTTTTCCCGATTGCTGATCATGTCTATGTTCTGGATACGCTAACTGGCCGCAGGGCCTGCACTACACGTATAGTCGATGCGACAGACGTGAACAATGTGCTTCCCGTGCCAATGTTTAACCGGACTGTAAATGGTGCCAAGTGCGCACCTTTGAAAAAATAGGCTAGTGAAAATAGGCTGTGTTAAAGAAGGAAAAGATTGAAAAAATGGAAACCTTGAATATTGAAATTGTAAATCATCTGGCCACAGTCACATTGAACCGCCCCGATGTACGCAATGCATTTAATGAAACGACCATAGCAGAGATCACCCAGGTTTTCCGCGATTTGGATACGAATGACAGCATTCGTGCTATTGTGCTGGCCGCGAATGGTCCTGCTTTTTGTGCTGGGGCAGACCTGAACTGGATGAAAAAGATGGCCGATTACACCCATGAGGAAAACCTCGCGGATGCTGGTCAACTGGCAGAAATGCTGCATACCATTTATAGCTGTAGCAAGCCGGTAGTTGCCAAAGTGCAAGGTGATTGCTATGCCGGTGGCATGGGGCTGGTGGCTGCCTGCGATATTGCGGTTAGTGTAGATACGGCCAATTTTTGCCTCAGTGAAGTCAAGCTGGGCCTGATACCGGCGACGATTTCGCCGTATGTTATCAAGGCCATGGGTGAAAGCGCGGCGCGCCGTTATTTCATCACTGCCGAGCGTTTTACTGCGGCAGAGGCGCATCGCACGGGTTTTGCTCATGAAGTGGTGACGGCCGAGGCACTGGATGCCAAAGTGGCCGAGATTGTCAACGCGCTGGTTAGCAACAGCCCGAATGCAGTGAAGCAGGCCAAGCGTCTGGTACAGGATGTTGCCAGCCGTGAAGTGACACCAGCGCTGATAGCAGCAACGGTAGAAGGTATAGCGCAGATACGCGCATCGGATGAAGGTCGTGAAGGTGTACGTTCTTTCCTGGAAAAACGTAAGCCAAACTGGTTAAGTTGAATCTGGCTTGAAGATCAAGCGGATCGCAAGAATAGAATAGAGTGGAAAGGAGCTGGTAAAGATGACAAAGCGAAGACTGGTATTGACTGGACTGGCCGTATCTTTGCTGGCCGCAGCGGGCGCGGTGACCTATCGCAAATCGACAGTAATCTTCACTTCAATACCAGAGATGCAGGCAAAACTTGCCAGTCTGAAATTGAATAAACTCGCTAACCTATCCGGTTGGCCGCCTTATAAAGTCTTTGTGCATCTGGCGCAGAGCATAGAGTATTCGATGACGGGTTATCCCGAAATGAAATCGGCAGCCTTTCAGAAAACGGCAGGTAGTGCAGCCTTTTATGCTTTTTCAGTCGCCGGTGCAATGACGCATAACCTGACTGAGCCCATACCAGGTGCGCCAGCAATTGCCGAGAGCGGCGATGTCAATGCTGGTATCGATATGCTGATTGCGGCATTACAAAAATTTGAAAACTATGCGGGTGAGATCAAGCCGCATTTTGCTTATGGCAGTTTGAGCAAGGCAGAATTTGCCCAGGCTCATGTCATGCATATAGAGAATCATTTGAAGCTCATTCAAACTACGCAGTCCGTGGCTTGAACGTGATATGAAATGTGAGCTTCAATCGTAAAATTTGTCTGGAATGAATTTGAATCAAGAAAATGACTGGGTAACACGCAGCCTGCAACATGTATGGCACCCGTGTACCCAGATGCAGCATCATGAAACCGTGCCGCTGATACCCGTCAGCCATGGCCGCGGCGCATGGCTGTTTGATATGGAAGGCAAGCGTTATCTTGACGCAATCAGCTCTTGGTGGGTCAACCTGTTTGGCCATGCAAATCCACGTATCAATGCAGAATTGAAAGACCAGCTTGATAAGCTCGAGCATGCGATGCTGGCCGGCTTTACCCATGCGCCTGTGGTCGAATTATCAGAAAAACTGGCGGCCCTGACTAATCATGCACTCGGCCATTGCTTCTATGCGTCGGATGGTGCATCGGCAGTCGAGATCGCCCTGAAGATGAGTTTTCATGCCTGGCGCAATGGTGGCCAGACTGAAAAACAAGAGTTTATTTGCATACAGGGCAGCTACCATGGTGAAACCGTGGGGGCGCTGGCGGTAACTGATGTCAGCCTGTTCCGTGAAGCCTATGGCCCCATGTTGCAGCGTGCGCATGTCGTTGCGTCACCGGATGCGCGTCTGGCTGAAGCGGGTGAAACTGCTGCCGATGTGGCCTTGCGTGCAGCCGCTGCACTGGAAGCAAAATTGCAGGAGCGCGCAGGCAAGATTGCTGCCGTCATCATAGAACCACTGGTGCAATGCGCGACTGGCATGGCCATGCACGACCCTGTTTATCTGAAACGTTTGCGTGAATTATGCGACCAGTATCAGGTGCATCTGATTGCTGATGAAATCGCCGTAGGCTGTGGCCGCACCGGTACTTTCTTTGCCTGTGAATCAGCGCATATCTGGCCAGACTTTTTATGCCTGTCTAAAGGTATCAGTGGCGGTTATTTACCGCTGTCACTGGTGATGACGACGGATGCTGTCTACCAGGCATTTTATGATGCCGATGTAAGGCGCGGCTTTTTGCATTCGCATTCCTATACCGGTAATCCACTGGCATGCCGTGCAGCCTTGGCGACACTGGCGATATTTGAAGATGACAAGGTCTTGCAAAATAACCGTGTCAAAGCAGAATTCTTGAACACTGCTTTTGTTGATTTGAAAAATGATGCGCGCGTGCGCCACTTCCGCCAGCAAGGCATGATCCTCGCCTTTGATGCGGTGGTCGATGATGCAGAACGCGCAGCAACATTTTCCCGCCGCTTTTTTGCTGCGGCTCTGAAGCAGGAATTATTAATGCGGCCTATAGGTCGCACAGTCTATATGATGCCGCCCTACATCCTTGAGCAGGATGAAATGAGCTTGCTGGCACATAAAACCAGACTGGTATTTGAAGAGGTAATGGCATGACAGATGGCAGCAAGAATAATCCAGGCATACGCATAGCGACTCAACGCAAATCCCTGATACAAGGTTTGCAGCAAGAGCTGGCCGTGCTGGATCAAAAACATTTATTGCGTCAAAGACGCACGGTGGAAACACCATCAGCACCAAACATGAAAGTCGATGGCCGTGACTTGCTGGCATTTTGCAGCAATGATTACCTCGGCCTGGCAGCACATCCCAAACTGGCAGAAGCCATGCAGGAAGGTGCTGCGCTGTACGGTGTAGGTAGTGGTGCATCACACCTCATCAGCGGCCATAGCCGCGCGCACGCTGTGCTGGAAGAACGACTGGCCGAGTTTGTCTCACCGCATATTGATAACGCCCGCACCCTGTATTTCTGCACGGGCTATATGGCCAATCTGGCGGTCATCACGGCGCTGGCCATCAATAAAGACACAACCGTATTTTCTGAAGCCCTGAACCATGCTTCCCTGATTGATGGTGCACGTCTCTCGCGTGCCACCGTGCAGGTATTTCCGCACCGCGATTACACAGCGCTGGAACGCATGCTGCAACAATGCAAGACCAAGCACAGGGTTGTTGTCACCGACAGCGTCTTCAGCATGGATGGCAATATCGCAGAACTGGGGGCCCTGCTGGCAATTTGCGAGCGCTATGATGCCTGGCTCATCGTCGATGATGCCCATGGTTTTGGCGTGCTGGGCCAGCATGGACGTGGCGTGCTGGAGCACCTGAATATCAAGTCACCGAATCTGGTTTACATGGGTACCCTGGGCAAGGCTGCCGGTGTCGGTGGGGCCTTTGTCGCGGCTGATGCTACCGTGATTGAATGGCTGGTACAACGCGCCCGCGCATATATCTATACGACCGCTGCCGCACCTGCACTGGCGCATGCACTGCTGACCAGCATCGATATCATTGCAGGTGAAGAAGGCCAGCAAAGACGTGCACATCTGCAAAAACTGATAGGCCTGTTTAGCGATGGCCTGCATCTGCAAGTCTGGCAAGGCATGCCATCGGACACTGCGATACAACCTGTACTCATTGGTGACAATGCCGCCATGCTAAGAGTGGCTGGCAACCTCATGGACCAGGGGCTGTGGGTAGGGGCGATACGCCCACCTACCGTGCCTGTTGGGACGGCTCGCCTGCGCGTGACTCTGTCTGCTGCGCATACAGAAATCCAGGTCCTGCAACTGGTGCAGGCGATTAACCGCCTCGACCAGATGAGTTATGTGGCCCAGTGTTTTGCTGAGGTGGCCTGATGCAAAAACGGCAGCATGACTTTTTCTTGACCGGCACTGATACCGAGATAGGCAAGACCCTGGTCAGCGCTGCGCTGCTACATGCAATGCAGGAGCAAGGTTTGCGAAGCGTGGGCATGAAACCGATCGCCGCTGGTGCAGAAATGCGTGACGGTATCTTGCATAATGAAGATGTCGATGTGCTGGTTGCGGCTGCCAGTGTCAAGGCAGAGCTGGCTTTGGTATGTCCTTACCTGATGCAGACACCGGCAGCGCCGCATATCGTGGCGGAGCTGGAGCATGTAAAGATAGAGCTGCCGCATATCGTCAGCAGCTATCAGCAGTTGCGTGAACAGGCAGATGCCGTGGTAGTGGAAGGCGTAGGCGGTTTTTGTGTGCCCCTGAATGCGCAAGTGACAACGGCTGACATGGCACAAGCCCTGGGTTTGCCAGTGATACTGGTGGTTGGCATGCGCCTCGGTTGCATCAATCATGCGTTGCTCACAGTCGAAGCCATCGCCGCCCGCGGTCTGAGGCTGGCAGGCTGGGTTGCCAATACCGTTGATGCCAACATGCTGTACCCGCAAGAAAATATTGCCGCCCTGCGTGAACGCATAGCAGCACCCATGCTGGGGCATATTCCCCGTTTGAATGTTCCTGATCACGAGAAGGCAAAAGTCGCTGCCTCGTATCTGGATTTGAGTCAATTGAAGTAAAAGGAAACAAAGATGCAAGCTACTGATACGACTTTGCAAGCCATGCAATTCCAGCCACCGGTCAAGAAGATAGAAGCCGAGACCTGGCCCGTGGATGAAGTACTGGCCCTGTTTGATTTGCCCTTCAATGACTTGATGTTCCGGGCGCAAACTGCACATCGCGCCAACTTCCCTGATGGTGATGTAGAACTGGCGACACTCTTGTCCATCAAGACCGGTGGTTGCGAAGAAGACTGCGGCTATTGTCCGCAAGCGGCACGTTATGACACTGGCGTAGAAGCCAAGAAAATGCTGGATGTGCGCGAAGTGCTGGATGCCGCCAAAGCAGCTCGCGAAAACGGCGCAACCCGTTTTTGCATGGGCGCAGCATGGCGTTCACCTAAAGACCGCGACATGGAAAAAGTAGAAACCATGGTGCGCGAAGTCAAGGCCATGGGTCTGGAAACCTGCGCTACTCTGGGCATGCTCAAGGAAGAGCAGGCACAGCGTTTGAAAGATGCGGGTCTAGATTATTACAATCACAATCTCGATACCGCCCCTGAGTTTTACAGCAATGTGATTTCCACCCGCGATTACCAGGACAGGCTCGATACCCTGGGCCATGTACGCAGCGCTGGCCTCAAAGTCTGTTGTGGTGGCATCGTCGGCATGGGTGAATCACGCCGCCAGCGCGCGGGCCTGATCGCGCAACTGGCGAACCTGAATCCCTATCCAGAATCCGTGCCTGTCAATCATCTGGTGCAGGTAGAAGGCACGCCTTTGCATGGCCTGGACCCTCTTGATCCGCTGGAATTTGTACGCACGATAGCTGTTGCCCGTATCACCATGCCCAAGGCGCGTGTGCGCCTGTCTGCTGGCCGTCGTCAGATGGGTGAGGCAGTGCAGGCCATGTGCTTTTTGGCTGGCGCGAATTCGATTTTCTACGGCGATAAATTGCTGACTACGGCTAACCCTGAAGCGCAGGATGATCGTGTACTGCTCGACAAACTGGGCTTGAAGACGCGTGGCAAGGTTGAGGCTAAAGCGGGTAGTTGCTCCTGATTAAAACCTTAAACCGCAAATCTTCAGCACAGAGTGCACAGAGAAAAAATGGAGACACAGAGAAAGGCATGTGCTTTTCTCTGATGAAAATCGTAGTCAATTATCGTAGATACATCCACCCAAAAGGTTAGAGACATGTTTACCAAAATCCTTATCGCCAACCGTGGCGAAATTGCTTGCCGTGTTGCTGCTACCGCACGCCGCATGGGCATCAAGACTGTCGCTGTGTATTCCGAAGCCGATGCTAATGCCAAGCATGTCGCTGTTTGTGATGAGGCAGTATTGATAGGCCCTGCTGCCGCCAAGGAAAGTTATCTGCGTGCCGACAAGATCATACAAGTCGCACTGGCGACGGGTGCGCAGGCGATACACCCGGGCTATGGCTTCCTGTCAGAAAACAGTGAATTTGCTGAAGCCTGTGCCAAGAATGGCATTGCCTTCATAGGCCCGCCAGCCTCGGCGATAGAGGCCATGGGCAGCAAGTCTGCGGCAAAATCCCTGATGGAAAAAGCCAATGTGCCGCTGGTACCTGGCTACCATGGCGATAACCAGGATGCTGATTTTTTGCATACCGAGGCTGACCGTATCGGTTATCCGGTCTTGCTGAAAGCCAGTGCCGGTGGTGGTGGCAAGGGTATGCGTGTCATTGAAAAATCGGCAGACTTCAAGGATGCACTGGCATCCTGCAAACGTGAAGCCATCAACTCTTTTGGCGATGACAAAGTGCTGGCAGAAAAATATCTGCAAAGACCACGTCATATAGAAATCCAGGTATTTGCTGATACCCACGGCAATTGCGTTTATTTGTTTGAGCGCGATTGCTCGGTGCAGCGCCGCCATCAAAAAGTTTTGGAAGAAGCGCCAGCTCCAGGCATGACGGCAGAACGCCGCGCTGCCATGGGTGATGCCGCCGTAGCTGCGGCAAAAGCAGTTGGTTATGTGGGTGCCGGTACGGTGGAATTCATCGCCAACCAGGATGGTTCTTTCTACTTCATGGAAATGAATACCCGTCTGCAGGTTGAACATCCGGTGACAGAAATGATCACCGGTACTGACTTGGTTGAATGGCAATTACGTGTTGCTGCCGGTGAAAAACTGCCGCTGCAACAAAGCGAATTGCAGATCCACGGTCACGCCATAGAAGCACGTGTTTATGCAGAAAATCCTGAAAAAGGTTTCCTGCCATCGATAGGTACTTTGCGTCATGCTCGCACCCCTGTTGCAGTGAATTTTGAACTTGGTGGCGCGACAGATCCGGCGGCTTTCCGTATCGATAGCGGCGTGCGTGAAGGCGATACGATTTCACCTTTCTATGACCCCATGATCGCCAAGATGATAGTCTGGGGCAAGGACAGGAAAGAAGCACTGGCCCGCATGGCGCAGGCGCTGGCGCAATACCAGATCGTCGGTTTGAACAGCAATATCGCCTTCCTGTCGCGCCTGGTCACCAGCACGGCCTTTTCTGGCGCAGACCTGGATACTGGTCTGATAGAACGTAATCAGGCAGAACTGTTCCCGGCACCAGTAGCAGCGAACCTGACGACGCTGGCGCTGGCGGTTGTGTCCCTGTTGAACTCAGAAAAATCCACAAACGGTAGCAGCGACCCATGGCAATCCAGCCATGGCTGGCGCATGAACAGCCTCATGCAACGTAGCCTGCAGTTCACGGAAGAAGAACAGACGCATGAAGTGCAGGTGACTTACCTGGCAGACGGTTGGCAAGTACAGGCCGGTACAGCGACAGCACAAGTCAGGCTGGCACTCGCGCATGAAAATGATATTGTCATCAAGATCGCCGACCAGACCGTGGCTGCTACGGTGGTACGCGATGGTGAGCATTTCCATGTGTTCAGCCAGGGTAGGCACACTGACCTGCATTACATAGATGCGTTGGCGCATGCCGGTGAAGCCGAGGCTGAAGCTGGCCGCCTGACAGCGCCCATGCCAGGCAAGATCGTTGCCGTGCTCGTCAACAAGACACAGGAAGTGAAGAAGGGCGATGCCCTGCTGATCATGGAAGCGATGAAGATGGAGCACACGATCTCTGCACCGCATGATGGTGTCATTGATGAAGTCTTGTATGCGATTGGTGACCAGGTGGCTGAGGGTGCGCAGTTGCTGGCTTTCCAGCAGTAAGCTTGCCTGGAGTTTGTACCGTAAAGCCAGCACAGTTGTGCTGGCTTTTTTATAGAGTAGCAAAAAAATGTGAATACACTCCTTCCCCTTCAAGGGGAAGGCGGGGATGGGGACGGGTTTCCTTCGCAAATTAATTAAGTGTTTCATTAACCGAAACCCATCCCCACCCCAACCCGTCCACCGCGCCGCTTGCAAGCGACTTGGATTCTGTCGGCACAAAGCTAGCTTTGTGAAACCCCGACGACATCCCCTTGAAGGGGAGGGAGTTTTAATCGCATTTCATCAGATGAGTGTTAGTTATAAAAAAACAGATGAACCAACAAATCACCCCGCTGTGTTACTTGTACAAACACGCAAGCAAGTCCATGATGAATACCTGAACAGAAAATTGTTCCAGCAATTTTTCATTACCTTGCCCAGACTTTGGAATCACCATGACCGCACTCTCCATCAACATCAACAAAATCGCCTTGCTGCGCAATTCACGTGGCCGTAATTATCCTGATGTGCAAGCCTTTGCTGCCCGCTGCCTGGACCTCGGTGCACATGGCATTACCCTGCATCCGCGTCAGGATCAAAGGCATGCGCGGTATAGTGATGTGGAAACTCTGGGTGTGCTGTGTCAGGCGCGTGGCGTGGAATTGAATGTAGAGGGTTATCCGGCACCAGAATTCCTCGACGTCGTGAAGCGCAACAAGCCTGCGCAATGCACGCTGGTGCCGGATGCTCCGGACCAGCTGACTTCTGACCATGGCTGGGACTTGCGCAAGGATGCTGAATTCTTGCGCCCCGTGCTGGCTGAACTCAGGGCGCTGGGCATACGCAGCAGCCTGTTTATTGATTACGACAATCAGGACATGCATCTGGCCAAAGAACTCGGTGCCGACCGTGTCGAATTATATACAGAGCCCTATGCAGAGCACTTTGGCACAGCAAAAGGTGAACAGATATTGCAAGGCTTTGCCGCCGCCGCCAAACGTGCCCAGGATGCAGGTCTGGGCGTCAATGCCGGGCATGATCTGAATCTGGACAACCTGGCCAGGTTCCTGACCATACCCGGCATACTCGAAGTATCCATAGGCCATGCAGTCATCGTCGAATGCCTGGAGCAGGGCATGGTTGAGGTGCTGACAAAGTATGCAAAAATTTGCCAGCGCGGCTGAAATTTGTACCTTTTGCAAGGAAAAAGAAAAGCAAAAAAATGTTAACTTTTTCCTTGAAGCCTGCAAATTCTTGAACTACATTGGGGTAACGGTGCTTCACACGAAGCACTGTGGCTGATGTTCTTCACTATGTACAAGAGATAATCCATAGTGAGAATGTGAGCGTTGTTTAAAGGCAAACCACCCGAAAGCGTGGGACGCAAAACTACAGGGCCCTCGCTAAACACGGCAGGGCAGCCAGGTACCGTATTCCGCATAGGCGGTTTTTCGTTAAGAGGCATGTGCTCATGAACAGCATCTCTACGGCGCTCCCCTGCGCTTCTAAAAAAATTCTGATTAGTGTGTTCGGTTTGTCTGAGTATGAATTGCGTCTGGTGCGCAGCGTGCTTAGCCTGACCATGGCGAGTGGACGCAGGCATTCCTATGCCTTGTTCGATGCCAGCCAGGCTGGCGACCCGGATATCGTCATACTCGATCCGGATAATAACCAGGCCAGGGCAGCTTTACAGGAACTTATAGAAACACGCAGTATCCCCGAACCTGCAACGGTATTCATTTCCAATGCAGGCAAGGCACAGCCTGGCAAATATCATTTATTGCATCCTCTGGTTCCTACCAAGATGCTGGCCTTGCTGGACCAGGTAGCAGATGAACTGGAAAAGGTGTTGCCTGCAACATCTCCCGTCAGCGCAGCAGTTGCCCAGAAAGCAGAAATGGACAAAGCAGCTAATGTGCAGCCCCTGCTGCAAAAAAGCCCCCAGCCTCGGTCTTGCAGGGTGGTCACCGTGCCCTGATCGTGGATGACAGCCCCACTGCCAGAATCAAGATAGACCTTGAATTGCGCTCCATGAAAATCGCCTCTGACTGCGCTGAGACAGGCGAGCAAGCCCTGCAGATGCTGGAAAAGAAAAACTACGACATCATCTTCCTCGACATTGTCATGCCTGGTGCTGATGGCTATGAAATCTGCAAGATCATACGCCGCCATCCGCAAACCAAGCGTACACCTGTGGTCATGCTGACCAGCAAGTCCTCCCCCTTTGACCGTATACGTGGCTCCCTCTCGGGTTGCAATAGTTATCTGACCAAGCCAGTTGAGCATCTGAAATTTCGTGCAGTTGTAGAAAAGACCCTGAGCACTGTGGATGAGAGCACAGGTCTGGACAAGAGCCACGGACTGGCCATGGGAACCTGAAGCCAGTCTGCATCAGCATCCTTACCTATGCCCTGGGGAGCAGGGCGCTTGATTGATCTATACATGGAGTACATCATGAGCATGAAAAAAGCCCTCGTTGTTGACGATTCCGCTACTGAACTGGCCAATATCAAAGCCATCCTGACGGATGCTGGCTATATGGTGGTCACGGCTTCCAGTGGCAAGGATTCCCTGGAAAAAGCCAAGGCAGAAAAACCATCCATCATTTTCCTCGACATCGTCATGCCTGAAATGGATGGTTATGAAGCCTGTCGCAGCCTGACCCAGGACCCTGCCACCAAGGGCATACCCATCGTCTTTGTCAGCAGCAAATCGCAAAAGGCCGACAAAATCTGGGGTCAGTTGCAAGGTGCAAAAGGCTATGTCGCCAAGCCTTATACCGCTGATCAGATCATAGAGCAGCTCAAGATCGCTGCCTGACACCTGATTTCCGATCGCTGCCAACTCACGCAGGGAGCTGCCATGAGTCTGATTACATCCGGCAATACAGCGCAATCCAAAGAATGGCTGCCGCCCAGCGTTGCGCTGGAACGCTTTACTCCTCCGGGTGATTTGCTGTGGAGCGATGTAGCACCGCTCATGGAAAGAAAGCGCTATGGTTATCGTGTTGCTTCGCTGAACCTGCTGATCAGGGCCGAAACAGGCAGTGAAGTCATACGACCCCAGGCAGTCGCTCCCCTGCCTGGGGCCCCGGCATTCCTGCTGGGGCTGATCAACCTGCGCGGCAATCTGGTACCCATCTTTGATCTGGGACTGGTACTCAGTGGCCGCAGGTCAGAAGTCACGCCGTCAAAATTGTTCCTGATACTGGACAAGGCAGAAAACGCCGTTGGCATGCTGATAGACAGCTATCCGCAACCGCTGACCGAATTGCGCACCATTACCCAGATGCCGCAATTGCCAGCCACGCTGGAGGCTTATGTGCCAGCCGCTTTCGTCAAGGATGACAAGGTCTGGCTGGACTTCAATCATGAAAGTTTTTTCGAAAAACTCAGCCGTAGTACGGATACCTGACGCGATACCTGGCTGATTCCCTTCTGTTGATCTGACAAAGCAGTCTTTGTTGATGTTTTTCTTGTGGAGAGCAAAATGAAATTACGTACTCCGAATATTGGTATCCGGCTCAGTCTGGGATTTACAGCGGTGCTCTTGCTGCTGGCGGTAACGGCCTGGCTGGCCCTGTCCAACCTGAAGAGCATCAATGATGGTACCCACCGCATTGTGGATGGTAGCTACCCTAAAGTTGTGCTGGCCTACAAGATGCTTGGTAATGTTAATGCCAATGCGCGTTCCATGCGTAATATGCTGCTCCTGAACGATCAATCGGCAGTGGAAAAAGAACAGCAACTGATTTTGTCACGCAGACAGAACCAGGAAGAAAACATCGCCGGTTTTGAAAAACTGATTGCCAGCGATGAAGAAAAAGGCATCTTCCAGACAGCGACTGAAGCACGTACCAAATATGGTACTTCGCAAAGGGAATTCATGCGCCTGGCGACTGAAGGTAAAAAGACTGAAGCCACAGCCTGGCTGCTTGGCAACCTGCAAGCCGATCAGGAGAAATGGTTTTCTTCCATGGATGCCTTGATCGACTACCAAACAAAATTGGTGAACAAGGATGGTGCCGCAGCCGACAGCACTTACCTGAGTGCGAAAAACATTTTGGCCCTGGTGGCAGCCTTGTCCATCTTGCTGGCAGCAGGTGTTGCTTACTGGATGACGCGTAGTATTACCAAACCGGTATCACATCTGATCGGCGTTATGCAGAAATTGACACAGGGTGATGCCAGCGTCAGGGCGCGCAGCACTCAACCGGACGAAATTGGCAAACTCTCACGCCAGTTCGACAGGATGGTGGATGAACGTGAAGCCAGCCGCAAATCCATCGAAGATGAAAATGAAAAACTCAATGAATCCGTGCTGGTCTTGCTGCAGGCGGTGGCGCAACTCGCGAGCAGGGATTTGACTGTCAAAGTACCGGTATCTGCCGATGTGACAGGTGCAGTATCCGATGCCCTGAACATGCTGACCAGTGAAACTGCCAAAGTGTTGCGTGATGTAAGTAATATTTCTGCCGACGTGACAGAAGCCACGCTGAAAGTGAAAGCCCAGTCCGACAACGTGATGGCCGCAGCAGCAGAAGAAAGACTGGAAGTGGAACACACTACCGTTTCATTATCGACCGCTTCTGAAGAAATGCGCAATATTGCTGACCTGGCTCAAACCTGCAACCGCGCTGCTGACAATGCGATACGCTCAACACAACTGGCGATGGATACGGTAACCAGTACCGTGGGTGGTATTAACAGTACCCGCGACATCATACGTGAAACAGAAAAACGGATTAAACGCCTGGGTGAACGTTCACAAGAAATTTCCGGCGTGGTCGGTCTGATTAACGCGATTGCAGAACGTACCCACATCCTGGCTTTGAATGCGAGTATGCATGCTGCCTCAGCCGGTGAAGCCGGTCGTGGTTTTGCGGTGGTTGCGGATGAGGTGCAAAGGTTGGCAGAAAATGCGCGCCAAGCGACGCTGCAAATTTCCGGCCTGGTCAATAACATCCAACTGGAAACCTCAGATACGGTGAATACCATGAACTCGGCAATTGCCCAGGTGGTAGAAGGCAGCCGTCTGGCAGAACAGGCTGGTTTGCAAATGCAGGCTACTCAAAATGCGACGACTGAACTGGTGGAATCAGTACAGCAGATCGCCATCAAATCCCATGGTCAGGCCAAGGCCAGCCAGGAATTGCTGGACAGAGCGATACAGATCAAGAAAACCAATCAGCAAACCAGTTTGCAACTTGATGAACAGTCGGCACAAACCACCAACCTGGTGGAATATGCAAGGATGTTATTGTCCACCGTGCGCGTTTTCAAACTGGCAGCCTGATACCACCACTCAAACCTGCGCATGCATTTGCGCAGGTTTCTTTCTTTCCAACTCACCCGTCTGAGGCAGTATGGAACAGCTAGAAAACCAGGCTACAGATTTCAGCCATATTGTCCTCGGCGCCCTTGATGAGGTATTCAACGCGCTGGAAACCGATGCCACGCATTCGACCGATGTTGCAGTAGTCACGCGTGCCCTGGCTTGTTATATCGAGCAATTGCGCCGCATACGCGCGGCAGCCAGTGCTGCTGACATGCCCGGCCTGCACTGGGTATGTGCGCTGATAGAACGTAACCTCATCAGCCTGTATAACCAGAACCGCCGCCTCACGGATGAAGAATATCATCTGCTTAGCGAATGGCCAGATTTGCTGGCCAGCCATGCCCTGAATCATGGCGACAAGAATATAGAAACCCTGATAGATCATCTTTCGACAGCCAGCTGGCCTATTCCTTTGAGCCTTGGTGATTCCTGTGAGCTCAGGCAACTGCTGAATAGTGATCCGCTGACGCCAGTAGCTGAAGTGGAAGAGCCTCCCCCTTTGTTCCTGGTACCTGCGCCAGCCACGGCAGAGATCGCTTTATTGAATCAAGCAGATGCACACAATGCACAGGCGGCACAAGCTGGAACTGCAGAAATCACTGAGCCAGAAACATCCCCGGTATACGTAAATACAGTAGATACAGCAGATACAGCAGATACATCAACTTCAGCATTACATGAAGCGCTGGATGCACTCATCATGAGCCTGGCTGCGGATGAACACTTTGCCCAGGGTGGTGACAATGATGCGGCGACCTTGCAAGCTTATGCGGCGCAGTTGCTGGGTTTTTCAAGTTGTGCAAGTCAGTTGAACCTGCACGTAGTGGCAGATGCCTGCCAGGCTTTTGCCGATGTTGTCATCATGAGGTCCGCACATGCAGACCCTGTCAATGAAACCGAACTGGATTTGCTGCAACGCTTCCCGCTGATGCTCATGGACGCAATTGCTGATGCAGAAAATCCAGAAGTCGCAGCCAGTGTGCTCGATCTTGTGTATGACCCGGCATGGAACAGGCAAGAAGCAGTAAACGGTGCTACCTACACGGAGTTGCAACAGAGCGATAACAGGGATGACGTGGACCATGAAGGCACAGAGGAGGGGGAAGAAGAGGCGTTAGATGCGGGTGGTGTGCAGACGACCAGCGTTGCCGCGCAGGAAGTCAGTAGCGATATGCTGGCGCTATTCGCCAAAGAATTCGGTCTCATGGGTAATATGCTGGCAGAAGACCTGGCAACAGTCGTGGCATCTGGTGATGATGAACAGCGCAGTCTGGCATTGCAGAATTATGTCGAAGCCTTGTTGCGCATCGCCGCTACTTCAGAATCCATAGGCCTGACTGCCTTGCATCAATTTTTGTCCTTGCTGGCAGGCATGGTCGCAACCCAAACACAGGCGCTGGATGCGCAGCAAGTCAGCTTGCTGGGCGTATTGCCAGCGAAGTTGAATGCCTACCTGTCGGCGCCCAAAGAAGAAATCGCGGCACTGGAATTATTATCCCTGTTGATGGACTCTTGCTGGTCACTGACTGCGGTTATGGACGGCAATGAATCGCTGTTCGCAGAACTCATCAATATCAATCTGATAGCAGACCATCAAGATGAAGCAGCCGCTGTCATTGCCATCACTGCAGGCGATGTGTCCATACAACTGCCAGATGATTTGAATACAGAATTATTCGATGGTCTCTTGCAGGAACTGCCTGTGCAGGTAGGTAATTTCACCAGCGCCATAGAAAAATTTTCAAATGGTGCTGGCAGCATGCAGGACATAGAGCAAGCCAAGCGTGCCGCGCATACCCTGAAGGGTGCTGCCAACACCGTAGGCATAGCAGGTATCGCCAACCTGACCCATCACCTGGAAGATTTACTGATTGTCCTCACTGATAAACAAAGCCTGCCCGACAATGCACTGGCAGAATTGCTGACCGAGGCTGGCGATTGTCTCGAAGCCATGGGTGAGGCTGTGGTCGATGGCGGTACAGCACCGGCGCCGGCACAGTCGCAACAGCTGCTGCAACAGATTTGCGATTATGTCAGCTATATGCGCAGTGGTGAATTTGTTGTCCACAGCGAAGCTGTAGCAGTCGCTGCGCCTGTTGCAAATACCCCGCTCCCGCAATCTTCTGGCGCTGTACTTGACCTGGTCGAACCTGGTTCTCATGCGGCTGAACCGATGTTGCGTGTACCTGCGAAAGTGGTGGATGAACTGCTGCGCCTCGCAGGTGAAAATGTTATCTCGAATGCGCAAATCCAGGAACAATTGAAGCAAACGCAAAAACAATCAAAAGCCATACAAAAACACGATATCCTGTTCCAGAAACTGATTGCTGACCTCGAAACTCTGGTTGATGTACGTGGCATGAGCAGCCCGCAGAAAAAGGCCAGCATCAGCACTACCGATGGTGATTTTGATCCACTGGAATTTGAACGTTACAGCGAGCTGCATACCATTACCGCACAACTGGTAGAGGCACGCACCGATGCTTTCGAAATGTCCAGCCATATCGACGAACAATTGCACGGCCTGGCTGAATTGCTGGAAGTACAGCGCCGCCTGCAAATGGAAAACCAGCATGCCGTGATACGTACGCGGCTGGTGCCGGTCACGACTATCGTCTCGCGCCTGCAACGCAGTGTGCGCCAGACTTGTCGCCTGCTTGATAAACAGGTCAACCTGAACATCCTGGGTGCGAATACCAATATCGATAGCAATATGCTCAATGACCTGACAGACCCGCTGATGCATATCCTGCGTAATGCGGTCGATCATGGCATAGAGACACTTGCCAGCAGGCTGGCTGCGAATAAACCGGCAGATGGCCTGATAGAACTGAGCTTTGCCCGCGAAGGTAATTCCATTGTCGTCCGTTGCAAGGATGATGGTGCCGGTCTGGATTATGCGGCGATACGCCGTACCGCCTTGAAGCGCAAGATGATCAGTGCCGAGCGTATCTTGTCTGAAGAAGAGTTGGCTCGGTTGATACTCGTGCCAGGCTTTTCCACCCGCGACAGCAGCACCCAGACTTCTGGCCGTGGCATAGGCATGGACATGGTGCATGCACGCATACTGGAAATGAAAGGCTCGTTGAATTTACGCTCGGTCGCTGGCCAAGGGTTGGTAGTGGAATTGCGCCTGCCAGCCAGCCTCTTGTCCGAGCATACTTTGATGGCGCGCGTGGCTGGTCACATGATGGCGATTTCCAGCCGTCGTATTATTGATATCCATTACATCACCGATGCACAAATTGATACGCTGGCTGACCAGCCTGTCTATCGCGTTGGCGATGCAGTGCATAAATTGCTGAAGCTCGATAGCTTGCTGGGCATGCAAGACCATCGCAAGGAAGCGCGCAGCTATGGCTACCCGGTCTTGCTGGTCAGTACCGATACCGGCGCGACCTGCGCAATACAAGTGCAGGAACTGGTCGATGGCCGTGAAGTCGTGGTCAAGAAGTTTGGTCGCTATGTACCAAGAATCCAGGGCACGATAGGTGCGGTCATCCTCGGTGACGGTAGCGTCGCGCCGGTTATTGATTTGCCAGAATTATTGCGTGCATCTACCCAGCAGTATGTCAATCTGGATAATGCCCACGCTGGCTTGCCAGCACAGACAGGTTCACAGGCAGCCCATGTGCGTACTGCGCTGGTGGTCGATGATTCATTGTCAGCCCGCCGTGCTACTGCGCAGATCATGCGCGATGCCGGTTATGAAGTGCGTACTGCCATTGATGGCCTGGATGCGGTTGCCATACTTGATGAAGTGCTGCCCGACGTGATCCTGGTCGATATGGAAATGCCGCGCATGAATGGCCTGGAGCTGACCAGTCATGTACGCGCCCGCAAGCTCGACAAGCGCATTCCCATCATCATGATCACTTCACGTTCTACCCAAAAACACAGGCAGCAGGGCGATGCCGCCGGGTAGATGCCTACCTCGTCAAACCCTTCAGTGAAGATGCCTTGCTGCAGCATATTAACCGTCTGACAGGAGCCTGATCATGGGAGCGATGATGCCGGGGATGAGTACAGAAATACGCAACCGTCTGTTGCTGCGTATTGATAATATGCAGCTCATGCTGCCGCAGGGCGATGTCTGTGCAGTGGAATCTGTTGTTGATCTGGTCAGCCAGGATGCAGTTGCGCCTGCCATAGGGCGCATCGCTTACCTGGGACAAAGCTGGCCGGTATTAAGCCTGAATGGTGAACTGCAGACCCTGGACAAGATACCTGCAGCACGCCGCGCCTGTGTCATGCTGGCTACTGGCAAGGGTTTTCTGGGTTTGCTGTGTGATGATGTCAGGGTACTCAATCAGCAATCCGGCAGCGACTATGCCTTGCCTGTTGCCATGCGTGCCGGCTACACGCCAGTGCAGGCAGTCATGCCATTTGAAAACGGCCTGGCCTGTCTCAGCGATGCCCGGCATTTAATGCAGTATGGTGCTTTCGCACAAATCACTGCTACTCATTAATGGAGCACGAACATGTCTAGCGCAAATGCCTGGCTACTGGACGTAGGCGATGGGAGGCAAGTCGCCATAGGCCAGCGTGAGCTCATACAAATCATGGATGCGCAAGACAGCTTTGAGGTGCCTCTCGCACCCGCGCACATGCGGGAGATCATCTTTTGGCAAAAACATGCCGTACCCGTCATGCAACTCCCCGTGCGCCTGGGGGGACGTGCCTGCACGGGCAATATCCTCGCTCTGGTGGCATTTCATGATGCTGTCAGTAATACCGCAGGCCTGGGTGCGATACACCTCGCGGCACCGCCGGTACGTGTGCTGGTTGATGATAATCAGGCCAGCAGTCTCGATGAAGCAGGCTGGGAAGGAATGGCGATCTCCTGTTTTGAGCAGCAGGGGCAAAGCATACCCGTGCTGGATTTGAGCCGCCTTTTTTCTGCCGCGCATTAGTGCTGAGTAAGCATGCGTTGCTTACTCACGCAAACCATACCTGCGCATTTTGTTCAGCAAGCCTACGCGTGAAATGCCCAATTGTTTTGCTGCATGCGTATGGTTGTGCTGGTTGTCATTCAGCGCGCCGACGATGAGACGCTTTTCCAGAGCCGCTACCTGTTCCTCCAATAAACCTGTATCCACCGCAGGCGCATCGCTTGCAACTTCACCGCAAGCCAGTGCCAGATCATCTACTACGATCTCGTTCATCTCACCGGCCAGTGCCATTGCCGTTTGCAGGCAATGCTGTAATTCCCTGACATTGCCGGGCCAGGCATGTGATACCAGCCACTCTTGTGCGGCAGCCGTCAGGCGTTTTGGCGGTATTGATCTGGCCGCAATTGCCTGGGCTATCAGGGCAATATCTTCTGCCCTGTCTGCCAGTGCCAGTGTGCGCATCTGTATGCCTTTGAGGCGGTAATACAAATCATCCCTGAAACTTTTTTCTTCAACCATGACAGCCAGATCACGGTTCGTCGCCGCGACTATGCGCACATCGACACGCAACTCTGTGCGCGCGCCTATGGGAAAGAAGCTGCCAGACTGCAAGAAGCGCAATAACTTGACTTGCATGGGCAGGGGCATTTCACCTACCTCATCAAGGAATAGCGTGCCGCCATCAGCTGCAGCGATCAGTCCCTTGCGGTCACGGTCGGCACCGGTGAAGCTGCCTTTGCAGTGACCAAATAATTCACTTTCGAATAATTCTGCAGGTATGGCACCGCAATGTACCGCAATAAATGCTTTGCCTGCCCGCTTGCCCTGGGCATGCAGTGCGCGTGCCACCAACTCTTTGCCAGTGCCGCTGGGGCCGGTAATCATGACTGGTACATCGGTAGGCGCAATACGGCGTATCAGCGAGCGCAGTTCTGCTAGCTCGGCACTGATGCCTATCAGGCCCATGCTATTGTCGTCCGGCAGGGCGCGGGCGCGCCATACTGCGAGTTCACGTTCCAGGCGGCTTTTGTTGAGGGCGCGATCTACCACCACGCGCAAGATATCGGGATCAAGTGGCTTGGGTAAAAAATCCCAGGCCCCCAGGCTGATGGCACGTAACGCCAGTTCGCGGTCTGCATGACCAGTCATGACGACTACAGGTACAGGTGCGAATGCTGGCAATAGTGCCAGGCCCTCATCGGGTGTTAAGCTTGGTGGCAAAGCCAGGTCCAGCAAGACCAGATCAAAGCTGTTCTCCGCCAGCAAGGCATGTACCTGTTCTGCCGTGGCCGCTACCTTGACAATATAGCCGAGGCTGGCCAGCCAGTTGCCGCACAGGCGTTGAAAAGCTGGCTCATCATCGACCAGTAAAATAGTTTGCATGCTCATGGTGTCATGGTGATGTGGGTAGATAAAATTCAAAACAGCAATTCCAGCCGGGACAAGTGATCAGGGCAACGCCGCCGCCATGGGCTTCCACCAGCCTGCGTACTATCGCCAGGCCCAGGCCAGTACCGCCGGGGCGGCGGCTCTTGAAAGCCTGGAACAAATCGGCTTTTTGTTCTACCGGTATGCCAGGGCCGTTATCGCAGATGCGCAGTCTCAGTATCTGTTTGTCTGTACACGCTTCGATATGGATGCGCGCATCTGCTCTGCCGCGTAACATTGCCAGTGCATTGCTGAGCAGATTATTGAGGATTTGCTCAGTGCGCATGCGGTCTACATGTCCGTGTAAATTTTCTTCGATATCGCTGCTGATTTGTACGCCATTCGCCATGGCAGTAGGGCGTAGTTGCGCCATGATGTTATCAATCAGTTCTGCCATATCAACAGGCTGGCAATTCAGACGCACCTCACCGGAATAACTGAGCAGATCCTGTATCAGATGATCGGCTCTTTCTATCTGCTCGCGTATGTCAATTCGTACATCAGCAGAACAGGAAACGGCAGCCATGCTGATGATGTTCAGGGGGTTGCGCAATTCATGGGCAACGGTGGCAGCAAGCCCACCCAGTTCCGTCAGATGCGCCTGTTGCAGGCGCTGTTTTTCCTGCTCTGCATAACGCAACAATTGATCAAGGCGTCCGGCTGCTGCTGCCAGCAGGGCACCGAATACTGCGCCCACTCTTTGCACACTGGGGGTCGCTCCCTCCCAGTGTCGCAATTCGTAATGCCATTCTGCGTGGGCGGACTGTGCCTGCTGCCGGTAACAGATAACGCAGGTTTGCTCAGCAGTGCTGCTGTCGGGTGCTCCAGCGTGGAATAGCAAGACAGGCATGGATTGGCGCAAATGGGTTTCCAGTAACGCTGATGCGACCGCGCCCAGTTCCTCCCAGTTCGTCGCCGACTCTAACTGCATGCGCCAGTTGCTGAGCACGGCTGCTTCCAGATGCGCGCCGGGAAAGACCAGTTTTTCCATGAAGCTGCGCACCGGCCTTTCCAGTATCAGCATGATGAGCAGCATGGCAGTGCCCAATAACCATAGCTGCCACAGTGGCAAGGCCGCCAGCGGGCTGAAGCCGGTTTGCGCCACCAGGCTCAGTACCAGACCTGCAATGGCTACCGTCAGCACACTCAGGGCCAGCCAGGCCAGGAAACGGTTGGCCCACAGGTTAACCACCATCATGTCATAGCGCAGGATGCCGAGTACCAGCAAGACGGCATAAAACGGCAGCAGGATCACGCTATAAGGGAAGATGGCGATGCCGAACGAGGCATTCAAAAACATCAGGGTAGAGAGCGAACCCCAGACACCAGCCAGGCAAGCGGCCAGGATCTGCCCCCGTTTTTTGGGGGCAGCAGCAGGCCAGGCCATCAGCAAGAGCAGATAGGCCCAGGTACTCAGGCCGCTGACAAAAATGCCGGGTATCCAGCCCCAGACCGGGAAGATGTAGTAGCGCTTGAACTCCAGCCAGGGCAAGAGGCTACCCATATCGAATATGTTAATCCCCAGCACCACCAGCAGGGCTACTGCATACCAGGCGATGATGCTCGCTGGTCGCAAGCGTCCCAAAAAGCGCAGCACAAAATGCAGGAAAAACACGGCATTCACCGGGCCGGTATTGACCAGTATCTTGCCCAGTTCACTAGTCCTGGCATCACCGAGGTTGATGGCCAGTTGCCCTGTTGCCCACAGGCCTATACCCACGCAAAACAGTGCCAGCGCCTTCATGCCTGGTTGTTGACTTGCCCTTACCCAAAGCCAGATAGCCAGCAAGGGGCTGATGACGCTCTGCAAAGCAAGTGAGAAAAAATAAAGTCCGTAGGCGTTCATGGCCGGTAGCTGTTAAGCATCTTGATAGTAAATTTCAGCCAACTATATAGCAAGCTTACAGTTTTGCTGAGACATAAATTGAATTTCCTTAAGAAACAAGGGCTTATGAAATATTTCTGACTGGCACGCAGTTTGCGAATAAGGAGACAGGCAGTTTTCATACCTGCCACCCAAAAAGCCACAATCAAGTGCAGTAGGAAAAATCATGAACCTAACGACATCAAGCTTCCCCCATTTCACTTTACTGACCAGAGCCAACTTGGTCAGGCTCAACCGCATCCTGGCCTGGGCCATGGTCATCACGCCTGTGCTGCAATTTTTTATACGGTCGAACCTTGCTCAGGCCTTGCTGGTGGATTTTGGTCTCTTGCTCGCTCATGGGATTTTGTCGCTGATCTTGTTTGGCTTGCCCAAAGTCAAGCGGCAAAAATTTACGTTTTCCATGCATGTAATGGGTTTTCGTTGGCATGTCTTAAGTCCGCGCAATGAATTCCTGTTGACTGGCCACCGCATGGCCCAGGCTATTTCTGTTTTGCCATTGCTGTTCATTCCTGGCGCCAGATGGCTGGCATTGCTCATGTTTTATCCATTACTGAAGATGCCAGTTACTTTCATACAGCATTTGTACAGAGCTATCGCCTTTGCTTTTCAGCGCTGGGGTATCAAGTATCTGGATGCAGGCCTGGTGGTGTGCATCTATTTGTTCTTTTTCATCACCAACTTGCTGCGCGCCTGATCAGGAGTATGAACATGAGCCATAGTGCTACCCTGACTGATACGGTCTTTCCTGTCGCCCGCCGTAGTGCGGTCGCACCGCTTGCACGAGCTGCCATAAGCCCGCTCAGCCGCCGCCAGGCTGGCTTGCCTAATCTGAGCAGCCTGGGTCTGGATTTGTTAAATGCCAGTAAATTACAGCGCCTGATCTGGCCAGTGCTGCCACTGCTGACCCTGGCTGTGTATGCCACCGTTTTCTCCATGCATTATTACCTTTTGCTACCGCTGGTTTTCGTCTTGCATTTCCTGGTATCAGTCACCTTCGCCCATGATGTATTGCATGGCGCTGCCGGTTTCAAGCCACGCAGTACAGAATGGGTCTTGTTTGCCATGAGTATCCTGCTGCTGGAAAGTGGCCATGCCTTCCGCCAGGCGCATCTGCATCACCATAGCCATTGCCTGGAGCATGATGATTTTGAAGGTAGCCCTGCACACCTGAGTTTGCTGGGCGCGCTGAAAGCCGGGCCCACCTATCTGGCCCGTCATTGGCTGCATGCCTACCGGCTTGCCAGGAATCCTGTGCAAAGGCGCTGGATGCTGGCCGAACTGTGCGCTGCCATCCTCGGAATTGTGATTGCCATACTTGTCGTGCCCTGGACCGCTGCGCCACTGACTTATTGCGTATTCATGTACATAGGTTCTTGCCTGTATCCGGTCACCACGGCCTGGTTACCGCACTTCAAGCCTGACAATCGCATACTTGGGCAAGCCAGGAGCTTGCGTGGCAAGATCATACCGGCCCTGTTGTTCAACCTTTCTTATCATCTTGAGCATCATTTATATCCACAAGTGCCCAGCTATAACTTGCCGCAACTGGCGGACAGGCTGGACCCATATTTCGATAAGTTGGGTGTTGCGGTATTGCATGTGGTGTGAGTTGGACTTTTGGCACAAGTAGAAATACGGGGTGAGTTCAGGCTTTAGCCAGCTTGGGGGTAAAATGATGTTATTGCCTTCCAAGGAAAAACAACATGAATGCATCACTGCCCAAGCAAGTCAAAATTGTCGAAGTAGGCCCACGTGACGGCTTGCAAAATGAAAAAGAAAGCATATCCGCCGACGTCAAGATAGAACTGGTCAACCGTCTGACTGCGGCTGGTTTTGTGAATATAGAAGCAGCCTCTTTTGTCTCGCCCAAATGGGTGCCGCAAATGGCCACCTCGGCAGAGGTCATGGCAGGCATTACGCGCAAGCCTGGTGTCATCTATTCAGTATTGACGCCAAATATGAAAGGCTTTGAAGCTGCACTGGCAGCCGGTGCCGATGAAGTAGTGATTTTCAGTTCAGCCTCGGAAGCCTTTGCGCAAAAAAACATCAATTGCTCGATTGCAGAGTCGATAGAACGTTTCCGTGAAGTGGCCGAAGCCGCAAAAGCAAACAAGATACGCTTGCGAGGCAGTATCTCTTGCGCTTTTGGCTGCCCTTACCAGGGTGAAGTCGCTGTGGCCAGCGTAGCCGATGTGGTAGTGCGTTTGCGCGACCTTGGGTGTGACGAGATCGATATCGCCGACACCATAGGCGTGGGCACTGCCAGGCAGGTGCAGACTGTCATGCAGCGGGTGGCGCAGGACTTCCCCATCCATGCCTTGTCCGGTCACTTCCACGACACTTATGGTCAGGCGCTGGCGAATATCTATGCTAGTCTGGAAGTCGGCATGTCGATTTTCCATTCTTCCGTTGCTGGCCTTGGTGGTTGCCCGTATGCCAAAGGTGCAACGGGCAATGTATCGACAGAAGATGTACTCTTTCTCATGCAAGGCCTGGGCATACAAACTGGCATAGACCTGAATGCCGTGGTGGATGCAGGGCAATTCATTTCTGCGCATCTGGGCCGCAAGGCAGCCAGCCGTGCTGGTAATGCTTTGGCGGCGAAACGTCTGGGCTAAAACTAATATCACATTTCATGCAAGCGAGTTGATGCTTGCATGATGTGATGTTCAGGCAGAAACTTCTACCCCGCGCCAGAAGGCAATGAAGCCGTTAATTTCTTTAGCCGCATCCTTGGGTTCAGGGTAATACCAGGCAGCATCTGAATTGACTTCACCATTGACGACGACATCGTAATAGCTGGCTGTACCTTTCCATGGACACACCGTGTGCTTGTTACTGTCGCGCAAATGCTCAGGGTTGACGCTATTTTTAGGGAAATAAATATTGCCTTCCAATTTCACAATTTCACTATCACTGGCTTGGGCAATGACGGTATCTTTCCATTTTGCGGTGGGCATAAAACTACTCCTCAATAAGTGATCGGGCCAGGCGCAAGCCTGTCAGTTGCCAGCGTGCTGTTGCCGGGAAGAAATTGCGGTAACTGGCGCGGCTGTGGCCTACCGGGGTAAAGGCAGAAGAGCCGCGCAAGACATACTGGTTGACCATGAATTTACCATTGTATTCACCCACCGCACCTGCTGCCGGGACAAAGCCGGGGTAGGGGCTGTAACTGCTGCTGGTCCATTGCCAGCCATGACCAAACAACTGGCTCAGTTGGCCTTCAAGTTCATGTTGTTGTGCGGCATATTCCCATTCTGCTTCTGTGGGCAGGCGCGCCCCTGCCCAAGTCGCAAAGGCGCTGGCTTCGAAATACGAGATATGTCCAAGCGCCTGCTGCGGATTCAGCGGCAGCAAACCATGCAGGCCAAATTCCTGCCAGCCTTGCTGGAAATCATAGCGCCAGTACAGTGGATGACGCAGGTCTTGCTGCTGCACCCAGTCCCAGCCTTCAGACAGCCACAGGGCGGAATTCTGGTAACCACCATCTTCTATGAATTCCAGGTATTCAGCATTGCTGATTAAACGCGTCGCGAGCTGGAACGCTTCCAGAAACTGGCGGTGGCGCGGCCCTTCATTATCAAAGGAAAAGCCTTTGCCCTCATGGCCAATTTCACACAGGCAGGCATCATAATCTTGCCAGCTCAGGGTGTCAGAGGCAGGCATGGGTTTGCGCATCTCTGCTGCGGGATACAGGGCCGGGAACAAAGGATTACATGACAGCAGATGCTTGATGTCAGTCAGCATCAGCTCCTGATGTTGCTGTTCATGCTGCATGCCCAGTTCCAGCAGGGATGCAAAGCGGGCATCGCCAAGCTTGTCCTGGCATTGCATTATGCGTTCATCAACATTACGCCTGTAGGCTAGCACAGTGTCAAGCGATGGCCGTGTCAGCAAACCACGTTGCGCACGAGGGTGCTTGTCACCGACACCGTTGTAATAAGAATTGAAGAGTACCCGGAAGTCAGTGTGAAAAGCCTGGAAATCCGTTTCAAACTGCTCAAGAATAAAGGTTTCGAAAAACCATGTCGTATGCGCCAGATGCCATTTGATGGGGCTGGCATCTGGCATGGATTGCGCCATGCAATCTTCGGCAGACAGAGGCGCAGCAATCGCGACTGAGCGCAAGCGGATTGCTTGCCAGCGTTCAATCATGCCTGCTTGTTGCAGGTTTTGCCCCGGCTCTGTGAGGGGATCAAGCAGCTTTGGCATGGATAACGGCGAACCATTCATTTTTGTCCGTCCAGTGACAGCTATGGGAAAAACCAGCATCGGCCAGCAAGGCATTAAAGCCATGTATGCTGTATTTATAGCTGTTTTCCGTGTGTATGTGTTCACCCTTGATAAAATTTCTTTGTCCGCCCGGCCAGGTCACTTGGCAATTTTCCCGGGCGCGCAAATGCATTTCTATGCGGGATTTTTCTGTGTTGAAAAAAGCCTCATGCTGCCATTGACTGACATCAAAATCGGAATGCAGCAAATGATTGATATGGCGTAACAAATTCAGGTTAAAGGCAGCGGTGACACCCAGGCTGTCAGCATAGGCGGCATCCAGCAAGGCCTTGTCCTTGATCAGGTCCACACCTATCAGTATGCCCGCATCATTGTCACAGGCAGCGCGCAAATGGCACAGGAATGCCAGTGCTTCTTCCGGTTCAAAATTACCTATGGATGAACCCGGGTAAAAGAACAGGCGTTTGTCACGTCTTACTTCGGCAGGCAGCTTCCAGTCCTGTGCCAAGTCCAGCCCCAGCGCCGTCATCTCTATATGCGGGAAACGCTGCTGCAAGCGGTGTACCGCATCCTGCAAGTGATGAACAGAAATATCAATGGGCACATATTGGTCAGGGTGCAGTACCGGGAACAGCCGCGCTGCCTTGGCGCAATTACCCGCGCCCAGGTCTATCAGGCTGCCACCCAGACCAATGACCCGTGCCATGTCGCCCATGTGCTGGGTAAAAATTTCTGCTTCAGTGCGGGTGGGATAATATTCCGGCAGCACGCAAATCGCTTCAAACAGGACCGAGCCTACCGCATCATAAAAATACTTGGGTGAGGTATGGGCGGCATCGGCGAGCAAGCCGTTTTCCAGCTCGTGGACGATATGGGGTACGGTGGTGCGCGCATTGGTGACGCTGTCGGCCGTGTTAGCCAGGCTATTGGATTCGGGCATGGTTTTGGGGCTAAGAAATTCAATCGGCAGACCAACAGGTTTTGGTCTGTGCTTGATACTCAATACGGCCTTGCTTTCAGCCCGCCTTGATGCGGAGCTTGCCTGTGAATCTGGTTGTTGACTCTGTTGTGGCACAGTGTACAACTTATTGTTTGAAAAATCTTGGGACGGTGTTTTCTCGGGTGGTTTTCCTACAAAGTGGGGTAATCTCAATAACGTGATTTCTTTGAGTTATTGAAGGAGTTCACTAGACTGGCATCCCACGCCAATTTTTTCCAAGCATTAACCTAGTTGGATGCTTTCAATTACCAAGAACTTTATTAACGTCATTCCAGCATGCTTTTGGCTGGAATCCAGCGGCGTTCTTGGCATACTGGTGCAGCTTTTAATATCAGATTCGTATTGCTCAAGTCTTCGTTGTCAAATACCTTCATAAGTTATTTGCGATTGCAGGCCGGTGGTAGACCGGCGGCTACTTACCTTTTTGCTTCGCCAAAAAGGTAAGCCAAAAAGGCGACCCAGGCATAGCCGCCCCTAAAGGGGTTCCCGTTTATGCAGTACAAAAAATGGGAAGATCCGAAACTCGCTTCGCTCAGACAGCGGCTCTTCTTGATCCATTTTCTGTACTGCACAAACGGCGGCTACACATGGGAACTGCAAAAAATCAAAGGCAACGTCAAAAGCAACGTCAATACGACCTGAGTCCATATTTTTGAAAACCAATTGATTTTATTCAGGCATCCATCAATTCAAAATGAAACACCTTACTCACAATCTGCCACCTCCCATCCAGTTTTACCAGCGTTAAAAAATCAGTAAAAAACTTGTTGGCAATTGCGCATTCGACGCGGGCGAAGGCGGTGACCGGGCCTGCCATTTCCAGGGAGATGATGCGGTCGCGGCGGGTTTCGTTTTTGCTGGCGGGGGCGGGGCGTTTATCGACGACGGGGAAGTATTGCTGCATGTCCAGATGGAGTAAATTTCCTTCGGTGGCGCAGTAGTAATGGGCTTCGGGGTGGAATACCTGGGCGAGTATGCTGGTGTCACTGTGGTACAGACCATCGAAGTAACGGTTCAGCATGGCGATGATGTCGGGATATGCAGTTTCCATTTTTGCCTTTCTTGTTTGAACAGGGTGGCTGTCAGCCACTCTGTTTTTTCGTGCTGCTAAGCTTGCAACTGACGCAATTGCGTGACTGGTATGCCGCCTACTCCCCAGTTATCAGTATCCACTTCTTCTATGACGACAAAAGTCGTGGCAGGATCCTTGTTGAGTACGCGTACCAGCAAATCGGTGGCACCGGCTATCAGTTCGGCTTTTTGTGCTGCGCTGACATTTTCGCGGGTGACCTGTATGAGTACATAGGGCATGGCTTGCTCTCTTCGCTGCTGATGATATCAGGAAGGCAGGCCTTCGGCTTTTAGTGCGGCTTGTACATGTGGCCTGGCCTTGACGCTGGCGAGGAAGTTTTGCAGGTGGGCAAAGTCGCTGATGTCCAGGTTCACATATTTGCTCCAGTTGCTGACGGTGAACAGATAAGCGTCGGCAACGGTAAAGGTATCACCGGTCAGGTAAGTGCGGCCTTCCAGTCGACTATTAACCCAGGCAAATTTCTTGCGCAAGAGTTCTGCGACACGCGCTTTACCTTCGGCAGGCATGTCAGCATCAAACAGTGGTGCGAAGGACTTGTGCAATTCTGAGCTGATGTAGTTTTGCCACTCAAGCACGCGGTAACGTGCGAGGCCGGATGCTGGCAGCAGATCGCGATTTTCAGCGCGTTCGGCTATGTACTGGGCAATGATGGAGCCCTCGGTCAGTATCTCGCCATCATCAAGTTCTACAGTGGGCACCTGGCCTTTGGGATTGATGCTGTAGAAATCCAGGCCGTCTGCAGTTTTGTGAACATAGGTATCGACTTTTTGCAAAGTGAAATCCAGGCCAGCTTCTCGCAGGATGATGTGTGGGGACAAAGAGCAGGCACCGGGGGAGAAATAGAGTTTCATGGGTTTGGGCTTTCGATAAAGGTTGACTGGCGGCACTGTCATGATGAGCAGGGCGTGACGGCATACTATGCCAAACGAAATAGTTGATAAACTAGGCGAAAGTTACTTTATAAATTACATGGTGTAATGTGAATCGACATTTTGCGGATGTGTTGCTGGGCAGCATAGAATTGTTTTGCCTGGCTGCAGAGCTGGAAAGCTTCAAGGATGCAGCCAATGCGGCAGGCCTGACGCCAGCTGCTGTCAGCCGTTCTATAGCCCGACTGGAAGAGCGCATAGGCGTACGCCTGTTTGTGCGCACCACGCGGCAATTGCGGCTGACCGAGGCTGGACGTGCCTATTTTGTCCAGTGCCGGCAGGCGCTGAACCAGTTGGTAGAGGCTGAGCGTGAGGTGTCAGGCCAGCAAATGCAACCGGCTGGCCTGGTACGCATCAGCATGCCCACGCCTTACGGGCATTACCGGGTGCTGCCCCTGCTGGCAAAATTCCGCCAGATGTATCCGCTGGTCAAACTGGATTTGCAACTCAGCAACCGCAATGTTGATTTGACCGCCGATGGTTTTGACCTGGTCATACGTGGCCGTAACCCACCGGATTCAGGCATGATTGCGCGCCGTCTGGAAGATACCGAGATCGTGGTCTGTGCCACTCCTGAATACCTGCAGCGTTTTGGTGTGCCGATCAGGCTGGAAGACCTGGACAGGCATGAATGCCTGCAATTTGTCTTGCCCAGTGCCGGGCAAAATATAGTCTGGATATTCAGGCGCGATGGTGAGGACATAGACTGGCTTACCAGAGGTGGGCTCACCTGCTCAGAAGATTTGCTCGGCATCATCACCCTCGCAAAAAATGGCGCGGGCCTGTTGCAGGCTTCCCGCTTCATGGTCGAAGATGATTTGCGGGCTGGCCGCATGGTCGAAGTGCTGCAAGAATTCAAAGGGCGCACCCGGCCATTTTCCTTGCTTTACCCGCGTGACCGGCACCTGCCTTTGCGCGTCAGGGTGTTCATTGATTTTCTGGTGGCAGAGCTGGCGCAAAATTAATATCCACCTGCCAGTTCACAACTTGTTGTATGACCCAGCCCGCATCATCGAGTGGCAAGTCATGGCCTGCCGTGGGATGCAAGTGCAAGGAGCAATTCCATAAGCCTGCCAGTTTGCGTGAGCAAGTTGCATTGACGAGTTTGTCCTGTTCACCTGCGAGCAAGAGTAGCGGAACTTTACCCGAATATGGTGGCGCACGAAAACGCATGGCGGCTAGTAATTGCCGCAGGATATTGCCCACGCTAATGGGATTTTCCTGCGCATATGCAGTCCAGCGCCTGATGATTTCTTTCGCTTGCTCCGCCATTTGCAAATTGCTGGTGATACGCAAGATCAACTGCTCGCGCTGCTCGCTTGAGCCAAATAACATGGTCGCAATCAATGCCGGATAATTTGCCGGTCTCAGCCTGTGGTAAAAGGGATTATGCGGTGCCACGCTGGTATTGATCAGCACCATGCGTTGCAAGTCATCCGGGTACCGGTCTGCCCAAGCCAGCGCCACCATGGCACCCAGCGAAACCGCCAGCACATGCACAGGTTCTCCTACACCTTGCACCTGTAGCTGCCGGTGGCAATGATCAGCCATTGCGGCTACCGTGGTCAGGCTATGCTCGGCATGTAATTGACCATTGCCAGGGAAGTCCAGGCACAGCAGGCGCTCCGCTCCAACAGCTTGCTGGAAGTGTGCAGGAAAATCTCCCCAGTGCCTGCTCTCGCGCATGAGACCGCGCAATAATACCCAGGTCGTCATGGCCTATACCAGCGTGCCACGGCGCGCTCTTGCAAACGCAGGCGGGTAGGACCTTGCGCCAGCCATTGTGTATGGCCGCAAGTTGCCCGCATCAGAAAATCCAGCCAGGAATTATGTCGTCGCAACACCCGGCTCAGCCTGTGTTGTGCTACCGGGTTGAACATGCCATGCCGCGAAAATAACTGGCGCGGGTTTTTCTTGACCCATAGCCAGGATCCCATTTCCAGCGTCAGTGGCAAAAAGGTCTTGCTGCTGTCCTGCTGCGCCTGCAGGTAGAGGTAATCCCAGATATCGCCATGGGTGCGGTATTGCAGGCTTTGCGGTTCAAACAGATAAGAATGATTGGGGTGGGTCTGCTCGAATAATTCTTCCAGCGCCAGGATGTCAGCCAGATGGTCGATGGGATGCACACTGTGCGCATGCGGGAACCAGACGCGGTCACGCAAGCCAAAGCCCGAGTGGCAATCTATCGCCATGCTGAAGGGGCGGGCCAGCAATTCCTGTTGCACAGTGCGGCACAGCGCCAGGTTTTCTGCTTCCATCTCTGCACCGGCAGCACCACGATACCATGGCAGGCGCGGGCTATAGCGATGTCCACCGAGCAGGAAAGGCACCTTGTCTTGCGCTTCGACAGGCGCATTGCGCATCAGATCGACACCACTGGGGTTGCAGCGCGTCGCCTGCCACATGCCGCCTGGATTGATCAATGGCATGAACACCAGGCGCACATCCTGCAACATGTGTTGCAGGCTCTTGTCCCACGACAAGCGCGTCAGCAAGCCGCGCAGGAAAGTCAGCAAGACTTGCGTACCTATACGCTCCAGTCCATGAATACCACCAAAAAAACCGATGGCAGGCAAACTGGTATCAGGGTTACCTAGCGCCAGTTTATACACAGGGAACTGCCTGCTCTTGACCGCGACCTCGCACAAGACATCGACCTCCAGCTGTCCACGACCCAGGGCGATAATACGTTCCAATTCATTCAGTTCAGGCAGGGCAGACATGGCGCGTGCTTAAAAGTTAACCACGCCATGCTAGAGGAGCTATAGACAGAATGCAAGAAACACGCAGTTTTTACCGAGAATTGATCAATTATGACCAACAGATGACAGATTTTTAAATAGCTTTATACAGCGGACCAAACGGCAGTTTTCAGGCATAGCTGATAATTTTTGGTATTGGCTATATAGTCTTCTTTACCATCTATGATGACAATCTGCTTGCCGCCGGACACAAAAATCTTGTCATCTTTGAGTCGTGCCTTGTGACGACTGATAAAACCTGGGCCATCGCCTTGCGTGTCAAACGGGCTGATTTTTAGTGACTTCGTATCCAGTTGATAGACGGCTGTGTGACCAGCAATTCTTGCATCCTGATAGCCTAATCTGCCGATGATGTAAATCGCATCATCAACCAGGGTCGCTGTATGAAAATCCGTGGGTGGAAAAATTTCTCTGGCATAGCTATAGATATTGATGTCACCGCTCTTTTCAAACACAGTGACATCGTTATAGATACAGAAATCAGGGTCATAAAAGTCTTCGTGCTCACCACCAATTTCTATGATGCGGCCATCTGGCAAGACCGTAGTTGTCCGGCCATAGCGGTCATAACACCAGATGATGTTGTCATCGTGACTGCCATCATCATGAAACATTTCACTTGCACGCCATGCAGATGCACCCGAGCGTATCATCGCTAACCAAAAGGGCTTATTGGTTTTTATGGCGTTAGCTGTACCGAATTCTCTATATCTTCCAGCCAGATAGTCTGCTTTGCTTATTTGCGGATTTTCCTTGTATGCTATTCCCAGTAACTGCGCGTGCATTTCTGGGTTGATGTCGTTGATATCATCACCCATATCTATCAGGAATTTGACGATATCCAGACTGCTTGCTACCTCAATAGCGCGTTGGGGGATATTATTCTCTTTATAGATATCAGCCCCATTTTCAATGAGAAAACGGACACAATCCAATAGACCAAGTGATGCTGCAGTGATGAGCGGGGTATAGAGGAAATCATCTTGAGCTTCAATGTCAAAACCAGTATCGAGCAGAAACTGCAGCATTGTTACATGATTGTTCTTGATGGCATATTGCATGGCACTTGTACTGCAACGACCAACTGCGTTTTTGTTTGCGCCTAGTTCCAGTAGTAATAAAACTTTCTGAACATCACCAAGTTGCACTGCCATCAAAAATGGCGTACGCGACCAAAAATCAACTGTCTCCAGGTTTTCCGTTTCTGAGATTTTTTGTCTAATGCTTGCATTCGTCCCAAACACTACTTCATGCATCAAATCTGTCCACTCAAGCTGGTATTCTGCTGCACCTGCATCCAGCAGTAATTTGACTATGTCAAAGCGACCATTGTTGGAGGCGACTCTAAGTACTGACTCTCCATACTCAGTGATGTGATCAATATCTGCACCTTGGGCTATTATCTGCCTTACTTCGTCGTATAGTTGAGTACCATTTTTATAAACGGTTCGCGAGTTCAAATAAGAAGTGCAACAGAAGCTAAATTGGTTTGAATGGGAAGATGCGGTAGCATCCGAACTTCCAGACCCCCAAGTCAAAGTTGCCCGAAATGACATACACACATCTTACCCAAGAAGAACGATACCAGATTTATATACTGAAGAAGGCAGGACATAGGCAAAGTGAGATAGCAGAGGTGATGGGGCGTAGCAGATCGACGATCAGTCGAGAGATCAAACGCAATAGTGGTGGTCGTGGATACCGCCCAAAACAGGCTCAACAACGCAGTCTCGACAAGCAAGCCAGAAAGAATGGTGTGACTATTTCCGCTGAGACATGGGCATTTGCAGAAGACAGGTTGAGAGCGTATTGGAGCCCGGAACAGATCAGCGGCTATCTCCGTGCCAATGCTCTTCCTGGAGTGAGTCACGAAAGCATTTATTGGCGAATCTATGCGGACAAGCAACGAGGTGGCACGTTACACAAAACCTTGCGCTGCCAGAAGATACGCAAGAAGCGCTATGGAAATCGTGAACGACGCGGCACCATACTCAACCAGATTTCGATTGAAGAGCGCCCAGCGATTGTGGACACGCTCAAGCGCTATGGGGACTGGGAGGGTGATCTTGTTGTCGGCGCGAATCACCAGCAAGCGCTGGTCACGCTCAATGAGCGCAAATCGCGCTACACCTTGCTAGAAAAAGTGACCCGCAAAACTGCTGAGGCGGTGACGGATACCATTATCTCTTTGCTAGCGCCTTTTTCTGAATTAGTGCATACGTTGACGACCGACAATGGTAAGGAATTTGCTCAGCATGAACGTATTGCTCAGAGCCTCAATGTGCAGTATTTCTTTGCCCATCCTTATTGCTCTTGGGAGCGCGGCGCTAACGAAAACATGAATGGTTTAATACGGCAGTTTTTTCCGAAGAAAATGTGTTTTGAATCTATCACAACGCAAGACATGACTGACGCTATGGACTACTTGAATCATCGACCTAGAAAATGTCTTGGCTACAAAACACCGCACGAAGTTTTTATGGCTCAGATACAATCGCACTAACACAGGGTTGCACTTCGAGCTTGAATCCGCCGTTTGTAACAGATTTGGTGTATTCATTTTATCTACTCAAAGGAACTTTTCATCTTCGTGCATATCTCTTATAGAGACGCATGCTGAAATGAAAGCAGGACATTCGAAAACAGATTAACACACGCTTAATCTAGGTTAATTTAAAACAGGAGTTTGTTTTGTCTAATAATTTGCAACACATCGCAGCAGATGATGAGGCTTACTGGTCAGATATCCGTGACCAGTACACCGTTTCACCAGACTTCATCAATCTCGAAAACGGCTATTTCGGCGTGCAGGCGCGGCCTGTGTTTGAGGCTTTCCAGCGTTACCAGGCGCAGGTGAATGCCGAGACTTCGTACTTCTTGCGGGTGCGTTATGCGCCGATGTTCGTGCAAGTTATGCAGGCACTCAAGGATTTTTGTGGGGTGGATGAGGGCGAGCTGGTGCTGACCCGCAATCTGATCGAGGGCATGAATATTTTGCTGCAAGGTTATCCTTTGCAGGCGGGTGATGAAGTCATCCTGGCTACCCATGATTACGATCTCGTTATTGATACCCTGCTGATGCTGGAACAGCGCAAGCAGATACAACTGCGGCATTTGCAATTACCTTTCGACCCTGTCAGTGATGAAGATATCGTCGCCCAGTATGAGCAGGCGATTACACCGAGAACCAAGCTGATACTGGTCACCCATATCGTGCACAGGACAGGGCAGATCATGCCGGTCGCCAAGATCACGGCCATGGCCAGACGTCACGGTGTTGATGTCATGGTCGATGCGGCGCATTCCTTTGCTCATCTGAACTATCGCATGACTGAGTTGGGGGCTGATTTTGTCGCCGTGAATTTGCACAAATGGCTGGGTGTGCCGCTGGGCGTGGGCATGCTGTATATACGTAAGAACCGGGTAGCCGATATTGCGCCGCTGTTTGGCAATGCCAAATTTGCCGACAATGAAATTTTCAAATTCACGCAAGTTGGCACGGTGCCGCCAGCAAATATCCTGACGGTACTGGATGCGCTGCAGTTTCATGCATCGATAGGTTCGGCCAACAAGGAGGCGCGCCTGCGCTACCTGACGCAATACTGGGTCAATCAGGTGCGTGGCTTGCCTGATGTGCGCATCATGACACCGACGGACCCGCAACGCTCGTGCGCGATTGCCGGTTTTGGTATCGCTGGCAATTCCGGACATGCGATTGTCGATTACCTCATGCGCGAGCATAAGATATTTACCGTTACGCGCGATCTGGATGGGCATGACATCGTCAGGGTGACGCCGCATTTATATACCAGCCTGGAAGACCTTGACAAGCTGGTCGCAGCGATCAGGCAACTGACGCAAGCCTGATTACGGCTGGATGTAGTCACAAAGGGGTAAAGAAATAATTTCCAGTTTACAGGATTTAATTATCCTATATAATGGAAATTATGGATATCAATACGATTATTGCCCGCAGGGTGCGTGACTTGCGCGATCAGCAAAAACTCTCGCTCGATGCGCTGGCCAAGCGCAGCGGCGTCAGCCGTTCGAATATTTCGCTCATAGAAAGAGGCGAGAGCAGCCCCACTGCAGCCGCGCTCGACAAACTGGCTGTGGGCCTGGGGGTAACGCTGGCTTCGCTGTTTGAAGACAGTACGCCTGCTGCTGCGGCTTTGCCAGTCTCGCGTCTGGCTGAACAGGTATGCTGGACTGATCCCGCTTCTGGCTATATGCGCCGCAATCTGTCCCCCGGCCTGCCTTCGCCCCTGCAACTGGTCGAAGTTGAATTCCCGGCGGGACAAACCGTGCGCTATGACAGTTTCCACCGTGATGTCGATATACAGCAGCAAGTCTGGATAATGGCGGGCCAGATGCGCCTCTTCGTTGGGGAGCAGGTCTGGGATTTGCAGACTGGCGATTGTCTTTCCATGGCGCTGGATAAACCGATTACTTTCCATAATCCTGGAAAAATCGCGGCACGTTATCTCGTTGCGCTGTGCAAGTAGCAGCCTCTTTCAGTTTTCAACTCATGGAGTAAATCATGTCTGAGCAAGTCCACATCCAGATTCTCGATGCCGCAGCAGCGCAGGCAAATGTAGCTGCATTGGCCGAGGTATTGACGGACTGTGTAGCCGGTGGTGCATCTGTCAGCTTCATGTGGCCTTTGCCGCGCGAACGTGCGCTGCAATTCTGGCAGGGCGTGGCTGAAGGCGTGGCGCGTAAGGAGCGGGTCTTGCTGGTTGCCAGCGATGACAGCGGCGATATCCTGGGCACGGTACAATTGATCACGGCTATGCCAGACAACCAGCCGCACCGTGCCGATGTCGCCAAGATGCTGGTGCACAGGAAGGCACGTCGCAAAGGCATTGCACAAACCCTCATGGCAGCGGTTGAGCAAGCTGCCAAAACCGCAGGCAAGTCTGTGCTGGTGCTTGATACAGTTACTGGAGGTGATGCCGAGCGCCTGTATGAACGTGCAGGCTGGCAAAAGGTAGGTGTGGTACCCAATTATGCGCTGATGCCGGATGGCGAATTTTGCGGGACGACTTTTTTTCACAAGCAGATTCAGTAGATAAAGCGGAGTAAATCAAATGCGCATCGCAGTGATTTCAGATATACACGGTAATCTCGCTGCACTGGAGGCTGTAGCTGCAGATCTGCGTTTGCGTGCTGTTGATCAGGTCGTCAATCTCGGTGACAGTCTGTCTGGCCCCTTGCTGCCAAAAGAGACGGCAGATTTTTTGATGGCGCAAACTGGCTGGATACATCTGGCCGGTAATCATGAACGCCAGATACTGGAGCTGAACGAGCGCTCAGGTTCTGGAGATGTTTATGCACACCAGCAAACCACGGCAGAACAAAAAGCATGGATGGCGGGTTTGAAATCGGTGCTGCAACTGAATGCAGAAGTCTTGCTCTGTCATGGCACGCCGGCCAGCGACAACACCACTTTGTTGCAGGTGGCCGACAGGAACGCCACTGCGCAAGAAGTACAGGACAGACTGGGGCCGCAAACTGCAGCCGTTATTGCCTGCGGCCACAGCCATGTCGCCCGCAGCGTGCGTACTGTCACTGGTCAGCTTATCGTCAACCCAGGCAGCGTTGGTCACCCGGCCTACGAATATGATTACCCTTACCCGCACAAGATAGAGTCAGGTTCACCCGACGCACGTTATGCCATCCTGGACAAGAGGCAGCATGGCTGGACAGCCAGCCTGATCAATGTCCCCTATGCCTGGCAACATATGGCAGAACTTGCGGCCTTGCGTGGGCGTGAAGACTGGGTCAGTGCCTTGCAAAGTGGTTACATGAACGGATAAATATGAAAAAGCAAGATACAGCCCTGATCATCATCGACATGCAACGTGGCATGGCCGACCCCAAATCCGGGCGCAGGAATAACCCGGATGCAGAAGAAAATATACGCCAGTTGCTAGCAGCATGGCGTGCGGCAGGCAGGCCTGTTGTGCATGTCAGGCACATGTCGCGCTCACCCGCTTCAGTATTCTGGCCAGGCCAGCCAGGCAATGAATTTCAAGAGAAACTACTGCCTTTGGCCAATGAACATGTAGTCGAAAAAAATGTGACGGATGCCTTCGTCAATACGGGTCTGGAGCGCTGGCTGCATGTGCGTGGTATCAAGGAGCTCGTGATCGTCGGTGTCAGTACCAATATGTCTGTCGAGGCGACGGTCCGCAGTGCTGGTAACCTCGGTTTTAACACCACGGTAGTGGCTGATGCCTGTTTCAGTTTTGACAGACTGGATTTTCTTGGCAAACCGCAGACGGCGGAAGAAGTGCACATCAATGCGCTCAGCAATCTGCAGGGTGAGTATGCGACTGTGCTCAATACGGCAGTCTTGCTGAATTAAAGATACAGTCAGACATGTGCTGCGGTAATTTGCAATGAATATTACCGCTGCCACCACCTACCCCAAAACCCAAAAATTTCATAAAATGCCCGCACTGCCGCATGGGTCTGCGGATTAATTTACTGTATGGGAACTGCCATGGCGATGGATGTCATAGATTATGAAATTTTTGGCGACGATATGCAATTCGTCGAAGTCGAACTCGATCCAGGCGAAGCCGCCATTGGTGAAGCCGGTACCATGTTCTACATGGAAGACGACATACAGATGGAAACCATCTTTGGCGATGGTTCTGCCGGTCAGACTGGCATCTTTGGCAAATTGCTGGGCGCTGGCAAACGCCTCGTAACAGGTGAATCACTGTTCACCACGGTCTTCATGAACGGTGGCGTGGGCAAGCGAAAAGTCGCCTTTGGTGCGGCTTATCCTGGCAAGATCATCCCCATGCATCTGGATCAACTCGGTGGTACGCTGCTGTGCCAGAAAGATGCCTTCCTTTGTGCTGCCAAAGGCGTGTCACTTGGCATCGCCTTTCAAAAACGCCTGGGTGCCGGTTTCTTTGGTGGCGAAGGCTTTATCCTGCAAAAACTTGAAGGTGACGGCCTGGCATTTGTGCATGCCGGTGGTGCCATCATAGAAAAGACCCTGCATCCCGGACAAACCCTGCGCGTCGATAGTGGCTGCGTGGTGGCGTTTACCCAGGAAGTGGATTTCGACATCAAGTTTGTTGGCGGCGTTAAAACAGCCTTGTTCGGCGGTGAAGGCATATTCTTTGCCCACCTGCGCGGTCCGGGCAAAGTCTGGCTGCAATCCTTGCCTCTGGCACGTCTGGCTAACCGCATCGTCGGCGCATCAAAAATTGGTGGCAGCCAGGGCGGTGAGCAAGGCTCGGTACTTGGTGGTCTTGGCAATTTGTTTGAAAAAGATTAAACCAATTTTTATGAGACCAGCCCGCTTGTGCCCTGCATAAGCGGGCTTTTATTTTTCCGGCTGAATAAATAGTCTTTTGCAGGAACTAAATTCGGCTTACTCCTGTCTATCTTACTGCTTATAGTCGATTACTACTTTTATTCAACAAATTTACCCAGGTTGCCATGTTTAAAAAATTACTCATCCTGTCCTTAATACTTTCCAGCCAGCTGGCTATGACAGGCTGTGCCGTTGTCTATGACCTGGGGCAAGACTCCAACCAGCGTCAATGTGAAAAACTGCAGGACTGGAACGAACGCAAGACTTGCCTGCAGCAAAACAAGACTAGCTACGAGCAATATGAAAAACAGCGAGAAGACTTGCGCACCAAGGGTACAGAGAAGAAATAAGACAGGAGCTTATGGCGGTAGCGAGGCAAACATCAGCCGCACAACAGCTCCTGACAAAGTAGAAATCAAGCAGAGATTAATTTGTTGTTGTCGCCTGTGCTTCCATATTTTGCATCAAGGCCGCCTCGTTAAAGGATTCACAGCATATTTCGCTGGACGTGCGTGAGCCGTAATGGGTGATGAATTCATCAAAGCTGCCGCTTTGCGTGCTCTCCATCTCTGCCTGCTCCGCCAATGATTTTTTTGCCATGCTGGTATACAAGGCCAGTTGCTCCGGTGCGGGTGGGCGGGCGCGGAATTCTTCTGCCAGCAGCGTGCTTTGCTGCAGGGCGAACTGAGTGAAAGAATTATTTGCGGCGCGTATCGCATCAAGCACTTTGGCAGAAGGCGTTAGTTCAGGATGTTGCAGTTTTTCAATCTGCACCTGCATGGCCTGGGCGTGGCTGCCATCACCACGTTGTGCATCGAGCAGGGCTGCTACCGGCGCGATACGTTCCAGTAATTCCTTGCCCCAGTCCTGTAGTGAAATGGCTTCGCCATGGCGCGCCAGCATCAGGCCAGGACGGCGGCCTTGTTTGACGGTCAGGGCAAAATTCTCGACATTCTCATCGCCTTCAGTCTGGTTCGTCAAAGGACTTTCTTCCAGTGCGCAAAACAGCAGGAAGGCATCAAGGAAGCGTGAAGTCTCAAGGCTGATGCCGAGTGGGTCAAAAGGATTGACGTCCATGCAGCGTACTTCTATGTATTGCACGCCACGTGCGCACAGGGCCTCTACCGGGCGCTCACCGGTTTTGATGACGCGTTTCGGCCTTATCGTGGCATAAAACTCGTTCTCAATTTGCAGTACATTGGTATTGATCTGTACCCATTCACCGTTTTGTTGCGTGCCTATCTTTTCATACGCTGGGTAGGGCTGGCGCACTGCCAGCGACAGGCTGCGCATATATTCAAGCAAGGTGTTATACGGCGGTACCAGGCCAGACTGGGCATTGTTCTGGTAACCAAGATCACTCATGCGCAGGCTGGTGGCATACGGCAGGTACAGGGTATCGTCAGACAGGGTTTCCAGTTGATGCGGGCGGCCACGCAGGAAAGGTGTCGATAGCGCAGGCGAGGCACCGAACAGGTACATCAGCAGCCAGCTATAGCGATGGAAATTGCGTATCAGGGCGATATAACTTTCAGACTGCACATGCATGGCACTGCCGCTGCTATGTTCGGCCTGCTGCAAAACTTTCCATAAATCTTCAGACAGCGAATAGTTGTAGTGTATGCCAGCGATGCATTGCATGCTTTTGCCATAACGCAGGGCCAGTCCGCGACGATAGACATGCTTGATCATGCCTATATGCGAATTGCCATACCAGGCGATAGGGATGTCTTTTTCTTCCGGCAGGCTGCAAGGCATGGATTGATGCCACAGCATTTCATTGCCCATGACGGTATAGGCAAAACGGTGGATATTGTCGAGTTCTTCCAGCGCGGTGGCAATGTCTGGCTCAGCCGGGGTGATGAACTCCAGCAGGGATTCAGAATAATCCGTCGTGATCTGTGGATTCGTCAAGGCCGAACCCAGGGCCGGCGAGTGTGGTGTCAAGGCCAGCTTGCCATCGGCGTGCACGCGCAGGGTTTCCCTTTCTATGCCACGCAGGCCACCAGCAAGCAAAGGACGGTTTGCATCACTATCGAGTAGCGCCAGGCGTCGGTTTAACAGAGTGCTCACGGTGTCTTCCTTCAAGATTTTGTTGTCTTTGCAATCAGATTTGCAAAAAATATCGAGCAAGCATAGCCGAAAAATGAAAAAGGCATACGACAGCGCTCAAATTTCAAATATGAAAACTTTTTTAGTTTATAACAGTCTCATGACCAGCCGGTTTCAAGGTCAATGAAGTCCAATCAATCCCGCATTGCAGCAATGAAAGAAAAGTTTCCTTGTTTTGTTGGCATCGCTTTAGAATGCCTTAATAAATTTCATACAGGAGTTGAAGTGTCTATCAAAAAGATGTCTGTACTCATGTCAGCCAGTGTACTTGGTCTGGCAACGTCCGGTCTGGTGCTGGCTGTTGAGCCCACCCCGGGCTCTTCTCCCGTGCCACCCTTGGCGGCAAAGGTCAAATGGCAGGAAACCCGGCATGGCGAAGTTGTCATGGACGATTATCGCTGGCTGCAAAAAAAAGAAAATCCTGAGGTCATTGCTTACCTGAATGCAGAAAATGCCTATACCGAAGCACTGACTGCAGACATCAAACCCCTGTCGGAAAAACTGTATGCAGAAATCAAGGGCAGAATGAAAGAGGTGGATTTGTCCGTGCCTGTACGCCGTGGCAATTACTATTATTACTCGCGTACTGAGGCGGGCAAGCAATATCAGCTGTATTGCCGCCGTCGTGCAGGCTCTGACATGGCCTATGACGACAAGGCCGCAGAAGAAATCCTGCTGGACCAAAATGAAATGGCCAAGGGACAAAAGTTCTTTGCCGTTGGTGGCAGCTCCATCAGCCCGGACGAGCAATTACTGGCTTACACGACAGACACGGTGGGTTATCGTCAGTACCAGTTGCACATCAAGAATCTGCGCACAGGCGAAATACTCAGCGACAGCCAGCCACGCGTAACCTCAATGGCCTGGGCCGCGGACAACAAGACCCTGTTCTATGTGCAGGAAGATGCCACCACCAAACGCTCTGACCGCCTGTTCCGCATGGAGACAGGCAAGCCGCCAGTAGAAATCATGCATGAGGCAGTGGAACAGTTTGCCCTGCAAGTTGGCACCACCCGCGACAGGAAGTTCATTGTTGTCAGCAGCGATGCCACTGATACCAGCGAAGTCATGTTGCTAGCGGCGGATAAACCGCAAGACAAATTCCATAGCGTGCTCGGGCGTCAAAAAGGCCACCGCTATCATCTGGAACACCGCAATGGCGACTTGTATATTGTCACCAACAAGGATGCCAAAAACTTCCGCGTCGTACGTGCGCCGCTGGCAACGCCAGACAGCAAGCACTGGCAGGAAGTGGTCAAACATGACCCTGAGGTACTGGTCTTTGGTGCCGACCTGTTCAAGGACTATATGGTTGTCACAGAAAAGACCCAGGCCCTGAATCGCGTCCGTATCTACGACTTCAATAACAAACAGTGGAAGACAGTGAAGTTTGATGACCCTGTGTATCTCGCCACCGGCGCGGGTACTCCTGAGTTTTCTGCCACCCGCTTCCGAATGTCTTACCAGTCACCTGTGACGCCAGTGACCACGCTGGATGTGGACATGGCGACAGGTCAGCGCTATGTACTCAAGCAGCAGGAAATCGTCGGCGGCTATGATGCCAGCAAATATGAGAGCCGCCGCCTGTGGATGACGGCCAGGGATGGTGTCAAGGTACCCTTGTGGGCGGTGTATAAAAAGGGTGTGCAACTCGATGGTTCTGCACCTTTGCTGTTGTACTCGTATGGCAGCTATGGTTATTCCACCGAAGCGACCTTTACCTCCAGCCGCCTTAGCCTGCTGGACCGTGGCGTCATTTATGTGCAGGCGCATATACGTGGTGGCCGTGACATGGGTGAACACTGGCATGACGATGGCATGCTGATGAAAAAGAAAAATACTTTCTATGATTTTATCGATAGTGCTGACTACCTCATCAAACAAAAATGGACCAGTGCAGACAGGCTGATCATCCAGGGTGGCAGTGCCGGTGGTTTGCTGATGGGGGCAGTTGTCAACATGCGTCCTGACTTGTTCCATGCCGTGCATGCTGCCGTGCCTTTTGTCGATGTCATGAACACCATGATGGATGCGAGTTTGCCCTTGACCACGGGTGAATACCTGGAGTGGGGTAACCCGAATGAAAAACCGGCATACGACTATATGCGCAGTTATTCACCGTATGACAATATCGCGCGCAAGGCTTATCCAGCCATGCTGGTGACTACAGGTTTGAATGACAGCCAGGTCATGTACTGGGAGCCTGCCAAATACGTTGCCAAACTGCGTGATTTCAAAACCGATAAAAATCCTCTGCTGTTGAAAACCAATATGGCGGCGGGGCATGGTGGCGCATCAGGCCGTTATGATGCCCTGCGTGAAAATGCATTCAATATGGCCTGGATGCTGTCGCAATGGGGTATTAAAGAGTAATTGGTTAGTCATTAAGCTGGTCTTGTCCTGCATGATGAGACCAGCTTTAGTCTGTTGAAAAAATAAGGAATGAGACATGAACTTCGCTTACACCATTATCTACGTCCCTGACGTTGCCGCATCGCTGGCTTTCTTTGAGAAAGCCTTTGGATTTGCTACCCGTTTCCTGCATGAATCAGGCATGTACGGCGAGCTCGATACCGGTGCCACGACGCTGGCATTTGCCGCGCATGCCATGGGTGATATGAATTATTCCTGTGGTCATGTGGCTGCACACAGTTCAGAAAAACCGCTGGGCATGGAAGTCGCATTTACCACCGCTGATGTAGCAACTGCTCACGCGCAGGCGATTGCTTTGGGTGCCCAGGAATTGTCTGCCCCGGCTGAAAAACCCTGGGGCCAGGTAGTATCTTATTTGCGTTGCCCTGATGGCAGCCTGGTGGAATTGTGCACGCCCATGGGAGGGTGAGACTTACCATTGCCGCCATCATTGCAGCCCTCGTTTTGTTAAAAAAGCGGGGCCGCTATTCCCAGGAAAAATATTTCTTGCGCAGCTTTTGTACCGTGCCATCTTTTTGTAAAGCTTCATAGGCTTTGCGCCAGGCCCGTTCTTCATCTTCACTGACATTTATGGAACTGGCCATATACAGTTCGGCGCTGCCCATGTTCAGACCTGTGCTGAAATCTTCCAGGCGGAAGCCATATTCTTCTATCGCTGATGTCATGATGGCATAGCCGGAATACACGGCATCTAGGCCACCCAGTTGCAATAACTTGAGCAGGCTCTGGTAATCTTTTTCATACTGAATATTCCGGAAATTCTGGGCGTGCAAATCGTTTTCCAGCGAAGAGCCACGCACTATACCCACACGCAAGCCGCGCAACTGTTCCAGCGTTGCGTTTTCTATATTGACACTGCCAGAGCGCTTGCCAAAAAAGCGGTTAGGCGCTGTGCCCAGATGTATCAGCCATTTAAAACTGCTTTCACGGTCTGCTGTTCTGTCCAGTGGGAAGACGCCATAATTCTGACCTTCCTTGGTCATCTTGACTGCTCTCGCCCAGGGGTAAATACTGAGATTGGGTTTGCGCCCTAGTTGGGTTGACATGGCCGTAATCAATTCATGCACATAACCTTGCGGAGCATTTTGCTGTAGCCACAGATACGGAGGTAATTCTGCAGAGACCCATTTGATTTGCCCGTCGGCAGCAGGCTGCGCCTGACAGGGCAGATTGAACAGCAAAGCAAGCAGGAAAATGAATTTTCTCATCTCAGTCCCATACTGCAAATGTAGCCAATATAGCTTGATGTAGCCATTTTTTGGTCGTTTTACCAAGCTTGCAAGTCTGGGAAAAAATCATGTTCCCAGAGAAATTCCAGTATTCAGGCTATGGCTGGGCAGGTCAAGCGAATTTTTATCACGTAGGCTGATTTTTTCTGCCAAATAAGTGTCCAGGCCGAGAGTAATTTGCCATTTGTATTTTGCCTGGAATTGTCTATAACAATGATTAAGGCAGTTGCACATCCTGTCGTTTTTTCTGCTGGAGACTGTTGTAAAACCAAGATGGCCAGGCAAGCTTCAACAACAGGCCAGCTTATCTTGCAAGCAACCCGGCAGAGCATACGATGCTTGCTGTCTTGTCCCCTGACCATGGTGGTCACCGCGATATTCTCGCAAAGCCTCAGTGCTTTCTTACCTTGATGGAGATAGTCATGAGACGCAGACTGTATTTCATGTTGCCTGATCTGGCCAGCGCCAGGGCCATGCTCGATGAACTTTTACTTGCTCGCATAGATGAGCGACACATGCATTTTTGCGCCAGGGAAGGCACGCTGCCAGCCGATATGCCGGAAGCCAATTCTTTCCAGAAAACGGATCTCATACATGGTGCCGAAGTTGGCATGCTCATCGGCGGTATCGCTGGTTTGCTGGCGGGTGGACTGTGGCTCATCTTCCCGCCCGAAGGCATGGAAATGCGCATACTGGCGGTACTGGTCTCTGCGATAGGTGGTTCGCTATTTGGCTCCTGGGCATCCGGCAAGGCAGCCAAGTCCATACCCAGTTCCAGTCTCCAGCCTTTTATGGACGACATAGAAAGCGGCAAAGTCTTGCTGATGGTGGATGTGCCCTTCAAGCGGATAGCAGAAATCCAGCAGCTCGTCAGTAATCGTCATCCTGAAATCCGCTTTGGTGGTGTTGATCCGCATGTGCCGGTATTCAGCTAATGGAGTAGTTACAGGGCTGTTCTCTTCATGTACGCACCTTGTTCTTTTCGGTCAGGGTGCGGCATCTTTGTTCCTCCAAAACGACCTGCTTGCATAAGCGCCAATTCGGCATACAATGGCTAGTTTTTAGACAACATTGCCGAACATGACAGTGAATGCCCTTGAGTTGCACAAGCTGTGCAAGAACTTTGGCCGCCCAGCCGTAGAGAACCTGAACCTTACCGTGCGCCGTGGTGAGTTATATGCCTTGCTGGGCCCCAATGGTGCGGGCAAGACCACGACATTGCGCATGGTGGCAGGGTTGATCTCTCCCGATTTTGGCAGCATCCATATACTGGGACAGGAACTGGCTGCTGACCCTGCACTGGCCAAGAGTAAACTCGCTTACCTGCCCGACGACCCCATGTTGTACAACAAGCTCAAGCCATTTGAGTACCTGGAATTTGTCGCTGGCCTGTGGGGTGTCCCGGCAGAAGTCGCCGAACCCAAGGCGCGTGAATTGCTGGAATGGCTGGATTTATTGAAGCACACAGATGAGCTGACTGAAGGTTTTTCGCGCGGCATGAAGCAAAAGCTGGCACTGGCAGGAGCATTGATACACCAGCCTGAACTGATCATCCTTGATGAACCTCTGACTGGTCTGGACGCAGCCGCTGCCAGACAGGTCAAGGATGTTTTGCTGAATCATGTCAAACAGGGTGGCACCGTTATCCTGACGACGCACATTCTGGACGTGGCAGAACGCCTGGCAGAGCGCATAGGCATCATACAAAACGGCAAGCTCATTGCTGAAGGTACGCTGGAAGAATTGCGCAACCAGACCAGCCAGACTGCGGGCACACTGGAAGAAGTCTTTTTGCAATTGACGGAGCCCGCATAATGGCGCGTGTCTTGCAATTCAAACCAGGCAGCGCTGCCTGGTTGCTGGCGCACGAGTGTCGTCTGGCTTACTATGATATGGGCGAGAACAAGCCTGGCCGCAAGGCGGCGCGTGGCATGTCTGCATTTGGCATGTGCTTCCTGGGTTTCATGTATCTGTCTGCCCACTTTGGTGTCTGGCTGCTCATGCGCAAGATGCCAGCCTTGCAGGACGCGCTGCCAGCACCCTTGCTGATTGGCGCAGGTCTCGCCATGCTGGTGATTTTCAGTTTCATGCTGTCGCTGGGTTTGACGCGCAGCGTGCGGGCGCTGTTCGAGCGTGGCGATCTGGATTTGCTGTTGTCGTCGCCGCTGTCATCAAAGACCATATTCAAGGTCAGGCTGACCGGCATTATCTTTTCTGTAGGCATCTGGTTCTTTGCCTTGCTGACGCCGGTGGCGAATACAGGATTGATCTTGGGTCAATGGCGCTGGCTGGGTATTTATCCTGCCTTGCTTGCCATGGCCATACTGGCCGCGGCTCTGTCGATGTTGCTGACCCTGGCGCTGGTCAAGAGCTTGGGGGTACGCAAGACCAAGACGGTGGCACAAATCCTTGGTGCCCTGACTGGTGCGGGCATGTTTATTATCACCCAGTTATTCGGCAACCTCGGCAAGGACATGCGTGAAGGCGTGCTGAAGCATATCATGCCCTGGTTCCAGCCCGGTGGCACGCTGGATGCAGACAGCATCGTGTGGATACCTGCCAGGGCTTTCTTTGGTTCCCCTGGCGCGATCGCGGGTTTTTTGCTCTTCAGTGCCCTGATTTACTGGCTGACAGCACAGTCCACCCACAGATTTTTTATCACAGGCGTGCAACAGGCAGTTGGACAAGTCCGCAAAGCTGTCCCTCAGGAGCAGGGTAAGGCAGGGCATGCCACTCACTTTGGCCGCAGTCTGCGCAGTACCATCATACTCAAGGAATGGCGCCTGATAGCGCGCGACCCCAACCTGATTTCCCAGGTCTTGCTGCAATTACTGTACATCGCTCCCTTGTTCTTTTTGATTTTCAAATCCAAGGCGCTATTGCCAGGTGTCGCATCCGGCATGGTGTTCCTGGCAGCCTCGCTGGCCGGTTCACTGATCTGGATCATCATCGCTGCGGAAGATGCGCCTGACCTGTTGCAGGCAGCGCCAGTCAAAGGCAGTTTCATCCTTAGCAGCAAACTGCTGGCGGCAGTCCTGCCTGTATTGATGCTGATTTTGCCTGCGCTGTTGTGGCTGCTGTTGCAACAATTTTTGCTGGGCCTGGCCGTCATCGCCTGTACCCTGGCAGCAATGCTGAGTTCGGCGCTGATCCACCTGTGGCAATCCAAGCCAGCCAGCCGCGCCCAGTTCAACAAGCGCGGGCAGACGCAATTGATGGCTAATCTGCTCGAGGCTGCCACCAGTTTTTCCTGGGCCGCCTGCGTCTTTGTCGGCATGCAATTTGGCATCTGGGTATTTGCCCCCCTTGCCGTTGCCACACTGGCCCTGGGTGTCGCCTGGTTTAGCCGTATTGAACGAAATCTGTAATCATCAGTCTATTATCATCAGTTTATTATTGGTCTGTTTTTAGCTTCTTTCTGGCTCCTTTTTGCTTCATTGCTGCGTACCTAACAACCTGGGAAATCTCTTACCATGCCTGTGTTCACGAAGAAACGCGTTTTTGTAGCCATTGCTGTTTTACTCGTCGCTGGTGCAGCCGCCAGCTATTATCAGAAAGAAAACAACAAAGCCAAGGAAGAAGAACCCAAATACAAAACCGCCGTGGTGGACAAAGGCAATATCACCCAGACCGTGACGGCCAGTGGCACGCTCAATCCGGTGGCGTTGATCAATGTCGGTTCCCAGGTGTCAGGTACGGTGGTGGAACTGAAGGCCGACTTCAATGACCGCGTCAAGCAAGGTCAGGTCTTGCTGAAACTCGACCCCACCATCTTCAATGCCCAGATCAAGCAGAGTGAAGCGAGTCTGGCATCTGCCGAGGCATCAAAACGCCTGGCCCAAGCCACGCTGGAACGTAACCAGAAGCTGGTCACACAAAACTACATCTCTGGTACCGCCATGGACCAGGCCAAACGCGAAGTCGAAGTGGCAGATGCCAATATCAAACTGGCACGTGCCCAGCTTGACCGTGTCAAGGCTGACCTCAACAACAGCGTCATACGTTCGCCTATAGATGGCGTCATCATCAAGCGTACCATCGATATGGGGCAGACTGTGGCAGCCTCTTTCCAGACGCCTAACCTGTTCCAGATAGCGCGTGACCTGACCAAAATGCAGATCGATACCAGCGTATCGGAAGCCGATGTCGGCTTGCTCAAGGATGGTCTGCCAGCGCGTTTTGTCGTCGATGCCTACCCTGACCGTGAATTTGAAGCCAAGCTGCGCCAGTTCCGCCTCGCGGCGAATGTGCAGCAGAATGTGGTGACCTATAACGTGGTGCTGGATGTCGATAACAAGGATGAATTGCTGAAACCCGGCATGACAGCGCAAGTACGCCTGGTCGTTGGCAGCCGTGAAAACGTCGTGCGTATCCCTACCGCAGCGCTACGTTATAAACCTAGCGAAGAAGAACAGGCCAAGGAAGCCAAGGCACTCAAGGAAAAGGAAAAAAATGCCGGTGGATCAGCTACTGCCTCAACTGCCGCCAGTGCCAATTTGCCAGCGCCTGAGGTTGATGATGACGTAGCCTTCCGTACCAAAAAGGACCTGACCCGCACCTTCAAACTCTACAAACTCGATGACAAGAACCAGGCCAAGACCGTCGATGTCAAAATCGGCTTGTCGAATTTCAAATATACCGAAGTCATTTCCGGTGATTTGAAACCTGGTGACAAAGTCATTACCCGCGCACTGGATAAAGCCGGGGCACGCTGATGAGCGATACCCTGATAGCGATACGCCAGGTGACCAAGAGTTATTTCTCTGGCGGCGTAGAAACCAAGGTCTTGCATGGCATAGATGTGCAGGTGCCGCGCGGCGACTTTCTGGCCGTCATGGGCCAGTCCGGCTCCGGCAAATCCACGCTGATGAATATACTTGGTTGTCTCGACCAGGCCAGTAGCGGTTCTTATCTGCTCAATGGGGTTGATACCCTGAGCCTGTCGCGTGCTGAACTGGCAACCATACGCAACCGCACTATCGGTTTTGTATTCCAGAGTTTCAACCTCATCAAGCGCATGAGCGTGGCAGAAAATGTCGCCCTGCCTTTGATCTATGCTGGAGTCGGGCGCGACAAGGCACACAAGAAAGCGCTGGTGGAACTCGAAAGAGTGGGGCTCAAGGAGTATGCCAAACGCCTGCCGAATCAATTGTCTGGCGGCCAGCAGCAACGTGTGGCGATTGCCCGCGCCCTTGTGGCTGATCCACCACTGATACTGGCAGATGAACCTACCGGTAATCTGGATACCCAGACCAGTGAAGACATCATGCGTTCGCTACAGCAATTGAATGCAGACCGTGGCATTACCATTTTGCTGGTCACGCATGAGCCGGATATTGCGGCCTATAGCAAACGTCTGGTACGCCTCAAGGATGGTCATGTTTTATACGATGGTCCGGCAGCAGAAGGCTTGCGCCAACTGGCAGCCTCGCATGCCGAATACTCTGAAGCACAGGGAGGTGGCAAATGAATTTCCTCCAGGTTTTTATAGAGGCATTCCGTTCCATGAATGCCAACCGCTTGCGCACGGCCTTGACCATGCTGGGCATTATCATCGGCATTACCTCGGTCGTCATGATGCTGGCCGTTGGTGAAAGCGCGAAAAAATTCATTGCCAAGGAGCTGGAAGTATTGGGCAGCAATCTGATGATTATCTCGCCTGGTGCCAACCGTACCCAGGGCGTGCGCGCGCGTACTGGTACTGCGCCTTCATTGTCGGTAGAAGATGCATTGGCCCTGAATGATTTAAGCAGCCTGAATGGCGCTGCGCCTGCCTTGCAGGGTTTTTTCCAGCTGACGGTGGGGAATGACAATTCCAATAATGCCGTGCTCGGCGTCACGCCAGAAATGTTCAAGGTGCGTAACTGGAAAGTCGATCAGGGTAATGAATTCAGCGATTCCGACATCCGTGGTGCGGCACGCATGGTCATCATAGGCAAGAAGCTGGCAGACCAGTTCTTTTACAAGGACAACCCCATAGGCCAGTTCGTACGCATAGACAATGTGCCCTTTCAGGTGGTTGGCGTCTTGCAGGGGGAGGGCCGCATGTTTGATGGTGGTGACCTCGGTGAGATGGTGCTGATCCCGATTACCTCTGCCCGCGCGACCCTGATGCGCAGCCCTTTCCCGCGCAATGTGCATTATGTCGTGGTGCAGGGCAAGAGCGACAAGCAGTTGAAGGAGGCTGAAGAAGACATCAAAGATATGTTGCGTGACCGTCACCATATCAAGGCCGGGCAGGAAGATGATTTCCGCATCGATAACCTGGCTTCGATAGCCGAGACCGGCGCCAAGATCAGTGCTGGCCTGGCTGCGATGCTGGGTGCCATTGGTGCTATCTCACTCATCGTGGGCGGCATAGGCATCATGAATATCATGCTGGTGTCAGTCACTGAACGTACCCGCGAAATAGGCATACGCATGGCGATAGGTGCCAAGCCGCGTGATGTGTTGTTGCAGTTCCTGACCGAGGCCGTAGTGATTTGCCTGGTTGGCGGCATCATAGGCATTTTGCTGGCGATGGCGGGGGCGGCGGCGATTACTTCTACCGGCAAGCTCGAAGTCGTCATCGGTTTGCAAGCGATGGTGGTGGCCTGCGGCTTTGCCAGCTTTGTTGGCATCTTCTTTGGATTCTATCCGGCACGGCGCGCTTCACGTCTATTACCCGTTGATTGCCTGCGCTATGAGTGATACATGTTGACGACTAACAAATGATAAAAAATAGGGAGTAACGAGCGATGAGTTTATTAGGCAATATTTTGTGGTTGATACTGGGTGGCTTTGTTACTGGCCTGGCATGGTGGTTTGCAGGCCTGATTGCGTTTATCAGCATCATCGGCATACCCTGGGGTAAAGCTTGCTTTGTTATCGGGCAATTGAGCTTCATGCCTTTTGGTAAAGAAGTCGTCAACCGTGTGGATGTCAGCGGGCAGGAGGATATAGGTACCGGGGCACTGGGCATGATAGGCAATATCATCTGGTTCATCTTTGGCGGTATCTGGCTGGCCCTGGCCCATCTGATGTCTGCCCTGTTTTGCTTTGTCACCATCATAGGCATACCGTTTGGCATACAACACCTGAAGCTGGCAGCAATTGCCATCGCGCCTATAGGCAAGACTGTCGTGGATAAATAAAGCCAGAACAAAAAAACAAAAAAGCTCAGGATTTTTAGTCCTGAGCTTTTTTGTTTTGGTGTAGCGGTTTATTTCTTGCTTTTCGCCATCAGGCCTTCGAGTACCTGCATGGTCGCTGCGCCCAGCTGGTCGCGTGAAATATTGCTATTCGCGCCACCTACCATTGAAGGATTGGTCAGGAAACGGCCGTCGACTACAAAGGTCGGCGTGCTATCGACTTGGTAGCTGGAAACCAGCTTGCCCAGGCTTTGCAGTTTGCCAAGGACAGAGAAAGAATTATAAAAACTCACGAACTTGGCCTTGTCTATGCCATTCTTGACAGCCCATGCAATATTGTCATCGTCGCTGGACAAACGGTTTCTTTCCACATGCCAGCTAGCCAATACCTTGGCATGCAGGCTGGCTTCCAGGTTCATGGCTTCCAGTGTCAGGAACAGATGTGCTTCCGGGTCTTTGGCACCAGTCAGCGGCAAATGGATACGGCGGAAAACGATATTGTCGCCCTGCTTTTTTACCCACGCATTGATGGTTGGTTCCAGCGCATTACAGGCCGGGCAGTGATACATGAAAAATTCTATGATTTCAATTTTCTTGCCCGTGGCCTGGGTGGCTTGCGGGTTTTTCAGGGTAATGAAATCGCTACCTTCTTTTGGGGCGGCTGGAGAGGCGAGCGCTGTCGCAGAGACAAAGCCCAGGGTGACAAATAATAAGCGTAAGAAGCGCATGGGTTCCTTTAATCAGGTAGCAAAAATCGGGTAGCAAAACAAGGCGCTGAGCTTACCAGTATTTTGGTAATTTGGCAGCGTCTCAGCACATTCGCGGCTGAAGTCAGCTGTTGGACAGGCGGCTGGCGGAATTGTTCTCGGATATTGGAGGCGTATTGATAAAGACAGGTTATAAATTGCGACATATTCATGAAATATCTTTAAATAGCCGGACAAACTGCCAAAATCTTGTGCAAAAACTTGCATGGCGCTGGTATTCGTAGAAAAATGAAACCGTACTTCTGTCCCAGACCGGAGTGACGGGAGAGATGTCAGCCCGGCAGCAATCGTCCCTTGCCCGTTTTAGCCCAGACTATGGAGCATCTGCAATGATGACCGTGCCCATCGTGATTGACTTTGAAGCCTCAGGCTTTGGCAAAGGTAGCTACCCTATCGAGGTAGGTTACTCGCGCCGCCATGGCGAAGGCTGGTGTACCCTCATCAGGCCTGAGTCTGACTGGCAGCACTGGGACATCCATGCAGCCCGCATACACCGCATTCCGCGCGAAATCCTCGTGGAGAGAGGCAAGTCAGCCAGTCTGGTGACCGAGCAACTGAATACCGAACTGGCTGGCATGACGGTATATACCGATGGCTGGACCCAGGATTATGTCTGGATGGCGCTCTTATATGATGCTGCCGACAGGGTGCCGAATTTTCGCCTGGCCGATTTGCGCGAAATCATCAGTCCACAGCAGGAAAGCCTGTGGCATGCCACCAAGGACCAGGTACAGGAAGACTTGAATATTTCGCGCCACCGGGCCAGCAATGATGCGCGGATTTTGCAGATGACCTGGTTGCGTACCTATGATGCCGTGCGTTGTCACGGTTGACAGACTTGCACTGACGCTGTTTGTCTTCTCGCAACATCCCTTAAAATAAATATCAAAATTATATTCAGACAGTGCAAAATACAGGCTTGCCTGAATTTCCCTGCGGGAAACCTGTTTGCACGGTCTGGAAATGCGAGGAGATGAGTGTTGAAAAAATGGATCATACGCCTGTTATTGCTGGTCATAGCCCTGATAGCGATCCTGGCAGCCTATCTCTTGCTGGCACCTGTGCCTATCAACCCGGTTGCCTGGCAGGCTACTCCGTTTGCCGGTTATTCACCACCGCATGCACGTAATGAAAAACTGGCGGCGCTAAAAACCATAGATATAGGCGAAGAAACCGGTCCCGAGCATATCGCCATGGGCCCGGACGGCAAACTATATGCCGCCGTCACCTCCGGTGCGATCTTGCGCATGCAGTCAGATGGCAGCCAGCGTGAAGTCTGGGTCAATACTGAGGGCAGGGTGCTGGGCTTTATGTTTGATGCTGCAGGCAATATGATTGCGGCAGATGCCTTTCGCGGCATACTCTCGATTTCACCAGACAAGCAAATCACTGTCCTCACTGACAAGATAGGCGACAGCCCCATCCTGTATGCCGATGCCGTTGTCGTTGCCAAATCCGGCAAGATTTATTTCACGGATGCCAGCCAGCGCTTTGGTGCCAAGGAATCTGGCGGCACCTTCCATGCCAGCGTACTCGACATCCTCGAACATTCAGCGACCGGGCGGGTGTTGGAATATGACCCCGCCACGAAACAGACGCGCCTGATTGCCGATGGGCTGTGCTTTGCCAATGGTCTGGCACTCAGTGCTGATGAACAAAGTCTCATCGTTGCTGAAACCGGTGAATACCGTATCTGGAAAATAGCGATCACTGCCAACTCCCTGCATATCAAAAACAAGCCGGATAAAAAACTGGCCACTATCCTGCTGCGTGATTTGCCCGGCTACCCCGACAATCTCATGCGTGGCCGTGATGGCCGTATCTGGCTGGGTCTGGCCAAGCCACGCGGTGCGGCGATTGATAATATGGCAGAGAAACCCTGGCTGCGCAGCATTACCCTGCGTCTGCCACGCGTATTGTGGCCAGTGCCACCAGCTTATGGTCATGTGCTGGCATTCAATGAGGCTGGCAAAATCGTCGCTGACTTGCAAGACCCGACCGGGCATTATCCAGAGACCACAGGCGTCACCGAGACCGAAGACCGCCTGTATATCCAGAGCCTGCATGCGCATGGCATAGGCTGGTTACCGAATCATCTGGTCAAGAAATGAAAAGCATGCCCGCCATCCCTGAGGTCGATGTACTCGTCATCGGTGGCGGTATCAATGGCGCTGGCATCGCCCGCGATGCAGCAGGGCGTGGCCTGAGTGTGCTGTTATGCGAAAAAGATGATCTGGCCTCGCATACTTCATCAGCGTCGACCAAGCTCATTCATGGTGGATTGCGTTATCTTGAATATTATGAATTTGGCCTGGTGCGCAAGGCCTTGCAGGAACGTGAAGTGCTCATGCGTTCTGCTCCGCATATCATCAGCCCTTTACGCTTTGTCATGCCACACGACAAAGGGCAGCGCCCGGCCTGGATGATACGGGCGGGCTTGTTCCTGTACGACCACCTGGCGAAACGTGAATTGCTGCCCGGTGCAGAATCCATCAATTTACAGAAACATATAGCTGGGCAACCTCTGCTGGCAGACTTTCGCCGTGGTTTTGCCTATTCTGATGGCTGGGTCAATGATGCCCGTCTGGTTGTGCTGAACGCCATTCAGGCGGCAGAAAAAGGGGCCAGCATCATGACGCGCACCCGCTGCGTGTCGGCCAGGCGGCAGGCGGAACACTGGCTGGTGCAATTACAAAAGGCTGATGGCAGCATGATGATGGTGCAAAGCCGCAGCCTCGTGAATGCCAGCGGCCCCTGGGCCATCAACACCTTGCAGCAGGTCCTGCATCAGGGCGCAGTCCAGCATTTGCGTCTCATCAAGGGTAGCCATATCGTCGTGCAGCGCCTGTTTCATCACCCTTATGCGTATATCTTCCAGCATCCTGATGGCCGTATCGTATTTGCCATACCTTATGAGCAGGACTTTACCCTGATCGGCACGACCGACCTGGATTACCAGGGTTCGCTTGACGAAGTAGCGATCAGTGAAGCAGAAGTCGCCTATCTGTGTGAGCTGGCCAGTCATTACTTTACTCAGGCCATCGGCCCTGCCGATGTGTTGTGGTCATATTCAGGTGTACGCCCGCTGGTGGAAGAAACCGTGGGAACAGGCAAGGAAAAAGCCGCCGCCCTGACCCGCGATTACCGGCTGGAACTTGATACTGCCGGTGCACCGGTGCTGAACGTATTTGGTGGCAAAATCACCACTTACCGCAAACTGGCCGAAGAGGCCTTGTCCATGCTGGCACCCTTGCTGAATAATGCCAACTCTGCCTGGACAGAACATGCCTGCCTGCCAGGCGGTGATATTTATGGCGAAGTGCCAGAAAACCGCGCCGTCAGTGAATTTCACTTATTCATACAACAATGCCAGCAACAATATGCCTGGCTGCCACCGCACCTGGCAGAACGCTATGCCCACGCCTACGGCAGCCGCATACACGTCTTGCTTAAAGATAAATACTCACTGGCTGACATGGGCGAGATGCTGGTGCCGGGTCTCTACGTAGCAGAAGCGGCTTATCTGGTCAGGCATGAATGGGCACGCACCGTCGATGACATACTCTGGCGCCGTAGCCGGCTGGGCCTGCATTTGCTGGGTGAAGACAGCAGTCATTTGCAGGAATGGCTGGACCGGCATATTGCGCAAATCCAGCCAGCTGTTCTCTAGCCGCTATCAGCCTGACATTCAGCCTGACACGCAGATGTCATGGCAAACTACTATCATCCTCGTTTCCTGGTGCAGCATACGGCTGCTGACTATCCCCAAGTTTCGCAGTTTATCCCCAGAAATTTGCGCACTGTCGCAAGTCTGTGGCTAGCTTTCCTGGCTTTGCTTATTCTGATCATACCAAATCAAAAACGGGAGATGGCCATGAACAAGACTGCATATATGAATGCACTGCGCGAAGCCCTGGATGGCTTGCCCGCAAACGTCATTGAAGACACCATGTGGGAATATGAGCGCAAGTTCATTGATGCCATGGTGGCTGGCAAGTCTGAAGAAGAAATCGCTACGGGTTTGCCCAAGCCTGAACTGCTGGCGGCACAAAAGAAAGCCAGCACACGTTATCAGGCATTAAAAACGAATTTCAGCATAGGCAATGTGGCAGGTTTGCTGATCGCACTGATAGGCCTGATGATTTTCAACCTGTTCATGCTGATCCCGGCAGTGGCCTACTTCAGCCTGCTGTGCTCAGCCTATATAGTGGCCATGGTGATGTATGTGGCTGGCATAGGCATTACTGCAGCCAGCATCTCTGGTGTTGAGCAGTTCAGCTTTGATATCCCCGTTGGCAGGCACCATGTACATAATCATAACGATAGTCATCGTATCCGCAATCACAATGTCAGGGTGGATGTGACAGAAACAGGTATCCTCATTGATGGTGAAAAACAGGATGAACATGGCCAGGCGGCAGCTTCGGTATCCGCCGCACCGGTAACGGCATCTGCGGCTTCGGCTACATCAGCTGCTTCAGTTACTTCAGCAACGGCCTCAGCCGCCTCGGCAACTGCGGTTACCCGGACTGTCAGCACAGAAAGCCAGACAGAAAAACTGCATATAGAGCTTGGTAATCACTTTTCCGGCACCAAGTTATTCTCAGGCCTGGGTTTGCTGCTGGCTTCGATTGCCCTGATGATGTTGAGCATGTTCATGACCAAATACACTTTCATCGGCTTCAAGCATTATTTGCGCTGGAACCTGTCGCAATTACAGCTGGCTCATGCAGCCTGATGAGTTCGCAGTTTTCGATTTTTAGTTTTACTTGGTTTTGTAGTTTCATTTAGCTTCAGGAGGAAAAAATGAAAAATATCATACGCACAGGCATAGGCATGTTGGGCCTGGCCGTAGTGTTGACCGCGTCAACCGTGGTTTTCATGAGGGCGCATGCCAGCAATGTCGTCAGTAGCGGTTCGGCGGCCAGTGAAGTCCGTCCCGTGACGGCATCCATTGTCAATATCGTGCTCAGCGGCCCTATAGACCTGGCACTGAAACAGGCGGCAACGCCAGAGTTGCTGGTCAAGGGCGATGCCAAGCTGGTGTCGCGGGTGACCACCAGGCTGGAGGGCAATACCTTGTTTGTCGGTACCCGTGGTATCTATATCTCCGTCGGCAAGACTGAGCAAACCAGGATAGAACTGAGTTTGCCCGGCCTGGAAAAACTGCAGACTTCTGGTAGCGGTGACGCCGTCATCAAAGGATTCAAGGGCAATAAACTCGAAGTAAGCCTGCAAGGCTCAGGCAATATCAATCTTGATGGCGACTACCAGCAAGTATTTGCCAGTCTGAATGGCAGCGGCGACCTGAACCTGGGCCTGGGTAATAGTGAGTTGCTGGAGCTCACTTCCAACGGCTCTGGTGACAGCATCCTCAAAGGCCAGGTCAAAAGCTTCACTGCCAGATTGTCGGGTTCCGGCGATTTGAAAGCATCTACACTCAAGAGTGCCGTGGTCAACCTGAATTCCATGGGCTCATCCAGCAGCAAGGTATTTGCCAGTCAGGAAATCAAGCTCAAAGTCACTGGCAGTGGCGATGTGCATGTGTCTGGCAACCCGGCGAAACGCAATGTAGAGCGCCATGGTTCTGCAGATGTGCATTGGGAGTAAGCAGCTTATCGCATGACAATCACATGATAATCAGGTGTTTTAATACAGGATAAACCCAAATTGGTGCAGCTTGAACTGTTGTTAATTGGTTCGTCTTAGTAGGTGTTGTTAAAAAGAATGAAATTTTCTACAGGAAATTTTTACTTGGGGAAAATTTTATTCTTTATATCATTCATTTTTATGCTTAATATTCGACGCTGAGTCCCTGGTACTGAAACTCTATTTATTTGGCGCTTTTTTCTGCAATAATCATTGCGCAGTTGTAAGTATTTGTTTCAATCGAAAAAATTAAAATTTGTGTGTGCGTTGTGTGTGCATGCAGATGTTTCTGACCAACCTGACCTGCCAAGAATCATGACTGCTACCAAAAGTAAGTGCCTTACCGCGTTATTTGTTGTGTTCAGCTTTATCAGTGCTGCTGCCGCGCAAGAAAATCCCATGCAGTTTCTAAGCCGTGCCAATGCCAAAGTGGCCAGGGCCGCGTCTTTGAAAAACCGCTGGGAAGGCCCAGATGATGGTCCTGCATTACATAAGAAAAAGAAAATCGTTTTCATCGCAGCAGACCTGGGTGATGCGGGCGTCAGCAGTGTATTTAACGGCGTGCGCGAAGCCAGCACCGCCGCAGGTTGGGAAGTCTTGCCTATTAACTGTCGTGGCCGTTGCAACCAGGGCGCATCCATCATCAGCCAGGCGCTGGACATGAAAGCCGATGGCATCATCCTGGCAGGGGTCGATGTCACCAGCCAGAGCAAGGGTATGGCAGCGGCAGTCAAGGCCAAGATCCCCGTGGTTGGCTGGCATGCCTCGGTCAAAAGCGGCCCGACTGACGGCCTGTTCACCAATATCGCCACCAATCCCAAAGAGGTTGGACAATTGGCTGCCCTGTATACGGTGGTCGATTCGAATAACAAGGCTGGCATCGTGGTCTTCACCGACTCAAGCAATCCTTTCCTGCTGGCCAAGTCCACGGCCATCGTAGAAACCATACGCCAATGCGAGGGTTGCAAATTACTCAGCCTCGAAGACGTGCCTCTGGCAGAGTCTCATATCAAGATGAAGGGTGTCGTCGAAAGCCTGGTCAAACGCTTTGGCGCGAAGTGGACCCACGTCATCGGCGTCAATGATTTCTATTTTGATCTGCTGGAAGTGCCAACAACAGCCAGCTTGGTTGCCAGCAATAAACTGGTTGCTGTCGCTGCTGGTGATGGCTCGCCAACTGCCTACAAGCGCATACGTGCCAACAGCCTGCAGACTGCAACCGTGCCTGAACCCTTAAGCATGCATGCCTGGCAAATCGTCGATGAACTGAACCGTGCTTTCTCGAATGCCGAGCATAGTAACTATGTAAGCGCCCTGCATCTGGTGACGGCGCAGAATATTGCGTATGACGGCGGACAAAAGAATATGTTTGAGCCGGCAAATGACTTCCGGACTCACTATCAAAAGTTCTGGTCAAAATAGGCCTGATTAAGCTACTGCGCGGCCTTATTTTTAGCCTGCGGGTTGGTAAATTCGTCACCGTACTAAAGTACGATTGCGCTTCTTAACTCAAACTAAGGCCGCTCGCTACGCTTACTCAGACCTATTTAAAGACTGCTAAGTGTTTAAGCCGGATTTCCGGCTTTTGTTTTTTCTATGCTCTTTGGGTTACTGCTGCCAGGATGTTCTCTGGGACTGATTTGTCGATGTACATGCGTTGGTCGGCGGTTTGCATGAGTTTGTCGGCGCTGCGGCCGTCGGTGGGGAACAGGGCGCTGCCGAGGGCGGCTTCGATCTCTATGGTGTTTCCCTGTATGGTGCAGGGACCTTCGAGTATTTTTTTCAGGCGCAGCAGGGTGCTGTCCAGTTGGGATTCCTGGTTGACACCAAAGGTCAGGGCGACGAATTCATCGCCGCCTATGCGGCCGACAAAATCGGCGTGGCGGCAAAAGCTTTTGAGGCGTTTGGCCACTTCCTTGAGCAGCAGGTCACCGGCCTGATGGCCAAAGCGGTCATTGACCGACTTGAAATGGTTCAGGTCTATCAGGATAAAGCCAAAGCCTTGCTGGTTGCGCCCGCTCTGGGCAATCGCCTTGTCCAGCATTTCATCGACATGACGGCGGTTAGGCAAACCGGTGAGTACATCTTCCCTGGCCATTTCCAGTATGCTTTTCTGGGCCCGCAGGTTGCAGCAGACGCTGACGCCATAAGTCCAGCCCAGCAGGCACAGCACCACGATAAGATAAATAAAATTCAATAAGGGATGTTTGGCCAGTTCAGCATTGTTGTTGGAAATGAAAGCCAGATGCCAGCGCATGATAAAACCTATCGCCATGATGCTCAGGGAAATTGCACCTATGCAGGCAGCCAGCAAGTCGAGGTCACGGGTTTTCCAGATCAGGATAAAAGCCGTACCCAGCATCAGACTGGCAGCAATAACGTCATGGAACAGATAACGGCGTATCATATCGTCCCGGTTGAGGAAAGCCAGCAGGATGAACGCCGGGATCAGTACCAGGCCCCAGCGCCAGCGTACCTGGGATGGATAGCCGCGAAAACGCAGGGTGCCTTCCAGCATCAGCAAGGTGGTGGTCAGGGTCAGGGAATTATTGAAAGCAACGATCAAAGACATGGGGATGTCGATGATGGGGATCAGGCGTATCAGTAAAAAAGCCGGTGCGACCATCGATGCCGCTGCCGCCCAGACACCGGTGCCGGGTATGTCGCGGTTGATATGCCAAACCGCCAGCATGACCAGCATGGAAATCACGCTGATACAAGCAACCACTAAATCTAGCGTAGCACGATCCAGATTGACCATAGGGGTACCTGGTTGTAACTTCTGGTGAATTCAGGCAGATACACATCAGCTTTGCTTGCAGGGACTGGTGCCGGGAAGCAGTACCTGCAAAACCATATTATGACGCAAACTTATGCAAACAAAAGCGAGTAATTATCATCCTCCACAAGCCAGCAGCGTTGCCGTTATCGGTGCCGGGCCAGCAGGCCTGATGGCTGCCGAAACCCTGGCCCTGCGGGGCATCGCTGTCGATGTCTATGATGCCATGCCTTCGGCAGGACGCAAGTTTTTAATGGCAGGCAAAGGGGGCATGAACCTCACACATTCTGAAAATTCTGTCTCTTTCATGACACGGTATGCCGAGCGTGAAACCCAGCTTACCCCCATGATCAGTCAGTTTGATGCAACAGCCTTGCGTGCCTGGGTCAAGGACCTGGGAATTGAAACCTATGTAGGCAGTTCTGGCCGGGTGTTCCCGGTTGATATGAAGGCCGCCCCCCTGTTGCGTGCCTGGCTGCACCGGCTACGCCAGCAAGGTGTCCGCTTTCACATGCGGCATCGCTGGCTGGGCTGGGATGAGCAAGGCCAGTTACGCTTTGCCACTCCGGATGGGGAAACCTGCCTGCCTGCCAGGGCACAGGTATTTGCACTTGGTGGTGGCAGCTGGGCCAGGCTGGGATCGGACGGTGCCTGGGTAAGCCTGCTCAGGCAGCGTGGTATGGATGTCGCAGATTTGCAGCCCGCCAACTGTGGCTTTGATCTGGACTGGAGCACATTTTTCAAGGACAAGTTCGCCGGGCAGCCTTTGCTTACAGTGGCAGCCAGGGTAAAACACAGTACTCAGCCCATGCGCAAGGGGCAGTTTGTCATCACCTCTACAGGCGTAGAAGGCAGCCTGATTTATGCGCTCTCTGCTGCGCTGCGTCAGCAATTGCATAGCCAGAGCAAGGCAGTGCTGGAGCTGGATTTATTGCCAGACACGCCGCTGGAAAAAGTGCTGACAGAGCTTGAGCATCCGCGCGGTTCACGTTCGCTTTCCAGTCATTTGAAAAGCCGTCTGGGTCTTGATGCATTAAAAATGTCCTTGCTGCATGAATGCCTGGATAAAACAGAGTTCAGCCAGCCACAGTTATTGGCACAGGCCATCAAGGCCTTGCCAGTTGTGCTCAAGGCTACCCGCCCCATCGATGAAGCGATCAGCAGCGCCGGTGGCCTGCGCTTTGAAGCCCTCGATGAAAATCTCATGGCGCGACAGTATCCCGGCCTGTTTTTTGCTGGTGAAATGCTGGACTGGGAAGCGCCCACTGGTGGTTACTTGCTGACCGCCTGCTTTGCAACTGCAAGAGTTGCAGCATGCGGAGTGATTGACTGGCTTGCAAACAATGTTAATTAAGGCATCTTGGTTCTGCTCATAAAGGGAGAAGACTGTACAATACAGTTTCCGTATCGCATTATTTCCTCTATTTTAAGTTAGTTCTACATGTATTTTTCAGTATGAGTGAGTCCCGAGCATCAGTGCGCACCAACGTTACCTGGCGCGGAGCAATTCAGGTAATGCCTGGCAAAATTGTTCCTGCCAAGATCATCAACTTTTCTGGAACTGGCATTCAACTACAATGCAGTGTCGCTCTCAAAGAAAAGACAACTTACCAGATGATGATGGAGGTACCGAGCCCTGGCGATGCGTCACGTCGTACACAGGTCGTTTGCAAGGCAACTTGTATTTACTCCATACTTAGTGGGAACGAATATCGCGCTGGCATGAAATATTTTGAAGTGCATGAACAACACAGGGAATTGTTGGCAGCATGGCACGGCTAGTGCCTTAGTGCATTGATACTCGGTTGCAAGTGTCCCTCATGTTATCTCTCAATTTTGCCGCTCCAAACGTAGTATCTTCGTTAGCGGCGCCTGGTTTTTTAGTTTTGAAACATCGACTAAGTGCCTCTTCGAGCATGCATTGATTGCTTGTGATATAAACAGTTTTTGTCACAAATTTTTGTTTGCCATGTCACCAAACTCTGTATTGCCCGAAACCGCCCAGCGCGTTGCCCAATTACTGCACAGCCTCGGGCATGACCAGACTGTGGTCATGTTGCCGGAAACCGGCAAGACTTCTGCCGAGGCCGCAGCAGGCCTGGGTTGTCAGGTTGCCGAAATCGCCAAATCCATCGTCTTCCGCCGTCTGGCCGATGACGTTGCCGTCATGGTCGTTGCCAGCGGCATCAACCGCGTCGATGAACACAAGGTTGCGGCCATCGTTGGCCCGCTGGGCAAGGCTGATGCACGCTTCGTCAAGGAAAAAATCGGTTATGCCATAGGCGGCGTCTGCCCTATCGGCCACGTAGAAAAAACCGTCATGCTCATCGATGAAGACTTGCTGCAATACCCGCATGTGTGGGCGGCTGCCGGTCATCCACATGCAGTCTTCAGACTGACGCCTGAGCAATTGAAAAACATGACAGGTGCACCTGTCGCTGATGTGGCTTTGCGCGCATGAATATCCTGTATGAATTTGACCCGGCCCAGTTTGTCATGAAGCCTGGTGCGACCGTGCCTTCACCCTGCGTGAATATCTGCCGCATGGATGAGAAGACAGGCTTGTGCACAGGCTGCTATCGCAACATCGATGAAATCATTTGCTGGAGCAAGGCAGACAATCACAAGAAGCTGGAAATCTGGGATCTGGTGCAGCAAAGAATGCTGCCTTGAGTAGTGCTTAAGGCGCGCACATGCCCTCACGAAAGGATAATGAGTGAAACAACTGGACTGGTATTTCGATTTTATTTCTCCTTTCGCTTATTTGCAGAGTGAAATGCTGCATCAATTGCAAGGCGTGTCGCAGATCAATTACCGCCCGGTTTTATTTGCTGGTCTGCTCAATCACTGGGATAACAAGGGCCCGGCAGAAATCGCACCCAAACGCCAGTGGACCTTTGAGCACTGTACCTGGCTGGCACACAAGCATGGTATCCCTTTGCGCATGCTGCCTGAGCATCCCTTTAATCCCCTGCCTTTGTTACGTCTGTGCCTGGCTCTGGGCAGTACGCAAGCCGTGGTACACCGGCTATTTCGCTTTGTCTGGCGCGATGGTCATATACCGGCGCAGCCAGAACACTGGCAAGCCCTGCTGGATGAATTGCAAGTGACGCCAGCCATGCTCGATGATACTGCCGTCAAGGAGGCATTAAAACGCAATGGTGAACTGGCCATCGCTACCCGCGTATTTGGCGTACCGACCGCCGTCGTTGATGGCCGCTGTTTCTGGGGGCTCGATAGTACAGACATGTTGCAGGCTTATCTGCAAGGCGATGCCTTCTTCGCATCGGCAGAACTGGCAGCCGCGCAAAGCATGCCTTATGGCCAGCAGCGCAAGATAGCAGGTAAAACATGATGCGACTGCCTGACTGCATGCAAGTATTTGAACGGGGCTGGTTGTCTTCGAATAATATCCTGTTCATTGATGAGCAGCAGACCGCTCTGGTTGATAGTGGCTACTTCAGCCATGCTGCACAGACCATGGCGCTGATACAACATGCCCTGAATGGCCGTAAGCTCGATTTGCTGGTCAATACCCATCTGCATTCCGACCACTGCGGTGGCAATGCCCGCCTGCAACGTCACTACGGCTGCCGCACCCTGATTCCGGTTGCTGATACGCCTGCAGTGGCTGCCTGGGATGAAGCGGCACTGACTTATGTTGCGACGGGCCAGCGCTGCGAGCGCTTCAGTTTTGATGCAGCAATACAGCATGGCGATGAATTGCAACTAGGCGGCATGGGCTGGCAGGTCATGGCTGCGCCTGGACATGATCCGCATTCCATGATCCTGTACTGCGCACAGGAAGGCATACTGATTTCTGCCGACGCCCTGTGGGAAAACGGCTTTGGCGTGATCTTCCCTGAGCTTGAAGGTGAATCCGGTTTTGCCGAACAGGCGGCGATATTGCAAGTCATACGTGAACTCAATCCACGCATCGTCATCCCCGGCCATGGCCGGGCTTTTGACGATGTGACGGCAGCCTTGCAAAGGGCAGAATCACGGCTCGACTATTTGCGTACCGACCCGCGCCGCAACGCCCGCAATGCAGTCAAGGTCATGCTGGCTTTTATCTTGCTGGAGTCACAGCAAATGAGTCTCGCTACCGCCATCACACAACTCGGCGGCACACGTACCATCACTTCTTCTGCCAGCCTGCTGGGTATAGAGCCGCATGCGCTGATACCGCAAATGGCTGATGAACTGGTCAGGGCAGGTGCTGCAAGGCTGGAAGGCGATATGCTGATCAGCGCACGATAGTCCACTCAATTAAATCGACACTGGAAATACCATGCTGCATCACATCTCTCTGGGTGTCCGCGATCTTGCGTTGGCTGGCGCATTTTACGATGCCGCCCTTGCTGCCCTCGGTTACCGCCGCGTGTTTGAAGACGACACTGCAATAGGCTATGGCCTGTACGATGATGAAGATATCCTGTGCCTTAAATTGAGGCCAGACGCGAGCCCGCCGGGCCCGGGTTTTCACCTGGCGTTTACTGCCAGCACGCGCAAGGCAGTTGATCTTTTCCATGCGGCGGCACTGGCCATCGCTGGTAATGATAATGGCGCACCGGGTTTGCGCCCTGATTATGGCGAGTATTACTATGCTGCGTTTTTGATTGACCCGGATGGTCATCACATAGAGGCAGTGACCAAGGTCACAGAATAAAGCATGACGCCTACGGTATACATACGGCCTGCCACACAAGATGATGCGCTTTGTCTATCCGTGCTGGCAACCCAGGTTTTTCTTGATACCTATGCGACTACCGGCATACGGCCAGCAATAGCAAGAGAGGTGCTGCAATCATTCTCGATAGCTGCCATCGCCAGCCTGCTGGACTTGCCTGGCACTTTCTTTCATGTCGCCGAACGTGGTGGGCATCTACTGGGATTTTCCCAGATCACTGTAGGGCGCAGGCCCTCACTGGCAGCGCGTGCAGTTCCCAACTGGACTATGCGTATGCTCATTTCTCTCTCCTCATCTGGAGCCGGACAGGGTAGCAAAGAATAAAAATAAACCTGCGGCCTGCCTGGCCATACCTGGTGCTGATTGATTATAGTGCCTGATTTTTCAATCCCAATACTTCGATTTTTTCTATACTGGGCGGGCTGGTAAATAATTCTTCAGCCTTTGCCATCAAGGCTTGTGCAATCGGCCCTTGCAGATGTGCCTGGCGACCAGCTTCCGTCTCAAACGCATCAAAGACACCGAAAACATTGTCAGACAATTGCAGGGCAAACCAGATGGGGGTCGTGCTTTCCTGATTGGCCAGGGCCAGACCCATTTCCAGAAAGGCGGCGACATCGGCAGCTTTGCCGGGTTTGGCTTCAAAGCGGGCGAACAGGGCGTGCTTGATCATGATTTTTCTCCTTGTGCTTGTATCCATATTTGCATCGCAGGATTGCGATGAAGAGAGACTTTACAGATCAACGCACTTCATCGATACTGGCGCGATTGACATCTTTGGTATGAATCCTGCCACAACCTCATTTGACATTACGATGAACATCAGCATCCTCGCCCTTGATGGCGTTTTCGATACCGGCCTGTCCATCGTCCTTGATGCACTGACGACGGCGAATGAATTATCGTCTTTGCAGGCCAACCCGGCGCCACCCTTTAAAGTATCTTTGGTCGGCACGCGGCGGCGTGTGCAAACTGCACAAGGTATGAGTGCGACGGTAGCGCGGGCAGATGAAGTGCCTGCACCAGATCTGGTCATCGTCCCTGCGCTGGGTTACAAAATGCCGGATACCCTGATGCAGGCGCTGGCACGCCCTGATGTGAAAGACGCGAGTGTGGCCCTGCGCGACTGGGCAGATGATGGCGTGCGTATCGCTGCGGCCTGCATAGGCACCTTTGTGTTGGCAGAAAGTGGTGTGCTTGACGAGCAGGACGCGACGACTACCTGGTGGCTCAATCCCTTGTTCCGCCAGCGTTATCCAGGCGTGCGCCTGGACACCAGTCACATGATAGTCCAGTCTGGCCAGTTCCTGACTGCAGGTGCAGCCTTCAGCCATATGGACATGATGCTGTGGCTGATACGCCAGAGCAATCCTGAACTGGCAAATTTGGTCGCCAGTTATCTGGTCGTCGATAGCCGCCCTTCACAAACGGCCTACATCATTTCTGACCATCTGGCCCATGCTGATCCCATGGTGGAACGCTTCGACCGCTGGGCGCGCGGTCATCTTGACCAGGGCTTTAACCTGGATGAGGCAGCCGCTGCACTGGCGACCAGCAAGCGTACACTGGCGCGGCGTATTCATGAAGTATTGGGCAAGACGCCTGTGTCCTACGTGCAGGATTTGCGCATAGAAAAAGCGGTGCATTTGTTGAAGACATCCAATCATAGCGTGGAGCAGATTGCGGGGCTGGTGGGGTATGCGGATGGGGTGACTTTGCGGACTTTGTTGAGGCGGAGGTTGGGGAAGGGGATACGGGAGATCAGGGTAGGGTGAGGGGTTTGCTGCTCGCTCATCGCCTCGACGATATGCGCCCGAGCCAACGGCACTTTGATTTACGGACAATCCTCGCTACGTCATTCCAGCATGCCTTTAGCTGGAATCCACCGGGCTGGCGCTCCAGTGGCGTTCTTGGCATACCATATCGCTTTTTTATGTCGTACTTTGAATAAAACAATTGCCCTTCGTGGACACAAGCCGGGTTTCGGCCCGGCAGCCGAAATTCTTTCTTTGCGTCGCCAAAGAAAGAATTCAAAGAAAGGCGACCCAGGCGTAGCCGCCCCTAAAGGGGTTCCCATTTGTGCAATACAAAAAATGGGAAGGCCCGAAACTCGCCTGCGGCTCAAACAGCGGTCCTTCTTAATCCATTTTCTGTACCGCACAAATGGCGGCTACACATGGGAACTGCAAAAGTCAAAAGCAACCCCAACGTCAAAAGCAACCCTGCACGGCATTTAATCGTAGGTTGGGCTACGCTTCATCAGCCCAACACTGTGCCTAAAAACAACGTAAATATTGAGCAAAATTTATACTAACATTTTGGGATATCTTTACTTCGTGCTTACGAGTCAATTCTGATGAAACTACCCCCTCACTTCAAATGATAAGCTGCCTCAGAAAACGAACTAACCGGCGCCAGATCCGCATACTCCGTAGGCCTGCCTTGCTGCTTCGCCATGAAAGCCTCCATCAAATTACTGCTTTGCCAGATACCTGATTGCAACCAGCCCATTTGTTGCAGGGCGTCGTGGGTGCTGTGGTCGCGGGCGTAGTGGATGGCTTGTTTGCTGCCCCAGATCGCGACCGGGGGTTTTTCGGCGATTTCTGTGGCCATTTGCAGGGCATCTGCCAGCATGGCTTCCTGAGTGTCGAATACCTCATTGAGCAGGCCAACTGCCAGCGCGCGTTGTGCGGGCAGGCGGCGGCCGGTGTAGGCCATTTCGTGGACTATGCCTTCGGGGATGAGCTTGGGCAGGCGTTGTAAAGTACCCAGGTCAGCGGTCATGCCTATGTTGATTTCCTGTATGCAGAAAAAAGCATCACTGCTGGCCAGGCGTATGTCGCTGGCGCAGATCATATCGACGCCGCCGCCTATGCAGCCACCGTGGATGGCTGTGATGACAGGCATGCGCAGGGATTCGATGAGGTTGAAGGCATGATGCATGTCTTTCAGCGCCAGGGCGATATTGGCGCGGCCAACGGCGTTGGCATCATCAAGTGTGATGCCGCCGCCTGCGAAGACATCGAGTGCCATGCCAGCGGTAAAGTGTTTGCCAGTAGAAGAGATGATGAGCACGCGGGCATTTGCCTGATTTTGCAGGTTTTGCAAAATCTCTGTCAGCTCGCGAAAAAATACCGGTTGCATGGTGTTCAGCGTAGCCGGGCGGTTCAGGCGCAGGTGGGCGATTTTATTGCTGATACTGAAGTCAAAGCATTGATATGTCATGGTGTCTCCACAGGATTTTTAATTGCACGGTAAAATCATACTGGATATATACGTCCATCAAGCATTCTATGCTCACCGTTAGAGGATACCGACTATGGCTCTCGATTCACCCGCATCAAGTTCAGTTTCACGCCTGCCATCCGCTTTGCAACATCTTAGCCTGCCCGTCATAGGCTCCCCCCTGTTCATTGCCAGTGGCCCCAAACTGGTGGCGGCGCAATGCAAGGCGGGCATCGTCGGGTCTTTCCCGGCCCTGAATGCCAGGCCAGCAGAGTTGCTGGATGTCTGGCTGACAGAATTGCAGGCCGAGCTGGCAGCACACCAGGAAGCCCATCTAGATGCATTGATAGGCCCGATCGCGGTGAACCAGATCGTCCATCAGTCAAATGACAGGCTGGCGCATGATGTTGAAGTCTGCGTCAAGCATCAGATACCCATCATCATTTCGTCCCTGCGTGCACCCCCGCCAGAAATGCTGGATGCGATCCACAGCTATGGCGGCATCGTCATGCATGATGTGATTTCGATACGCCATGCGCAAAAAGCGCTGGAAGCCGGGGTTGATGGTTTGATCCTGGTGGCAGCCGGTGCGGGTGGTCATGCTGGTGGCCTGTCGCCGTTTGCTCTGGTCGGCGAAGTAAGGCGTTTCTTTGACGGCCCAATTGCCTTGTCCGGCTCTATCGCAACGGGTGATGCCGTACTCGCGGCACAGGCCATGGGGGCTGACTTTGCCTATATAGGCTCGCGCTGGCTGGCTACTGTTGAATCGAACGTCGATGAAGCTTATCGCCAGGCCATTCTCGATTCGGCGGCGGCGGATATCGTCTATACCAATCTGTTCACTGGCGTGCATGGCAATTACCTCAAGAAATCCATCGTCGCTGCCGGCTTGGACCCGGACAATCTGCCAGTGGCCGACAAGAGCCAGATGAACTTTGGTTCTGGTGGCGGCAGCAAGGCCAAGGCCTGGCGTGACATCTGGGGTGCTGGTCAGGGTGTGGGTTTGATGGATGAAGTGCTGACCGTGGCAGAAGTGGTGGCGCGTTTGAAATCGGAATATGCGGCGGCGAAAGCGCGCGTATTATCTTTATGATCAATTAATTATCAGGAATATCATGAGTAAAGCTTATGTCGTTGCAGAAATCCAGGTCACCAATGCCGATGCTTATGCCGAATACCGGCCACTGGCAACTGCCAGCGTAGCCCAGTATGGCGGGCAATTCCTGGTGCGCGGTGGTACGCGGGTGCAAAAAGAAGGCAGGGACGATGCCCATAATGAAGGCTGGCGCTCGGTGCTGGTTGAATTTCCCAGTTTGCAACAGGCGCAGCTCTGGTATGACTCGGTTGAATATGCGAAAGCCATGGAAATCCGCCATGCCAATTCCATAGGTCGTCTGTTCATCGTTGAAGGCGTCTGAACTCAATTGACAGCGGCTTGGGGCAAAAAAACCACAAATTGCCCACAGGATTCAAGTTTGCAAAGAGACTTGCCGTAACTAGGGTATCTCTGTGCAAACCGAATCCTGAATGCTATCCATTATGCGCCGCTCTCTCGCCTTGCTATTCCCCATGTTGTTGGCCTTGTCTGCCCAGGCGAACGACCCGCCGCCATCCAAACCCATCAAGCCGGCATCGGCAAAAGAAGAAGCATCCAGTTCGGCATCTGCCTCAGCCTCAGCAAAGGAAGAGCGCAAATCTTCTTCCAAGGAAAGTAAGGAATCCGCGAAGGAGGCTGCCGCCCGCGCCAAGGAAGCCCTGGCTGCTGATGAACTGGCGGCACGCATAGCAGAACGCCTGAGTGTTATTCGCAAGGACAAGGATGAAGCCGCCGCTCGCAGCCAGCCAAGGCCGATCGTAAGGCCAGCCTACGCGCCACCCGTGCGCAGGCCGGAGAGCGCCAGGGCAAAAACAGATCATGGTACCAATAACGCTGCGGCAGCAGGAGCGCTGGCGGCCAGCCATGCCGATATACACTGGAGTTATAAGGGCGAAGGCGGCCCCTTAAACTGGGGCAAGCTCAATGCTGCCAATGCCAAATGCGACATAGGCGAAAGACAATCGCCCATCGATATCCGCGATGGTATCAAGGTGGATTTGGACCCGATTGCCTTTGACTACAAGCCCAGCCGTTTTTCCGTGATTGATAACGGCCACACCATACAGGTTAATATAGGTGCAGGTAACTATATCAATGTGCTGGGCCATAATTATGAGCTGGTGCAATTCCATTTCCATAAACCGTCTGAAGAGCGCGTCAATGGCAAGAGTTTTGAAATGGTTGCGCATCTGGTGCACAAGGATACTGATGGCAAACTGGCCGTGGTCGCCGTGCTGATAGAGCGGGGCAAATCACATAGCCTGGTGCAGCAGGTATGGAATAACCTGCCGCTGGAAAAAAATGATCCCGTGCAGGCGTTGACGACCATGGACATGAACGACATCCTGCCCGTCAAGCGTGACTACTATACCTATATGGGCTCGCTGACGACACCACCCTGCAGCGAGGGTGTACTGTGGTTGGTCATGAAAGAGCCGGTAGAAATTTCACCTGACCAGTTGATCATATTCAGTCGCCTGTACCCCATGAATGCACGGCCCATACAAAAGAACTCTGGTCGTTTGATCAAGGAATCGAATTAAGCAACAAGCATTGCCTGCGGTGTTTCTATGAGGCCGGCCAGTCCGGCCTCAATTCTTTGCGCACCACCAGCTTCAAACCTGACCAGATGTCGCTGACAGCACAGACTTTGATATCGACATAGCCCATAGGTAGTGCCACTTCCCTTATCGTGTCTTCCGTGATATCGGTAGGTACTTTCGATGCTTTCTTGGGCCAGGATACCCAGATTGCAGCATCACTTCTCAAGCTGCTTTTATAGCTCAGCAATTCCCTGACGAGTACAGTTTTCTTGTCAGTGAACAGATGGACGATATCTGTCGCTGACGCAGGTTTTTTGTCAAAGACCACGCCATTAGGCAAATCAGTCAGCAACTCCAAATAATTATCAGGCGCATGTCTGACGCAAACATGGCTGTCAGGCTGTATGCCCAGTTTCTTTGCCAGTGGTGTACCGGAATAGCCAGGGGAAGTGGAATTCATCACAAAAAATTAAAAAAGCAGTATCTGATACGCGGACACTGCTTACATGACAAGTTAACCGGATACCATTGTTTATTTGTAGATACCACATGCAACAACGACATCGCCAGCTTTTTCAAAATAGGTCGATTTCATTTCGATTTCCTTGGTGCTGGGGTTCGGCCATTTGTAATCTACCCAGCCTTTTCCCTTGCTTTTTGCAACACTCAAGATGTCGTCGATGAAGGCCTTATTGTCAACGTCTCGTAGAGTGCGAAAATCTTTCCCTATCAGTTTGGGATTGGCACCGTGCGCCAGATCCTTGCCATTGATGTCAATAACAAATATATACAGATCGCGATCAGTGAAGCTGCCTTTGGTGTTATTAAATTCTGCATAAGCAGCATCTGGACCTTTGCTTTTGATATAAGCAATCGCCTTTTTAACCATGGTCTCAGCTTCTTGTGCTGTACCGTGTTACGCAGCAAATATACTTTGACTTACAAGCAGGCTGAATAAGCCCAGTGTCAAGAATTTTAAAATTTTTTGCAAGATAGGTCTCCTTTGATGTTGGGTATCAAATTCCAGCACTTTGTAGAAATAGATATTGGAAATTGATATCCATCAAAATACAGTTATCCGCACCTAAAAACTGGCTCACTTTCAGGCAAGTAACAAAAGTTAGCTTTGCTTATGCAGGTTTGTAAGGCAGCTCACGCCAGCGCTTGCCACTGACCCTGGCAATGGCATTCGCAAAAGCGGGTGCCAGTGCGGGCAAGCCAGGTTCACCCATGCCGGTAGGTGCATCTGCACTGGGGACGATGTGCACGGCAAGCTGTGGCATATCGGTAATGCGTGGCACCACAAAATCACTGAAATTGCTTTGCTCAACCACACCATCCTTGAGCGTGATCGCCGCACCTGGCAGGCACATCGACAAGCCCATCAGTGCCGCACCCTGTACCTGAGCTTCTACACTTTTTGGATTGACAGCAAGATTGCAGTGCACACCGGCAGTGACCTTGTGCAACTTGGGCTGGCCATTTTTCATGGATGCTTCAACCACATAAGCAACGACAGACGAGAATGACTCATGCACAGCCACACCATAGGCACGGCCAGCTGGCAATTTCTTTTTACCATAGCCAGATTTTTCTACCGCCAGTTGTAGTGCTGCTTTATGTCGTGGATGTTTGTCACCCATGAGTTTCAGGCGGTAAGCCACCGGATCTTGCTTGGTAGTCTGGGCAATTTCATCGAGCAGGGTTTCCATGACAAAGGCAGTATGGGTAGAACCTACGCTGCGCCACCACAAGACCGGGACATTGATCTTGGGGTGATGGACAGACAGGCGCATAAGCATTTCATACGGCTCTTTCATGCCTTCGACTGCGGTGATATCGACGCCATCCTTGACCATCATGGATTCAAACGGCGTGCCACCGACGATGGACTGGCCGACAATGACATGATCCCAGCCAAGGATATTGCCCTGAGCATCAAAACCTATCTCTGCCTTGTGCAAATGCATGGGGCGGTAATAACCACCCTTGACATCGTCTTCGCGGCTCCACAAGATGCGTACCGGTGCATCCAGCCCCGCTGTTTGCGCTGCCTTGGCGACATTGCAGGCTTCCACCACGTAATCACTGGTGGCAATTGCCCTGCGGCCAAAGCCACCGCCTGCATACTGGGTATGCACTGCGATATTTTCCGGCTTCAGGCCCAGGGTCTTGGCGGCTGCAAAACCATCGAGGCCTGGCATTTGCGTACCCATCCACAATTCTGCCTTGTCGCCTTTGATGGCGACCGTGCAGTTCAGCGGTTCCATAGGTGTATGCGCAAGGTAGGGGAAGACGAATTCGGCATTCAGCTTATGCGGTGCTGCCGCTATCTTGGATACATCATCATTGAACTTCAGGGCACCTGGCTTTTTGGCCATTTCCTTATAGGTCGCCAGCATTTTGGTGGAATCGACTTTTTCAACACCGTCAGTATCCCATTCCAGCTTCAGTACGTCGCGGGCCTGTTTGGCTGGCCAGTAACCGGTCGCGATAATCGCCACGCCTTCACCACCACGGTCGGTAGGCACGCGCAGCACTGCCTTGACGCCCTTGATGGCCTTGGCCGCCGTGTCATCAATAGTCTTGACCTTGGCACCGAATACCGGTGGCCGTGCGACTACCGCCGTCAGCATCCCGGGCAAGTGGGTATCAATACCAAAATCCTGGGTGCCTGTAGATTTTGCTTTGGCATCGAGACGGCCGGTGGGTTTGCCTATGAGGCGGAAGTTTTTCGGGTCTTTCAGTGTGACTTTTTCTGGTACTGGCAATTTCATCGCAGCGTCTGCCAGCTCGCCATAGCCCAGCTTCTTGCCACCGGGGCCAATGACATTGCCATTTTCGGTACGCAGGCTGGCAGGATCAACTTGCCATTGGTTGGCCGCTGCCTGTGCCAGCATGGCGCGGGTGCGGGCACCGAGTTCGCGGTATTGTGTATAGGAATGGGCGATGGAGTTCGAGCCACCCGTCAAATGCATGCCAAATGCCGGGTCAACATAGGCAGGGTGGTTATTGCCATTTGCGCTTTTAACCTTTGACCAGTCGGCATCCAGTTCTTCTGCCAGTATCAGCGGCAGACTGGTTTGTACGCCCTGGCCAAATTCCAGGCGATTGAAGGTGACAGTGACTGTGCCATCCTTGGCGATCTGTACGAATGCGCCTGGTTGTTCAGTGGGCTTCAGGCCTGCGGGTGTTTTAGCAGTATCCTGCGCTGTTGCCAGCATGGGGTAGCAACCCAGCGCAAAACCGCTGGCAGTTGCCATCTTGAGGAAGCTGCGACGGCTCAGACCTACTGGTGTTGTCTCTGGTGTGGTGGATTGCAAAAGGGCTTGCAAATGGCGTGGCATCTCATCGAGGCGAGCTTCAAAATGCATGGTTATTCTCCTCAGGCCAGAGTGGATGCAGCATCATGGATGGCAGCGCGGATGCGTACATAAGTTCCACATCGACAGATATTGCCTGCCATGGCACCGTCGATATCGGCATCGCTGGGCTTCTTGTTGGTTTTTAACAATGCCGTGGCACTCATGATCTGGCCGCTTTGACAGTAACCACATTGGGCAACGTCATGCTTGATCCAGGCCGCTTGCACAGCTTTGCCGACCTTATCCTGGCTCATGGCTTCGATAGTAGTGATTTTTTGGCCAGCGACCGAAGAGATGGGTGTGATGCAAGAGCGTATCGCCTGGCCATTCAGGTGCACGGTGCAGGCACCACATAATGCTGCCCCGCAGCCAAACTTGGTGCCAGTCAGGCCCAGGGAATCACGCAAGGCCCATAGCACTGGCGTGGAAGGATCGGCATCTACCTGGTGTTCTTTGCTATTGATATTCAGTGCAGTCATGGAATAGTTCTCCATCCGGTGAGGTGGTTGCAGGGGCGGAACAGGGAAAAACGGGGAAAACAGAGCGGGCAAGTCTGGCAAGCAGACCCATCCATATTTGGTTTACTTAACTACTATAGAATATTTTTAGCGTTTGGGTGTGAGAGACGAAAAAACCAAGGAAAAGCTGTCTTTTCCGTGGTTTTTGTTGCTCCTGCGTCAGAGGTGCCTGGCTTTATTCGTATTTGCGGGCGTCGTCTATTACCTTGCCATCATTGGCCAGGCTGCCGGGCGCAACAAACTGCACATCACCGCGCAATTTGGTGACATCGCGTAAACTGTCGACAATGGCGGCCTGCAAGGTAGGATTGCCCGCAGCAGTTTCACAATGCAGGCTCATGACATCATTCGCCATTTCACCGGTGACGACCAGCCTGGCCTTGCTGATTTCAGGATGGCGCTTGACCACTTCTGCAACTTGCGAAGGGTGAACAAACATGCCCTTGACCTTGGTCGTCTGATCCGCTCGCCCCATCCAGCCCTTGATGCGCTGATTCGTACGGCCACAGGGCGAGATGCCCGGCAAGATCGCCGACATATCGCCAGTACCAAAACGTATCAGCGGGTAATCAGGGTTGAATGAAGTGATGAGCACTTCGCCGACTTCACCCTCAGCCACCAGGTCGCCTGTGCCGGGACGGACGATTTCGAGTATCAGGTCTTCATCCAGTATCATGCCAGGATTGACCTGGCCATCGGTCACGCTTTCATAGGCAATATTGCCTATGTCGGCAGAGGCATAGATTTGCAATACCTGGGCCACACCATGTTCCTGCAACCATTTGCGCAGCGAAGGTGGCAAGGCTTCTGCACCGACAATGGCGCGCTGTACGCTGGAAATGTCAGCACCCATGTCCAGGGCTTTTTCCAGGATGATTTTCAGGAAACTTGGCGTGCCTATATAGGCGTCAGGCCGCAGTTCTGCCATGGCCTGTACTTGCATTTCTGTCTGCCCTATGCCAGCCGGGATGACGGCGCAACCTATACGGGCGGCGGCACTCTCGACCATGAAGGCGGCAGGCGTGAAATGATAGGAGAAACAGTTTTGCAAGAGATGACCTGCCCGCAAACCTATGGCATGCATGGGGCGGGCAAAGCGCCACCAGTCTTGTCCGCGGCCTTCAGGATCAAAGATAGGGCCGGGTGACATGAAGATATGCCCCATCTGCCGCGCCGGCGTGGTATTCAAGCCACCAAATGGCGGCAAGGCTTTTTGCAAATCCTTGAGATCGGATTTGCGTGTCACCGGCAATTGCGCCAGCGCGCTGCGGCTCTTGATGTCATGCGCATCCACGCCCTGCAATATCCTGCCCCAGCCTTCTGCAGTTTGGGCGTGGGCAATCAATTGCGGCAGCTTGTTCATCAGCGCTTGTTCGCGGCTTTGTGGATTGCGGGTTTCCAGGGCGTCCAGATAGTCACTCATGAGCATGCTCTATAGTGGGTTGATTTGTGTGCATCTCAAAATGATGGATAGCGATGAGTGATGGTTCAAGCCAGCCAGCGTTTGCGCCTTCTATAAAACTTCATATCCTTAAAACTCTTGCGGCCAGCACCTGAGACACCAAGATAAAATTCCTTGACGTCTTCATTGCTGCTGAGGTCTTTGGCTTCACCTTCCATGACCACCCTGCCGTTTTCCAGGATGTAGCCAAAGTCGGCATAACGCAGGGCGACATTGGTGTTTTGTTCGGCCAGCAGGAAAGAGACTTTTTCTTGCACATTGAGGCTTTTCACGATTTCAAAAATCTCTTCCACCAGTTGTGGTGCTATACCCATCGATGGTTCATCAAGCAAGATCATCGATGGTTTGGCCATCAGGGCACGGCCTATCGCGCACATCTGTTGCTCACCACCCGAGGTATAACCAGCCTGCGAATTACGGCGTTCACGCAGGCGTGGAAAGTAGTGGTATACCTTTTCCAGTTCGGCCTTGAGTTCGCTGCGCGACAGGCTGCGTGTGTAGGCACCGGTAAGCAGGTTTTCTTCCACCGTCAAATGCCCAAAGCAATGGCGACCTTCCATGACTTGTGACAGGCCACGCTTGACCAGTTCATTTGGTGTCAGGTGATCGACGCGCTGGCCACGGAAAGTAATATCGCCTTTGGTGATATCGCCGCGCTCGTTACGTAGCAGTGTAGATATCGCCTTCAGCGTGGTTGATTTACCTGCGCCATTGGCACCCAGCAAGGCGACAATTTTCCCTTGTGGCACTTGCAGGGAAATACCTTTCAACACCAGGATCACATGATCGTAGATGACTTCGATATTGTTGACACTGAGATAGGCGATGTCGGTAGTTGCAGCTGTATTTGCTGCCGTTGCCGCTTCTGCCGTGATGCTATGAACGCTCATGATCTTGATCTGCAATGATTTGTACAAAGGGGGCGGAGGCACAGTCTGGCCTCCGCTTTTACTGCTTAACGCCTACTTCAAACAGGCAGGCGTGATTTTCTTCTCAGCCGCATATTTGTTGGAAGACTCTTCCAGCATGGCGCGTGTCAAAGCCTTGTCACCAGTGACCCAGTTAGGTGTAATGGCTTTCCATTTATCACCTGTCCATTGCTGTACTTTGACAGCGCCGGAACCTTCATGATCTTCGCAAGAAGTTTTCACAGGCGGGAACATGCCCATTGCACCCAAAGCTTTTTGACGTGCTTCATCGACATTCAGGTTTTCAAAACCCCAGCGGATTTGCTCGGATGTCATGAGCTTGCCCTTGCCAAATTTTTCCTGCGCTTTCAGGATGGCTTCTGTCCACAGAATTGCGGCTGTTACACCACGCATGTGATATACAGAGCCGACACGGGTCTTGTCACCGAGATTACCTTTGCCAGCCGCATACACCTTGCTGCGGATTTCATCGAGCACAGGGTAATTGCCCGGTGTATTGAAAGTCATCGCGGTATAGCCTTTTGCTGCATCACCAGCGGGAATCGCATCTTCTTCTGAACCTGCCCACCAGACGCCCAGCATTTTTTCGCGAGAATAGCCATTGCGTTGTGCGGTCTTGATCGCCACTGCGTTCATGACGCCCCAGCCCCACAGGATTACATAATCAGGATTGGCCTGGCGGATTTGCAGCCATTGCGATTGTTGTTCATTGCCGGGATGGGCAACCGGGATCTTGATAAGCTCGAAACCATATTGCTTGGCCTGTGCATCCAGTACCGGGATAGGCTCTTTACCAAAGGCAGAATCATGGTAGAGATGGACGATTTTCTTGCCCTTGAGTTTGTCCATACCACCAGATTTATCGCCCAGGTATTTGGTCATCGCCGCAGCCTGGTTCCAGTAACTGGTGATGAGCGGGAATACATAAGGGAAGACCTTGCCATTGGCAGCATCAGAACGGCCATAACCCAGTGTCGTCAAAGGGATTTTATCTTCAGCAACGCGGTCAAGAATACCGTAGGCAATACCGGTAGAAAGTGGTTCTACCAGTGAGGCACCGCCCTGGGTTTTTTTCAGGCGTTCATAACATTCAACACCGCGCGAGGCATTGTATTCAGTCTCGCATTCTTCCCAGGAAATCTTGACGCCATTCAAGCCGCCCTTGGCATTGACCAGATTGAAATAATCGATGGCACCGCCGTAAAAGCCTGAGCCGCCAGCCGCATACGGGCCTACGCGATATGACAGGATGGGAATGAATTGATCATTCGCCTGGGCCGCATTGACAGCACCCAGGATTGCCGAGGCCATCAGCAGGGATTTAAGCAGTTTCATATTGTCTCCTTATGGTTTTGGATGGATATTGCCTGATGCTTTTCTACCTCTTATTGCAAAGGCGAAGCATCTTTATTATGGACCCTCTTTTACTATTGGTACTAATCTTGTTACTGCCACTCAATGTGGGAAAGGCCAGAGTCGCAATTTTTCTTTGGTGATTTGCCACAACCTCGCCAGGCCATGTGGCTCTACAATCAGGAAGAAAATAATCAGTGCGCCAAATACCATCAGTTCCAGGTTCGATGCCACATTGGTCGGCAAAGACAGACTATGCGCAATCAAGTTCAGCACGATGGGCAGCAGGATGATAAAAGCCGAACCCAGGAAAGAACCGAGTATGGAACCAACACCGCCTATGATGATCATGAACAGGATGCGGAAAGACAGGTCCAGGTTATAGGCTTCGGGCTCTACCGTACCGAGATAAGCATAGGCATACAGAGCACCGGCAATGCCACAGTAAAACGAGGATACTGCAAAGGCCAGCAACTTGGTGCGCATGAGGCGAAAGCCTATGACTTCTGCCGCCACGTCCATGTCACGCACCGCCATCCACGAGCGACCCACGTTCGATCTCACCATATTCTTGGCCAGCATGGCCATGACACAGACAACGGTCAGCGTCAGCAAATATTTTTTAACCGGTGTATTGATGGCTATACCGAGTATTACCATTTCCTGTGCCGTGATGACGCCAGAAGAACTGTAGTTGGTGAACCACTGTATCTTGGTCAGGCACCAGACCACAAAGAATTGCGTTGCCAGCGTTGCTGCTGCCAGATAAAAACCGCGTATACGCAGCGACGGCAAACCAAAGGCAATCCCCACCATGGCTGCCGACAAACCACCTAGCACAAAAGCCAGCAAGACCGGGATGCCGGGTATGCGCAAGACAAAGTTATAAGAGGCAAACGCACCCACCGCCATGAAGGCTGCCGAACCCAGCGACAATTGACCTGCATAACCAGTCAGGATATTCAAGCCCAGTGCTGCCAGTGAAAATATCAGGAAGGGGATGAAGATCGCTGAAAATGCATAATCGGTTGCCAGCCCGGGTACGGCAACAAATGCCGCGATAAGGACGATGGCAATACCGATACGGTCTTGCCGTATCGGGAATATCTGGTTATCTGCCTGATAGCTTGTTTTAAACTGACCTGCTTCACGGTAGAACATGTTGTTCCTCTACGCTGCTAATGATGCTTGATTATGTTGAACTGCAAGACATTAAATCCTGCGTATGATTTTTTCACCAAACAAACCTTCGGGCCTGACCAGCAGGAACAACAATGCCAGCACATACGGGAACCAGCCCTCTATGCCACCACCCACCAATGGGCCTATATATACTTCTGCGAGTTTTTCAGATGCACCGATAATCAGGCCGCCAACAATCGCGCCGGGGACAGAAGTAAAGCCACCCAAAATCAATACCGGCAAGGCTTTCAAGGCGACAAAGGTCAATGCAAACTGCACACCATTACGTGCACCCCACAACAAGCCTGCAACCAGGGCGACGAAACCGGCAACTGCCCAGACTATGCCCCAGATCTGCTGCAGTGGAATACCAACTGCCAACGCTGCCTGGTGATCATCTGCCACCGCTCGCAAGGCGCGGCCTATCTTGGTTTTTGAAAACAGCAGGGCCAGACCAGTTACCAGCAGAGCACAGATCAAGGCAGCGATGACATCGAATTGGGATACCAGGATATTGAACTTCTCGATGAAATATTCTATGGGTACATCGTCGATAGGCAATGTCAGTTTGTGCGGTTGGGAACCCCACAACAACTGCGCCAGACCTTCGATGAAAAAGGTCAGACCTATGGTGGCCATGAACAAGGTAATCTCAGGCTGGTTGACCAGCGGGCGCAACACTACCCGTTCGATAGCCAGACCCAGTGCCACCATCACCAGCATGGTCAGCGGTATCGCCAGCCATAATGACATTTCAAATTTCTCGGTCAGGCCTACGCAGGTCAGGGCGGCAAAAAACACCATCGCCCCCTGCGCGAAATTGAAGACGCCTGAGGCTTTGTAAATCAACACAAAACCCAGCGCCACCAGCGCATACATGACACCGGACAACAAGCCACCGATAAACACTTCAAAGAAAAAACTGATATTCATTTCTAGCTTTCGGCTTACATTAAGCAAACATGAATGTTGAACAAAAAGACCTCTCAACACAGAGACACCGAGACACAGAGAACAGCAAGAGGAAGCCTATTTTTCCTCTGTGGTGTAGCAGGGAATTCGAGTGGCATGTCACTCGCCTGCGAAACGAAGACTTCTTGCAAGAAGTCTTTCCTTCTTCCGTGTCTCTGTGGTTAGTGGTTTTAAGGTTTTGCATCTTTAATGTGCAACTCCCAGATAAGCGTTAATTACTTCCTGATTCGCCAGTACCTCAGCAGGCGTGCCATCACCGATTTTCTTACCGTAGTCGAGCACTACCACGCGGTCCGAGATATCCATCACCACACCCATATCATGTTCAATCAAAACGATGGTGGTGCCGAGCTGGTCATTGACATCGAGGATGAAGCGGCTCATGTCCTGTTTCTCTTCCACATTCATGCCCGCCATGGGTTCATCGAGCAATAAAATCTCAGGCTCGGCTGCCAGCGCACGACCCAGTTCCACGCGTTTTTGCAAGCCGTAGGAAAGACGGCCTACCGGTATCTTGCGTATGTGCTGGATTTCCAGGAAGTCGATAATTTCTTCTACCTTTTCGCGGTGAGCGATTTCTTCTTTTTGGGCAGGCCCCCAGTACAAGGCCTGCATGAGGAAATTGCTTTTCATTTTCAGGTTGCGGCCCGTCATGATGTTGTCGAGCACGCTCATACCCTTGAACAGGGCGATGTTCTGGAAAGTCCTGGCGATGCCGCTCTTTGCCGCAGAATACGTATTCATGTCCTTGCGGTGCTGGCCGCGGTAGGTGATGTCACCTTGCTGCGGACGGTATACACCATTGATGACATTCAGCATGGAGCTTTTGCCTGCGCCATTCGGGCCTATGATGGCGCGTATTTCATGTTCCCTGACGTTGAAGGAAATATTCGTCAAAGCCTTGACGCCGCCAAAGGCCAGGGATATGCCTTGCAAGTCCAGGATGACTTCACCGATTTTTCTGTTGTCTGCCATTTATATATTCCTTATGCAGCCAGCTTTTGGGCAGAAAATGTTTTGACATCGCTGATATGCAAATCGGCACTGACCTTGCCCTGGCGGCCATCCTCGAACTTGACCAGGGTTTCTATGAATTGTGAACGCTTGCCTGAATACAGTGCTTCTATCAGCACGGCATATTTTTCGGCAATGAATTTGCGCCTGACTTTGCGGGTGCGTGTCAGTTCATCGTCGTCGGGGTCGAGTTCCTTGTGCAGCACCAGGAAGCGATGTATCTGTGTGCCCGCCATCAAGTCTTCGCTGGCGAGATCAGCATTCACTTTTTCTACGCAAGACAAGATCAGTTGATATGTCTCGGCCTTGGCCGCCAGATCGGTATAACCTGAATAGGCAATGCCGCGTCTTTCTGACCAGTTACCGACGGCTTCCATGTCAATATTGATAAAGGCACAGACCATGTCACGCTCATGACCAAAGGCCACGGCTTCCTTGATGAAGGGGAAGAACTTGAGTTTGTTTTCTATGTAGTTGGGCGCAAAGATGTCACCCTGGTTCATCTTGCCCACATCGGCTGCACGGTCGATGATTTTCAGATGTCCATCCTGGTCAAAGATACCGGCATCACCGGTGTGGAAATAACCTTGCTCATCCATGACTTCTGCCGTGGCATCGGGGCGCTTGTAGTAGCCCGTCAGCATTGCATCTGACCTGACCAGCACTTCACCGTTTGCTGCGAGTTTGACCTCGACACCAGGTGCTGCTGCACCCACGCTGTCGAACTTGATCTTGCCGTCAGGTTGCAGGCAGACATAGGCGCAGGTTTCAGTGGAGCCATATAACTGCTTGAGATTGACACCGATAGAACGATAAAAACGGAACAGGTCAGGGCCAATAGCGGCACCGGCGGTATAGGCCACGCGCACGCGTGACAGACCGAGCACGTTTTTCAGCGGACCATAAATGAGCAGATTGCCGAGTGCATATTGCAGGCGGTCCATGCCACTGACGGCTTTGCCATCGAGTATGTCAGAACCGACACGGCGTGCCAGGTCCATGAAATGGGCAAACAGCTTGCGCTTGATTGTACCTGCATCTTCCATGCGTATCATGACCGTGGTCAGCATGTTTTCAAACACGCGTGGCGGGGCGAAATAATAAGTGGGGCCGACTTCACGCAAATCCGTCAGGACAGTTTCGCTGGATTCAGGGCAGTTCACGGTAAAGCCAGCGGCCATGGCCTGGGCGAAAGAAAACAGATGATCACCTACCCAGGCCATAGGCAGGTAGGACAGGATATCTTCGTCTGCTGTGAGTTCGTCAAATTTCATGCCTCCCATTGCCGCAGTCATGAAAGAACGGTGTGACTGACAGACACCCTTGGGCTTACCTGTCGTGCCCGAGGTATACAGCATGACAGCTGTATCATCAGGCTGACCCATTTCCACTTCCTTCATGAAAAAGTCAGGATGGGTGATATCGTAAGCACGTCCCAGTTCCTGCAAGGCAGCATAGGATGTCAGTTCAGGCTGGTGATAATGACGCATGCCGCGGTCATCATCAAAGGCAATGTGTTGTATGCCTGCATACTGCTGTTTGATCTCCAGCAGCTTATCAACCTGTTCCTGATCTTCGACGACGGCAAAGACAATTTCGGCATTTTCCAGCACATAGGCCATGTCGGCTGCCGGGGCATCCTGATACAGGGGCACGGGTATGCCACCCAGGCATTGCGCCGCAGCCATGGCCCAGTACAGGCGGGGGCGATTGTCGCCGATGATGGCGAGGTTCATGCCGCGTTTGAAACCTTGTGCTGCCAGGCCGCAGGCGAGGGCACGCACTTCGGCATTGACCTGTTGCCAGTTCCAGGTTTGCCAGATACCCAGGTCTTTTTCACGGAAGGCCGGATGTTGCGGCCGTGTTTTTCCGTGCTGCAATAACAACCTGGGAAAAGTCGAATTTGCTGCTTCTTTTTGATTCATGTCTCCACCAGCCTATTGTTTTAGGGCTTACTTCATGTGAGTGTCTTGATGCGTCCTTACTGCTTGCTTACGATATCCAGGCAGTGGGACTTTTACGGTAGGTATTGTAGTGGCATGCTGAAATGAGTCGCCTTTGAGTGCCTGCAGTCTTCGCTGCAATCGGCAACTCGCTTACAATGTCTCCGTAATTCTTTTTGTTGAAGCGATAGTAGACCCTTCAGGGGCCAGTGGTTGTCATTCGACTGACAATCTGAAAAAATGAAGCAATTATCTGTGGTGCGTTGCACAAATATGACAAAGAAAATCAGCGACCCAAAAGAGCGATTTGCCAAATCCATGTGGGCCAGCATGCTCGCACCTGAGCACATGCAAAAGCTGGAAGAAGAAGTCGTCGAGCGTTTCATTCCCGCAGGCGGTTACGTATGCCGCAAAGGCGATCCAGTGGAACACTGGATGGGCGTTATTGAAGGCTTCCTGAAGATGAGCAGTATCTCGCCCGATGGCAAGACGGTGACCTTCAGTTGTATGCTGGCGGGCGGCTGGTTTGGTGAAGGCTCGCTGCTGAAGACTGAGCCGCGCCGTTATGATGTGGTGGCCCTGCGGGATACCCGTGTCGCCTATATGCCACGTGCTACCTTCACCTACTTGCTGGATAACAGTATCCCGTTTAACCGCTTTCTCTTGCATCAGTTGAACGAGCGACTGGGCTTGTTCATATCCCTGGTTGAGTATGATCGCATGCTGGACCCCGACACCCGTGTCGCCCGTTGTCTGGCAGCCATGTTCAACCCCTATCTGAATCCTGGTAGCAGCATGCAAATCCAGATATCGCAGGAAGAAATAGGTTACATCTCCAGCGTATCGCGCCAGCGTGCCAACCAGGCTTTGCAATTGCTGGAAAAGAAAAACTTGCTGAGCGTGGACTATGGCGGCATCACCATCCTTGATCTGGATGGTTTGCGCCGCTTCCCTGAAGAGTGAAGTATGAAGACCCTGAATATCATTGGTGCCGGTAAGGTCGGCAAGGTACTGGCCAAAAATTTCCAGCGCCAGCAGGCGTTTGCCATACAACAAGTCTTGAACCGCAGCCTGGGAAGTGCCAGCGATGCTGTGGCCTGGCTGGGCGCAGGGCAGGCTGTCGATAGTATCTCGCAATTGCAGCCAGCCGATGTCATCATGTTAAGTGTCAGTGATGACCAGATTGCCAGTGTCTGCCAGCAACTGGTGTCTGCCGGTTTGTTGAAGGCAGGTAATGTTATTTTCCATTGCAGTGGTGCCAAGGCATCGACAGAGTTGCAGTTGGCACAACAGGCAGGTGTGGCTGTTGCCAGTGTGCATCCTGTGCGCAGTTTTGCCAATGTCGATCTGCTGGCTGAACAATTTGCCGGCACGATATGTAGTCTGGAAGGTGATGAGGCTGCGCTGGCTGTATTGGCGCCTGCCTTGCAAGCCATAGGTGCAGAGACTGTCATCATCAAGGCCGACAATAAATTGCTGTATCACGCCGGTTCTGTATTTGCCAGCAACTATCTGGTGACCCTGATGGAAGTCGCCTTGCGCACGTATCAGGCCGCAGGCATACCGGCAGATATCGCGCAAAAGATGGCGGCACCGCTGGCAAGGCAGACACTGGAAAATGTCTTCGCCATGGGCACCAGGGCTGCACTGACTGGCCCTATTGCGCGGGGTGATATGCAGACTGTCGCCCTACAGCAAAGCAGGCTCAGCGATTGGGATCAGCAAGCTGGGGATTTGTATCAGGCATTCACGCAGCCGACCATGGATTTGGCGGCTGCACGCAATCCTCACTCAGAAAAATAAACGCTGTTACGGCCATTTTCCTTGGCCTGGTACAGCGCCAGGTCTGCCCTTTCAAATACGCTGGTTTCACTTTCCTTGTCCTTGCATTCGGCAACGCCCATGCTGACGGTAATCGACAAACGGGTGCGTGTCAGGTCCGTGGTGCGCGAGAAATCATTATTGGCAATGGTATTGCGCAGGTTCTCGGCGATTGAAGTGGCTTTTTCCAGCGTGCAGTTTTTCAGCAAGATCAAAAATTCTTCACCGCCCCAACGACAGATGATGTCGCTTTCGCGTAGCGAGCGCTTGGAGATCAGCGCGATTTCCTTGAGCACATGGTCACCTACCAGATGGCCCTGCTTGTCATTCACTTTTTTGAAGAAATCAATATCCAGCAAAACCACACACATGGGCTGGCGCGAGCGTTCGCTATCAAGCAGGGCTTGCTGGAAAACAAAGTCAAAGGCCTGGCGGTTCAGCAAATTGGTCAGGGTGTCGGTCGATGCAGATTTTTCCAGACGCTTTTGATAACGCCTGACTGTCAGCAGCAAGATCACCAATATCACCAGGGTGATGCCAGCGCTGATGGCGATGTTGATCAGGAATACATTTTGTAGGGGTTTGATTTCTGCACCCATTTCCTGTTCTACCAGCAAATGCCAGCCCAGCTCAGGGATGAAGCGTGCGTTGACGAGTATGGTTTCATTCTCGTTCTTGTATTCAAGGTGCTGGGATTCACTCTTGCGATTCGCCAGGATTTGCGGTGCCAAACTGCCCAGGCCGGGCATATTGCTGAGGTTGTTGCGCACCTTTTTCATATTATTGCCAGCCAGGGCGATATTGCCTTTCTGATCGACAAAGAAAATATTCCTGCGGAAACGTGTCTGATAGCTGTCTATCAGGGTTTTCATGGTGTCCAGTGTCATGCCTATACCGGTGGCACCGATGAATTTGCCAGAATAATCGAGGATGCGGTAATTGATGAAAATGGTCATGGTGTCGCGATTGGCCATGTCGGCGTCGACATTGGTTTCATAATCGCTTTTCAGGCCTCGGACGCGAAAAAACCATTGGTCACGTGGCTCGGTATCGCTGATGGTCTTCAGTACACCGTCGGCATGATAGTAATTGTGGCTCTGGTCTGATACCAGGAAGCTGGAAATCGCATGGTTCTTTTGCTTGATTTCTTTCAGGTATTTGACGATCAGGTCCTTGTCTTCTTCACCATTGATGATCCAGTCCCGCAAGAAAGTGTCATGCGCCATTTGCGAAGAGACAAAAACAGGGCGCAAGATATCTTTCTGGATTTCAGAATAAACATTGTCACCAGTGATGGGCAGGGTTTGCTCGGAGATGCCTTGTTGTATGGCATCGCGGGAAACAACAAAAGATGCCACGGTCGTGGAAACAAAACCTGCAATCAGGATCAGGGACAGCCAGACCAGCAGACCGTATTTTTTTAACATTTTTTGCATGAATGATAGACGGAGCATGAGCGTGAGGTTTGCCGCAAGATAATACTATAAACCTATGCAAATTCCGCCCAATTTGGCAGCAATTCACAGTCTTGAGCGGGTTTAGGCCACGTCAGGACGCAAAAGGCTGATATGTGAGCCGGGTTTAGACAGAGTGGAAGGAGAGCGGGAGGATTTTGAGAGAAATGCAGGCTTTTTTGAGGGGGAAAATAAAAAATGCCGCTATCGGCGGCATTGGTGATGCTAAGGGCTGTTAAGCAGGATCAAGGACGTGGCGTCAAAGACACATGGATACGCAGGCGTGAACCCGGGTCATAAGGCATTACAGAAGTATAAGTACGGTTATGGTACTCATAGGTCACGGCATAGCCATTGGTACGGGTTTCCCAACTATCAATATTGCGGCACTGGCGTACAGGGCGGCTTTCATAAACAGGCTGGTTATTGTAATTGTTGCCATTGTTGCCATTATTTTCAACTCGATCACCAACAATGGCACCAGTTACGGCACCGACGGCAGCCGCAGCAATACGGCCATTGCCGCCGCCAACCTGGCTACCCAGCAAACCACCGGCCAGGCCGCCTATGATGGCGCCGCCATTGCTGCGCTCGGCCTGTTGCTGACGAGGATAGTTGCGCTGGCTGGTTTCATACTCGGTACGGCATTCCTGACGCGGCACATTGACTTGCTCCACTTGTGGAGTGACGCTAACGACGCGGGCATAATCATCAAAGTCGGCAGCCTGTGCAGCAGGAACCAGAGCGCTGGCAGAAAATGCCAGTACGGATGCAGCCATGGAGAATTTTGTGAATGTCATTTTTTTACCTCTTTCGATTTGGATCATGTGATCAACATTGCCTTGGCCTCTGAATTTGTCAAACTGGCAAAAACGGGCAGCTGGGTTCTGGTAATTCTGTTTATGTCCTGTGATAGTCTCTTGCTAGTGTGTATATAACGCCCTGACCATGAAATTAGAAGACATGAAAATGTAAGTGTCTGTTTCAATGTACTTTTGGTATTGTATTCTTGTACTTTACACCATTGGCCTCATCTATGCCGCTCGCATTCACCCCATCTATACCCTCTACTGGAGAATTTATGCACTTGCAATGGACATCCTGGTTAAGCCTTGCAGTACTCTGCATGTATGTCTGGAATGTGATGACCGTAGGGCGGCTGCGGGTGAAACTTCAGGTCAAGGCTCCGGCCATGGATGGGCCTCCAGAATTTTTACGGGCCATGCGGGTGCAGGCAAATACCGTAGAGCAAATGGTCTTCTTTTTTCCAGCGCTATGGTTATGCGCCATCTGGAGCGGTGATATACCGGCAGCTTTACTGGGGGTAGTATGGTTGCTTGGGCGCATTATGTATGCTTTGGCCTATCTGCAAGATGCCAGTAAGCGCTCCATGGGTTTCCTGGTTTCTACTCTGGCGGCAATAGCCTTGCTGCTGGGAGCAGTGGTAGGTTTGAGTGGGGTATTGAAATGAAGACTAAATCATTGACCAGTCTGGCCAGTCAGGCATTATCGCCATCCATCTATGCTTCTTACATCCTCATGGGCATAGCCCTGTTGATGGTGTTGAAGGCAGGCTTGCTGCTTGCCCTGTTTTCTGGCTTGCTGGTATTTTCCATCATTCATGTGCTGGCACCGGCAATCGCCCTGCGTTTCCGGCATAAGCAACCACGCATGATCGCTGTTGCCTTTCTGTCAATTTTACTGATAGCCGGTCTGATAATGAGTGGTTGGGCCATCCATGGCTTTTTGCGCAGCGATGCCGGGAATTTGCATAGCCTGTTACAGAAACTGGCCGACATCATTGAAACCTCACGTCATCAATTACCTGATTGGGTGAGTACTAACTTGCCGGAGGATGTCGAGGCACTCAGACTGATGATGACACACTGGCTACGTGAACATGCTGGTGAAGCCAAGCAACTGGTGCCAGAAGCAGGTCATCTGATCGTACACTTATTGCTGGGCATGATCATAGGCGCAATGATTGCCCTCAGGGATGTCAGTGGCGACAGCAATCACAAGCCCTTTGCTGCCGCCATGCAACACAGGATCAGCAATCTGGGTCAGATTTTTCATAAAATCGTGTTTGCCCAAGTGCAAATATCCTTGATCAATACCGTATTTACTGCAATTTACCTGACTGCTATCCTGCCCATGGCCGGTATACATCTCCCGCTGACCAAGACCATGATCGCCATTACCTTTCTGGCGGGTTTGATACCGGTAGCGGGCAATATCATTTCCAATACCGTTATCGTGATTGTAGCCTTGTCACAATCACTGAATGTGGCGATAGCATCGCTGGTATTCATGATCGTCATTCATAAGGCAGAATACTTTTTGAATGCACGCATCATCGGTGCACAGGTGAATGCCCGGGCCTGGGAATTGCTGACCGCTATTCTGGTCATGGAAACCCTGTTTGGTGTTCCCGGTGTGGTTGCGGCCCCGGTGTTTTATGCTTATATCAAGAAAGAGCTGAGTGACCGGGGTCTGGTTTAATGAAACACAGTAGTGAATTTTTCAACATAAAAGGCTTAAAAATGATACTGGAGTTAGCAGATATACGCATACAAGCTGGCAAGCAAGCCGAGTTTGATGTCGCCATACAACGCGGTCTTGATGAAGTGATACGTCATGCCCAGGGGTTTTTGGGTTTCAAGGTGAAAAAGGGCATAGAGTCGCCAGAGCGTTACCTGCTCATGATTTACTGGGCAACTTTGGAAAACCATACCGTTGATTTTCGTGAGTCTGCAGCATTTGCAGAATGGCGAGCGATTGTCGGCCCTTATTTTGCCAGCGCCCCTGTGGTCGAACATTTTGATCTTTTAGCCAAGTCCGAGTGATTTTTTTGCGTAGCCTGGGATAATTCCGACTTGATTACCGGGATTTCATCCCAAGCTTATCAAGTCATGATTTGCCTGTGGCGCTGAGGTCGGCGTTCATTTTTGGCAACAGCTTGCTCTCCAAAAGGTCATTATGGTTCCGCATCTCGTCACCGCTCTCAACGGCCCCCTGCTCGATCTTGAAAAAAAGATATTAGAAGCGACACCAGCAATAGAACGCTGGTTCCGTCTTGAATGGCAGGAACACACCCCGCCATTTTATTGCTCTGTCGATCTGCGCAATGCCGGTTTCAAGCTGGCACCTGTCGATACCAATTTGTTCCCCGGTGGTTTTAATAACCTGGCATCAGAAATGTTGCCACTGGCCGTGCAGGCGGCGATGGCGGCGATAGAGAAATATTGCCCGGATGCCAAAAATCTCCTGGTCATCCCTGAGAGCCATACCCGTAATGTGTTTTATCTGCAAAACATTGCCCGCATGATGCAGATTTTCCGTCAGACTGGTTTGAATGTGCGTCTGGGTTCCTTGTCGGCCGATATCACCGAACCAACACCCATAGACTTGCCAGATGGCAGCCAGTTGATACTGGAACCGCTGGAGCGCTCTGCCAATGGCCGCCGCCTGGGCCTGAAGAATTTCGACCCCTGCACCATCCTGCTGAACAATGATTTGTCGGCAGGCATACCGGCGATACTCGAAGAACTCAATGAACAGACCCTGCTGCCGCCTCTGCATGCAGGCTGGGCCTTGCGCCGCAAGAGTAATCACTTCCATGCCTATGATGAAGTGGTCAAGAAATTTGCCAAGATGGTGGATATTGACCCGTGGATGCTGAACCCCTTCTTTATCAAATGCAAGGATGTGAATTTCCACGACCGCAGCGGTGAAGACACGCTGGTGGCTGCTGTCGATACCATACTTGCCAAGATACGCAAGAAATACAAGGAATACGGTATCAAGGAAAAACCCTTCGTCATCGTCAAGGCCGATGCCGGTACCTATGGCATGGGCATCATGACCGTGCATGATTCCAGCGAAGTGCGCGACCTGAACCGCAAACAGCGTAACAAGATGTCGGTCGTCAAGGACGGCATGGAAGTGCGCGATGTCATCGTCCAGGAAGGCGTGTATACCTTTGAGCAAATCAATGAATCCGTGGCTGAGCCTGTGGTGTATATGATAGACCGCTATGTCGTTGGCGGCTTTTACCGCGTGCACGAAGACCGTGGCGTTGATGAAAACCTCAATGCGCCCGGTATGCACTTTGTGCCGCTGGCCTTTGCCCAGCAACACGCAGTACCTGACATGAAGGCAAAACCGGGCACGGCAGCACCAAATCGATTTTACATGTATGGTGTCGTAGCGCGCCTGGCTTTGCTGGCGGCGTCACTGGAGCTGGAAAAGACAGATCCAAATCCTGAGGTTTATTGATTCTTAAATCATTAATCAGATCATTATCTAGCCGAGAATATTGAGCACATTCATGAAAATCGCTTTCCTGACCGACCCGCTGTCTCACTTCAAGACGTATAAGGATTCCACCTACGCCATGATGGTGGAAGCAGACAAACGTGGTTATGCCATCTATGCCTTTGGCCCGGCAGATATGGCGCTGGAAAGTGGCAAGGTCATTGCGAATATCAGCCGTATCACCCTGACCGGCGATAGCCAGGACTGGTTCCGCCTGTCTGAGCCTGAGTCACTACCCCTGAGTGCTTTTGATGCCGTCCTGCAGCGCAAAGACCCGCCATTTGATATGGAATATATCTACGCGACTTATTTGCTGGAACTGGCAGAGCAGCAGGGCGCGCGGGTGTTCAATAAGCCGGCAGCGATCCGCAATCATAATGAAAAACTTAGCATTGCCCAGTTCAGCCAGTTCACTGCACCCACGCTGGTGACGCGCGATGAGCAGCGTATCCGCGCTTTCCATAAAGAGCACCGGGACATCATCCTCAAGCCACTCGATGGCATGGGTGGCACCGGTATTTTCCGCATCCGTGACGATGGCATGAACCTCGGTTCTGTCATTGAGACGTTGACGGTGAATGGTAGCTCTACCATCATGGTGCAGCGCTATATCCCGGAAATTGTCCATGGTGACAAAAGGATATTGCTGATCGGTGGCAAGGTCGTGCCGTTTTCCCTGGCGCGTATTCCGCAAAACGGTGAAGTCAGGGGTAACCTGGCGGCAGGTGGCCTGGGTGTGGCGCAGGAATTGTCTGCCCGTGATCTTGAGATTGCGCAGACTTTGGCACCCGAACTTTATCAAAGAGGCCTGTTGCTGGTAGGATTAGATGTTATCGGTGCTAATTTGACGGAAGTCAATGTCACCAGCCCTACCTGTTTCCAGGAAATTACCCAGCAAAAAGGCTTCAATGTTGCTGGCATGTTCATTGATGCCCTTGAAACGGCAGTTGCAGCCTGAATTTGTAGTTTACATAACATAAATGGAAGACGCTGGCCCAAGCCGGTTGTCACAAGAGAGTTAAAGAACGATGGTTGGCATACTTTTAATGACGCATGCGCCCCTGGGTACGGCCTTCATGCAGGCTGCGGCCCATGTATTTCGTGGCATGCCAGAGCGCTTTGAAGCGATAGACGTGATTGCCGACCAGAATATTGATGAAGTCAACCGCCTCGCACGTGAAGCCGTGCAGCGTCTGGACGATGGTTCCGGTGTGCTGGTGATCACCGATGTCATGGGCGGGACACCTTCGAATTGCTGCAGGCAACTGGGTGACCCGGACCGCGTGGCGATCATTGCCGGCATCAGCCTGCCCATGTTGTTGCGGGCTATAACTTATCGTAGTGATGTACTCGATGTCGTAGTGGAAATGGCGCTGGCTGGTGGCCAGAATGGCGCGATCAGACTGGACAATCGTGTACGTTTATCACCCAACTAATTGAGAAAGAAAGTAAAGCATGATTCAACAGGAAATCGAAATCATCAACAAGCTGGGTTTGCACGCACGCGCATCGGCAAAATTTACCCAGACTGCCAGCAAATTCAAATCTGAAGTATGGCTGACCCGCAATAGCCGTCGCGTCAATGGCAAGTCCATCATGGGTGTCATGATGCTGGCAGCGGGCAAGGGCAGTAAAGTTCTATTAGAAACCGATGGTGCGGATGAACAAGCCTGTTTTGATGCCATACAAGCGCTGATCAATGACAAGTTTGGTGAAGGCGAATAAAGAGAAAACAAACACGGATCAATGAAAATTATCCGGCATGAGCAATCATTTTTTTGCGATGAACAAAGGTGAATTTGTAAGCAGAATTTCTGTGTAAAACAACTGATAATACAATTGGCAACATATCGCAACATCTTTTTCATTGTTGTTTTGACTCTATTCGTTTACCTTGTCCTTCTTTGATTGAATCAGCAAAAACAGGCATCAGGTTTGCTGATGGTCTTAGGTTTAACGATGCATCGGTACACTGGATTGTTACGCTAGAAATAAGACAGGGCGGCAAGATCACAAGGCCCGGAGATTAAGTATTTTGGGGGGACACAGCATGGCATCTTTTACACTGCAAGGCATCCCCGTTTCACGCGGTATAGCAATCGGGCGCGCTCATCTGCTGCGGCCGGCAGCACTGGATGTACAACATTATCTGGTAGGACAGGAGCAGGTCGAAGCCGAAGTGCAAAGGCTGCAATTGGCAATCGCCCAGGTACACAAGGAATTACAGGCTATCTGGTCAGACTTGCCAGTAGATGCACCCACTGAACTTGGTGCTTTCATCGACGTACATGTCCTGATTCTGTCCGACCCCATGATCTCGGAAGCGCCGCTCGATATCATCCGCACCCGCCACTACAATGCCGAATGGGCACTGGTTAGCCAGATTGATGAATTATCTGCCCAGTTCGATGAAATCGAAGATGATTACCTGCGCGAACGCAAGGCCGATATCCAGCAAGTCGCAGAGCGGGTACTCAAGGTATTGACCGGCACTGCTGGCAGCGCCATACGCTCCGATGGCATTGATGAGCGCAGTGCCAATATGATCGTCGTTGCCAGAGATATTTCACCGGCTGACATGATGCAGTTCCGCGATGTTGCTTTCACCGGTTTTGTCACGGATGAAGGCGGGCATAATTCCCATACGGCCATCGTCTCGCGCAGCCTTGGCATACCCGCCGTAGTCGGCATGGGCAATGCATCTCGCCTGATAGAACAGGATGACTGGCTCATCATAGACAGCGATGCCGGTGTCGTCATCGTTGCCCCAAGTTCCCTGGTTCTGGAACAATACCGCGAACGCCAGGCAGTACTGGCCAAGGCCAGGAAAAAACTGCATAAACTCAAAAAGACGCCAGCGATTACCCAGGATGGTGTCGAGATTACCTTGTTGGCAAATATTGAACTGCCGCAGGATGCTGCCCATGCGCTGGAGGCAGGTGCCAGTGGGGTAGGCCTGTTCCGTTCAGAGTTTCTGTTTATGGAAAGCAGCGGCCAGCAACACAAGCTGCCGACAGAGGAAGAACAGTTTGATGCCTACCGCACGGCAGTGCAAGCCATGAAAGGCAGGCCGGTGACGATACGCACACTTGACGTCGGGGCGGACAAGCCACTGGATACTACTGAGCACAATATCCTCAATCCTGCCCTGGGTTTGCGGGCCATACGTTATTGCCTGGCAGAGCCACAATTATTCCTGACGCAATTGCGTGCTATCTTGCGTGCCTCGGCTTTTGGCAAGGTCAAGATACTGATACCGATGATGGCGCATGGTTTTGAGATAGACCAGACCCTGGCCATGATAGAACAGGCCAAGACTGAACTGCGCAAGGAGGGCAAGGATTTTGATGCAGAGATCGCCATCGGTGCCATGATAGAAATTCCGGCGGCTGCTCTGTCGCTGCCCATGTTTGTCAAGAAACTCGATTTCCTGTCAGTCGGTACCAATGACCTGATCCAGTACACGCTGGCGATAGACCGGGCAGATCATGAGGTTGCCCACTTGTATGATGATTTGCACCCGGCTATTTTGCAACTCTTGCAAATGATTATCACAGCGGGTGAAAGGGCAGGTATCCCTGTCTCCATCTGCGGTGGCATGGCGGGCGATATCCGCCTGACGCGCTTGCTGGCAGGCATGGGTTTCCGTGAATTGTCGATGCCGGCAGCATTGCTGCCAGAGATCAAGCAAGAGATCCTGAATACCCGGCTAGATGCGCTGCAGGGCCATGTCAAAAAAATTCTGCGCAGCTATGATTCGGCAACCATCAGGGAAACCCTGGCGGCTATGGGCGCACAATTGCCGACTTTGCATTAAAGACTTGCATAGAAATTGTCATGGCACTGGCACCGGGGTTTGACCCAGGTGCCGGATTTGGTTTATCCTTCACCTATTGCGCCGATTTGAAAATCAGCTTGCGGGCGCGGTTCGGAAAACATCCCGAATGATAAATACGGCTAAAGCGAGCTTGAATGCAGCTTTCACCTTCCCACATTCAGCCCACCTTTTAGCCTTCCTGAGTTTTTTGATAACGGGTTAAGTCCCGATGGAAGAGTGTATGTCATCCTCACCTGGATCAGTTGGAATCGTCACGCCACAAGCGTTTCAGTTCGACGAGCCTTTAGCCTTACAAAACGGTACTTCGATTGCGGGCTATACCCTGATGGTGGAAACCTATGGTCAGCTCAATGCCGACAAATCCAATGCAGTCCTGATCTGCCATGCCCTGAATGCCTCGCACCATGTGGCTGGCGTGTATGCAGACCAGCCCAAGAATGTAGGCTGGTGGGACAATATGGTCGGACCCGGCAAACCAGTCGATACCAACAAGTTTTTTGTCATCGGTGTTAATAACCTCGGTTCCTGCTTTGGTTCCACCGGCCCCATGCATACCAATCCTGCCACGGGCAAGCCGTATGGTGCAGATTTCCCGGTGGTGACCGTCGAAGACTGGGTCAATGCGCAAGCCAGGTTGGCGGAGCGCATGGGTATCGCGCAATTCGCTGCCGTAATGGGTGGTTCACTCGGTGGCATGCAGGCGCTGGCCTGGAGCATTCTGTACCCGGACCGTCTGCGTCATTGTGTAGTTGTGGCTTCTACTCCAAAACTCTCAGCCCAGAATATTGCCTTCAATGATGTGGCGCGCCAGGCGATTTTGACTGACCCGGATTTCCATGGCGGTGATTTCTATGCCCACAATGTTGTGCCGCGCCGTGGCTTGCGGGTTGCTCGCATGATAGGTCATATAACCTATCTGTCAGATGATGACATGGCAGAAAAATTTGGCCGTGACCTCAAAGGCGGTGACTACCAGTTTGGTTATGGTGTGGATTTTGAAATTGAATCTTACCTGCGCTATCAGGGCGACAAATTTTCGGATTATTTCGATGCGAATACTTATCTGCTGATCACCAAGGCACTCGATTATTTTGATCCCGCCCGTCATACCGGAGGCGATCTCGCCAAGGCACTGGCGCAGACCAGGGCCAAGTTCCTGCTCGCTTCGTTTACTACTGACTGGCGTTTTTCACCAGAGCGCAGCCGTGAAATCGTCAAGGCCCTGGTCAGCAACAAGCGCACCGTCAGTTATGCAGAAATCGATGCACCGCATGGGCATGACGCCTTCCTGCTCGACGACCCGCGTTACCTGAACCTGATTGCTGCGTATTACCAGCGTATAGAAGCAGAATTGCGAGCTGAATTACAAGCTGAACCAAAAGCCGACCTGTTGGGAGTAGCAGCATGAATTTTTCAGAATTGAATGTCCTGCGACCTGACCTGGCTTTCATCGCCCACTGGATCAAGCCACAGGCGCAAGTGCTCGACGTCGGTTGTGGTGACGGCGTCATGCTTGATTACCTGCAAAGTGACAAGCAATGCAATGGCTATGGCATAGAAATCGCTGACGACAAGGTGCTTGCCTGCGCGACGCGCGGTGTGAATGTCATACAGCAGGATATGGAAAATGGCCTGGGCATGTTTGAAGACAATGCCTTTGATACCGTCATGTGCCTGTCTTCGCTACAGATGATGAAACATGTGGAACCATTGTTGCGGGATATTGCCAGGGTAGGGCGCGAGGCTATCGTCTCTTTCCCCAATTTTGGTTACTGGCCACACCGTACCGCCTTATTGCGCGGCAAGATGCCTGTATCAAAATCCCTGCCGTATGAATGGTATGACACTCCCAATGTGCGTTGCGCTACGATACTCGATTTTTCTGAGCTGGCAGCAGAAGTTGGCCTTGAGGTGATGGAATGTGTCGCCCTGCATGAGGGACGGCCCGTGACCTGGCTGCCCAATTTGCGTGGCAGCCTGGCGGTTTTCCGTTTACGGAAAAAATAGGCTGCCTTTCCATCAGGTTGTCTTAAACATCACACGTGAACCTTCATATTGCTCATAGTTGGTAGCACACTTGCCTGTCGTTGCCGGGTGAGCTTTTTACCCAGGGCGATGGAGGGTTCCTCCAGCCAGCGGTAGGTGCAATAAGAAAAGGCAATCGTCAACAAGGCTGACATCACAAAGAACAGGTTAGGGTGCGATTGCCAGTCAGTAGGCAAGCTTCTCCAGACGTAGGTATACAAGGGATAAAAAATTACCGGATGGAACAGGTACATGGAATAACTGATTTTTCCTAAAAAACTACCCAGCTTTCCCTGTACCTTGAATATCGTCGTAGTCAGAATGAAAATAGTGATGGCAATCAGTTGCGCAGCCGGGGATCTTAATTGAGCGGTATCCAGATTCCAGAAGTGCAGTATGTCCCGGCCGGTAAAGATTAAAAAAGTCCATACGAGCACAAACAAGGCTTTCCTTCCAGACGCGTTATTCTTGTTCAGCAACCAGTCGCGGTATAAAAGGCCGAAGAACATATAGCCTATGTAACGCAGATAAAACAGAACATTCGCGGAATAAGCAGATACGGTCATCAGGCGGTGGAACAATTTAGGTAACAGCAAGACTGCCAGCATCAAGAGCACTATGCTCTTTAAAGAAGTCATTTTTCCGCGTGAAAACAGATAGATACAGAAAAAATAAAACAAGAGTTCCAGTGCCAGGGTCCAGTAAGAACCGATGATGTTGTCGATACCGACAAAAGCCTGGAACATGGTCAGGTTGGCGGCAAACATGAGCCAGTCTATGTTGTTACCACCCTGGCTGACACCACAACGCCACCATACAAACACCAGACCAAGGACTGCTGATAGCCAATAGGCAGGATACAGTCGGAAAAAACGGTGTATTACAAAAGTCTTGAGCGGTTCTACAGGATAAGTCGATAAGCTGAAAGGCACGACAAAGCCGCTGACCATGAGAAAAATGCAGACACCTATCTCACCTATGCCTATCTGTTTGGAAAAGAAATGAGCGATGGCGACTTCTACGGCATTCAACTGCACATCTGCTTGTGCCATCGACGCAAAATCAATCGTATGCTGGTAAATCACGAGCAGGGCTGCAAAGCCGCGCAGGAAATCAATATATTGATAGCGCCCGCTAGAGCGCTGAGTGGAAAGGGTGTTCATAGAGCTTCTTATCTTATTTGTAATATTTCCCCTGCGCCCTGAAAATAGTTTAGAGGACAGGCAGATAAGGAATAGACATATTTGAAACTATTTTGTTCCGGAAATATTTATTTTTTTATCAGAAAAATGTAATTGAGCTATTTGCGTGAGTGATCTGGAGAGGTTTGGCAATGCCGCGTGAGCTTCTGGAGTCAAGATGAGCAGGCGGTCCTATGTAGCTAGTATTTAATTTTTAAAGAGGCAGGGTCTTTAAAAAAAGCCAGACGGCTCCCATTTGCGCTTATCATTCTGCGTATCTTCTTGCCCTGTATTCGCCATGAAACTGAACCACGCTGCACTCATATTTTCCAGCCTGTTTGCCTTGGGCGCTGCGGCTCATGCGCAAAATAGCGGGCAGCAGGAAGGCGTCAAGGTAGGTGAAATGTCGGTCCTGCGGAAACTGGCCCCGACCGGTGCGCTGGAAAGCCAGGCTGCGGCGCAGTATGCACAGACCATGCAGGTGGCGGAGCAAAAGCGTGCTTTGGGGCCGGCCAACCATCCCCAGGTTATCCGTCTGCGGGCAATTGCCGATAAATTGATACCGCATGCGCTGAAATGGAATGAAAGGGCGAAGCAATGGAAATGGGAAGTCAATCTGATCGGCTCCAAACAGGTTAATGCGTACTGCATGCCAGGCGGCAAGATTGCTTTTTACTCCGGCATCCTCGATGCCTTGAAACTGACTGATGATGAAGTCGCGATAGTCATGGGTCATGAAATTGCCCATGCCTTGCGCGAACATGGCGCTGAACGTGCAGGCAAGGCAACCGTTGCGAATGTGGGTATCAAACTGGCTGAACTGTGGGCTGGTGCCAAGGGTTACGACCCCAATATCGCGGGTGGCGTAGCTGGTGGTGTGGCCAAGTTCAGCATGCTGGCATTTTCGCGTGGTGACGAGACTGAAGCCGACATCGTCGGCCTCGATATTGCTGCTAGGGCCGGTTATGACCCACGTGCCGGTGTCGCACTCTGGCAAAAAATGGGTATGGTCAGCAAGGGCGCGCCGCCACAATGGCTATCTACCCACCCCGCCGGTACTACCCGTATTGCAGAAATCCGCAACCACTTCCCTGAAGTCATGCCCTTGTACGCGCGCGCCAAAGGTGTCAGTATCAGTGCCTTGCCGCCTTATCAAACCAATGTCAAAGGCATTGCTCCCGTCGTATATTCGGGTAATTAAGTGTTTTTTGAATAAAAGTTGGTGTCAAAATAATAATTTGTCGCGCAATTGTGACAAAATCTTGCCCCTAAGACCACTTTGTCATCATCCTTTCATAATTGGATGGGACACTCTGCAAGTTCAAAATTTTATGTGATAGACTATTTTCACATATCAAAATATCTGATCGACAGACATTTGCCCCGGCAAATTGCTCAAGTTTAAAGATGTCACTAGGAGATAGACGCACTTTAAAAAGGTCCGTCTGTTTTTTGTTTAGAAATAGCAATCGTTTGCGCAGTTGAAAATTTTCAGTTTTCAAAAAAAGCAATCGTTTGCGCGGCATGAATAGCCAGAAGTATTTCTAATGTGACATGTCATCGCAGGTGTTTGTTGTGGAATTACAACCAGTTACAAAAAAAGCCAAAAAATTTGGCGAAAAAGCGAGCGGTGAAGGGGATGTCATCAGGCAGTTGCGGTGGCTTGAGATGATAGACGGGGTTTTGCACTAATTTTTATTTCCATTTGTAAAATGATTCGGGAGCTTCAATGAAACAATCAAACAAATCGTCCGCATTTCCATCGCGTTTGTCGATGGTTGCAGTCGCATGCCAACTGGTATGCCTGAGCATGTCCTCTGCCTATGCGCAGCAGACAGAATCCAATGAGCAGCCTGATGCAAACCGCGTCACCATCACCGGCAAAAAAGTTGGTATGGGCTTGATGGTACAAGAGAATGCACCAAAAGCACGTAGTACTATTACAGCGGAAGAACTGGCCAAACAGCGTCCTACAGGCAATGCCTATGAAGCGCTGGAACTGATGCCAGCAGTTAACAGCTACAACTACGATGCAACCGGTTTGTTTGGTGGTGGTCTGACATTGCGTGGCTTTAACAGTGACCAGATCGGTGCGACCATCAATGGCGTACCAGTCAATGACTCTGGTAGCTTCTCTGTGTTCCCACAAGAATTCGTGGATCAGGAAAATACCTGTACACAGTTTGTGACTCAAGGTTCGACTGACGTTGATTCCCCACAGATTGGTGCAACTGGTGGTAACTTCGGTATTACAACTTGCGATCCAACCAAGGAAAAACGTTTCCGCGTCATGCAGACTCTGGGTGGTTTGAAACTGTCCAAGACTTTCATGCGTTACGACACAGGCCTGTGGGCTGATGGCCGTTCCCGTTTCTTCATCTCCGCTTCCCATGCGCAAGCTGACAAATGGAAAGGCGAAGGCGGCGCAGACCGTAACCACGTAGACGCTGGTTACCGCATCGACTTCGACAAGTTCAACTCCATCAATGCAATTTTGTTGTATAACCGCGCAATCAACCAGAACATCAGCACATTCAATTTGGCTGACCTGGCAAAAAATGGTTACTACTATGATTATTCAACCAAGTTCATTGGTCACGTCACACCGACCAAGGGCAAGGCTGACAATGATCCAAGTGTAGCCAATGCTGACACTTTCTACCAATTGACAAAAAATCCATTTGAAAACGCGATTTTCTCTGTCACTGGCAAATTCCGTATCGGTGAAAATACTGATGTCAAAGTTGTGCCTTACTACTGGTATGGTTATGGTACAGGTGGCGTACAACAACGTCTGCAAACTGAATCTGCATTCCTGAATCCAACGACAGGCAAAACAACTGCCGCTGTTGATCTGAACGGTGACGGCGATACGCTGGATAAAGTCATTGTTGCCAACAGTAGTGTGACACGTACCAACCGTCCTGGTGTAACTGCTTCTGTCGTTCACACTATCGACAACCACCAAATCCTGGCTGGTGTCTGGTATGAACGTGCAACTCATGAGCAGTTCGGCCCTATGGTTGCTGTTGATGCCAACGGTAACGCAGCTGATATCTGGTTGAAAGAAGGCCGTATCACCCGTCCAGATGGCACACCTTTCCAAAGCCGTGACTGGAGAACGATCAGTACTGCTTACCAGTTCTCGCTGCAAGATACCATCAGTCTGTTGAATGACAAGCTGACCATCAATCTGGGTCTGCGCGTACCAACCATGAAGCGTAATTTCACTAACTACGCCAACGAAGGTACGAACTCCGGTACCACTTACAACATCGAACGTAGTTATACCAAAGCCTTGCCACAGTTGGGAGCACGCTACCAGATTGATAATAACAATCAGGTATTTGCAAGTTTGGCGCGTAATATGAAGGTACCGCCGAACTTCGTTTATGCAACCACAAATAATGCTGCGATCAATAACGGCGTACTTACTTTCGCAGAAGTACCTCCAGAAACTTCTTATAACCTTGATGTGGGTTATCGCTTGCAAAGTGACAAGTTGACAGCACAAGTCACAGCTTACTCTGTCAACTTCAGTGAACGTCAAGCAACTGCTTACGACCCTGTGGCGGCTCAAAGCTCTGTTACCAATGTCGGTAAAGTAAAGACCAAGGGTTTCGAAGTTGAACTGGGTAATACACCAGTGAATGGCTGGTCCTTCTACGGTTCCGTAGGCTACGCGAAGAGCGAAATTCAGGACGATCTGCAAGTTGGCAAAGGCCTCTATATTCCAACAGCTGGCAAGCAAATGACCTTGACGCCAGAATGGAAAGCTGGTCTGAGCGCGCAGTATGAAACAGCAGTGTGGTACACACGTTTGAAAATGAAATATACAGGCGGCCAGTTTGCCACCATGACGAATGATGAATTCGTACCTGGTTACACATTGCTGGGCTTTGATGCTGGTTATCAATTCCCGAACACCAGCTGGTTCAAAAAACCAACTATCCGTCTGAGCATCAGTAACCTGACCAACGAAAAGTATCGTAACCCATCCAGCTTCAACATCACTAACGCGCAGCCATACCCAGGCGGTATTACTGCAAAAGGTGTGTTCTACTATCTGGGTGCACCACGCTTTAGCTCGGTCACTTTCCAGGCAGATTTCTAATCTGGAGGGATGAGGTGGTGAAGCAAAATCTCACCACACAGACTTGATACAGGCCTGCAACAAGAACACTTGTTGCAGGCCTTATTCTTTTTAATTTAAGAATATTTTCTATGCAAAAATTAAAATTAATCAGCATATCCATCGCTGCAGTAATGTTGGCCTCCTGTGCCAGCACTGACAAAATGCTTACGGCGAACCAGGCAGCAACGACGGATATCACGATCTTCAGTATCAATGATTTCCATGGCAATTTACAGGCCGACCAGCCTGTGCCCTATGTCGCTACCAAATCTGACCCGGCACGCCCCGGTGAAAAAATCTCTGTACCTGCAGGTGGTTATGCCTATCTGACTACCAAGCTCAAAGAACGCCGCCAGGCCGTGGGCAGCAGTATCTTTGTTGGTGCTGGTGACTTGATTGGTGCCTCACCCATGGGTTCAGCACTGATGAAAGATGAGCCCGTCATCGAAGCACTGAACCGTCTTGATCTGTCGGTGACAGCTGTCGGTAATCATGAATTTGATAATGGCACTGCCGACCTGATACGCAAAATCAAGGGGGAATGTCCGCAAACAGGTTGCGCCTATGCAGAATTCAAAGGGGCGCGCTTTTCCTACCTCGGTGCTAATATCCATGAACTTGGTAGTAACAAGCCCTGGCTGACGCCGTATGTAATACGCCAGGTCGGTGACTTCAAGGTTGGCTTCATCGGTGCGGTCACCGCCGATGTACCCAATCTGGTGGCAGGCGATGCAGTGAAACATCTGAGTTTTGAAGATGAGGCAACGGAGATTAACCGTTATGTGCCAGAACTGCAAAAGCAGGGCGTCGCTGCCATCGTGGTGCTGATACATGAAGGCGCAACTTACAAGGGTTCAGAGAATGATCCCAGCTATCGCTGTGAAGGCTTGCAGGGCCCGATCATAGAGATCAGCAAAAAACTCGACAAGGCCATCAGCCTGGTGGTCTCTGGCCATTCACATCAGGGTTATACCTGCAAGATCGATGGCAGGCTGGTGGTACAGGGGCGCAGCTATGGCTCCTTCCTGACAGAATCAACCCTGACGATAGACCGCAAGACCAATCAGGTCATCAATGCGGTCGCTGTCAATCACCTGATTGACCAGCAAGTCTTGCAGGCTGACCCCGCCGCAAAGCAACTGGTCGATCAGGTGGCGACCCAAACTGCGAGTTTGCGCCAGCGTCCCATTGTCAATCTGAGTGCACCCTTGTCACGTAATAGTGAAGCAGGTGTGTTTGACAGTAGCCTGGGTAATATCATTGCTGACTCCCAGCTGCATCATGGGCAACATGCGGGTGGTGCTGATGTCGCCTTCATGAATGCCGGTGGCATACGCAGTGACCTGCCGTCTGGCAAGGCAACCGGTCCGGTGGCGGTATCGTATGGTGATTTATATGCGGTACAGCCATTTGGCAATAACCTGGTACGCATGAAGCTGACAGGCGCACAAATCCTGACGCTGCTACAGCAGCAATGGTCGGGCCGGGAAGTCAATGATCCAAAAAAACTGTTTGTATCGCACACCTTGAGTTACAGCTACGACCCTCGTGCCGGGATCAATGAACGCGTCAAAGATGTCAGGGTCAAGGGCAAACCGCTGGACCTGAATCAGCAATACAGCGTGGTGGTCAACAGCTTCATGGCCGATGGCGGTGATGGTTTTGCTGTGCTCAAGCAAGCCAAAGACAAAGAGTTGATAGGTCGTGACCTCGAAGCTTTTGAGTCTTATGTGCGGGAGCAGGGCAGCAAATTGAATGAGGTCAAGCGTGACCGCGTCAAGCGTTTACCTGGTTAATCTATAGATATTCCAAAAGTAAAAAATGCCCGTCAAGTGAATTGACGGGCATTTCTCATGATGGGCTCAGCGCTTATTTGTATTCTATGATCAGCGGTGCGTGATCAGAGAAACGTGCTTCCTTGTAAATTGACGCCTTGTGCGCCTTTTTACCTATGCCACTGGTGGCGACATGGTAATCAATGCGCCAACCCACATTGTTTGCCCAGGCCTGGCCGCGGTTACTCCACCAGGTATAGGCTTCAGCCGTTGTCTCTGGATGCAGGTGACGGTAAACGTCGAGCCAGCCCTGCTCGTCAAACAGCCGCGTCATCCAGGCACGTTCCTCAGGCAAGAAGCCGGAATTTTTTTGATTGCTCTTCCAGTTTTTTAAATCGATCTCTTTGTGGGCGATGTTCCAGTCACCACAGATGATGATTTCCCTGCCTTCGGCAATCAGTTGCTCCAGGTGAGGGTAAAATAATTCCATGAAACGGAACTTGGCTTCCTGCCGTTCAGGCGAGGATGAGCCGGAGGGGCAATACAGGGATATCACCGACAGCTTGCCAAAATCACAGCGCACATAGCGGCCTTCAGCATCGAACTCCGGACTGCCAAAACCGATGACGACGGCGTCCGGTTCCTTTTTGCTATACACGCCAACACCGGAATAGCCCTTTTTCTCGGCATAATGAAAATGCCCATGATATTGGTGCGGATTCAGGAAGTCTGGCGTCATGTCCGCTTCCTGGGCTTTCAGCTCCTGCACGCAGACGACGTCAGGGTTTTCTTTTTGCATCCACTCAAAAAAGCCTTTTTTGGCGGCGGAGCGTATGCCATTCAGGTTGGCAGAGATGATTTTAGTCATGCTGGTAAGTAGTGACTTAAAGTGGGATAGAAAGCATACCAGATAGTGCGGCAGTCCGTGTATTTGGAGGGAGAAAGCCTGCAGATAGTTTATACTTGCCTACTTTTCCCACAGCGTAGCCCGGCTTTTGCCCAATCATGACCGAAGATCAATTACGTGCTGAACTCAATGCGGTCTATGCCAGTACCTCCTGGAAACTGACCGCTCCCCTGCGCTATGCAGTGCAACTGTTAAAGAGTGGCGGCCTGCCCAAATTGCTGCGGGATATCAGGGCTTTGCTCAAGAAGCTCATGCCTGTCAAGGCCGTAAAGGCAAGGGCATCAGAGGCCATGCCAGACCGGCTCAATGAAGAAGGCAAACGTATCCTGAATGAGCTGCAAAGCCGCAGGAAGCATAGCCGCAACCGACAAAAGTAAACGACTATCCCAACATGCGTATCGTTATTGATTTACAAGCTTGTCAATCCACTGGTAGCCGCCATCGTGGCATAGGCCGCTATTCACTGGCGCTGGCCAAGGCCATGGTACGCAATGCAGGTGACCACGAGATATGGCTGATGCTCAGCAGCCTGTTTCCTGAAACCATATTGCCGCTGCGTGAGGCTTTCTCAGGGATGGTGCCGCAAGAACGTATCGTCATCTGGGGCGCACCCGGCCCGGTGGCCGAACTGGTGCCGCAAAATTACTGGCGCAGCCGTGCTGCAGAAATACTCAGGGAACAGGGGCTGGCAGCCTTGCGTCCTGATTTTGTTCACGTCACCAGCCTGTTTGAAGGCTCGGGCGATGATGCGGTATCCAGTGTTGCGATATCCGGTGAGCACATACCGACAGCAGTGACATTGTATGATCTGATCCCCTGATGTACGACAAGCAGTACCTCAACGATCCGGCACAAAGGGCCTGGTATTACCGCAAGCTGGCCAGTCTCAAACGGGCTGATTTACTGCTGGCGATCTCTGATTCGTCGCGCCAGGAAGGCATGGATTTGTTGCAGTTGTCACCAGAGCGCGTGGTCAGCATTTCGTCTGCCGTAGATGAGCATTTCCAGTTGCGCAGTTGCAGTGATGAAGCCATGCAGGCCTTGCGCGCGCGCTATGGCATTACCCGCGATATGGTGATGTATACCGGCGGTATCGATATACGCAAGAATATCGATGGCCTCATCCAGGCCTATGCCGGTTTGCCTGTGGCAGTGCGCCAGCAACACCAGTTGGCGATCGTCTGCAGCGTACAAAAAGCAGACCGTGAGCGTATTGCAGCGCTGATCACACAACTAGGACTGGCAGAGGATGAAATCATATTGACCGGTTTTGTACCGGATGAAGATTTGCCGCTGCTATACCAGGATTGCAAATTATTTGTCTTCCCTTCCTGGCATGAAGGTTTTGGTTTGCCCGCGCTGGAAGCCATGTGCTGCGGTGCGCCTGTCATTGCAGCCAATACCAGCAGCCTGCCTGAAGTGCTGGAATGCCCCGAAGCCTTGTTTGACCCCAGAGACATCAAGGCCATTACGGCGAAAATCTTGCAGGTACTGGAGCAGCCAGAATTCGCTGCCCGCTTGCGCGAACATGGTTTGCAGCAATCGAAGAAATTCTCGTGGGATGCCTCGGCTAACAAGGCCTTGCGCGCGATTGAAGCCAGCCATGCGCATCTTCAGCAAATAGCGGCAGCCAAAGTCCATGTTTGCCTGCCAGTGATCAAACCCAGGCTGGCTTATGTCTCGCCTTTACCGCAGGTGGCGTCAGGTATTGCGAGTTACAGCGCAGACCTGCTGCCTGAGCTCGCCGATTATTACGACATCACCCTGATTACCCAACAAAGTGAAGTCAATGCACCTTGGCTGACAGCCAACTTTGCCATACACGACAGCGAGTGGTTCACAGCCAATGCGGCCAGCTTTGACCGTGTGCTCTATCATTTTGGTAATTCTCCTGCGCATGCCTATATGTACCCATTGTTTGCCAGCTATCCTGGCACCGTGGTCTTGCATGATTACTTTTTGAGTGACGCTCTCGCCAATCTGGAGATGAGTTCACTCATGCCTGGCTTATGGGCACAACATCTGTATCTATCCCACGGCTATGCGGCCTTGCTGGAAAGACGCGACGCGGTGGATTACAAGGTGGTAATGGCTAAATACCCTTGTAGCAGTAGCATACTGGAGCGTGCTGAGGGCGTGATTGTCCATTCTGCCTATGCCCGGGAACTGGCGCGTACCTGGCTGACAGGCTGGCCTGCCTGCCAATGGCAGCAAGTGCCTTTGCTGCGCCGCATTCCAGCCGCATCTGACAGGCAGCTCGCCCGCAAAAAACTCGGACTGGGCGAACAGGATTTTGTCTTGTGCAGCTTTGGCATGTTGGGGCCGACCAAACTCAATCATGTCTTGCTGGATGCCTGGCTGGAATCCGCTCTCAGCAAGGACGCACATTGTCATCTGGTTTTTGTAGGCAAAAATGATCCGGGTGAATATGGCGCGCAACTGCAAAAGCGCATCGGCAATGGCGAGCGAGTGCGTATCACCGGCTTTACCACCGCAGAAGAATTTGCCTTATATCTGCAGGCCGCCGACGGTGCCGTGCAGTTGCGCACGCTGTCAAGGGGCGAAACTTCCGCCGCTGTCCTTGAGTGCATGGCCTATGGCCTGCCCGTGATCCTGAACCGCAACGGTGCCATGGCAGAGTTGCCAGCAGATGCCGTGCTGGGCATGCCTGACCAGTTTACGCAGGCAGAACTCTTGCAGGCCATCGGCAAATTGCATGAGGACAGCAAGAGTAGCCAACTGACAGGCCAGGCCGCCAGGCAGTTTGTGCAGGCACATCATGCACCTGCATTGATTGCACGCAGTTATGCGGAAGCGATAGAAGAATTTGCGCAGACCGAAACGGCTGCCCGCATGCACCGCAGTCTGTCGGCCATTGCCGACATCCCGGCAGTGTCGCCTCAACATCCGCATTTGCAGGCAGAGGTCGCCATTGATGATTTGCGCGAGCTGGCGCGTCATCTCGGCAATAGCACACCGCGTCCCGGTAAACGCATGGTCATGCTGGATGTTGGCGCATGGAGCCAGTCGCAACAGGCGCTGCCTGCAGCCTGGAAAGCTGCTCTGGAAAGCATGATACTCGCCCGTCAGGACTTGCGCTTTGAGCCTGTCTTTTATGCAGGCCCGGACTTTCGCTATGCCAGAAGCTGGACTTATGAGCAACTCTCCCTGTCCGGACCAGCACCCGCTGATGATTTCGTCACAGTGCGTGCCGGAGACTTGTATCTGGATTTATCCGGATGTAAAGATTTGCAAATGCAGACCATGCAATTACAGCAACTTGGCGTCACTTGTCACGCTATTGCTGCTCAAATGCAGGCAAATATGGTGGATTTGTCAGCGTCTCCAGCCCTGCTGGCAGAATTTTTAGCGGTTTTGCCACTTGAAACAGACTAAATTCAAATATGCACGCATGTTATGCTCTAGGTTTGGCGCAAAACTGCAGTAAACGGCATAAATTATAAGGATTGGGGTTATTTTGAGTACTTTGAGACAAGATTTTATACAGTTTTCAGTCGAGGCTGGAGTGATACGCTTTGGCGAATTTGTCACCAAAGCCGGGCGTACCTCCCCCTATTTTTTTAATGCAGGTTTATTCAATGATGGTGCCAATCTTGGCCGCATCGCTGATTTTTATGCCCGCACGCTGCTCGATTCCGGCCTGGAATTTGACATGCTGTTTGGCCCCGCCTACAAGGGTATTACCCTCGCTTCGGCTACTGCAGTGGCACTGGCACGCATGGGCAGGAATGTACCTTTTGCGTATAACCGCAAGGAAGCCAAGGACCATGGCGAAGGTGGCAACATCGTTGGCGCCAAACTGGCAGGCAAGGTCGTGATTATTGATGACGTTATTTCTGCCGGTACTTCAGTACGTGAATCGGTCGATTTGATCCGTCATGCTGGCGCTACCCCGAGTGCAGTGCTGATCGCGCTGGACCGCATGGAGCGTTCTGGCAAGGATGATGCCCTGTCTGTGCATTCGGCAGCGCAGGAAGTCGGCAAGGCGTATGACATGCCTGTGGTTTCGATCGCCAGCCTGAATGATTTATTTGATTATCTGTCAGTTGCTGGTGGTGACGCGCAGTTGTCGCAATATAAAGAGGCAGTCGCTGCTTACCGCAAACGCTATGGCGCTTTGGCTGATTGAGTAAATGATATTAAAAAATTAACTGGCAATTAAGACTGTGACCGTGGTTTGCCTGCCCTTGCGTAGTATCACTTACATGCGCTTGCATTAAATTTCCGCAGTGCGGCGAACAGTCATTGTATACTGTGCAACTGTGGATAAATTGTGATCACGGTCACAGATGGATTCAAAGTAGCAGTCCATTATCTGGTTAGCAAAAAGAATTTTGAACGAAGAATTTTGAATGTTCGCTGCGGCGAAGAGGTTTTCTTGAATGAGTAAAAAAGCGTTAATCACTGGTATTACTGGTCAGGACGGAGCCTATCTGGCTCAGTTGCTGTTGGAAAAAGGCTATACCGTCTATGGCACTTATCGCCGTACCAGTTCAGTCAATTTTTGGCGCATAGAAGAGCTGGGTATTGCAACTCACCCTGCCTTGCATTTGGTTGAGTATGATCTTACCGATTTGTCGGCCAGCATACGTCTGTTGCAAACGACGGGTGTGACTGAAGTGTATAACCTGGCAGCGCAAAGTTTTGTGGGCGTGTCGTTTGAACAGCCACTGACCACGACAGAAATTACCGGCATCGGCGCGCTGAACTTGCTTGAAGCCATACGCATCGTCAATACCAAAATCCGTTTCTATCAGGCTTCAACTTCAGAAATGTTTGGCAAGGTGCAAGCCGTGCCACAAATCGAATCGACCCCCTTTTATCCGCGCAGCCCTTACGGTGTAGCCAAACTGTATGCGCACTGGATGACGATCAATTATCGTGAATCCTACGGCATCTTTGGCTGCAGCGGCATCTTGTTCAATCATGAATCCCCACTGCGTGGCCGCGAATTTGTGACGCGCAAGATTACTGATTCTGTCGCCAAGATCAAGCTGGGCAAACTCGATGTGCTGGAACTCGGCAATATGGATGCCAAGCGCGACTGGGGTTTTGCCAAGGAATATGTAGAAGGCATGTGGCGCATGCTGCAAGCCGACAAGCCCGACACTTTTGTGCTGGCGACCAACCGCACAGAAACTGTACGTGATTTTGTCACCATGGCTTTCAAGGCAGCAGACATACAGTTGCAATGGTCAGGCGAAGGCGAGCACGAAACCGCTACGTGCGCAAAAACCGGCAAATTGCTGGTACGCGTCAATCCCAAATTCTATCGTCCTGCTGAAGTTGAATTGCTCATCGGTGATCCTGCCAAGGCCAAAAAAGTGTTGGGCTGGGAACCCAAGACCACACTGGAAGAGCTGTGCCAGATGATGGTAGAAGCAGATTTGCGCCGTAACCAGAACGGCGCGTCGTTCTGATGTCTGCGATGCCACGCGCCCTGATCACAGGTATCAAGGGATTTACAGGTCGTTATCTGGCGCAAGAATTAAAAGAGGCTGGTTACCGGGTTTTTGGTACTACCCACGGAGCAGAAGCACCCGGGCAGGACAATTTTGCCGTCGATCTGAGTGACAAGCAGCGCTTGGCCGAGCTGGTGGCAGAAATACAGCCCGATGTGGTTGCCCATCTTGCCGCCATTTCTTTTGTTGCCCATGGCGACGCAGCAGAAATTTACCGCGTCAATGTGCTTGGTACACGCAACCTGCTGGAAGCGCTGGCCAGCCTGGAGAAAAAGCCGCGGGCCGTGCTGGTCGCCAGCAGTGCCAATATCTATGGCAATACCCGTACAGAAGTAATTGCCGAAACCGAACCAGCGCAGCCCGCCAATGATTATGGCGTCAGCAAACTGGCAATGGAGCATGTGGCACGTCTGTGGATGGACAAGCTGCCCATCATCGTGACACGCCCCTTCAATTACACCGGTGTAGGCCAGACAGAAAATTTCCTGCTGCCTAAAATCATCAACCATTACCGCCGCAAGGCTACCGATATAGAACTTGGCAACCTGGATGTTGCCAGGGATTTTTCTGACGTACGTACTGTCGCCAGGGCCTATGCCCGTTTGCTGGAGCAAGCACCTGCAGGCCAGACTTTCAATATCTGTTCCGGCACTGCATACACCTTGCGCTCGGTATTGCAAATGGCCAGTGAACTTGCTGGCTATGAAATCAAGGTGCATGTGAACCCTGCCTTTGTGCGTGCCAATGAAGTGCATAAACTCATGGGTAATGGGCAGCGTTTGCAAGCTTGCATAGGCGAGCTGCCTGCTATCACCTTGCGCGATACACTGGCCTGGATGCTGCAACACGAGGACGCAACATGAACGTCGTCCTGTCTATCGAGGCCATACATCCACCGCTGGCTGGTATAGGCAGATACGCATGGGAACTTGCCACACGCCTGCCCATGCAGGCAGAGATAGAGTCAGTGCGCTATTTGTCAGATGGTTTCTGGCGCGACTTGCCGCGTATGGATCAGCCTGCCAGCGCAGGCACAGCGGGAGCGGTACCTGCGGCATCAGCCAAAGCCAGTTACAAAAGCCGCCTGCGCCGTCAACTGGGGCAACTGCCCATGGTGGCGCGGTTGTATGGCAAATTACTGCCCCTGCTTGCTGGCCGCCAGTTGAATGGTGTGCAGGACGGTCTTTTCCATGGGCCGAATTATTTTGTACCCAAAACCCGTTTACCCAGCGTAGTGACAGTGCATGACCTGTCGATTTACCGTTATCCGCAGTGGCATCCCAAGGCCAGGATAGACCGCATGCGGAAAGCCATTCCAGAAGCGATAAACCGCGCCAGCCTGGTGTTAACCGACTCCCTGGCAACGCGCGATGAAGTGATGCAGGAATTCAGCCTGGGCCCTGAGCAGGTGCGTGCTGTCTTGCTGGGGGTCGATGAAGTGTTTCATCCCTATACCCCGGAAGAGACTGCACCAGTCTTGCATGAATTTGGTTTGCAGCCAGATGGCTATAGTTTCTTTGTCTCTACCATAGAACCGCGCAAGAACCTGACACATTTGCTGGCAGCCTATCGTGCCTTGCCAGACGCCATGCGCCAGCGCTGGCCGCTGGTGCTGGTCGGTGGTGAGGGCTGGCAGAGTGAAGCCATTCATGACGACATAGAAAAAGGCCAGCGTGAAGGCTGGATCAAATACCTGGGTTTCGTCGATCAGCAATTGCTGCCGGTTTTATATGCCGGTTGCCGCTTGTTCACCTATCCATCCTGGTATGAAGGTTTTGGTTTACCTATCGCTGAAGCGATGGCCAGTGGCGTACCTGTATTGACTTCGAATTGTTCTTCCATGCCGGAAGTCGCCGCTGGTGCCGCCATGCTGGTAGACCCGGCGGATGTGAATTCCATCCGTGATGGCTTGCGCCAGGCGCTGGAAGACGAAGAATGGCGCAGCATGGCCAAAGCACGTGGCTTGCAACGTGCTGCCGAGCTGACCTGGGATGCCTGCGTACGCAATACTGTCGCAGCCTATCAGACGGTCAAGGCCAGTTAAGGACAGCGCGCCATGAAAGTCCTGCACTTCTACCGCACCTATTACCCCGACACTTTTGGTGGCGTTGAGCAAGTCATACGCCAGATGGCGGTGGGTACGGCACGTCTGGGTGTGGAAAATGAAGTGCTGACCTTGACACGCGATGCGGACCGCCCGCTGATAGAATTTGAAGGGCATAAGGTACACCGCGCCCATTTGAATTTCGAGATCGCTTCTACCGGTTTTTCCTGGTCGGCCTTATCGCGCTTTGTTGAACTGGCCAAGCAGGCGGATGTGATTCACTATCACTTCCCCTGGCCCTTCATGGATATCGCCCATTTCCTGGGGCGCATCAAGAAGCCCAGCGTCGTCACTTATCACTCGGATATCGTCAGGCAAAAATATTTGCTGAAGCTGTATTCGCCGCTCAAGCATCAGTTCTTGCGCGATGTAAACCGTATTGTGGCAACGTCACCCAATTACCTGGCGACCAGCCCGACGCTGGAACTGTATAAAGACAAGACCGAGGTGATCACCTATGGTCTGGATAACAGCATTTACCCAGTTCCTTCAGCAGAATTGCTGGCGAAATGGCGTGCCATCGTCGGGGAAAACTTTTTCCTGTTTGTCGGCATGCTGCGTTACTACAAGGGCCTGCATATCTTGCTGGAAGCGGCGGCGGGAACGGATATCCCCATCGTCATCGTTGGTGATGGCCCGGAAGAAATTGAACTCAAGCGCCAGGCAGAAAGCCTGCAACTGAAGAACGTGCATTTCCTTGGTGCCTTGCCAGAGCCTGACAAGGTCGCCTTGCTGACCCTGTGTTATGCACTGGCCTTTCCTTCGCATCTGCGCTCGGAGGCTTTTGGCATTTCATTGCTGGAAGGCGCGATGTATGGCAAGCCCATGATATCAAGTGAAATTGGCACAGGCACGACGTATATCAACGTCGCTGGCCAGACTGGCATGGTAGTACCACCGAGTGATCCGGCAGCTTTCAGGCAGGCCATGGAGTATCTGCTGGCACATCCGCAAGAGGCGGCGCAAATGGGTATCAATGCGCGCCAGCGTTACCTGGATTTATTCACCGCCGATAAAATGGCGAGCAATTATGCCCGCCTTTACCAGCAAGTTATAGACGAGCATAAGCGCAAGTAAGCCAGGCAGCTCGCCTAACCTGCCGTCAACTTCCTGATTTCAAATTCGCCACGCAGCCAGTTGCTGCCGATGAATTCAGTGTGATCCACATTGATGACATCAAACACCAGCAGATTATCTGACCACTCATAGTTTTCATCAAGATGGGTTTTTGCCTTGGTCAATGCGGTGGTGACAGAATAAGAACCTGGCCCCAAAGGACATTCAAAAGGCAGTACAAATTCCAGTGAGTCACCTTTGCGCAAATCATTTTGCACCTGTTGTGAATACCAGGTATTGCTGCCCCAGATGACGCTGCCCTGTTTGTCGCGCAACATCAGGCCCAGCACCAACTCGGGGATGTCGGCACGCAATTGCACTTCAGCCACCAGCTTGACCCTTTGCCCTACATGCGCTGCGGCCAGTACCTGATCACTGTCCTGGTCACGCAGGGTGAGCTTGCTGACGGTCGCCATGCCTGTGCCTGAACGGGTTTGCAGCCAGCCCTGTTCATTGCGGTTTTGTTCTACGGAGAAATTCTCGTTTTCCTTACGGGCGATCATCGCATTGTAGTAATCGACCACTTCATCTGCCGCACCCTGCTTGAGTATGCAGCCCTTGTCGATCAGGATGACGTGGTCACACAGGCTGCGCACGTCACCCATGCCATGGGTGACCAGGATGATGGACGTACCCTGTTCCTTGAACTGGCGTATGCGGTCAAAACTGCGGTGCTGGAAATAGCTGTCACCGACCGACAGGATTTCATCGACGATGAGTACATCCGGGCGTACTGCCGTGGCAACAGCAAAAGCCAGGCGTGCCTGCATGCCGCTGGAATACACGCGCAAGGGCTGGTCAAAGAAGGAGCCAATTTCAGCAAAGCTTTCTATGCCAGGCATGAGCTGGTCCAGTTGCTCACCACTCAGACCCATCAGGCCGCCTGCCATATAAGCATTTTGCCTGCCAGAAAATTCAGGATTAAAACCCAGCCCCAGTTCCAGCATGGCGCTGATGCGGCCATTGACAGCGATGCTGCCGGTCGTTGGTCGCACTGTACCGGTAATCATTTTCAGGAGCGTACTTTTACCGGCACCATTCTGGCCTATGATGGCTACCGCCTGGCCCGCAGGCACATTGAAACTGATATCGCGGTTGGCCCAGTATTCGTACGCCGGTTTCACCGGCAGGCCAGCCCAGTACATCAGGCGTGACAGCAGGCCGTTGAATTTTGAATAGCATTTTCCAACGCCAGAGACACTCAATACAATTTGACTCATAATGCATCCACCAGATCTGCGCTGGCACGGCGGAAAATCCAGAATGAAAATATAAACATGCCCGCTGAAATCAGCACGGGAACCAGCAAATCTGCCATGTTTGGTACTGCGCCGTACAACAGCGCATTCTGGTAGATCTTGACCAGCGGTGTCATCGGGTTGAGATTCAATACCGCGATAAAGCGCTTGGGCATATTGTCCATCAGATAGACCACAGGCGTGAACCAGAACCACAGTTGCAGCACGATGCCCATGACCTGACCAACGTCACGTGAAAATACATTCAACAGCCCGAGTATGATGCCCAGACCAAAGGCAAACAGGATAATCAGCAGCATGCCCAGTGGCAGTACCAGCCATGCTGCTGTCGGCATATGGCCAAAGAACAAAAACACGACGGCTATCGCTGCCAGCAATAACAAGTGATTGATGAGGGCGCTGCCGCCAACGATCACCGGCAGGCACAGCCTGGGGAAAGAGATTTTTTTCAGGGTGTTGGAATAATCAATAAACACCGTGGTACAGCGCGTCATGATTTCAGAGAACAAACCCCAGGCCGACATACCTGCCATCAGGTAAATCGCATAGGCCGACTTGTTTTCAATATTTGGTATCTTGGTCACCAGTACTTCAGACAAGACAATGGCGAAGATGGTGGCCTGCGCCAGAGGATTTAAAATCATCCACAGCGCACCCAGTTTGCTGCGCGCAAAGCGTCCGGCAAACTCGGCCCTGATGGACGACAGGATAAAGTGACGGTAGTGCCACAATGAGATAAGTACAGCTTTCAAAGCTTGGTTTTCCTTAGCAGGGATCAGCCTGCAACACGTCCATAGATATCATCGAATCTGACGATATCATCTTCACCCAGGTAAGTACCGGATTGCACTTCTATCAGTTCAAGATCGGTTTCACCGGGATTTTCCAGCCTGTGCTTGACGCCCAGCGGGATGTAGGTGGATTGATTGGCGACCAGGGTCATGACTTCTTCGCCACGCGTCACTAGCGCCGTGCCACTGACCACGATCCAGTGTTCAGCACGGTGATGATGCATTTGCATCGACAGGCGGCCACCCGGCTTGACCACGATACGCTTGACCTGGAAGTGTTCGCCACTATCGACGGAATCATAATGTCCCCATGGGCGATAGACCTTGCGGTGGTTATCGGTCTGGGTATAGTTTTCATCTTTCAGGCGGGTTACGACACGCTTGATGTTCTGGGTATTGGCTTTATTGGTGACCAGTACCGCATCTGGAGTCTCGACCACGATGACGTCTTCCAGACCCAGGCAGGCAACCAGGCGGCTGTCAGAAATCACCAGGCAATTACGGGAATCTTCCAGCAGCACATCGCCATGGGCGGTATTGCCGTTCTCATCCTTGTCCGACACTTGCCAGACTGCATCCCAGGCACCAACATCTGACCAGCCTGCATTGAAAGGCACGACATAGCCAGGGATATGCAAGTCCTGGTCTTTGGCCAGTTTTTCCATGACGGCATAGTCGATGGAGTCAGAAGGGCAAGACAGGAAGGCTTCTTTATCCACGCGGACAAAGTCGCTATCGATGCTGGCCTTGTCCATCGCCAGTTTGCAGGCCTCATGCATGGCCGGATGGAAGTGCTGTATGGCTTTGAGCCAGGTAGTCGCACGCATCATGAAAATACCGCTATTCCATAAATGGCGGCCGCCATCCAGATATTGCTGTGCCACTTCCAATACCGGCTTTTCGACAAAGGCCTGCAGTTCGCGTACAGCCTGACCTGGTAACACATCGCCAGTCTGGATATAGCCATAACCGGTTTCAGGACGGTCAGGCACGATACCAAAGGTCACCATGGCACCGTCTATGGCCTGTTGCAGGCCATCTTGTATGGCCTGGTGAAAGCCCTGCTTGTCATTGATGACATGGTCTGCTGGCATCACCAGCAGGACTGCATCATTGTCTGAGGCCACTGCTGCCATGGCTGCCAGCGTCAATGCCGGGGCCGTATTGCGGCCTGCCGGTTCGAGCAACAGGCTACAGTTGCTGAAACCGGCCACGCGCAATTGTTCTGCCGTGATGAAACGGTATTCTTCATTACAGACCACGATCATTCTTTCGGCCACGCCCAAGGCACCAGAAAAATCCCTGACGCGCGTTGCAGTGGCCTGCAGCATGGTTTCTTCGCCTATCAGGGCGAGCAATTGCTTGGGATGCTTTTCACGCGATAGCGGCCATAACCGGGTTCCAGATCCCCCTGAAAGAATGACAGGCTGTAATAACATGGATAACTTTCGTATTCTTTATGCCTTCGGGTTTATGCCTTTGGGCAAATCATTATAAAATATTTAATATATTGCAATCAGCTGCAATTTCCTCAGGCTATGCTGGTCAGATGTGAGCAATTGCTGAATAGGCTAAACTTGTAAGACCTGAAGGCTAAGCCAGAGCCAGAGCCAGGCAAAAAGTCTGAAGCTGAAATAATCTGGAAATTTGCAGACGCTGATAATTTCGTCGCAGTTTACATCATCATTTATACTTCTACCCCTTTTTCTAGCCTTTTAGCGGCCCAAACACGAATCATTTGCCGCCAATTATGAATAAAACATCCGGATTATATGGCGAATATGGCAACACAGAACAAATCTGAATGCGAAGCACAGCAACTGGCCGACAAGACCAGTTTGATATTGAAAAGCAGGAAGCATTCAACACCCGTCAATATTCCTTCGAAAGAAATGGGGGCGGGGCAGGATGATGCAAGGGAGATCATGTTGAATCAGCAAGATAATGCAGGGGCAGAAGTAGCAATGCCAGTTGCGCCACAAGGTTTGCGCCAGAAATTGCGTGCAATACCTGGTCTGGGTTACGCATTGGCCTGGTGCCAGGCATTGCTGCGCCTGCCGCGCACCCGCTTCCAGACTGAAGTAGCGCTAACAAATTTGCAAAAGCAAATTGATGACCTGAACATACAATTACGCAGCCAGGAGCGGAAACTGCTGCAAATGGAAGAGCAAAAACTTTCTATACGGCTGGACAAGTTTGATGCGCTGGATGTCGGCAACAGGCTCATGGAACTGGATCGTTTACATATAGGCCGCCAGTTGCGTTCCATGAATCTGATGATGCGTGAGGGTTTGCAAAATGGGACTAGGCAGATCCAGCAAAATGTTGTCGCGACGGCAGAGCCAGCAAGTCAGCTTGCCACTGCAAGCACTAGCCAGCCTGTAGCCAAAGTTGCCAGCGATTTTGATCAGGACCAATTCTATCTGGAATTCGAAGCCTTGTTCCGTGGTTCGCGCGCTGATATCAAGGAAAGATTGAAAGTTTATCTGCCCTATCTTGCGCATATCAGCGAACAGGCAAAAGACGAACGCAAGCTCGTCATCGACGTTGGTTGTGGCCGTGGTGAATGGCTGGAATTACTTGATGAGCAGGGCATACCTGCGATGGGCGTGGACATGAATATCTCCATGGTTAACGCCTGTCTGGATCAGGGTTTCCTGTGCCGCCATGCTGATGCCATTGCCTATTTGCGCGAACAGCCCGCTGGCAGCATAGGTGCAGTGACCGGTTTCCAGATCATAGAGCATTTGCCGTTCGAGCAATTGATTGCGCTGTTTGATGCAGCCCGTCATGCGTTGTGCCCAGGTGGCGTCATCATTTTTGAAACACCGAATCCGGAAAATCTTAAAGTGGGTGCCTGCAATTTTTATTTTGATCCTACCCATTTGCATCCTATCGTGCCACAGGTAGCTGAATTCATGGCGCGGCAGCGTGGCTTTAGCCATGCAGAAATTTTGCGTTTGCATCCTTACCCTGATGACCACTTGCTGCACGGTGGTACCGAGGTTGAAGCACTGCTCAATAAGGAATTATTTGGTGCCCAGGATTACGCTGTCATAGGTCGTAAATAAGATGCAGATACATCAATTCAGCCCTTCCTGTGGAAGAGGTGACGGCGTCAGCAATGGCATGTTTTTTACACGCAAGCTTTTGCACGAGATGGGTTTTACTTCCGCCATTTATTGCGACCTGGTGCAGGATGAAGTCCGTGATGAAGTGCGGCATTATAGTGAATTGCAGCTTGCTGATGATGACATTTTGCTGGTGCATCACAGTCTGGGTTATGAGAATTGCGGGTGGCTCAAAGACATCAAGGCACGCAAGGTAATGGTGTATCACAACATCACTCCACCGCAGTTTTTACCCGACAATGGCCTGCCTGAATTAAGCATGCTGGGCAGACAGCAACTGGCCTTGTGGGCGCAGGATTTTCAGGCTGCGATTGGTGACTCTGATTTGAATAGCGCAGAGTTGCGTACCGCTGGTCATACCGATGTGACGACGATTCCCTTACTGGTCGATGTGACGCGCTGGCAGCATCACAGCTATAACACGGCGCTGATGAACAGCTTGCGTGGTGCCCACAATATCCTGTTTGTTGGCCGTTTGTGCGAGCACAAGCACCAGTTGCAATTACTGGACATGCTCGATGAATTGCGCCACTTCTCGCGCCAGCCCGTACGCCTGATATTGGCCGGTGGTGTCACCAGCATGCCATATGAGCAAAAAGTACGTGCCCGCATCGCTGAATTGAAACTCGATGCCCAGGTGCTGATGACAGGCAAAATTTCTGATGAAGATTTGCTGGCCCTGTACCGCAATGCTGATGCCTATGTCAGCCTTAGCGAGCATGAAGGTTTTGGCATGCCTTTGATTGAGGCCATGCTGCATGATGTACCTGTGATTGCGCGTGCTACTGAAGGCGTTACTTCCACCATGGGCGGTGCAGGTATCTTGCTCGATGCTGACGTGACTCCGGCCACATGTGCCGCGCATGTGCATATGCTCTTGACTGAACCCGCGTTGCGCCGTCGCATCATTGCTGGTCAGCGGCAAAATATCCAGCGCTTCTCGCGTCAGAAAATTCAGGCAGATTTGCAGCAATTTTTGCAAAAGCTGGGCGCAAAAATTCCTCAAGATGCAATAACTGGCAATGAGCAGCAAAAACCTCTGTGGCAGATAGAGGGGCCTTTTGATTCCACCTATAGCCTGGCTATCGTCAACCGTGAACTGGCGCGTGCCTTGGCGTCCCAAAAGGGCGAGGCTGTGCAACTGGGTTTGCGCAGCCGCGAAGGTTATGGTGATTTCGTGGCCTCGGCAGATTTCCTGGCAGCCAATCCCGATATCGCTGAATTGCAAACCGTATCGCAACAGGCAGTAAATATGCCTGACCTGGCCCTGCGCAATTGCTATCCACCGACACTGGATGATATGCAGGCACGGGTCAGGGTGGTGAATTCTTATGGCTGGGAAGAGACGGGTTTTCCGCAAGAGTTTGTCAATGAATTCAACCGCAAGCTGGATTTGATTTTGGTGGTGTCGCGCTTTGTCGGCACAGTCTTGCGTGACAATGGCGTGCGTGTGCCGATTGCTGCCGTTGGCAATGGTGTTGATCATGTCATGCGCGTTGCTGCGTTGCCGGTACCGCAGGCTGTGTTGGAGAGCCTCAAAACTTACCGTTTCCTGCATGTCTCGTCGTGCTTCCCGCGCAAGGGCCCGGATGCCTTGTTGCTTGCCTATGGACAGGCTTACCGGGCCAGTGATGATGTCAGCCTGGTCATCAAGACTTTCCCGAATCCGCATAATGATGTGGCTGAGCAATTGGCAGCACTGCAGGCTGCTGACCCGGATTTCCCGCATGTATTGATCATCATGGATGATTATAGCCAGGCGCAAATGCGTGGTCTGTATGAGGCATGTGATGTGCTGGTTGCACCCAGCCGTGGCGAAGGTTATGGCTTGCCGATAGCTGAAGCCATGTGGCTGAAATTGCCGGTGATCGCTACCGCATGGAGCGGGCAGATGGATTTCTGCGACAACAGCAGGGTGTGGCTGTGCGACTATCAATACGCCAAATCAACTTCGCATTTCAGTTCCACGCATTCAGCCTGGGCTGACCCTGATGTTAATCATCTGGCTGCGTTGATGCGGGAAGTGCATGCCAGCCCGGCAGATGTCATCGCCAGCAAAACTGCGGCAGCGCATGCGTTTATATCGACGCACTACGCCTGGTCAGATGTCGCCAGCAGAACCCGCCAGGCGATTGCTGCACTTGAACAGCAGCCCTTGTTGCGCAAGGAGCCACGCATAGGCTGGATCAGTAGCTGGAATGCGCGTTGTGGCATCGCTTCTTATTCATCTTTCCTGACTGCTGGCATGCCGCAGGACAGGGTGGTTTATCTGAGCAGTCATATCCCTGAAAGAACGGCACGTGATGCCGAGAATGTCATCCGCAGCTGGGATGCCAGCATGCAGGAGGACCTGGAACACACATGGTTGATGATACAGGAGCAGAAACTGGATGTAATTGTTATTCAATACAATTTCGGTTTCTTTTCACTGGCTGCCATGGCGCGCCTGATCAGGCGAGCCAAGGAAGATGGCAAAGCCATCCATGTATTCTTCCATTCGACAGCCGACGTGCAAAGAGAAGATGGACTGATCAGCTTGTCTACAATCACTGCGGAATTGAAGCTGGCTGACCGCATCTTCGTGCATGGCCTGGATGACATGAACTGGCTCAAGAACCTTGGTGTTGCCGATAATCTGGTGTTTTTCCCGCAGGGCCTGATGCCGACGCTGGAACATGCTGCAGCCAGGGTGGATACTGCGCGTATGGCTGGCAAGACCGTGATTGCTGCTTATGGATTCTTGCTGCCGCATAAAGGCGTGCAGGCATTGATCAAGGCATTCATAAAATTGCGCGGGCAGGGTGGAAATTGTCATTTGTTGCTGGTGAATTCGCTCTATCCATCCGGCTTGTCTGACCATGAATACCATCAGTGCCGTCACCTGATCCATGAGTCTGGCCTGGAAACGCATGTGACTTTCCTGTCTGATTATCTGAGTGATGAGATCAGCCAGTCATGGCTGCAACAGGCAGACCTGATTGTGTATCCGTATCAGCAAACGCAGGAATCTTCGAGCGCTGCTGTGCGTATGGGGCTGGCTTCTGGCCGTCCGGTCGCAGTGACGCCGCTATCGATTTTTGATGATGTCAAAGATGCGGTACATGTTTTGCCAGGTACTGAACCTGCGGATATTGCTGAAGGCATCACTGCCATTTTGCATGATGGGCTAAGGCTGAAACAGAAAGCAATACAGGCGAAAGCCTGGACTGCCACCAGGCAATGGCCAGCTTTATCGCAACGCTTGTTGAATACGATTGATGGGATTGCGAATGCTTTAGATATTGATATCGGTCGCATCTGAACGCACAAAAACGGCGGATATATTCCGCCGTTTTTTATGGTCGGCCACAAGCTGCCTGAGAACGTGTTTGTAGTAAAGCGATCAGCTTTGCAGTATGCTTTTGTCTGGCCCAGTCTTGCAGATGATGGTCGGTGTCAAAGAACCAGCTCTCTGGATACATGAAGTCTTTTGGCTTTCCCAGATATTCTATGCCCAGCTTATTCATGCGCTCCGGTAGCCCTGCATAAAAGGCAAGGTCTTCAGCATCCGTATCGTATTTGGCATGATGCAAAAGTACCGTGGGCATGGCGATCAGGCAGATGTTGTTGGACTTTGCCCATTGCGCATAATTTTCCATGAGTTTCCAGCCACCGGTCTCTGTGGCTGCCCTGTGCGCGTAATCCCAGGCCTTGGTCGCTTTGACTGCGGCGATATCGCCAGCGCTGCGGTCTGCTGCGCTGGTGTGGGTCTGATCACCTCTTGCATCGAGATGATGGGCGCCATAAGTACCGATGGTGACCGGGCCATCAGCCAAATGCCGCAGGCCATGCAGCCAGCGGTCTGCTCCCAAACCTGCTGCATACTGTAGTTGAGTAATGCGCGACAGGCTGCGCCAGTAATCCAGATCCCTGGCCATGACATAGTCGATAATCTGTGAATTGGCTTTGCCCTCGTCGAGATAGAGCGCATATTCCATGGGCATGAGTATGGTGTCGCCGGGACGAGCAACACGACGCGATACATCCAGTATATAAGGCAGGCCTAGCCCTGCATTCACCGCAAGATTGATGACAGGTTTTTGCCAGTAATTTTCGAGCATGCCTGAATCTATGCCAAACATGGCGTTTGAACCTGCCACGACCAATACACGTGGTGATTTGATTTCTTGTGCTGCGTGGATTTTATGTTGGTAGGCATCATAAACCCAGCGTGAACTGGCAGTCGGCGAACCAAGCTGGTATTTGATACCGACTACCCATAAGAGGCTGAGAGCCAGGAAACTGCCAGTCAAAGCGAGCAAGAATTTTTTCATGTCCTCGCCCGCTTAAAAATTGAAATACAAAAATTCTGTGGATGGCCGGACGGCCATCCATTTCAGTGCAAACCACAGGCAAGTACCTGCAATGATGCCCAAAGCGATTTGTCTTTTTTCGCTGAGTGGTGTGACGGCGATATTCGGGCTGGGGTCGTAATTCAGTAATTCCGTGGTGTTTGGCAAAAGCCAGACAACAGCCATGCCTATGCCTATCCACAACCAGCCGACATCCGGTGAAGTGCTCAATAATCCTTCAACTACCTGGGCAAGATTTTGCCAGGGCAAGGCAGGCAGATATGTACCTGAACCAGGTTGCAACAGGGCGGCATACATGTGTGCCGCACTTGTCATGTCAGGTGAGCGGAACAGTACCCAGGCAAAAGCGACCAGAATGAAAGTCACAGCAACCGCAATTGTCTTCGGCAGCTTGCCCCAGAGTTTAGTGAGCGTGGGACTGCTTTCCAATACATGGTGCCAGAAATGATTGATGAGCAGCGCGCTGCCATGCAAAGCACCCCATAAGAAGAAATTCCAGCCTGCACCATGCCACACACCCGCCAGCAACATCGTCAGCCACAGATTGCGGTAACGCATGAATTGGCCGTGACGGTTTCCACCAAGGGGAATGTACAGATAGTCGCGCAAGAAACTCGACAGTGTCATGTGCCAGCGCCGCCAGAAATCGATGATGGAAGTGGCTTTATAAGGCGAGAAAAAATTGACAGGCAGCTTGAAGCCAAACATCAGTGCCAGGCCTATCGCCATGTCGGAATACGCAGAAAAATCAAAATACAATTGCAGGGTATACGCCAGCATGGCTTGCCATGCCGCTTCGCCACCCGGTATTGCCTGTCTGGCCAATTCAAATACCGGGCTGGCATAGCGCGCCATGCTGTCAGCAAGTATGGTTTTTTTAAACAGGCCCAGGGCCAGAAAACAGGCACCAGTGATCAGTGCTTCTTTTTGTCTGAACAGAGGATTGTCATTTGCTCTGGTTTGCGCAATCAGAGGCTTGTGATGGACGATAGGCCCGGCGATCAGTTGCGGGAAAAAAGAAACAAAAAACAGATAGTCGAGCGCATTATGTCTTTGCACGTCACCGCGCCGGCAATCAACCAGATAGGCGATTTTCTGGAAGGTGACAAAGGAGATAGCCAGCGGCAGAACGATGGGGTCTATTGGTGGTGTCGCATGGAATACAGCAAAAAGATTGGCGAGCAAAAAATAGGTGTATTTGAAACCGCCCAGTACCAGCAGATTAAAGATGATGCCTGCTTTCATCCATCTTGCTGCATGCAGGTCCAGCGCTTGCTGCCTGGCTTTCAAGATACGGCCACCAAGCCAGAAATTGATGCTGATTGAGCTCAGGAGCACCACCAGATAGCGCACATCCCAGACTGCATAAAATACCAGTGAAGCCAGCACCAACCATCCCAGTGCGGGCCTTAATCCCCATTGACGTTTGCACAGCGTCCATACTGCCAGGGTGACGGGCAGGAAGAGGAACAGGAATGCAAAGGAATTAAATAACATGGTGTGCAGTCAGGCCTGGGGTCATGCCGGTTACTGCGTTCACGCAGTAACGCCCAGCGCCAGTTTCTGCAATTCGTCGGGTTTGCGTATGATCAGGCGATGCAAGTCTTTTTCGACTATGCCTTGCTGGGCCAGATGGAGGAGCGCGCGGGTGACTGTTTCGCGGCTGGTATTGATCATCATGGCAATATCCTGATGGGTGGGCAGGTTTTCTATAACCTCCAGATTGCCGGGCATGATTTTCTTGAACAGGGCGATGAAGGCATAGATGCGGCGTGAGGTATTGCCTATGCTGAGCAAAGCACGGAATTCGGAATCGCGTTGTATTTTTTCGGCCAGATGGCGCAACATCATGTTTGCCATTGCTGGTGAATGTGAAAACAAATGCAGTGCCGTAGCACTAGGTAAAAACCCCACCAGCACGTTGCTCAGAGCGACTACCGAGGCAGAACGTGGCGTGCCATTGATGATGGCGATTTCACCAAAAAAATCACCTTCCTTGAGCATGCGCAAGCCAATTGCGCGGCCATCTTCAGTCACATCGACGACTTGCAATTGTCCTGAGAGCAAAAATAACAGGCTGTCACCAATACCACCTTTTTGCAACACCACATCCCGTTTATTGAAGTGACGCACGCGCATGTCACTCTTCACCTTGTTCATGTCTTCATCGCTCAAACCCATTAACAAAGGGATGTTGCGCAAGTTGACCGTGATCTGGTTGACCTTGACCTGCACTTTGGTCTGTATGGGAACATTTAATTGCAGTTGCCCAGGCAGGGGCGCTTGCGACTCCCCGGCCGGTGCCTTGTTGTGAATAACAGCGACTTCGTTATTTGATACCGTCATTGGTCAATCCGATTGTGAAGAACCCATGACTTGCGATGGTGATGGCCCTTCATTCGTTTTCAATATTTCTTGATTCATCGATATAGTAAATGGTGACATCGGCATAAAAATCCAGATTCAGAAATTCTGCCATTGCCAGCTCAATTGTACCGACTTGCTATTGTATTGAAGGATGGAGATATTTTCCTTGTTATTTATCGCACGGAATTCCAGTTGCAGCGACTGCTTGTCCGTGAAATACCAATTCAATCCCGCTTTTACAAGCTGTAGATCTTGTCGCCTTGCTACATCTATCAGGTTGGGCGAGTAAATTTCAGCACTTTGCCATATTTGTTTGCTCCAGCCTAATTCCAGCTCGCTTTGCTGGGTCAATTGTCGTCTCAGATTCAAATTTCCATAGTAGCCAGTCCTGTGACCACCCTGTCTGTCTGCATGAGCCCGGTCGGCCATGGCTGCCAAACCAGCTTGCAGCTGGTATTTCTGGGTTTCATAGGATAGCAGACCGCGTAATTCCCAGGTGTGTGCATCGAAATTTCCCAGGGTAGGGTACTGTACATTGGTGAATCCGGCCATGGTACTGAAACGCCAGGAGCTGCCCTGGCTGACTGCTGGTGACAGGCGTAATTGTACAATTTCCTGTTTTTGATACAGCGTACCACCGAGGCTCAGTGCGCTGACCAGGGCAGTACCCCGGATGCCGTAATCCCGCCATTTCCATGGTTTTTCCACGCCAAGGGCAAGTGCCAGAGTATTGTAGGCGCTCAGGCTGTCATAACTGCGCAGACGTGCCTGGGCAAAACCTATGGTGCCGTTATTGTTGATTTCCTGGGAGATATTGCCAGACAATCCGGCAAACCGGTCCGCTTTGGGCTGATATTCTGGTAAAAGCTGCAAGGTAATTTGCTCAGTGCCGCTACCGAAAGTGAAAAAAGGATTGCTAGCCCCCTGATTCACATTGCTGTCATATCCGGCCTCTACAGCAATGGCGATGCGCCTCTCTGGCGTGGCGGGAATGCAGCTCTTGGGTTGCCATAATTCCAGTTTATACAATTGTTCTTCTGATAAAGGCAGGTATTGCTTCATTTTAAGTAATACTTTGTCGGCTTCTTCTTTGTTGCCCAATTTGCATTGCAGCATGGCCAGATCCAGCCAGGCACCGGCATGCAGGGGTTTTTTCTCTATCAGGGTGCTGAGCATGGCTTTGGCATCATCATTGCGTTTTTCGCTGATGGCTTTTAATGCTTCCAGATACAGGTTTTCGCTTTCAGCTTCGTTGTCGGCTTTTGCGACTGTATTGCCAAAGATGAGCAATAGCATCAGCAATGGTAATTGACGCGCTATTCTGTGCATCATCCTCATGCAGTAACCTCTACCGTGTAGATGGTAGTTGGCTTTTCCTTGCCTTTCAGCAGGCGCTCACCCAGCGCCTGGAATTGATGTCTGGTTGAACCTTCAACCGTACCCTTCCCAATGATGATGTCGTGCGGGTAGTGACGTGCCGCATCCTCCAGACGTGAGGCCGTATTGACACTGTCGCCAACGGCAGTGTAGATGCTGCGGAAAGAACTGCCAAAATCTCCTGCAATTGCAATGCCACTTTCTATTCCGATTCTGACTCTAATCTTTTTTCTCCCTTGTTGTTCGTATTGGGCACTCAATTTCCTGACATTTCTGACAATTTCTATCGCGGCATCCAGGGCCAGGTCGGCATGGTTTTCTACCGGCAGCGGTGCTCCCCAAAATGCTACCAGGCCGTCACCAGTATATTTATCCAGAGTGCCGCCCTTGGCCAGTACAGGGCCGGTCAGGCATTCCAGAAATTCCCGTGTCAGATTGGCCGCCCCTTCCATAGGCAGGTTTTCTACCTGGCTGGTATACCCCTCCATGTCCGCAATCAGGGTCGTCACATGTAGCTGCCTTGGTGCCAGCGGGTCTTTCAAATCACTGCGTAATAATTCTTGCACCACTGCTTTGGCGACATATTGTTGCAGGGTTCCTAATAATCTTCTCGACTTGCGTTGTGCAGTCTGCCAGCCAAAAGGCACCGCAACCGCCAATAAAAAAAAGTTTGCTGCCAGAGGACCAACCGGGGAAAACCACATGTCGTGATCAACCACCAGATAAGCCAGTGCTACCCAAGCCACCGAAGCCAGGCCCAGCATCAGGGTATTTGACCAGGCAGAAAAGCGCGGAAACATGAACATCGCCACCCCTGCTGTCAGTACTGTAAACAATAAAGCGATCAAACGTCCTGGCCACCTCACATACGCCCTGCCTTCGTGCTCATCAAGCATGGTGCTCAGGGCCTGGGCATGTACCAGAAAACCACTGGTTGAATACCATAGGGGAGTCGGTACCCGGTCAGCCAGTGCCAGAGAGGACGAGCCGATGATGATGTATTTGCCACGCAAAGCTTCAAGCGGAGCCGTATCTTGCAATACGCTCAAGGCGGGTACGACTTCATACGAAGACAATGTCCGGCTGTACTCAACGCGCGAAAATCCATTTTCATCCACATCTGAAAAGCGGCTTTTGTGCGCAAACAATTGATTCGCGCTCAGTTTGGAGCAACATTCCAGTAAAGCACGTGACAATTCTGAATAAACTTTTCCGTCGAAGCGAGTCTGAACCGGAATCCGTCTTAAAGTTCCGTCAAGATCAGGTACAAATCCAATATTACTGACATAACGCGCATTGCTAAGACCAGAGTGATTGGCAATATAGCCGGTAGCCTGCGCCATACTGGCAAGTTCGGCCTGGTTAAAAGCCGCAACTGGTTTGCCACCTGTCAGTTGGCCATTGCGTGCCGGTGTCTGCTTGTTTTTGTCAAAGTCGAAGGCTTGTGCCAGCACCACCGGGCCATGCTCCGCCAATGCCGCCAGTCTTTGGTCTCCTACCGTGTCTTTATGTTCTTCAAAGTAAATATCTAGCGCTACGCCGCGTACATCAAACTCGGTGATGAGTTTTTCTATCAGATCGGCAATGCGCTCCCGCGGCCATGGGGCTGCTCCCAAAACGGAAATACTGTGATCGTCAATATCGATCAATGCCAGTCGTTCTTCTGCCTGGTCTTTTGCGCGCAATTGCACAAACTGATCCCGCAGCCATTCATCGCCTGGTAGCGGCCTGCCATTTTCCGGCAAATATTCATTCAGCGCACACAAGCCCACTGCCATGACAGCGATCAGCAGCCACAAATAGGTTTTGGCAGAAATACGCAAAAAAAACTCAGACACAGGCCTCATGATTGCGTAATAAGGTCCGTTGAATTATTCACTGGGCAATGAGGTGATCTGGAAGTTCATAGCAGTCAAAATGATTTTGGCAGCATCATAAGCCGGATTAAATAAAATATGTTGAAGCTTGTACATCTTTTTGCGGAGCAGCAATAAACCGGAAGCCGATTTTTGTGAAAATACTTGCTTGTCCTGTATTTCTTTGCGCATCCATGATAATCCTTCTGATTTCAATGGCTTAGCAAAAAACTGTTATAGTAGCTTGAATTTGTAAATTGTGACCGTCGTCACAATATTTTTTGCGTATCAGAGGATAATGCTAAAAATATGTGCAGGTGTAGATCTGTGCGAACCGGCGCAATGTGCGACGGTATGAAAGACTTTGCCGGTTTCAGGGCAAGCGAGGATGAAATATGAAGAATAAAACACAGAATGTGCTGAGCCAGGCGGTCAGGTGGACGCTGGCTTTCGTGCTGGCGATTCCTGCGATGGCATTTGCAGAGGATGCTGTCAAAGTGTCTCAGGTGTGGGGTAAGGTTGAGATCAATGGTAAATCCGCTAGTGTTGATAGCGCGGTTGCCGAGGGTGCCATTATCAAAACCGGTGCAGATGGCTATATTTATTTGAAAGCCGCAGATGATGGCTTGCTGATCGTGCGTCCGAATAGCGAGGCACGTATTGTCAATTACCATATTGATCAGCAAAATCCTGCGAATACCCGCGTCAAGCTGGAATTAATTTCTGGCGTGGCGCGTAGTGTGTCGGGTAATGCGGTGAAGCAGGCAAGGCAAAATTTCCGCTTTAATACGCCGGTTGCCGCTATTGGTGTGCGTGGTACGGATTTCACGGTTTTCACTGACAAGGATACAACACGGGTAGTCGTAGTCGATGGCGGTATTGTCGTCAGCGGCTTCGGCGGCGCGTGCTCTCCACAGGGTGCAGGTCCATGTGAAGGCGCGGCTGCAGCCGAATTGTTTGCCCGCCAGCAAGGTGTGTTGTTGCAGATTAATAAAGGTCAGAACAAGCCGCAATTATTGCAATCTGCGCCAGGATTGACGCCAGACGCCATCGCCCCTCCAAGGGCGGATGAGCCGGCTAGCAAGGCTGCAACTGGTAGCAGCGCTGCTTTGATCGCTCCTGCTGCAACGGATCCTAATCTCGATCCCAGCAAGGTTGGCGGTGTCAAACAGACACTGGCTTCCAATGCCAACAAGACACCAAACAATACCGGTGCAGGTAATAATAATGGCGCTGCCCTGACGAATACCATTATCTGGGGCCGCTGGTTTGAGCTGTTTGGCCAAAAGGCTGATTTTGATATTACCAAGCAAGATCAGAATGGGGCATCGCCACGTGGTACTAATTCGTATTTTGCTATTTTCCAGGCTAAAAACACCGAATGGCAAGTACCAACGACAGGTTCTATGGGCTTTGCCCTGAAAGATAGCCAGGCAGTTGTTGTTGATAACATCAAGAGCCTGGAGTCAGCAGCGAAGCTGGAAAACGCCAAATTGCAACTGGATTTTGCCAAGGCGACCTTCACTACAGGATTTGATGTTGTTTCTGGTAGCGAAAGATTCGCCTTGAAAGGTGAGGGCTCTGTGACCAGCACCGGTATCTTGTATGGTGCTAACCAATATGTGCCTGCTGCCAACATGTCGGTACAAGGTGTTGTGACCAATGAAAAGGGTGGTACAGCTGCTTATATATTCCAGTCCAAATTAAATGAAGATGGTACCCGTATGGTGTACGGGGTGACAAATTGGGGCAAGCAATAAGTGCTCGTGCCAGGTTTTGCTAAATAATTAGCCCAAACCAGTCTTAAACAGTCTTAAATAAAAAGGGCTTCTGCGGAAGCCCTTTTTATTTGTATGACACGATTAAGTGCATAAATAATATTGACTGTATATATATATGCCTTGAACTTAAAAGTGTCGTTCAGGTCAGTGTATTGCCAAGCTTTTCTGGTACTTAATTTAATACTGAAGTATGTAAATGGTTTTGTAATTTGATGTAACGAAATATTCATTTTGGTTTACTTCAAGTCAGGCCTTATAATTGTAGGTTGGCAAAGTCATATCTAGGCTTTTCATTTGAAAGCTGTTTCTGCAGAGCAAATGAAAAATTTCGGAATACAAGCCAAATGTTGTTAAGTTTTGCTTTTTTTTGAAAATGTGATTTCAGTCACATCTTCAGTTGGGTGCTTCTGCGATTATCTGCTTGCCGTAACGCGAGTAAGTGCCTAAAAAGCAAGCTTCGCACCTTTTAAATCATAAATTAGGAGTTCTAAATGGCTAATACAGCTGCTGATATCCAAAAGCTTTACATCGCTTATTTCAACCGCCCAGCAGACCCAAATGGTCTGGCCTACTGGATGGCCCAAGGTTTGACACTGAACCAAATCGCCGACAGCTTCTCCAAACAAGCAGAATACGCCACCGTATTCGCTGGTAAAACAACAGAAGACACCGTCAACACCATCTACAACAACCTGTTCGGCCACAAAGCTGACGTAGCCGGTCTCAACTACTGGACAGGTCAACTGTTGAACGGCAAAGTCACACTGGGTCAAGCCGCTCTGGCCATCCTCGGTGGTGCTACTGGTGCAGACAAAGTTGCCGTTGACTCCAAAGTTGCCGCTGCGACATCCTTCACAACAGCCATCGACACCAACGAAGAAATCGTTGCCTACTCCCTGCCAGCCAACACAGCCCTGGCCAAGGACTGGTTGAGCAAAGTGTTGGATTCCGCCACACAAGCATCCCAGATCGCAGTTCAAGATGCAGTCCTGACATCCATCGTCAACGGTGGTGGTGTTAAAGACTTCGCACTGACCAGCAACACAGACATCGCTACAGCAGAAAACTTCACAGCTGGCCTCGTCTACACACCAAACGGTGGTTCCCGTGTCAACGCCCTGCAAGACGAAGACGTCCTGACAGGCTCCAACACATCCGCCACAGCCAACAACAAATTGACAGCCACACTGGGTAACTCCAATGACAACGGCGCGCCAATCATCACCCCAACGCTCAAAAACATCCAGACAGCGAACTTCACGTTCACTGGCTCTGCTGATGCACAAAACGTCAACAACAACGCCGTTGTTGCCGTTGACTTGCAAGATGCCACTGGCTTGAAGAATGTTGGTATCAACCGTATCGCCTCCACAGCAGGTACAAACGTTGCCCGTATCGAAAACATCAAATCCGTTCTCGACACACTGTCCCTGACAAGCACCAACGCCAACAACGCTGGCGTCGTTGAATTCTCCTTCGGCAACGGCACACTGCTCGGCGCCAATGCAGGTACACTGAACCTGTCCGACGTCCAAGTTGGTACCGTCAACATTGGTCAAAACACCTCCGGCACATCCGCCGCAGGCGTAGGCAACCAAGGTTACGAAACACTGACCATCAACAGCACAGGCAACACCAACAACATCGGCACGTTGAACCTGCCAATGGACACAGGTACAGCAGGCAAAGTCATCATCACTGGCGACAAAGACCTCACACTGGCCCAAACATCCAATGTTGTTAATGGTGTAACAACCATTGAATCCACCAACTTCTCCGGTGGTATCCTCCAAGCAGCAGGCCGTCTGTCCGCCATTGATGCATCCGCATTCAAAGGCAACCTGACCCTGAACCTCGGCAATGGCATCTTCACCACTGGTAAAGCTGACACATCCGGTTCCGTTCAAAACGTCACCATCACTGGCGGTTCTGGTAACGACACATTCTACCTGGCAGACACAGTAGAAACAGGCGACAGCATCACAGGCGGCGACGGTACAGATACCCTGGTCATCGTCAACGGCGGTAACGTCACAGCCGGTGCAGCTGGTTCCTCCATCATCACCAAAGTAGAAGCAGTGCAAGTGTTGTTGAACAACGCCGCTTCCACAGTTGACTTCGCCAAACTGCCAGACGTCACAGGCGTACTGGTTCGCAACGTCTCCAACACCAACGTCGCAGCTCCTGCGAACTCCGCACCAGTCGCTGGTACAGACGTGTTCACACTCAACAACCTGAGTGTTGGTCAAGCTGCAGCCATCACCATCCGTCATAGCGACACAGGCTCCAACGCCATCGGCCAATCCACCATCAACGCCAACCTGGCGACTGCGACTGGTGCATCCGATACCGTTGCTGTCACGATCGCTGAAGGCTTGAACGTTGACCCACGTTTCAACTTCGTATTGAACACCAACGCTGTTGAAAACATCACTCTGGTCGATGCTGATACAGAATCCAACACAGTTGCTCTCGCCAACGTTGCTGCCCACACAGGCACCATCACGATTGGTACAACAGCAGGTGCTGGTTCCACAACAACATTCCTCAACCTCGACACCACAGTCGCTGGTAACGGTGGTTTGTACCGTATCGACACAACAGGCGGCGCCGCAGCCAACATCGCTGGCGTACAAGAGTTGTCCAAAACAGCTGGCCAGATCAAACTGATCGCCGCTAACATCGATGCATCCGCAGAAACAGCCAGCGTTATCGTTCGTGTTTCCACCAGCGGTGCAGCTAACGGCGCGCAAAACATCAAGATGGGTGCTGGTAACGACACAGTCACTTTCGATAACCTGCAAGACACACGTGCTGGCCTGACAATCTCCGACACAGTCGTAGGTGGTGCTGGTACAGACACACTCGTCATCGACGGCGACCTGACAGGTGCAGCACTGGGCGACACCATCGCTCTGGGCGCGTCTGAATGGACTAACGTTTCCGGTTTCGAAACAATCCGTCTGGTTGGTACCTCCAACAACGCCGGTGTTGACGGTGCAGGTAACTACCGTCTGACATTGACAGATGCCCTGATCGCTGCCAACAACAACGGTGGTGTTCTGGCTATCGTCAACGACAACGACACAGCCAATGATGCAGCTAACGCCGCAGACACAGCTGGTACAGCCGTTGAAAGCGCAGTCGTCATCGACGCCCGTAGCCTGAGCGCCACAAGCCGCTTCAGCTACAACGGCGAAGAAGGTGCAAGCCGCACAGCAGACCGTATCATCTTCACAGATGCCAACTTCAATGGTACACACGCCATCAACGGCGGTGCAGTGGACAACAACACCACCAACAACAGCCAGAAGAATGATGACGTCATCGAACTGCGCAATGCAACAAACGCAGCGATCGGTGACTTCAACGGTATCAGCAACATCGGTAACATCGAACTGACCAACGACACAGCAGTCACCCAAGTGTCCCAAATCCAGTTGAACGACACGATCGTTGATGCACTGGTTGACGGCTACCAGGCTGCTAACACAACAACACACGTAGAACGTCTGACTATCCGCGCACTGGACAACGTCAACGTTGCTAACGCCACTGTTGGTGTATCGATCGATGCAGGCGCATTGACAGCACAATCTGCTCTGGACGTGACTCTGGCCCGTGGCGCCAACTTCCTGAGCCTGGGTGCTGGTGCTGACCGCGTTGTCTTGCTGGGTAACTATGTTGCCGGTACTTACAACACGACAGAAAACGGTGTGAACCTGAACGCACAATCCACAGCAAATGCCGTGGCACGTGTTGTGACAGACACGATCAACCTGGGTACAGGTAACGATACACTGGTCACTTACGGTGCGATCAACCTGGCTGGTGCAACTCTGTCCGGTATTGAAAACATCACAGCAAACTCTGCTGTTGTGATCACTGCTTCCCAATACGCTGCTCTGGTTGCTGCCCGTGCTGCTCTGTCCCTGAGCACACCAGTCATCACATTCACAGGCAATGTTCCACATCAACTGACTATCGTTGATGACATCGCTGGCGTGAACAACATCGATCTGTCCCTGATCTCTGTCACTAGCGGCACATTGGTCATCGACACAACATCTTCCTCCAATGCAACTGGTGGCAGCGTCAACAACATCACTACATCCAATGCAGTGACATTGTCTGGCGGTGCAACAGTAACAACAGGTGTTGTTGGTACTAACCCAGTCAACGGTGGCGGTACAGCATTGAACCCAACAGCGCTGGTAGCTGGTCAAACATTCAATAGCACATTGAATGTGAACGACAACTTCACAGGTTTGTCTGCAACTTTGAGTGGCACAACTGTCAACGGTAATGCTGCTGATACAGATGTCATCACTTTGAGTGATGCACTGACTGTTAATATCGGCAACACTACAACAGGCGGTACTATCACCAACATCAAGACTCTGAACCTGGCTAACGCAGCTAACAGCTTCAACTTCGGTGCAACTACCACTGGTATCACTACAGTGAACGGTGGCACAGGCAATGATACTGTTGACCTGACAGGTGCTGGTACATCCTTCGCAGCTGGTAATGTAAACCTGGGTACAGGTACTAACCAACTGACATTGGGTGCATTCACTTACACTGGTACTTTCAGTGCAGGTGCAGGTACAGATACATTGGTATTGGCAGCTGGCGCTAACGTTGCTGGTTCCAACATCACTGGCTTTGAAAACCTGACATTGGCAGCAACTGGCGTGTACACCATGACAGCAGCTCAGTACAATGGCTTCACAGGTGCATTCTCTGCTGGTAACACAGAAACTATCGCTCTGACTACAGCTGGTACTATCGTTGCTAACGCAGCGCTGGAACGCTTCACACTGGCTAACGGTACTAACACATTCACTGCTGGTACTAACACAGTGAGCGTTGTTGGTGGCACAGGCAACGATACATTCAACTACACAGCAACACAAATCGCCAGCGCAACAACACTGGACGGCGGCTTGGGTGCAGATACACTGAACATCGGTGCTATCGGTGCTAACTTGAATATCAATGCTCTGGTCACAGGCGTTGAAACTCTGAACGTGACTGGCTCTGCTGCAACTGGCTACACTTTCACTAACGAAAACGGTGCTGGTGTAACACTGAACTTCAACAAAGGCGCAGTAGCCGACGTAGTCGCTCTGGGTACAGGCGGCCAAACTCTGAACTTGGCTGGCACAGCTGCTACAGCAGTATCAGTAGTCGGTAACACAGGCGTTGATACAATTAACCTGTCTGCAACTGCAACTGGTGCTGAAACTATCGATGCAACTACTGCTGGAACACGTTCCAACATCGGTTCTATCGATACAGTGGCAAACTTCAAAGTTGCTGGCGCTGACGTGTTCAAAACAGGCGTTAATGCAACAACATTGAACGCACTGAACATCGCTAACGCTGACGTAGCAACTCTGGCAGCAGCAATCGCTACAGCAGCAACTGGTGCTGGCGCGGCTCTGGCAGCGAACACTCAGGCTTACATCATCACTGTAGCCGCAGGTACAGCAGCTGGTACATACGCCTTCCAAAACATCGGTGGCACTACTGGTGCAGTTGATGCAACTGACTTTATCGTTAAAATCACTGGCGCAGGTTCCATCGTCGCTGGCGACTTCATCGCTTAATTCAGTAAGCTATGCAGGAAAATGGGTAGCTTGCTACCCATGCAGCAGGGAGGGAAGATTCTCCCTGCTGTGTAAAAATAAAAAACCCACCTCTGTACAGCGGTGGGTTTTTTTATGATTGCTGATCCTTCCTGACAGCAGTATTTTTATTGAAGGTTTTTGTTTGAGATTTTTGTTTAATGTTGACGATTAAATTCTGCAGTTCAAGCCCAGTCTTTGCTAGCATGCAGCTTCATCTATCCTGAGTTCCTGGTTTTGCCAGCCCTGCGAACGTCTATGAAAAAATTGAGCCGTAACGATCCCTGTTCCTGTGGCAGTGGGAAGAAATACAAGCAATGTTGTATGGCTGCAGACGACGCCGCTCAGGCGCAGGCAGGCAAGCAAAAGCAAGACTTGCAAATCCAGATTGCTGCCTGGCTGGAGCAGGGCATGGGCTTGCACCACAATGGGCAAATTGAGGCGGCAAGGCAAATCTATCAGCAAATCCTGGCACTACAGCCGGGCCACGCAGATACCCTGCATTTATTTGGAGTGACTGCTCACCAGCTTGGAGAGTATGCAAATGCAATAGAATTTATCCAACGCTCTTTGCAAGCCAATCCCCGGAATTTTTACGCCCTGAATAATCTTGGATCGGCATTGCGGGAATCCGGTCAGCCGGAGCAGGCATTCTCATGTTTCCAGCAAGCCTGCAAGCTCAAGCCCGATTATGCCGAGGCACACAGCAATATTGGCAATGTATACAAGGACATGGGACAGCAGGAAGAGGCGATATCCGCCTACAAACGGGCAAGCAGCCTGAATCCATCACTGGCCGAGCCCTGGAATAACCTGGCCTTGATTTATCAAAAGCGTAAGGACATAGATCAGGCCATACTATGTGCAGAGCGTGCTGCTGTGCTGCAGCCCAACCATGCAGAGATTCATAATAGTCTGGGAAATATTTACAAGGATGCCGGTCAGACTGCACAGGCAATCAGCAGCTATCAGCGTGCCGTCGCCCTTGATCCGGAACACGGCAATGCCCAGCATTTCATCCATGTTCTCAGTGGCCAGGCCAGTGCCCAGGCACCAGTCAGCTATGTCAGTAAAGTATTTGATGATTATGCCGAGCGTTTTGACCAGCATTTGCAAGAAGTGCTGGAATACCAGATTCCTGTCATTATTGGGCAGGAGCTCAGGCAATTACGCGTGGCTGACACGAAGGCATGGCGCATACTGGATCTGGGTTGCGGCACCGGTTTGGTCGCGAAAGAACTTGCACCGCTGGCTGTGAGTCTCGTTGGGGTTGATCTGTCTGAAAAAATGCTGGCAAAAGCCCAGGCCAGGCAGCTGTATCACAGGTTGATCAAAGCAGATTTGCTGAGCATGACGCAACAAGAAGCAAATGCAAGCTATGAAGTCGTGACGGCGGCAGATGTCTTTGTCTATCTGGGGCAGCTTGATAACATCATTGCCGAAGTCAGCCGTTTGTTGGTCACCGATGGCGTGTTTGCCTTTTCTGTCGAAGCTGCTGATGCAGGTCTTGCTACCACTCCCGGTAGCATAGGCGGCTATACGCTACGCAATAGTGGCCGTTATGCGCATCAACTCAATTATCTGGACAAATTGGCCTCTGAACATGGATTAGCATCTTTGCGATGTTTGCCACAGACCATCAGAATGGAAAATTTGCAGGCCATTCCGGGTTATCTGCTGATATGGCGTAAGCGCTAGCATTGGCGACTGGACTGTGATGATGCCATTATCGCTCTGGCATGAAAAAATCAGGCATTGACCGTTTTTGTGAATAACGTTGCACCTGCAACCCAGGGTCTGCCTTGATTTTGCAGCACGTAGCACCCCGAAACTGCCTGTATGCTGAAAAAAGCGCCATCGCTTTAAGCTGCTGATACAATACTGCACTTGATTTTGACCAAAACGTCTTCATTTCAATATAAGTAGTCGCTTTTTGCGTGTTTTGATCAAAATAAATACTGATTTGCGATTTAATGTCATCTAAGCCTGGCGCTTAACCCATGCCGTCAATGGAAATGGGCTTTTTCTAGTTATTGGAGTTTTACTATGTTTCAAAATGCTCAAACCCTGGACAAGAACCTGCATGCCTCTTTGCGCTTTCAACCAGCTGCTGACTTTGCTTTTGCTCGTAGCCTGACCACTGCCCCACTGGCACCGACAGAAATCCCTGAGGCCGCTCAGTTCTATCCAGTCTTGTTCTCGCAATCCGGTTTGCTCAACCCGATTGCCGTGCTGGGTTTGAGAGAACGCAACGTATTCCTGAATGAAAAAAATCAATGGACTGAAGCCTATGTACCAGTTCATGTACGTCGCTACCCATTCATCCTGGGTCGTATCGGTGACACTGATGACTACGTGCTGGCTGCTGATATGGATGCGCCACAGTTCAATACCAAAGAAGGCGAACTGGTATTTACAGAAAAATCTGAATTCAATCCCAGCTTTGGCAAGGTATTGGAACTGCTGAACAGCTATGAGAAAAACCTGCGTGAAGGCCGCCTCATTCTGAATGAATTGGAAACCACAGGCGTATTGGTTGCCAAAGACCTCAACTTCCGTGAAGGCGATGAAGTTCACCTGATCGGTGGCTTCCGTATTGTCGATCGTGAAAAAGTACTGGCACTTGATGATGCAACACTGGCACGTTGGGTACGTAGTGGTTTGATGTCCCTGCTGGAATTGCACTGGGCGTCTTTCCGTCACCTGCCTAAAGTGGCACTGGCTTCTTCACGTCCAAATCAGGTTCAGTAATCTGTATTTGACTTGATATAGAATGTGCATGGAAAATGGGGCTATATGCCCCATTTTCTTTTGGTTTAAACTACAGGTGATACTTTGAAATTACTACACGTAGGCTGCGGCCCGCAAAACAAATCTGGTACTACACCTTTCTTTCAGTCAGATGAATGGCAGGAAGTACGTTTTGATATCGATCCCAAGGTCAATCCCGACATACAAGGTACTCTGACAGATATGAGTGCTGTCGAAACAGGCTCCATCGATGCAGTCTATTCCTCCCATAATATTGAACACCTGTATCCGCATGAAGTGCCGTTTGCGCTCAAGGAAATCTTGCGCGTGCTCAAGGATGACGGCATCTTTGTGGTGACTTGTCCTGATATGGTATCGGTCTGCAAACTGGTGGCTGAGGACAAATTACTCGAACCTGCCTACATATCCCCCGCCGGGCCGATTGCACCTATCGATATTCTGTACGGACACCGCGCGGCCATGGAAAGAGGCAATTTGTTTATGGCCCACCGTTGTGGTTTTACCCAAAAAGTATTGATGAATACCCTCGCTGGTGCAGGCTTTCAGACTGTAGTAGCGGCATCGCGCCCGTCAGCTTTTGATTTGTGGGCGGTAGGCAGCAAGAGTGCCAGGCCTATTCCTGAGATGGAGAATTTGTTGCGTACGCAATTGAAATAAACTTCAAGCGCTGAATATGCATAAGAAGAAAATACCTGCTGCGGCCAAAAACGCTAGCCCTGCTTCCCATGCAGGGGCAAGCCAGGCGGCGCAGTTGTTGCAAAAGGCATTGCTGGTACATCAGGCCGGGAACCTGGCTGATGCTGCTGCCATCTATCAGCAGATACTAGCCATTGATGCCCGGCATTTTGAAGCCTTGCAATTCCTTGGCATGATCAGGCGAAGTACGGGTCAACTGCAAGAGGCGCTTGATTTATTGACCTTGGCGGCTTCCATCAAGCCAGCCAATACCATCATACATGCTTCGCTCGGCAATGTTTTAATGGACCTTGAGCGTCACGCCGATGCTATTGTCAGTTATGACCGCTTCTTATCAGCCATGCCTGATTTTGCCGAAGTTCTCAACAATAAGGCGAATGCATTAAGTGCCTTGGGACGCGAAGCAGAGGCCATGGCATGTTACGAGCATGTGCTGCGCCAACAGCCAGATTTTTCTGATGCGCATTTTAACCGTGGCAATCTTTACATGGACATGCGCCAGTATGCGCAGGCCCTGGCTGACTATGAACATGTGCTGCGTAGTCATCCTGGTCATTTTCAATCCTGGAATAATCGTGGTAACGCGCTGCTGAAACTGGAAAGACTGCCTGAGGCGAGGCAAAGTTACCAGCAGGGATTAAGCATCGCGCCCGACAATCCAGAATTGCACGCTTGCCTGGCTCACGCTTATAAAATCACTGGACAGTTAAATGAGGCGGTTCAGCATTATGCCAAAGTGCTGGAACTGACCACGGTCGGTTTTCCCAGGCAAAATGCTGCGTTACAGCTGGCGATCCTGCACTATGTCTTTGGTAACCAGGCCAATGTAGATGCTTTGTTGCATGTGGCAAAAGACATGCTGGGCAATGCGCTGATTAAAGACAAGGGTTCTTTGATTTACTGCGCCTTCATGTTGAAAATCCAATTATGGTGGCAGATTTACAGGCAGCAGGCACAAAACCCGCAAGCGCAAGGCACGCTCTATGTCATAGGTGAGAGTCACATCCTGTCGGCCCATAATCTGCCGGTCACTTATCAGGGCCAACATCTGCAATGCAAAGGGCTATGGATAGAAGGCTGTACACAATGGCAAATCGGTAAAGTCGAAACCAATCATTACCAGCAACTAATGCGGCATTATCTGCAGGCCCTGCCTGTCGCGTCCAGCGTATTGATTACCATAGGTGAAATTGATTGCCGCATTGATAGCGGCATCCTGAAAGCCAGTAAAAAATCTGCAAACACCGGCACTACTGATGCCCACAACACTCCCAACATCAGCCTGGCGCAGCGGGTGCAGGATGTCATAGTGGCCTTCCTGGATTTTATTGTTGCCCATGCGCGGCTGTGCCAGCTAAAGCTCATCATCAGCGGTGTTCCTGCCTATTTCATCAATGAAAATGGCTATACGGGAGATCAGTTGCAGGAATTTGGTCAGTTTTTGACATTGTTCAATGCCAGTCTGAAGCAGCAGGTAGCAGAGCGGGGTCTGGATTTTCTTGATGTGTTTACCCTGACCGATGGCGGTGGTGGTAAATCGAATCAGCAATGGCATATAGACGAGCATCATTTACGTCCGGATGGCATTATTGAAGCATTCTCCCGTCATTTGCTCACTTCCTGAGATTTGCCTGCAGCATGAGTGCATCGGCATGACTCTGTGCTGCCGAATAGCGTTTATACTGTAGCAATTTACGAAGTTCGTATTCCTACTCAATTTGCGCTATGAAAATCCTGTTCGTTCACCAAAATTTTCCAGGGCAGTTTGTCCATCTTGCGCCAGCACTTGCTGCAGACCCGGCGAATGAAGTTGTCGCACTGACCATGCAAAAGGCTGCTCCCGCGCTGTGGAATGGCGTCAAGGTGTTCTCATACCAGGTGGCGCGTGGCACCAGTGCAGAAATTCATCCCTGGCTGGCAGATAGCGAACCCAAGGTCATCCGTGGTGAGGCTGCCATGCGCGCCGCACTCCAGTTGCGCGAACAGGGTTTTGTACCTGATGTGATCATCGCCCATCCAGGCTGGGGTGAAAGCCTGTTCCTGAAAAAAGTATGGCCCAAAGCCAAGCTTGGCATCTATGCCGAATTCTTTTATCACGCGCAGGGGGCAGATGTCGGGTTTGATCCTGAATTCTCTTCTAACGCGATTGAGCAAGCCTGCAAGATACAGCTCAAGAATATCAATAACCTCTTGCATATAGAAATGGCGGATGCCGCCATTTCTCCTACACACTGGCAAGCAAGCACTTTCCCCAGCGCCTTCCGTGAACACATCAGCGTCATTCACGATGGCATCAACACGGATCTGATCGCACCCAATCCCGGCGTGGCTCTGGCCCTGGCCGGAGGGCTGAAACTGACGCGTGATGATGAAGTCATTACCTTCGTCAACCGTAATCTGGAACCCTACCGCGGCTATCATATTTTCATGCGCGCCTTGCCACAGATACTGGCACAGCGCCCCAATGCTCACGTACTGATGGTGGGTGGAGATGATGTCAGTTACGGTGCCAAGTCAGAAAGTGGGAGGTCATGGAAAGAGATTTTCCTCAGCGAAGTAAGTGCTCAATTACCAGAGGGGGCACTTGAACGCATACATTTCCTGGGAAATATCCCTTACCAGCATTTTATTCCCTTACTGCAATTGTCGCGTGTCCATGTCTATCTGACTTATCCCTTCGTCTTGTCATGGAGCCTGCTTGAGGCCATGAGTGCAGGATGCGCCATCGTCGCGTCGAATACCCAGCCTTTGCGTGAAGCCATACGTCACAATGAGACAGGCAGACTGGTTGATTTCTTTGATGTGGCAGCGCTGAGCAAAGAGGTCTGTGACTTGCTGGACCAGCCCGAAGAAAGGCAGCGTCTGGGCGAAAATGCCCGTCGTTTTGCCTGTGAATTTTATGACCTGCAAAAAGTGTGTCTGCCAGCACAAATTGAATGGGTATACGGCATGGCAGAAGACACAAAAGTTAACATTCAAAATGATATATCTGCACAGCCGCTGGTAAACACGGTGGTAATTGAGTTAAAATAAAACTGTAGCCAGCAAGACCATTAAGAACTCGGCGCCCCGCAACGGATATTGCGGGGCGTTTTTTTTCCCATACCACTTCGCGTTCGCGACTTTAAGCATTCCTAAACTTCTGCAGTGCAGTGCGCCCCCTGCTGGACACCAAAACAATATCTCTTGGACAAGCTTCAATGTCAGTTAGGCATCATCAGGTGTGATTCCTGGCTAAGTCACAGCAAATTGCAGAATTTCAAGTGCGAGATATTCATTCAACGAAGTGCCGGATGTGCATATCTGATTGTAAATCAACAGCATTTTATGCTTAAAAAGCATGTCAATTGAGCATGTGAAGCAATTGGCAAAAATTTTTGCGATACCGATATATGGGGAGTATCCCGGGAATATCAATAGCGCTGCAGAGAGTATATGGAGATTTTTGATATACAGGAGGGGGGTATGCAAAATATATCGGCTTCGATACACGAAACACGTTTTAAAAGCGTAAAACTTGTGTTACGCTTTCGAAAAATGTGATGTACGTCACATTTAATTGAGTTGTGAACAGGGATAATGCCGCCTTGCCCTAAAAATGCCGATGAATTCCTCCTCCAAAGAGATTACTCATCAAGCGGCCACCTATTATATTGCGATGTTTTTAGCACTTCAGTGTGCAAAGAATACAAATGATCTCGAAACTAAAACTTCCACAAACTGAAATTGCACAGGTTCTGATGACCTTTAAAAGTGCCTTCAGAACCGTTGGCATCTTCAGTGCCATCATCAACTTGTTGATGTTAGCACCTTCCCTGTATATGTTACAGGTTTACGATCGTGTTTTGCAAAGCCGCAACGAAATCACATTGTTGATGTTGACATTGTTGATGTTGGGTGCTTACGCCTTGATGAGTGCGCTTGAATATATCCGTAGTTTTGTATTGATACGTCTGGGTGCCAAGCTTGACATGCAAATGAACAAGCGCATTTATACTGCTGCGTTTGAACAAAACCTGAAGCGTGGTGGCGGTAATGCCGGCCAGGCTTTGCAGGATCTGACACAAATCCGTCAGTTCCTCACAGGTGCAGGCTTGTTTGCTTTCTTCGATGCACCATGGTTCCCATTCTATTTGGCCGTGATCTTCATGTTTGACACTTATCTCGGCTTGTTTGCGCTGGCTGCAGTGATCGTCATGGTGATCCTGGCGTACGCCAATGAAGTGGTTTCCAAAAAACCTTTGACTGAAGCCAATACCATGGCCATCGTCTCCAGCAATCTGGCGACGAATAATCTGCGCAATGCAGAAGTCATTGAAGCCATGGGCATGCTGCCTAACCTGATGTCGCGCTGGTTCAAACTGCATGGCCGTTTCCTGCAATTGCAGGCAGAAGCGAGCGAGAAGTCAGGCATTATCACCGCTTTGAGTAAATTTGTGCGTGTTTCCGTGCAGTCGCTGGTGCTGGGTTTTGGTGCCTTGCTGGTGATTGAAGGCAAGATGTCCCCAGGTATGATGATTGCCGGCTCCATCCTCTTGGGTAAGGCAACTGGTCCTATCGATCAACTGATCGGTGTGTGGAAACAATGGAGCACAGTTAAGGGTGCCTATGGTCGTTTGAATGAATTGCTGGCATCCAATCCACCACGTCAGGCTGGCATGGACTTGCCTAAGCCACTGGGCGCCCTGTCTGTAGAAGGCGTTACCGCCGCTGCACCGGGTTCTACCGTTGTCGTGATCAAAGGTCTGACCATGGCCTTGCAGCCAGGTGACGTACTTGGTGTGATCGGCCCTTCAGGTTCGGGTAAATCCACGCTGGCACGCTTACTGGTCGGCGTCTGGCCTGCTGCAGTTGGTAAAGTGCGTCTCGATGGTGCTGATATCTACCAATGGAACAAAGACCAGCTCGGACCAAATATTGGTTACCTGCCACAAGACATAGAATTGTTTGGCGGCACTGTGGCTGAAAACATCGCCCGTTTTGGTGAAGTGGATTCTGAAAAAGTTATCCTGGCTGCCAAGCGCGCCGGTGTCCATGACATGATCCTGCATTTCCCGCAAGGCTATGACACACGTCTGGGTGACGGTGGCGCTGGCCTCTCTGGTGGCCAGAAACAGCGTATCGGTCTGGCACGTGCCATGTATGACGATCCATCCATGCTGGTGCTTGATGAACCAAATTCCAATCTGGATGATGTCGGTGAACAAGCTCTGGTAATGGCAGTCAATGATTTGCGCCAACGTGGTAAAACAATTGTACTGATCACTCACCGTACGACGATTCTGGGCGCCACCACCAAGCTCTTGTTGTTACGCGATGGTGTAGCCCAGGCCTTTGGTCCGCGTGATCAGGTATTGGCCGCGCTGAATCAGGCAAATCAACAACAGGCACAGCAGATGCAACAAGCTCAGCAAGCTGCAGCAGCACAACAGGCTGCACAGCAGGCTCAGGGCGGTCTGCAATCAGCAGCTGCAGAGCCACCAGCAGATACGCAGCAAAGAATTAATGCAACAGCTGCACAAGAGGAATAATCATGAAAAATGCATTGGTCAAAAAAGGTGATGTCACGGATGTGGCAACTCACAACGTAGAAATACTCGAAGTCAATACAGATGCACGCGGCTACTCCCGTCTGGGCTGGATCATCATTCTGATCGGCGTGGTCGGCTTCTTGCTGTGGGCATTCACGGCAAAGCTCGATAAGGGCGTACCCATGAGCGGTAACGTGGCCGTGGCCTCCAGCCGTAAAGTCATACAGCATCAGACTGGTGGTACGGTTGATGAGATACTGGTCAAGGATGGCGATGTCGTCTCAGCAGGCCAAACCTTGTTGAAGATGAATTCTGTCAGTGCCAAGTCAAATGCAGAAATCACCAGGGTACAATTGTTTACAGCCCAGGCGGTAGAAGCAAGATTGCTGGCTGAACGCGTAGGTGCAAAGTCCATCAGTTTTCCCAAGGAACTGGACGAGGCAAAAAGCGATCCTCGCGTTGCTAACGTCATTTCGCTGCAACAGCAACTGTTCACTACACGTCAGATTTCCATACAAAGTGAGCTGGGTGCGGTGGATGAAAACATCGCCGGTTTGAAATCGCAACACAAAGGCCTGGAAGAATCCATGGTCAGCAAAAAGCAACAACAGCAATTCCTTAAGGAGCAGCTCGACGGCATGCGTGACCTGGCCAAGGAAGGCTATATCGCCCGCAATCGTCTGCTGGACCTGGAACGCACTTATGCACAGGTAAATGGCAGTATCTCTGAAGATCTGGGTAATATGGGCCGTGTCTCACGCCAGATCATGGAAATGGGCTTGCGTAAATCACAGCGTCAGCAAGACTATCAAAAAGAAATCCGCACACAATTGTCCGATGTCCAGAAAGAAGCAGAAGCCTTGCAAAACCGCCTGACTGCACTGGATTTTGATCTGAACAATGTCGCAGTGAAAGCACCTGTGTCAGGCACCGTGGTAGGCCTGAATGTATTCACCAAAGGTGCGGTTGTGCCTAGCGGTTTCAAATTGATGGAACTGGTTCCGCAGGATGATGCGCTGATCGTGGAAGCCAGTTTGCCAGTCAACCTGGTAGATAAAGTGCATGCCGGTTTGAAAACAGAATTGATTTTCTCTGCCTTCAATACCAATACGACACCGCATATCCCGGGCATCATCACCCAGGTATCCGCTGACCGTACTGTCGATGAAAGAACCGGCCAGGCCTTTTATAAAGTCCGTGCAGAAGTAGCACCTGAAGGCAAGAAAATGATTGCCAACCTGAACATCCGTCCTGGTATGCCTGTTGAAATGTTTGTCAGCACCGGTGGCCGCACCATGATGAACTACCTGTTGAAACCAGTGATCGACCGTGCCCATTCTGCAATGACTGAGGATTAATGATGAAAAAATCATGGAAGCGCCTTAATCTGATCGCAGCTGCCTGCGGCATCCTGGTGATGTCGGCAGGCCAGGCTCAGGCAATTGGCCTGTTGCAGGCCTATGAAGCTGCATTGATCAATGATCCGACTTACCGTGCTGCTGTTTCAGAAAATGTCGCGGGTAAGGAATACCGTAATATCGGTCGTGCCGGTTTATTGCCTACCATACAGTATGCTTATGGAACCGGTAAAAACCGCGCAGAAATCACCTCGCCGGCGACCAACTTTTTGGGTCAGCCAACTGGCGGTGTAGCGGTCAGTAATTACGATTACACCAGTATCACGAATTCTGTTTCCTTGCGTCAGGTACTGTTCAGTCTGGATACGGCAGCGCGTTACAAGCAAGGCATAGCGCAGACCAACTATAGCGATGCTATCTTTTCTGCACGTAGCAAAGACTTGATTATCCGCCTGACAACTGCTTATGCAGATGTCAAATTCTCTGAAGATCAGGTAGATTTGTTCCGTGCCCAAAGAGATGCTTATGCCGAACAGAAACGCATCAATGAGCGTATGTTTGAAAAAGGTGAAGGCACCAAGACCGACATGCTGGAAACCCAGGCAAAGCTTGATGTTGCCGAGGCTCAGGTGATAGAAGCGCAAGATAATTTGCTGAATTCAAAGAATGCTCTTTCTGCCATCATTGGCAGTGAAGTAAATCAGCTTGATGGCTTGCGCCCAGAGTTTACCGTGATGCCTGTTGCTCTCTCCAGTTTTGAAGAATGGATGACGATCGCAACAGAAAGCAATCCTGAAATTGCCGCCGCCAAATATTCTGTCGAAGCTGCGGAGCTGGAAATCAGCAAGAGTAAAGCAGGCCATACACCAAGGCTGGATCTGAACGTTGGTTACAACCGTGGTTTGTCTGACAGTATCACGACACGTACACAAGATCAGACGATCAAGAGCATAGGCGTACAATTGGTGATACCGATTTATTCTGGTGGTTATGTCACCGCAATCAGTAATCAGGCAATCGCCAACCGCGACAAAGCCAAGGCTGATCTGGACGCAACCAAGAACAGAATTTCGATAGAATTGCGCAAGCAATTTAATGCGATACAAACCAGCTTGACGAAAATCAGTGCTTTGCAAAAGTCAGTCAACTCCGCGACTTTGCTGGTTGAAGCAACCAAGCAAAGTGTCAAAGGTGGTGTGCGCATCAATCTCGATGTGCTCGGCGCAGAACAGCAACTGGTTGCTGCCAAGCGCGACCTGGCGCAAGCCAAGTACAATTATCTGATCAGCTACCTCAAGCTGCGCGTCACTGCAGGTAATATCAGTGTGGATGATGTACAGACAGTAGCCGCTTACTTTGCGCCGAACTGATATTGATGGTGACTGTTGTCATGAATTGAGCCGGACACCAAGCAAGGCATTAAAAGCCAGACATTAAATCAGCAGGTATAAAAAAACGGCACATCTTTACAGATGTGCCGTTTTCTATTTTCAGACGGGAAATTAACCAGCCAGTTTTTTCTTCAGCAATTCATTGACCTGAGCCGGGTTACCCTTGCCCTTGGTTGCCTTCATCGCCTGGCCAACAAGAGAGTTGAATGCCTTCTCTTTACCAGCGCGGTATTCATCAACAGACTGTTGGTTCGCGGCCATGACTTCGTCGATGATTTTTTCCAGCGCGCCAACGTCAGAAATTTGCTTCAGACCTTTGGCGTCAATCACCTGATCTGCCAGATTTACATCTGCAGATGGTGCCTGCCACATCGCTGCAAACACTTCCTTGGCAATCTTGTTGGAAATCGTGCCATCAGCAATGCGCTGTAACAATACGGCGAGCTGAGCAGCGGTGACCGGAATAGCGCTGATATCCAGGCCTTCACGGTTCAGTGTCGCTGACACATCACCCATCATCCAGTTTGCAGCGGGTTTGGCTTGTGCGGCACCAGCAGCAGTCACCACGGCTTCAAAATAAGTGGCCATGCCTTTGGACTGCGTCAGGATGGTCGCATCATATTCAGGCAAGCCCAGTTGCTCGATGAAACGCTGGCGCATGGCGGATGGCAGCTCAGGCATGGTGGCGCGAACTTGCTCTACCCATTCACGGCTGATTTTCAACGGCGGCAGGTCAGGGTCGGGGAAGTAACGATAATCCATCGAATCTTCCTTGCTGCGCATGGAGCGAGTCTCTTTTTTGTCCGGATCATACAGGCGTGTTTCCTGGATGATAGGGCGACCTTCTTCGATTTCATTGATCTGACGAATCACTTCGACATTGATGGCTTCTTCCAAAAAACGGAAAGAGTTCAGGTTCTTGATTTCGCACCGCGTGCCAAATTCTTTTTGGCCTACCGGACGCACAGAAACGTTGGCGTCGCAACGGAAAGAGCCTTCCTGCATATTGCCATCACAGATGTCTAGCCAGGTTACCAGCGAGTGCAGGGCTTTTGCATAACCAACTGCCTCGGCTGCGCTGCGCATGACAGGTTCCGTCACGATCTCGAGCAAGGGCGTGCCAGCGCGGTTCAGGTCTATACCTGTCATACGGTCAGCCGCACCATGGGTGGATTTGCCAGCATCTTCTTCCAGATGGGCGCGTGTCAGTTGTATATTCCTGAATTCGGTCTTGCCATCTTTTTCAAACACGCAAGGCACGAAACCGCCCTGTACTACCGGGATCTCAAACTGGCTGATCTGATAGCCTTTGGGCAGGTCAGGGTAGAAATAATTCTTACGGGCGAAGATGGATTCAGGCGCAACCACGGCGCCGACGGCCAGGCCAAATTGTATGGCTTTTTCTACTGCACCCTTATTCATGACCGGCAACACGCCAGGCAGGGCCAGATCTACCGGGCTGGCCTGAGTATTGGGTTCAGCACCAAATTGTATTGAAGAGCCGCTGAAAATTTTTGAGTTGGTCTTGAGTTGCGCATGCGTCTCAAAACCGATAACGACTTCCCATTGCATAATATTCCTCGTTATATCTTTGTTTATTGCCTCTGCTTTTTTATCGAAAGCAGTACATCAATTCCATGTTCATGATCTTTCATTCCCTGCCAGAGGGAAGAGACTCATGCCGGTGCGCGTGTATGCCAGTCTGTCGCTTGCTGGAACTGGTGGGCCACATTCAGCAATTTCGCTTCATCATAATAATTGCCGATGATTTGCAAACCTACCGGGCGCTTCGCATTCTTTTCACCCTGGCCAAAACCACAAGGGATGGACATGCCAGGCAAGCCTGCCAGGCTGGTCGAGAGTGTGAAAATATCCGCCAGATAGTTGGCTACAGGATCATCCGCTTTCGAGCCCAGGTCCCATGCCACGGTTGGTGCCACCGGCCCCATGATGACATCGCATTTCTCGAAAGCTGCTGCAAAGTCCTGGGCGATCAGACGGCGGATTCTTTGTGCCTGCAAATAATAGGCATCGTAGTAACCGTGTGACAGTACATAGGCACCAACCAGGATGCGGCGTTTGACTTCTGCACCAAAACCTTCAGCGCGCGACTTCTTGTACATGTCTTCAAGGTCAGTATAGTCTGCTGCGCGATGGCCATAACGTACGCCGTCAAAACGGCTCAGATTCGAAGACGCTTCTGCTGGCGCAATCACATAATACACAGGGATGGACAACTCGGTTTTTGGCAAAGAAATTTCTACCAGTGTTGCACCCAGCTTTTCATATTCAGCCAGCGCAGCACGGACGGCTTGTTCCACATCTGCGGCCAAGCCATCAGAGAAAAATTCTTTCGGTACGCCTATGCGCAGACCTTGCAAAGATTTGTTCAGGTCACTGTTGAAATCTTCTTTTTTGCGTTCGAGAGAAGTCGAATCTTTCTCATCAAAACCTGTCATCGCATTCAGCAAAATGCCGCAGTCTTCTGCTGTCTGGGCGATAGGGCCGCCCTGGTCCAGTGAAGAGGCAAATGCGATCATGCCGTAGCGCGATACACTGCCATAAGTTGGCTTGATACCGGTAACGCCGCAAAATGATGCCGGTTGGCGAATAGAGCCACCAGTGTCAGTAGCAGTCACTGCCGGTGCCAGTCGCGCTGCAATCGCCGCTGCCGAACCACCAGAAGAACCACCTGGTACGGCAGTCTTGTCCCAGGGGTTTTTCACTGCGCCAAAATAAGAATTTTCATTCGATGAACCCATGGCGAATTCATCGCAATTCAATTTGCCCAGGGTGACGGTACCAGCCTTGTTGAATAGCTCAACCACGGTGGCGTCGAAAGGGCTGACATAATTTTCCAGCATGCGTGAGCCTGCTGTAGAGCGCCAGTCGCGTGTCACGAAAATATCTTTATGGGCGATAGGTACGCCCGTCAATACACTGGCATCACCAGTGGCCAGACGTGCATCGGCTGCGGCAGCCTGTTGCAAAGTCCATTCAGGATTCACATGCAGGAAGGCATTCAGGTCACTGGCAGCAATCCGGTTCAGATAATGCTGGGCAAGTTCGGTGGCGGAAACCTGCTTGCTTTGCAGCAGGGCGGATAATTGAGAAATTGTCTTGGTATGCATGAGGACTCTATTGCTTAATCAATAACCTGAGGTACGAGGTAAAGGCCATCTTGTGTCGCTGGCGCTGGCTTTTGATAATCTTCGCGATGATTGCTTTCAGTAACAACGTCTTCGCGCAGGCGCAAAGCCATTTCTGGCAATAGGGCGGCGATAGGGTGACTCAGAGGCGCCACACCCGTGGTATCGACGGCTTTCAACTGCTCTACCAGAGAGAAAATACCGTTCAGCTTCTCCAGGGTAGAGACTTCCTCCTCGGCAGAGGTTTCTAATTTTGCCAAATTGGCAATTCTTTTCACATCTTCAAGTGTCAGCGACATAGTTCAGGGGCGCATTTTTGCGCGAAAAAGAGTGTCAAAAAATACATAATTCGACATGCCACCAAAAGCATAATTTAGGTGTTGGTATCGAATAAATTTAAACAGATTATAAGGTAGAATGGCGGGTTAATGCCCTAAATGGCTTGCTAAATCCCCTAACATGCTTGGATTGCGAGATGACTGCTCAGTTTTTACTGGAATCAGTCAGGGTTAAAAATTCGGTAGCGCAACCCGGCAGAGCGGGTTGAGCCCACAATCAGTTAAATACAGGACAATATACATGTTTGGTTTTTTACGTAGTTATTTTTCAAATGATCTGGCGATCGATCTGGGAACAGCCAATACGCTGATTTATGTACGTGGGCAGGGTATCGTGCTTGATGAACCATCCGTAGTAGCGATCCGCCAGGAAGGCGGCCCTAACGGCAAGAAAACTATCCAGGCAGTAGGTAAAGAAGCCAAGCAGATGCTGGGCAAGGTACCCGGTAATATTGAAGCCATCCGCCCAATGAAAGATGGTGTCATTGCCGACTTTACCGTCACCGAGCAAATGCTCAAGCAATTCATCCGCATGGTGCATGACACCAAGTTCTTCAAACCATCCCCGCGCATCATCATTTGCGTCCCTTGCGGTTCTACTCAGGTAGAACGCCGTGCGATTCGTGAATCTGCCCTGGGTGCCGGTGCTTCCCAGGTTTACCTGATTGAAGAACCGATGGCTGCTGCGATAGGCGCTGGTTTGCCAGTATCCGAGGCAACCGGTTCCATGGTCGTCGATATCGGTGGTGGTACGACAGAAGTCGGTATCATTTCCCTTGGTGGCATGGTCTATAAAGGTTCTGTCCGCGTCGGTGGTGACAAGTTTGACGAAGCGATTGTCAACTACATCCGTCGCAACTACGGCATGCTGATCGGCGAGCAAACTGCTGAAGCCATCAAAAAAGCCATCGGCTCTGCTTTCCCGGGTTCTGAAGTCAAGGAAATGGAAGTCAAGGGACGCAACCTGTCCGAAGGCATACCACGTTCATTCACGATCTCCAGCAATGAAATTCTGGAAGCGCTGACAGATCCGCTGAACAATATCGTTTCTGCCGTCAAAAACGCGCTGGAACAAACGCCACCAGAGCTGGGTGCCGACATTGCTGAAAAAGGCATGATGCTGACCGGTGGTGGCGCGCTCCTGCGCGACCTTGACCGTTTGTTGATGGAAGAAACCGGTTTGCCTGTCATCGTTGCAGAAGACCCGCTGACTTGCGTAGTCCGTGGCTCTGGCATGGCGCTGGAGCGTATGGATAAGCTGGGTTCGATTTTCTCTTACGAATAATAAGACCGGGTACCATCGTGGGATAACAGTCAGCGCCGATGTTGGCTGTACCTCCCGTATTTGATGAAGCTGCATCTTCCTGGCTACTGATGCACAGGAAGCACAGCTGATTTGATTGCACATTAAAATGCTTGTTGCGCTGTTCATTGAGAAACACCGGTAAAGTATGGATTACAGCCCGCCACCACTCTTCAAGCAAGGCGCCTCTGCGCGCGTCAGAGTGGTTTTCTTTGCCGTACTGGCGATCTTTCTGTTAGTTGTTGATTCCCGTCTGAAGTCCCTGACCCTGGTCAGGCAAATCCTCGGCAGTGTGCTGTATCCGGTACAGATGGTCGCCGTCATGCCGCGTGATACTGTCAAGCGTGTTTCTGATTATTTTGTGTCAGTCACGACGCTGGAAAAAGAAAATACGCAACTCAAGCGCCAGCAAACCCAGAATGCCGATACCCTGCAGCAAACCGGGCACTTGATGGCAGAAAACACCCATCTGCGCAAATTGCTGGACGCGCGTGAGCGTCTGCAAGTCAAGTCTGTCATGGCAGAGATCATCTACGATGCCCGTGACCCTGCCAGCCGCAAGGTCATCATAGACCGTGGTATCAAGCATGGCCTGACCTTGTCCCAGCCAGTGATTGATGACAAGGGTGTGGTCGGCCAGGTGACCCGGGTATTCCCGCTGACGGCAGAAGTGACCTTGCTGACCGATAAAAACCAGGCCATCCCCGTGCAAATCCTGCGGAATGGCTTGCGCAGCGTAGCTTATGGCCGCGGCCAGTCCAGCTATCTGGACATGCGCCTGACCACCAATGCCGATATACAGAATGGCGACCAACTGGTGACTTCAGGTATCGATGGTATCTATCCGCCAGGTCTGGCAGTTGCCAAGGTAGTACAGGTAGAAAATAAGGCCAATACCACCTTTGAAAGCATTTTGTGCGTGCCGACTGCGGGCATAGACCGCAACAAGCAGTTACTGGTCTTGCTGGTATCTGCAGATAATTTGTCGCGCCCGGATACCGAAGATGTGCGTGCCAAGAAAGAAAAAATCAATCGCAAGGTGACCCGTGATGCGGCAGCACCTACATCTGATACCAAACCTGTCGATCAGCCCATGAAAGATTTGCCGGTCAAAGACGGTGCTGTGAAAGAAACTCCGCTCAAAGATGCGCCAGCCAAGGATGCACCTGCAACTGCAAGGGAGCCCAATACATGAATAGCCCGCACTACATCTTATTGCCGGTCAATCCGCTATTTATCGCCATCAGTTTCGCCGTCGCTTTCTTCCTCAATTTCTTGCCATGGGGTGGCTGGATAGGTGTACCTGATTTTGTTGCCCTGGTCTTGGTATTCTGGACCATACATCAGCCGCGCAAGGTCGGTATAGGTGTGGCGTTTGCCATGGGGCTGCTGATGGATGTGCATGATTCCATCTACATGGGTGAAAACGCGCTGGCTTATACCCTGTTATCGTATTTTGCCATCATGATACACAGGCGCGTGCTGTGGTTCCATCCACTGACACAAACCCTGCATGTGTTCCCCTTGTTTTTGTTTGCACAGCTGGTGCAGCTTGCCGTACGCATGCTGGTGGCACCAGATGCGCATTTTCCGGGTTGGGCTTATTTTACCGTCAGCCTGGTGACGACTGTGTTGTGGCCGTTTGCAACTTTGCTCTTGCTGGCGCCACAAAGACGCGCCAAAGATAAAGACCACACCCGTCCTATCTGAGTCCGCTGTATTTCTGATTGCTGTCGGTTGTTTGACCTGATTAGTCTGTTTCATCTGCTTCATCTGCGCCACCTGCTTCACTTTTTTCACTATGACAGAACTTAAAAATACGGAACGCGAACTGCATTATTTCCGCATGCGCCTGATTTTCATCGGCGTATTCGTATTTCTGTGTTTTGCTGCACTGATTACGCGCTTTGTCTGGCTGCAAATCATCAAGCATAATGATTATGCTTTGCTGGCAGATGAAAACCGCATAGACATCGTCCCGGTTGTTCCCAATCGTGGGCTGATCACGGACCGGAATGGCGTCGTCCTGGCACGTAATTATTCTGCCTATACGCTGGAAATCACGCCCTCAAAAATCAGCAAGGACATGGATGTTCTGATTGATGAGCTGGCGGTGCTGGTGGATATACAGCCCAAGCACCGCAAGCGTTTTCGCAAGTTGCTGGAAGACTCCAAAAGTTTTGAAAGTCTGCCTATCCGTACCCGGCTTACGGACGATGAGGTCGCCAGATTCACAGCCCAGCGTTTCCGTTTTCCTGGTGTCGATATCCAGGCCCGCTTGTTCCGTCAGTATCCGCAGGGCGATTCAGCTTCTCATGTGATTGGCTACATAGGTCGTATCAGCCCCAAGGATGCCGAGATCATTGATGAAATGGATGATGCCGCCAACTACAATGGCACCGACTACATAGGCAAGGAAGGCCTGGAAAAAAGCTACGAAAAAATCTTGCACGGCAGCACAGGCTTTGAAGAGGTGGAAGTCGCCGCAGGTGGCAGGGCTGTGCGTGTGCTGTCCCGTACGCCACCAACTTCAGGCAAGAACCTGATCCTGTCGGTCGATATAGAACTGCAAAAAGTCATAGAAGAAGCCTTTGGCGACAGGCGCGGTGCGCTGGTCGCCATCGAACCTGAGACGGGTGACGTGCTGGCCTTTGTATCCAAACCTACCTATGATCCCAACCTGTTTGTCGAGGGCATAGACCAGCAAAGCTGGAATGAACTCAATACGTCCGAAGACAAACCCTTGTTGAACCGGCCATTGACAGGAGCCTATCCGCCAGGCTCTACCTACAAACCATTCATGGCACTGGCCGCACTGGAGCTGGGCAAGCGCACCACCTCGCAGGCAATTGCTGATCCTGGTTATTTTACTTTTGGTAACCATACCTTCAAGGACGATAAAGCGGGCGGTCATGGCATGGTCGATATGTACCGTTCCATCGTGCAGTCCTGCGATACCTATTACTACATGCTGGCCAATGACCTGACAGTAGATGTCATGCATGATTTCATGAAACCTTTCGGCTTTGGCCAAATCACCGGTATCGACCTGGAGCATGAACGATCCGGCTTGTTACCCTCGACTGCCTGGAAGCGCGAAGCCTTCAAGAAAAAACCGGCACAACAGCGCTGGGTACTGGGTGACACCATTTCTCTGGGGATTGGTCAGGGACAAAATACTTTCACTCCTTTGCAAATGGCGCATGCCATGGCGACACTGGCAAATAACGGCATCATCATGAAACCGCATCTGGTCAAGATGACAGAAGACCCACAAACCAGGCAAAGGGTGTTGACTGTTCCCAAAGAGACGGCCCGCATTCCCCTTAAACAGGAAAATATAGATTTCATCAAAAATGCCATGGTCGGCGTCACCAAAGAGGGTACTTCTGCCAGGGTGTTCCAGGGAACTGAATATGTTTCTGGTGGCAAGACAGGTACAGCGCAGGTGGTGGGTATTAAAAAAGGCGAAAAATATAATGCCAAGAACATGGCTGCGCGCCATCTTGATCACTCCCTGTATACTGCCTTCGCCCCGGCTGACCATCCCAAAATAGCGATCGCCATTATTGTAGAGAACGGCGGCTTTGGTGCCGAGGCGGCTGCGCCCATCGTGCGCAAGGCACTTGACTATTACTTGCTGGGTAAGCGTCCGCAAGACAAGGGCAGCAAGGATCAGGTACCACCACAACCCAAGCCGCAAAGCGACATGACCCTGTACCGCTCTGATGCTGAAGTCAAGGCACCGGCTGAGCCTGATCCAGGTCCCAAGCCTGGTGGCGAAACTACAGGCAATAAGGATTGAAAATGCAAAAGAATAGTATTAACTGGCATTTTATCCGCTCGCACATCTTTGTCTTTGATGCGACCCTGGCAATACTGGTATTCCTGATCATGTCGATAGGTATCATGACCCTGTATTCTGCGGGCATGGACTTTCCTGGTCGGGTTGAAGGCCAGATCAGGAATATCATGGTGTCTTTCTTCATCATGTGGGTCATGGCGAATATCCCGCCGCAGACCCTGATGCGCTTTGCCATACCGATTTACACCTTTGGTGTTGCTTTGCTGATTGCCGTTGCCCTGTTTGGCCTGGTAAAAAAAGGTTCACGCCGCTGGCTGCATGTGGGTATCGACATGCAGCCTTCAGAGATGATGAAAATTGCCACGCCGCTCATGCTGGCCTGGTATTTCCAGAAGCGCGAAGGTGCCTTGCGCTGGCGTGATTTTGTGATTGGTGCCGTGATTCTTGGCATACCCGCAGCACTGATCGCCAAGCAGCCTGATCTGGGTACGGCCATGCTGGTTACTGCGGCAGGTTTTACCGTGGTTTTCCTGGCTGGCTTGTCCTGGAAGTTTCTGATTTCATTGATCACAGCGGCGGCGATTATTATCCCTACTGTAGTCTGGCCATACATGTTGCATGACTACCAGCGTGACAGGGTACTGACCATGCTGGACCCTAACCGCGACCCTCTGGGCAAGGGCTTCCACATCATACAATCGACTATCGCGGTTGGCTCCGGTGGCTTGCATGGCAAGGGTTATATGAAAGGGACGCAGGCACATCTGGAATTCATCCCCGAACATACGACGGATTTTATCTTTGCCGTGTTCTCTGAAGAATTTGGTTTTGTCGGCAATGTGATCCTGGTTACCCTGTACTTTTTATTGATACTGCGCTGTCTGGTGATTGCTGCCAATGCGCCCACGCTATTCTCACGTTTGATGGCCGGTGCCGTGACTATGATATTCTTTACCTATGCCTTTGTGAACATGGGCATGGTCATAGGCATAGTCCCCGTCGTCGGGGTACCTTTGCCTTTCATGAGTTATGGCGGCACCGCACTGGTGACGCTGGGGATGGGATTAGGGATAATGATGAGCGTGCAGCGTAACCGAAAACTGGTGCAGACATGACATTGCGCATGTCTGCCATGCCTCTCCGCGACTGTCGCCTGCCTCTACTGGCAGCCAGCGCAGTATTACTGGTGGCATGCGGCAGTGCACCGAAGAGTAACGTTGTTACTGCTGATAACCCGCGTCCTGCAGGTGGTACAAAAACCAGCCCGTCCCAGACAGCGGCCTTGCCCAAGGCAAATTCTGGCAAGGGTGCTTATTACAAGGATGACGGCCCCGGTGACAACATACCCGAGGGCCTGGAAAATACAGTGGATCCCATCCCTACACTGGAGAATTATTCGCGCTCAGGTAACAAGCCCTATGTAGTATTTGGCAAAACCTATACCCCGATAGCAGACAGCACCACACCATTTGTGCAGCGTGGTGTTGGCAGCTGGTATGGCAAAAAATTCCACGGGCAAAAGACTTCATCCGGTGAACTGTATGACATGTACAAGATCACTGCTGCCCACCCCATCCTGCCTATACCTTCTTATGCGCGGGTCACGAATATCAGCAACGGCAAGCAAATCATCGTCCGCATCAATGACCGCGGGCCCTTCCATGCCAGCCGTATTATTGACCTGTCTTACACCGCAGCACTGAAGCTTGATGTCTTAGGCAAGGGCAGCAGCCAGATCGAAGTTGAGCGCCTGCTACCTGCTGACATAGAGAGAATGGCCGAGAACCGCAAAAATCAAGCTCCTCCAGCTGCCCAGCCTGTGCAAGTCGCGAGGCAGGACGCAGCAGTCGCGGTTACCACACCCGTGCCGGCCAGGGATTTGCCCGTCGTCCGGACCAATCCTGCTGCGACCATGAGTATGGAAGAATTGCTGGCATCCCAGGACAGCAAGCCAGTAGAAAAATTTACCCCGACTGTGGCTGCTACCGGCACGGTCAGTACATCAGCTAATGCATCAGCTAATTCAGCAGGCAATACCACAGCGTCGGCAACTCCTGGCTACTACATACAATTTGGCGCTTATGCGATACGCGCGAATGCAGAAGCCATCATGAACCATCTCAAAGGCAGGGCGACCAGTCAGTTGCCAGGTTTTGATATTGTCCAGCAAGGCAGCCTGTACCGCCTGGTCAGTGGCCCCTTTGCCAATCGTACAGAGGCTGCCGCAGCAATCGCCCAGGCTGGTGATCTTGGTGTAGGCAAACCCCTGGTCGTGCAACGCTAGTGAATTGTTGCAATCACCAAGGTTTATTCTGCTTCTGCCTGTTTCATTTCCAGCGCCATTTGGTAGAGGGCATTTTTCTTTTGCCCTGTCAGTTGCGCTGCCAGACCGGCAGCCTGCTTGACTGAGCATTCTTCCAGCAAGATTTGCAAGACCCGACGTGCTTCCAGTTCCTGATCATCGGCGGCGGCAGGTGCGGCTTCGATGAGTATCACGTATTCGCCTTTTTCCCTGTGGCTGTCCGCCGCCAGCCAGCTTTCTGCTTCTGCCAGGCTGCAACGGTGGATTTCTTCAAACAGTTTGCTGACTTCACGCGCCAGCACGATGCGGCGAGCGTCACCAAATACTGTCCGCATGGCGGCGACCGCTTCGATGATACGGTGTGGTGCCTCATAAAAAATCAAACTGGCTGGTATGGCTTGTACTTCTCGCAAGATACTGTCGCGTTGCCCGGCCTTGGCTGGTAAGAAGCCGACAAAATAAAAACGGTCATGGATAAGGCCGCTGGCTGACAGGGCGCTAATGGCCGCCGAGGCACCCGGCAAAGGTGTAACTGGCAAACCTGCCAGTTTGACGGCATCAACGATCTTGGCACCGGGGTCGGATACACCAGGTGTACCAGCGTCAGACACCAGCGCAATACGCTCGCCTGCCTGCAGGCGTGCCAGTATTTTCTCTGCCACTTCGCGCTCATTATGCTGGTGAGCTGCGATCAGGGGTTTGCTGATACCATAGCGCGATAGTAATTGGGCAGTATTGCGGGTATCTTCGCAGGCAATCGCATCTGCCAGCGACAGCAGGTGCAAGGCGCGCAGGGAGATATCAGCGACATTTCCTATGGGGGTGGCGACTACATATAAGGTCGCTGCCGGATAATTTTGCCGGGTGACTGCCTCGATCACAGTCGCACTCGTGAACAGTGCCTTGTCGGTGGTGCTCATGCCTGTTCCTTTATGTAGTATGCAAATTAAGCAAATGAATTAGCCGAGATTGTACGCCAATGAGACTCGCAAAGACTGTAGAAACGCCAGATAGCAAATCGGGAGCTGACCAGCGTACCAGCCGCCGCCGTACCGGTGACGAGGCAGAAAGCCTGGCACTGCTGTATTTGCAAAAAGCTGGCTTGAAACTGATACAACAGAACTTTTTATGCAAAGGTGGCGAAATAGACCTCATCATGCAGGATGGTGCTGTGCTCGTCTTTGTGGAAGTCAGGAAACGCAATTCCATGCAATTTGGCGGTGCCATTGCTAGCGTCACACCAGCCAAACAAAGGCGCATGGTGCATGCTGCGCAGGTCTATTTGTTAGCAAAAAAGACTCAACCCGCTTGTCGTTTTGATCTGGTGGCCATAGATGGTGAGCAGATCAACTGGCTAAAGAATATTATCGTCGCTTGAGAATATGACAGGATACGAGACTGGAATAGTGAAAGTTGAAGTGTGGACGCGCACGTGACAGGCACTCTGCTTCCACTGTTACAGTCCACTAATGCCTTGCCTGCCGTATAATCTGACGCAATCATACTAAGTAAGCATTATGACAAATCAACGCATATTGGCGCACTTCCAGGAAAGTGCAGAATTAAAAATGCGGGCCGGTACAGAGCTGGCCCAGCCTATTTCAGAAGCGGTGGAACTCATGTTCTCGGCGCTGTCTAATGGTAACAAGATACTCGCCTGCGGGAATGGCGGTTCTGCGGCCGACTGCCAGCACTTTGCCGCCGAGCTGGTAGGGCGCTTTGAGCGCGAGCGTCTGCCTTTACCGGCCATGGCCCTGACGACAGATACCTCTATCCTGACTGCAGTAGCAAATGACTACAGTTTTAATGAAGTATTTTCCAAGCAGGTGCAGGCATTTGGGCAGTCTGGCGATATCTTGCTGGCTCTGTCCACTTCAGGCAATTCGCTGAGTGTGGTGAATGCCATCAATGCTGCACTTGAACGGGATATGCGTGTGGTGGCGCTGACTGGCAAGGGCGGCGGAGAAATTACGAATATCCTGACTGAGGCCGATGTCCATATCTGCGTACCGCATGACAGGACAGCGCGCATACAGGAAGTTCACTTATTAACCATACATTGTTTGTGTGACGGCATTGATGCCGCATTATTCGGAGGTGATGCTGATGATTAAGAAATCCTGGAGCAAGCTGGCCAGACCCGTAGCTTTGATCAGTTTGTGCTGCGCAAGCGCCATGAGTCTGCAAGGCTGCGTGGAAATGGTCGTAGGGAGTGCTGTAGTTGGTACTTTCGCAGCAACTGACCGCCGTACCTTTGGTGCGCAGACCGAGGACAAGGCCATCGTCATTAAAGGCGAAACCCGTATCTCCCGCTTGCTGGATAAGAATGGTCATGTGAATGTCAATTCATTTAACCGCCGCGTCCTCTTGACTGGCGAAGTGATCGATGAAAATGCCAAATCAGCCGCCGAGCGTGAAATGCGTGCCGTTGAAGGTGTAACTGCGGTCACCAATGAACTGATCATAGGGCCAGTCTCCAATTACACGGCACGGTCAAATGACACGCTGATTACGACCAAGGTCAAGGCGACCTTTGTCGATGCCAAGGAAGTTTCAGCGAATGCCTTCAAAGTCGTGACCGAAGCCGGTGTCGTCTTTTTGATGGGACGCGTCACCCAGCGTGAAGGCAACCATGCCGCTGACCTGGCCAGCAGCATCAGTGGCGTGCGCAAGGTCGTCAAGGTATTTGAATATATTACAGAAGAAGAATTGAAGACTTACCAGGCTACGCCGAGTAAAAATCCTCCCAGCGACAATTAAACCAGCATGACCGGCTTGATATTTTGCCGGTCTTGTTTTTTCTGGAGACATCATGATTGCAATGATCGTGTTGGCGGTCATCTTCGCAATACTGGCATTCTGGGTGCTGGGCATACAAAAACGCCTGCTGAATTCACGCAGGCGCATTAAATATGCATTTTCACAAATGGATATACAGTTCAAGCGCCGCTATGAACTGATACCCAACCTGGTGGAGATTGCCAAAGGCTATATGAAGCATGAGCGCGAAGCGCTAGAGGCCATCATCACCGCGCTCAATGAGGCTGTATCGGCCAATGCCATGGCTTGTATTCATCCCCTGGTTGGCATTGCGATACTGCATTTGGCCGCGACGGAAGATAGACTGACCGTGACATTAGGCAGGATGTTCGCGATTGCCGAAACCTGCCCCGATTTACAAGCCAATGAAAACATGCAGAGACTGAGCACGGCATTGAATGATGCTGAAAACAAGCTCATCTTCGCCCGTCAGGCCTACAACGATTGCGTGGTGCAATATAACCAGAGCATGGAGCATTTCCCCGGCCCTGCCATTGCCAATATCTTCGGTTTTCATGCGGCAGAATTAATGCAGGTGACAGAATCCGATGGCGGGCTGGTAGCGCAGCTTGCTGTTGCATCTGTGTAGTGACCAGTAACAAAGGAGATCCGCGACTGTGGATAGTATTCTTGTTTCACTCTTCAGTTACAAGGCCTGGGCCAATGCCAATGTGGAAATGCACGCCGCCCTTGCCAGATTTGATGTCCAGCGACACCCTGATCAATTCCAGGCCATGTTGCACACGCTGGATCATGTCAACGTCGTGGACAGGATATTCAAGGGGCATCTGAGCGGAACGGGGGGCTGCTGGTTTTACAGCGACTAATTCCGAAACAATACCGGACTTATCTGCATTGCGCGAGATCGTCAGTGCGACCGATAACTGGTACCTCGATTTTGTATCCGGGCTCAGCACCGAGCGTCTGAAACAGCGCCTGCAATTTAGCTTTACTGACGGCGACAAGGGCACCATGTCATGCGAAGAGATGTTGCTGCATGTGATTACCCACGGTGGTTATCACCGTGGTTGCGTGGGGCAGATTCTGGAAGATATGGGCATCAGTTCTCCGCCCGATTCCCTCACAAAGTTCTTGCACAGGCATGAACCTGAGCGGCGCCTTCATCATTTATAAACCGGGGCTGGGGCACATCTGGATCAGGTGCGTCCAACGATAGACGCAGTCGCCATTAGTTCATCGATCAGGGCCAGCAATATCTTGCCTGACATGCGGTGAGGATCCAGTACCGGCAAGGGTGAATATTTCAGCAAAATTGAAGGATTGATCTTGCCCATGTTCGCCTGACCCATGGTCCAGCCTGCATAGCGGCGTTCCAGTATTTCTTCATAATCGAGCAGAATCACGTCAGTATGACGCTCGTCACGCAAAATGTGGCTGTACAGGGTATTGACAGCTTCGCGGCCACCTTCCAGCACCTGCATGAAGACCTGGTCGCTGTGGCAGAGCACACCGGTGATACCGTGCTGCGGATTATGCTGACGGGACTGGCTGACGATGGATTGCACGATGTCGCACATTTTTTCATCGACGACGCGGCTGGCGTAAAGTAAGCGTACTAGCATGGCAAGTCCTGGTTAGCGTTTGATCAGGGATAAGAATTCACGGCGCAGGTTTGCATCCTTCAAAAAGGAGCCGTGCATCACACTATTAATCATGGCAGTATCCATGTCTTTCACGCCACGCCAATGCATGCAAAAGTGGTCGGCTTCCATGACGACTGCCAGGCCATCTGGTTGCATTTTTTCTTGCAGGGTATCGGCCAGTTGTACGACCGCTTCTTCCTGTATCTGCGGACGGCTCATGACCCATTCAGCAATGCGCGCATATTTCGACAGGCCGATCAGGTTCGAATGTTCATTCGGCATGACACCTATCCAGACCTTGCCAATAATCGGGCACAGATGATGTGAGCAGGCGCTACGTACCGTGATAGGGCCTATGATCATCAACTCGTTCAGGTGCGAGGCATTCGGGAATTCGGTGACCGCAGGCATAGGGACATAACGGCCCTTGAAGACTTCCTGTATGAACATCTTGGCGACGCGGCGGCCTGTATCCTGGGTGTTATGGTCACTCTCGGTATCGATGACCAGGCTTTCCAGCACGGCACGCAGTTTTTCCTCGACTTCTGCCTGCAGTTCATCCAACTCGCCAGCTTCGATGAAACGGGCGATGTTGTCATTCGCGTGAAAACGCGTCTTGCTGGCCGTGATGCGTTCACGTATGCGCTGCGAGACAGGGATATTGACAGCTTTATAAGCTAAGGGCGTATCGTTAGACATGCTGAAAACCGGGATGTAAAAAGTCTATGGTAACTGAATTGTCAAATTGGTGTTGCGGGTGGCTTGTCCATGCATTGTTGCCTAAGCCTCAGGCTGTACATTGTCACGCTGGTATTCGGCTTCGCGTTCTGCCTTCCAATGCGGCAGGCAATGCGGGCAAAAGCAACTCGCATCCATCTTCAATACACCATCTGGCAGTTTTTTAAAGGCAATCGGTGGCAGGGCAGTGCACCAGCAGGCCTGGCCAGTATTATCTGCCATTGCGCATGTAAACACAGCCTGACATTGAGGACACACACTCATGTCGTGCTACCTTTGCCATCCGCATTATCGGTTTCTGCTGGCAAGCCTTCACTGGCAGTCTTTTTCATGGCCTTGCGCAAGAATGACATTTGCCCATTAAAGCCGGTACAGGCGCGGCAAATTGCCAGGTGCATTTTTAACTGGCTGCGCTCAGACAGGCTGAGCGGGCGGTCCAAACCCTCAGAAATAAGCTGATGTGCTTGTTTGCAAACAATAAAGACACTCATATTTTTTCTCCTGATGACACCCTGCCAAACCAGTTCAGGTCCAGGCATTCACGCAGGCGTAATCTCGCACGATAGAGCACCACCCATAGATTAGACGTACTCAACTCCAATTCCTTACAAATTTCTTCGGTTTCCAGTTCCAGCCACTCACGCATCATGAATACTCGGGCAGTTTTGGCAGGCAGGTTTTCCAGGCAGACTTCGAGCACGCGAAAAAAATCTTTTTGTTGCAATGTTGCTTCAGGCGCACCCCAGGCAGTAGGCATACCTATCACGTGGCCGTTGGCATTAAATAAACTGTCTATCAAATCGTCTTCTGATTCATCATCCTTGATTTCCAGCGGCTTTTCTTTTTTCAGGGCGCGCAGGTGGTCGATGATCTTGAATTTCAAAATGCCTGTCACATAGGTGCGCAGCGAAGAATTACCGGCAAAACTGTCCGGTTTTTCCAGTACCGCCAGTAAGGTTTCCTGCACGGCATCTTCCGCCGCACACTCATTGCGCAGTTGCAATTGTGCAAAGCGATACAGGCCAGGGCGCAGGTTTTCCAGTTGTTGATGTAAATCTGTAATCGATGTCATAAATCTGCTGACTGAATTGGAAAAGCTTTGGGCTCAAATCCTGTAAAATTCAGGCTTGATGAAATAACCCACTATCATACCTTCAGGATATACCGTCATTATGAGCGATTTGAACGCAAACACGACAGAAGAACTTGCACCGGAAGACCGGTTGGCAGGCGTGGAACCAGCCATCAAGGCGGAAATTCTCGCGGAGGCCCTGCCTTATATCCGTAAGTTCCATGGCAAAACCATCGTCGTCAAATACGGCGGCAATGCCATGACAGAAGAACGCCTGAAGCACGGTTTTGCCCGTGATGTCATTTTGCTCAAACTGGTAGGCATGAACCCGGTCGTGGTGCATGGCGGCGGCCCGCAAATTGATAATGCGCTCAAGAAAATGGGCAAGCAGGGTACTTTCATCCAGGGCATGCGCATCACCGACGAAGAAACCATGGAAGTCGTTGAATGGGTACTCGGTGGTGAAGTCCAGCAGGATATCGTCATGCTGATCAACCACTACGGTGGTCAGGCGGTAGGTCTGACCGGTAAAGACGGCGGCCTGATCCGCGCCCGCAAGATGATGATGCCTGACCGTGAAAATCCGGGTGCCATGCTCGACATCGGTTATGTGGGTGAAATTGATGCCATCAACCCTGCGGTTGTTAAAGCCCTGCAGGATGATGCCTTCATCCCTATCATTTCCCCTATAGGCTTTGGTGAAGATGGTCAGGCTTACAACATCAATGCCGATCTGGTGGCAGGCAAGATTGCTGAAATTCTGAAGGCTGAAAAGCTCATCATGATGACGAATATCCCGGGTGTGCTCGACAAACAGGGCAATCTGGTGACTGATTTGTCGGCACGCGAGATTGATGAAATGTTCGCTGACGGCACCATCTCTGGCGGCATGTTGCCAAAAATTTCATCCGCACTCGATGCTGCCAAGTCCGGTGTGAATACCGTACATATCATTGATGGCCGTATCGAACATTCCTTGTTGCTGGAAGTGTTGACCGAACAAGCCTTCGGTACCATGATACGCAGCCATTGATGAATCAATATCAGCTGGTGGAGCGCCTGCCTCATGCGTAGGCGCCCCGAGCCCTTGTGGCTGTTTGACCTGGACAATACGCTGCACAATGCTTCACATGCGATTTTCCCTGTCATCAGCCAGAACATGAATGCCTTCCTGGCGCGGGTGCTGGGGGAAGATGGCAAGCCGGCAGATGCCGAGCGGGTGAATGCCATCCGTCAGCAATACTATGCGCGCTATGGCGTCACCATGCTCGGCATGGTCAGGCACCACGGCGTCAGGGCAGATGAATTTTTGCACGAGGTGCATCATTTCGATGACCTCATTAGCATGATCAGGTACGAGCGTGGTTTGAAGAAGCTGCTGCGCCGCTTGCCGGGTAAAAAGATTTTGCTGACCAATGCGCCGCGCGTGTACTCGGGGCGAGTACTCAGGCACATGGGTTTGCACAAGCATTTTGATGCGCATATCCCGGTTGAGGCCATGCGCGTGCATGGGCAATTGCAACCCAAGCCTTCGCGTTCCTATTTGCGCAAGTTACTGGCGACTTATGGCAAACAGGCAAGAGACTGTATCCTGGTGGAAGATAGTGTAGAGAATTTGCTTGCTGCAAAGCAAGAAGGTCTGCGCACCGCCTGGGTCACAGGCTATACTCCTGTCCATCACCGTAAAAGAGCTGCTGCCTGTGCCGACGTCAAAGTAAAATCCGTCATACAACTCGCCCGCCACATCCATCGTCTGCGCGCCTGAGCTCAGGCAGTGTAGCAAAATGTGAAGGGGGATTGCGTACTGGGCGGCTGGTCTTTAGAATCTCGCCCCGGCGCGGCTGAATTGTCTGCTCTCCTTTTTTGAATTCACTTATTTGACACCTATGGCCAGCACCAAACCCGGCGAACGTAAATTACAGATACTCCAGACGCTGGCGGCGATGCTTGAGCATCCCAAAGGTGAAAAGGTCACGACCGCTGCCTTGGCTGCCAAAGTAGCCGTGTCTGAGGCCGCGCTGTACCGTCATTTCGCCAGCAAGGCGCAGATGTTTGAGGGTCTGATTGAATTCATCGAGTCTTCCATCTTTGGCCTCATCAACCAGATCAATGAAAGCCAGGAAGATGGCATGGTCCAAGCCCAGTCCATCATCATGATGCTGCTCAATTTTGCCGAGCGCAATCCTGGCATGACCCGCGTGCTGATTGGTGACGCCCTGGTGAATGAAGATGAACGCCTGCAATTGCGCATGAACCAACTGGCAGAAAGACTGGAAATGGCTTTCCGCCAGTCTTTGCGCCTGGCAGCCAGCCAGGGTCATTTTGCCGAAGAAGAGGCGCAGGCACGTGCCAGCCTCTTGTGCAGCTTTGTCATGGGCCGCTGGCTGCGTTTTGCCAAGACCGGTTTCAAATTGCTGCCAACCGAGCAGGCTGCCATGCATGTAGCCTTGCTGTTGCGCTAATCTTCAGACCCGATTGCACTTCATCGCTAGCTGACGCATCATAGTCCGAGTTTTGTTCACACAGGATTTTGACAGCCACTGATGAAGCTGCCCCAGCAACCCGGACGTTTATTTTTATGGCGTGGCGCCGCCCTGGTGGTGTCACCCGGCATAGACTCGTCCCTGCATACTCATTTTGCACTGCAACTGACTTATGGTCTGGAGCGGCCATTCCGTGCCCGCCTGCAGGCAGAGCATGACTGGACAGAAACCCGCAGCGCCAGTTTTGCGCCGCATGATGCCCATCAGATAGATAGTGACGGCGGCGTGCTGGCGCATCTGTTCCTGGAAATGCCGGAGGCCGTGAAGTGGGGTGGGACGGATTTGCAGGCGGGATTCGGGTCTGCACCGGAATTTAAGGCACTGGCCGCCAGTCTGGCCGACAACCGTCATCAATCACTGGACATCGCAGCAGCCCTGCAGATACGCCAAGTCTGGCAAGCCTGTGCCTTGCCGCAAAGCCAGGTTAGTACCTCGCTCGATAGCCGCATCCTGGCTGCGCTGGATGCAATAGCCGCCAGCCACGGCGCAGATTGTAGTGGTGAGAGCCTGGCCAGACTCGTGCATCTCTCAGAAAGCCGCTTTACCCATCTGTTCCGCCAGCAAACCGGCATGTCCTTGTCACGCTATCTGCTATGGTCGCGCATGGTGGATGCGGTAGCGGCAGTTGCGCAGGGCAATAACATGACAGCGGCTGCCCATGCGTCCGGCTTTGCCGACCTGGCACACATGAGTCGTACCTTTCGCAGCATGATGGGGGTGGCACCTTCAGAATTGCACAGGATGGCGATTGCGTTCAAGCAGGATGTCATTTGATGGATTACTCTGGGGTATAACAATATCCGGGAGACCCTCATGCAACAAACAAACCAAAGACAGATAGAGCAACTGCTGGCGAAATACAGTGAAAGCCATCTGCACCCGACCAATGAACTGATCCACTTTGTCTGTGTACCCGTGATCGTGTTGTCCTTCCTTGGCCTGATCTGGGCTGTGCATCCTATGGCAGCACTTGCTGTTACTGTCATCTCGCTGATTTATTACACCACACTCTCGGTGCCGTTTGCTGTGGGCATGCTGGGAATGTCGGGCACTATGCTGTGGATACTCTCGCAATTGCCACAACACCTGATGTGGCAAATTTCACTCGGTATTTTTGTTGTCGCCTGGATAGGCCAGTTCATCGGCCACAAGATAGAGGGCAAGAAACCATCTTTCTTTGATGACCTGCGCTATTTGCTGATAGGCCCCTTGTTTGTACTCAGTTTTTTATACCGTCGCCTGCATATCGCGTATTGAGCATCCGATCAGCATCAATGCAGCATCGGATGAGCATCAGATGCTGAGTTGCACTGCCTGAGAAGTCTTGGGCAAGTCTTTGCTATACAGACGCCAGGTATTGCGGCCAGCGGCCTTGGCGGCTTTCAGTGCAATATCAGCATGATGCAAAAATAGCCGCTGCTCTTTGGCATGCAGGGGACAGCAGGCTACGCCCACACTGGCGCTCAGCAATATTTGCTGGCCGCGCAAGGTCATGGGCTGGTTGATGGCCTTGACCAGCCGGTCTGCCAGTTGTTCTACCACTTCCAGACTGCCCACATTGGGCATGATGGCGGCAAATTCATCGCCATCGACACGGCATAGCGTATCGGTACTGCGCAAGACACCACACAGGCGGTTGGCCATGGTCGCCAGAATCAGGTCACCGGCATCATAGCCAAAACTTTCGCTGAGACCCTTGAAGTGGTCGAGGTCGATAAACATCAGGGCTGCCATTTCTTCATTGGCAACTGCATCTTCGAGGCAGTTGCTGAGCAGCCGGTGGAAATAGTGGCGGTTCGGCAGCTTGGTCAGGCTGTCATGGTTGTTCAAAATGGCCAGGCGGCTGTCTGCTTCGCGCCTTTCCTTGGCCTCGCTTTGCATATCGTTTTCCCAGGCTTCCATCCTTGCCAGCATGAGATTGAAATGCATGTTCAGGCTGCCCAGTTCATGCTCAGGGTCTTGTGGTGCGCGCAGGCTGTAATCACCCAGCGTTGCCACTTTTTCAGCTATCACGCTTAATTCCATGATGGGTTGCACGGAGCGCAATTGCTTATTCGTTAGCCAGTAAGCTGCAAGTGCAGTGGTAAACACAAACAGGAAACTGGCGATCAGCAAGAACAACAGGATGTGCTGGTACAGCGGCCAGGTACTGATTTGCAACTGCACCTGACCTATCACCGTGGTGCCACTCAGCACCGGGCTAATGGCACTGAAATTGCCCGGGTGATATTCCACCACATGCCGCCGCAGCAAGGTTGTGGCTTCTACGCCACTGGTCTTGATCAACTGGCCCTGCGGGTTCCAGGCCAGTATGGGCTGGCCATGGCTGTCATAGACATTCGCAGTCTGCATGTCTGGCGTATTGGTGGCATTCAGCAACAGGCTTTGCAATTGCCGCATATCATTGGCGATCATCGCGTCTGCCATATTGCTGGCAAGAGTGTCAGATTTATACAGGGCTTCTGCACGCAAGTTTCTTTGCAACAGATAAGCAGACAGTATCAATCCCAGGATCAAGGCAGCCAGCATCGCCAGCGCGATTGCCTGCAAATTCTTGCGAAAGATGCGTTTTGCCATTGGTAACCTGAAATAAGTGTTATGCATGAGAAAAATTGCGAATTGCCCCGTGGAAAATACTGGCTGTAGTGAATACCAGCGACTATACCTATGTGCCAGAATCATGTCATAAAAAAGTGCCATGGCACCAGAACTCATTTCATCAATAAGGGGGAGTGCGAACAAGACGATTTGGGATGCAGTGCAAGGCGTAAGGTGTGTACCCTGTGCAGCTAAGGCTCCTGCCTTAGCAAAGGGCGCAACGCTGCAATGCGCCCAAATCGTCAGTTTCCGGAGGGTTGGCCTCATAACGCGCGCTGGACTGCGTTATAAGGCAAACGCATCTCATCCTTATTGATGAAATGAGTTCTATACTTCTCTATTGATTGGCGTCTTTTTGCATCGCTTTATGCAGAAGCAGGCATCTGCGGGTAAACTGCGGCACATCTTTATGTTAGCTTGAATCCGCGTGTCAGATTTTTCCAACAATCCTGTCCTGCCATTTCCTCTGCCCCGGGCCTGGGAATGCTTTGCCCTGCTTGATGATGCTCACGCAGAGCAGGCACAATCGCGCTACTACCATGACCTGCAGGCCGTATTGACATGCAACACGGCGCAACAGTGGCCAGCCTTATGGCGTGATGCAGAGCAGGCTTTGCAACAGGGCAGTTTTGCGCTGGCATTGCTGTCGTATGAAAGCGGCGCGCAATTGCAAGGCATTAGTGAACATGTTGAACACCCTACAGCGGCTGTGTCACGCATACTCCTGTTCCGGCAATGCCATATTCTGGATAGCCAGCAAGTCACTGGTTTTTTACAGGCACAAGAAGCACCGAACACCATTGCCGGAATCGCAGGTATACAGCCCAGTGTCGATGCCAGTCAGTTTGAAGGTGGCATAGCCAGGGTCAGGGAATATATCGCTGCGGGTGATACTTACCAGGTCAACTACACATACCGTCTGCATTTTGACAGCTACGGCCCACCCGCCGCACTCTACAGCCGCTTGCGCCAGCGCCAGCCCGTGCCTTACGGTGCGCTGATCTGCTTGCCTGATGGCGAGGCAGTCGTTTCGTTGTCACCAGAATTATTCGTGCGCCAGCAACAGGGTAAATTGCTTGCCCGCCCCATGAAGGGCACGGCAGCGGCAACTGGCGATGCAGAGCAAGACCAGCGTCTGGCGGCAGAACTTGCTGCCGACAGCAAGAACCGCGCAGAAAATCTCATGATCGTTGATTTGCTGCGTAACGACCTCGGGCGCATCGCCAAAACCGGCACGGTCAGGGTACCCAAATTATTTGAGGTCAAGCGCTTTTCCAGCGTGCTGCAAATGACTTCTACTGTTGAAGCCGATTTGCAGCAAGACCTGAATCTGGAACAGATACTGACGGCCTTGTTTCCCTGTGGCTCGATTACCGGCGCACCCAAGCACCGCACCATGCAGATCATCCGTGAACTGGAGACAGAGCCGCGTGGCTTGTATACCGGTGCCATAGGCTGGTTCGATCCACCGGCACAGCCAGGCGAAATGGGCGATTTTTGCCTGTCTGTACCTATACGCACTCTGCAACTGCAAGCCCCTGTTAATAATGCCGAGCCAGTCTTGCGCCGTGGTGTACTGGGAGTAGGCGCTGGCATCGTATATGACAGTGTGGCTCAGGACGAATATGCAGAATGCCATTTAAAGGCACGTTTCCTGACCGGACTGCCACCTCAGTTTGAACTGTTTGAAACCATGTACGCAACACAGGAAGAAGGTTGTCGCCATCAATCACGGCATCTGCAGCGCCTGCAGGCATCGGCACAGTATTTTGGCTTTGTCTGGGACCAGCAGCAGATCAGACTGGCATTGCAGCAAACATGCGATGCCCTGCCTGCCAGCCTGCCACACAGGTTGCGCCTGGCACTGAAGCCGGATGGCAAACTTGAGGTGCGAACAGCGCTACTGACCAGCATGCCAGAACAGCCCAAGGTCATGCTGGCGACAACTGCCAGTGATAGCCGCAATCTGTTCCTGCGCCATAAGAGCAGTTTGCGCCAGCAATATGACCAGGCCTGGCAGGCAGCAGAGCAACAGGGCGCATTTGATATGTTGTTTTTTAACGAAAAAGGGCATTTGACCGAAGGCGGGCGCAGTACAGTCTTGCTGAAACTCAATGGCAAATGGCTGACACCGCCACTCGAAGATGGTGTCTTGCCCGGCATCATGCGGGCGATATTGCTGGAAGACAGGCGTTATCAACTGACTGAGCAAGTCCTGACGCTGCCAGACCTGCAGGCCGCAGAGCAAATCATGTTGTGCAATTCCCTGCGTGGTGCTTTTGTTGTTGATTTGATTAAAATGGATTAACTAAGTGCATGCAAGACTTGTTTTGCTGGCAAGAAAGCTGACATGACTTGCCTATCTGAAGTATAAAGATAAATTCCGCTCACAAATTTGGTCTGGAAAATTGATCCAGCTTAAATATTGTGCCTGCACGAAGGAAAGGTTACACTGGAAAAAAATTAACCGACCAAGCGGTCGGCAAATTGCATTCTTATTCATATTGTTTGGTAATGATTAATATTGCAGATAATCGCAAAACAGGAGACTACCCATGAAGAAACGGTTTTTACTGGCGGCCTTGCCCGCCATGTTATCGCTGGTACTGGCAACAAATGCTTATGCGCAGATCAAGGTTGGCGTCAATGTGTCGGCCACCGGCCCCGCAGCTTCTTTGGGCATCCCTGAAAAAAATACCTTCGCCCTGCTGCCCAAGGAAATCGCCGGCAAGAAAGTGGAATACATCGTACTGGATGACGCCTCTGATACCACGACCGCTGTCAAGAATGCCCGCAAGCTGATAGCCGAAGACAAGGTTGATATCCTCATCGGTTCTACCATCACGCCTAACTCCCTGGCCATGGTCGATGTGGTAGCAGAAAATGAAACGCCAATGATTTCGATGGCGGCATCTTCGGCGATTATTTCGCCTATTGATTCCAAGCGTTACTGGGTATTCAAAACGCCGCAAAATGATTCACATATGTCCACGGCGATCACCGGTCACATGAACGATGCCGGCGTCAAGACTGTTGCATTTATTGGCTTTGCCGATGCCTATGGCGAAGGCTGGTACAAAGAATTTTCCAAGATTGCTGAATTGCGCAAGCTCAAAGTGGTTGCTAACGAGCGCTTTGCCCGCAGTGATACTTCAGTCACTGGCCAGATCCTCAAAATCCTGGCGACCAATCCTGATGCAGTCTTGATTGCCGGTGCCGGTACACCAGCAGCCCTGCCACAAAAGACCTTGAAAGAACGCGGCTACAAGGGCAAGATTTACCAGACCCACGGTGTTGCCAATAACGACTTCCTGCGCGTCTGCGGCAAGGATTGCGAAGGCACCTGGTTGCCAGCAGGCCCACTGCTGGTGGCTGAACAATTGTCCAATGATAATCCAGTCAAAAAATCTGCCATGCGCTATGTCAAAGCGTATGAAAAAGAATATGGCGCAGGTTCTGTCTCCACCTTTGGTGGCCATGCCTGGGATGCTAGTCTGTTGCTGGAATCTGCCGCGACGGTCGCTTTGAAAAAAGCCCAGCCAGGTAGCAAGGAATTCCGCGCTGCCTTGCGTACTGCTCTGGAAAATACTGTCAACTTGCCAGTCTCGCATGGCATCGTCAATATGACTGATACTGACCATCTTGGTTTTGACCAGCGTTCCCGCGTCATGGTGCAAATCGTCAATGGCAAATGGAAATTGATCGGTCAGGCTAACTGATGTATTGATGAAGTAATCAAGGGAGCTACGGCTCCCTTTTTGTTCGGCCCAAAGTACTGAGGGCCATGCTTGAACTAGTAAGTACCTGTTTGCGATCTTTAGCGCGTGCGCAAGAGGAGTTTATGCGAGGATCATGTGTTGCTCAAAATGCTCATGTACTTAAGTACATTCCGCTTTTTGCGCTGCACTTTTGTTACCCTGACCTCGCTGACGCCCGCTCGCTACAGATCGTAAACAGGTTCTAAGCAAGAAAGTCAGGTTTACATGGATTTTTCAATTGCCGCCATCCTCGCTCAGGATGGTATTACCAGTGGCGCCATCTATGCCTTGCTGGCATTGGCGCTGGTGCTGGTGTTTTCCGTCACGCGGATTATCTTCATACCGCAAGGTGAATTTGTCGCCTTTGGTGCGCTCAGTCTGGCTGCCATACAGTCTGGCAAGTTCCCGCATTCTGCCAGCCTGTTACTCGCTTTTGGCTTGCTATGCCTGGGCAAGGAAATTTATGCGCAACTGCGCAGCAAGCAAGCTGTGAATGCCAAGGCCCTGGCTTTATCGGCTGGCAAGCTGTTGCTGTTTCCACTGGCTGTCTGGCTGCTGGCACGCAATGTCAACGCGCAGGAATGGCCCTTGTTCGCCCAGGTCCTATTGGCACTGACGATAGTCGTGCCGATGGGGCCCATGATTTACCGGCTGGCTTACCAACCTCTGGCAGAAGCCAGTACTCTGGTCTTGCTCATCGTTTCTGTTGGTGTGCACTTTGCGTTGACTGGCATGGGCCTGGTCATGTTCGGTGCCGAGGGTTCACGCACCACCGCTTTCAGTGACGCCCGCTTTGAACTTGGTGCCATGCAGATATCTGGCCAGAGTCTGGTGGTGATTGCTGTTTCTGCTCTGTTGATCGCTGCGTTGTATTTCTATTTTGAACGCAGCCTGTCCGGCAAGGCCTTGCGGGCTACTGCTGTCAATCGCCTCGGTGCGCAACTGGTTGGTATAGGTACCACGCAGGCGGGTCGCTTGGCATTTACTCTTGCCGCGGCCATGGGTGCATTGTGCGGTGTCTTGATCGCCCCGATGACCACGGTGTATTACGACGGCGGCTTTTTGATCGGCCTCAAAGGTTTCGTTGGCGCCATCGTCGGTGGTCTGGTGTCTTATCCGGTGGCAGCAGCAGGTGCCTTGCTGGTGGGCTTGCTGGAATCGTATTCATCTTTCTGGGCCAGTGCCTATAAGGAGGTTATCGTATTTACCCTGATTATCCCGGTCTTGCTATGGCGTTCACTCTCCAGCAAACATACTGATGAGGATGAAGAATAATGAAAGCACTCCTCACCAACGGCATCAGACACGGTAAATGGATATTGCTTGCGCTGGTCTTGCTGTTCCCCCTGGTGCCGGTACCTGAATTCTGGATCACTCTTGCCAACTATATAGGCCTGTATGCGATCGTCGCGCTGGGCCTGGTCTTGCTGACCGGGGTAGGCGGCATGACCTCTTTTGGCCAGGCAGCTTTTGTTGGCCTCGGCGCTTACTCGACAGCTTATCTGAGTACGGCCCTCGGTTATTCACCGTGGCTGGGTTTGCTGGCAGGCCTGGTGCTGACCATGGTGGCAGCACTGGCGATAGGCCTGATTACCATGCGCCTGTCCGGCCACTATCTGCCACTGGGGACTATTGCCTGGGGTCTGTCGCTGTTTTTCCTGTTTGGTAACCTGGAATTCCTCGGCAAATATGATGGCCTGAATGGCATACCTCCGATACAAATCGTGGGACTTAAACTCGATACAGGCCGCAGCATGTTTGGCCTGATCTGGGTGATATTGTTGCTGGCGATAGTTGCGGTACAAAATCTGCTGCAATCACGTCCTGGCCGTGCCATACGCGCACTCAAAGGTGGTGGCGTCATGGCAGAAGCCATGGGTGTCAATACTGCACGCATGAAGGTCATCATCTTCGTCATCGCTGCCATGCTGGCGAGCGTTTCCGGCTGGCTGTATGCGCATTTGCAACGCGCCGTTAATCCCACACCATTTGGCTTGAATGCCGGTATTGAATACCTGTTCATGGCCGTGGTTGGCGGTGCTGGTCATGTCTGGGGTGCCTTGTTGGGCTCAGCCCTGCTGACGCTGCTGAAAGACAAACTGCAAAGCATCTTGCCTGCATTGCTGGGCGCGAATGGTAATTTTGAAGTCATCGTGTTCGGTGTCTTGCTGGTCTTGTTGCTGCAACGCGCACGTGATGGTGTCTGGCCATATTTGGCCAGCTGGAGCAAGCGCCTGTTTGCCAAATGGTTGCCAGAAGATAAGGGCATACAGGTCGCAGCAGATGCAGCGGTATTGCCAGTACGTGCCAAACCGCCAGTCGATACCGTCATCCTGGAAATCGACAAGGCGCGCAAGCAATTTGGTGGTCTGGTTGCTGTCAATGACATGCAGTTTACTGTCAGCGCAGGCCAGATCGTCGGCCTGATAGGCCCGAATGGTGCGGGCAAATCGACGATGTTCAACCTGGTCACCGGTGTCTTGCCTTTGACCAGTGGTGCCGTGCGTTTTTACCGTGATGGCAAATTGCAGGATATCGCCAACCTGCCTTCGCGTGAAATCGTCAAGCTGGGCATAGGCCGCAGCTTCCAGCATGTACGCCTGCTGGCCAGCATGACGGTACTCGAAAACGTCGCGATAGGTGCGCATCTGCGCGCCAAGGGTGGTGACGTCATGGAAGTCATCGCCAGCATCTTGCGCCGTGACAGCAAGGTAGAAAATTCCCTGTTGGCCGAGGCAAAAAATCAGCTTGAGCGGGTAGGCTTGGCACATCTGATCAATGAAGAAGCAGGCAGCCTGGCACTGGGCCAGCAACGCATACTGGAAATCGCCAGAGCCTTGTGTTGTGATCCTAGTTTACTGTTGCTGGATGAACCCGCCGCCGGTTTGCGTTATAAGGAAAAACAGGAGCTGGCCGAGCTCTTGCGCAAACTGCGGGCAGAAGGCATGAGTATCCTGCTGGTTGAACATGACATGGATTTCGTCATGAATTTGACGGATCAACTGGTGGTCATGGAATTCGGCACCAAGATTGCCGAAGGCTTGCCGCAAGACGTACAACAACATCCGGCTGTGCTGGAAGCTTATCTGGGTGGGATAGATTGATGACGACTACAAATTCTGCAGACACCACGCCAGTCATTCTGGCGACGGCATCCTTGTCTGAACCGGCCTTATTGCAAACCAAGGACCTGCAAGTATTCTATGGCAAGGTCGAGGCTTTACAGCCTGCCAATATACGTGTCGGTGTCGGGCAAATCGTTACCGTCATCGGCCCGAATGGTGCGGGAAAATCGACGATGCTTAATGCCATCGCCGGTGCCCTGCCTGCCAGTGGCAGCATGCGCGGCCAGATACTTTTGTCGGATAAAAACCTCGCCAGCGTCAGTATAGAAAACCGTGTTGCCCAGGGCATGTCACTGGTGCCAGAAAAACGCGAGCTGTTCGCCAGCATGAAGGTCGAAGACAATCTTTTGCTGGGCAGTTATCGCCGCTACCAGGCCGGTGAAAAAAATTATGCTGACCAGCTCGATGTCGTCTTCGATCTGTTCCCACGACTCAAAGAAAGACGCACCCAGGAAGCAGGGACCTTGTCAGGCGGTGAACGCCAGATGCTGGCAGTAGGCCGTGCCCTCATGGCCAAGCCGCAATTGCTGATGCTCGATGAACCCAGCCTCGGCCTGGCACCGCTGATCGTCAAGGAGATTTTCCATATCATCCAGCGTCTCAAGCAAACCGGCGTCGCGATTCTACTGGTAGAGCAAAATGCCCGCGCCGCCTTGCAAGTGGCCGACTATGCCTATGTACTGGAAACCGGGCAGATCGCACTTGAAGGTGATGCCGCAGAACTGGCCAATGACCAGCGCGTGATCGATACCTACCTGGGTCTGGCCAAAAAGAATCATTGAGCTAGCCGTGCTAGACTTTGCGGTATGAGAGTATTGATTACAGGTGCCACCCAGTGGGAAAGCCAGGCAGCTATTCGCCGCGAACTGGCTCAGTTGCCGCCAGCGACCATCATCGTCACAGGTGATACGCCTGGCATAGATGCGCACGCCAAAGCAGTTGCACTGGAATTTGGTTTTGTAGTCGAAGCGATGAAAAAAACCAATGCTGACTACCGCGCATTTCCTGGTGAAGGATGGAAGGGCCTGAATGTCAGAATGCTGGCGACAGGCATAGACCTGGTGCTGGCTTTTCATGCCGACTATGGCAAACCTGGTTGCGCTCGCTGTACACTACATGCCGTGACACTTTCTGAGCAGGCACAGATACCGGTCAGGATTTTCACGCAGTAAAAATCCCACACCCAAATAAACGTCACGACCAAATAAATACTACAATCAGCGCGAAGGAAAAGCATGATTTCCCATGTATTCACAGGCATACAGGATTTTGATAAATCTTTTTCGTTTTACTCTGCCCTCATGACTGAGTTGGGCCTGGTCTTGAAATTCAAGGATGCAGGCAAGCCTTGGGCAGGCTGGATGTCAGCAGACCAGCCACGTCCTTTGTTTGTCATCGGCAAACCTTTTAACGGCGAAGCCGCACAGCATGGCAATGGCCAGATGGTGGCATTGCTGGCTTCATCACGTGCAGCGGTGCAGCGTGCCCATGCAGCGGCACTGGCGCATGGTGGCACTTGTGAGGGAGCGCCAGGTTTGCGTCCGCATTATCATCCTAATTACTACGGCGCTTATTTCCGCGATCCAGATGGCAACAAGCTTTGTGTTTGCTGTCATCATGAAGAAGCAGAAGCCGGGTAAGTTTCCGTGCATTGCGGTTCTACTGTGAAGAAAAAGTGGCAAGAAGAAGCTGAAATTTTCCGCTTGTCATAAAAGTATGATTAAATGCTGAGCCAAGAAAAGTGCTGTTGATGCGGGAACCTGTCAGGGCCTTGCAAGCACTTAGACTTGATCATGAATGTCAGAAACTAAGACAGCAATCTACACAGTAAAACGTTACGCTCAAACAAGTGACTTTAAGTACCGATCAAATTCTTGCACTCGCGCCTGATGCCAGTTCAGCAAAAGCTGGCAGTGCACTGGCAACAGCCTCCAAATGGAGTAATCTCGGCAATTCCGACATTGCTGTCTGGGGCGAATGCCAGGGTAGCGGCTCCACCCCTTATCGCGCCCAGATAGATTTGCGTGAGCCTGCTTTCAAATGTAGTTGCCCCAGCCGTAAATTCCCTTGCAAGCATGGGCTGGGCCTGTTCTTGCTTTACTCAGGAAAAACAGAATTATTTGCTGCGACACCGGCACCGCAATGGAATCTGGACTGGTTGCAAAGCCGCGAAGCCCGCGCCACGAAAAAGCAGGAAACAGCAGAAGAGAAACTGCAAAACCTGACGCCGGAAAAAATCGCGCAACAGGCAGAGCAGGCGCAAAAGCGTGAAGAAAAACGCGAGGCCAAAGTCGCCCGTGGCTTGCAGGAATTGCAGACCTGGCTGGAAGATCTCGCCAGGGAAGGTTTTTCCAGCTTGCGCAATGCCGGTACTGCCCAGTGGGATGCCATCGCCGCCCGCATGGTTGATGCGCAGATGGCACCGCTGGCCGGGCGTCTGTCACGCGCAGGCAGGCTGGCTTTTCAAACCAGTATCAGCGATTGGGAAGAGCAACTGGCACGCGAAATAGCCGCCATTTATCTGCTGATCAGGGCTTATCAAAAGATAGATAGCCTGACACCCGATTTGCAGGAAGATGTGCGCAGCATGCTGGGCTGGAACCAGAGTCAGGATAGTTTGCTGGCGCAAGCCGGGCAAGTCGATTGCTGGCAGGTAGTGGCGCAGAAAACCCGTGATGACGAGCGTGTGCGTACACGCATCACCTATTTATGCGGTAAGAGCAGCGGGCTGTGGGCAATGTTTTTGCAATATGCCGTTGGTACCCAGGGCTTTGACCGGCCTATCGCCGTCGGTAGTGAATTTGAAGGAGAACTGGTGTTCTATCCGGGGGCAGCTCCTCTGCGTGCCTTGATCAAGGATCAGCGCAATGTCAGCGTCATTAAAGAATATCAATTCCCGGCCACGCAATTTGACGCAGGTATGCAAAGCTATGCCAGGGCAATTGCCGCCAATCCCTTTATCGAACGCCTGCCACTGAGTTTGTCCGGGCTACGCCTGCAACTGGATGGTGAACGCTGGCTTGCCATTTTGCCTGACCAGCAAGCCCTGCACTTGCCAGAAAACTTTGCCTATGGATGGCAATTGCTGGCCGTCAGTGGTGGTCAGCCCATGACATTGGTAGGTGAATGGGATGGCTATTGTTTTACCCCACTCTCGGTACAGACAGACCGGCAATTCTTGAGTCTTGAAAGTGATTGTCTCCTATGACGTCGATGCTTACCGCCAGCATAAAAAAATCTCTATTGCTGGGCACTTCACGCGCCGGAGCGCAAGCGCAGAATGACTTGCCTGCCGCCTTGCAGGATAGCGTTTTTGCTGATGCAACAAAGCACACTGATATGCCCGAATCGGATCTCTGGGAACGCATCTCGGCACTGGACTTATGGACGCGTGCCGGGGCACAGGCTTTGGCAATCACCAGCCGCGCCACTAAAATAGCCGCAGATGAAAAACTCCAGCCTTGTACGCAACGGGCGGAAACAAAATTATCTTTATTATTGCAGGGCACATATCCTGAATTGCGCTTTGAATGGCTGAGCCTGGCAAAGCAGCATGGCTGTCATTTACCGTACAAATTTTTACCTGCCATGCTGGAACTGGGGCGCACCCAGCCTGTCTTGCGGCCCTATGTCGCCGCAGTCATGGGCGAGCGTGGCAAATGGCTGGCAAGGCAGAACCCATCCTGGAGCTGGCAAGCAGAGACAGAGCTGGTTGAGGATGGGCTATGGGAAACCGGCACGCTGGAGCAAAGGCTGGAAGTGTTGCGACTCAGCCGCAGCAAAGACCCTGAGCTGGGCCTCACCATGCTGCAGGAAGTCTGGAGTACCGAGCCACCTGAGCATCGCATACGCCTGATACAGTGTTTGAAAGAAAATCTGAGCGCAGCCGATCAGGAATTCCTGGAGCGCGCACTCGACGATAAACGCAAGGAAGTGCGCACAACCGCGCAAACTTTGTTATTGAGCCTGCCAGATTCTTTGCTTGAACTGCGCATGCGCGCCAGACTGGATACTTTGCTGAGCATCAGACCGGACATCATCGGTGATACTGAACTGGTAGTCAGCCTGCCACTGGAACGCGATAAAGCCATGCAGCGTGATGGTGTGGGCAGCGCCACTTATCACGGCACAGGTGAAAAAGCTGGCTGGTTGCTGGACATGCTCGCAGCAGTCTCGCCCTTGTACTGGTCAGAAAAATGGCAGCTCAGCCCGGTACAATTATTCGCATTGGCAGCAAAGACAGATTACCAGCAAGTCTTGTTGACTGGCTGGGCGACAGCACTGCAAACCCTGTCTGCCAGATCAGGCATGCAGGATAATACCTCAGCGCAGTTTGAAGGCTGGTGTCTGGAACTAAGCCGCCTGAGCATGCACACTGACAGCAAGCACAAAGCGAATCTGTCGCCCTTTGTCCATAAGATACTGGCTAATGTGCAATCCGGCTTTGTGTATGACTTCTTCATGGAATTGCTGGCACCAGTTCAGGCCTCATCGAATTTTTCTGTGTGGACCGTACTGGAATTATTCCAGCAGGTGGCAGCACAAAAGAGGCGATTGCCTGCTGCCCTGTCGATTGCGATTGTGGCGCATGTACGCAATAAGCTGAATGAGTTGACAGCAGAATTCTGGTCGCTGAAACAAGTGCTGAATACTCTGGCTCTGGTCATCGATCCAGCGCAATTGCTTGAATATGAACGTGACTGGCCAAGGGCAGATCTCCACTGGGATAAATGGCAAACCACAATAGACGATTTTCTCGCATTGCTTCGCTTCCGTAGCGAAATGATGCACACTTTTCTGGAGCAGCAATGAGTACTCATGACAGCATACTTCGTCAACACGCTGAAGAACAATACGCGAATGAACTGGAAGCCCTGGCCGCCGTCGATACGCGCCAGAGGCCGCCACGCTGGAAACTGTCACCATGGGCTGTTGCCACTTATCTGCTTGGCGGCACGCTGGATAATGGTGTCGTCATTTCTCCCAAGTACATAGGTAATGCCAGGGTCATAGAAATTGCGGTAGCCACACTCGCAACCGACAGAGCGCTGCTATTGCTGGGTGTACCCGGTACGGCAAAATCCTGGGTGGCAGAGCATTTGTCCGCTGCGATCAGCGGTGACTCTACCCTGATCGTGCAGGGTACGGCAGGTACCAGTGAAGAGACTGTCCGCTATGGCTGGAATTACGCCCACCTGCTATCGAAAGGGCCATCGCTGGACGCTGTGGTGCCTAGCCCCATCATGCGTGCCATGCGTGATGGCAAGATAGGCAGGGTAGAAGAATTAACGCGTATCCCGACTGAAGTACAGGATAGCCTGATCACCATACTCTCAGAAAAATCCTTGCCGATTTCTGAATTGAATGAAGAAGTGCAGGCGCAAAAAGGTTTCAATATTATTGCCACCGCCAATGACAGGGATCGTGGCGTCAATGAATTGTCGAGCGCGCTCAAGCGCCGCTTCAATACCGTGGTCTTGCCCTTGCCACGCACGGCAGATGAAGAAGTCAATATCGTTGCCACCCGTGTTGCCAGCCTTGGCCGTGCACTGGAATTGCCAGGCGAAATTCCTGCGCTGGAAGAGATACGCCGGGTAGTTACCATCTTCCGTGAACTGCGTGATGGCGTCACTGCAGATGGCAAGACCAAGCTCAAAAATTCCAGCGGCAGCTTGAGTGCCGCAGAGGCAATATCCGTAATCGCCAATGGCATGTCACTGGCAGCACATTTTGGTGACGGCACTTTGCGCGGCGCAGATATCGCGGCCAGTATGGTAGGCGCGATAGTCAAAGACCCGGTGCAGGACAAGATCGTCATGCTGGAATATCTGGAAACCGTGGTCAAAGAGCGCGAAGGCTGGAAAGACCTGTATCGTGCCTGCCGCGATGTCATGCATTAAGAAAATGAGTATCAAGAATACGTATAGCAATATCAGCATGGGTAGTGCTTAACGATGAGCACACACCTGTTTGGTATCCGCCATCATGGCCCGGGTTGCGCACGCAGCCTGAAAGAGGCTTTGCACGCCCTGCAGCCGGATTGCATCCTGATAGAAGGCCCGCCGGAGGCGAATGATCTGATTCCCTTTGTTTCCAGTGCAGAAATGCAGCCGCCAGTTGCGCTCTTACTGTATGTGCCGGATGCACCGCAAAATGCCGTGTATTACCCTTTTGCCGCATTTTCACCGGAATGGCAGGCATTGCAATTTGCCGTGGCCGGGAATATCCCTGTGCAGTTCTGTGACTTGCCGCAGGCATTCCGTCTGCTATCTGCAGAAAAAAACGAAGACTCGACGGAAGATGAGAATGAAGAAGACGAAGACGTAAAGCCTGTGGATTTGCAGACACGTCTGATGCGGGCCGATCCTTTATTGGCGCTGGCACAGGCTGCTGGCTTTGCCGATACAGAAACCTGGTGGGATCATCTGGTAGAGCAGCGCAAAGACAGCCTGGATTTGTTTGCCGCAATTGCTGAGATGATGACAGTCGTGCGTACAGAAATCACGCAGGCATCTGATCAACTTCAGGATCAACTTGAAGTGCGTCGTGAAGCCTATATGCGGCAAATGCTGCGTCAGGCGGAAAAAGCTGGTTATCAAAAAATTGCCGTTGTTTGTGGCGCGTATCATGTGCCTGCACTGGCCAGGATGCCGACCGCGAAACACGATGCTGACATCCTCAAGGGGCTGGACAAGGTAAAAGTTGCAGCCACCTGGACACCTTGGAGCTATGGCAGGCTGGCATTTGCCAGTGGCTATGGTGCAGGTGTCGAGGCACCTGGCTGGTATCATCATTTATGGCATCAGCCAGAGCAGGCAGTTTTGTACTGGTTGAGTGACGTGGCGAATTTGCTGCGCAAGCATGATCTTGATGCCTCATCGGCCCATATTATTGAGGCCACACGCCTGGCAGATACGCTTGCAGCACTGCGTGACCGTCATCATCCTGGCCTCGATGAAATCATGGAAGCCACGCGTGCCGTGTTTTGTTATGACAGTGATGCCCCGTTGCGCCTGATACGCAGGGAATTGCTGCTCAATGACAGGCTCGGTGCCGTGCCTGCAGATGCACCGAACTTGCCCTTGCCGCAAAACGTCGCTTTGCTGCAAAAAAAATTCCGCATGGCAGTGCGTGCAGACAGCACTGATCTTGAACTGGATTTGCGCGAAGCGGCGCATCTGGAAAAAAGCAGCCTGCTCTACCGTTTGTCCCTGTTGGGCATAGACTGGGGCAAGCGCCAGCATGTGCGTGGCAAGACCGGTACCTTTCATGAAGCATGGCGGCTGGAGTGGCAGCCTGATTTTGCGATCAAGCTTATAGAAGCGAATATCTGGGGCAGCACGCTGGAAACTGCAGCCAGTTCCTATGTCATCGACATGGCAAGACGGGCACAGACCTTGCCGGAACTGACCAAACTGGTAGAACGGGTATTGCTGGCTAATCTTGGTACGGCTCTGCATGAAGTCATGCGCAGGGTAGAGGAGGTCAGTGCCCTCACGCCTGACCTTGGCTACATGCTGGCAGCATTGCCAGCACTGGCGAATGCCATGCGCTATGGCAATGTACGTAATACCGACACAGCAGCAATGGAACTGGTGGTCAGCAAGCTGCTGAGCCGCATCTGTATTGCCCTGCCAGTTGGTGCCAGAGGCCTGGCTGACGAACCTGCGGCACAAATGGTCAAGGACCTCATCGCCGCCGACCAGGCTGTGCGCATGTTGCAGAATGAGGATTATCTGAATAACTGGTTTGCCTCGCTGGTACAGACTGCAAAGCAAGAGAGTTCACATGGCCTGATCGCCGGACGCTGTGCCCGCATACTAACCGAGCAGGGGCAGTGGAGCGAAGAGCAGGCTGGCCAGCAACTGGCGGTACATTGTTCCCATGCGCAGACGCCTCTGCTGACTGCGCACTGGATAGAAGGCTTCTTGCAAGGCAGCGGTGCCTTGCTGATACACAATGACATGCTATGGCAGTTGATCAATTCCTGGATGTCCGGTTTGAATGCGGAGACGTTTATTGAACTCTTGCCCCTGCTGCGTCGTACCTTCTCCAGTTTTGCTGGGCCCGAGCGCTATCAACTGGGTGAGCGCGCTGTCGCCAGCAAGGGTGCAGCAGTGACGCTACATACCGATACTGCGCTTGACGAGAGCAGGGCAAGACTGGTGATACCGGTATTACAGGCTATGTTAGGCAAGACTTTGCATGATGGTCAGCCGGGAGCAAATGCATGAGTAATGAGCCGAAGTTAACAGAAAATTCAGCAGGAAATTCAGCAGAAAACCTGCGTCGCTGGCGCCTGGTACTGGGCAGCGAGGCTGAGCAAGCAGGCTCAACCCTGTCGCAGCAAGACCTGGCCATAGACCGTGCTTTAAGCGCTCTGTACGAGCCGGGTGAGCAACAGTCAGGCAAGCGTGCTGGCCTGGGTTCATCCGCACCCAGCGTAGCGCGCTGGCTCGGGGATATCCGTGATTATTTCCCTTCCTCTGTCGTGCAAGTCATGCAGAGAGATGCATTGGATCGTCTGGGTTTGCAGCAAATGCTGCTGGAACCGGAAATGTTGCAGGCCGTAGAAGCTGACGTGCATCTGGTCGCCACCCTGCTGAGCCTGAACCGTGTCATGCCCAACAAGACCAAGGCTACTGCTCGCCAGGTGGTTGCCAAGGTGGTGCAGGAACTGGAGAAAAAACTGGGCACGCCATTGCGCCAGGCCGTGGCTGGCAGCTTGCAGCGTGCGGTACGTAATTTGAGGCCACGTCATAACGAGATAGACTGGATGCGTACCATCAAGGCCAATCTCAGGCATTACCAGCATGACTACCAAACCATCATCCCTGAGACGCGCATAGGTTTTGGCCGCAAGGGCCAGTCCTTGCGCGATATCGTCCTGTGCATAGACCAGAGTGGCTCCATGGCACCCTCGGTGGTATATGCCAGTGTATTTGGTGCGGTGCTGGCCAGTATCAAATCAGTCAGCACCTCTGTGGTGGTATTCGATACCGTGGTCATGGATTTAAGCCATTTGCTGAGTGACCCGGTAGAGGTTTTATTTGGCACGCAACTCGGTGGCGGTACGGATATCAACCGGGCACTGGCTTATTGCCAGGGGCTGGTGCAAAGACCGAGGGAAACCATCTTCGTTCTCATCAGTGATTTGTATGAAGGTGGTAATAACAAGGAAATGCTGCAAAGAGCAGCCAGCATGATACGCAATGGCGTCAGCGTGATTTGTCTGCTGGCGCTGGATGATAATGGCGCACCATCCTATGACCACCACAACGCCGCCACACTGACGGCCATGGGAGCGCATTGCTTTGCATGCACGCCGGATTTATTCCCTGACCTGATGGCTGCTGCCATCAAACGCCAGAACCTGGAGCAATGGGCGGCAGAGGCGGGTATAGTGACTACACGAGCGGCTTAGGTGTGTTCCGCCATCCAGGACTTCAGACCATTCACCCATTTTGCCGCCGGTAATTTACAGGCCAGGCGTATTGCCGTTGCGCGTTCATACAAGTCTTCAAAATCAACTGAGGGTGCTTGTTTGAAGGCGATGGCAACGGTGTTGGCATCGTGTACCAATGGTAGCCAGACGACGGCATCAAAAGCCTCTTGCAAGGCAGCGATATTGGCATTGCAATTGGCGTGGTAATTTTGTGGATTGCCAAACAGGTTCACGGTCAGCATGCCATCTTCGCTGAGACAATTGGCACAGGCCTGGTAGAACGCGGCGCTGCCGAGTGCCGGGGCTTCGGCGGCGGCGTCATACAAATCAATTTGCAAGACATCTGCCTGACCATGGTTGGCGCTGTCGTTGACATAGTCCAGCGCATTCATGCACAGCACTTGCAGGCGTTCATCGTTGACCGGTAGTTTGAAATGCTGGTGGCAGGTGGCGATGACCTTGGGGTTCAGTTCTATCGCAGTGACTCTGGCCTGTGGGAAATTGCGGTAGCAAAACTTGGTCAGCGCGGCTGCACCCAGGCCCAGTTGTACAACGTGTTGCGGTTTATATTTGAACAGCATCCACATCATCATTTGCTGCACATATTCCAGTTCTATCTGGTCAGGCATGGCCATGCGCATGGCACCCTGTATCGCATCAGAAGACAGATGCAGGGTGCGTACACCAAGGTGCTCGGCGATGGTGACCTCGGGCAAGTCCATGGTCGCTGCCTGAGTCGCCTTGTACAGATTAAGAGCAGTCTTTTGCATGCTGGCGAATTATGTACTGGTTTTAGGCCAGGTTTCCAGGCCTTCGATTTCTACCATCTTTTGCCAGCTCGGGCGGGCGATAATCAGTTGCGCGAGTTTGTTCAAGGCTGGCCATTGCGTTGCCGGACGTGGCATATTGCGTGACCAGCGCATCAGCATGGTCAATTGCAAATCTGCGCCGGAAAAAGTCTCGCCGAGCAGATAGGGGCCATTCTTGCTCAGGTGCAGGTCAAGCTGATCCCAGATGGCAGCGATACGTTTTTGCAAGGCCGCTTTGCTGGCTTCACTATGTTCTGCAATACCCAGTTCGGCGGGATAAAACCAGGCACGGAAGGCCGATTGCAGGCTGCCACTGATGAAGATGATCCATTGCCGCCACAGATCGCGTTCAACGGTGCCAGCGGCAGGTGCGAGGCCAGCTTGCGGGTGGCGTTCTGCCAGCAACATCAGCAAGGCGGCGGATTCCAGATACGGGCGGTTATCGATGACCAGGGTAGGCACGACACCATTTGGATTCAGGCGCAGATAATCGGGATCTTTTTGCTGGTTTTTTTCTACATCGACGAGTTTCAATTCATGGGCAGCGCCAATTTCCAATAGTGCCAGATGAACGACCATGCTGGCGGTACCAGGGCAATAGTAAAGAGAATACATACAGTCCTTGATGAATTTTGAAGTGTAGTTATGAGGTGTAGTTTTAAGCTGCAGTTGTAAAGCACAGGTTTAATCCGGATGAGCTTGCCCGCAAACTGAGCATTGCATATTTTTGCTGATGCCTATGCTATTCCATTCCATGCGCAGGGCATCCAGCAACAGCAGGCGGCCTGACAGTGCCCGGCCTATGCCCATGATGACTTTCAGGGCTTCGGCAGCCTGCATGCTGCCTATGATGCCCACCAGCGGTGAAAACACGCCCATACTGGAACACAGCACTTCTTCAAAAGGCTGGTCGGGTGGGAACAGGCAGGCATAGCAAGGAGATTCTTCATCGCGGCTGTCAAACACGCTGATCTGGCCATCAAAACTGATCGCTGCACCAGATACCAGCGGTACTCCAAATTTGACACAGGCGGCATTCACGGCATGGCGGGTAGCGAAATTGTCGCAACAGTCGAGCACGATGCTGGCCTGGCTGACCAGTTCTTCCAGTCGCGCATCGGCAGCCCGCTCCTGCAAGGCAATGATGCGTATTTCGGGGTTGATCGCTTCCAGCGTGTGCTTGCCTGAACTGACCTTGGCCATGCCCACGGCTGCCGTGGTGTGCATGATCTGTCTTTGCAGATTGGTCAGATCGACGCTGTCATTATCGACCAGGGTGATCGTACCCACACCGGCGCTGGCCAGGTACATGGCCGCAGGTGAACCCAGACCACCAGCACCGATGATGAGTGCATGTGCTTCCGTGATTTTTTGCTGACCCTCTATACCTATCTGGTCCAGCAAGATGTGACGGGAATAGCGTAAGAGTTGCTGATCGTTCATCGTCGTAAAAAAGGCCGCTGTTGGAGTAAGCGGCCTTTTTATGAAGGTTAATTTTAGGGTTTATTTTTTCTTGCTATCTGTTTTGTGCTCGGTCTTGTGGTCGGCTTTGTCAGTTTTGGCTGGCTTGTCAGCTTCCTTGCTGCTGTCTTTGCCTTCCTTGCCTTCTTTATCGATGACCTTGGCTTCAGTGACCTTGACTGGCAAACCTTTGAGGTGATTCAGGGCCTGGGCCAGCTGGAAGTCTTCGGCACCACCGTATTCCAGAGGCTTGCTCTTTTTCGCCAGCGCGATCAGGCGTTGCTCTTCTTCGGCCTCATCGACTTTAGGACGGGCGACTTCTTTTTCCTTGTCATTCGTCAGATGTTTTTGCAAGTCAGCTTCACGCGCACGCAAGCCATTGAAACCATCGCCATCTGCAGTTTCTTCGACGTTCAGGTCAGGGACTATGCCTTTGGCCTGGATAGAGCGGCCATTCGGTGTGTAGTAACGCGCCGTGGTCAATTTGACGGCAAAGTCTGGATTGCTGCTATTGAACGGGAAGCGGATGATGGACTGTACCGATCCCTTGCCAAAACTTTGCGTGCCCAGGATGGTTGCACGTTTATAGTCTTGCAAGGCACCCGCCACGATTTCTGAGGCAGATGCAGAGCCGGTGTTGATCAGCACGACCATAGGCACTTTTTTGACGGCTTCCGGCAATTTGCTCAGAGGGTCGCTCAGCGTCGCCCTGTCGTAGTCCTGACGGCGGGCAAAATAAGTCACTTTTTGATCTGCCATCTGACCATTGGTGGAGACCACCGGTACTTCCTTGGGCAGGAAGGCGGCTGACACGCCTATGGCGCTATCAAGCACACCACCCGGGTCATTACGCAAATCCAGTACCAGTCCCTTCAAATTCGGGTCTTGTGCATACAGGCCCTGGATTTTCTTGGACATGTCATCGGTGGTGGGTACCTGGAACTGGGAAACCCTGATCCATGCATAGCCAGGCTCTACAATTTTTGCCTTGACGCTTTGCTGTTTGATCAGTTCACGGGTAATCGTGACGACGATGGGTTTTTCTTCGCTCTTGCGGTAAATCGTCAGCGTAATCTTGGTATGCGGTTCGCCGCGCATTTTCTTGACGGCTTCATCCAGTGTCAGGCCTTTGACCGGCTCGGAATCAAGCTTGGTAATCAAGTCGCCGGATTTCAGATTCGCGCGGTAGGCAGGGGAATCTTCAATAGGAGAAATGATTTTCACATAGCCGTCTTCCATGCCGACTTCTATGCCCAGGCCGACAAATTTGCCCTGTGTGCTTTCATTCAGTTCCTTGTAGGCTTTCTTGTCCAGATAGACTGAATGCGGGTCAAGGGAACCGACCATGCCGGAGATGGCATCCTTGATCAGTTTTTTGTCTTCGACTGGCTCGACATAGGCAGATTTGATCAATCCGAATACGTTAGTCAGGTCTTTTAGCTCGTCGAAAGGGAGTGTCTCCGCAGTGCCTTTTTGTGCCACCGCAGAAAACTGCATGGAAACTGCCACGCCCGCAATCATGCCGAGTCCAATTAAACCGAAATTCTTGAATTTGCTGCCCATGATTCACCTAATGCCTATTTAGAGATCCAGTTGAGAGGATCAAATACACGTCCTTGATGACGTACTTCAAAGTATAAACCTGATTCTTCATTACCGCCGCTGTTTCCGGCACTGGCAATGACATCCCCTGTTTTTACCACATCGCCGACATGCTTCAATACTGCCTGATTATTGCCATACAGGCTCCAGTAACTGCCGCCATGATCAACAATCACCATATTTCCATAGCCCTTCCACCAGTCAGCAAAAATCACTTTGCCGGGGGCGATGGTCTTGATTTCTGCACCTTCATTCGCCTTGATGAACATGCCTTTCCAGCTGGGACCATCAGCACGTTTGCTACCAAACCGGGCAAGAATTTCACCTTTCACCGGCAAGCGTAATTGCCCTTTCAGCTTGTCAAATTCACCTGCAGATGGGGTCGCCACCTTGGCCTGCTTGGACGGTTCGTCATCATCAATCGCGTTAGGATTGGTGATTTTTGCTGGTTTCTTGCCCTGTGCCGCCTGTCTTGCTCTTTCTTTCTGTGCTGCTGCAATTCTTTCCTGCCGTTGTTTTTCTTCTAATGCTGCCCGGGCTGCATCTGCCTTGGCTTGCTCTTCAATCAGTTTATTCAATTGTGAGACCAGATTGGAGAGCCTTTGTTCATCTTTTTCGAGACTATCAGCCTGTTTTTTTTGTACATATAATTTTTCTGCCAACTGACTTACCAATGTGGCATGTCGTTTTTTCTCTTTTTCCAGCGCCAGCTTGTGACTTTTTTCTTCGTCTGCTATTTCATCAAGTTCTGCCTTGGCTTCTTTCGCTTCTTCGGCATTTTTTTCCACAGCCAGCAGGCTGATGCGCAAACCATCTATCAGTTTGGCCTGTGTTTGCGAGACATAACTCATGTACTGCAGTTCGCGGTTGATACGGTTGGGGTTGTCGCCCGACAGCAGCAATTTGATGCGGTCACTGTCGCCGCGCATGTACTGGCGGCGTAAAAAATTCGAGAGTTGTGTTTTTTGTTTTTCAACTTTATCAGCCAGGGCTTGCTGCTGCTCTGTCAGTTGTTTGACTTTGGCCTCAGTCTGGGCTTGTTCTGCCTGCAAGTCGCGCAGCGAACGGTTGGCTTCAGAAATGGATTTTTCTGATTCAGCCAGGGCATCGCTGGCATTGTCCTTGGCAGTTTCAGTTTTATTTATATCGTTTTTCAAGGACTTCAGGCGGTTTTGCAACTCAGCCCGGTCTGCTTCTGCCTTGTTTTTTTGCTGGGCGCGCGCATTGCTGGCGGCCATGGCAGACGTTACTGTGCCTGCCAGAGTCAGGCACAGCAAACTTGCAATTAAAAACGGTGAAGACTTGTTGTTAAATGGCATTCAATACTTATTATTTGGACTTGCCCTGGCTGGCCACAGCTTGCAAGGCTGCGGCGATGGCTTCCTGGTCACCCAGATAATAATGTTTAATTGGTTTCAGGTCGGCATCAAGCTCATACACCAGTGGCTGGCCATTCGGGATATTCAGGTTGACGATGTCGTCATCGCTGATACCGTCTAGCATCTTGATCAGGGCGCGCAGGCTGTTGCCATGGGCAGAGATCAGGATGCGTTTGCCGGCGCGTATGGCTGGTGCAATGCTGTCGTCCCAGGCTGGCATGACGCGGGCAACCGTGTCTTTCAGGCATTCTGTCAGCGGTATCTGGCTGCGGTCCAGACCTGCATAGCGCGGGTCGTTGAAGGAAGTGCGGTCATCATCTTCTGCCAGCGGCATAGGTGGCGTGTCGTAGCTGCGGCGCCATACCAGCACTTGCTCGTCGCCATATTTGGCTGCGGTTTCTGCCTTGTTCAAGCCTTGCAGCGCGCCGTAATGACGTTCATTCAGACGCCAGTCATGGATCACTGGCAACCACATCAAGTCCATTTCATCGAGTGTGCCCCACAGTGTACGAACTGCGCGCTTGAGTACCGAGGTATAGGCCAGGTCAAAAGTAAAACCGGCTTCTTTCAATAACTTGCCAGCCTGGGTGGCTTCTGCCACGCCTTTTGCTGTCAGATCGACATCAGTCCAGCCCGTAAAACGGTTGTCCAGATTCCAGGTAGATTCGCCGTGGCGCATTAAAACGATTTTGTACATAGTGTGCGAGAAGTAGGGATGAGTGATTTAGTATGCGATTGCGGCATCTATTTTATAATGACGCGCTTCTGATAACCATTTTTACTACTGGAATCCTGTGAATTTCATTCTTACCAACTACAATTATGTGTGGTTAGCCCTTGCCCTGATCAGCGGCGGCGCATTGTTAATACCTGCCTTACAAAGACGTGGTGCCAAGGTATCGCATTTTCAAGCCACACAATACATGAATCAGGGCAAGACCCTGGTGCTGGATGTGCGCAGCGCCGAGGAATTTGCCGCCGGACATTTGCCAAATGCCAAACATATCCCGCTGCCAGAGCTGAATGACCGTCTGAAAGAGATAGAAAAATCAAAAAGCAATGTGGTTATTACTGTGTGTGCTTCCGGTGTTCGTTCTTCCAGCGCCGCCGGTTTGCTCAGCAAAGCCGGTTTTACCCAGGTGTTCAGCCTTGACGGTGGTATAGATTCCTGGAAGTCGCAAGGCTTGCCAACAGTAAAGTAAAGCAGGAGAGCATCATGAAAGCCCATGTAGTCATGTATACCACCGCCGTGTGCCCCTATTGCACGATGGCAGAACGCCTGTTGAAATCCAAGGGTGTCGAAGAGATAGAAAAAATCCGTGTCGATCTTGAGCCCGGTGTGCGCGAAGCGATGATGAAAAAGACCGGTCGCCGCACCGTGCCACAAATCTATGTAGATGACACTCACGTAGGCGGTTTTGATGACCTGTCTGCCCTCGACAGGGCGGGTAAACTTGATCCTTTGCTGAATCCGGTTGATTAAAAGCAGGTTTTTGCCGGATTTTCTACGGGTTTTACAGCAAAATTGCTGTTTTTGCAGACTACTTGCTACAATAGAGCGCTGCGATCTTGAAATGGCTGGAAACGGCCCTATCTGCCAGACTCGCTGTTCATTATTAATCTTTTAGAATTTTAGAAAGTTTCACATGTCTGACGAAAATCTGCAGCCCGTATTCCAAATTCAACGCGTTTATCTGAAAGATTTGTCGCTTGAACAGCCAAATTCCCCAGCTATTTTCCTGGAACAAGAAGCCCCAGGCATCGAAGTTTCTGTCGACGTAGGCTCTGAAAAACTGGCTGATGGCATCTATGAAGCCACAGTCACAGTGACTGTTACTGCAAAAGTCGGCGAAAAAGTCGCTTTCCTGGTTGAAGGCAAGCAAGCTGGTATTTTCGAAGCACGCAATATCCCTGAAGATCAACTCGATCCTCTGCTGGGTATTGGCTGCCCTAATATCGTTTATCCATACCTGCGTTCCAACGTAGCAGATGCGATCACACGTGCTGGCTTCCCTCCTATCCATCTGTCAGAAATCAATTTCGAAGCGTTCTACGCGCAACGTCTGACTCTGGCAGCTGAACAGGCAAATGCCAATACTGAAGCGCCTACGACTATTCAGTAATTTGCTTCATTATTACGGGCCTGATCTGGTTATAGCCAGGTCGGCCTGATGAAAGATATCCATGCGACGCCTGCTGACGCCTTTGCCTTTGCTGTTATTGACACTGCTTGCGAGTAGTGCGGCGCAGGCTTTGGAATTCCGTTCCGTCGGCGCTTCGCCAGTCATCCTGTACGATGCCCCATCTGCCAAAGGTGCGAAACTGGCAGTGGCCCCGCGTGGCATGCCGCTGGAAGTGGTATTTACTTCTGGCGCATGGAGCAAGGTAAGAGATGTCAGCGGTGAAATGAGCTGGGTTGAATCCAAGGATTTGATCACCCGCCGCAGCCTGGTAGTGCGGGCCGCAAATGCCAAGATCAGGGCAGCGGCAGACGAATCTGCCCCGCTGGTCTTTAGTGCCGACAAGCATGTCTTGCTGGAAATGGCCGAGCCTGCTGCTGGTGGCTGGGTCAAGGTGAAACACCGTGACGGCCAGTTAGGCTTTGTCAAAATCAATGAAGTCTGGGGCCTATAGTGCTATAGTGCCCGGGCTGAATATATAGGCAGATGACAGTTTGCAAAAAAGGACAGCCTGCTGTCCTTTTTTTACATCTGCCCCGGTTATTAAAATAAGCAGGAGTCAGGGACAAGCATGAATATCAGCGTATTGGGCGCAGGTGCCTGGGGCACTGCCATGGCAATTGCCTTTGCTGCAAAAAACAATGTTTTGCTGTGGGGGCGTAATCAGGCTGCGATGTCTGCCATGCAGGCAGACAGGCAAAATAGTGATTATTTAAGTGGTTTCCCTTTTCCTGATAGCTTGCAGGTGACCGCAGATTTTGCCGCTGCCATGGCACATGCCGCTGGCGCTGATGGCTTGCTGGTGATTGCCACCTCAGTCTCAGGCTTGCGTCCTACGCTGGAAGCTTGCCGGGCTTACCAACCCAGGAACATCATCTGGCTATGCAAGGGCTTTGAAGAATCCACGCAGCTTTTGCCACACCAGGTGGCAGAGCAGGTGCTTGGACAGGACACTACCTTCGGTGCCTTGTCTGGCCCCTCGTTTGCACAGGAAGTAGCCAAAGGCTTGCCTTGTGCATTGACGATTGCCTCAAAGTCCAATGAACTCAGCAGCCTGGTGGTACAGGCCCTGCATGTGAATGCCATGCGGGTGTATTCCAGTGACGACGTGGTAGGTGTTGAAGTCGGTGGTGCAGTCAAAAACATCCTGGCGATTGCGACTGGTGTGGCCGATGGCCTGGGCCTGGGCCTGAATGCGCGGGCCGCCCTGATAACCCGTGGCCTGGCAGAAATCAGCCGCCTTGGTGTTGCCCTTGGTGGCCGTTCAGAAACCCTGATGGGTCTGACTGGCGTAGGTGATCTGATCTTGACCTGTACCGGTGATTTATCCCGTAACCGCAAGGTAGGTCTGGCGCTGGCACAGGGTAAATCCCTGGATATCATCGTACAGGAACTGGGTCATGTCGCTGAAGGCGTGCGTTGTGCACAGGCAGTACGTTCGCTGGCACAAGGTCTGGGCATACAGATGCCAATTACCGATGCCGTAGCTGGCGTACTGTTTGACGGGATTTCATTGCAAGAGATGATAGGTCGTTTGCTTGCCAGGGATGCCAAGCAGGAAACTCATTAAGACACTCCAGGCAAACACCATAAAAAGGGTTCAATAGCGCCGCCGGTACGCGGGCGAATGCAGGACGCGGGTGATGACAGTTTCAGGCACATGGTGTCTGCGCAAGAAGTGCATGGCCTTGGTCTGCCCCAGTACTTCAAGATAGTGGATGCCGAGATCGACCATGAAGCGCGTCATCACATCACGCCTGCGCAAAGGCTGCTTGTGCATGTGTAGCATTTTCCGGCGTCTGCATCCTGCCATGATGCCATCTCCCTGGGTCTTCTGAGTTTTGCTCAGTTTCAATAAACTCAGTGTAGAGCGACAAAGACCGGGCAAAGACAGAAATTAGGCAGTTTTGACATAGCTTAACAAAAAAGACCATGGTAGCCATGGTCTTTGTCTGCCCCTCGCCACATTCTGGCTGATTTCACAGGGCACTGGTATTGCTATTATTTAAAATCTGTCGCTGCCGTAAAGATGGCGAGCAAGTTCTCAAGACCCAACTGGTCTTCTGCATCGAAGCGTTTCAGGCGCGGGCTGTCGATATCAAACACACCATAAATCTCGCCGTCCTTGATCAAAGGGATGACTATTTCAGAGTTGGATGCTGAATCACAGGCGATGTGTCCCGGGAATGCATGTACGTCTTCTACCAGCACGGTACGTCGTTCTGCTGCGGCCGTACCGCATACCCCGCGTTTGAATGGAATGCGGGTGCAGGCGACCTTACCCTGGAATGGGCCCAATAGCAGGTCATTCGGGAATTCTGCATCTGGCTTGCTGGCCGGTGCGCACAGGTAAAATCCAGCCCAGTTCAAATCTGTGATGCTGCTGTAAATGAAGGCAGAAAACTGGGCTGCATTGGTGATCAGATTGCGTTCACCTTCGAGTACGCTGGCCAACTGGCGCGCCAGCATGAGGTAATCGGGTTTATCGCTGGCAGCAGGGGTATCAAACATGGGCGTTCCTGAAGAGTGTTTAATTTTCTTCCTGACTGTCCGTTTTTTTGGCGGCAGTAGCAGGTGAGGATAGGGGCTGGGATTTTCTTTTCGCAATCAGGTAATCAGGCAAGACTTTCCTTGCCTGATTAGCCCTGCCTTTGGCCGGTGTTTGTGATGGCTCAACACGAAACTGCATGCGTTGTCTTGTCGCCAGCGCTTTGTTAGCCATCTTGAATCCCGGATTGCAAATTTAAATTCAAATTACAGCACGTAGCGTGACAGATCTTCATTCACCGACAAGGCCTCCAGACGTTCATTGACGTAGGCAGCATCGATGGTGACCGTCTTGCCACTGTTCTGTTGAGCATCGAAAGAAATTTCTTCCAGCAGCTTTTCCATGACGGTATACAGGCGGCGGGCACCGATATTTTCTGTCGTTTCATTGACTGAATAAGCGATGCCAGCCAGTCTTTCCACGCCTTCAGGCGTGAAGTCTATCTGCACATCTTCGGTTGCCAGCAAGGCCTGGTATTGACGTGTCAGGCAGGCATCGGTACCTGTCAAAATACGTTCAAAATCAGCGATGGACAAAGATTCCAGTTCCACGCGGATAGGGAAACGGCCCTGCAACTCAGGTATCAGATCAGACGGCTTGGCCAGATGGAAGGCACCAGACGCAATGAACAGGATATGGTCAGTCTTGACCATGCCATACTTGGTATTGACGGTCGTACCTTCTACCAGTGGCAGCAAGTCGCGCTGCACGCCAGCGCGCGAGACTTCGGCGCCGCCAGTTTCTGAGCGTGAAGCGATCTTGTCAATTTCATCGAGGAAGACGATGCCGTTTTGCTCTACATTGCGTATCGCATCCTGCTTCAGTTCTTCTTCATTGACGAGTTTGCCTGCTTCTTCTTCTATCAGCAGCTTCATCGCTTCCTTGATTTTGAGTTTGCGTGACTTCTTGCGGCCATTACCCATGCCGGAGAACATGGTCTTGATCTGCTCGGTCATTTCTTCCATGCCCGGCGGAGCCATGATTTCCATGTGGGTGACGCCTTCGGCCACTTCGATTTCAATTTCCTTGTCATCGAGTGCACCTTCACGCAGGCGCTTGCGGAACGTCTGGCGCGTTGTATTGTCAGCCGGTGCAGCCTCGGTTTCACTAGAATGGAAACCAAAGTCGCGCGCTGGTGGCAAAAGGATGTCGAGTACGCGGTCTTCAGCCGCATCCTCCGCACGGGCACGTACCTTGCGGGTGGCGGTTTCGCGGGTTTGCTTGATGCCGATATCGACGAGGTCACGGATGATGGTATCGACATCGCGGCCTACATAACCAACTTCAGTGAATTTGGTCGCTTCGATTTTGATAAAGGGTGCATCTGCCAGTTTGGCCAGGCGACGGGCGATCTCGGTTTTACCTACGCCTGTCGGGCCTATCATCAGGATATTCTTAGGTGTGATTTCATGGCGCAGTGGCTCTTGCACCTGCTGACGGCGCCAGCGGTTACGCAGGGCAATCGCAACGGCGCGCTTGGCCTTGGACTGGCCAACCACATGCTTGTCAAGTTCAGAGACGATCTCTTGCGGTGTCATGTTCATTGCATATTCCAATTCATTCCAGTGTTTCTATGGTGTGCGACAAGTTGGTATAAATGCACAACTCACCAGCAATAGTCAGGGATTTTTTGACGATATCAACAGGCGACAAGTCAGTATTTTCAAACAGGGCAATCGCAGCGGACTGGGCGAAGGTACCGCCAGAGCCTATCGCACCTATACCCTGATTGGGTTCCAGCACATCACCATTACCGGTAATCACCAGTGTCGTATCCTTGTCAGCTACCAGCAACATGGCTTCCAGGCGGCGCAGCATGCGGTCAGTACGCCAGTCCTTTGCCAGTTCTACCGAAGCGCGCATCAGGTGGCCCTGGTGTTTTTCCAGCTTGGATTCAAAACGTTCTATCAGGGTGAACGCGTCTGCCGTGCCGCCAGCAAAACCAGCCAACACCTTGTTGTGATACAGCTTGCGCACCTTGCGGGCGGTGCCCTTCATGACGATATTGCCCAGCGTTACCTGACCGTCGCCGCCCAGGGCAACCAGATTGCCGCGTCGCACCGTCAAAATCGTGGTGCCGTGAAATTGTTCCATATGAACCTCAAAAAATAGTGCCATTCCTGCACGCGAACATGGGTCATGAACGGGCAGTATAAGCAGGCCAGATTGCCTGATTCGTAGAAAATGGGGTGTTTTTTCTGAATTGCAAGCGTGAACAAAGCGGGTACATATCACCATCAGAGTGATGACAAAAGACCACCTTGCTATAGTTTAGTGCTTGCGTGGGATAATGCTGGCGATGTTTTTCAGGCCCATGGCATTGAACAACATCATGACCAGGTAATTGACGCCTTCAAAGCGTATATTCATGCCGGCTTTGCTGGCGATAGGTGCCAGGCCATTCAATAATTGCGCAGAGGCACCAAATTCCACACGTTCCAGACGGGTGCAATCAAGGATCAGCGGGTTGTGCTGTTCTGCCTGCATGGCAATATTGGATATCAGGAATTCTGTTTTGCCTTCAACCACTTTTGGCATCATGTAGCGGTCGGATGCTTCTTCCTGTGCCGGGGCTTCAGGCAGGGCGCTGGTGATATTATTCTTTGGCGCTTCAAACGATGGCGGCGACACTTCGAAAGTAATACAGTAATCCATACTGACTTCTTCGAAGGCTTGCTCGAAATGCAGCAATTGCAAAATTTCCAGCAATAACAGCCATGGCGCTTCGGTCTCGTCGCGGCGGCCTACCAGCAAGATGCTGCGGATTTTATCTGCCAGGTCTTTGGCACCCACCAGCAACAAATCATGGCCGGATTTTTTCAAACCCTTGAGTGCGCGCAATAACAGGCCGCAACCTATGGGATCGACTTCCTTGACGCGGGAAAAGTCCAGGCGCAGGCTTTTGCTCTTGCCTGCCGCTACCTGCAGTTTTTCCAGTGATTTGATGGTGCTGCTATCGAGCTTGGCCGGGAAGCTGACATTTGCGACCGTGGTATCGCCCTGCGACTCGGCATCATTGTCATTGCCAGCCTGGTTTTCGGGCCACAAGGGGGGCGAGGTCTCAAACTTGTTGGCGTAATCGAGCGACAGGCTTTCAAACTTGTGCTGGTCGTTCGTGATGCGGTACAGATCAAACAGCATTTGCCAGCCGATTTCGGTGGCACCACCGAGTTCATGGTTATGCACGGCAGACGCCAGCATCTGTTCAGCAACTTCATTCTGGCCACTGGCAAACAGTATGGCTGCTTCTTCAAGTACAGGGACGGTTTCGCTGTAGGCGAGGGCAGAGGCCGACATTTCCGAGTTCTGCCCTAACAGATAATCTGTAGGCATCATCATCGGCAACGTGGTCTGGAATTCTACCGGCGGCGCTTTTCTTTCCAGCGGCTGGGTGGGGCACCCAAATCGGTTTTGGTGATGGTCGGCGGACGGGTCTTGACGATGTCACGCGACATTTCAAATTCTATGGCGTCAATTTTTCTCTCGGTAGCACGGGCGATATGGCGCTGAGCAATAATCGAATTGCTAAAAACCTCACTGTCCTGGAAACCGCCAATGACGGTATTACCATTCTTGGAGCGCGTCTTTCTCGAAGAAGATTTCTCGGTGGAGCGATCTTCTTGCTTGACACCTTTTTTACCGAAAAGAGAAAAAATCCCCACTTTGTTCCCAAATAAGAATAGAAGCGCTGACCACCCGGTAGCGAATTTGACGAGTGCTTAGTATATTCTGATTTCCGTTCCAATGGTTGACTGGGCTCAACTACTCCAGACAGTTTTTCTTCAAATGTTCTTTTAATTGCTACGCAAGATCGGTGAAAACCTTGCAAAAAAGCTGCTTTTTTGCAGGAAATGGGGGCGGATGCCGCCTCCCATACCTACAGCTTATGAATTAATAACCTAAACGTCAATTACATCTGCTTACATTTTTCTTGCAATTCTTAGCTGATTTTTTAACATTAAAAGCTGACACGCAGTCCCGCCAGCACATTTCTGCCGGGCTGAGGCAGGGTTTCTTTCAAAACTGAAGTAGAAAGACGGATATCCTGGTTCAGCAAATTCTTTGCCATCAGGAACCAGGTCAGCTGCATATTCTGGTAAGGATGGGTATAAGTCAGACTGGCATCGACCTTGGTATACGCCGGTGTAACAAAACCTTCAAAACTGGCCAGCCTGTCCTGACGCAAAGCATGCAAGACATCCACGCCAGCACGCCATGCACCAGTGCGGTAGCCAATGTCAAAACCGGCACGTGTGGCTGGTTGTAATGGCAGGTTGCCCATATTATCAAGACTGCCACGAGAGTAATCGGCAAAAGCGCGGCCCGACCAGCCTTCGCCCAGCAGGTTGTAACTGATCTCGGCTTCACCGCCACGTATGGTGGCAGATGCCTGCGACCAGTTGCGCAGCGTAAATTCTGCATCAGCATCAGGGATACCTGCTTCATCTACCTTGATGCCATTGGTATGGCCGTAGATGTAATTATTGACCTTGTTCAGGAAGGCATTGATCTTCCAGCGCAGCAGACCATGGGTTTTTTGTATGCTGAATTCCAGATTGCGCGAGGCTTCTTTTTTCATGTCGGTATTGCCGATATCAAAAGTGGCAGTCGATTCATGTGGCCCGGCGGAATACAATTCTTCTGTCGCCGGGGCACGTTGCGCCCATGACAGGCTCAGGCCTGCGCCATAAGATTTGTCGAATTGCCACAAGCCACCGACAGAAGCCGAGAATAAATTGAATTCACGCGCCTTCAGGCCAGTGCTGGCTTCCGGCGTGCGCTTCACATTTTCAAAGCGCATACCAGTGCTGGCCATGACATCGGCAATCTGCTTTTGCTCGACAAAGAACAGCGCAACTGAATTGGACTTGGTACTTGGCACCGTATCGGCGCGGCCAGTCGTGGCAGACAAGGCAGAGAATTTCACCTGCTCAGTCTGCAGGCCCCAGCTACCTTGCCAGCCAGCCCAGGATGGGTGAGACAACAAAATGCGGCTTTCCAGCATCTGGTTCTTGAAGTCGGTGACGGGCGTACCGTCCTCAGCTTTTTCAGTGTGCTTATAGTCGGTGGCACTGAATTTATATTTCAGTGTATCGAAACCGCTCAATGGCGAATTGAGCAAACCATCAATGTCGAGGCGGTTTTGCTTCAAGTCGATGAAGGAACGTTCTGCCGTTGGTATGCCGTAATGGTCATTCAGGGTTTGGACTGCGGCACCGACATAACCCCAGGATTGGATGACAGACGCACCCAAAGCCAGTGAAGATTCACGGGTAAAGCTGGATGGCACACGGCCACTGCCTGAGCCTGGGTCGCTCAAAGAGATATTACCTGGTATTTTATAATTGCCCGTTTCGCGGCTGGCACCGTCTGCATGCAGTCCGATCACGCCGCTGGAACCATCGAGCGAGAATGACAGGCTCTTTTCTGAATTGACACTGCCGAAGCGAACTTCGCCTTCACCCGTCATTTTCTTGTTCAGGATAGTTGGTATGCGGTTGTCGATGACATTCACCAGGCCACCAATCGCGCCGCTGCCATACAGCAAGGCAGCAGGGCCGCGCAAGACCTCTATCTGTTGGGCAGTCGCACTTTCACTGGCAACGGCGTGATCATTCGACAGGCTCGATACGTCAGCCACACCCATGCCGTTTTGCAGGATCTTGACACGCGGGCCTTCGAGGCCGCGGATGATGGGGCGCGAGGCACCGGCACCAAACCCGGATGCAGAAACGCCTAGCTCGGCTCCCAGGGTGTCTCCTAGTGAAGTGCCAACCTTGGCCCTGAGCTCTGGGCCTGACAATATCTTGGCTGGAGTGAGCACTTGCATATTCTCGTCAGAGCTGATCGGGTTGGAAGTGACGGTCACTGTATTGATGGTGCCAGATGCGGAGTCGCTGGTGGAGCTTGTCTGGGCATATGCCTGAGAGGCGGGTGTCAGTACAGGCGTCAAAAGTGCCAGCACTGCGCTGGTGATCAGAGTGCGTTGAAAAACCATGTTATTTCCTGTTTGCGATATAAAAGACAAAGAGCAGCGATATTCCAGACGCCAAAAGCATCTGGAAAACCGGATAGCCAGATGCACAGTTCAGTGCGTTCTGGCGCTGGTCAGGCAAACAGGAAAGGCGGGGCGCGCGAAGAAAAAGAGACTTGCAGCAGGGCATGCCAGCTCAGCATCGCAGGGCTGGGGCCAACGATAGCCTTACCAGCCAGCAGTTCTATGGTATCTGGTATATGTTGCAGGAATTCAGCGGCACTGACGGCATCGTACAAGGTGCAGGAGTGCAGGGTATTACCATTCTCATCCTGGCTGCCGGACTGGAAAAGGAAGGTCCCCAGTTGTGCAGTTTGTGGCAAGACACCAGTAAATACCTGGCTGCTGGCACCGCCCGCATGCGAGATACGATGTGCCAGCCCCAGCCATTGCGTAAATAACAGCGCAGGCAGCAGAACACACAGCAACCATCGTTTGCTGTTTTTTATACTGGTCTGGGTGGGGCGTAACATCTTGGGATTACATTTCCAGTGAATACCGGGTCAAATTCAGGTCAAAAATTAATCAATATCTGTAGCAAAAAACCGACAATACACCAGCATTATGACAGCCGGATGGCATGGTCTTGCATCGCTTGGAAACAATTATCTGATAAAAGTTCAATCGCATGCAACATGGTTGCATTCAATTTCAATAAAAAAGCGCGCAGTTGCCACCGCACGCTTTTGCGAATCAGAAGCGCTGGAGATTGATGCTAAAGCTCAGTCACCGTACAGCTTTTGTTTCATTTCACGTCTTTGCTGTGCTTCCAGCGACAGGGTCGCTGTTGGACGCGCCAGCAAGCGTGGTACGCCAATTGGTTCACCGGTTTCTTCGCACCAGCCGTAATCGCCTTCATCAATACTATTGATGGATTGCTGTACTTTTTTCAGCAGCTTGCGTTCACGATCACGGGTGCGCAATTCCAGCGCATGTTCTTCCTCTATCGTGGCACGGTCTGCCGGGTCTGGTACTAATACGGTTTCACGAAGATGCTCGGTGGTTTCGTCGGCGTTCTTCAATAAATCCTTCTCAAGCTGCTGCAAACGGGCCTTGAAAAATGCCAGTTGTGCAGCGTTCATATAGTCCTTCTCGCCCATCTTGAGGATTTCTTCCTCGGTGAGCAGAGCTTCGGGTGCGCTGACTGTAGCAGTCGATTTAGATGATTTAGTTGCCACTTCGCTAACTTTCGATACGACGGGTTAATACATAGAACAAATCTGAAACAAGTTTGCCCCAGACAATTATCCTCCCCTTATTGATAAAGTAAATGACATTTGCATGAATGCCACTTGCACGACAGACAAGGTCTGACTTCAATAGCCCGCTAGTTTATACCAAACAATGCTCCAAACCTTGAATAAATATGTCTTTAGGTAGATTTTTGCCAATAAATACAATCTTGCTTTCGCGCAATTCGTTTTCTCCCCACTTGGCACCCACATCAGTCCCCATGATTTGATGTACCCCCTGGAAAATGACCTTGCGGTCTGCGCCTTCCATCAGTAATACACCTTTATAGCGCAACATGCGTGGGCCAAAGACTTGCACCAGGCCACCGAGGAATTCATCAAGCTGCCCGGTATTGAAGGGGCGCGTGCTCTTGAACACAAAGGCGGCGATATCGTCAGAATGATGGGCGTGATGGTGGTTATGTACCTGCGGGGCATGGTCACCGTGCTCAGCATGTTCTGTATGTTCATTATGATGATGGTGTTCATGCTTGCAATCTGCATCGCAAGCTTCATGTTCGTGATCGTGCTCATGTTCTGCTTCTTCAGCACGCAGGAAGTCGGGGTCGAGATCAAGCTTGGCATTCAGGTTGAAGCCTTTCAGGTCCAGCACTTCGCTGATGGCAACCTTGCCAAAATCGACTGCCGCGATGGGCGCACGCGGGTTCATGCGGGTCAGACGGGCGCGCAATGCGGCTACTGCTTCGGCATCAACCAGATCGGTTTTCGATAACAGGATCTTGTCGGCAAAGCCAACCTGGCGCTGGGCTTCTTCATGTTCATCGAGTTGCTGCATGCCATGGCGGGCATCAACCACCGTGACCACCGCATCGAGCATGTAATATGTGCCGACTTCTTCATCCACAAAAAAAGTCTGTGCTACCGGGCCAGGGTTGGCCAGGCCTGTGGTCTCTATGATGACGCGGTCAAAACTCAGTTTGCCTTCATTCTTTTGCTGTATCAGCTTGCTCAGCGCAACGATCAGGTCACCGCGCACCGTGCAACAGACGCAACCATTATTCATTTCCACAATCTGTTCATTGCTGTCCTGCACCAGGATTTCATTGTCTATGTTTTCCTGGCCAAATTCATTCTCGATGACGGCAATCTTGTGACCGTGATCTTCCTGCAGGATACGGTTTAACAGCGTGGTTTTACCTGCACCCAGAAAGCCGGTCAGGATAGTGGTAGGGATTAATGCCATGATTTTCTCTAATACTTAACAAGTTCTTGTACTGTTTAGGAATTACGAAAAATTGTCCCAGCAAGGCCGTTGCTTCAAGAAACATCCCTTGCAAGGGATGTTCGTTACGTCGGCAGGCAACATGTTGTCCGAAATCCCGACTTCACCGCAGCTGGGGCGGTTTTTCGTAGTTCCTTCTATTTGGCGCAGTCGGCGCACCAGCCTTTGATGGTCAGCTCTATATCGTGACTTTGAAAGCCTCGCCCCAAGGTCGTCTGCAAGGTTGCCTGCAATTGCTCACGCAAGCCTGGCGGCTGTTTGGCATCATCCAGACAAAACACCCTGGCGCAACGGGTGCATTTGAAATGCCCGTGCTGATGCTGGGCTGGATGGTCCTTGTTGCCCGCAGTCTCACTACCCGTGCTGTAGCGGAATACCCTGTCATCGCCAGAAATTTTATGCGCCAGCCCGGCATCGGTCAGGCAATCCAGTGCGCGGTACAGGGTGACCCTGTCCATGTCGGGCAAGGCATCCTGCACTTCCAGATGCGACAGTGCGCGCTGGCTGGACAAGAGTTCAGACAAGACATTCAGGCGCGCATCGGTTACGCGCACGCCAGCCCCCGACAACAGTGTCGAGGCTGCGCCATGATGATGGGCAGTTGTGGGAGGTTTGGCTCTGGTAGAGGGTGATTTCATAGTCATTCCATCGTTTGCTGGCAGGGACAAGAGCGTGCTGCTTACGGTTTGAGTACGGTCTAATTACGGTCTAAGTACAGTCCATGCACCGTCTCTCGTCTGCCTTCTATATATGCCTATTATGCCTCAAAAATGCAATTCAGTTGCAAAAGTATTGGCCAGCGATGCCGGAGGAGAGCAGAGCAGCATTTGTGCAAAGAATTTTCCGGACAGGAGTAGCAAGCGATTTGGGTGCCTGGCGCAAGTGTTGTAAAGAAAAAATCTCGCGTTTCACTTGCCTGTCATATTCACTTCTTATACTCCTGCCCGAACTTGCCCATACTCATAGCAAGGTTTTAATCGCAAATTCAGGCGCGCAATTGGTGACCAGTAGTCTCCGGTTGGCTCATTTTGTCGCAATCAACTTTTGGAATTCGAATCATGTCAGATCAACCTCAAGCCGGTCGCCGTCAGGCACTTAAATTCCTCGCAGGCGCTCCTTTGCTGCCGCTGGGCGCATTTTCCACGGCCTCATTGCTGAGTGCATGTGGCGGTAGCTCGACAGCAGCGACTCCTGCGACGGTAACGCCAGTCGCAGCGAATTTTGTTGGCGCAGAATTTACTGCGATGCCAGCACCATCTCTGGCAAACGCAGCAGCAATGGCGACCACGACTGTGGGTTCGACACTGAGCGTCAACTTCAGCGACAACAGTTCGCAAACTTTCAAGCTGGCTTACCAGCCTTTCTTCCTGACTGGTGACCTGGTGCCAAATGGCAGCGGCGGTACTATCCTGGCGGGCGGCTACTACGATATCAATAACAAACCTATCATCGACAAAACAGTGCCAGGCAAAGAACGCCAGTTCTTCTCTGATTCTCCTGACGGTACATCCCTGCTGTCAGTAGCAAACCCGACAGTCACAGGTATCAAAGGCAAGGCAGTATTCGCTGTTGTGCAGTTTGAATACACGACCTGGGCGCAGGATGGCACGACCGATATGTATGGCAAACTGCCTTCCCCTATCGCCGTACTGACACTGGATCAAGACCAGGCTACCGGCAAACTGAGCCTGGTGAAATATCACAATGTTGATATGTCCAAGGTCAATGGTCTGTGGATCACTTGCGGTGCGAGCTTGTCCCCTTGGGGCACTCATCTGTCCAGTGAAGAATACGAGCCTGATGCATTCACTATCTCCACTAACACCCAGTTCAAGGCCTATAGCACGAACTTGTTTGGTGACGAGAATAAGGCTAACCCTTACCACTATGGCCACATGCCAGAAATCACTGTCAATCCTGACGGTACTGGTACAGCGAAAAAACATTACTGCATGGGCCGCCTGTCACATGAGCTGGTACAAGTCATGCCTGACAACCGTACTGCACTGATGGGTGATGATGCCACTAACGGTGCTATCTTCATTTTCGTGGCCGACAAAGAAAAAGACCTGTCTTCCGGTTCACTGTATGTTGCCAAAATCGGTGCCGGTTTCTCTATCGACCCAGCTGCTGCCGGTGCTGCTCTGACCTGGATCAAGCTCGGCTCTGCCACCAGTGCAGAAATCGAAGCCATGGCAAATACTCTCAAGCCTGCCGACATCATGGAAGTGGCAACAGCCGATCCTAAAGATGCGAGCTTCACCAAGATTTACTACAGTGGTAAAGTGCAGTGGATCAAGATCAAACCAGGCATGGAAAAAGCAGCAGCCTTCCTGGAAACCCACCGCTACGCAGCTTACATGGGTGGCAGCATGGCCCTGACCAAGCTTGAAGGCACGACAGTCAATGCCAAGGACAAGATCGCTTACTCCGCTTTGCAAAACATGCAAAGCTCCATGGTGCGTGGCAATGCCGCCTGGAATGAAGCTTTTGGCGTGACGCTGGAAAAAGCAGTGAATGCCGGTGCAGTATTGGCACACACACTGGCTGGCGGCCAGAAAGATACCGCTGGTGCCGCCATCAACAGCGACTGGGTACCAACAGTCACCAAGACCCTGCTGATCGGTGAGGATATCGCTGCCGATGCCTTGGGTAACCTGGCTAATCCAGACAAGATCGGTGCACCTGACAATCTGAAGTTCTCAGAAAAACTGCGTACCCTGTTCATTGGTGAAGACAGCAGCTACCACGTGAATAACTTCTTGTGGGCTTATAACGTCGATACCAAGAAGTTGTCACGTATTGCCTCCATGCCTTCGGGCGCTGAAGCTACTGGCTTGTCAGTCGTCGATGACCTGAATGGCTGGACTTACATCACCAGCAACTTCCAGCACGCAGGTGACTGGCTGGCGATTCACTCCATCGTCAAGCCGACGCTGGACCCATTGGTACGCGCCAACTACAAAGACCGTTTCGCATCTGCAGTTGGTTACCTGACAGCGGATGTCAGCAGTGTCAAGCTGGCTAAAGCATAAAAAAGAGCCTTGTTGTTGAATCAGGAAAAGCAGCGGATTCGCTGCTTTTTCTTTTTCTGGCGCTGAATTTGTAACTAAGTTTGCTGGCAGGTATCACTACCCACTTTCCAGAAAAGTCCTGTGCTACATTAACAAGCTATTGTAGAAAATGTCATTTCTCAGGAGCCTGGAATATCATGCACGATACGCTGAAGTCATCCTTGCTGGTCCTTTCCTTGTTTGCCAGTTCCATGGTGTTGGCCGCCGTCAACCCTGCCTATGAAAAAGTATTGACGACGGATGCACCGAATGCCAAGGACCATCCCATGACCGGGCGTTACCAGGGCTCCAGTATTTTGCTGCAGACGCAAAAAGCCTATGATGAAATTGCCTTTGCGGCTGGCTCGGCGACTGAGCCAGATTACAGCAGCAACAAGAAATTTTCCAAGGTACAAAAAGCTGAGGGGGCGCTGACGCGTACTGTCTATGTTTCTCCCAAAGGACGGTCTTCGCTGGAAGTGTTCCGTAATTTTAGTGATAGCCTCGGCAGCAAAGGCTTCAAACCCATATTCCAATGTGATAACGATAGCTGCGGCCCATCCTTCAAGAGCCTGAAATACAACTGGAATGAGAAACGTACCCATGTGCAGGGCGAGGGTTATGATGTAAATCGGAATCGCTATGTTCAGGGAGTTTTCGATGGCGCCAAGGACATCCGTTATGCACTGCTGCAAAAGGGAACTGGTGCAGCGACGACTTATGTAGGGGTGTATGCTGCACTCAATTCTGGTGGCAGCATGGGGGACCTGAGTGAAAGCCTCAATGACAGGGTTACTGTGCTGGTAGAAGTGCTGGAACCAAAAGCCATGGAACAGAATATAGTCACCGTTGATGCCGACGCCATCAGCAAGGAACTGGCAGCGAATGGTGCAGTCAGTTTCTATGGTCTGTATTTTGATACTGACAAAGCCGTCATCAAGCCAGAATCCAAACCTCAGCTTGATGAGATGGCCAAATACCTGAAAGCCAATACCGCAGCAGTGTATATCGTCGGCCATACCGACACCCAGGGCGTGCTTGACTACAATATGACTTTATCTGGCAAGCGGGCCCAGGCTGTGGTTGACGCACTCAAGGGTTATGGCATTGCCGATGCGCGTCTGATCGCCAAAGGCGTAGGCCCACTGGCACCGCGTGCTTCCAATGCTGCAGATGCTGGCCGTGCCAAAAACAGGCGTGTAGAAATGGTGTTACGTTAAGCTAATTACCGCTTATTTCTTGGCACGTGGATGCGTCTGGTCATAGACCTTGGCCAGATGCTGGAAATCGAGAGAAGTATACACCTGGGTTGCTGCGATAGAGCTGTGGCCCAGCATTTCCTGGACGGCGCGCAAATCACCGGAAGATTGCAAGACATGTGAGGCAAATGAGTGCCGCAACATGTGTGGATGCACATTAGCCGGGATATCCAGGCTTTGCGCATGTGCTTTCAGGCGCAGTTGTATCAGGCGAGTGGAAATGCGGGTGCCGCGTTCTGTTAAAAACAGCGGGTGCGGGTCAGCCTTGACCAGGGTTGCCCTTATCGCCAGCCAGTCATGCAAGGCATCCAGCGCGGGTTTGCCTACCGGGACTATGCGTTGCTTGCCGCCTTTGCCGGTGACGCGGACTTCGGCTTCCTGCATATCTACCCAGCCCGCCGAGCTATAGCCTGATTCTGTGACAGCCGCGACATCCAGGCTTGCAAGCTCAGATACCCGTAAACCACTGGAATACAGGAGCTCGAACATCGCACGGTTGGCGCGCGCAGTAGGCTGGTCACCGCCCTTGTGGGCTACCAGGCGCACCGCATCATCTGCCCCCAGGGCTTTGGGCAGAGGTTTGCTTTTCTTGGGAGCGCGCACGCCTTCAACCGGATTAGCGGCCAGATCGCGTTCTTCTGTCAGCCAGCGGTAAAAGCCACGCCAGCTCGACAGTTTGCGGGCAATGCTGCGGGCGTTTTGTCCATCAGCATGCATTTGGGCAGCGAAGCGGCGTATGTGATGGGTAGTCAGGCTGGCCAGGTCGGTTTTCCCGGCCTGTTCTGCGAGCTTGATGAGCTCGCGTAAATCCAGCAGGTAACTGTCCAGCGTGTGTTGCGATAATTGTCTTTGACTACGCAAGACTTCCAGATAAAGACTCAGATAATCGTCTTGCGTATTCATGTCATGCTTAATCTGGGCTAAATATCCACCAGGCAGCTCAGTGCAGCACTGCTGGTATCTGCAATCTTGCTGAGGAAATCTGTTGCCATGTCCTTGGTATAGCGGTTGGGGTCGGGTGAACCCAGTACCAGCAAACCAAAAGTCGGACCATTACCAGACAAACGCAAAGGCAGCATGGCCAGTGATTCAACCGGCTGCTCTGTCTCTATCCAGCCTGCCGCTTCAAAATCATGGTTCTTGCCACAATAAGGCGTGGTCAGGCCCTTGGCAAACAACTGTGCATCATCGCTGGTGCTGCTGGCAAACCAGGTATGGGCAAAATCCTCAGCCACACCCCACAGGCGCAGGGTCGCATGCGGCAGGTCGAAGATATCCTGCAAACCCTGGGTCAGTACATGGGGTAAATCGACGTCATTGCGGGCCAGCAGCAGCGCGCGCGTCCAGCTCTGGAACTTTTGGCTGATGTCATGGTTTTCTTCGGCGATGCGCAGCAAGTCTGCCATGCGCAATTCCAGGCTGCGATATTTTTCGCGTACGACTTCCATTTGCCTTTCCTGCAAGGAAATGGCACGCCCCATGACAGGGCTGGTCAGTTTGATGGAACCCAGCAATTCTGCATGTTCTTCAAAAAAATGCGGATGCTGTATCAGGTAGGTGGCGATATCAGTGGAATTCATTATGTTTCTGTTAAATTAATTTCGCCTTCAAAGACGGTCACTGCCGGACCGCTGAGGAATACTGGCTGGCCTTCACCCTCCCAGGCGATCGAAAGTTCACCACCGCGCATGCTGACACGTACCGGGCTATCCAGCAAGCCCCGGCGCAGGCCAGCTACAGCAGCGGCACAGGCACCGGTACCACAGGCCAGGGTTTCTCCGGCACCGCGTTCAAACACGCGCAGGCGTATGTGCTGGCGATCCACAACCTCCATGAAGCCAGCATTGACGCGGCGCGGGAAGCGAGGGTGATGCTCTATCAGCGGGCCATCAGCAGCGACCGGGAAGTCATCGACCGAGGCTACCACCTGCACTGCATGCGGATTACCCATGGAAATGGCAGAAATCCAGACCTGTTTGCCATTGATGTCCAGTGGCCACAAGCTGTCATGTCCTTCAGGCCTGGACTCCAGACCTTCGGCATTGAATGGTACCTGCGCTGCTTCCAGTATGGGTGCGCCCATATTGACCGTGATTTTGCCATCTGCCCCCATGCGCGGCTCTATGATGCCGGACATGGTCTGCACACGTATGGTCGATTTGTCGGTCAGGCCTTTTTCGATGACAAACTGCACGAAAGCGCGCGAGCCATTGCCACATTGTTCGACTTCGCCACCATCGGCGTTATAGATACGGTAGCGAAAATCGACGTCCTGGCTTTCTGGTCGTTCTACCACCAGGATCTGGTCTGCCCCTATGCCAAAGCGGCGGTCAGCAATCAGCCGCCACTGGGCAGGAGTGAAATTGATGTGCTGGTTAATCGCATCGATAACGACAAAATCATTACCAGCGCCATGCATTTTGGTGAATTTGAGTTTCATGCTGCGATTATAGCCTCAGACAGCACAGGTCATGGCATTCCATGCCTTACTCAACCTGATACACGCCACAGCCAAGCACCAGATTATCCTCTACTGCCTCTATATAAGAGATCTTTGCTTCCGTCTTTTTGGAGACGGGATTGACAATGGTGTAACTGACCCAGCCGCCAGTTGCGGGGAGGGAAAATGCATCACTGACAAGCTTGCGGCCATCCAGGCCATCGACATGAAACAGGTTGACCTTGAGTTTGGCGGCATTACCTGCAAAAGCCAGATATTGACCATGACGGTCAAAGGCAAACACATACATGTCGCGGTCTGCATACTGCTTTTCAGCATCGGCTGTGATGATTTGCAGGGCAGACCTGCCCCTGGAATGGTAAAGAGGCACAGCTTTTTTGACCAGGGCATAGGCTTCATCTGCCGTTCCTTGCAGCAGTTTGAAGGCCGAGACTGACCTGGTTAATGCGTGGGCACGCTCGTCAAGACTGATGGAAGCATGTTTGGCCTGCTCCGCCATCTGCGCATTGCTTTGTGTAATATCATCCAGATGGCGCAAGGCTTCTGAGATTTGTGACAGGCCATTGCTTTGCTCGCTTGATGCCACAGAGATGGCATTGATGTTATTTGCCAGGTCACGGATGCCGGTGACTATCTCGCTCAGGGTCTGGTTGACATTGCTGATCTGGTTCACACCCTGATCCACCCTGTGCACAGAATCATCAATCAGGCGCCTGATCTGGCGGGCAGAATCAGCGCTACGCTGCGCCAGACTGCGCACTTCGCTGGCAACGACGGCGAAGCCACGGCCATGCTCACCCGCGCGCGAGGCTTCCACCGCCGCATTCAGGGCCAGGATATCGGTCTGGAAAGAAATGCCATCGATAAGGCTGACAATTTCCTGCACCTTGCGGGCGCTCTGGTGTATGCCATTCATGGAATCGACGGCAGCACGCATGTCGTCACCTGTCGATTCTGTGATCAGGCGCAGATTTGCTGCCAGGTTATCGACTGCCCTGGCACTGTCTGCATTCTTTTTGACGGTATCTGCGAGGTCATCGACGCTGGCCGATGTTTCTTCCAGGCTTGATGCCTGTTGCTCAGTCCTGACGGTCAGGTCATTGATATTGGTCGCCAGGCCCTCACCGAGTTGCGCCACCATGCTGGCATTGCTGCGCACATTCGCCACCAGTCTGGACAAGTTGCCATTCATGCTATCGAGCAAGTTACCGGTTTTTGCCAGTTCATCCTTGCCGGTGATGCGTATATGATTGGTCAGGTCACCAGCGGCTACTGCATGGGCAGAGCGCCCGACCTGGTTCAGGGCAGACATGAAGCCACGGTAAAACCCCAGCGCCAGATAGCAACTGAGGATGACGATTACCCCCGTGCCCAGGCTGACCAGGTTTTGATACAACTCCATCTGGCTGCTGCGGTCTCTTAACATGCCTGTCAGTTTGGCCAGCATCTGGGTCTGTAATGCCAGGGTTTTCTCTATGGCTTGCGTGCCTTGGGCAAAATAGGCACTGGCATCACCACTGATGCTTTCTGCCAGCAGGTTTTTCCTGGCGAGTGCGGCAAAGGTCTGGGCTGCTTCGATGGCTGCCTGTTCTGCAGTGCTGACATCAACACCAGCCCGTTTCATCGCCTCATCGAGATCAGTCACCCCATTCATCGCTGCCTGCAAGGCATCAAGGCGCGAGATCAATCCCGCTTTTTCCGGGAACTCCATAGACCCTGTCTTGATATAACTGGCACCCAGGCCGCGCAACAGCGCCACATGTTCTATCCATACAGGTAACTTGCGCAGGGAGATATCCAGCAACAGAAAGTTGGCGCTCTGGGTATCCGTCAGCAAGCCGGTCTTTTCACTGAGCAGGGCAGAGAATTGCAGGCTTTGCCTGATCAGGCGGCTGTGCTGGGCGACGTTGTCTTTGACATTGGTGGCAGTCTGGCCTGCAGCCAGTTGCTGCAGTTCATCAGCACTGGCTTTCCACGGCCCTTGCAGGCCCAGGTCTGCATGATTAAGCAAGAACTGGTCGAGCTGGGCCAGGCTGTTTTTCAGCTCAGTCCGGGTTTTTGCCAGATCATCATCCAGCTTATCTCCGGCAAGCTTGAGATTGACCTGGCCACGGTGCTTTTGGGTCTGGATGACTACGTTCATGATCAGGCCATTTGCCTCCACACCGTCCAGGCCGCTGTGGGCATTGATGGCATCAGTTCGTATCTGGTTCAGGGAAAGGCTGGCAAAAAACAACAAAGGCAGTAGCAAAATAATAAATATACCCAGTAACTTGGTGCGCAAACTGAGTTTGCTCATCAAGACTGTGCAGGGATACATGATCTTATCTATCAGTGTTGCTTTGTTCCCGGACATGATTTTCCTTGCCTTTGTGGTCTGATGCAAAATTGCCCCTGCGGCGCAGTCCCTGTCTATCTTGTGGCTGCTTTTAATAAAACCTATTTTCCCAGATTCCAGTCATTGATACGATAGAAATCAAATACATAAAAAGCAAAATTTTGATTGTATCCAGACCGGCCAGTACACTTTGGGAAAGTGTCAGTCATACTGTACTGGTCTTTTTGTGAGGTACTGTCCATTGGGACTGGCAATACAGCATGTTAATGTGCGACCCGTATCATGGTAGCTTGAGATCGCATACCCATTACGATACCAAGCTACACTAATAAGTATATGATTCACTCACAAGGTGATTCTGTTTTGTTGCGCACACCATTGCCAAACGATAAAAAAGCACGGAGACCCCATGAATGCACCCCACAAAGCCGAGCAGCAGGCGCTGATCGACAACAATATTTCCCTCGACGATAAATTCACGCTGGAGCGCGGCCGCGCTTTCATGACCGGCACCCAGGCCCTGATACGCCTGATGATGTTGCAGCGCCAGGCCGATGAAAAAGCGGGTCTCAATACCGGCGGCTATATCAGCGGTTATCGTGGCTCACCTCTGGGTAACGTCGATCTGACTGCTGCCAAGGCGAAAAAACATCTGGCCAAACACCACGTCAAATTTCACCCGGGCGTGAATGAAGATCTGGCGGCTACAACAGTCTGGGGTACGCAACAGGTGAATATGTTCCCTGGCGCTAAATATGATGGTGTGTTTGCCATGTGGTACGGCAAGGGCCCGGGTGTAGATCGTTGTGGTGACGTGTTCAAGCATGCGAATCTGGCAGGTACTTCAAAACACGGTGGTGTACTGGTCGTGGCTGGTGATGACCATGCTGCCAAGTCTTCCACAGCAGCGCATCAGAGTGAACATATCCTCAAAGCCTGCGGTATCCCGGTGTTGTATCCATCTACCGTACAAGAGTATCTGGATTATGGCCTGCACGGCATCGCCATGTCGCGCTATACCGGCCTGTGGGTATCGATGAAATGCGTGACTGACATTGTTGAATCCGGTGCTGTCGTTGATATCGATCCAGACCGCGTGCGACCTATCATTCCAGCAGATTTTGTCTTGCCTGCCGATGGTGTGAACATCCGCACACCAGACCCGGTGCTGGCGCAAGAAATCCGCATGAATAACTACAAATGGTATGCGGCGCTGGCCTATGCGCGTGCCAACAAGCTCAATAAAATCATCTGGGACAGCCCACATGCCAGGATAGGCATCATCACTGCCGGTAAATCCTACCTCGACACCCGTCAGTCACTGGCCGACCTGGGCATCGATGAACAGGTTGCCAAGGACATAGGCATACGCCTGTACAAGATAGGCCTGACCTGGCCGCTGGAATCTGAAGGCGTACGCGAATTCGCTACCGGCCTGGAAGAAATCCTGGTGGTTGAAGAAAAACGCCAGATCCTTGAATACGCTTTGAAAGAAGAGCTGTACAACTGGGAAGACAAAGTCCGCCCACGCGTGGTTGGCAAGTTCGATGACAGTGGCGAGTGGAGCAACCTGCATGGTTCTGGCCATGGTGAATGGCTGCTGCCCGCGACTTATGAACTGAGCCCGGCACAGATCGCCCGTGCGATTGCCTCGCGTATCAGCCGCTACTTCGCCGGTCACCCGGTAGAGCAACGCGTGAAAGAACGCGTGGCTTATCTGGAAGCCAAGGAAGCGATGCTCAATACCGTTTCCAAGCCTGACCCTAACAAAGACCGTGTACCGCATTTCTGTTCCGGCTGCCCGCATAACACCTCCACCAAAGTACCCGAGGGCAGCCGTGCCCTGGCCGGTATCGGTTGCCATTACATGGTGACCTGGATGGACCGCGAAACCTCTACATTTACCCACATGGGCGCTGAAGGCGTGACCTGGGTAGGCCAGGCACCATTCACGACTGAGAACCATGTGTTCTGTAATCTGGGTGATGGTACTTATTATCACTCGGGTTTGCTGGCGATACGCGCTGCGGTATCCGGTGAAGTCAATATCACTTACAAGATACTGTTCAATGACGCTGTCGCCATGACAGGTGGACAGGAATTCGATGGCCCGCTGGACCCAGGCATGATCTCGCGCCAGATCGCTGCTGAAGGCGTAGGCCCTATCATCGTCGTCACTGACGAGCCAGAAAAATATGGTGCGAATTATCCATGGGCTGCTGGTGTCACCGTGCGCCACCGTAGCGAGCTTGATGCCGTGCAACGTGAACTGCGCGTGGCCAAGGGCGTCTCTGCGATGATTTATGATCAGACCTGCGCCTCTGAAAAACGCCGCCGCAGGAAAAAAATCGACAAGGATGGCAAACCTGGTTTCCCTGACCCTGCCAAACGTGCAGTCATCAATGAAGCTGTGTGTGAAGGTTGTGGCGATTGCTCAGTGCAATCGAACTGCCTGTCAGTCGAGCCACTGGAAACCGAATTCGGCCGCAAGCGCCAGATCAACCAGTCTTCCTGCAACAAGGATTTTTCCTGCGTCACAGGTTTCTGCCCCAGCTTTGTCACCGTAGAAGGTGGCAAACTCAAGAAACCGGCAAAAACCAAGATAGAACCCGGCAATGCACTCGACGTGAATGCCCTGCCTTATCCAGCCCTGCCTGATACCAAAACACCTTTCGGCGTACTGGTCACTGGCGTTGGTGGTACTGGCGTCATCACCATAGGCCAGATCATGGCCATGGCGGCGCATTTGCAGGGCAAAGCCTGTTCCGTGCTGGACATGACAGGCTTGGCGCAAAAAGGCGGCGCGGTGATGTCACACGTGCGCCTGGCTGACAAGGCCGACGATATACAATCGACACGCGTAGGTACAGGCATGGCTGATCTGGTCATAGGCTGTGACCTGATCGTGACGGCTGGCAAGGATGCCTTGTCACGCATGGGGGAGGGCCGTACCCACGCCGCCATCAATGCCAATGGTTCGCCAACTTCTACCTTCATCAAGAATCCTAACTGGCAATTCCCGGCTGAATCGGCAGAGAATGATATCCGCAAAGCCTGTGGCGCTGACCGTGTCGATCTGATCGATGCTGCGTCAATTGCTACTGCGCTGATGGGTGACAACATTGCGACCAATATGTTCATCCTAGGCTATTCCTGGCAAAAAGGCTGGGTACCGCTGGAAGAAGTCGCCTTGATGCGTGCGATAGAACTCAATGGTGTATCTATCGACTTCAACAAGCAGGCATTCAACTGGGGTCGCCTTGCTGCACATGATCTGGCAGCTGTACAACGTCTGGTGACACCGGCACAAGTCATAGAACTGAAACGCGCTCCGACACTGGATGACACCATCAACAAGCGCGTGGCTTTCCTGACCGATTATCAGGATGCAGCTTATGCCAGCCAGTACAGGGAGTTTGTTGCGCAAGTCAAAGCAGCAGAAAGCAAACTCGTCGATGGCAACAAGCCTTTGCGCCTGACTGAAGCGGTCGCGAAATATCTGTTCAAACTGATGGCCTACAAAGACGAATATGAAGTCGCACGTCTGTACACTGACGGCAAGTTCCAAAAGAAAATTGCCGACATGTTTGAAGGTGACTACGCCATCAACTTCCACCTCGCGCCGCCATTGCTGGCCAAGCGTGATGACAAGGGTCATTTGATCAAGCAACAGTTTGGCCCATGGATGATGAAGGCATTCGGTTTGATGGCCAAGTTCAAGTCCCTGCGTGGCGGTACCTTTGATATTTTCGGTTACACCGAAGAACGCAGGATGGAACGTGCCTTGCCAGTCGAGTACAAACAAACTTTGAACAAGTTGCTTCCTTTATTGAATGCAGATAATTTGTCCAAGGCAGTAGCGATTGCCAGCATCCCTGAAGACATACGCGGTTATGGTCATGTCAAGGAAAGGCATTTCAAAGCCGCGAAGGCCAAGGAAGCAACACTGATTGCTGAATTCAATACAGCACAGTCTGCGCAAAAAGCTGCCTGATATTGCTTGATCTAAGATAGTCGCAAAAAAACAGGTCGCTCACGGGCGACCTGTTTTGTTTGTTAGCCTGGTTTTAAAAATCGTATTAGAAAATTCTTGCTTCTACTCGCTAGTAGTCAACATTATTTATCGCTAAGGCGAATCTGTTTGATCACAATTTCCTGCACGGGCATATGCTCGTATGAGTTACGTACTTCAACTGCAGTTTGAGCGATCTGATCTGCGACAGCCATACCTTCAACTACACGACCAAATACGGCATAGCCGCTGATCTCAGTGCCCGCAGGAGCTAGCTGTGGGCCCGCCAGGGTAGGCACCATGGTCTCTTTCTCATAAAGGTAATAGTCAAGAAATTGATTGTCCTTGAGGTTAATAAAGAAACCTGTGGGCACAGATACTCTATTGCCTACTTTGGTTGTGGACATCGCTATTGTGCCGCGTTGATTTTTGAGGCCATTCTTTACTTCTGGAGCAAAAATTGGCAGAGCAAAATCTGCTCGCAGGGATATATTCCCTCCACTTTCAGTTGCTTTTGCCAATTCACCACCTTGTATCAAAAAATCTTTTACGGCACGATGAATGATGCTGTTTTTGTATACTCCCGCCTTTACATATTTAATAAAAGCAGCAACTGTTTTTGGCGACTGTCTGGCATTCAATTCTATTTTGATGTTTCCTTCCGACGTTTCGATAATGGCGTAACGCGACTGGGCAACTGCACTTGTTGCTGTAAAGAGGAAAAAAGTCAGGCACAAGAATTTTTTGATCATGATTTCAACATCCCTGTGATTGAAATACCGAAACGCGTTTCATGATTCTCGTCCCATCATTGGTCTTTTTCCACTGATTGTACATGCCGTTATTATAGTGAGGCTGCCAGCTCAGGGCGATGGACAAGATGCCGCTGCCATCGAGGTCTCCGGCCGTCACGGACATGGGGTCTTCCTGATAAGGTTTGGCTACCAACAAGACCTGACGTTTTCCTTTGTGATAGAGACTGATTACCAGACTGCGTGGGCAGCCTCCGTAGGCACCATAATATAATTGTGAAATGTAGGCGGGGCCATGGACTTGTTCGCAGAATACAGGTAGTTCTTCTACTAGCAGGCGATATTTTTCTTCATCAAAGCTGAATACCAGATCGCGTTTGATTTCTGCTTTTGCTGGTTGCAGCGAGATCTTGGGTGCTTCCTCACTGTCTGCATTGGCATTTTCACTTACCGTGCGGTTAACCAGCAATAAATCAGAGACAGTCATGGCACCAGATTTCGCCATTTTGCGCGCCTTCTCTTGCCCAGACGCAGTGACCGTTGTTTGTGGCAGCGTATAAACCGGATAAGGCCGTGGTGAATTCAGTAATTGTGATTCCTGATAATCTGCCTCACCGACACCGGAAGAGAATCCCATATCAGGCTTGTCGCTATCAATAGTGATGCCAAGCACGGTGTATTGCCAGTTGGTGTTGCTGACAGAAAGAATGTAGTCGGTTTCTCCCGTGATTAAAGTTCTCTGTATCAAAAAGTCTGGTAGTCCGTCGCCATTGAGATCGCCATACCACATGAGTTTCTGCTCACTAAAAATCATGCCAAATGCACGATCCAGTATGATGCTATCGGGTTTGCCGGGAACACTCATCAGTAGTTGCATTGACCCTGGCAAGATTTTTGCATCGGCGCTCTTTTGGTAAACTGCACGCAGCTCCAGTTTTTTTGCGTCGAGGCTGACGGCTTTTTTCCAGCCCTCCCGGATGGTTTCTTTTATCGTTGTCCCATTTTGGCAAAACGCGCTTGTTTTCTGGATTGGTGTAGTACCTAAGCCTTTGAGTATGAATAAGGCTGATTCAGGAACGACAGGTTCTATGAGAAAGTTTTTTGCATCTTGTCTGTCCCAGTTAAATGGCAACGCCTTCTTGCGGAAACCCTGGAAAGGGCTGCAGGATAATTTTTCACCATCCCACAATAAAACTTGCCAGGATTTGATACTGCCTTTTTCAGCACCAAAATAAGTTTTGCCATACTCTTCCACCGTAGTATTTTCTACTTCTTGCACACCTAAAGGGATGCTTTCTATGGTTTGCGCAGATACAGTCTGGTGCAAGCTGCCAAACAATAGGCTGAAAATCAAAATACCAGAAAAACTTGTCATGCTCTTACCTGCATAAAATGAAAATATGGACGAATCGCTGATGTGAGTGGAATACAATTATCCATGCATTCTGTGAGAAGTACCATGCGCGCAAAAATTTCTTTTTTTGCGCCTTGCCTTACAATGCTGTTTTCATCCAATTTCCTGCCGCCGATATGCAAGCACGTTCTTTCATCGCTACTGCCGCCATCCTCATGTTCATAGGCGTGGCTGCCGGTGCCTTTGGTGCACATGGCTTGAAGCAAATGCTGAGTGCCGACATGCTGGCTATCTGGCAAACGGCAGTGACTTACCAGATGGTGCATGGCCTGGGCATGCTGGCGCTGGGCATCATGTTGCAGCAGCAGGATAATGCCCTGTTGCGCAAGGCGGCCTGGGCCATGCTGGCCGGGATTATTATTTTCAGTGGCAGCCTGTATGCGCTGGCATTGACTGGCATACGCATACTGGGGGCGATTACACCCATAGGTGGGGTGGCTTTTCTGGCGGGATGGACGATGCTGGCTTGGGCGGCAATCCGTCGTTAAGCCAAAGTCAAGTCATAACTGGTGTGTCTGACCAGTTAATCTGCTCAAACAGGGTTTGTAGCTTTGCCGTGCGCGCCGGATTGATCATGCGCATATAGGCAAGCTTGCCTGCCAGATGAGCGCGAAAATTGGCATGTCCTTCACGGTTTTGCGACGCTGGATTGTGGCGCAGGCAGTTGGTCAGTATGGCTTTCAGGGTATCAAAATCGCTGCGTTTGATATTGCAGTGGTTGTTGACGACGATGCCGGTGACTTGCTGTCTGGTTGAGGCCCGCATGATGCGGGTCTTTTTGTAATTCAATACAAAACCTTCTTCCAGCACGATGGTCGCCACCTGTGGGATAAAACGCTGCAGGCTTTGCTCAAATTCTTCATCACCAGAAAATGTCAGGTCATCTGCATAGCGACTATAACTGGCCTGCATGCTATCCGCCAAAGCTTGCAGGCGTATATCGAGACGGTAAGCACATAGATTGGCGAGGGCAGGGGAGGTCGCTGCACCCTGTGGCAGATGTGGGCTGCGCAATAGATGAGCAGAGCTGACTTGAGCAAATGGACAGCGGGTTTTGTCTTTGACGATAGCAGTGGGTGTGCGGTTGCTGCACAGACGTGCCAGCGTACCCGCCACTTTTTCTGGATAGCCCAGTTTGGTGAACAGGGCATGCAGGCGTGAACCTGGGATGCTCGTAAAAAAATCCTTCAAATCCAGCCTGACCACGACACGTTTCCCCGTGTGTTGTGTCGCATGGCTGATGCTCGAGCGGCCATGTTGAAATGCCTGCGCTGCCGCATGTGGCGGCACCTTGTTCAATATCTGTTGCAGGATTTTTCTTTGTATATGGCGCAGGCGCGACTTGGGTATTTCCAGCAAGCGCCAGCCGCCGCTTGCTTTTTCCAGCCAGCGGTAATGATAGTGTCCGAGTTGTGGTGCTGCCTGCGCATCCTGTCGCCATTGATCCGCAAACCAGGCCAGTTCATTGACAGTCAGGTTCAGGTGTTTGGCCAAATCAGCGGAGTTATTAAATTCAGGTAAAGCCAGGGCTTGCAGCCATGCCGGTTTTTCAGGGGCGATCGCTGGCTGCAGGCAATACTGTTTGATTTGCGGTTTTTCCCCGTCGCGCCAGGCACTGGAGTAGCCATGATCGTCCAGTATCAAGGCTGCCATTTCATGGCGGCTGTAATGATAAAAATGCGGGCCAGCATGCTGTTCAATTTTTTGACACAGCGATGGTATCCACGGCCATTTCCTGCCCAATACCCAGCTCATGTTTTTCATCAGGGCGATATGGCTGCATTCACCTGCCAATAAGGCATCGGCAATGGCTAAGGCGACCTGTTTGGGATTGTCCATGAGTGAAGGCAGTGGTGTATGATCGTCGGCAGCGGGGCGGCGGAGAGCCTGCAACCAGTCTCGTGTAGTGTGAGCCAGTCTGCATGGAATGCAGGGCGGCTCACGCGATGAAATACCAGGTAAATTTATCCCACGGGGTAACCCCGCAGAGGCACTATGGACTTGCGTCTGAGCGCCAGCTTGCAGGGTCCGCCGCATTGCGAAGATAGAGCATGCAATCGTAGCTGTCAATCCACGAACTGCATCTAAAGCGATTACTCGCTATATTTCTCTACTGCTTTTTGATAGGCAGGACGAGCCGCTACCATATCGACAAAGCGGGTCAGGTTGGGGAAGGCTTCACAGCCAGCACCGCGCACGGCTGACTGTACGGCGAAAGACAATTGTATGTCGGCACCCGTCAGGCTGTCGCCAACGAAGTAATCACGGTCTTCCAGCTCAGCATTCAGGTAGCTGAAATGGTTGGCGATTTCGCCGTTGATACGTGGATGCAATGGTGCACCGGCGTCACCCAGGCGACCTACATACAACTTCAACAGTAGCGGCAACATGGCTGAACCTTCAGCATAGTGCAGGAACTGCACATAGCGGTTGTAGTCAGTCGTGCCCATGGCAGGTGCCAGGCGGCCATTGCCATAGGTGCGTATCAGGTAGTCGATGATGGCACCTGATTCGATCAGGGTCTGATCCTTGTCACGCACGACAGGCGCCTTGCCCAGCGGGTGTATCTTTTGCAGTTCCGGCGGTGCCAGACGGGTCTTGGGATCACGGTCGTAAGAGATGACGGTGTAATCCAGCCCCAGTTCTTCCAGCAACCAGGTAATACGGCGTGAGCGTGATTCTTTTAAGTGGTGGACTTCTATCATGGCAGCCTCGCAGTGTAGGAAATTGGGAAACCCATTATGCCCAGTTTTCTGCAAGTGTGCGCTGGCACTTGTTGTCTCGCTAGAGGCTACCCTCTAGACTTTCCTTGAACAAGTCCGGCCAGCGTCATATCCCTGACACAAGGCGGCCCTACTATCTCTCATTTTCCAGGGGAGTAGCCAGATGCAAAACGATCAGAAGAAAAATTCAAAAGCGCCAGCAAATATCGCCAGACGCGGCTTTGTCATCAAGATGTCTTCCGTTGCAGCTGTTATGGCATCTGGCGGTGTTTTGACTGCCTGTGGTGGCTCCTCTCCAGAGCTGAATGGCGAGATGGCTGCCTTTAATTATGGCGTTGCCAGCGGCGATCCTCTGGCAGACCGCGTGATCTTGTGGACGCATGCAAAGATATCGACCGATGCCAGTGTTGATCTGACCTGGCAAATGGCAGCAGATGCCAGTTTTTCCAGCGTGCTGTTCTCGGGCAGGACGACAGCAAGTGCAGCGACAGGCTTTACTGCCAAGGTTGATGCGACTGGCCTGGCTGCAAATACAGAATACTACTATCGCTTCGTCGCACCAAATAATAGCGTTTCGGCCGTAGGCCGCACCCGTACCCTGCCAGTTGGCAATGTCGATCAGGTCAAGCTGGCGGTGTTCTCTTGCAGTGATTATCCTGCCGGTTACTTCAATGCCTATGACAGTGCAATCTCTTCCGGTGCGCAGTTCGCCCTGCATCTGGGTGATTATATTTATGAATACAAGGATGGTGTTTATCCACCAGCTGCGTCGCAAGTTGCAGGCCGTGTTTCTGCACCCGCCAGTGAGATTGTCACCGTCGCTGATTACCGCGCACGTCATGCCCTGCACAAGGCTGATCCTTACCTGAAAGCCCTGCATGCACGCATGCCTATGATCGCCATCTGGGATGATCATGAGTTTGCCAACAATGCCTGGATGGATAGTGCAGAAAATCATAATCCTGCTACGCAGGGCACCTGGGCAGCACGCAAGGCAGCGGCCAGCCAGGTTTATCATGAATGGATGCCGATACGCTCGCCAGATTCTGCCAATTTGCTGAAAATCTACCGCTCGTTTGACTTTGGCAATCTGTTGTCGCTGCACATGCTCGATACCCGCATAATAGGCCGTGAACAGGCACCAGACCGCATGCTGGATGCGCAAGGCCGTGATGTGGCTGATCCCAAGTTCTTGCCCTACGCCTTCAACAAGAACAAGCAATTATTGGGCACCACGCAGCAAGCCTGGCTGGATACACAAATGACATCGTCCAAGGCAACCTGGCAGGTACTGGGTAACCAGACTGTCATGGGCCGTGTGCAGTTGCCGGCATCGACACTGGTTTCCAATCTGAGCGCAGATTCAGTGACTGCTTACCTGACTGCCAAGGCAACGCCGGCAGCGGCACAGACACAGGCGCAAAAAGATTTGCTGGATCCTTTGAAAAACCCAAAAATTTCCTACAACTTCGATAACTGGGAAGGTTATCCGAATGCCCGTGATACCGTCTTTAACTCCGCCGCGAAACTGAAAACGGCAGGCAAAAAATTCCTGGTTTTGTCAGGCGATAGCCACAATGCCTGGTTCAATAAACTGACCCTGGCGGATGGTACGCAGGTGGGTGCAGAATTTGCCGGCATGTCGGTTACTTCGTCCGGTTTTGAAGGTGTATTCCCTCCCTCAGTAGTGCCGCCTGCGACACTCGCAGGTACCATCAAGGCGCTGGTCGATGACATCACTTACATCGACACCTACCGTCGCGGCTACATGCTCATTACCGTGACACCGGCGCAGGCCAAGGGTGAATATGTGTATGTCAGTACCGTCACCAGTTCCAGTTATACCACCAGTGTGGATACTTTCACTTACGCTGGCTAAGACAGGTCAGGCAGGAGCAAGAGAGCCAGCGATTGCTGGCCTCTTACTCTTCAAACCTGGTATTCCATGGCCAGCACTTCTTCATTTGAATCATTCTCGACAGCCACAAATCCCAGTTGGCAGTACAAATGCAGCGCCCCTTCATTATCACGATATACCCGCAAACTGAGCACTGATGAACCAGTCTCGGCTATGGCACGTCGCATCAATTGCTCACACAATACCCTGCCATAACCCAAACCGCGTGCTGCAGGGGAAACGATGATACGGCCCAGGTGCGTGCGGCGCTCGTCCCGTTGCCAGAATTGGGCAAATCCGACCACATCCTTGTTCACATCAATCAGAACCAGGTCTTGCGCCTGTGGCTTTGCCAGCAAGGCCGGCAAGTCAGCACTGGCAAATGGAAAGGGTAACTGCGGGCCCGCCCAGCGGGCACAGGCCTGTATATTGTTTATCCAGGTGGCGATGACTGCATAATCATCCGGGAGGGCGCTGCGTAAAAGTGGCGACATGCTCATAGAGGATTGGGGGTATGTTTTTTTAAAAAAACAGCTATGCTCAATTAAACGGTATTTATTTTACAATTTAACCGTGGACGAAGTGCAATGAGATAAAGATAATCCGCACGTGGTTTGTATATGCTTAGCTCTGTTCAGAATCTGGTATTCGTCTAAATGTCTTGATAAATGTCTTGATAAGCGCCTTGATTAACCCACTCGAAAATCATCTATGTCAAACGCGCTTGCTGGTAATAACGGACAATTCAATCCGGCTCATTTCCAAAAACTGAAAACGGTGGGACGCTGGGCGCTGAGAATTTTCCTGGCTATCCTATTGATTATTGTATTGTTGGTGGCGGCACTTGCCGTCATCAACTGGAAAGACGAAGCCTTGAATCCAGAAGCGCAAGCTTTTCTGCATGACCAGCAATACCGTGTGCCCGATGCGCAGAATGGTTTTTATATCATGGAGGCAATGAATGCTCCTTTGGGTAGCGATCTACTAAAAACTGGCATAGAGAGTATCAAGGCTGAACAGGCCTTATACCAAAAAGATAAAGCCGCTTATGAAAGCCAGCACCACCCCGAGCACAGGGGGGAATATGTAAAGTTTAGCTGGAACAATAATCGCTGCAGGAAAACCATACAAAACTGCGTCAAGCTGGATTTGGAGAAACGCGCTGAACTAACTACGCAAATAACCAATAATCTGTTGCTGGCACAGCGTTATGCATTGATGCGAAAAATGGGGAATTATGAAGAACATCTCATACCGTCTTTCAATGCAAAATTACCAGCCTACATCAACTTAAGCCATGCAATAGATTTGTTATTGACGCAAGCCAGTTTTGATGTCGCAGACGGCAAACTGGATGCCGGTTTGCAACTGCTGGAAAGCAATGACTCTTATCTCAGGTTGATGTTGAAAAACAGTTCCAGCCTGATTTCTAAAATGGTGCTGCAGGCGGCGATACGCAAGCAGGCGCGTACAGTAAGTGAACTGTTGGTGCTGTATCCGGCGCTGCTGGAACAATATGCAGAACGTATCACCAGTCTGGTGCGACCCATGACTGAGGAGGAGAAAAGTCTCGAGCGCCCGTACTTGTATGAGGCTGGAGTGCAGGTGAATTTTTCCCAGCATTTGCGTGCCAGCCTGGCGTTGACGAAAGATAAATCAGATAATCCTCCCTGGCCTTTGAATTTGCCGGGTGAACTCACTTTCCAGCCCAATGCAACATCCAATATGGTTGCCAGGAACTGGGCATTGATCATCGCTGCGGCAAAAAATCCATCTTCTGATGCGAGCAACACAAAAAATCGTTTAATCAGCTTGAATCAAGAGTTAAGCGGTAGCGGTATTACTTATTACCTCAATCATGCCTATAACCCTGCAGGAAAAATGCTGATGCAAATAGGTGTGCCAGATTATGCTGGAACCTATATTGATAGAAGCAGAGATACCGACGCCTATTTACGCATGGTCAGTTTGCAAGCCGATATCTTGCGCAAAAAAATTCCTGATGCCGACATACCAGCATACCTTGCCAGTGCACCAGCTGCATTGCGTAACCCTTATGATGGCTCTGCCATGGAGTGGGACGAAAAGGCCGGACAATTGAAATTTACTGGTCATGAAAATGCCAATAGTAATCTGGACGGGGGCAAGTTGAATATCGTCGTTCTGCGTTAGAGTTCTAAATGCAGAGCGCATCTTCAGTAATTCACCGCAAACGATGTTGGTTTACAATGCCCCTCATCCCATATAGATGAAATGTTTGCGTATGTGTTTTGACCCAAGCTATCGACTACTCAGCTTGCTTGAATTTTCATGTCAAGCCTAGTTGTCGCTATTGTCTTGTTCGCCGCCTTCCTGCATGCCGCCTGGAATGCAGCGATCAAGGTTGGCACAAACAAATACTTTAATACAGTATTGGTGACCTCTGGTGCCGGCCTGGTTTGTGCGTTAGTGTTGCCTTTTGTAAGCCAGCCAGATGAGGACAGCTGGATGTTCATGCTGGCTTCGGTAGCCTTGCAAGTGGTGTATTTCTATTTGCTGGCAGCAGCCTACCGGCATGGTGACATGAGCCAGGCTTATCCTCTGATGCGTGGCACCGCGCCTTTGCTGGTGGCCCTGGTCAGTGGCAGTGTGATTGGTGAAGCTGTACCCACCTTGCGCTGGCTGGGACTGGGTATGCTGGTGCTGGGCATACTGGGTTTAAGCCTGTCTGGTCAGACCAGCGCAAGTGACAAATCCCAGGCATTGGCAAGCCGTGGTTTTGCCTTGCTGAATGCCTGTTTCATTGCCGGATATACCGTTGTTGATGGCATAGGTGTGCGTAAGTCTGGTGCACCTGCTGCCTATACCATGTGGATTTTTTTGCTGACTGCACTGGTGTTGTTGGCCATCGTCATGCTCAGGGACAGGCAGGTATTTTTTGCTTACATCAGGGGTAAATATTTTCTTGGTGTGGCTGGTGGTACTGCTTCAGTCGCTTCATATGGGCTGGCATTGTGGGCCATGACCCTGGCACCTGTGGCCGCCATTGCTGCCCTGCGTGAAACCTCGATACTGTTTGCCACCGCGATTGCGGCCTGGGTACTGCATGAAAAAATCTCAGCCCGGCGGCTGACGGCTATTTTGCTGGCGGTAGCGGGTGCCATCGTCATCCGCTATACCTGACAGACCTACTCTTTGATCGCCTCAACACTGAACGACAAAGTCACTTCATCGCTGACAAACGGTACATAGCGGCCCACACCATAATCGCTGCGCAGTATCTTGGTATTGCCATTCGCGCCGCAGGCACGCTTCAGATACAGGATCATGAAACGGCATTCAAACTGGGTGATATCTACCGTTACCTTGCGGGTGACATCCTTGATGGTCAGGTCACCCTCCACCTGCACCAGTTTGTCTTCATTAAAGACCAGCTTGTTCGATTGAAAAAAGATTTTTGGGTATTTCTCTGCATTGAAAAAACTGGCCGAGCGCAGGATATTATTGAATGTATCTGAACCGCTATTGATGGAGTCTGCCTCTATGGCAATCTGCAGGCTACCGGTCTTGTTCTCCATATCCAGTTCTATGCTGCCGCTATTCCTGTCGAAACGGCCGCGCTGCAAGGACAAGCCCCAGTGCTTGTATTCAAAATTGCTGTATGTGTGTTCCTGATCAACGATGTATTTGTCTGCGGCATATCCGCTCATGCCAGTACAGCACAATATCAGCAGCAGGCATTTTCTGAACATGGCGGTTCCCAGAAAAAAGGCGGTAACAGCCATCATAAACTGTTACCGCCAGACTTGCCAGCTTGGCGCTTATTTAAGATTTAAGACTTGACGAACTTCAGTGTCATCCTGTCACTCTCGCCTATGGCTTCGTACTTGGCTTTGTCCTTGTCCTTGTTGGCAAAGGTTGGTGGCAAAGCCCAGACACCATTTTCATGCTCGGCATTGTCTTTAGGGTTGGCATTGACTTCAGATTTCCCCGCGAGTTTGAAGCCCACGCTCTCAGCCAGTTTGATGACATAGCTTTCATGCACATAGCCAGTGCTGGCTTTCTCATCCTGCGTCTTGCTGCTTGGCAGACGATGCTCAACTACACCAAATACACCGCCTGGTTTCAGGCTGTCATAGGCATTCTGGAACAGGGCTTTCATCGCTGGTTCACCATTGCCTATCCAGTTATGGATATTCCTGAAAGTCAGTATCATATCGACGCTGCCCTTGGCCGCGTATTCCAGTTTGGCAGGGGGGGCAAACACACCCATCTGTACTTTGCCATAGATGGCCGGGTTGGCATCCAGTTTTTGCTTGAAGCTGGCAGCACCTTTGCTGACAGCGGGGTCGCCCAGCGCAGCAATCATCTTGCCATTGTCGCGCAGATACGGCGCCAAAATTTCTGTGTACCAGCCACCGCCAGGCGACAGTTCAACCACTGTCATATTTGGTTTGATGCCAAAGAAAGTCAGAGTTTCATACGGATGACGCGCACTGTCGCGTACGGCATTGGCTGGCGTGCGTTGTTGTCCGGCAATGGCAGCCTTCAAGGCATCATCGGCCAGCACTGCCTGGCTGGATGCCAAACCTGTGATCAGGCTCATGGCGAGCAGAAATTGTTTCATACAAAGTCTCCTGAGAAAAAGAGTTGAGACCGCCAGGCCGGACAAACGTTCCATGGCGGAGTAATTGTTCATCGTGCAGCGCATCATAAGCGGTTTTCAAGAAGCTGCGGTAAATGTCATGGAGATGTAAAAAAGAAAACAGAATGCAGGGTATAATCATGGTCGTATTTCCTCACTAAGCGGTTCATGAAAAAATCTCTCCTCCTTGTATTACCCCTGTTGTTTCCTGTCCTGGCTTTAGCACAAACACCCGTATTTCGTTGTGAAGTTGATGGCCGTGTGGTCTGGTCAGACAATCCATGCAAAAGCAAGGGCAAGGTAGTGACCATCAAACCCTTGAAAACCCAGCCAGCAAAAAACGATAGCGCACCCAAGCCACAGCCTAAATAAGTTTCCTTTTCAGGAACTTCGCTCATTAGTGATAGTCTCAAGGCAACAATTATTAAGGAGACTATGATGAAAAATCCGATTTCCCGCCGCTACATCCTGGGCGCCTTGCTGGCATTGGCCAGCCTGCCTGCTGCCGCTGACTGGTCAGATGGCTGGTTCAAAGGAAAGGCTGTAGAAGGTTCAGGCAACATCCAGAAACAAGACCGTGCCGTCACTGGTTTCTCGGGCATAGACCTGGCTTTGCCCGCCAGACTGGAATTGCGCCAGGGCGATAAAGAAGGCGTGCAGGTAGAGACTGACGACAATCTGCAGTCGCTGGTAGAAACCGTGGTTGAAAGCGGTCATCTGAAAATCCGCAATGCCGACAAAAACACCTATCCTAAAACCAGGACCATGAATATCGTGGTGTATTGCAAGAATCTGGACAAGATCGCCGTCAGTGGTTCAGGCAAGATCTGGACTGACAAATTGGCCAGCAAAGAATTGCAAACCAAAATAGGTGGTTCAGGCGATGTGCAGATCAAGCTCTTGCAGGCAGACAGCCTGAGTGTGGTCATAGGCGGCAGCGGCAATTTCGTGGCTGCTGGCAATGTTAATGACGTGGCTGGCACGATTGGTGGGTCTGGTGATATAAAAGCCGGCAGGCTGGAAGCGCGCAACGTCAAAATCAAGATAGGTGGTTCAGGCACAGCCCAGGTATGGGCCAGGGACAGGCTGGATGTCAGCATAGGCGGCTCTGGTGATGTCAGCTATTACGGCGATCCAAAAATCAGCAAATCCATAGGTGGTTCTGGCAGAGTGACGCGCAAGGGTGACGTGCCTGGCTAGGCAATGTGGCCCGTAGTCTGCAATCAGCATCCGGAAATCATCCTCGCAGATTACTGGCGCGGGTCCGCAAGGCGTATCAACACCAGCAACACTGCAATGACGGGCAAGACGGCCATAAAACCCAGACCGATGTAAGCGAAGGCACCGCCGACCGCACCTACTACAAAACCTGCAACCGCAGGTATGAAGCGGCGTATGCGTTCGCGCGCAATAATGTTACCTGATGCGGCATCGACGAGGTCAATCACGATCTGTGTCACATTACCGGTCATGACCGTCGTGGGTACCAGGCTGGACAGACTCAGGCGGCTGGTGCCATTCTGCAAGCCCATCGCCAGCGCACCCAGCATGCCGGTGGCGATGGCAGTGTATCCGGGGTTGGCATCCAGGTCAGGCCGCAGCAAAATACCTGTCATGGCAAAGGCAAACAGGAACAGGGCTTCCAGCGCCAGTAAGATTTTTAATACCCTCGTGCTGCCACGTGCGCTCAAAAAGCCGTGTGTCCATTTGGCCGCCAAGACACCAGCGATGAAAGCCGGGAAAGCCAGGAACTTTAAAGTCATGCCACTGCCACCGTGTACGAAGGCGGCACCTATCAGGACAAAGTTGCCAGTGACATGGGCGGTGAATAGCCCGAACAGGGCAATGAAACCCAGGGTATCTATATACGCGGCGACCAGAGCCAGCAGTGGTGCCATCCAGGCATGAAAGACCGGTACAGGGCTGCTTGCTGGTGTAGCAGAAGAAATGTCGGCGGGCATATTGGCTGTCCGTATCCAGTGAATGTAAGTGAATCAGGTAGTCAGTAAAAGCGTGACTGCCAGCAACAGGCCGCCGGCCAAAGCAAGGTGTTCCAGAAATACGGTCAGCGTGCGTCGCTTATCCCGGGCATTTGCTTCTCGCCAGAAAGCATGAAACAGCAGCGTTGCCATGCAGGTGAAACCAGCCAGGGCAAGCGCTGCCCAGCCGCCCAGATAACGCAGCAAGGGTTGCTCGGGAAAGAAGGCTGCTGCCAGCAAGCACAAGCTGCCAGCAGCCTGCAGGAACACGGTGCCGCATAATAAAATCACAGGAGCAAAAGGCAGTTGTGCACGGACTTCAGCAAGCCCGTCTTGCCAGTGCAACAGTTTGTCAGCGGCACTCCAGGCGAACACACTCGCCAGCATAGCCAGGGCCAGCGTGTGCATGGAAGAGGGCAGTGTCATAGCCAGCACCCGCAACCTAGTGCGCCCCAAAAACTTTTTTCATCCGATACCGGCACGGGATTGAGCCAGCTGGACGTATGGCCATGCCCATGAACCTGGCAGGGTTTCGCGCAGCAGTTGGCATGCTGTACAGGTTTTTGCAGATGACCGGTTTTGTTTTTTTGCACCAGCGGTTCGCGCCAGTAGCCACCAAAGACATTGGTCGGTGCCCAGTCATTGGCTGCCCGCGGCATTGGTGGTGCGAGATCAGAAAACACGTCGTCACCATGCACTACCTTGCCGCCCACGACGGTCAGGTGCGACACCAGGCTGGCGATGTCCATTTCAGGAATGGCAAACAGATCGGCTGAGGGCACGATGAAGTCCGCCAGTTGTCCGGCCTTGATCTGCCCCTGTCTGCCATCTGCATTGGCAAACCAGGCACTGCCTGTGGTCCACAGGCGCAAGGCGGTTTCCCGCTCCAGCAGATTATCTGACTGATACAGCTTAGTACCACCGACGGTCCTGCCAGTGATCATCCATGCCAGGCTGACCCAGGGGTTGTAGCTGGCGACGCGGGTGGCATCAGTACCACCGCCGACTGGAATACCGGCATCAAGCATGCGCCGCACCGGCGGTGAATGTGCAGCTTTCTGCCTGCCGTAGCGTTCTATGAAATATTCACCCTGATAGGCCATGCGGTGCTGTATCGCGATACCGCCGCCCAAAGCCCTGACACGGTCAATGTTTTGCGGGCTGATGGTTTCTGCATGGTCAAAAAACCAGTGCAGATTATTGAATGGAATATCGCGGTTCACACGCTCAATGGTATCCAGTGCCCGGCTGATGTTTTCGTCATAGGTCGCATGCAGGCGGAAAGGCCAGCGTTTTTCTACCAGCAGGCGCACCACGCGCTCCAGCTCATCTTCCATGCTATCGACAGGCGTTGGGCGTGGCTCACGAAAATCTTCAAAATCAGCCGCAGAAAATACCAGCATTTCACCCGCACCATTATGGCGGTACATCGCATCGCCGGAAAGGGGCGGCAGCAAATCACTCCAGGTCTGGAAATCTTCTACTTCCTGCTTCGGTCTCTGGGTAAACAGGTTGTAGGCGATGCGCACTGTCAGCTCGTCTGCCTTCTGCAGTTTCTCTATGATGCGCTAGTCATCCGGGTAATTTTGAAAACCGCCACCCGCATCAATGACTGAGGTAATGCCGAGCCGGATCAACTCGCGCATGAACAGCCGGGTAGAAATCTCTTGCGCATCCGCGTCCAGTTTGGGGCCCTTTGAAAGGGTTGCATACAGGATCATGGCGTTTGGTTTGGCCAGCAGCAGCCCGGTCAGGTTGCCCTGTTTGTCGCGCTCGATTTCACCACCTGGCGGGTTCGGTGTGTCCTTGGTATAGCCAACTGCACGCAGGGCTGCGCCATTGAGTAGCGCACAGTCATACAGTTGCAGGATGAACACCGGTGTGTCAGGTGCGGCAGCATTGATTTCTGCCAGCGTTGGCAGCCTTTTTTCTGCGAACTGATGCTCAGTGAAGCCACCAACCACCCGCACCCATTGTGGGGCCGGGGTACGGGCAACCTGCTCTTTCAGCATACGCATGGCGTCTGCCAGGGAGGGTACGCCATCCCAGCGCAATTCCATGGTGTAGTTCAAGCCTGCCCGTATCAGATGTGTATGGCTGTCATGCAAGCCGGGGATGGCGGCGCGGCCTTTGAGGTCAATGACTTTGGTGTGTGCGCCCATGTGACGGCGCACTTCTGCTGCATCGCCGACGGCGATGAATTAGCCATCAGCATTCGCTACCGCATTTGCCTGTGGGTTTTGCTTGTCTAGGGTAGTGAAACGGCCATTCAGGTACAGTGTGTCGGCGATAGCGATCATGATGTCAGTTGTCGTTAAGATTGATCATAGGCTGCATTTCGGGTGCTACTCATTGTCACTCAATGTGCAACTTTGCGTGCAGCCATTTTGCGTACATGTGTGATCGCATAATCTATGCCAGAACCATAGGCGCCGCTATGTTCAACCACCACGCCTGTAGTGCCTTTGTAGGTATCTTTCCTGGCCCAGTCGCGTTGCAGTTCCAGCAGGTACTGCTGCCAGGTCATGGGCACGGCACCAGCCTGTATCATGCGTTGCAAGGCCATGTTATGGGCAGCGGCTGAGGTACCGCCAGAGGCGTCTTCAACGAAATACACTTCATAGCCATCGCGCATGGCTTCCAGTACCGGGAAGGTCAGGCAGACTTCAGTCCACAATGCCGCAAACACCAGTTTTTTGCGGCCAAACTTTTTCAACTTGACTTTGACGGCTTCATCATCCCAGGTATTCATCGAGGTACGTTCAAAAATCTTGTTGTCTGGCAGCTCGGCCAGCGGCTCAGGCCAGATTTCACCGGAGAAACCGGCAGTCTCTACTGAAGTCAGCACGGTCGGTACCTGGAATACCTTGGCAGACTTGGCCAGGCCTATCACATTGTTTTTCAGTGACTGGCGGTCTATGCCGCTGGCAACGCCGAAGGTCATTTGCGGCTGATGATCAATCAGGATCAGGCTGTGGTTGGAGGCTGTCAGTAAATCCAGTTTTGGGTTGCTCATGATGTGTACTTCGTTAATTTGAAATGCAGGGTTTTTAGGGGCTTGGTGGTTTGTGTCCAGGCATGAGTACTGTAGATTGTTTCCATAGTCTTCATTAAGCATCCATATTGGAAACATTGCATGGACAGACTCGATGCCTTTCGCGCTTTTGCCCTCTCCTGGCAGCATGGCAGTTTTGCTGCGGCTACGCGTGAAATGGATGTGACGCGCTCACAGGCCAGCAAGCTGGTGGCCTCGCTTGAGGCAACTTATAACGTCAAGCTCCTGAACCGTACCAGCCGCGCTTTGTCATTGACCAGCGCAGGTGCCGAACTGCATGAATACGTGCGCTCTATCCTGGCACTGTCAGATGAAGTAAGCCTGGCCCTGACTGAAAGACGTACTCAGGCTGTTGGCAAGCTGGTGGTGAATGCGCCCATGAGTTTTGGCACCATCATGCTGCACCGCGCATGAGTCAGTTTTTGAAACAGCATCCGCGTGTTGAGTTACGCATGGACCTGAACGACCGCATGCTCAATCCCATAGAAATGGGTTTTGACCTGAGCCTGCGCATCGCGCATGTGAGTGATTCCAACCTGGCAGCCCGCCGCATCTGTGCCGTCAAGCGTTCGCTTTATGCCAGCCCAGCTTATCTGGAGCAGCATGGCATACCCGAAGAGCCAGCACACCTGGCCCAGCACAGGTGCCTGAATTATGGACACAACCTGACCGGGGCTGAATGGCTGCTCAGTGATGGCCGTAGTGAAAAACGCGTACGCGTAGGCGGTGTCCTGTGTTCGAATAATGGCGAGATGCTGGCGCAAGCTGCCGCCGATGGTCTGGGCATCGTCTTGCAGCCGGATTTCATCACCCAACAATGGGTAGCGCGGGGTGAGGTGGTCCAGATACTCGGTGAGTGGCAAGAGGCTCCATTGATCAGCCTGTATGCCCTGTACGTGCCGTCCAGCAGGTTGCCCATGGCGGCCAGGGCTTTCATTGATTTCCTGGTAAGGGAATTCAATGATGAAGCGCTGGCTCCATTCGCTTAACGCAAGGGCATGTAGATATTTGTCAGTAGATCTGCCGGTGCAGTATCGCGCGGGTTGTTCAGGTATTCTTCAAACGGCGGCGCATCGTCTATCTCTTCACCGGATGCAGGTAGCCAGACGCCAAAGAACCAGCGATATACTGGTTGCATGTCCGAGTAGGGGCCTTTGTAAGTCAGCACGGCATATTTGCCACCGCGCAGCTCCGTCAAAGACAGGGGTTCTTGCAATGCCTGTTCTGGTAAGGGCTGAGGCGCGCTGATGCAGGCTTTTGAGCGCAGCTTGTCCTCATCCACCGTCATTGCATCATCGTAGTAAATGCCTATCCAGCGGGTATCCTCCCTGAACAGTTGTCGTGAGGCTGCGCAGCCATTCAGGATATCAAAGGTCTTGCTGATGCTCATATAGCTGCCGGTATTGTCTATGCTTAGTACTTGCACCGGGGCTATGCTGGTGATGCTGACGGGGAAATGCAGGTCAGCACTGAGTTCATCCGGCAGCGGGAACTGCTGGTGGCTGCCCTCCTTGCGGTAACGCGCCGGTGGTTGCCCATACACAGACGCAAAAATACGGGTGAAAGATTGCAGGTTGGGGTAGCCAGAAAATTCGGCAATCTTGTCTATCGCCATGTCGCTGCGCGCCAGCAGGGTGGCGGCTCTTTGCAGCCGCAGGCGCTTGACCGTTGCCACCACGCTCTCGCCATGGATGGCACGGTAGATGCGGTGCCAGTGGTAGGGCGACATGCAGGCGATGTCGGCCAGCTTGTTCAAATCCAGGTCTTCATCCAGATGCGCATGCAGGTAATTGGTGACGCGGGAAAGACGGCGTTCATAACTGACTTGCAGGGCTGGATTGGTGGACAATGCGGACATGCTGGCCTCATGTAATAAAGTGGCGCTTATTTTATACCGATGTAGATCGCCGCTTGAGTTGGCCCCTGATACTCTTCAAAGTCAGTCAGATAGCTGCGCTGGTATTCTGTCTGACCCGAAAAATATGACCAGACCTTGCCCCAGCCCTCTATGATGGCAGCAGGCATTTCTCCTTCACATTCAAACACCATATAGCGCCCGGCAGCAATGCTGACATTGGCCAGTTCTGCCGAAGCTGCCATGACGCCGACACCGGCAGTCACGTTAAACAAGCCATTCGCATCGTTTTCATAATTTGAATACACGCCATAGATTTTTCCATCGCCAGTTTTGGCTGGCAAGGTCTCTGGCAAATTTCTGGCAAAGAATTGCCCCCACAGAGGAGCTATCTTGCCGGTGGCATTATCAGCTTCATCGGCATTGCGGGTGCGTACTTGCAGGCCACTGATCTGGAAGCCGCTTATTTCCACAACTTTTTCTACAGCTTTGTCGGTGATTTTATTTTGCATGGCTTTTCCTGTTCCTTGTTAGTGAGTCTTATTTGTTGAGCGGTTGACGTATGATGGTCTTCCAGTTTGCCGGTGCGGCCTTGCGTATGTCACTCAGGTAAATCTCATGATGCTTGCCTGTCAGCTTGCCGTGGGTATTGATGTACTGATGCAGGCGGTCTATAGTCGGCCCTTCTTCGCTAAAAGGGCCTTTGTGCAGGATTTGTGCGCAATGCCCTTCATTGAAACTTTCAAAACGTAAATCCTGCAATGCTGGCAGAGTTTTTTTCTTTTCTGCTGCAACGATGGCGGCTGCCACCATCTCTGCGCTGATAAATTCGGGCTGCATGATCATCATGGTCCAGTGCCATTCGCTTTTGCGGTCCGCAACAAATGCTGCCATGTCCTCGGCCCACCACAGGCCTTCCAGCGGCATGACGGCATAATCAATTGCCGCGCTGCTCTTCCTGACCATGAACTTCAGGGTGTAAGCTACCGTGAACAGGGCTTCCACGGCTGCCGCATAATGACTGGATGAATTTGGATCACCCTGGCCATCTATCATGAGAAAATGAAAGTCAGGCACATCCACTTCAGCCACCGCATTGGCAGATGCCTGATATACAGATTTAAATTGCTTCTTCAAATCCAGCTTATCCATGATTAAGAAATGCACTAGTCAGCGAGGTGCTCACCTTAACATGAAGGGATTTGACAAATCTTGCGGACTTGCATTGTCAGGTCTGGAAAAGGAAGAGTGATGAATGACAATGTGAAGATACGCTGTGCTACGGAAGCCGACATCACCGCCATGCAGGCCCTGATCGCCAGGTCGGCAATACAGCTTAGCGCATCCTTTTATACGCCTGAGCAGGCGCAGGCCTTGTTGACGCACGTGTTTGGTGTCGATACCCAGCTCATCGATGACCAGACTTATTTTGTCATCGAAGAGCAGGGCAGCATGCTGGCTTGCGGTGGCTGGAGCAAGCGCAAGACCCTGTTTGGTGGTGACCAGGCCAAGCAGGGTGTGGATAACTTGCTTGATCCGGCTATCGATGCGGCACGCATACGGGCTTTTTTTGTCGAGCCCAAGGCCGCGCGCCGTGGCCTGGGCAGCCTTTTGCTCGAACATTGCAGCACCCAGGCACAGGCGGCGGGATTCAGGGTATTGGAGCTTGCCGCCACCATGCCGGGTGAACCGCTTTACCTGGCTTGTGGTTTTACGGTATTTGAGCGCTTCGATCTGGGTTTGCCAGGTGGCGTAGTTGCACCATTAAGTCGCATGCGCAAGCAACTGTTTTAGCTTACTTGCCATTGGGAAATGAAAATGGCCTGTAGAAAAGTATATTGTGAAATAGCTATTGAATTTCCGGTGCAATCCCATACATGGTGCACTACACGCACAATGGACAGATAATACTGTGTTCTCCCAGAGACAATTAGCTGGTTTTCAAGCGTCCGGCACATGCAATCAAAGTGGCAATTTATGCCAGCCTGTTGTATCTTGTTGCACACATAGATTTTTCTGAAGAGGTAATTCGCGTGAAAGGTATCCTTAAGTTTCTGGCTGCTGCCAAGCTGGTCGAGTTATCTGATGAAGAAAAACTGAAATTGCATGGTGTGGCGCCGGGCGACGAACTCCTGATCAACCAGGCTGCCAGCGAATTTGCCGATGAAACTGCGGGCACCAATCCGCCGCCCCTGCCAGACACCAGTGATGCCGGCACTTCCTTGGCTCCGCCCATCAATTCACCCATCGCCTACGCGGCAGTTGATGTCGCCGGTGGCAAGTCGTTTGAAGATATCTTCAAAAGCGCCCAGATACCCGATTCCCCTTTCCCGGCTGAACGCCTGCTCAGGCTGCTTGACGGCCTGCGCGCCATGGATGAAGCCACCCGCAAGGCAGCAGTGCATGCCATGGATGCGGCTGACGATAACTGGACTATCGACGATTCCATCATTGATGCCCAAAGAAAAATCGCCGCACTGGAAGGCTATCAAAAAGCACTGGAATCGCAGCTTACCGCCAATCAACAGCAAGTGATTGCCGAAGTCGCTGATTTGAAAGCGGCAGAAGAAAGAGCAGTGACAGAAATACGCAAGCAGATCGCTGAAATGGAAAGACTGCTGGCCCGCGAGATACAAAAAACCGCAGAACAAATCACCAATCTGGAAGGCGGTCAAAAATCTGCGCAGGAAAACTGTGAGCGCGAAGTGAAGCGCCTGCAGACAGAAGTAGAAAGATTGCGCGAAATCCCGGCGCAATTTTCACACTGAGTTCTGAACAATCCAGACCGAACTTACACCGACCTCATACTGACTAACAACACATCATCAAGGAATGACCATGGCTACAGCTAGCCCTCTTGCTAAAGGACTTATTGCAGTGATTATCCTCGGAGCCGCAGGCTCTGCTGCCTGGAATCTGGCACTCAAGGACTGGTGGGCCAACCGGGCTGATGCAAAATCCGGGGCGACAATTTCCGCCAGTGCACCTGCAAACGGCAAAGCAAATGGTGTGTCGCCTTCTGGCAAGCCTGCTCCTGCGCCAGTATCGGGCAGCGGGCCACTCGGTTCTAGCGGTAACCCATTGAAAGTCAGTATCGTCAGCTTCCATGGCTATGCACCTGCGCTGGTTGCGAATGGCAATAGCCTGACTACCCAGCCCAATTCTGTATATGCAGCAAAGGGCGTGAATATGCAATTCGTCATCCAGGATGACATCCCGGCGCTGGCAACCGTGTTTGAGTCTGGCGCTGCGCAATGTGCATGGCGTACGTCTGACTCCTGGGCGCAGGAACAACCTAATCTGCGCAATGCGGGTCTGGATGCGCGTGCCGTGATGGTGGTTGATAATACCCAGGGTGCCGATGCTGTCATCGCCAAAGACGGTAGCATACGCACAGTGGAAGACCTCGCTGGCCATTCGGTCGCCGTACTGCAGTTCACCCCTTCGCATGGCATGCTGATTGACGCGATAGAAAATTCTTCGATGACTGCGCGCAAGAAAGAAAGCGTCAAGTTTGTCTTCATCAATGCTGATGAAGGTACGGCTGGCGTGCGCGCTGCACTGGAATCCGGCAACGTCGATGCCGCCGCGCTGTGGGACCCTGATTTGTCACTGGCCCTGCGCAATGTCAAAGGCGGCCACGTCGTGTATTCCACCAAGACCGCCACCAACCTGATTTTTGACATCATGGTGTGTGACAGCCGCGTACTGGCCAAAGAAGAAAACATCCCGGTCATCCAGAAATTTGTGGAAGGCTGGATGGAAGGCGTGACACAGGCAAGAGCAAAACCTGACAATGCGGTTGATGCCCTGGTGAATACAGAAGAATTCTTCAAACTGCTGGCCAAGCAGGAAGGCAAGCCCTTCATCAAATCCCTGTTCAATAACCTGGTATGGACAGGTCTTGAAGACAACGCCCGCATCCTTGGTCTGGTCGGTGGCACCAATCACTATGACCGCGTATATCGCCGTTTTGATGCGATCTACCGTGCGGCGGGTGCATTGGCTAATCCAAAATCGCCAGTCGTCAATCCGCAAGAAAGCTTTGACTACCGTTTCATCAAGGCCATGCTGGCCAAGAACACGGCAGTGGAAACAGCGGCAGCCAAACCGCAATACCAGTTTACAGAGACTGCGCAAAAAGTGGCTACTCAACAGGCAGCCAGCGTCACCAAGCCAGTCACCGTCGGTTTTGCTACCGGTAGTGCTGAACTGACGAAGAAAGCCCAGCGCATCGTTGATACCGAGATGGTGCCCTTCATAGAAAACAATGGCAGCGCCTATTTTGAAGTCAGTGGTAATAGCGATGGCGTTGGTGCACGTGATTCCAACCTGCGTCTGTCGCAAGCCCGTGCTGCGGCCGTGGTGAAGTATCTGAATGAGCAATGGGAATTCCCTAAAGCACGTTTCAAAATCGTTGGTAATGGCCCTGACAAACCTTTGTGTAATGAAGCTAATCCGGCAGCGGATGGCCTGGCGCTGGAAGATTGCCGCGCCCTGAACCGCACTACCCGTATCGGCGTTTTTGCACGTTAAGCATCATGACGACATTCTGGAATCCCTACGCCGTCATGTCGCCTGGCTTGCGACGCCAATTGGGCATCGCATCTGTGGCCACGGTACTGGTGTTGTGGGCTGTGCTCGCAGCATCAGGCGCGGTTAGTCCGACAAGATTGCCATCGCCGTGGGCAGTGGCACAGGCCATGCTCTACCTGTCATGGAATGAGGGTAACAGCATGTTGTTCAATGCCACCCTGTGGTCGGCTGGCCGGGTATTTGCCGCCGGCCTGCTGGTCATCGCCATCGGCATCCCTGTGGGTGTCATGATGGGTGCGGCTCCGCGTTTGAATGCCTTGCTATCGCCACTGATTGACCCTTTCCGTTCTGCACCAGTGGTTGCCTTGCTGCCTATTCTCGTCATGTGGCTGGGTATAGGTGAGGTCATGAAGATCGCCTTCCTGTTCATCGGTGCGGTGGTGTATCTGGTGCCCATGGTGCGCGATGCCATACAGGCCGTGCCGCAAAGCTATTACATCAGCGCCCGTGACCTGGGTGCCACGCCTTGGGAATGCATCACAAAAGCCGTATTGCCCATGGCCATGCCGCGTATTGCAGATGCGGTGGTGGTCAGTATCTCGGTCATGTGGACTTATATTACGGTGGCTGAATACGTCAATGCCCGCGAAGGCCTGGGGCAACTGATACAGAATGCGCGCCGCTTCAGCGCCATGGACCAGGTATTTGCTGGAATCATCGTCATCATTGCCCTGGCGCTGGTGACTTACCAGTTGATGCGCCTGTTGAAAAGAAAACTCTATCCATGGGAAACCTCGCAGTGAATATGGATACCAAGACGGATACCAATACGGATACTATGGCAGACACCAGCCCGGCAAGCACAATGACGACCAGCACCGACATCAGCCTGCAACTCAATGAAATCGTGCAGGAATATGCCAATGCAGATGGCCCTGTGACCCGCGTGATTGATGGCATCAGCCTGTCTTTTGACAAGCCCACCATCAATATGCTGCTGGGCCCCTCAGGCTGTGGCAAAAGTACTTTGCTGCACATGATGGGTGGGGTGCGTCCTTTTGGCGTGCAGTCACCCACCTCCGGTTCTGTGCACATCAATGGCGAAGCATGTGATGGTCCTCATGATGATGCTGTCATGGTATTTCAGCGCTATGCTAACCGCCCTGATCTGACCGTCTATGAAAACGTGGCATTTCCATTTCGCCTGGGTTTGTGGAAGAAAAAATTCCCCGAAGCTGAGTGGAAAAAACGCGTAGATGACATGCTCGAAGCAGTAGGGCTGGCAGATAAGAAAAATCTGTCGTCTGCGCAATTGTCAGGCGGGCAAAACCAGCGTGTGGCACTGGCGCGGGCGCTGGTATTGCGCCCCCGTATCCTGCTCATGGATGAACCCTTTGGCGCGCTGGATGCACAAACCCGTGAAGAAATGCAGCGCTTGCTGATCACCTTGCATAAAACCAGTCCCTGCCTCATCGTATTTGTCACGCATGACGTGACCGAGGCTTTGCTGCTGGGTGATCGCGTCATCGTGCTTTCTACCCAGCCTGCCAAGATAGCTGACGACTTTGAAATTACCGAGACTCGGCCGCGTTCAGCCGTATGGCAGCGTTCTACCGAGGCAGTCACTATGCAGGAACGGGTACTCTCACAACTCCACAAATTAAGCGCCGGACGCGGAACGCTCAGAGTCACCATTTGAAATAACGAATTGAAATAAAGAATTGAAATAAAAACGTGCAGATCAAACAAGTTTCATACGTGAAGGAAATGCTGTACAGCCAGGGCAATATCTTTGCCGTGCTGGGCACGGTCGCCGCCAGCGTCTTGATATCCATACCTTACGGCTTCAATGCCGCGCTGATACCCCTGATAGGCCTGGTGGCCGGGGAAACCATTGCCGCCATGTTTATCCCGTATTCAGAAAATTTCCGTGCCACTGTCGATAAGAAATACCGCGAGCAGGAGAGGGCCGCTTCCAGACAACACTTCCTGGAAGAGATACACAAGCGTGAAGGCATCGCCTTCAAGGTATTTGGTTCCATGGATGCCTATCAACGCATGCTGCAGCATGTCGCTTCCCTTTACCAGTATGCCAGTGACAGCCGCACCAGTCTGTCCATGAACGATGTCGAAAAACTGGATGATGCTACGTTAGATTATCTGAGCATGTGGCTGGCCCTGACGGTCATAGAAGAGCGCGCAAATTCAGTCAATATGAAAGAAGTGGAAATGCGTCTGGAGCGCATCGATCATGATCTGGCAGATATCAAACCGGGCATGGATCAGTTGCAATTGCAAAAGGCGCGCAATGATTACTTGTCCCTCATCACCAGGCAGCGCCGCATGCTGAGTCGCAAGGCAGCGATAGAAGCTGCGATCATTTCCATGCCAGACCAGATGGATGAAATTTACCAGACCATCATGACTGCGCCAACTTCTTCTGATGTTGATTCCAAGCTGGCAGAATCAATCGCCAAACTGGGGCTGGAAGAAGATCTGGAAGCGGAGCTGGAAGGGGCATTGCGCGATACCGTACCAGTCATCTCGCAAGAGCTGGAAAATCGTAGGCAAAGCCGCGTCGCCAGCGGGGCAAGAGTACAAGCGCAGGCGCAGAAAAATACATAGTAAACTGGAAAGCGAACAACATGGAATACAGCATCATTACGCAGGACGACTTGAAAAAATTGGCCGACTTTGAGCTGGCACAGTTGCGTGTAAAAAACGCGCTGAACCATGCAGGCAAGGATGGTGCGGTGGGCTTGCTGCGTTTCTTCGCCCGCTATACCAGCTGGAATGGTTTTTTTGGTTCTGGCGTGGCTTCGCTGTCAGGCAAGATAGGCCGTTCGCGCACGACTTTTGTTGACCAGACCATCGCAGAACGCCTGCTGAATGACCGCAGTGTTTTTGTGGCGAGTTTTTTCTTTGATGCTGCCCGTGATGAATTCGATGACCGCGATACCGAATATCGCGATACCCACCGCTGCCTCGCGCAGGCAACCCTGGCTGGTTTACTGCGTTACGCACGTCAGCAAGGCTATGCCGCTTCCACTGCAGAGCTGAATAAAATGCTCAACGAGCCCGCCTGGTTAAAGACCCTGAATGCCAAGGTTGCGCAGGGTTATGGCAACGGCAGTGAAGACAGCAGGGACGCCATCATGGCAGCGATAGGCTACCATCTGGGTTCAGAAATTCTGGCGGACCGCGAGTTCTCGATGATAGATGAATACCTGCGCAAGGAACAAAAAGAAGTGACACGATTCCTGAAAAAGGCCAAGCAGGAAATCGCCGGTCAAAGCCATCCATGTTATCAATGGTTGCAGATACATAGTGGTCATGGCGGCGCAGCCGAGGCTGACCATTTTGAATGGGCTACCAAGGGTGCAGAACTGGCATTTACTTATAGCCCCAAAAAAGAACATGCAGCCATGCGTGCCAGCCTGGATCATGGCTTCCAGACTTTTGCCAAGCATCATAAGACTTTTTTCGAAGCGATAGTTCGATAACACGATCAACTCATGATCAATTCACGCTCAATTCGCGGTTAGTTATTTACCTAAAAGAGGAACAACATGTCTGACAGTAATTTCATCGCCCGCTTATCCAATCTTTGGTCAGGCTTCGTTTCATTGTGGATTACCGATGTGGAAAAACGCCACCCGGAAATCGCCTACCAGAATTCCATCGATTCCATGATCAGCAAGTACACCAAACTCAAGGCAGCGACTGCCGCCATCATACGCCGCAGGCAGGATGTAGAAGCGCGCCTGAAGGCGGAGCAGGCAGAACTGGCATCCATCACTGCCGATCTGGAAGGTGCAATCGCCACCAATCAGGATGATCTCGCAGTCGTGCTGATACAAAAGAAAAATGCCCTGGATGCCAGCGTGGCAGCCCTGCAGGACGACATGAAAATCGCCCAGACCGATGCAGACGATGCCAAAGATTCGCTGTTGCAAGTCAAAGGTGAGATTGACAAACTGAAGGCAGAAAAAGACCGCATGCTGGCGCAGATGCACAGCGCACAAGCACGGGTGTCGATACAGAACCAGCTCGAAGGCCTGTCTGTGGATGCTGAAGTCAAGGCGCTCAGCAATGTGCGTGACCATATCAAGAACACCGTGGCTGAAGCCAATCTGGGTCAGGAATTGCGCAGCTCTGACCTCGACGTACGTTTGGCCAAACTCCGCCAGAGCAGTGGTGCAGTAACAGCCAAGCAGCAACTGGAAGACATGAAAAAAGCCCGTGCTGGCCAGGCAGAAGCCAACAGCGGTGGCAAGACCATGTAATTGGTTTTGGCAAGGCTTGTCCACATCCGGCATCACCAGTGAATCATTAAAGCGAAGAGACAGAGCGACATCCATGAGCGAAACTGGCACTAGCAAGCGCACGCTGCCCGTCTGGGCAGAACAGCTTAGACAGAAATATCTGGCAGGCGAAGCCTCGGTCTTCGTCTTGTATGGCAATGTATTTGACCGCTACCTCGTCGATGGCGTCGCCCATGGCATGACTGAGTTCCTGTCCCAGGTACTGCTGAAGGAAAACAAAAACCGCATCATGGAAATCAGCCTTGACCGCGGCGTACGTTTCCTGCAAGGCGCAACGACAGAAGAGAAAGAAGTCTTGTACGGCTATTTGGCTGACAAGGGTTTGCCGGGCATCTTTGAATCGGTAGAACGCCGCATGCGTGAACATGCTTCGAATGCCGTGATCTTCCCTTATGCAGGCACCATCTTCCCGAATGGCGACCCGCAAATGATGTCGCTGGAAGACCGCATCGCCTTCACCACCCTGCATCGCTGGTCACTCGATGATGCGCTGGCGCAAAAAGACAATGTCGTCATCCTGCTGTGTGAATCACTGGCCGAGATCAATCAGGCCATCATGTCCAATCCCAAGGTGGCAGCAGTAGAAGTGCCGATACCGCAAGAAACTGAGCGTGAAACGGCAGTCATGCATTACGCCCCCAGGATGGAAGAGCAGCAAGTCAAATTGCTGGCCAAGCAAACTGCTGGCCTGCGCGTGATACAGCTGAGCAGCATCGTCGCGGCAGAAGGCCCGCAAGGCTTGCGTGAAGCAGAACGTACCAAGCTTATCGCCAGCCTTTTGCAAGGCCAGGCCAATGCAGAAGACCGCGCAGCAAAATTATCAGCCATCACGGCTGGCATGACACCGGAAGAAATCGCCCACCTGATAGACCCGGGCAAGACACTGGCTGTAGATGTCAATGCCGACCCCTATTCCGAAATGATGGAAATAGTACGCAAGCGCAAGCGCGAACTGATAGAAAAAGAGTGCGCTGGCCTCATCGAGTTTATTGAACCCAAGCATGATCTCAGTGCGGTCGGTGGCAACGAACATATCAAGACTGAATTGATGGAAATTGCCAAGGCCATCAAATCCGGCGACAAGGCAAGATCACCCATGGGTTTGCTGGCAGTTGGGGCAATGGGTGCAGGTAAAACCTTTGTCATCAAGGCTTTCTTGAAAGAGGCAGGATTATCTGGTGTGAGCCTGAAAAATTTCCGCTCGAAATGGGTAGGCTCCACCGAGGCAAATCTGGAGCGGGTATTGACTGCGGTCAAAGCCATGGGGCCTATCGCCGTGGTGATCGATGAAGGTGACCGCAGCTTTGGCAAGCAGGGCGATGATTCTGACGGCGGTACTAGTTCACGCGTGATTGCCCGCCTCAAGGAGTTCATGTCTGATACCGAGAACCGTGGCAAGGTCTTGTTCATCCTCATGACCAACCGACCGGACAAGCTCGATACTGACATCAAACGCCCTGGCCGCCTCGACAGGAAAATCCCTTTTTTTTATGCCGACACTGCCACTGAACGCGCTGACATCGTCAAGGCCATACTCAGCCGTTATGACGTCAAGTGTTCGATAGACTGGGCCAACACGCTACCAGTATTTGATGTCTTGCGCGGTTATTCGAATGCCGATCTGGAAGCAGTAGCCTTGCTGGCGCTGGAATTTGCCAAGCGTGGTGACGGTGAAATTACGTCAGCAATTTTCGAGATGGCCGTGGCTGACTTCATGCCACCGCAAGAAACACAAATGATCGCCTTCATGGAAATGCTGGCCGTGTTTGAAACTTCACGCCGCTCCATGTTGCCTGACCGCTTCAAGAATATGACACCGCAAGAAGTGCAGCAGCAATTGCAAGTCCTGCGCAACGCTATTTAAATTTTATCCATATCCAGGAGAAAACCATGTTTCCATTTTTCGCACCGCAATCCCTGAGTGATAGCGCCATTATTGCTGCCAGCAAAATCATGTTGCAGGTAGCAAAAACAGATGGCATCCATCCAGCAGAAGTTGCCCTGATCAAGAGTTTTTATGAAGGCAGCATCAGTGCGGCAAGCCACCCTTCTTTCGATGAAGTATTGGCTGCATCTGCAGATTACACACTGGCAGCTACAGATTTTTCCAATGAGCAAGAACGTGAAATGGTCGTGGCATTGAGTGTCATGACAGGCTTCGCCGATGGTACATTCAGTGATGCTGAAACAGCGACAGTGCGAGCCATTGCTGCCAGTTTGAATGTTGCACCCGCTCGTTTTGATGAAATCAATGAAACCATCAAAGACCACATGCTGGCACAATTGTCCCATTTGCCGGATGCCGGATCAGTGGCTGTAGTGGCAAAAGAATTGGGCTGATTATTTTTCTATATCGCATGCCTGCTGTTGCATTCTGCGCTTAAAGTCCCTCCAGTGAAAGCTAGGAATGGTGATGGGTATATTCGTAGCAATTTCATTGCCTTCAATTGATCGAAGCCCATCTCGATGCACAAAACTGAGGGCTGGATGTATGAGCTCATCTCCGAAGTAAGCGCATAGACGTAAACGCAAAAAGCCCACCAAAGGTGGGCATTCCATTCATTCCGGCAAACTGACAACAACCCATGCTATCTGCGTGGTGTCATTGCTTGGTGCATCACCCGTGCTATCTGCGCGGTGTAATGTGTGGGTGTTTGCCTGTTCCTGCTGGTCCGCTATAGTTCGGTCCACGACAGGAGGTACCACGAATGAGATCCTTCAACACTTCACTACACCATTTCCCGGTTCGCATATATATACACATATACATGCAAATCCAGCCGGTGAGAATGAAGGCGCTTTGGAGTAGGCTGAGCTTACTCTGCGGTCTTGTTCACAGGATGCACTATGCATCCTTTAACGACAATACCATTTTCTCTTAATCCATGCTATCTGCGTGGTACCAAGAGCCGGTAAGTATCATTCTGCGCATCAGCATTTTGTACGAGACATAAACACTGACAGATGAAGGGTGTCGCCATGCGATTGACTAATTCCCAGCAACCCATGCTATCTGCGTGGTGTCACTGGCCGGTATTACTAAATTAGTCAAAAGCGCTGCGACCGGGCAAATTGAATTCACCCGACAAGGTCAATAAAGACCTTGGTCTGATATTAGGACAGAACCTGGATGTTGCTGGCTTTGTCGCCTTTAGGACCGGCTGTGCGCTCGAAAGACACACGCTGGTTTTCGCTCAGGCTTTTGAAGCCGCTGGACTGTATGTCCTGGAAGTGGGCGAACAAATCCGCACCACCTGCATCAGGAGCGATAAAGCCGAAGCCCTTGGCATCGTTGAACCATTTAACTATACCTGTTTGAGTACTCATGTTTTTTTCCTTTTGATAAAACCATAGGCAAAATTGCCCGATATGGACTTGTAAGCAAGTGATAAAACCAGTGGAAAAAAGACAGAACAGCCAGAGAGATAAAGCTATGCGGAATTGGGACCAACAAATTAAGGACTTGATGCAAGTACAGGACGGAATATACACGTTTACTTTAAAAGTGCCTAATTTTTTTTAAAAATATTTTTGATGGGCAGTGGACAGCGGCAACTAATTGCTTTGCCACTACAGCTTGAATAAAGCAGCGCTCTGCAGGCGCTTGTGTCTCAGAAATTGACTCATCTTCACAGGAAAACAAATGCTCAAGAAATGCAATGTAACAATTGATTTTCTTGCTTGACAAGGCGCAATGTGAACCCGATTATCTGGTGTGAAAGACAAGATATTTTGCAGTTTCCCCCAACGAAAAAATGAGCTGCTGATCATTCTTTCGTGAGACCAACCGCACATTTTAAAGGCGTCAGACAATGAAGCATTATTTTGAATACCAGGATTCCAAGTCTTACAAGTTTTGGCAGATAGAAATTGAAGCGAATACCTTGAATGTGAAGTACGGCAAGATAGGCACCGCAGGCCAGGAAAAAATCAGCAGCTTTGATACACCAGAAAAAGCACAAAAAGAAATGGAAAAGCTGATCAGTGAAAAAACCAAGAAAGGCTATGTAGAAAAAACCGGTGCCAGCGCCAAGAAAATCGCACGGCGCATAGGCGTCAGTTACGATGAGGCAGAAGAAGGCAAGACCTTGCTGGAAAAAGTCACCGTTTTTCTGGACAGTAGTCAGGCAACAGAAGTTGAGTCACTGGTGATCGCCGCCTGGGAAGAAGCTTATGAAGAAGGGCCGCAAGCATCCCTGGACCTGTTGATCGCCAATCCAGGCAAACTACCGCAATTGAAAGAATTGTTCGTTGGTGACATGGATTCTGAAGAGTGCGAAATATCCTGGATCACCCAGGCCGATTACACCCAACTGTTTGCAGCCTTCCCCGCACTGGAACGCTTGCACATCAAGGGTTCCAAAGACCTGATTTTGTCTTCCCAGCCGTTAAAGCATGAGCATCTCAAAGCGCTGACCATAGAATGTGGTGGCCTGCCCAAAGAGGTCATAGAAAAAATTGCGACTGCCCACTTGCCCAATCTTGAATACCTGCAACTGTATATCGGTGTCGACGAATACGGCTTTGATGGCAAGATAGATGACCTGCGTCCTTTCATGCAAAAAGGCCTGTTCCCCAAACTGAAACACCTAGGCCTGGTGGATAGTGAAATCGCCAATGAGATCGCGATTGAAATTGCCCAGGCATCCGTGCTGGAGCAACTGGAGACCCTGGACCTCTCCATGGGCACACTCAGCGACGACGGTGGTCGCGCCTTGCTGGACAGCAGCAAGATAGCCGGGCTTAAAAAGCTGGACTTGCACTACCATTATTTGTCGAATGACATGATCAAGGAATTCAAAAAATTGTCTATTCTGGTGGATGTCACTGACCAGCAAGACACTGAAGATGAATGGCGTTATCCAGCGGTCACAGAATAAGACAGATGCAACAGAAATCCCGTTTTGTACTGATAGGCAATCCTGAAAACCGCCGCGTGCATTTTTTTCAGGAAGCATTGCAGCAAGCAGGGCAGGATGCTGCCCTGGTCATCCCCTACCTGAATCTCCTGAACGGGGAGTACGAACTGTCTGATTTACTCAGGGACGGTGACACGGTAAGAATAGAGTCTCCCGGTGAGAATTTTTCCGTGGAAAAGAAAATACTCGCCCTTGGTGGCCTGGAAAATGCCAACGGACTGGAAGATGAACGCGGCAGGATTTATCATCCCCGACTATGGTTCCGGGGATTTTCTCAATTGATGGCGTCAATAGCACAGCAAACGACTAAGCTGAACTGGTTCAATCACCCTGACGACATCGTCAGCATGTTTAACAAGCCCTTATGCAAGCAAATATTGGCTGACCATACGCTACCCGGCCTGCCGGTTTTTTCCAGCTACGATGAATTCTTTGCCTATGCAGAAAAGCAGGCATACAGCCGCTTTTTTATCAAACTCAATTCCAGCTCTTCTGCATCGGGCATCGTCGCTTATGAATACAATAAGAGAAACGGTAAAGAACAAGCCTACTCTACCGTAGAGATCGTGCACAGTATTGATGGCAACCGTTATTACAATTCACTGAAAATAAAAAAATATACTACGCGAGACAAGATACAGAACATTCTTGATTTCTTGTTCGCACAGGGTGCCATGATAGAAAGCTGGATACCCAAGGCCAGGCATGAAGACAGCTCTTATGATTTGCGGGTAGTAGGTATCGCCGGTCAGCGGCGGCATGCAATTGCCAGACTCAGTCGTGGCCCCATGACCAATCTGCATCTGGGAAATCAGCGCTGTGCGGTTGATGAGCTGGAATTGTCATCATCGACCTGGCAAGAGATCGATATCCTGGTAGAAAAAGCCATGCAGGCTTTTCCGCGCTCGCTGTATGCGGGACTGGATATCCTCTTGCCCAGAAATGACAAATCACCCGTGCTGCTGGAAGCTAATGCCTTTGGTGATTTGCTGCCTAACTTGTTGCACAAAGGTGAGAATACTTATCTGGCAGAAATCAATGCAGTGCTGGAAAGGCAGAGGCTGACTCATGCTTAAGACAAAAAAAGCCAGCCTGCTTTTTGATATCGACAATACTCTGCTAGACAGGGATGCCGCTTTTCACGCTTACTTACTGGATTTCATCAGCAGGAATCAGGCAGCATTAGCTGAAGAAGATATGTCGCAGGTGCATGCAGAAATGATGGTACTGGACTGCCATGGCAGAAAAGACCGTAAACTCTTTTGTCAGGAATTATTGCAGCGTTTCTCTGGCCTTCCTTACAGCACAGAAAGCTTGTGGGAAGATCACATGTCACTGCCAGAATTTGTGAAGCCAGATAGCGTGCTCAATGCGATGCTGGAGCGTTTATCTGCCGATTACCAGCTCATGATTATTTCCAACGGTTCAGCAAGTATGCAAAGGCGAAAACTGCATCAGGCTGGCCTTACCGCTTACTTTGAACATATCTTCATTTCTGCTGAAGTGGGTTATGCCAAACCTGATACTCGCTTGTTTTCACATGCCTTAAACCATTGTGACCATGCCAGTATAGTCATGATAGGGGACGACTACATCAATGATATGCAGCCAGCCATGGCCATGAAATTAACAACGGTTTTCATCAACCCTGAAAATGAAAACTTCGCTATCAGGCCAGATCATGAGTTATCCAATATCCATGCCCTTGAGGAGGCCCTGGCATGCATGATATGAACCAGATCGTAGGCAAGAGCAATGTCCTCTTCATTACGCTTGATACCCTGCGCTATGACGTTGCCGAACAAGAGCTTGCGACAGGTCGCACCCCTTTTCTTGCGAGTGTATTGCCTGCAGGCTGGGAAGAGCGCCATGCACCCGGCTCTTTTACCTACGCATCGCACTGTGCTTTTTTTGCTGGTTTTCTCCCCACACCTGCCAGGCCGGGCGTGCATGAGCGTTTATTTTCATTGAAGTTCGCTGGCAGTGAAACCACGGGTACATCCAGTTATTGTTTTGATACGCCAGACATTGTCAGTGGATTTGCGGGCATCGGTTACCGCACTATCTGCATAGGCGGAGTTGGCTTTTTCAAGAAGCAAAATCCCTTGTCCTGTGTCCTGCCCAATCTGTTCCAGGAAAGTTACTGGCAGCCAGAGTTTGGTGTGAGCGATCCTGAATCAACCAGGCATCAAGTTGAATTTGCCATAGAGTTGCTGGAACAAAAACCTGATCAAAAAGTTTTTTTATTTATGAATTTATCTGCACTACACCAACCCAATTGTCATTACCTGCCCGGTTCAGTTGGCGATAGCCTGGCCAGTCATGCTGCGGCATTGCGTTATATAGACAGCCAGTTGCCTCCCTTGTTCCAGGCGCTCAATCTTATGGGTGATACCTTCGTGATTATCAGTTCTGATCACGGCACTACCTATGGTGAAGATGGTTATACAGGCCATAGACTGGGGCATGATAAGGTCTGGACTATCCCCTATGCAGATTTTCATTTGATGCGAGGGAGCCTGGCATGACAGAGATAGCTCATACATTTCGTCGTTATCTGGAAGAAACCAATCGTTTTCAAAGTTATCTGTATTCATACCCGCACAAGACAGCGTACAGGACGTTTGAAGAAAAACTGGATTTGAAAGAATTGTGGGCAACAGAGAAAAAACATGCGCTGTATCTCTACACGCACATTCCTTTTTGCCGCATGAAATGCTCATTCTGTAATTTGTTTACGGTGTCGCATCCCAAGGAAGATCTGGTTAATCTATACCTTAAAAAGATACAGCTGGAAGCTGAAGTCGTAAGGGATAGCCTGGGTGATTTCAACTTTGCCGGTTATGCCATCGGTGGTGGTACACCCAGTCATCTGGATATCACCCAACTTGAGCAATTATTCTCGATATATACCAATACCCTGGGTGTAGATTTGAAAAATACGCCGGGTTCCTTTGAGGTTTCACCTGATACCATCAATGATGAAAAGCTGACTTTTCTGTCGCAACATGGTGTGCAAAGACTCAGCATAGGCATACAAAGTTTTATCGAAGCTGAAGCGCGTTCAGTAGGGCGGGTGCAGCCAGAGACTGTGATGGAACCGCTGCTCGAAAAAATAAGCAGTTATCAATTCCCGGTGTTTAATCTGGATTTGATTTATGGCATACCAGGGCAAACGGCGGAAACCTGGCTGGCATCGCTGCAAAAAGCAATACAGTTTCAACCAACTGAAATTTTCCTGTACCCCTTGTATGTGCGCCCGCTGACTTCACTATTCAAGAAGCATATCAGCATACAAAACGAAGACATACGCAGCATGCTTTATCGCATAGGGCGTGACTTTTTGCAGACCAACGGTTACGCGCAGGATTCTATGCGCCTGTTCCGCAAGCAGGTAGCCGGTTTGCGTGAGAGTTCAGAATATTCATGTCAGGAAGATGGCATGATAGGCTTGGGTACGAATGCGAGGTCTTACACGACAGATGTGCATTACTCGACAGAATATGCCGTATCCAAACCCAATGTTGCAGCGATCATCGATGACTATGTCGCCAAAGAACGTGCCGACTTCACGACGGCAAATTATGGTATACGTCTTTCAGAAGATGACAGGAAACGGCGTTATCTGATCAAGTCTTTATTGAAGGCGCAAGGGCTGGATGCTGCGCATTACCAAGGTATTTATGGTACGGATGTGTATGCGGATTTTCCTGAACTACAGACCCTGCTGGAAATGAAGCTGGCGCAAGAGAGTGCAGGGCGCATGCAGTTGCATGGTGAGGGCATGGCTTATTCTGATCTTATCGGTCACTGGTTTATTTCGCCAGCAGTCAAACAAAAGATGCAGGAGTATGTCAGCAAATGAGCCTGAAAATTATTTATCGCGGCCACCTGACAGATTGCAATTACAGTTGCGAATACTGCCCCTTTGCCAAAGAAAAAAACAGTCGTGAATTGCAGGCTCTCGATAAAAAAGACCTGGACAGGTTTGTCGATTGGGTAGAACAAAACAGTAGCGCCGACCAGGCCATGGAAGTGTTTATTACGCCTTACGGTGAAGCACTGGTGCGCAAATGGTATCAGGAAGCGGTGATACGTCTGTCGCATCTGCCGCATGTGAACAAGGTGGCGGCGCAAACCAATCTGGCTTGGAATACGCAATGGCTGTCGCGCTGCAATACCAAGACCACGGCTTTATGGACTACCTATCACCCTGATTTTGTGACCGAAGAAAAATTCATCGGGAAATGTAATGAACTGGCTGCCTTGCAGATACGCCATAGCGTAGGCGTAGTGGGACTAAAGCAACACTTCCCGAAAATTACTTCTCTGCGCCAGCGCCTGCCACACGATGTGTATATGTGGATCAATGCCTATAAGCGTGAAGTGGATTACTACTCGGAAGAAGAAATCGCTTTCCTGGAAGACATCGATTACCTGTTCAGATCGAACCTGCCCTGGTATGAAAGCATGGGCAAAGACTGCAAGGCTGGCAGTGAGGTGGTGTCCATAGAAGGCAATGGTGACCTGTTCCGCTGCCACTTTATCAAAACCCGCAAAGGCAATATCTTTACAGACCCGCTGGCCAGCATGCTCAAGCGAGAAGCTTGCAGCAAAGCGACTTGCCACTGCCACATAGGCTATATTCATCTTGATGCCATGCAATCGCATGAAGTATATGGCAATGGTTTGCTGGAAAGGATACCTGTGCGTTTTGCCTGAAGGCATTTAGGAGAAAGAAAAGAAATAAGTGGTTTTTCTCTTATATGATTTTTTCATGTTTTAAGCTGAAAACAATCGTTTGTCGTCTATGCACAAGGAAGTAATATCGGTTCAACCTAAAGTTCATTGGCATAGAAAGAGATACCGCATGAGTACAGCATCATATTCCACACCATCTTCACTTTTACCAAAAAGGCGTAATGCTTTACTGGTAACAGCCTTGCTGGCTGCCTTTTCTGCACAGGCACAAGAAATTATCCCGCCACAATCAGATACTGTGATTGTGACTGGCACGCGCAGCATCAAGCGTACCGTGTCTGACTCTGAAGCACCGGTTGATATATTAACTTCCAAAGATTTGCAATCGACAGGCTCTGGTGAGCTGGCAGCGGTATTGAGCCGTTTGCTGCCTTCCTTGAATTTCCCTCGTCCTGCAGTGGCAGACGGTACATCCGCTAGCCGCCCGGCGCAATTGCGCGGCTTGTCGCCTGACCAGACTCTGGTGCTGGTGAATGGCAAGCGCTGGCATACCTCGGCTGTGGTAAATGTGAATGGCACGGCGGGGCGAGGTTCTTCACCGGCAGATTTGAATACTATCCCTATCAGTTCGATTGAAAAGATAGAAGTCTTGCGTGATGGTGCAGCGGCGCAATATGGTTCAGACGCGATTGCTGGTGTCATCAACATCATCCTCAAAAAAGGGGCGAATGGTGGCGAAGTGCAGTTTGGCGGCGGTCAGTACAGCAAACGAGATGGCACACAAGCCAGTTTGAGTGCCAACTTTGGCACGGCATTGGGCGACAAGGGCTGGACGCGTTTTACCGCAGAACAGCGCAACCAGAATGAAACCAACCGCGCCGGTGCTGATTTCCGTAATCCGCTAGAACCTTTGTATGGCAGGGTCAACCAGGTACAGGGTGACCCCAAACTGCAACAAACCAATCTGGGTGCCAATGCCTCGCTGGCACTGGCGACAGACTTGGAATTGTATGGCTTTGCCAACTACAGCCGCCGCAGTACCGATGCTGCTGCGACCTGGCGCACGGCCTATACCACAGGCACGACTTTGCGCACCTCGCTGTATCCAAATGGCTTCCTGCCGAATGAGGCTGGTACGAATACTGATGTGTCTGTCGTCGGCGGTATCAAGGGCCGTAACGATGGCTGGCGCTGGGATGCCAGTGTCAATTATGGTTCCAGCGAATTTAGCCTTGACGTCAACAATACTGTCAACCTCAGCCTGGGGGCTACCAGCCCGACGAAATTTTATGCCGGCAAGTTGAAAAATACTCAGACCCTGGCAAACTTTGATGCAGCGAAAGAATTTGAATTTGCCGGTCTGGCGAATCCGCTGACGCTGGCCGTTGGTGCAGAATACCGTCGCGACCAATATGAAATTGGTGCGGGTGAAGCGAATTCTTATTTCGGTAGTGGTGCCCAGGGTTTCTCTGGTTTCCAGCCTTCGAATGCAGGCAGCTTTAGCCGCCACAGTGCATCCATCTATGCCAATATCGAAGCTGAACTGAGCAAGCAACTGAGTGCTTCGCTGGCCTTGCGTCATGAAAACTACAGCGATTTTGGCAGTGTCACTTCTGGAAAATTGTCTGGTCGTTTTGAATTCACCAAAGAATTTGCCTTGCGTGCTGCGGCGTCAAATGGCTTCCGTGCGCCTTCGCTGGCGCAACAGAATTACACGATATCCACGACCAACCTGATCACCATCAACGGTACATCGCAATTGGTGGATACCGGTACATTTGGTGTTGCCACGGCTGCTGCCAAAGCCCTGGGTGCTGTACCGTTGCAAGCAGAAAAATCACGCAATTACAGCCTGGGTGCAGTCGTGCAGCCAAGCAAGAATGCGACCCTGAGCGTAGATGCTTACCAGATCGATATTGATAATCGCATCCTGTACTCAGGTAATCTGGTCTTGCCTGCAGCTTTACAAAGTGTACTGGCGCAGCAAGGCGTATTGGTTGGTGCGGCACGTTATTTCACCAACGCGCTGGATACCCAAACCCGTGGTGTTGATGTGGTTGGTTCTTATCAGATCCCGCTGTCTGGCACGGACAAGCTGGGCTTTACCGTGGCCTACAATCACAATGACACGACAGTCAAAAATGTCGCCGCCAACCCTGCAATTTTGACGCAAAACAATCTCTTGCTGATAGATAGGCAAACCATCAACCGCGCAACCGAGGCAACACCAAAAGACAAATTCAGCATCTCTGCTGACTATGCCTTTGCCAACTGGAATATCCATGGACTGGCCACCCGCTATGGCAGCTTTGTCTCGCCGCAAAACAATGTGAGCCTGGACCAGACTTACAGTGCCAATACTGTGCTGGACCTGGCTGCCAGCGTCAAACTGGGTAAATGGACTATCAGTGCCGGTGTCGATAACCTGACTGACAAATATCCAGACCAGGTGACATCGGCAGGTAATTTGAATTCTGGCGGAACGCTGCCTTACTCCACGTTCTCGCCTTATGGCTTCAATGGCCGTTACTACTATGCGAAGGCTGCTTACGCCTGGTAATGATGTGATTTGAACTGGTTTTTTGTTAAGGGCTGCTTCATGCAGCCCTTTTTCTTTTTTCTCTCTGATTCTTGTGGTTTATTATATTTCGGCATTTATTTACCGATAAACGATAAATAAATATTGCATTTCGAAATTTATGGCGTAAAATTCACATCATCAATTCAATCGGGAGTTCAAAATGCAAGTTCAGAAACATGCCAGGATTGCCAATATTCGCAAGTTGAGCAGGTATTTTCTTTTCCTGACGGTTGCTCTAATGGCCATCATTGCTATTGGTGCCATTGGCTTCCCTATTTTCTTGATGACGGTATCTTCCGGCGATTTAACTGTGGTCGGATACCTGGCACGAGCTGCAACAGTGGATGATGGCTTTTTCTCGCTGCTGAAAGACGGCCTGAGCTTGCAGTTAAAGGTGGTTGCAGGACTTGTCTGGCTCGCCTGGTGCGCTGTGGTGGGGAGAGTACTCGTCCATATCAATCAATTGCTGACTTGCTTTCATGACGGAGAAATTTTTAACAAGAAGGCCATCTTTCATGCAAAAAGAGCGTTCAATATCAACTTGATACTTGTAGCTTCAGCACTAGGCATAGATTTTCTCTCCATCATTTTTAGTTATATCTATCCAAGTGCTGGTGGTACTGGTGATATAGGCCATTTTCTTGGTCGCATATTAGATCAACTGACTTGGATAGGATTTTTTCTGCTCTTGCTCTGGTCACTCGAAATAGGTGTCGATCTCAATGAAGAAGCTGAACTGACCATCTGAGGACGCCATGCCTATTACCGTTAATCTGGATGTCGTCCTCGCCCAGCGCAAGATGCGTTTGAATACCCTGGCTGAACTCGTCGATATTACGCCACAAAATCTGTCCGTCTTAAAAACCGGCAAGGCCAAGGCGATACGTTTTGATACCCTGGAAAAAATTTGCGAAGTGCTGGCATGCCAGCCTGGCGATATCCTGGCTTATACGCCAGATGAGCCCAATCTACCTGCTACAGAACCCTGATCTATACGGCACCAGTGTCAGGAAACTTGCCCACATACCTGGCACGCGGGCGTATCAGTTGGCCAGTTTCTACCTGTTCCATCGCGTGGGCTATCCAGCCCGCTGTGCGACCCAGCGCAAACAGGATTTGCGCTGTACCTGGTGGTAACTGGCAGGCAATTTCAACTGCAACCAGGCCAAAGTCTATATTCAGTTGTTGCCCTGTCAGGTCTTCTGCCATGTCTGTAACTGCAAACAAGCCTGCATGCCTGGTCCTGTCCAGCATGTTCATCAGCAGCGCAGCGCGCGGGTCGCCATCAGGGTAAAGCGGATGAGAAAAACCCGGCAGCCTGGGTGAGAAATGCTCATGCGCATCATGCTTAATCAGGCGTTTTGACAAGAAGCTGCTTATGTCACTTGGCGATGTCGCCAGTGCAGCACGCAACATGCGGCTGACGTGCAGGCTTTCACCACCGTGTTTTGGGCCCGAGAGCGCCGCCAGCCCTGCCACTAATGCCATGCCCATGTTTGCACCCGCAGAGGCAACGCAACGCACGGTAAACGTCGATACATTCAATTCATGATCAGCACTGACAACCAGGGCTGTGCGTACCAGTTCTGTTTGATCCTCATTCAACTGCCATGCTGCCGCAAGTTTTTGATGAAATGCCTGATAGTCAGGTGCGATACCCAATAGTGCTGCTGCGGTCAGGTGCATCCATAACATGGCCTTTTGGTGAGTATGCATGTCTGGTATGTCCTCTACTGTTTTAGTCAGCAGGGGTAAGATGCAGATGGCTCTTTCGTAGGGGGGAAGGTGCGACGTCAAGTCCAGCAGTTTTGGCCATAGCGTAGTCAGGTCATTTAAACAAGTTTGAGGAAGATCGGGGCGGATGTTGCTGTCCCACAAAATCAGTGCGACTTGTTCCAGCGTATGTGTGCTTGCCAGGGCATCAACTGCGTGACCACGGTAATACAGCTTGCCATGAGTCACCTGCGTGATTTTGGATTCAAGGACGGGCACCCCCCAGTCTATCGCTGATTCTGCTGCACCGCCTGCGCGCTTGCTATCACTGGTGCGGGCCAGCAGACGCAATACTTCTTCCTTCAGATAACGTTTCGCTCTTTGTCCCTGGGATTGGTGCGATTGCAGCAAGCCGCGGCTGACATAGGAATACAAGGTCGGCAGGCTGATGCCGAGCAACTCGGCAGCTTGTCTGGCAGTGAGGGTGTTATCCACGATTAATTTATATTGATAGGCAGAATCAAGATTGACCATGTCCACACACAGATCCTAGACTGCCTGCATGGACGGTTTATCGCATTGTGCGCTAATTTGAATTTATTGGGGAGAGCATCATGTCGGCAGCAGCATTATTGGCATCCTTGTGGGAAATGGGCGGTGGTGAGTCTGAGGCTTTGCAGCAGGTAACATTCAGCGGTGATGGCGCGCAACTGCCATCAACTTTTCCGGTCGGTGATGTGTCCGCTGCCAGCATAGCCGTACAAGCGCTAATGGCTGCGCAACTATGGCAGGCACGCGGTGGCGCTACACAGAAAATCGAGATTGACAGACGCCACGCTCTGGCCATGTTCAAGAGCGACCGTTATCTCAGCATCAATGGCAAACCTGCTGATGACCCATGGAGCAAGATTGCTGGTTATTACCAGGCCGGAGATGGCCACTGGATACAATTGCATACCAATTTTCCGCATCATCGTGATGGTGTACTGGCGATCCTGGAATGTGCCGAAGACCGCGCCGCAGTCGCCAAAGCCATTGCAGGCTGGAAAGCGGCTGAGCTGGAACAGGTACTTGCTGATGCAGACATGTGTGCCGCCATGATACGTACAGAGCAGGCATGGCAGGCACATCCGCAGGCGCAGGCTATCGCTGAACTGCCGTTATTTGAAGTCAGGAAGATAGCTGATGGCCCCGTCGTACCTATAGGTCAGCAAGGCGGGCAGCGCCCTCTGGGTGGTGTGCGTGTGCTGGACTTGTCGAGAGTGATTGCAGCACCCGTAGGTGCGCGTACACTGGCACAACATGGTGCTGATGTATTGGCGATCAGTGCCGCACATCTGCCCAATATCATGCCGCTGGTGCTGGATACTGGCCGTGGCAAGCGTTCAGCACAACTGGATTTGCGAAACGCTGATGCACGGCAAAAACTACATGAACTGATACGTGGTGCGGATGTCTTCATGCAGGCATACCGCCCCGGCGCTATCGCTGGTCTCGGTTATTCTGCGGAAGAATTATGTGCATTGCATCCGGGCTTGATACATGTCAGCCTGTCGGCGTATGGCCATGTCGGCCCCTGGGCAAACCGGCGTGGCTTTGACAGCCTGGTGCAATCTGCAAGCGGCATTGCCGATGCAGAAGGCAAGGCAGCAGGCAATGCAGCGCCAGGCAAGCTACCCTTTCAGGCACTCGATCACGCAACTGGTTATTTGCTGGCGTATGCGACCATGCTGGCCCTGCAAAAACGTGCTGTTGAAGGTGGTAGCTGGCAAGTCAGGGTATCGCTGGCACAGACAGGGCGCTGGTTGCAAGCCATGCATAGACGTGGTTTGCATGAAAATGCTGCAGAATTGCGGCCCGAAGAAATCGCTGCTTTCTTGCAGACATCCAGTTCAGGTTTTGGAGAAGTGCAGGCGATTGCGCCGGTAGAAAAAATGAGCGTGACACCCGCGCATTTTGAATTGCCCGCACCAGTATTGGGGCAGCACCAGGCAGTGTGGATGTAAAATGTAGCGCAAGACCACTCAGCTACAGACATCACGGTGAACAACAATATATTGCCATTCAAAGCCAGACCGCAGCCAGCAAATAAGATACTGCTGATCAATCCTCCGCATACTGCCATAGGAAGCCGCATACCGCGTGAGCAATTGCCGCCGCTAGGCTTGCTTAGCGTCGGTGGGCCTTTGATAGATGCTGGCTTTGAGGTGGAATTGCTGGATGCTGAATTTGGCCCCATGCCTTTGCCAGCTATCCTTGCTCATGCGGTCGCTGCGCAGCCAGATATCATCATGATGGGACATTCCGGCTCTACTTCCGTGCATGTCACTATCGTTGAACTGGCAGGCATGCTGAAGCAGCGCATGCCACATATCAGCCTGATTTATGGTGGTGTTTTTCCTACCTATCACTGGGAAGACGTACTCAATGAGTGTGCCGCCATTGACTATATCGTCAAGGGTGAGGGTGAGCGGACGACTACTTTGCTGGTGCAAGCCCTCAGCGCAGGCGCTGACGTGCAGGCAGTCGATGGCATTGCCCTGCGCGTTGATGGCCTGCCCTTTGCCACGCCCGCTGCGGCCATGATAGAAAAGCTTGATGATTATCGCGTCGGCTGGGAACTCATAGACCATAGCCGTTATTCCTATTGGGGTAATATGCGCGCCGTGGTCGTGCAGTTTTCCCGTGGTTGCCCCTATCTATGCAGCTACTGTGGACAGCGTGGTTTCTGGACGCAATGGCGTCACCGTGATCCTGTCAAGTTTGCCCAGGAACTGGCACGCCTCTATCGCGAACATGGGGTAGAGCTGATCAATTTCGCCGATGAATTGCCGACTGGTTCCCGCAAAGCCTGGAAGGCTTTTCTGGAAGCCCTGATTGTCGAGAACGTACCATTGACACTGGTAGGTTCGACTCGCACCGGTGACATCGTACGGGATGCCGATATCCTGCATTTGTATAAAAGAGCAGGTGTCATACGCTTCTTGCTTGGTATAGAAAGTTATGACGAGGCGGTACTGAAAAATATCAGGAAAGGTGGCACCACCAGCGAAGACCAGGAAGCGATACGCCTGCTGCGCCAGCATGGCATAGTCTCCATGGCGACCTATGTGGTGGGCTTTGAAGAAGAAACCGATGCTGACTATTGGCGTTCATTAAAACATTTATTGCGCTACGACCCCGATCAGATACAGATGCTGTACGTGACACCACACCGCTGGACACCTTATTTCCCTACCGTGGAAAACCGTCGCGTCATACAGACCGATACCCGCAAATGGGATTACAAGCATCAGGTACTGGCCACTAATAAAGTACCGCCCTGGCGCGTGATACTGTGGGTAAAAACCATGGAAGTCATCATGCAGGCCAGGCCAAAAGCAATCTGGCGCATACTCAGTGGCCGCGACCCGGCATTTGCCCATGCCATGCGCTGGTATACCAGGATGGGCAGGCGCGTATGGTTCCATGAAATTGCTGAATACCTGTTTAAAACAAGGCAAATCAAGAATGGTCCCAGCCTCGCAAAGTTCTGGGGAGCATCTTTGCATGAAAATGAAGAAGCACTGGCAAAGAAAAAGAAAAAGGTGATTGCGATCAAGGCCGGTTCGGTGAGTTAAAGTCTGCTGCGCTTGAGCCAGCTGTCCAGCACAGTGATCAGCTCCGGTGCTTTTTCCAAGGGCGACATGTGACCGCAATCTTCAACGATACGCAGGCTGGAATATGGCAAACCGCTGGCCAGTTTTTCTGATTCTGCCAATGTGCGCATCTGGTCATTCCTGCTGGCGACGACCAGCGCAGGACGGGCAATTTCAGTGAGCTCATGATGACCATCTGCACGCACGACGGACAGTTGCTGCAAAAAGATCTGCTTGCCAAGCGTCAGTGACATGGCTTGCAAATGGGCCAGCATGACAGCATCATCCTGACGCTGTGGATGCAGGGCGCGGCGCAGGGCTGTCATGGTCTGGCCCTTGTAGGGATAGTGTTCCAGCAGTTTGATTTGCTGACGGTTTTTATTGTCTTCATCTGCTGTGCTGGCGCGCGCTGAAGTGTTCAGCAAGACCAGGCCATTTATTGCTTTGCCTTGCTGAAGCGCCAACCAGGCCAGATGACGTGCGACATAGCCGCCCAGGGAGAAACCGATAATGATGGCCTTGTCTGGCAATGCCGGGAGAAGGCGTGTTGCCATATCCTCTATGCTGTTGCCCTCATTCAAATCGGCGAAATGCACTTGTCCCAGTTGCTCCAGTCCGGGCAACATGAACTTCCATAAACTGGCATCACACATGAAGCCGGGGATGAGCAGGAACTGGCGTGCTGGTCTGGTATCAGCGAGTGTGGATTCAGGCATGCGGTTTAATGGTGAATGATCTATTTCTTTTTGATGTTTTGCAAAAGGCTGCTGACTTGCTGACTCAGTGGTATGTCATGCTGGCGCAATAACTGCACATGCAGGACCAGATTTTCCAGCACCAGTTTTGCTGCGACTGCCAGCAAGGTGACCTGCCTGTCTTCATTGCTGAAGTTTTCCATCGCATCTGCCATGCCGCACAGATGTTGGGCAGTGATGGCGCGCAGCTCATCTTCTTCAAAGGGCAGGTCAGCAAAATCTATCGGATCTTCCTGCTCCACTTCTTTCATCAGTTCTTGCAGTTGTTCTGGTGTGATGGACATGTGCACCTCTGAAAATAGTGAACCTGACTTTATGCCATTTCCCTGTTCTCATTCTAGCCTGCTTTTGAGGTGGCTGAATACTGCACTTATTTTCTCATCTCATTTTTTGATCGACAATCCAAAGACAGCCAGCCCACCCAGTGCCAGCAATGCGCCCAGCCAGCCGGTTGAGGTCCAGCCATATCCCATCGTGATGACCACGCCACCCAGCCAGGCACCGAGTGCATTGGCGACATTGAATGCAGAGTGATTCAAGGCAGCGGCCAGGGTCTGTGCATCACCAGCCACGTCCATCAAGCGTATCTGCAAGGCTGGGCCGATGGCAACCAGGGTGCCTAGTAAAAATACCCAGATGATTGCTGATATTGTGTAGGCCATCGCGAAAGAAGCACCACCTAAAACCAATGCATTCCACATTAACAGTACTGCGATGGAACGTAGCAGGTTCTTATCCGCCAGACGCGCACCCAGCATGCTGCCCACCACCATGCCTAATCCAAACAGTGACAGTATCAAAGGGATGACGCTGGCCGACATGTGGGTAACTTCCGTAAGTATCGGTTTGATGTAGCTGAACACGGCAAACATACCACCAAATCCGACCGCGCCTATGCCCAGCGTCAACCAGACCTGCTTGTTGGCCAGTGCAGCAAAGTCCTGCGCGGCCAACTGGCTGTCAGCACGGCAAACATGGGGGCGCCGATGACCACACCAAAGGCATAGGCACTGACGACATGACCAGCCTCTGGTATGGATACTGCCAGGTCTTTGGCCACTTCAGGCAGCAAGCACATCATGGCGAATTCACCTGTGCCTATCGCGAATACACCCAAACCCAGTGCAGTGACGGCATATAAAAATTTGCGCTGAGTATTTTCATCAGCTTTGGCACTCACTGATGCTGGTGTAGTCGAAATTGCATTGGGCATGATAGGCAATCAGAAGAAAATTAATTGGCGACGGTGAAGCGCTTCTGAATATGCTTGGGCGTTTCCAGTTCATCCACGATAGCGACAGCCAGGTCTTGCACGGAAATACCCGCAGGTGCATCAGCAACACCGGGCAGCAGATTGTCTGCGCCTATCCGGTATTGGCCGCTACGCTCGCCAGGTGCCAGGCCTATCGGTGGCGACAGGAAGCTCCATTCCAGTGAATCTTCTTTTTTGATGAGGTTCAGGGCTTCTCGAGCGGCCAGTGCGCCTTGTTTATATTCCGCCGGGAATCCAGGTGTATCCACCAGTTGCACGCCAGGTGCGACAAACAGGCTGCCTGCACCACCAACTACCAGCAAACGCTTGACGCCTGCCTGTTTGATGCCAGTAAAGATGGCTTGTGTACCCTGCAAGAACAGGTCGTGGATTTGCGCTTCGCCCCAGCCAGGGTTGTAGGCGCTGACCACGGCATCTTGCCCCGCTACCGCCTGTGTTACCTGTGCTGCATCGAGTACATCTGCCTTTACCACCGTAAGACCGGCTTGCGCTGCTACTTTGGATGGGTTACGTGCCAGCAGGGTGACTGCATGGCCGCGGCTCAACAGTTCGGCCAAAACGGGTGTGCCTACAAAACCGGTGCCGCCAATTAATGCGATTTTCATTTGAAACTCCTTTGTGTGTATGCTTAGTTTGTGATGCATAGTTTGAATACTTAATGATTTCTTGAATAGATAGTCAAAATCAATAACACTGTGAAGCTGCACTAATAAATCGATGGCATAATGATGGCCTGTCTGGGAGTAAAGATGGAACAGTACAAACGCATGGCCCTGTTTGCCGAAGTGGTTACCGCGGGTTCGCTGACGAGTGCTGCCCGCAAGCTGGGCATGACGCCGTCTGCAGTCAGCCAGCATTTGCGGGCGCTGGAAGCTGACCTGAGCTTGTCCTTGTTACATCGTTCAACCCGCAAACTGACGCTGACAGAAGCAGGTGCACGCTACTTTGAAGGATGCGCCGCCATGGTGGCTGCTGCCCGTTCTGCCGAACAGGCCCTGGCCCGCCACAGGGATGAGCCGCAGGGGAATTGCGTATCGCCGCACCGATAGGCTTTGGTGGCATGCTGGCGCAAGCGCTGGCACCGCTGCAAAAATACCCGAAACTGAGTTTGTGCCTGCTGGTGGATGATGCCGTGGTCAATCTGATTGATGAACGTATAGACATTGCACTGCGGGTAGGTAATTTGCCTGATTCCAGTCTGGTGGCACGCAAGCTGGGCAGCATGTCTGCCCAGTTATGCGCTGCGCCTGCTTATTTGAATGAACATGGCTGGCCGCAGCATCCTCAGGACCTGGAGCAGCATGTCTGGCTCGGTGGCGCATCTACCCGTTATTTGCAATTATCAGGCCCAGACAAGGCCAACATTGAAATGAAGCTGCCAGTCAGGATCAGGGCTACCCAGGTCACTGCCCTGCATGCGCTATGCGTGGCAGGTTGGGGAATCAGCATTGCGGTCAGTGAAGATGACCACCAGGCTTTGGCGAATGGCAGCCTGGTAGCGGTCTTGCCGGACTGGAAATTGCCTGACCTGGTGATGCATGCAATTACGCCACGTCGTGATGAGCAGCCTGCCAAGGTGCGCCATGCGCTGGCCTTATTGGCTGAGCATGTCGCCAGATACGCAATGTGAGGGGGATAAACGCGATTCAGCCAAATGGAAAGCGCGCCAGCAGCTCAAAATCTGCGCCAGCTTCAGGCTCTATAAACAGGGCAATGCCATCAATGACCAAGGATTCTGACAGACTGAAATGCTGGATGGCGGCAGCATGCAGACGGTCTGCAACTGCCCCTGCATCCAGCCGGTCAGTCAGCGTCATATGGAAGCGGAATTCTTCTGCCGTATACGGATAGCCCCATTCCAGCAGCAATTCATTTTGTCGGGCGGTCAATGGCATCTTCTGACGGCGCGCCAGTTCAGCCGCACTCATGGGCGCACGAAAATGATCGAAGTGGCGCACGCAGGCAAAGGCGAAATCGTTCAGCACGGTCTGGTCGCCAGTAGCCCGCAAGGCCAGGAATTTACCCATCCATTGCACCTGTGGCGCGTGTATCTGGATGATGCTTTGCTGAGCGCAAAATTCTTGCAGGGCCTGGCGCAAGTTTGCTTCTGCCAAACCTTCTGCAAGCTGGAAAGGTGCTTTCAGCGTGGCATGAAAACCATAGCGACGTGCGTCGCTACTCAGTTGTCGTTGCAAGCCTGCATCCAGGCCGACAATAGTGGGCTGGGCTAGTAACTGGCCGCTGGCGGCATCGCGCCCCAGCCAGCTACTGCCTTGCTGCCACCATCTGGCTTCCGGGGCAAAATACAGGGCATATCTTGTCATGCCTATGTTTACCGTAGATCAGTCAGCAACTTGATCCGTAGGGAAGCGCAAAGAATCCCTGAGCAAGAAGCCCATGGACATATTCATGTTGATGTTCTTCGGTGGGATCGGTTTGGTAAACCATTTTTCATAGATGCGGTAGATTTCATTGTCATGGATGAGCCTCAGCATCTCGTTATCGACGATTTTCTTGAATGCAGGATCATCCTTGCGCATCATGATGGAGTAAGGCTCGATAGACAGAGGGTCGCCGACAATGGCGAAGGATGCTGGTGCCTTGGATTCTGCGCGCAGGCTGTACAGCAAGACATCATCCATAGGGAATGCATCGGCCTTGCCTTCTTCTACCATCCTGAATGAATCCTGGTCGCTATTGCCTTCTACCAGTTTGATATTCAGTGAGCTGGTGTCGTTCCTGTCATTGAGCAGTTTGACGGTGGTGGTGCTCTTGGTCGTGACTACAGTGCGGTTGCGTAATTGCGGCCAGTTCTTGATGCCGCTGTCGGCTTTCACCAAAGCGCGTACGCTGGAAAAGAAATGTGGAATCGTAAATGCGACTTTCTTGCGTCTTTCTGCATTATTGGTCGTGCTGCCACATTCCAGGTCTATCTTGTCTTCCAGCAGGGCACTGAAGCGTGTCGTTGAATCTACAGAGTAAAACTGTATCTTCATCGCTGGCATCTTGAGTTCTTTTTTGATGGCATCTGCGACCTTCATGCAAAGATCTACCGAATAACCGAGAGGTTGCTTGTTTTCATCCGTATAAGAAAATGGTGCGGTTTCACGAATGCCTATCACCAGGGTCTGGGTTTTGCGTATTTTGCCTATCGTATCGCCTGCTTGTGCCAGCAGGGGCAGGGCCAGGCACATCATGGCGGTCATGCCACCAATTGCTTTTCGCATCATATTTTCCACCCGTTATTATGTGATCAACATCGAGAGTTTACGCATCTTGCAAATCGACTGTAACAGTCATGGTACAAGACAAAGTATGAAATTGAAGCGTATCAGCTAAACAAGATTTAGTAAAAAAGGTAAAATTATATTACTTAAATGTGATGATTCAGCTAACAAGATGCTTTCTTGATATGGATTGCTGAACAGCCTGTAATTGTGTCTGGCCTTGCTGGCTCATGGGCAAAATCATGCTAAGGTGACGGCATACCGACAGCTCATTATCACCATGAATTCTTCTCCTGATTCCAGTCCCATTTCCACCGCAATGTTGACAATACGCAACGCGCGCATCGTCACCGCCAATAATATGTTTAGTGGCTCCATGCTCGTCCGTCATGGCAAGATCAGCGAACTGGTTGATGGTGTAGCTGGTCTTGCAGGTGAAGACTGGCAGGGTGATTATCTGTTGCCCGGCCTGGTTGAAGTACATACCGATAATATGGAAAAGCACCTGATGCCACGCCCCAAGGTGCACTGGCCTGTGATGCCCGCGATACTCGCGCATGATGCGCAAATCGCAGCCTCAGGTATTACTACCGTGCTTGACGCAATAGCGGTAGGTGACATCGACCCTGACAGTGTGCGCATGCAAACCCTGAAACCCTGCGTAGAAGGTCTGCGGCTCGCGGAACAGGCTGGTTTATTGCGTGCTCAGCATTTTTTGCACATGCGGCTGGAATTGGCAGAGCCGGATCTCTTGGACCTTTTCTCTCCCTTCCTGCAGGATGACAGGCTCAAACTGGTATCGCTGATGGACCATACGCCTGGCCAGCGTCAATGGACAGACCTCGCGCATTACCGTACTTATGTCACTGGCAAGCGCGGCTGGAGTGAACAGAAAGTCGATAAGATGCTGGGCATATTGCTGGAACGCCAGCAACGGCATGTGGCTGAAAACCGCCAGCTCGTCATCCAACGATGCCAGCAACATGCACACCCCATCCCGCTGGCTTCGCATGATGATACAACCGCAGAACATGTGCATGAAGGCGTGGCTGACGGCGTCAGTATTTCAGAATTCCCGACCAGCCTGCTGGCGGCGCAAATGGCGCGGCAGCAAGGTTTGGCCATCGTCATGGGCGCACCCAACCGCGTGCGCGGTGGATCGCATTCAGGCAATGTCTCGGCTAGCGAACTGGCCAGGCATGATTTGCTCGACATTCTGTCTTCTGACTATGTACCGGCCAGTCTGCTGCAGGCAGCATTCATGTTGCAGGAAGATGGCTATGCTTTACCCAAGGCAATTGCCACCGTCAGCCGTGCCCCTGCACGGGCACTGGGCTTGCATGACAGGGGCGAGATCGCAGTGGGGTTGAAGGCAGATTTTATCCGCGTGCGCATGCTGGATAACTTGCCTGTTGTCATCGCTGCATGGCGTGACGGCAGGCAAATCGCCTGAGTTTATTGCTGCAGCACTGCCTGTATCGCACTGAGTGCTTCCAGCGCACCCATGGCGAGGCCTGCATCCTGGGCATACTGTACTTGCGGTTCGCGCAGGTTGATGCGCAGCAGGCGGCAGCCAAAATGGGCTTGCATGCGCTGGCTGAAATTGCGTACGCTGGGTACAGCCGTGCCTGCCCCGATTTCTATGACCAGAGGACGTTTGACCTTGCTCAGCCAGTTTGATTGCCGCTCTGCCTGTTGCTGCTGCCTTTGTGAATTCCAGTCAGCATCATCAAACATCAGGATATTTGGCCTGGCCATGCCACCACAATGCGGGCAGACCGGTGCAGTATTCATGAGCTGGCAATTGACTTCATCGACTTCTGGCATAAACTGATCTGCTTGCCAGATGCTGTCACGGCAAGGTAGCAGGCATTGCAGATAATGGATGGAGCCATGGCATTCATGGATCAGCGCATTCTCCATCCCGGCTTGCTGGAAATGCCCATCTACATTGCTGGTATACACGCTTAGTCCGTGGGGTTTGCTGGCTCCCCATTGCCTGAGCAGCTCAAAGCCCGCATGGGGCCGGATCTGGCGGTAGAGCGCCAGCCTGTGACCATAAAAGCCCCAGGCTTGCAGAGGACGGCGGCGAAAAGCTGCCGGGTTGGCAATTTCATAGAAGGGGATGGCTTCCTGGCCCAGCGCCGGATAGGCTTTCCAGAAGCCTTCGCTTCCTCGAAAATCAGGCAGGCCGGAATCGACACCCATGCCTGCACCAGCCGCAATCACCAGGCTGTCTGCCTGGGTGATGAGCTCTGCTGCCTGGTGTATCAGATGGGCTGGATGCATGATGAATTTTGGGGAAAGGTGCTTCAATGGACGAATAAGCCAAGTTTGCCTGTGTAATGTGCCATTTCTCTCAATTTCAGGCAAGTCTGTCTGAAAATTGTAAGCAAGCATGAAAATCTGATACTCAACAGGCCAAGTTGATGCAAACTATTGCAAACAGACAATTATTTTGGAGACTCAGGTATGCGTATTACTTCTGCACTCATAGCCGGACTTTTTCTGATACTGGCCTTGCCAGCGACTTCTCATGCTGAAGAAGCGCCTATACGCATAGGCATCATAGGCCCGTTTACCGGCAAGTCTTCTACCGATATGGGCGAAAGCATACGGGGTGGTGCCAGGGTGTTCTTGCAAGACATCAACCAGATAGGTGGTGTCATGGGGCGGCGCATAGAATTGGTCGAGCGTGACGACCAGGCCAAGCCTGACATCGGTGCTGCCATGGCAAAAGAACTGATAGACAAGGAAAAAGTCGTCGCCGTCGTCGGCTATGCCAATACCGGCGTGGTGCTGCAGGCGGCCAAGGTTTTCCAGGAAAGTAAAAAGCCGCTCATCATCAGCGTTGCCACCGGTGCTGCCGTGACCAAGCAATTCATGCCACCAGCCATCCCTGACAGTTATGTATTCCGTCTCGCTGGCAGTGATAATCTGCAGCCATCAGTGATACTGGCCGACGTCATTGACAAGCGCAAGCTGACCCAGATCGCCATCCTGCATGATGACAGCCCTTACGGCAGCTTTGGCAAGGAAAACCTGTTGGCTGAATTGCAAAATCGCAAAATCACGCCCGTCGCGGTTGAGAGCTTCAAGGTTGGCGACCAGGACATGAGCGTACAACTGGCCAAGGCCAAGCAGGCTGGTGCGCAAGTGGTCATGCTGTACTGCCTGAGTTCTGAGGCTGCCATGGTTGCCAATGGCATGAGCAAGATCAAGTTCAATGTGCCGCTGACAGGTTCCTGGACCCTGTCGCAACGCAGCTTTGTTGAACTTGCTGGTAATAATGCCGAGGGTGCGCGCATGCCGGTGACCTTCATAGAAAATGACGCCAGCAGCCGTAGTAATGAATTCGTGCTCAACTACTTTCGTATAAATAATGTTAAATCCATCCCGTCTGCTGTATCAGCCGCACAGACTTATGATGCCCTGAGAATGCTGACCCTGGCACTCATGCAGGCAAATTCTACGGATGGTGACAAGATCAAAATGGCACTCGAAGACATGAAGTACGACGCTACTTCTACCGTCATCTCACGCTATAAAAAACCCTTCTCGAAAAACGACCATGAAGCAGTCGTCAGAAACATGCTTTTCATAGGAGAAATCAGGCGCGGCAAGGTCTCGTATGCATACAAGGAAGACGCCAATAACAGCCTGATCCTGCGCACCAAATAAATCGCTTTTTCTTCAGTTTTATTCTACATACCGACCTCAAGTTTTTCTTTGTCCGCCCCCTGCAGGTGCAGGTGGGGTGGACAATTTTCAGTACAGAGTTTCCTGTATTTTCTCTTTCTTTGCGGCAAGTAAAACGTAACCAAATTTAACTTCGGTTGTATAGGCATTCGGCTATCCTGTTAACTTTAAGGCATGCCTGCTGCTGTCTCATTGCGACCATGGATGAGAATGTTTTCCTTCAGTTCTTTTCCTGTGACAGGTGTGCCGTTCAAGCGCGTTTGCGAATTATTTGCGAATTAATTTCGAAAAAATTTGTTCGCTAAAAAATGATAAGAAAGGTCACCATGAGCAAAGAACAGATACGCCAGGTATTAAAAGAGCATGGCAAATTTTCTGCCGATATTGATAGCCTTGCAGATAATGCTGACCTGTATGAAGCAGGTATGACATCACATGCGAGCGTGAATGTCATGCTGGCTCTGGAAGATGCTTTTGATCTGGAATTCCCTGACCGCATGCTCAAACGCAGCGTGTTTGAAAGCATCAATGCCATCGATGCAGCGATACAAGAATTGACGGCATGATATGGATAACCCGGCCACTCCCATGATACTGGCGGCCAGACTGGTCGCCAAAGAATTTGCCGCCCCCCATGCCAAAGCAGTTGATCAGGACGCGCGCTTCCCCATCGAAGCCGTGACTGCACTCAAGCGTGAGAAATTGCTCAGTGCCTACGTGCCTGCAGAGTTTGGTGGTGCGGGTGTTGGCCTGACTGAGCTGGTACAGATCGTAGAAATACTGGCGCGTGAATGCGCATCGACAGCAATGATCTATGCCATGCACCAGATACAGGTGATCAGCATAGTCCGTCATGCGATGGATAATCCCTGGTACCAGAATTATTTGCGTGAACTGGTGCAGCACCAGTATCTGATTGCTTCTGTAACTTCAGAAGTTGGTGTCGGTGGTGAAATGCGCCGCAGTCATTGCGCGGTCGAAGTGGATGGCCAGCGCTTCAAACTGGTCAAGGATGCGACCACGATTTCTTATGGTGCCCAGGCCGATGATTTACTGGTGACTGCGAGACGCAATCCTGATGCGGCCCATAGCGATCAATCATTGATACTGGTACGCAAAGCCGATTACACGCTGGAACAAAAAGGTGGCTGGGACACCATGGGCATGCGCGGCACCTGTAGCCCGCCCTTCCTCATGAGTTCTGTTGGCGATGTGGCGCAAATTATCGATGTCCCCTTTGGTGACATGTCAGCACAAACCGTGGTGCCGGTATCGCACCTGCTATGGGGTGGTTGCTGGATGGGTTGTGCGGCAGCGGCCGTCAATAAAGCCAGGGCCTTTGTACGTGGCCAGGCCCGTGCCAATCCCGGTACCGTACCGCCGACAGCGCTGCGCCTGGCTGAGCTGGTCAGTATGATGCAAAGCCTGCGTACTTCAGTGCAGGCCTGCCTGACCGAGTATGAAACTTTGTCTGTGGCAGATGATGCTGCGGTTGGTACGCTGACTTCCATGGGTTATTCACTGAAAATGAATAACCTGAAGATAGATGCAACCCAGGCATTGCCGAATATAGTCACCAAGGCCTTGTCCATCTGCGGCATCCTTGGCTACAAAAACGACAGCAAGTTCAGCATGAGCCGCCATCTGCGTGATGCTCATTCAGCCGCCATCATGGTCGGCAATGACCGCATCCTGGCGACCAATGCCAATTTGTTGCTGGTACTTAAAGACGATTAGGAAGGACACCATGTCTATCGATTTTTCTCCTGAAGGCCTGACCGATGACCTGGTCGCTGCCGGGCATATCATTCCCGTCGGCGTACAAGGCATTTTTGGCCGCGGCCCGGTGTTTGAAGATGTGCTGCGCCGTTTTGATGATTATGTCAGCCGCGTGGCTGCCAATGATGGTGCGGTCAAGATGTCTTTCCCGCCCTGTCTGGACCGCAAGGTGCTGGAACGTAGTGAATACCTGGATTCTTTCCCGCAACTGGCGGGTACCATTTTCAGCTTTACCGGCAATGAAGCACAGCATAAAGAACTCATGGAAAACGTTCATGAAGGCCGCCCATGGACGCATCTGCAAACCATGACCGCAGTCTGCCTGACGCCCGCTGCCTGCTACCCGGTGTATCCAAGCTTCACCGGCACTATTCCGGCAGAAGGCCGTCTTGTGGATATGCAAAACTGGGTGTTCAGGAATGAGCCCTCGCCTGAGCCTACCCGCATGCAGTCTTTCCGCGTGCGTGAATTTGTCCGTGTCGGCACGCCTGACATGGTCGTAGCCTGGCGCGATGTCTGGTTGCAGCGTGGCCTGGATATTCTAAAATCCCTGGGTTTGCCTGCGCGTTCAGATGTCGCCTCTGATCCTTTTTTTGGCCGTGGTGGCCGCATGCTGGCAGCCAACCAGCGTGAACAGCAATTGAAGTTTGAAGTGCTGGTGCCAGTGATCTCCGAAGCCAAACCGACCGCGGTATGTTCCTTCAATTATCACCAGGATCATTTCGGCAAACTGTTTGAGATTTATCAACAGAATGGTGAGCTGGCCCATACCGCCTGCCTGGGTTTTGGTCTGGAACGTATAGTCATGGCCTTGTTCAAGACGCATGGCATGCAGCCAGAGAACTGGCCCCAAACTGCCCGCGACATATTGTGGTCATGAGCCTGCACGCTTTACAGCCGATTATTGCCAGTACCTATCAGCCTCATGCCCTGCATGGTGCTGACAGGGCCTGGGCAGAAACCAATTGCTATATCGATGTCTGGATAGAAGTCTTGCATGCACAAGGGCTAAACCCGCTGGCATGTTTGCCGATGGTCTTTGCCAATGATTTTGATGGTGATCAGTGGACGTTTTACAAACCACCGCATGAAGACTTGTTTGCCCTGTATGGCATTGATGTGCAGGAACTCAATGTATGGCGCGGCTTGCTGAATAACGCCACAGTACAACTGGGCCGTGGCCGCCTGGTGCTGACAGAGACAGATTCCTTTTACCTGCCGGATACTGCAGGTACGGACTACCGCACGAATCACGTCAAGACCACGATAGCGATACAGGAAATCGATCTTGAACAGCAAAAGCTCGGTTACTTCCACAACAGCAGCTATCATGAATTGCAGGGCGAAGATTTCGTAGAAATCTTCAGGATAGGCAAGCCGCATGATGCGACATTCATGCCGCTGTTTGCCGAATTCGTGCGCCTTGATCAGGTACAGAATAAAACAGATGCAGAACTGGCTGCGATTTCTTTGCCACTCCTGCGCAAATACCTGGCAAGGCGCCCGCGCAATAACCCTGTCAGCCTGTTCCTGCCAGTCTTTATCCGCGATGTAGAGCAATTGAAAGAAGAGGGCATGGCGGCTTATCATGCCTATGCTTTTGCTTGCCTGCGTCAACTCGGTGCAGGCTTTAGTCTGGGTGCGCATTACCTGCGCTGGCTGCAGCAACACCAGGGTTTGCAATTCGAGGCAGCAGCCACGGAATTTGATGCCATTTCCGAAGTCACCAAGACCCTGCTGTTGAAAACCGCCAGAGCTGTCATGGGTAAAAAGGCGGTGGACCTGGCACCGCTGGTGGAACAACTGGCGGTGCATTGGCAACAGGGTATGACAGCACTCGATAACAGTTTGGCTGGCCAGTGAATTGCATACATGACAGACAAAATATTCATTCCACTTAATACTGGCTGGCATGCCGTACAGGTGACTGGCGGCAGCATAATTTCGCCGTCCACTTTGCCTGCTGCATTGTTTGTGCAAATACCGGCGCAAGTTCCTGGCACTATTGCCAGCGCATTGCGTGTTGCGGGGCAGTTTGAATACGGCAAAGACAATTTCGATGAGGTTGATGTCTGGTATTTCTGCGACCTGGATTTGCCTGACAATGCTGCCCGCCTGCATTTTGAAGGTCTGGCTACGCATGTAGAAGTTTACTGGAATGACAGCCTGATATTGCGTAGCGAGAATATGTTCATCGCCCACAGACTTGATCTGGCTGAGCATGCCATCAGTGGCAAAGGTCGTTTGAGCCTGCGCTTCCTGGCCATGAATACCCAATTGGCGCAACGCCGTCCGCGCCCGCGCTGGAAAACCCGGCTGGTCGAACAACAGCAATTACGCTGGATGCGCACCAGCCTGCTGGGACGCATGCCGGGCTGGTCTCCACCGGTTGCGCCAGTCGGCCCGTACCGGCCCATCCTGCTGGAATTGCAAAGTGCCATACAACTTACACAAAAAAATATAAGCTCCAGGATTGCCGGTGCAGATGGTGTACTGGAAATCGAATTACTTGTACAAAGCCAGCAAGCCTTGTCATCTTGTACCATCAAGATAAGCGGGCAAGACTACACACTGAACTGGCAAAGTCTGGGGCAGAACCAGTACCGCATTCTTGGCTTGTGCCACATAGCGGAAGTCAAAAAATGGTGGCCGCATACGCATGGCGATGCGGTTTTATATGCGCTGGAATTGCACATGCATTCTGCTGATCATCAGTGTGTTATTGATCTTGGACATACGGGTTTCCGCCGTGTAACGCTTGATCAGCGTGATGGCGATTTTCATCTGCATGTGAATCAGGTTTCTGTATTTTGTCGTGGTGCCTGCTGGACGCCTGTCGATATTATCTCCCTGCAAAATGAGAGCACTGATTTACGTCACATGCTGACGCTGGCACGCGATGCAGGGATGAATATGCTGCGTGTGGTCGGTACCATGGTGTATGAGACTACAGAGTTTTATAAACTGTGTGATGAACTCGGCATCCTGGTCTGGCAAGACTGCATGTTTGCCAACATGGATTACCCGGTCAGTGATGAGGCCTTTGCAGCAAGTATCACAACTGAAGTGCAGCAATTCCTGCAGCGTACGCAGCACTCTCCCTGCATTGCCATTGTTTGTGGCAATAGCGAAGTGGAACAACAGGCAGCCATGCTGGGCCAGCCTGCAGAACTCTGGCGCAATGCATTTTTTGCAGAGACCCTGCCTGCGCTGTGTGAACAATACAGGCCCGATGTGCAGTACTGGCCTTCCAGCCCCAGCGGTGGTGTCATGCCTTTCCAGCTTGATACTGGCGTTGCTCATTACTTTGGTGTTGGTGCTTATCTGCGGCCACTTGATGATGCGCGCCGCAGTGCGATACGCTTTACTTCGGAATGCCTGGGTTTTTCGAATATGCCCGACGACGATCTGATCGACAGCATGCTCAACAATGGCGAGACACCAGGCCCGCATCCGGCATGGAAGCAAGGTATTCCACGTGACAATGGCACAGGCTGGGATTTTGAAGATGTGCGCGATCACTATATGGCAGAGCTGTATAAGGTAAATCCAGCCAGCCTGCGTTATGCCGAACGTGAACGCTATCTGTCATTGGCACGTACTACGACCGGTGAAGTTATGGCGAAAACCATCGCTGAATGGCGTCGCGATGGTTCGACCTGTCATGGCGCCTTGGTCTGGTTTTGGCGTGACCTGCGGCCAGGCGCAGGCTGGGGTGTTATTGATGCGCATGGCAAACCCAAGGCGGCCTATTATTATCTGAAGCGCGCCATGGCAGCGCTGACCGTGCTCATCACTGACGAAGGTTTGAATGGGCTTTGCCTGCACGTCATCAATGACGGGCCGCAGGCATTCGAGGGGGAACTGGAGCTGAATCTCTACCGTCATGCAGAAAGCCGTGTTGCCCATGGCCGTATTGCCATGCAGGTGGCGGCGCATAGTGTAAGCAAAGTGCAGGACTATGCGCTATTGCCGCATTTTGTCGATACCAGTTATGCCTATCGCTTCGGGCCCGCAGGGCATGATGTGGTGGAGACTGTTTTGTATGACTGCGAGCAGATCATCGCCAATGATTTCCATTTCCCGCAGGGTCATCAATTTGCAGTGCAGACCGATGTGGGTTTGCGTGCGCATTGTAGTTTGGATGCGGACGGTAATCATGTTCTGCATCTGAGTGCGCAAAAGCTGGCGCAGGCAGTATCCATACAAATCCCTGGCATGCTCCCTGAAGATAATTATTTTCATATGGCACCTGGCAGCATCAGGCAAGTGCGTCTGACTGCCATTGACGGCAAGTCTGTCAAAGCTGGGCAGGTGCAGGCACAGAATGCGCTGACGAGCGTCAGGGTGGTTTTGGAAAATAGTACGATTAGTGCAGCAAGTAGTGCAGCAACTACTGTAGTAACTTAGCGGGGCAGATTTGGCAACACAACAGTATCCCAGCAAAGATATTTTATATACGCCACAAGCCTTCTGGTTTGGTGATGCCGCTACCCCCATGCTGGGCTGGTACCATCCTGCCCGCATACGCGATGCTGGTGGCAGCCGCCGCTGCGGTGTGGTGCTTTGCCCACCATTCGGGCATGAGTACATGGTGTCTTATCTGGCTTACAAGCACCTGGCCACGCATCTGGCAAAAGCAGGTTTTGATGTCTGTTTTTTTGACTATAACAATACTGGTGATGCCGCCGATGTTGCTGATGACGGGGGCGACCGCATAGAGCTGTGGCAAAACAATATACGCCAGGCTGCTACTCAATTGCGCCAGATGGCGGGTGTAGAGCATATTGCCCTGTTTGGTTTGCGCCTGGGTGGCTTGCTGGCAGCGACAGTGACAGCCAGCATCGATGCCAAGGCCCTCATGCTGATGGCACCAGTCATCTCGGGTCGCGCCTATGCGCGTGAAATGCTGGTCTTGCGCAGCATGAGTTCACTGCAAAAAGATGTGGAAACCGAGCAAACCATAGACCCCAATCATGTGGTCGCGGATGATGAGCTGACCGGGTATGAATTCAGCGCAGCCACCCGCAGCAGCCTGGGCAAGCTGGACTTGAGCAAGCTGCCAGCACCAGCCATGCCGGTCTTTTTGCAGCAACGTGATGATATTACAGGCCCGGAGGCCAAGCTGGTACAGGCCTGGCACCATCATGACCATGCTCTGCAATTGTCAGAATTGCCGGGCTATGCCGCGATGATGCGTGAAGACGCGCATGATACTGAAGTGCCGCATGCGATCTGGCAAGAGATGCAGGCCTGGCTGGCGCGCTACTTCCCCTTGCACGAGATTGTCAGCAGGGATGTCCCCGTGTCGAATAATATCGCCAGCCTGCGTATTGCCAATACTATCGTCGAAGAAGAACTGGTCGAGTTTGAAGGCATGACAGGCGTAGTCAGCCACCAGACAGGGGCAGATGCCTTTGCCTTGCCCGCCGTGATCCTGTGCAATATCGGTGCCAATCACAGAGTTGGCAATCACCGCCTGTATGTCACTCTCGCACGTAGTCTGGCCAGCCAGGGCTTTTATGTCCTGCGCTTTGACAAGTCGGGTATAGGCTATAGCAGGACTACGCCGGACGATCAGGAAAATGACGTCCATGCCGCATCCAGTGTCGATGATCTCAGTAGAGCCATGTATTTCATGCAGGGCAAATACCATAGTCCGTCTTTTGTGCTGACAGGTTTATGCTCTGGCGCCTATATGGCTTATCTGAGTGGGCTCATGGATGAGCGTGTCAGCGGTCTGGTACTCATGAACCAGCTGACCTATCGGTGGCGTGCAGGCGATACCATAGAGGCACGCAAGAAAGCCACCATCAAATCTACTCATTATTATGTGCATGCCATGGCCAGAGGGGATACCTGGAAGCGCGTACTCAAAGGACAGGTGGATTTTCGTCAGATCACTGGCAATTTATTACGCCGCATAGGCAAGCGTTTGCACACGCAATGGCAATCGCTGGGTAGTCGCGTGACACACAATAATCTTTTTCTTGGTCAGGTGGCACGCAATTTCAAGAATCTCGAGGCCCGGGGTACTGAGCTGGTACTGATTTATGAAGCCAGTGATACGGCAGTGGATGTCATGACCGAGCAATTTGGCAGGCATGCAAAATTACTGGGACAGAGCGAGCGTATCTGCCTGAAGTTTTTCAAAGGGGCTGACCATACCTTTACACCACGCTGGTCACAACTGGCCCTGGTCGATTTCATCGGCAGGCATTTGCTGTACCGCTACAGTTATCGTCAGCAGGAAAGCTTGGCAGCCATCGCCACACCAGTAGCACCGCAGCGGCGTTTTGATGCGATTGCCAGTTCAGAGCACCAGATTAAGCCTGTTTCTGCAGACGTGGCAGAATAAAACGCCAGACCACGATCAGTTCAAATATTTCGACCACGATCAGTGCCAGGATAGCGCCTTGTGCCCCCATGCGCGGGATACTGAAGGCGGTGATGAGTAGCACCATGCTGAGTGTCACGCTGCCGAGGAAAAACATTTGCTTGTAGGCGCCACCACTGGATAACCAGGAGGTACCCACCCAGCGTGCCGCATTGATAGCGAAATACGCGCCCCACATCATGACCAAGGGATCAAGCCCGCTGTACTTGGCGCTGATGACATGGTTTTCCAGCCAGGGCAGTGAGGTCAGGAGCAGGGCAACATAGGCCAGTACCACCAGTTCTATCCCGGCGATGGAGAACAGGGTCAGGCGCTTTAGACCATGCCAGTCTTTTTCTGCCATCAGACGGCTGGCTTCCGGCCTGGCTACCCGCGACCAGGCAGCCACCGCCAGCGGTATGGGCATCAGCATCAGGCGCGAGGCATTCAGGTCGGCAATTGCCGCTACCCCCAGCCAGGCACCGGACAGATACACATAACTGTAATTCGACAGCCAGCCGACGATGACGCCAGACACTGCCCAGCGCCCATGGCCAGAGATGGTTTCCTGATGATCATTGATGGCCTGGCGGATTTCTTCTTCCGCATGGGCTTCAACATCGGTAGAGGTATGTGCCAGGAAATGCTGGCGGCTGGCCAGCGTGCACAGGAAGGAGGAGGCGGCCAGCAGCACAAACACCGTGACCAGGTCAAAATGCTTGCTGAAATACAGTGACGCCAGGCCTATGCCGACCAGGCCTACATATAAAATATCTTGCCGCAATACAGAAATGATATCGGACTGTATGAAGCCCACCGTACGGCCATATTCACGTATGCCATTGCCAAACAGGTAAGTGGCAAATACCACGCCCAGCAGCCAGCTCTTGTTGCTGTAATGAGTTGCCGCCGGGACGAATTCCACAATCACGAAAGCCAGCGAGCCCATCGCCAGGGTCCAGAATACCTGTTTGTACCAATAGTGGCGCAACAGGGATTTACGGGTGTCACCGTGGACCGATGGTGCAACCGTGGTCAGCGGGCCGGCTATCCAGGAATCAACAATCAGGCCGACCAGCAAGCCACCGGCGTACAATTGCCCATACAGACCATAGTCGTCCTTGGTCACCAGATTCATGAGCAAAATGCCAATGACGAAATTCAGGGCGCTGAGCATGCCCTGGTCGATGACCGATAAGATGGAAGAAGAAAGAAATTTTTTATAAAAACTCATGAGCTTGCACGAGAGAGTCCTGGCTTATGATGCGGGATTGCAGTGCGTGGGCTGACCTCAGCATATTTTGCAACAGAAACATAACATCAAGACTGACTGATACACAAAGTATTTCATTCTTTTACAATAGCTTTACCTTTATTTTCCGTCATTTATGAATAATTTAACCACTAAAGACCGAGCACTGGTGTTGTTCAGTGGTGGCCAGGATTCTGCCACCTGTCTGGCCTGGGCACTGTCCCGCTATTCCCATGTTGAGACTATAGGTTTTGACTATGGTCAGCGTCATGCCATAGAACTCAGCGTCAGGCCTGTGCTGATAGAGAAAATACGCCAGTTTTCACCCGAATGGCAGAGCCGCCTAGGTGAAGATCACATGATAGACCTGGGGCTGATTTCCCAGCTTTCGCATACGGCCATGACAGAAGACATCGCCATAGAAATGCAGGAAAACGGTTTGCCGAATACCTTTGTCCCAGGCCGCAACCTGATGTTCATGATGACCGCAGCCACTCTGGCTTATCGTCGCGGGCTGAATGTGCTGGTCGGTGGCATGTGTGAAACCGATTTTTCCGGCTACCCCGATTGCCGTGATGACACCATGAAAGCCCTGCAAGTGGCGCTGAACCTGGGCATGAATACCCGCCTGAAGCTGGAAACCCCGCTGATGTGGATTAACAAGGCCCAGACCTGGCAACTGGCAGAACAACTTGGTGGCAATGCTTTGGTTGATCTGATACGCGAAGACACGCATACCTGCTACCTCGGGCAACGTGGCGACATGCATCCATGGGGCCATGGTTGCGGTACCTGTCCTGCCTGCGCCTTGCGCGCCCGCGGTTATGAGTATTACCGCAGCGGTAACTTTGACTTGTAATGTCGCCTTGTAAGCTAGCCGTTAACTTGCAGGCCTAGAATAGGTGCATACACCATGAATGAAGCCCCACTATGCTGATTGCCATCATCACCGACCTGCATGCCAACCGTGAAGCACTGGAAGCTTGCCTGGCACATGCGCAACAGCGCAAGGTGACGCGCTATGCTTTCCTCGGCGACCTGGTCGGTTATGGTGCCGATCCGTGCTGGGTGCTGGATAAAGTAATGGAGTATGTCAGCCAGGGTGCCTGGGCGCTGATCGGCAATCACGATGCCGGTTTGCTGCAAAGTGACAGGCAGGGCATGAACCCGACTGCCAGGACCGTGGTCGACTGGACACGTGCCCAGCTCAGTCCCGGGCAACTCGATTTCATTGCCAGACTGCCTTACCGCATAGAGTGGGAAGACTTATTGTTCGTCCACGCGAATGCATGGGCACCGGAGAAATGGGAATACATAGACGGCGTCATGGAAGCCACACGCAGCATGCATGCGACCAAGGCCAATATTACTTTCTGTGGTCATGTACACATGCCCACCCTCTACCATATCAGTCTGACTGGCAAGACCGGTGAATTCACTCCCGTACCTGAAGAAGGCATACCATTGAGCAGGCAGCGGCGCTGGCTGGTCATCCCCGGTTCGGCAGGCCAGCCGCGTGATGGCAACCCTGCCGCCTGTTACGCGACTTTTGATACTGAAGACCAGGAACTGACTTATTACCGCGTTCCCTACGATACAGAAACTGCCTGCCAGAAAATCATTGCTGCCGGTCTGCCACCGGCCCTGGGGCACAGACTGCTGCATGGTAATTGAGACAGGTTGGATATGAGCACTCACCCACATCAAAAGCTGCAAAGTGGCATGGAATTCGACGGCTACCGCCTTGAAGAAAAATTGCATACTGGTGGTATGGCAGCCTTGTGGCGCGTCACTGACCTGCGTAATCGTCATGCATCGACACAGGGTGAGGCAGAGCATAGCCCGCTGATCATGAAAGTGCCCCTGCTGTTTTCAACAGATGACCCAACCGCCATCGTCGCCTTTGAAGTCGAGCAAATGATCATGCCCAAGCTCAAGGGCAGGCATGTGCCGCGTTATTTTGGTGCCGGTGATTTTGATGCCCAGCCCTACATCGTCATGGAGCAAATTGCCGGTACATCCTTGCGCAGCCGTTTTGAAGACGCGCCTTTACCGCTGGCCGAAGTGGTCGATATTGGTATCAGGGTTGCGCATGCCTTGCAGGATCTGCACAAGCAGCATGTCATTCACCTCGATATCAAGCCCAGCAATATCATGTTCCGCCCCGATGGCACGGTGGTGCTCATCGATTTTGGCCTGTCGCGGCATGACAGGTTGCCTGATCTGCTGGATGAAGAATTTCGCCTGCCCATGGGCACAGGCCCGTATATTTCACCTGAGCAGGTCATGGGTGTGCGCAATGAACCGCGCAGCGATCTGTTTTCGCTGGGGGTCTTGCTGTATCACCTGGCAACCGGGCAGCGGCCCTTTGGTCATCCGACTTCGGTGTCTGGGTTAAAAAAACGCCTGTATCGTGATCCCCTGCCGCCGCGCAGCCATCGCAGCGAGATACCGCCATGGTTGCAGGAAATTATCTTGCGCTGTCTGGAAGTGGAACCGCAGGCCCGCTTTGATACGGCTGCCCAACTGGCTTTTTTATTGCAGCATCCAGATCAGTTGCAATTAACGGCACGGGCCGACAAGCAGGGGCAGGATGGTTATCTGTCAGTACTCAAACGGCGTTTTCAGGCAGCCGGGGCAGAGCCAGCTTTGTTGCAAAGTGCAGCAGATCAATTATCCCGCGCGCCCATCATCGTCGCTGCGCTGGATTTGACCGGCGGTTCAGAAGCACTGGCAGCCAGCCTGCGCAATATCACACGGCGTATGTTGCAAACCGAACCTGGTGCCCGCCTGGCCTGTCTGACCATACGCAAGGTCAGCCGCATAGGCATGGATGAAAGCCTGATACAGCAGGGTGAGAACATCCATGTCAAACAACTGGTCGATCTCAAGCATTGGGCAAGGCCTCTAAACCTGAACCCGGACAAGATCACCTTTCATGTGCTGGAAGCACCCGATCCAGCCAGCGCCATCATTGATTATGCCCATAGCAACCGGGTCGATCACATCATCATAGGTTCACGCGGCAGCTCTGCCTTGCGCCGTTATCTGGGCAGTGTTTCTGCCCAGGTCGTGGCCGAGGCAGAATGCACGGTCACGGTTGTCAAGGCACATGAAAAATAGTCGTGCAGCCCGGTCTTATTTTTTCAGGCCTTCCAGCACCTGATCGACATAATCCCCATCCGCATCGCTGAACTTCAGCCTTACCGGATACCATTCCAGGCTGGGTGCCAGCCATAAATCCAGTTGCTGATCCTTGGAATCAGCAGGTGGTGCCTTGTTGACGTGGATGGCGAGCATGTCGCCCATCGGGGTCTTGATGTTTTCCGGCCCAACGACTTTGAAAGTCCAGGGGTCGGCATCGCGGCGGCCAGCCACCAGCATCTTCCATTCCGTACCTGCCTTGAAAGCATCGCCAGCGGCGCGGGCGATGGCAATCAACTGCCAGCTGGCACTGGTCCTGTCCTGTTCTCCCCCTTTAAGTACATAGGTTTCAGCAGATGCACTAAAGCGCAGGGTCTTGCTGTCGCGTTCAAAGCTGGTCGTGGTGGCGGGTTTGCGAAAGCGTTTTTCGACAAACTTGTCGGGTGCCAGGCCAAAATCATCGATATTCCCCACGCTGCTCGCATCGAGTATTTTGCCGACCAGCATGGCATGGGTTTCTGTGATGATGCTGTATTTCTGGTCGCCGGTTTGCCACTTGACTGAGGCTGAACCACTCAGCGGCAAGCCGCTTTGTTTGGCCTTGATGCTGTATTGCAGCTCAACCGAAGGTGGCAGCTTCGTCGCATATTTGGTGGCAGTCTCATGTCCCTGCGCCATGACAGGGCTGTTCAGGCCCGATGCCAGCAGCAGGGTAAGAAATAGGGTGAAAAGCGGGGCTCTTGCGGTGCGCATTATTATCTTTCCATATTGGTGATGCTGATGATTTTGGTCGCGGTCTGGGTAGTCACGGCACCATTACTTTCCGTATTGCGTATTTGCACCGGATACCAGTGCTGGTCGGGTGACAGCCAGACTTCGAGCTTGGAATTATAAGAACCAGGCAAGGGCGGGCGCACTATATGCCAGGCCATGAACTTGCCTGCCTTGGTCTCGACTTCTTCATACGCGGTCACAATAAAGACAAAGGTGGTGACATCCCTTTCTTCAGCGACTTGCAACCGGATTTCACGACCAGGCTGAAATTTCTCGGGATCGGCATAGCCTATGCCAGCAAGTTGCATGAGGAAACTGGCCTTGTCCTGGGCACCATCTTTTATTTCTGCCGTTTTATTTGAAGAAGAAAAACTGACAGATTTCTTCTGATGGTCAAAATGAGTCGCCGTCTCACTGCGGTTGCGCCGTTTTTCTGAACTGGTCGCAGGGGTGATGCCATACGTATCAATCATGCCCTCGCTGTGCATCTGGTACAGGTTGATGGAGGTCAGTAACAAATCCAGCGAGGCATTGATGCTCATCTTGTAGCGGCCAGTCTTGAACTCCCAGTTAATCTCGCCATCGCCATAAACCGGGCTGCGGTTAGGTTCAGTACGCACGATGCGCATGCTGATTGTGCCGGTCTGGGGCGCACGCACAGGATAGGTTTGCGGTCCCTCGGTATTGCTGCTGTCCTGGCCAGGCGTGCCGCTGGCCTCCTCGGCCTTGACTTCAGGCTTGGTCTCGGCTACCGGTACAGGCGTATTGTCCTTGACTTCAACAGGTGCTACGGGAGTCGGGTCGGGGGCGGGTTCGGGCTCAGGGCTGACCACAGGCGTCACCGTCTTTTTCACCGTAGCGGGTGGTTTTGCTTCCGGCGCTGCTTGTGGACCTGGTTTCGGGGCGGGGCTGACGGTTTTTTGCTCCGTCTGTTCGGGGATATCCCTGAATTGCACTGCGATGGGGTTTTCCTGCAATCGTGGCTTGTCTGGCATCACGTCCCTGTCCAGTCCATACAAGACAAACAGGTGCAGCAATACCGCCAGCGTCAAAAACAGCATATTCTGGCGGGTCAACAACATGGTATCAAATTGAGGGGCGGTAGCATTCATCCTGCTAGTGTAAACGCAGTAGATAAATTTTGGATGACCTGAGGTATTTTGCCAGGGAGTAAAATGGCATTTTTTGCAGCAATCATGCAGGACATGACTGGATAGACCTGATGCCGATGACAATAATTAACTACTTGAAACGATATTCCCCCGTAATGCTGGCGCTATGTCTGCTACAGAATGTCCAGGCGGTGACGCCGCAAAATCCTGGAAACACCAAGCCCGGCTCCGCTCTTGCTCCAATACGCATAGGCATGATAGATGGTCTCAGCGGTGCTTTCAGCAATGCCGGTGAGGCAGTGCAAAGAAACTTGCAGATCGCCATAGAAAGAGTCAATGCCCGTGGCGGCGTGCGCCTGCCTGATGGTGCCCATCCCCTGCAATTAAGCAGTTTTGATAACAAGCAAGGGGTAGAAGATTCCCTGACTGCGCTCAAGCATGTAACAGATCAGCATATTCCCTTTGTTGTGCAAGGCAATAGTTCTGCTGTTGCCCTGGCTCTGGTGGATGCCATCAACAAGCATAATCAGCGTACACCTGATAATCGCCTGCTCTTTCTTAACTATTCTGCGGTCGATCCGGCACTGACCAATGAAAAATGCAGTTACTGGCATTTCCGTTTCGATGCCCATGCCGACATGCGCATGCATGCGCTGACAGAAGTCATCAAGGCGGACAGCCGCGCCAAAAAGATTTACCTGATAGGCCAGGACTATAGCTTTGGCCGCCAGGTCAATAAATCAGCACGTACCATGCTGGCAGAGAAAAGACCGGATATTGCGATTGTTGGCGAAGACCTGCATCCCATAGGCAAGATCAAGGACTTTGCTCCGTATATGGCCAAGATCAAGGCCAGCGGTGCCGATGCCGTCATCACCGGTAACTGGGGCAATGACCTGACCCTGCTGGTCAAGGCCGCCAAGGAGGCGGGCATGGTGACCAAGTTCTATACCTTCTATGGCAATGGCCTGGGTGCACCGGCGGCACTGGGCGATGCAGGCATAGACAGGGTGCGTGCGGTGGCGGAATGGCACCCCAATGCTGGCGGTGCCGACAGCGACGCCTTTTATCAGCAATTCCGTCAGCGCTATCCCGACCCGCGCGATGATTATGTGCATCTGCGCATGCAGCTCATGGTGGAGATGCTGGTTACCGCCATAGAAAAAGCCAGGACGACCGAAGCAGCAGCCGTGGCCCACGCCATGGAAGGCGCGCATTACAAGAATGCCTTCCATGACGCCATCATGCGCGCAGAAGACCATCAACTGATACAGCCCTTGTATGTCTCGGTCATGCAAAAAAAGGGCGAGAGTGGCGTGCGTTTTGATAATGAAGGCAGTGGCTACGGTTTTAAAACCGAGCGATATTTCGATGCGCGATTGACGGCCTTGCCCAGCTCATGCAAGATGCTTAGAATTAAATAAACTGCAACCCTGAAAATATGAAGGAAGAATCGTATGAGTAATCCGTTTTCTGGTTCTGAAATTCCCGGCATGAATGCCATGGGCGATACCCTGTCTTTCGTCAAAAAACTCTGGGGCAATATGCAGGTACCTGGCATGGTGGCACCACCCATGTCCGTTGATGAGCTGGACAAGAAAATCCAGGATTTGAAGACGGTCGAATCCTGGTTGACAGTCAACATGAATATGCTGCGCGGGACCATACAGGCACTCGAAGTGCAACGCGCAACGCTGGCTGCGCTGCAATCGATAGGTGAAAGCTTTGCCCAGCACGCGCAGCAGGCTGGTGCGATGGCGGAGCAGGCAACAACAAGTTCAACAGCCAGCAATTCGGGCAACAGTAACAGCAATAGCAATGCCGACTGGCCCATGCATCCACACACGGCCAAGGCAAAGGTCGCTGAGCCTGATCCTGATGATGAGGTCGATGAAGATAGTGCCGATATGCCGCCTGAAGCAGGCGCATCTGCGGCAGAGGCTGAAGCGCCGGTAGAAGAGCCCACTCAATCTACCAAAGCTACCGATGCTGCCAAATCTACTAAAGAAGCAGACTCAGCAGATGCCAGCACACCCTTCGTCAACCCCGCCGCCTGGTGGGGACTGTTGCAAGAACAGTTCAAGCAAGCCGTCAGCAAAGCCATGCAAGGGGAACAGGACAGCAGCACGACAGCAGAAGCTGTGCCGGTACAAAAAACGGCTGGCAAAAGTACAGCTGGTACAGCGACCAAAACTGCAAAAGCTGGCGCAAGTGCTAAAGCCAAACCTGCCAGCAAGGCAGCGGCGGGAAGTAAATCAGTTGCCAGCTCAGCGGTCAAACCAACAGCAAAACCAGCAGCAAAAACAGCAACAAAACCTAAAGCGGCTGCCAAACCTTTAGCGAAGACCAGCAAAACGACAAAAGCAAGGTAAGGAAGATATCGTCAGCAGACATGCTCCAGCCTGAAGTATCAAGTGAGCAAGGGATAGGACTATTTCCTTAAAAGCAGGTTAAAAAATGGCACCCAAGGGTGCCATTCCGGATTCAATCGTCAAGCTCCGTTTTTAGTAACCAGCCTGCGCGGTCGGGCATTTCGCTTTGTTCGCCGGTTTTACTTCCACTACTTCGAAGTTGTTATTCAGCATCCACGCACTTGTACGTTTGCGTGTGACAGGTTTTCCCTTGGCCTGGCTCGCGACATTAATTGCGATGACTTTATCGGATTTGCCAAACTTGCAGTCCACCTCGAACTCCAGCCCTTCCTTCGGGCCGGTCGCTGGCAAAGGGATATTGATCAGGCGCAGTGGCGACTTGGCCTTTTCAGTTGCTGACAGTGCCTGGTAATCACTCGTTGTATCTACCACAAAGGCGGCCTGGGAATAAGCTTCCAGCGTGGTGTCTGGTGATATGCTGCCGGTGGACTTGGTCCAGACCAGCACACTTTTTCCGGCAATACCGTCAGTTGCAATATTCGCCCATTTTTCCATCAACTCCTTGCGGGAGGGGAGGGGGCCACTTGCTGGAGTTGGAGCAGGAACTGCCGTCACGGCAGCAGCAGGTGCTGCCGTTGTTGTTGCAGGTGCAGGTGCTGCAGCTTTTTGCATAGGGGCAGGGACGGGCCCAGCTTTGACAGGTGCCGCAGCAACTTCTTCGCCCTGGTATTTGTATTTGCCATCAAATGGCACATCGCCCCATGCACTGGCGCAAGTTTCTACATGCAATTGCATGCCACCCGCAGCGCGTTTCAGGGTCATATTGCAACGGCCTTCGCTAAAGCTCCATCCACCCGGGGCATCCGTCAGCTTTCCTTCGCCCGCACCGCTGCGCAAATTACCGGGTTTGCCTTTTTCTGCCACTTCCAGAGTGAATTTGCCATCAGGCTTCACCGTCAACAGACGTTCAAAGCCATTGTCGCTGGCATCATAGACACCGGCTTTGGGAAATGGATTGTAATCTGCAGCCAGGGCAGGAGCTGCGATACATGCGAGACTGACTGAGAGCAGGCTGAGAGTTTTCAGGGAATGTAAGCTTTTCATGTGGTCGCTGGATGAAGGTGGTTGAAATTGGTCTAGCCATGCCTGTTCCCAAATAGGGTGTCGTATCTGGGCGCATGATGCATTAAAGTAAATGGATGGTGCATGACAGGTGCAGGCGTGTCAATCAAGTAATTGTGTTTTTTATATTAAAGCGCAACAATGTGTAAGCAGATTTGCATCGTGCTCAGGATTTTGTTATTAGCTTAACGGTGAAAATAATCGCTACATCGTGATAGCGCTGGAACGCATTTTTATTCATTTGCTTAACTGAAACATCAGGAGAACCGGCAGTGGCCTTTGTCTATGAAAGAATCCCCGAAGCGGATATCGTGGCTTTTGATTTGCGCGAAATTGACAAACAGTTTCCCATGGCGACAGCGTCGAGGTGGGTGATAGACCGCGAGCGTAATATCTATCTGCGCTATATGACCTATGACCGTGAACAGCCATCACACAAAAACTTCAGCTACTTCTGGAACGGCAATCTGTATAGCCTGCGCCTGAGCAGCGAAGGGCATGACCTGCCTGACGATAAGTGGAAAACCAGCTGGAGCTGGCTGGGCATGCATGAACCTGAAGCAGACGCCAAGGCAGAATTTGACGCGAACCGCACAGCTTTCATGGCTGATCTCAAAGATGCCTTGCGGGCCTATCGCGACGGTTCCTTGTCGCCTGCCTATTCTGCAAACGTTGCAGAATTCGACTTTTAGACGGAGGGCTTATGTCAGGTCTCAGTCATCAGCAAGCCATGGCACTGCTGCAGGATCATCCCGAAGATTACCGCACGCCGGATTCATTGAAAGATCTCGCCAACCAGGTATCCATCTATTCTGATGGGCAAGTCACCCTACTGTATGGCGGCATGGTGCACAAAGATATTTCCAGTAATGACCTGGTAGAACTCATGGTCGCCAATAAAGAGGATATACGGGCGATCAACAAGACCCCGGTAGCGGCTTTCCTGCAATCGGAAGACTATCTCGAGGCGGTCGCGAAAGCGCATAACTGCAAGTCAGTCGATGAAGTCCTGAGCAAGCGCGATCATCCGGCTAACCAGTTCATGTTTGCGGCAACGGATGGCCGCTGGGCTGATGCCTCGGCACGCTTTGCTGCTGCCACCAAGGGTGAAGTCATGACGCTCAGTGGCTATGCCGGTGCCGACCGTACCCTGGGTCTGGTGGAATTGCCCACCATATTGAAAAATCCAGAGGTCACACACATCAATGGCAAGCCCAAGGCAATCTTCGAGTCTATTTATGAAGAAACCGGTTCGCTGACCGAAGTATTCAAGGCCGTTGCATCTTCTTCTCACGAGCTGATGCGCAATATGGAAGTCAAGGCATCCACCCATGTGAACGCCGATGGCATCGAGAAGAAGATTGCTGAAAAAGTAGGTTCCAAGAGCCTGTTTGAAGGCTCTGCTTACCGCGGCACCAGCCTTGCCAAGGGCGAAGCAAATCTCTCAATTGCCACTGCTCCTGATCCTAAATACCAGGCCAATATCAATGAGGGGAAAGTGCTGCTGACCAAGGCGGAGCAGCATAAGCAGGCAGACAAGAAGCTGGAAAATGATTCCGCAGGTTTGCTGCTGGTGGCTGATTCACCATCATCAAGAATGCTTGCTTCGATTCCGGCTGCAAAAAAAGAGGCAAAGCAGGGTGGGCTGGCACTCTGAGCTGCAGTGGAGCAGGCAGTTTGATGTCCGGGATGAGGCTGTTCAGGGGCTTTTGGCCCCTGTATCCGATGTCAGGATGCGCAATGCTTCTTTGGTCCATTGCACACGGCTTTCTTCAAAGGTGATACCCGCCTTGAGTATCAGGTAACGCAATTGTTGCTCGTGTGACAGTGTCTGGGCGCTGAAGTCACGCTTTTCAATCTCCAGGTAAGTTGCCAGTTCCTGCTCATGCAATTGCAGGCGGCGCCCAAACTCTTCTGCCAGACCCAAGGGGCCTATGGCAGCATCAGCCCGCAGTTTGACCATCATGTCATCCCGCAGTCGCATCGGTGCACTGCTCTCACTGGCCCAGCGTCGTAACTCATCCCGGCCCGCAGGCAGAATGGCGATGAGTTTTTTACCTGCACGGCCACCTTCTACTTCCGTAGAAATGACCCAGCCCTGCGCTTCCATGCGCCCCAGTTCCCGGTAGATTTGCTGGTGTGTCGCATGCCAGAAATAGCCTATGGACTTGTCGAAACGCCGTGCCAGGTCATAGCCTGAACATGGCTTTTCGGCAATCGAGGTCAGCAAGGCGTGGGGCAGGGACATGTTTTAGAGTAAATAGTCGGTGTGGTTTTCAGACATTTTATATGCAACTGGTTGCATAAATAAAGTGGTTTCGGTATATTCTTATGCACTCAGTTGCATAACTGTGAGGACTTACGAAAAGCCGCCCCAGCTGCGTTGCAGCTCCTAGCCGTGCTAAAGCACTGTCTTCGTCGCTGGCGCCTTGCTGGAACGGCTTTGCGTAAGTCCTTTTTTGACGCCCCCTCTTTAGGAATACGCCATGTCTTTTTATCCTCATCTGACAAAGCCACTCGATCTGGGTTTTACTACTTTACCTAATCGCCTGTTAATGGGTTCCATGCACGTGGGGCTGGAAGAAGTCGACAATGGCTTTGAGCGTATGGCGGCATTTTATGCAGAGCGCGCCCGTGGCGGCGTAGGCCTGATCGTGACTGGTGGCATTGCCCCGAACGAAAGAGCGCGTCCCATGCATGGCGGCGCCATGCTGACCACCGAGGCAGAAGCAGAACACCACAAGATAGTCACCAAGGCCGTGCACGATGCCGGTGGCAAGATCGCCATGCAGATTTTGCATTTTGGCCGTTATTCTTACCAGCCTACCCTGGTTGCGCCGAGCGCCATCAAGGCCCCGATCAACCCATTCAAGCCACATGCACTGACGACAGAAGAAGTCGAACAAACCATCTCTGACTTTGTCCGCTGTGCTGCATTGGCGCAATCGGCTGGCTATGATGGTGTTGAAGTCATGGGCTCTGAGGGTTACCTGATCAATGAATTCATCGCTGCTTGCACCAACCAGCGCGATGATGAATGGGGCGGCGCTTATGAAAACCGCATCCGCTTCCCTATAGAAATCGTGCGCCGCATACGCGAAAAAGTAGGAAGCAACTTCATCATCATTTACCGCCTGTCCATGCTGGATCTGGTCGATGGTGGATCAACGCTCGAAGAAGTCACGCAACTGGCAAAAGCCATAGAAGCCGCTGGTGCGACGATCATCAATACCGGCATAGGTTGGCATGAGGCGCGCATCCCTACCATTGCCACCAAGGTGCCACGCGCCGCGTTTGCCTGGGTGACCAAGAAGCTCAAAGGCCAGGTGAATATCCCGCTGATCGCCACCAACCGTATCAACACCCCTGAGATTGCCGAGCAATTGCTGGCAGAAGACTATTGCGACATGGTATCCATGGCTCGCCCGCTGCTGGCAGACCCGCTGTTCATGCGCAAGGCAGAACAGGGAAGAACAGAAGAAATCAATACCTGTATAGGTTGTAACCAGGCTTGTCTGGATCATACTTTTGGCGGCAAGGTCACGTCCTGCCTCGTCAATCCACGTGCCTGCCATGAGACTGAGTTGGTCGATGCACCTCTGGAAAAAGCCAAGCGCATTGCGGTAGTTGGCGCTGGCCCTGCAGGTTTGAGCTTTGCCACGACCGCAGCGAATCGCGGCCATGCTGTGACCCTGTTTGATGCCGGTTCTGAAATTGGCGGCCAGTTCAACATCGCCAAGCAAGTGCCGGGCAAGGAAGAGTTTTATGAAACCCTGCGTTATTTCGGCAAACAAATCGAACTGACCGGCGTCACGCTCAAGCTCAATACCAAGGTTGATGCGGCTGACCTGGCAGACTTTGATGAAGTGGTCTTGGCAACTGGCATCACCCCACGTGTCCCGCCTATTGAAGGTATAGAACATGCCAAAGTCCTCAGTTATCTTGATGTCTTGCGTGACAAGAAAACCGTTGGCAAATCTGTCGCCATCATAGGCGCTGGCGGCATAGGTTTTGATGTCGCCGAATACCTGAGCCACACTGGTACCAGCCCTAGCCTGGACCCGGAAAAATTCTATGCCGAATGGGGTATCGATACTGACTATAAAAACGTCGGTGGCTTGCGCACTGCAGATGTAGAAAAACCGGCACGCCAGATTTTCCTGTTACAGCGCAAGACTTCCAAAGTAGGTGATGGCCTCGGTAAAACCACGGGCTGGATACATCGCACAGGTCTCAAAAACCGTGAAGTGCAAATGATCGCCGGTGTCAGTTATGACAAGATAGACGACGCGGGTTTGCATGTCACCATCGGTGGCGAACAAAAATTGCTGCCAGTTGATAATGTGATTCTGTGCGCGGGCCAGGAACCAAGACGTGACCTGCAAGCCATGCTGGAAGCAGCAGGCAAGCCTGTTCATCTGATCGGTGGTGCGGATGTAGCGGCAGAACTGGATGCCAAGCGTGCTATCAACCAGGGTACGCGTCTGGCAGCGACAATTTAAATAAGGCATGAAACTGCTGGCAGCTGGCTCTGCCAGCAGTGTTCAGGCAAACAGCTTTTCGTATTCCGGCCTGTCCTGATCTGAAATAAACGCATCCAGGTACAGTGACCATGAATTCTGGTTACGGTCAGCCATGTGCTTGTTCAAGCCTGGTATCAAGGCCAGCTTGGATGGTGGCAAAGAGCGCTTGCGTATCGCATCAAATACGATATCGCTAAAGTGTTCAGCAAAGCTGACCGGGCTGCCTATCTCTTTCAGCAAGCGGTCTATGATGGCGATTTTATCGATGCGTTGGGTGTCGATAAAATAGCGCACCATCTTCGACAAAGGTGATTGCAGGCTGTTTTTTTCCAGCCGCAGTTGCTGCCGCAGGATAATTTTTTGCGTATCGGTATTCAGGCGGTTCTCAATCAATTCAAGCACGGCGCCATTTGGTGCTGCCAATGCCACTTCCAGCATGGTCCAGCGCTCATTTTCATTGGCTGCGTACTCGGCAATATTGTCATAGCTGATATGTGCCTTCAGTTCTTCATCCGAGATCAGGCTGCTGTCTTCTGTCATGACAAAATGGGTTTTGCCCAGGCTGTCGTGCATACTTTCGAGCAAGAGTGCAGTGATGGGCAGATTGCCAAAGAAAACAGAGAAGCCCAGTATGTCACCATACAGCCTGATTTTTGAGCGGTCTGAAATCGCAAATGCCCGCAAGAAATCATTGCTGTCACGGGGCAGGGCACAACGGCTGAAGTACTGGCGAGGATAGCCCCTGGCCAGATAAGTCTCGACGATGCGCAGGCCATTTTCTGCCTGCAGGCATTCAGCAACGGTAGGGACGACACCGTCATTGGCTTCTATGGCATAGCCATCGATAATAATTCGTGCACAGTGCTTTTTAATTTCTGTTTCAGAAAAGATGCTGGCATTCAGATGTTCAGAAAGCACGAATAGTGACCTTTTTAATGAAATGTCTGATGATTGATAATTTGTTGTTATGCAGAAAGACTTCTTGCATTGTAAGCGCAACCCGGACTTGCTAACAATTAAATCAGGTCAATGCAGGGGCTAAGTTGGCGCAGCCGGTTTTTTCTTCGCCTGCTCGTCACGCCAGTCCAGGTATTCGGGAAAAGTCATTTCACGCATGGCCACGCAATTACGCAGTCCCTGGGTGACTACCATGTCAAAATTTTCTGGATTGATTTTCGCTTGCGGATACACCTCACAGCGGTACAGTATGGGCAGACCATTAGGCCGCGGCTGATTCGGGGCCAGCATTTCATTGCCTATCATATTGGCCAGTAAGGCGACAAGTATGGTGTTCATAATCCCGGATTCTCTGGTGCAATACAGTCTGGATTTCGCAAAAACCTGAAATGACGGTTTTTCGACCAGTTTTTGTCAGCTAATGATAACATTGCCTTTATCGTCAATGCTGATGAAATTTTACTTTCATTAGCTAATAAAAGGAAAGAGAATTTCATGCGGCTGATCAACAAGTTTGTGCTGGTAGCAGTATTGGTTGCGGGCCTTGCCTTGCTTGTTGAATTTTTTGGCAATAAAAATCAACTTGATGCAGTCGGCGATACTCCGCTGAAAGAAGCGCCGGAATATGCGGGGATGGTGGAAAATGCAGAAAAAATGCCGGATGTAAAAATAATTCCAGGCACTTTCGTTAATGCGGTTGAGTCCAGGCAGCAGGTGCTGGAATATAAAATGAGTCTGGCAGAGAACCGCAGCTTTCAATTCAGTGTGTCTTCGTATGCGGCAAAAAAAGACTGGGCCAAGACCACGCCAGATGTCAGCAAACAATTGTCCGGTGTCTATAGAATCAAAGGCAATGTCATTTACTTCGAGAATTTACAGGGGCACACCGGCCTGATGTCGGACAAGGCACGCAGCGTGATCAGTGCCTGGACGCAGGACGGTATTGAATTCAAGAATGAAAATTCTATCATGCGCCTGCGCATGCTTGCCCCTGTGGCTGCCAGTAAACCACAATAACCAGCAATACTAATAGAGTTATAGCCGGTGCACCGTACCCGCTTGCAAGAATCAATGAATACCACTGCCAGCCAGTCACAGCAGCATCAGCAGCAAAGTCAGCAACAAAATCAGGACCAGCACCAGCTTAAAGCTGGCCTGTCTTATGAGTTGCTGTCTTTCTTTTTCTTGCTGATACCGTTTGCCATCGCCAACGGTATCGTCATTGCCAAAGCTGCAGCATTGCCCCTGTACGGTGGCAAAATCATCCTGTTTGTATTGCCGGTATCCTTTCTCTTTTTCCAGTTATGGAAGAAGCTGCTGGTGCTCAGGTTGCTGACAGCCCTGCTGGCCATCTTCGCAGGTGCCGAAGCTTATGTCGCCTATGAGTTTGGTGGTGTATCCGGTTCCAGCCTGTATTCCATACTCACGACCAGCGACAGCAGCGAATCCTTTCATTATCTGTTGCAGCATGCTCAGACCACCATGTTGTGGCTTGTTCTATGCGCAGCCAGTACTGCGCTGGCAATCTATTTTGCCCGCCGCAGCGCTTTTAAGCCTGGCGGCTTCGTGATTCTTTGCCTGCTGTGCATCGCTGGATATGGCTGGTACATCGGTGCCATGAGTGCCAGTACTTACCTCAAAGAGAAAAATGCCAACCGCTATCCGACCATCAGCGAAGATGGTAAAGAAAAACTGTTTGGTGTTGGCAATCTGCCGCCTTTGCTTTCTACCGTGAAAGATACCTATCCTTATGGTTTGCCTGTCAGGTTATGGATGTTCTGGCGCGAAGAAAAAGTCATGCGCGGCATGGAACAGAAGCTGAGTCAGTTCCGCTTTGGTGCAGCGACAGTCGCGCCGCAGGCGGAAGCTACCAATAAAGTTGCGCAAGAAACCTATGTATTGGTATTAGGCGAGACGGCCAGGTTTGACCGCTGGACTATAAATGGCTATGAACGCGATACCTCTCCCAATCTGCTCAAAGCCAGGCAAAACGGCGAACTGGTCAGCATGCGTGACATGATTACCCCGCGAACATTCACGATGGGTTCTATACCCATCTATTTGAGCGGGCGCGATATCATGCAGGAGGGTGCGCGACAGAAATCCCTGATTTCAGCCTTCAGGGAAGCCGGCTTCAAGACTTATTTCTTATCGACGCAGGTGAAGAAAAGTTTTTTGAACAATGTCACGACCCTGTTCGCGGCAGAGGCCGATGTACAGCAGTATTTTGAATCAGACGAAACCCTGGGCCTGGTGTATGACGATGCCTTGCTGGGGCCGCTCAAAAATATCCTGCAAGAAAAACCGGCAAAAAAACTCATCGTCCTGCACACCATGGGCAGCCACGCAGTTTACTCTGCCAGATATCCCAGGGCATTTGAGAAATATCCTGTCAGCAGCGCAGGCAAGGCAGGAGCAGAACCAATCGATGACATGCAGGCGACTTCGAATGCCTACGACAACAGCATCAGATATACCGATCATGTGCTCGGTGAAATCATGCAGGCATTGGCTTTATTGCCCGGTAATGCTGCCATGATCTATGGCTCAGATCACGGCGAATCATTACCCACCAAGGCTTGCAAATTCATAGGCCATGGCGTCCTGAATGAGGAGAATTTGCGCGTGCCCTATTTTGTCTGGGCCAATCAGGCCTACCGTCAGCAGCATGTGACGATGTGGCAAAATCTCTTGAAGAACCAGGACAAGGCAAGCATGACCAGTGCCAATTTCGCCACCTTGCTGGACATGGCAGGCATCAGTTTTGCAAACTTCCCTGCCGAACATAGCCTGGTCAGGGAGTACCGCGTCAGATCGGAAAGAATGGTGATGAACATGCAAAACACTGAGCTGGACTTCAATACCGCCAAGGAAAAAGCGGGAGCCTGCGGCATGTTGCAGGTCAAGGAGTAATCAGGCTTCAGACGTCTAAATCCATACCTATCCGGGCCAGCTCTTTTGCCCTTGCCGACGCGAACCAGTCCTTTTGTGCAGTGTCAAATTTTTCCAGGAAGCCTTCTTCAGGCAATTCGCCAGGCCTGGGCGTGAGTTTGAGTATGGCCTCTTTCAAGGCGACATTGCTGAGCAGGTTTTCGTTTTCAACAAGCGCATGTTTCGCATGCCGGGTCTGGAAATTACGTGACTCTGCGATCAGTTTTCCATGGTCATATAATTTGATCTCATAGCGCTGCTGTGATTTCGAGATATGCGCCATCAGCCTGGAGCGTAGCAAGAATCCCTGCATGTCCAGACTGATAAAACAGCCATCGTTTAACTGGTAGTGCGGGTGACGCCATAACTCGCCGCCATGATTACGGTTGGCAAATTCGATTCTGACCACGTTTTGCATGTCCAGTGCCAAGGGTATGGTGCTTCTGGCTGTCGCATACAGTAAGGGCACGCCATCTTCATCGCGGCTCAGGTAACCTTCAGGCAGCAGGCTGAATTGCTCTGAATGTGCCATTCCGTTCAGATCGGGCAAATCAGGATCGGTAAAGCCTTCTTCCATGCGGATGCGGAAATTACAGTCGCGTACGCTTTCGAGCTTGAGTATCAAATCGTCGGGCATGCTCAGCGCATAGCGTGTCTTCAGCACAGACTTGATCCATAATTTCTCACCTGCTCCTGTCTCTATCTGCTCCGGCTGTATCGAGGCAATGGTATGCAGCGGGCGGATAATGATTTCACCTGTCTGCTTGCGTTGTATCGCTGCATCAATATAGGGCTCATAGACATTGAGCGCTTTTGCCAGAATTTTTTCTTCAAAGCTACTCAGTTGCGGCTCTTCTTCGCGTTTTTCCAGGATCTTGGCGAGGATGGCTCGTATTCTCTCTTTTTCAGCAGCAAGGTCAGCAAACGCATAACTGCCAAAGCGGGGTAATTCATGGAGGATATTGTCTATTTTTGATTTAACCGTGTTCGGGGTATTCATTTTTTATTTTTCTGAGGAAATGCGTACAGTTGGCGCATTGATCATTGATTGCTTATTGATGGTGCATAGTCTATTTGCCTGCTATATGACATATGGCAGGCAAATAAAGATGATACATGTTGCCCCGGGCATTTGCTGTACCAACAAAGATAACAAAAGTGTCTTATTTCCTTAACTGCAATACAGGCAAGGCTTCACCCTGGGGATATTGGCCAGCCCATGCTTGCAGGCCTTGATCGCGCCATCCCTGAATTGATTTTCACCATACTGACGGAAGGTCTCTACCTGCTGCTGTATGACCGATTGTTCAGCCAGATATTGATCACTGACTGTCTGCATGTATATGCGCCTGGTTTGCAGGCGTATATCGGCGGGCAACTCCGGGAAGCGGGTATCGAAAGAGTCGGCAACAGAGCGGGCAAAGCTGCGGGTCTTGTACACATCGACGTTCCTGAGCCGGTTGGACATCGAGACCATGATGATGGACGCCACGTCTTCACAGGCCATTTCCAGTTGCAGCAGACTCAGCGGCACTTTCATGTTGGGTGAGGCTATGCCATCGCTGGCTGCGGGCGCAGAGACTTTCCCGCAGGAGGCCAGCAAGACCGTGGCCGTCAGCGTACATATCAACTTCTTCATCAGGCTGCGCCACACAGTCTTGCATACGACATGCCTACTTCATGATGGGCTTTGAGGTGGCGCATCCATTCGTCGGTCTTGTGGACCACCTGAACACCGTTCACTTTCAAAGTTGCCACCAGCTCCCGCCGCAATTCTGCAAGTTGCGCCGGAGAATTGCTCTGAAAGCCTGGTAATTCCACTTTCCAGGCGATGGTGGGAACCAGTCTGTGATGAACTTGTTTTTTTTGCACGTATTGGGTTTCCAGGCGCAAAAAGATGGTTTTTATGGCCGGGTTCTTGTTCAAGGTCTGGAAAAATTCTTTTTTCCATGCGGGTAATACAGAATTTTCGGTTTCATTCTCGTATTTTTCCGCAATATTTGTTAAGCTCATCAAAATACCTTTATAAAAATGAAGGTAAAAAAACTTTTCTCATCGAATGCTAGCAATTGTGTCTGGAAGTGTCAATTTTGATGCACCATGCAGAACCCTGTAAATTACGCAGTTCCGATGAAAAACTATTGCTGGGTATGTATTTTTTAAAATTCGGTTAAGTCAATGAATAAACTCGCTCTGTCTTTGTTAGCCACTTTGGTATTTGGAAGTACTTGCAATATTGCCCATGCTCAAGACAAGAAAAAAATTCCAATTCCGGAGATCAGGGAACCGCTTGATGACAAGCGCTCGCAACGCTTGATTGTACTCGCGACTGACCTGATGTTTGTCAGACATTTTGCCAGTGACAGGCAAATCAAGCTCAAGGAGCTGGAAATTAATGTCAGTCTTGAACCATTTAATGAAAAGCAAAAAGAGCTTCTTGCCATCCGTAAAAAGCAAATGGAAGAATGCGTCAAAGATGCAACAACAGTCCAGGGCAATTTTTTCACTGCCTATGATCAATTGAATGCGTCCAAATACGAGGTATCTGACTATAAGGCGATCTATGCCTATGCCAAGAAAAACCTGCTGGAGTTCCAGCGCAAGGATTTGCTGCAGCCAGCCGAGCTGAAGTCGTACGAAGACAGCAGGCCGCAGGGTTTTACATTCCGCAGTGTCTGCATTGACGACGGTGTGGCACCGAAGCTGAAAGAAAAGACGGAATTTGTCTCACCGAATGCATTGCCGAAAAAATGATGCAGACCAGCTGCTGCAAGCGCTCTGTCAACCACAAATGAATAAGAGTAAATAAGCCATGATGTTTCAATCATTCTTGCGCAAGAAATTACGCAGGCTGGCAACGACCCTGTTTTTCCTGGTCTTGTGCATGCTCAGTGCCGTCGCTGTCTTTGCCTTGCTGGTAACAGCCCTGAATGCCACCGGCGCGGGTGCCATGGCAATACCTGGTGCTTTTGTCTGCGTTATTTTCTATGAGTTGGGACGCTATTTTTTCTACCGTAGTTTTTTTATGCAGCAATTGGCCCGGTTTGCGGCCTGGAAACAAGTACTTGATGAAAGTAAAGAGTGAGTACCATGAGCACAGTTAGCACACTTAACGAAGTCAGCGCCAATCATGCTGCGGGCAAGTCAACCACCATGTCGGGCAGCGTCATGCAAATCTTGTTTGCTGTCAGTGCCGTGATTTGTCTGCTATTTGGAATTGGTCTTACCCGCATGCTCAGCATCTATTTTGAACAGCGTGTATTCAGCCTGATTATTTTTTGTGCATTGCTCTTGTTGCCTCTGTGCTTTGCCTTGCGCCTGCCGTCACTGACAACCGGGAGGCTGCACCTGCTGCTGGTGAGCGTATATTTTCTGATCGGCCTCCTCGCCAATACCCTGTTTCCACAACTCAAGGCTTATCTGGCCTGGTTGTTTTATGGTTTTTGCCTGACCGTGTTTTTACTCGCCCTGGTAACGGCAGGGCAGGCCGTGCGTCTGGGTATTGCCCGCCTGTTCAGGCGCAATCGGTAGATACAGATAGGAGCAGGTTTTGTTGCGCCTACACATTCCCATCAGCATTTGTGCACTTGCACTCATGTGGCCGGTGCTGGCGGCACCGGCTGCCGGGGTAAAGCCTCAGCCTGACCCCAGGCCAAGGACCAGCTTGCCAGGCCAGGTGCCACAGCACCACAACGAATATGAGCTGACTATTTATCGCCTGCCTGCAGGTAGTGAAGTGGCCAGGCAAGTTTGCGGGGCGGTCCGCAAGTGTGAGAAAAAAGTCAGTGGTCCTTATTCTTTCTACGCGTTTTCATCGAAATTTGATGAATTCGACAGTGATTTTGCCAGGATGAATGTCAGTCGTTTGCAGCAGTATGCGGTGTCAGCGAATTACGAATTCATACTGGGGAAGTATTTCTCCGTGGCCTTCAAGAAGAGCGGGACTGTAGGTGAGCAGGTGCTTTTTGAGGATGTCAGTTTTGTCGTCAGGCCCATGCAGCTCGATGCAGGGAAAATGGAAGTGGATGTGTTTGGCATGTTCAAGTACCACCTGTTGGGATCGGGGCAAAAAATCAGCCCGTCTGGCCGTAATATCAAATTCAAGTCATCCATCAGCGAGTCAAAAAACTTTTTCCTGATTGCCGAGGCGCAGGTGCAAAAGAATGAGCCAGTATATCTGGCAGTGATCAAGCAATGTGATGAAATCATTGATCCTTCGTACGAAGTCAAAATGCTGGAGAAGGGCTTATGAAAAGAATATACCTCCTGGTCTGCTTTGCTACTGCAGCACAATCATGTCTTGCGGGCGGGTCCTTAAGCGAAGAACTGGCCGCTGAGCGCGGCATCAAACTGGTCAATGTGGATTTGCTGGGGAAATCCAAATCAGCGCCGGTAAAGCCGCAAATCATGAGCTGCAACGGTACTCCAGCAGGTAGTAAAGCCGCGGGTGGTGATGTGCTGCAAAACAAGGATGGAAAGATGGTGATCGGCAACAGCCAGCCAGCCGCCTCGCAAGAATTTGATGTGGAGAAGATGAAGGAATCACTGATGGATGTCTCCAGGCAGGCCGCCAGCAGCCGCTATCAGGCAGCTATGGCGCAGGGTGGAAAAAAGAAAACCTGCAATTTGAATCTGACTGAGTAATTTATCTTAAATAAGCTAACCCCAATCAGCTACTGCAAAATATATCACCTGGAATACATGTCATGCCATTGATAGATCAATTAGTCGAAGCCCTGCACAACCTGCACAAACCTCATGTGGAAAGGGCTTTGCAGCTATACCAGTCGATACAGGCCCCGGATGGCCTGGCTGCTGAATACTACCGGCATCTGCAGCAGAACAGCCCTGCCATGGCCGCTGATTTGCCTGCTGATGGTGGTGCAAAGCTGGCGGCAGCGCTGGAGGCCCTGTACGGCGTAATACAGGTGCTGAACCGTTGCGCAACCAATTTCCCTTTCGGACGAGCTTTACCGCTGCTGCCATTTGTCGCAGAAGACCAGGCAGTCAGGGCGGTGCAGGAGACTTTGTTCGACAAGATGAAGGATGAATATTTTTCTCCGGCCGTGTCTGATGATGCCAATGGCGAGGCCGTGTATCTGAATCGCCTCGCAATGATACGGGAAATGTTGCAGGAATAGCCGGGTCCAGGTGCCTGCACCACCCTGGCCTCTGGCACAGAGCTAACTTGAGGCAAACCATGCGCAAGCAGGATGGCTGTTGATGAATTCTTTCTGCATGCCCCATTGTTTCTTCATGACATGAACTTGACGCTCGCCTGTCAGCTTTATTTTCTTTGAAATATTTCCCTCCGAAAACTTCCCTCATGACTGCCAGCTGACAGTATTTCGCTGCCTTGTTACAAACAAGATGTTTTTTACCATCATTGTCTTAATAATTTAATTGTAAAGCTGGTAGAATTTGGAATAAATGTCGAAAAAACCTTATCTGGCCTTTGTTTTCATAAATTGACATGATAAGATTATTGAAGAATTCTAAATTTTTCTATGAAAAAAGACCCTGCAGCATCAGCACCGCCAACGCCCAAGCCTGTGGTCAAAAAGACCAGGCGTTATGGCTTTGAGTTTTATAGGGATAACTTCCGCCGCATGACTGTCCTGGCGATAGGCCTGGTCGGTCTGGACATAGTCCTGGTGGTGGGAATGTTCCTGGTTTATAGCAGTTTTCCCCAGCGTGATTTGTATGCCACCACGCGCAATGGTTTATTGGTGAAATTGAGGCAGTTTGACACTGTCGGCCAGGTAAAGTCTGCCAAGGCCGCCAAGGCTGCGAATGCGCCAGCAGGCGCAGCAGCAAATGTTGAATAAGCGTATCCATAACGTGTAAGAGGATCAAGATGTCTGGCTCCATAGCTCAACAACAATTGCCAGCCAAGGCGGAAACCAAGCCGCCTGTGCATGCAGTTGACGCGTCGCTTGCAGGCGGCAATACCAGGGAAACCACAGGGCAGCCTGAGCTGAATATGGCACGCGCCGAGTTTTATCTCGACCGTTACCGCTTTATCCAGAAAATTGTGGCAGGTCTGCTGGTGCTGACTATCCTGCTGGCGTATGCCTTGTACGATGTTTACCGCAATCCCCCCAAGCCCCTGTATATCGCCGCAGAAAATGATGGACGCATTATTGAATTGCGCCCCATCAGCCGCCCCACCATTTCCAAGAATGCCTTGCTGACCTGGGCTGCTGAGTCTGTCACTTCGATTTTTACTTATGACTATGTGAATTACCGCAGGCAGTTCCAGAGCAATGTCGATTATTTCAGTGCCGAGGGCTGGCAGGCATACATGGATCAACTGGATAAATCAGGCACGCTGCAGACCGTCAAGGAAAAATCCATGCTGGTTTCTGCCGTTGTTACCAGCAGCCCCGTAATCACTGGTGAAGCACCGGTAAATGGTATCTATATGTGGAAAGTAGAAATGCCGATCGATGTGACTTACACGCCTTTCGGACAAAGTCCTATCAAGCAAAAACTGATCATCAAGATGAACCTGCGTGCCATTTCTCCATTGGAGAACCCGCGCGGCGTGGTGATTGATAGCTTCAGTACATTCGAGCGGTGATTTGAGGTCGTTGATGATGAATAAGAATAGAAATATCCGGCTTGCCTGCGCACTCTTCATGGGGTTGCTTGGTACTGCCGCTTTGGCCAGACAGGCTGGTGCCGAGGCTCCGCCTGCCAAGTCACAAACCAAACCCGGTGAAATGGCCCTGCCCAGTGCCTTGCCACCCGCACCTGCAGAGTCAATGCAGCAGGCCAGCCCTGCCAGCGCAGCGAGATTGACAGCATCTGAACTGAATGCCAGATATAGCGACCCTGCCATGCTGCCGTCACCAGATGGTTATGCGAAACCACGCACCAAGCTCAAGATGCCGCAGTTACGCGATCCCAAAGAGCAGGCCTTTGATGAGTTGCTCGATGAAACCGTGACTTTCAGCCGTGATGAAATCAATCGCTATTACGACCGCATTGATGATTTCAAGCGTTCGGTGCGCACACCTGACGGGCAGATGCACAGGGCGGTGATTTCTTCGGTGATTGTGAACTTGCAGCCTGGCTCGGTGATCCCGGTGATGCGCCTGAACGTCAATGAAAACTCGTCCTTGCTGTTCACGGATTCAACGGGCAATCCCTGGCCTGTGGTCAAATTTGCGGCTCCTTCCAAGAGCATGTTTGCGGTGGAATTTCATCCGAATAATAATCCGCATGAAATTGCCCTGGAACCTATCAAGGATTATGCCTACGGCAATTTGAAAGTTTTCCTGGCGGGCATGAGCACACCAGTCTTTGTGCGCCTGGTCACCGGTCAAAAAGAAACTGATGTGCGTCTGGACGCGAGGATGCCTGTACGCGGACCGAATGCCGCTGCCCTGATAGAAAAGCAAATGCCGCCTGAGGCTTCTTCTTCGATGTTCTCCATGCTCAATGGCGTGGTACCAGAAAAAGCACAGGAACTCAGGGTTGAGGGGGCAGATGCCAGGGCCTGGATGCTGGATGGAAAAATGTATTTGCGCCTGACCAACAAGACTTCAGTGCGCTCACCATCATGGACAGGAACCATGTCCTCGATTGATGGTACCAATGTTTATGAGCTTCCTGCGCGCACGCCGGTGATCTATGCAGCGCAAGAAGGTAAGAGTGTTGAATTACGCGTGTCGGGGTTTTAAATGGCAGAAAAGAAAACAGGCGGAATGGCTTTCCTGGCAAATCCTAAATCCCGCATGATGGTCATTGGTGTTGCCGTTGTCCTGGTCGCCGGTATTGCACTGGCAGTCAATGGCATGATCAAGAAAAATTCCATGAGCAAAGAGTCGAGCGAGCCCACTAGCACCGCAGCCCTGCCAGCCGATGCGAATAAAAAGGCCGCCATCGACCCTACAAAAGTCGATGCTCAGCAATCTGACTTGCGCAAAACTGCCAACGAAGATGCGGCCAAACGGGCAGAGTCAAACGGGCAGACCTTTATTGCAACGATGCGTCCGGACGCCGCGCCGGCATCTGTTGCCAGTGCCGGCAATGGCATAGACCCAAGCATGTACGCGGCCCGCAATGCCGACAATGGCTATGCCCGGTACGCAAGTGCACGCGAACCCAGCGAGCAGGATATCCGTGATGCAGAAGCCGCCCAGCAGAAAAAAGTTGATGAATGGAAACGCAAGCTGACTGCCGATAAAGCCAAGATCAACGAGGCATGGGAGCCCGGGTCCAGGGTTTTCTACACGGCCTATGTAGGCAACGAGAGTGTCCAGGGTGAGAAAAAAGAAAAAGATGTCCATGAACAGCAAGTTGGCAAGGCTGATGCACAAAAGAAAGGCCAGGTCTTTGCCAGGGCCGGTGATATTTTCTATGGCAGCATCGATATAGGCATGAATACCGATGAACCTAGTGCCATTACTGCCTACATTCTGAGCGGCCCATTCAAGGGCGGCAAACTGCTTGGCGCCTTGGCAGGGCAGACCGCGCCTTACTCAGAAAAAGCCGTGATTCAATTTACTTCTCTGAATCATCCCAAGTTTGAACGCTCCATCCCCGTCAAAATTTTTGCTGTTGACCGGGATACAAAGCGCGCAGCGGTTGCCGATAATGTGGACAGGCATTTGCTGACCAAATTCGGGCTGGCTGCCATTGTTGATTTTGCCCAGGGGTATGCCGAGGGCAAGTCGCAAAATAATTCGACGGTTATTTATGGCCAGAATGGTTCACCTACGGTGGTGACACAGTCAGAGCTTAACAACAAGCAATTGATCGCCCGTGGTGCCGCAAAAACCATGAACCGTGTAGCCAGCACGCTGGCACCGTACACCAACAGGCCAAATACCCTGGAAGTATATTCACAAACCGAAATAGGCCTGCTGGTCGCGGCTGACATCGTCTATGTCGAAGGTGTCAATGCTGACAATAGCGGGCCTGCACCAGGCGCTGCTACTGCAAATGGTGCAAGGCAGGCCGCAGTTGCGAATTCCTATGCACCAGCGCTTCCTATGCCACCTGTCCAGCCGCCAGCCATGTATGGTCAGCAGCAAATGTATGTGCCGCAGCCTGCCTATCCTCAGCCAGCCTATGGTGGTCAGCCCGCAGTGTATGGGCAAATCCCTGTGTATGGTCAACGCTAGTACCGCTGGTAAAACGCATTTTCATTTTTGACCGCAAAGCCAAAAGTAAATTGAAGATAAGGAATAGATGATGGGTATGAATGACTGGGATGGCCTTTCAGGCGAGCATGATGAAAATGCCGGAGTTGCTTCTTCGCAAGCTGGTAAGACAGAGTCAGAAAAAAAAGTAGTACCTATGTCGCCGGTGGCTGCAAAAAATAATAACAAGACCATGTACCTGGCCATGGGTGGTCTCATGTTGTTTGTCATGGGGGTATATGGTTACTACCAGTACATGCAACTCCAGGCCGCGCAAAACGATGAGCGTATGCGGCAGCAGCAGGCATTTAAAAATCAAAAGGAAGATGCTGAGCGCAAGAAGCGCGAGGCTGAGGCAAAAGACAAGCCAGTCGTAGCAGCCACAGAAAAGCCAGTGGCTGAAACCGCAGCCGCACCAGCCAGCCAGCCCCAGAATGATGACCTGGCTGCGTTGGCGCAGCTCAAAAACCGCAATGGCAGCAACCCGGCTGCACCTGTTGCAGCGGCAACTACGGCCACAACGGCAGCGCCTGCGCCTGCCCCGGTAGCTGTACCTGCACAAACAGCAAATACGATGGCGCCAAGGCCTGTCTTGCAAAGCGCAGCAGTTGCGCCAACTTATGCTCCAAGCCAGGATGCACAGAAGCGGGAGCAATATGTCAGCATGCTGGAAGGGCGGGTGAATGACCTCGGCCTGACTAAATTGCGCCTGGAAGCTGAGCTCTGCAAATACGAACCCAGACGTGCTTTCTGTAATGCATCCAATAAATCTGGAGCCGTGCCGGAAGCGCAGCGTGAACCAGTTCAAGCGAATATCAGGTCAGGCCAACAGGTTCAGTCTGTCCAGCCAGCCCAGCAAGTTCAGTCAAACGGCGGTCGTGTCATGTTGTTTGACACCGCCAGACCAGGAAGCACAGTCGCAACCGAACTGCCCCGCATTTCCACAAAGACCAGCGTCGCACAAGCTCAAAACCCGGGTGCCCGTACCCAGATAATGGATGCCACGCCCAAGGCCCTGTCCCTGCAAGGCCTGACTATCTTGCGTGACCGTGTACTTTATCGTGATCGTGATGGCCTGACCCATGAGGTTGAGCTTGGTGGTGACATGGAAGGTCTGGGCCGTTTGGAAAGAATCGATTTCGAAAGAAAATCTTTCCAGGCTGGTGGACGTACTTATAACTAATGAATAACTGATGACAGCTATGGGGACTTTGATGTCAGCATCGCGCTTACGATTACTTGCCGGCATGGCAGCCTGCTTGCTGGCGGCGCCAGCCTTTGCTCAGGGGCCGACGGCCTTGACGATGTTGCTGAAGTTTGGCGAGAGCATTCCCGGGCTATGGAACTTTGTGCAGGCCATGGCTTTTGTGACTGCGATGTTCCTGTTCGGTTTTTCCATGTTCAAGTTAAAGCGCATAGGGGAGAGAAAATCCGATGAGGGGGCGATGTCAGTGGTCATGACCTTGCTGGCCGCAACCGGTATGTTTTATCTGTCTTCTTCCATCGACACCTTCCTGGTTTCGACCTTTGGCACCAGCAGCATCATGACCTATACCACCTCTTCCATACTGGATGCGGATGGCATCAAGGCAGCGCGGGTAGTGATCGGTTTCGTTAACCTGATAGGCCTGATTGCGTTTGTCCGTGGCTGGTATGCACTCAAGATGCTGGGGTCTGGTGGTGGTCATAAAGAAGACACAGCCAAGCGCGCCATCGTATTACTGGTTGGTGGTACTTTCTGCCTGAATATCGTTGCACTTTCAGAAGTTTTGCAAAAAACATTGGGGATCAGCAACATTATCATCACCCCTTGAGGCCAGGCTTTGCAGATTGTCTTAAAAAGGAAAATATTTTTACTTTTGTTTGTATAAAAACTTGAAAGCATTTTTGGTCTAAGGTATTCTTGTTGATGTTCTTACCGGACTTTGTTGCATCTATTTCTAAAGCTTAGGAGTGTTTCCATGAAAAAACTTAACAAAAGTATTAAAGGCAAGCTGGGCATGGCATTGGGCGTGGCTGCGGGCGTAGCAGTAGCGCTGGTTCCAGAACTGGCATTCGCGCAGGCAGGTACATCGATTGGTGACGTTGCCATGAATGCGTCCAAGAGCATCAACGGCGTACAAGTAATGATACAAGGTGCCTGCTATATGGCGGGTGTAGCGCTGGCAGGTGGCTCCATGTTCAAATTCAAGGCGCATAAAGACAATCCTCAGCAAACGCCTTTATCCACGCCTATCGTCATGCTGGCTGTGGCTGCAGGCCTGCTGTATCTGCCATCCTTGATGTCTACTGCAGGTCAGTCTCTGTGGGGCGGTTCACAAAATAGCACCAAGGTTTCTTATGAATACAGTAGCTATGGCACTGCTCCTTAAGCTCCCTGCCTGAAACAGAATGATGTATAACTGTGTTTCAGTCTTTTAATGCTGCATGTCAGTATAGAAAAAATTCTGAGAATTCAACTCGCATTTTTGTCCGTATAGCATGAAATTCTGAAAGCCAGCAAAAAGCCTCGCAGGCCCTGTCTGCGGGGTTTTTTTGTAGAAACGCTTACAGAAACGCGATGCCAGGCAAGTTCTTATGCGGTGGACAGTTATCCATGCAAAAAGTAAAGTGCTGATCACCCATATGCAATAAGTTCTATTTGATCGGAGTATGTATGTCGGTTGTAAATTCTGTTCTTGAAGGTGTTGATGAATTCGTCTATTGGGCAGGCTCCATGTTCAGGAGCTCTGCTTCTGTTTATTGTGAACTGGAAACTACAGACGATGAAAGCACCTTGGTCGCCAAAGACGGCTCCCTGATCAGTTTTATACGGGTCGATGGCGCAAGGTTTCTGGTTGGCGTGGAAGAATTTGCTTCCATTCACCGCTCGCTGATGCAGGGGATAGAAGCTTTCTTCGGTAATCCAGGCCACCATATGCAAATCGTCTTTGGCTGTGACAAAGATTTTGTGGTGCGCGACATCACTTATGCCCTTGATGGTTCCAGGGAAACAGCCAGGAACCTGCAAATGGATGTGCAGGACATGTTCGATGCCAAAGTGGCGCACATGTCGCAATATACCTCGCATGAAGAATGCTACCTTGTGCTGTGGACTCATGGATCATCCATGACCAAGGCCGAATCCGCTTCAGCGAACAAAGAAAAAGTCCAGTTCAACAAAGACCATAATGTGCCCGTCATGAAGCACAGCCAGTACCTGTTCGCCGCGATCCGTGAACTGCGCGACAGACACAGTTCTTTCAAGCGTTCAGTCAAGCTGGAATTGGAGACAGCCGGTCTGGATTGTGAAATCCTTGATGCGCATAGTGCCTTGCGTGTGGCACGCATGTCTTACGACGCTGATTACACCGACGAATTGTGGAGGCCAAGGTTGCTGGGTGACAAGCTGTCTCCGCGTGCTTTTGAAAATCCACATCCGCGCGATATTTCAGACATCCTGTATCCGCGCATAGAACACCAGATCATGCCGCGTGATGCAGAAGAATTGAATGGCAAGTGGTTGCGCATAGGTGACCGCATCATTGCGCCTGTGCATGTCTATCTCTTCCCCAAAGACATCAATACCTTCCAGAGATTGTTTGCCCGCATCAGGGAGGCGGACCTGCCATGGCGTTATTCGATGATGATGGAAGGTGGCGGCGTACGCGGATTTGGTATGAAATCCATGATAGCGGCGCTGATCTCCTTTGCTTCAGCAAACAACAAACTGGCCAATAATGCGGTGCAGGCCTTGCAGAATTATCAGGACATGGAAGGCGGCACTGTCGTCAAAGTGTCGATGTCGTTTGCCACCTGGGCACCAGTCGGTGAAGAAAAACTCTTGCGCAGCCGTGAACAAAGACTGGCGCGCGCCATCGAAGGCTGGGGCGGCATAGAAGTGTTCGACAAGAGTGGCGACCCGTTCGAGGGCGTTGCCTCCACTCTGGTCGGCTTCTCGACCAAGAATATGGGTACGCCTGCAATAGCTCCATTGCCGGACATCGTCTATATGATGCCACTGCAGCGTCCGGCATCGTCGTGGAAAGAAGGCGCAGTATTATTCCGCTCCCCGGATGGCAAGCTGTGGCCTTATCAGCCTGGCTCCAGCAAGCAAACGACCTGGATTGATATTATTTTCGCGAAGCCAGGTTCGGGGAAGTCTGTACTGTCGAACATGTTGAACTGGGCAATTTGCGTGATGCCTGGCCTCAAGCGCCTGCCACGCATTTCCGTGATTGATATCGGCCCTTCATCAAGCGGTCTGATTTCCCTGGTCAAGGATGCCCTGCCACCGAATCTCAAGCATCTGGCCAATTATTTCCGCCTGCGCATGACGCCGGAATATGCCGTCAATCCCTTTGATACACAGCTTGGCTATCACTACCCGATACCGCAAGAGCGCGCATTCCTGGTGAACTTGCTGACCCTGTTGACCATGCCCATGGGTAAGACCGAGCCCTACGATGGTATGCCGGATATTTGCGGCATGGTGGTCGATGAAGCTTACCGCCTTTATTCGCCAGAGAAAAGCCCCAAACGTTACTCTGAGCATCAGGATGAAAAAGTCGATGCAGCCGTCAGGTCGCTGGGCTTGCACACTGACGAAATTACTACATGGTGGGACATCACCGACGAATTGTTCAGGCACGGCATGGTGCATGAAGCCATCCTGGCCCAGCGCTTTGCCGTCCCCAATATGAATGACCTGACATCGGTTGTGCAGGATCAGTCTTTCAGGGACGTGTATACCAAACCAAAGACGGCGACTTCCGAAACCATCGTCGATGCGTTTTCGCGCATGATACAGTCAGTCTTGCGTGAGTATCCGGTACTGACATCAACTACCAGGTTCGATATTGGTGACACCCGCATTGTCGCGATTGATCTGGATGAAGTGGCTAAATCAGGTGGCGCTGCTGCCGACCGCCGTACCGGTATCATGTATATGCTGGGCCAGTTTATAGGTACCCGCAACTTCTTCTTCAATGAAGAGAATTTGCAGGAATGCCGTCCTCTGTACAAGGCTTACCACAAGAGCCGCGTCGATGAAATCAAGGAAGATCCTAAACGGGTTGTCTTCGATGAATTCCACAGGACAGAAAATTCACCGGTGGTGCGTGACCAGGTGTTGGTATATATGCGTGAAGGTCGTAAGTGGGGCGTGCAGGTTTGCCTGCTGTCGCAATCCATGAATGACTTTGATAAAGAGATGGTGGAGTTTGCGACGTCCATCTTTGTACTGGATGGTGGTGATGCCGCCCAGGTCAAGGAAATTGGTGACCGTTTTGGTTTGTCAAAAACCGCCCGTCATGCGCTGGAGTCTGGCCGCGTTCACCCGCCGCGTTCTGGTGGTTCGACTTTCCTGGCAATTTTCTCGACCAAGAAACACAGGAACGAGCAATTGCTGACCAACACTGTCGGCCCCATGGAATTATGGGCATTCTCAACCACGCGCAAGGACACCATCCTCAGGGACAGGCTCTACCGTGCTATCGGGTCTTCCAAGGCCAGAAGGGTATTGGCAGAGAACTTCCCTGACGGTTCAGCCATGGATGAGATAGAACGCCGGGAGCTCGCCAGAAAATCCGCTACCGGCATGATAGGTGAAGATGACGACACCAATATCATTGAAGCCATGGCTGAGGAACTGCTGACGTATTCCCATAAAAAAGACCATGAAGAGAAAAAGCGGGCAGCAGCACTGGTATAGCGGAATCAAACATAAGTAACTGAACTGAAAACGGACAGCAATTGCTGTCCGTTCTGGTGTGAGCATGCTGATGACTGTTGGCGACACGCCCATCATGCTGGTTGCGGCTGATGCCGTGGATAGTCTGCCAATGCCTGTTTTCTCTGCTTGCGCAGCATCCTTCGACGGCACTGTTTGTCGCAAGTAAATTCAATCATGCTTTGCTCTCAATTTTCCTGCAAGCAATGCATGTCTGGGTCTGCCTGAATCTTGCGGCCAGCAGGGTGAGTGCGCACGCCGTTGCAAGAAAATCAGAATCTGCTGCACCCTGAAAAATACTCTGTTTCAGAGCTTTAATTTCAACAAAATCTGCAAATATTTTATGCTATCATTGTCTTAAAGTTTTCGTATTATTTTGATTTTCATTCGTAGAAATGGAAATAAACAGGTTTTTCAATAGCATGCCAGACCAGTGCAGATGAAAATCCTGCACCAACAGGGCTTTACATGTTGCGCGTTGAATGCGCGCTTGCAACTCAGAGACTTCATCCATGAACCAGATCAAATTTGCTGTTAGCTTGTTAGTTGTTTCTGCAACCCTGGCTGGCTGCCAGACGAGAAATCCCAAGGTGGCAGAAGACCAGAAATCGCGTTTGTCAGAGACAGTGACTTTGCAGCAGCAATTGTTATCAACTGCCGATGCGATAGAGCGCAATTCGCAATTGCTCGCAGAAGCGAGCAATACCCGCGTCGCAGTTGAAAAAGCCCAGCTCTCGCCCGCGCAGCAGGTGAAGATGGATAAGGCGGCCAATACCAAAGAACCCTATGGCATGACGGCAAAAATCAGCTTTGTCTGGGAGGCCGGGCCGATACAGGAAGTGGCACGTCAGATGGCAATACGTTCTGGCTATGAATACATGCAGCCTGAAGGCAGCGTCCCCGCCATACCTGTCATGGTGAAGATCAATGCCAGGGAACAATCCATCGCTTCCATCTTGCGCGATGCCGGTTTGCAGGCAGGTTCACGTGCAGATATCGTGGTCGATGAAGCAAGAAGAAAAGTGCTGGTTCGCTTCTTTGACTAATATTGATAACGGGTCTTGTATGTTCAAATTAAGTCAAATTGCTGTTGTATCCTTGCTTGCACTATGTGGCGCCTCTGCCTTTGCCTACGATAGCAAAGGTGAGCCCGTCACTGTGAATCTGAATGCCGGCAACACGGTCAGAGAATCTGCCGCGCCGACACTGGATGATTTTTCTGCAGACAATATTGCCAAGGCCAAGCGCAGTGAAGATGATCCGTTCAAGGGTAGTGATATCCGCGACCTGCGTGTAGCTGCCGTGCGTGAAGCTGCCTATGGCCTGGGCATACGCAATGGCCTGGTTGCCAGGTCTATTCTGATCAAGGAATTTTTGTACCGCCACCGTTCAGAGATGGACCGGATATTCAACTTTGCACCATTGATGCTCGATTGCGGCAAGGAAGAAAAAAACCGTTACTCGCAAAAACTGATTGCTGAACGTCCTAACGAAAATTGCGTCATGCAACCACCTGTCATACTGGGTGCAAAAAACCTGTTGAGCGACAAAGATGGTCAGGGTGATGTGTTGCGTTATTCCAAGGCCAGCTTCCGCATCAAAAAGCAGGCACGCCTGATCACCACCATTCCTATCTGGGAAAATTATCTGGTGTTTGATGCCGGTACGCCAGGCAATGATGTGCACCCCAGCCTGTTCCCTAAAAGTGATGAAGAAAAGCGGGTTTGGAACCTGGCACTGGCAGAGGGCTGGGACAAGGGTGTCGATCAGGCAAATGCGATTTACCGGCAAAATCTGGCGATGCTGAATGAAGATTTTTCCGGCATGCAGCGCTATCAGTATCTGTTGTTGCAAAACCTGGTGACCAAGCCCTTTGTCTCGCGCAATCGCCTTGGTGTCACTGGCAATGGCAAGACCGGCATATCGATTGATGATATTACGCTGACGATTACCGAGCGCCCTGAATTCAATTTGAATTCTAACGACTGGATGCTGTTCCCCAGCTTTTGATAGCGAGTTAATTATGTCCGCGCTTGTACAGCCCATTGCACTTGCTCCCAAGCCAGCAAAAAACCAGGATGTCAATTTCGATCGCGAAGCGGTCGAAGCACGTTATGCATTCAAGGATGTGCCCAATACCTTTGAGCAAAACTCTTTTCGCAGATTACTGCAGCATTGCCTGGACATAGGTGTATCTGATATTTATCTTAAGACGGGTGACCCGGTCAAGGTCAGGGTAGGCAAGCCCATCTTCAAACTCACCAAGCGCAGCCTGGAAACCAGTGAACTCAATACCATCGTCACTGAGGTCTATGGTACCAATGGTCCATCCAAACTCGGTAGCGGTGAAGCGATTGACTATGCCTATGAATTAAAACTGGAAGGGCAGCGTGGCGTATCCGTACGCTTTCGTATGAATGCCACCGGTTGCCTCTCGCCTTCAGGGCCGGGTGTAGAAATCGTCATGCGTCCTTTGCAGGAAAACCCGCCAGAAATTTCTACCATGAAGTTGCCTCCTGAACTGATGGAGCAACTGTTCCCTGAAATTGGCCTGGTGCTGGTAACGGGAGAAACCGGTTCAGGCAAGACTACCTTACTGGCGGCGGTCATCCGCTACATCCTGGAACAGCCGGAGTCGAACAAACGCATATTGACGGGTGAAGATCCTATTGAATTTGTCTTCGATAAATGCAAACGCTATTCATCAATGGTGGCCCAGCACGAGATAGGCCGCCACCTGAAATCATTTTCAGAATTTATCCGTAATGCAGTGCGCCGTGATCCGAACATCCTCATGGTCGGTGAAATGCGCGATCATGAAACCATCAATGCCGGGATTATGGCGGCGCAGGTGGGCAAGGCGGTGTATTCCACCCTGCATACCAACTCGGTAGGACAGACCTGGAAGCGCATGGTGAATGTGTTCCCGCATGAAGAGCGGGTATCCAAGATGGTCGATCTGATCGATACCACCAAGGTGATCCTGACTCAGCGCCTGGTTGCTTCGACAGAAAAAAATGATGACGGTAATTTCAAACGTATCGCCTTGCGTGAGTATCTTGTGTTTGATGATGAGGTCAAGACTCGTCTGATAGAGCAGGTAGGCGCTGATGTGAACATGTTGCCCTTCCTGACGCACTCTATCGTCAAGGAAAGAAAGCAGCTACTGGTAGATGAGGCCAGGCGTTACTACCGTGAAGGCATGATTTCCGAGATTGAATACAAAAAATATGAAGTCAGTGCCAGCCAGGCAGAACGCATGCTGGGCAGTGACTGACCCTGACAAGGAGTTGAGATGGCAAATAATATAGATGACGGCACCGCGAAAGTAATCTGGCGTGACTCTGCCAGGGAGTTGCGTTTCCTGGGTATTAACTATGTTGCAGTGTTCCCATTGGTGTTCTGGTTATTGCACGCCAATATGTTCACCTTTGTAGTGGCTGTTACCGTGATTGTGGCATTGACGATACTGGAACGTTTCAAGTATTCACCAATGGTGGTGTTTCGCCTGGTGCGTTGCTTTATCGGTGGCAAGGTCCGTTATGCAAAAAACTGGAATGAAATGAAGCGTTACCGTAGTTAGCATTGCTTTGAGACTCATGTGCCATGTCGGCATGTACCCTGGATGGTGTATGAGTCTTGGCATCAAATAAGAATTTAATTTTTGTAGCGTTGCGCTACCGGAGTAATTACTGATGAAATATCCACGCAATTTATTGAGCATTCTGGTTTCCAGTATTTTTGCCACTGGGTTTGCGGCCTATGCGCCGGTTGCCTTGGCGGGCTTTGAGGTCGTCAGCAATTCCAATACGCCTTATGTCTATCAGATATCTGGTGCGCAGAGAAAAGTGGTTGATGTCCGTGAAGAGCGGGTAGTGGGCGCAACCGCCAATACCCTGCATCATGGTCACATCGACATGGACATGGTGATGATACCGGTGGCTGCCAACAAGGGTGTCGATATGCTCACAGGCTTGCGCGGTATCGTGCCGGAAAGCCAGGGCTGGCGTGTGTTCGCGCTGAAAGGCGTGAATCTGCGGAACAAGATAGAGTGGAACAGTGCCCAGACCTGGGTGATTGCACTCGATGGTGTGCTACTCAAGCACAAGCTGATTGCCGATATCAACTGGGAAAGCCGTGAAATCACTTTGGCACCCATGTCCAACCGCAACTACGCATCTCAGTTGCTCAGCCAGGGCAAGGACAAGAGCATACTGCGTCATGTGACCGTCAGGCAGCAATTTGAGACACCTGAGCCTCTGATCGCTTTGCGTCTGCAACCGGCGCACGCTGCGATTACAGAAGCGCGTGCAGTACCGATTGCGAGCGTGGATGTACCCGTGCGTGCACTGGGTGAAGTCGGCGACAATCGCGGCAGCGCCAGTGTTGGTGTCAAGGTAACTGATGGCACGATAGACAGCATGATCAACCAGCGCGTGGAGCAGGCAACCAGGGAAAAAATGGCGCAACTCGAAGCGCTGGAGGCACAATACCGTGAAAAGCTTGAGCAACTGAATGCCCGCAGCCAGCAGGTCAAGCCTGAGCCCTCATCTGCTCCTCAGGATGCGACCACGACCAAGCCAGTTGCACAACCTATCAGCTTTGAAGATGGCGATGCCAAACCCACCTCTGCCACCAGAATGATGCGTGCTGACTACCGTTTCCCGCGGCCTGCCGCAGGCGGCTATAGAATGAGCAGGATGGATTTGCCCGCAGCAGTTGCAGGTGCAGATGAGGCCAAACCAGCTATGACCAAGGCCAGGTTTGCTGCCGCAGAGGCACAAGCTACTTCATCAGTAGTCGATAATAATGTCATCACAGAGGTAGCGACGACCACAGCCAATAGCAGCGTGATCTCTTTCCCGGTGCAGGCGAATGTGGAAGTGCAGGAGGCTTCCCGCACCAAATGGGAAATTTCATTGAATGACAAAACCTTGCGCAATGCACTGTTGCGCCTGGCATCAAAGAATGGTTACTCGCTCTCTTACCAGACCAAGGATCAGGATATCAAGATGGGCGGTACCTTCTTTGGTACTTTTGATGGTGCCTTGCGTGAAATCGAAATTGCTACCGGCAAGCGTATCCGTCAGGTGGAGTCAAGGTTGCTGGGGCGCTTGATTATCGTCACCGACTAAACAGAGCATAGACAAACAAAAAAGCACCGCAAAATAAATGAATGCGGTGCTTTTTTTATTTACTTTTTATGTACTTCAGATGGCGGAGCGATGCGCAAAGCTGTGCCATAAATTACTGCGCGAAGCTTCAATTTCCCGACGTTCTTCATGTAGTTGGGCGACCAGGCCACGTATGCCGTTCAAATCGCCTAAAGCCAGTCCTTGCTGGCGTATCAGTTGCACCAGTTGCAGGGATTCCAGGGTATCGAGTTCCAGGCCGTCATTGACGAGGATGCCCAGCACCTTTGCTGAGAATTCGTCTTCCCAGATTTCAGTGGCATTGCCTATGCGGCGGACGATGGTAGATGCAGCCGGGTCAAAAGACTCTTCCAGGCCTGCACTCATATTCTCAATGAAGCGCAATCTGTCTTTAACGCCATCTGACAGCGTGAATACGATTTTTTCACTACCCTTGTCCTTGATCAGGTAAAAGCATGCGTTTTCAATTTCCATTTCTGATTCCCGTATTGGCCTGTTTCGCATCCTCTGTTTCCAGCCTCAACTCATGATGGATGGGGGAGAGGGTATTCAGTATTTCCCTGGCTTTGACACCGATTTGCTGTATGTTCTTTTGCAGATGTTCTGAGCGTTCCTGGCGTGAAATATCAAAGGCCAGCAATCCAGCGATATTGATGCTCAGTTTCCGGAATGTCTGCAGTTCCTTGAGCAGTGTCTGGTTTTCGGGTAATTGCAGTGATTCTGGTTTGATATCTTTGGTATCAATACCCGTCAGCCTGGCTGCAGCATCCACACGGGCAGCCTGGGTATTGAGACTGGTTAATTGTTTTTGTATCAGGAAAAGATTGCAGCGCTCCACAGCCCCGGCGTACTTGACATCAAATGATTGCGGGTTGCAGGCCGCATCTGAAGCAGAGAAGTCAGGTTTGCTGCCTGATTGTAAAAGTTGGTTCAATTCTTCCAGCCTGTTCTTCGCCATTGTGCCTTCCTCCCGGATATTCATACCGCGCTCCTTGTTCAACATGGATGAGATATCATCCTGTGCCAATGCCCTGATGGCGTCGTCCCTGTAGCAGCCAGCATGGCCGTCTTCATCACGCTTTTGTTCCAGCGTGTGCAGAAAAAGTGCGTAACTCAAAATGTCTCCCCTTCTTCACTGATCAGGCGTGGTACCGGGGCATGATTAATCCATGCATCCAGGCTCAGTTCGTAGGCCAGGAATAAATCAGCCTGTTGAATAATTTTTGATGTCCATGCTGCTGGAAATACCAGCCACACGCCAAAGACCCGCAGTAAACTCATACATTGCAAATCGACAAACCGGTCCGGCTTATTTTTCAGGCTGGCACCATAGACATCATTGACTTGGGTAGTCAGACGCAAATCCAGGCCACCACCCAGCATGAAGCTTCTGATCACAAATGCAAAAAAGAGCAAAACGTAAAAGCCAGCCAGTATTTCAAAACGATACGCAATGTTTTTTACGACCAGCAATAAGACTGGCATTGCCAACAGTAGCCCGCCTAGCAAAAGATAGCTCAGCAATACCAGGCTGACACGTGCTTTGGAAGCCATCAGATACCCCAGTTAACCGCGATAGCGAGTAAAACCAGCGCACTGCAGCTACACAGCTTGACACGTAGATTCCACACTACTTCGCGGAAGTTTTTCTCGGGACCCTGGCCCTTCACATACACCCGGTAATGCTGTGTCACATGGGTGATCACGTAGATCATCAGTGGGATGATGACCAGCGAAGCGCGCCCCATTCTGCTGGCTTGCTCTATCAGGTGATATGCCATGGCCAGTGCAAAGGTGGCCCCGCTCAGGCCCAGCAGATAAGCCATCAGGTGACGGTCATAGATGCCGCCTGCCATCGTATAACTATGGTCTTCATTGGTCATGGTGGAGACTTCCAGCATCGAGGTCAGCCTGACCGAATACACCATGACGCCGAACATATAGACCAGCACAATCTGTGTTGCAAACAGTGGCAGCATGGTGTCAAGTGTGCCAGCAACTGCGGGGATCAGATAAAACAGAGGAAAGCTCAGTGCATCGACCAGCCATACCTGACGCAATACCAGACCATAGATCAGCGCCAGTGCCGCCATGGCCATGATGAACCAACTGCTATGGATGCCCTTGGTATATACACTGGACAGGATGGTTGCCGTGACAAACAGCACGATAGCCAGGCAGGCAATGACTTTCCAGTCGAAGTGCCGGGACAACTGTCTTTCAGTATCAGACAACAGGCGTACATTTTTTTTCAGGCTGATCGCCGTGATCAGCAATTCGGAAGCGATACCGGCCAGCAGGAAAGGAAAAAAGAACCAGAAAGAAATGGCGAGATAATTGGTGTCAAACAGCTTTCTTGCATAGAAAATCCCCATCAGGGCGAAAAAGCCTGAAGCCCAATGTGGCCACCGGGCCAGTTTCCAATACTCCATTCGCGACCTCGTTTATTCTTTTACACAGTTTCAGCCAGGCGGCTCTCCGGCAAGATGTCTTGCGTGCCGATAGCGCATGAATATGCCGGGCGCACAAGCCTGGCTGGCAGGCACGCGCACAAAATACCCAAATGAATATTTTCATTTAATCATGAGAGTTTAACTCAATATAAATACAAAATAAATCGCTATTGGAAAAGAATCATTAACCGGAAAATGCATTACTATTTCATTTATTCGTCAAATTTGCATTGATAGCTAATGCAATCTTGAAACTACAGTGAAATTTGGACTGGCAAATGCAAAACAAGACTATGTGGAAGATGTTTCTTAAGATTTCTGGAATTTTTCTGATTTCCGGCCTGATGTTTGCCTGTACAGACACTGGTAAATCCAAGGAATTGATGCAGGCAGCCATGGCAGCCCAGCCCGAAGACAAGAAGATTCTTGAGTTCTTCATGTACACCTGCCCGCACTGCCGTGCTGTTGAGCCCAGCGTTAATAGCTGGCAGGCCAAGCAATCTGTGTTGTTTCAACAAGGCATTTATGCGTTCGAGCAGATACCGGCAGTTTTTTCTGCCAACTGGCGTAATGACAGCAAGGTGGGTGAAAGAGAGGCGGCGATCTTTTACACACTGCGCAGAATGGGGCTGGAGCATCAATTGCGTGCCAAACTGTTTATCGCCATCCAGGACAAAAGCCTGAATGCGGGTGATCCTGACTCTATCCGCAGTTTTTTGCAAAAAGAGGCTGTACCGGTGGCTGAATTCGTCACTACCATCAAGAGTGCTGAAATAAAGGCAGACGTGAACCGTGCCGAAATGCTGACCAGGCAATATGGGGTTTACTCGGTGCCTGTGTTCATCCTGTTCAATCGCGCGCTGATCCTGCCGCAAGAGTATGCCGACAACCAGGCGGTCGAAGCCGCCTTGCTGAGTCAGGTGAAAGAGTTTTATACTAAGAATGCCGGCAAGCCATCGGCATTTTGAGCAGGGATCAGGTCTGGATAATCGAAGTGATTTTGCGCCTGCTGCGTTCGCGCAGGGAGCATTCACGCAACTGGTCGGCCAGTTTTTCCAGGTCATCAATGCCATAGATGCTGATGACCGGCGAGCTGGCATCGGATGACCTGAGCCTGATACTGCTATAACCCGCCAGGCGCATGCCCAGGGGCTTGTAGACATCAAAATGTTCTATCGTGAACAGTTCCACGCTTTCCATTAATTTGGACAATACGCCGTGCTCTATCTTGATGCGCTGGGTGGTGATCTGGTAAGTGACAGAGATACTCTCCATCCAGTAATAAATAAAGGCAATGCCGAGAGTGCAGATCACGGCCAGCCATTGCCAGGCGCTATAGATGACCGCAGGGTGTCCTGAATACAGAACATGTTCTGTCTCTGCCTCTTGATCGACCGCAGCCGTTTTCAGATTGGAATTGCAGAAGCGGCATTTTAAGGCGCCAACTTTAATGGTTTCGCGGCATACCGGGCATGGCATGCTCTCTTCATTGTATTGCTCGTTCATTCATATCCTTGTTTATAGGGAGGCAACTGACGAAAGCTTATTCTATTGCTTCAGGACTGGGCATGCCGGATATAAATGCAAAAAAACGCAATTATTCTTCGTCTTCATAAGGTGTTGGTGCGCACATATCCTTATATGGCGTTGGCACTGGTGTGGGTATGGCAGGAATATTGGTGCTGGGCAGCAATTCTGGTAGCGCCAGCACGCAATTCTGCGTGGGGTGGGCGACTTGCCCATTGAGCATGGCGTCACCATGCCGCAAATGCCACAAGGCGTGCAGGCTCATCTCCTTGGTGTCGCGGCGACCATCAGCATCCATGTCGAGTATGCTGCCTGGCGTGATATTCGGGTCTTTGAGGTCAGGCGCTCGCTCAGTGTCACCAGGTCTGACTAAGTTCGTACTTGCTCTTGCTTGGCTGGAATTATTCATTTTGTCTGCGGCCTGCTTGGTCTGAAGGGGCGCAGACTGCCAGTTCAGCATTTGCGCAGCGTCTTCTTGCTTAACGCTGATTGCAACCGGACGCCGGTCATCAGCATTTTTCTTGAATTTATTGACTATTATTTAGTAATACTCTGCATATTTCAAGCAAGTTTTTAATTTCCATTCATTCTTTTTGCCGCCATTGGCTGATTATCCACGGCCAAGAGGGGGCAATAATTAGAATTGTTTGCAAATATATTATTCTTGATTTTGTTACTTTTGTTTGTATAATCATTGGCTTGATGTGAGCTTGCAGTGCTTGTTGCGCCGGAAGGGGTATGTTGCCAGGGTTTTTGTCTGAGTGACGATGTCAGATGCACTATTCTCGTGAGCCTCGATTGGCTTTTTTAACTGTCGTATTTTCAAATGACTGAAAAGGTTGAGACTGATGTGGCGGCATGAACTTGATATGGTTTCTTCCCTTGCCACTGAAAGTGCGGTTGCTGCACTCGGTGATGTGGGAAAGATCATTTCGAATAATGCCGGTACTCCAGACCCTTTAGTGTATTCAGGTTTGTCTTATGCGACAGATATGTTGCGGGTCGCCGGATTTGTCGCACCTACGGTATTCGCCAAAGAAATCCAGCATACATTTGCACAAGCCGTACTGGGAACGCGGGAGGTGCGTGCATTCAAGCGCTCAATGACGATACTGACTTCATATCTGAGAGATGCCGTACGCTTTGGTGCGGGGCCTACTTTGTTTTTTTATGAAGAGGTTTTGCTGTTGTCTGATGTCTCAGGCCGCTTGCCACCGGCTTGTGGCAATTTCTTTGCTCCTTATGTGTTCTGGGACATTGAGGATGGCTTGTACAAGAGCGTGCAACATGTCTGCCATGGCTTGTCGCGTGAAGCCTATCAGGCTGCTTTGCTGGCTTTTCTGCGGAACAAGGATGTTGCGGGCCTGGAAGTCCTGGCTCTGCAATTTGTCAACGTTGCAGAGGCGAATGAGAGTGCTTGCAGTTATTCTTTGTGCAGGGTGCTGGCAGCTTTTTTTGTCGTGGTCACCAGCAGTGATGCGTTTTTGAATCAGGATGAAATGCAATTGTTTTCCATGGTGGATGCTGTGTTCTTCAAGCAGTCAGACCCTGGGCATTTGCCTGAACCTGGATTTATATCGCGCCTCTTGCACGTGATTGCAAAGTCAACAGCAGATGCACCCATGGTGCGCGAGATTCAGACTTATTTCAGGCTGGAGGGCTTGCTGTATGGAGCTGCTCTGGGGCGGCGGGAGTCTATTCGCGCCTGAGGCAGGTCCTGCGGGAGCTGGTTCGTGTTCAATTTTGGCGCTAATGGCTTGCATTTATTTAACGTTTATATAGGGAGGATGTATGGCATTGCCAGTCCTGGCCAGCATGGCCGCAAAATATGTAGGTCAAAAAGTGATGGAAAAAGGCGTGGAAAAACTGGCAGAGTCTGTCATGTCTTCCGGGGTGTTGAAAGAGGGGCTGGGCAAACTCGACAAGGGCGGCAAGATGGATATGCCATTCACGCCCTCAAAGATGCTGATGTCTTCAGTTACAGAACCGCCAGTCAAATCACTGGCGAAAGATGCTGCATTGTCGATGAAATAAGCCGGACACTGGCAGGTCTCATGCGCTAGCTGCCTGATGTTGTATCAGGGTAGCAGCCTGCTTGTAAGTAAAATGAGGAAGGCAGATAATCTGTCTGCCGTGATTGCTTGCGTGCGCACTCGTCGCGGCTCATACCCTCTACCAAATTTGCCTGCTTGGCTTGCCTCATGAAAATTTCGGATCTTGTTTTATTCGTCAGAATCTGGTTGCTGATGGCAACGCTGTGGTTCTTTGCCGCCGCCATTGAACGTTTTACCTATCCCTTCAGGTATGAGGGCGAGATCGCGGCTGCTGAGGTGCTGAATCCCGTTGGCGATTGCAGGGGCTTGTCAGCCAAGACCAGGATAGCCTGGCGCCTGGCCGAAGATAAGAAAACGATAGAGTATAAATGCCCGGCATCGCGCCCCTGGCCATTTTATGCCACCAGTTCAAGCACAGAAATACCCAAGTCAGTAGCTCAGGCCATTGCCGATAGCAAGAAGAGTGCAGTGAGCGCGAAAGAGGTAAGGCAAAAGTAGGTGGCAGCCAGATAAATGCCTGCACTTTTGCATTACATTTTTGGTGTGCTTCTGGCAGTGGCAGTTTGTTCAAGCTTTTGATTGATTAACTCAAACAGTTCAGGTTCTACCTTGGTCCAGTTATCACCATTGAGTGTGCTGACAGTCGCATCATTCTTGTCGCTGGCATTCTGGTAGGGGCCTATCACGCTGAACTGGGAATAGCCGCCTGCTTCACGGCGCAGTGTGAAGAAATCACCTTCCACGTCTTTGTAGGTGCGTTCTGCAAACTTTTCATCGCCATCACTGCCGTAACCAAAATCAATGACTTCCAGTTTGGCTGGCATGATGCCGCTATCAATATTGCGTTGATGTGTTGCTGTGTCTTCGCGCTGTTCAATGAAGTTGACTTGAAAGCTGCCGCCCAGCATGGCACGCTTGGAAATTTCTGACAGCGCATCGGTGATCAGAGAGGCCGCATTGACGTTCTCCAATGCGACTTCATGAATATCTACACTGATCTGATGTGCCGATTTGTCACCATCGACACCAGGATTAATGGTGATGGCAACATTACCGAATTTTTCCAGTTTTTCAACTTCGGCACGAATTTTATTGTAGCGCTCGAAAATATCAGTACTGATCAGGCAGGCACCGGTGACTGTGATGGCAAGCTCGGGCTTGATTTCGAGTATGCCCTTTTCGCGCAATATATTGGCGATTTCGACACGCGCATACATTTGAATTTGCTTGGGGTCTTCAAAGTAAAGTACCCCCGAAAGAACGCGGTCTTCTTCCGATTCAACATATTCAAAAATGCGGTCTAGTTGCTCTGGAGAGACAAATTCAGGATCAACTCCATTACGGCGAAGTACATCAAGAATATCTTCCTCCGTAAGATCGATAGTTGAGCCACTCATCTTTGTCCTCTTGCTCCATTCGAGCAATTTTTTATTTTTAGCACGCGAGATATTACGAAATTAAAGTAGGAAAGTCAAACTCTGACCATCCGGCCGCGTGCGCTGCTGTGTTTCATGTCTTGCTTCATTGCAGTCATCAATATCAAGCGATGCAAGTATCCGTACACGCACCAATTCAAATCAATTTGTTTGCTCTGATGTCACTCATATCCAGAGGAATGAGTGCGACAAATTTTTTTGATATACCGCGTGCAAATGAGGGCGTTTTTCAAAAAATCAACCGGTAAAAACGCAAGCTTATTATTTCCAGACTGAATTCAGGAGCAAGCGCAACGCTCATCAAAAACGTCCTGTGAGCGGATTCGTTGACATAGCTAAATTTGTGAAGCACGCGCACGACTTTTCATGAGCTACATTGTCGGGCATAAGTGCGCTCTTGGCATGGACCTTGTGATCGTCTTACAAAATGTAACACAATGACGTCTGATATTCGCCGCAAAGGCCATAACATGGCTCAAAAGTGAGTGCAGTAATGCATGCATGTCTGCCTTTTATCTACCTGTCAAAGTAAAAAATGCAAATACTTCATGGTGTGTCTGCACATTAAAGAAAGGCAGGTGTTGTTAAGTGTGTATACGAATCGCTGGACGAGCCCTGATTCAGAATATACTAGGACGCATTTCGTCCATGCTCACTAAATGAGTTCCGTTTCGTAATCATTGTTTTTGTCGAGGAAGTCTGTAATTGAAATCAAGTAAAACTGTGCCTGAGAAAATAGCGAAAGTGACAGCACGACGCAAGTCACCTGCCAAGGAGGAGGTGGTGGATGAAGTGTTTCCCGAGCTTATGATAGTCGGCACCAATATCGCAAAAAATAAAAGTTACTACCTGGCACAAAAAGCGCTGATACAACGTGTGGCGCACGGCGTATATATACCCACTGACAAGATGGCGGATGGCAAGGCCATTCTGATGCGGCATGCGATACGCCTGGCCAGTCTGCATTTCAAGAATGCAACGGGGCTATGTTATTCAAGTGCTTTCACGCTGGAAGCGATCAAGTCTGAATCGGGGCCGCCCTTGGTGTTTGTCGCAGGTGAGTACTCTTATGGTCTGGAGCTGGGTGAGGGCGATATTAAACTGATGCTGGTGCAATCCCTGCATCCTCCGTATGAAATGCTCAAGACCAATGGTGATTATGAGTTTTACGAAGACAAGATATGTTCCGACCCCATCGGTGAATTTGTCGTCAAGGTGCCGCGTCCTGAGCTTCTGGTTCTGCATAATTTTGAGCGTGTCAAAGAGTGGTCGGAAAAAAAGATTGCCAGTGGGAATTTAAAGAAGTTCGTCAACTGGATAGTTGATGCCAGATATGGCGGTTCCATTCCTGCTTTTTCGGCAAATTTTGCCGAACTGGCGATCAAATGCAATCGCCTGGAAGAGCACGACCACGCCGTCACAGCCCTGCTTGCAGAAGGTTTCCCCATGTCTGAAAGGTACTTGCGGAAAATCGTTTGACTTTTGATTTTCATTCGCCTAAACTTTGTCTCATATATGGGGTGGTGCTGCTGCCTGCGCCACAAAATGCGAATGTAAAGTTGATGATTTCTTTGTCCTGCTTTTGCGCCGGATACGTGCACAATTGAATGAATGGACAATCAACTGACCGAGATGTTTTGCCAGATTGCCTGCCCGGTGTGGCAGGTTGCATGAAAGCATCTTGAGTCTGCATTCGTCCGGCCTGCAACCAGTCTGATCTGGTCATGCAGAAAGCCGGTGCATACACCAGTCACATATATCTGTATTGAACAGTAAAGCAGCCAATGGCTGCTTTTTTAATTTACTTGCGTAGAGCGTTTGCTGTGAACCTGGAATCGAATCTGCTCACTGGTGAAGAGGCCGTGCTTATAAAGCCTGCAGAAACGATTGCCCTGCAAAAAGCAGTGCAACTCTGTGTGCAATATTTGCTGGATGTGCAGATGATTTTGGATGCAGAAGTGATTGCACCATTTTGCTTTCGCAACTGCATGATTTTTCTGTCAAGACCAGACGGGCAGTTGCAGGTGGATGTTGCGGTGTCTGCCGCAGTTGTGTTGGACTATGACATCAAATCCCTGCATGTGAACACCCGCTATGTCATGAATGAAATGATAGCCAGGGCAGTTGGCATGTATGGCTCGGATGGGCAGCAGGCCTTTGCGATGTCTTTCCTGTTTCGCGATGGCTGCGGTCTGGTCAAGCTGGAGCAGTCGGGTGGTTACGCGGTGAATTTAATAGAACGTGTGCCGGTATCGCTGGATTATCAAGTCGGATTCGCTGTATAGAGGAGTGACAGGTGAAAGTTTTTTCTACGGTGGTAGTGATGACAGCGCTCGCAGTGTCGGGCTGTGCCACGCGGCAAACAACAGCGCAGTATCGTGAAGTTATTCCAGAAAACAATTTCAAGGGCATAGTCGAATTACCGGCGAAGTCGCCTTCACCCTTCATGCGCGACATGAAGCTGGAGCCTGCGCTGGCTGCAGACCATGCCAAAGCAGATCCCGTGACCATGAATTACACCTGGTTTTATGAACGTGGCCAGACTCTGGGGCAGCATGTGGATGCCTGGGCGCATCGTTATGCCTTCCGCTTTGAATCCCGCATCCCGCTGGGCTGGGACCCCTACGTGCAGTCTGATGGCAGCTTTGTTGGCAACCTGTATGCCGCCATGGAAGACCTGGCTTATTTTTCCGATGAGGGAAGAAATAATTTCCACCAATATCAAGACACCAAACGCTTGCGTGCAAAAAGTGTGCAGATTACGGTGTTTGAAAAAGAGCGTTATATCCGTATAGAACTCAGAGATGCGATGGCCGAAGCTGCTGAAGCGCAGCGTGATGAGCAGGAGCGTATCGCAGCGGAAAGGGCGGCTGGCAAGACGGCCTTCGCTGACTATTTCCGTTCAGGTAAATAAAGCCCATGGTTTACGCGGCTACTTCTTTCTTTATCCTGGGTTTGCTGTTGCTGGGCACGCGCATGTATGTCCCTGCGGGCGGTGGCAAGCCTCAAGTCTTGCAATATGCTGGCCTTGCAGCTTTGCTGCTGATCGTACTTTCTTGTGCAGTGGTGGCTTATGCCGGCATATCTGGTAATAGTGGCAAGAGTGGTGAGACTGCGGCGACGGTAAGTGGTGATTTTGGTTTGTCTGGCAATGCTCAGGCGAATACTGCAGTACCGGCCCTGGATATGTCCAAACCCACAGGCGCACCGCAGGAGCTGGCTGGTGGAAATGCCACGACCACGCCTGCTACTGGAGCTGCTGCGCAAAACCCGTTTGGTCAAAAAGATGCAGCCAGTGGTGTTCCTTCCGTGTTTTCCATGGCACAGGCCAGCCAGATCTGCGCGGGTTTTTCTGACGTTGCCATGGGCGCATTGCTGGCCGGGTCACGTGGCGAGCCTTTCCCGCCTTATGAAGAAAAAGCCCGGCAGTTGAGTGAGCAGGTCATGCGCCTTCCCTTTGTCCGTGAAGCGGGTAGCAAGCCCATGCAGTACATCAGTACCTTGTTTGGCACTCTGGTTGAAGACCAGTACTACATTTCTCCGCAAAACCGTGCAGTGCAACTGGGTTTGATAGGCAAGGTCGATAAAAAACTGGCACTGGATGCCATGAATCAGGTCTGCGAATTGAAAATTCTGGAGATACGTGCCAAATGAATGCAGCAGTCACGAGCGCAGCAGGCAACATCAATGCCCTGCCTGTATTGCGCGAGACCATGGAGTCTCTGCTTGCGCCACAGTATATTTTCTTTGCCAATAATGCGGATGGTCGTGTCCATGATGGCATCGTCTATGGCCGTAGTGAAAATGACTGGGTATATGGCGAAGAGGGCTTGTTTCCCGCCATGCTGTATCTGGCGGAGCGGCACTATAAAGATACCTTTTTTGAAGGCGACTATGCCGTCGCGCCAGCGCAAGACACGCTGGCCCCGGGTTTTGGCATAGACTGGATTCCTGATCCCAGTTTCCAGAGCCGCACGGGTTATCGTGCACAGATTTCAGATGCTGGCCTGCTGGTGTCGCCTTCCGTGATTTTATTGTTTGTACATGACGCTATCGAACGTATGCATCAGTACAGTTACCGTAAAGTGAAAGACTGGCGTTTTGAGATAGATGATGGGCGCTTGCTGGAAGAACTGGAAGAAAAAAAAATAGTCAATGCCAACGGCTTGCTGGATTTATTCCAGATGGTGCTTACGCCCATGCCTGAGCCTGTAACGGAAAATACTTAATCGCTGCTGTTTGTGGAGCTCCAATGACGGAAAAAAAAGAAGCATCGCCACTCAGGCGCAAACTTGTTCCTTCTGGCGATGCACAGAAAGCGGCAGGTATTACCCGGAGCGCATTCAAGCGCTTGTTTACCAGTGCGCGTTCGGAGAGGGAAGAAAGTTTCAATGAAGCGCAGGAGCGCCTTGGCTGGACTGAGGATGATATTGCCGGATTTCTGGCATACCGGAAAAAAGAAACGACTATATATGCCTTGCTGACAGCAATCGCTTTCCTGTTTGCCTGCGGTTCCCCATATTCAGAAAACCCTGTCACACATCTGGTGACTTCCATGGCAGTCATGCTGATGATAGGTACCAGATGGCTGGTCGCCCATTTTCGCCTGACCCAGATACGTCACCGCGCTCTTTTCTCATTTGCCGAGTATCTGGGAATACTGTTTCCCTTCCTGTCTGAAAGTGTCAGGGAAATCAGTGCCGGGCTGAGCGAAAAAAAAGAAACCGATGCGGGCAAGCGTACAGAAGAGTCTTCCAAGGTCATCGATCTGAACAAGAACCACAATAATAGTTGAGGACAGGTTCGTGGATGCCTATATTGCGCCAGTAGATACCAGCTCTGAGCCAGCCTTTTACTCCTGTATTAAAGGTGCTTCTGAGTATTACAAGGTGCCAGCCATGGCACTGCTGGCGATTTATGCGCAGGAGCGCGGTTCATCGGTACGTACTTCAGGCAATGCCAACCGTACGCAAGATTATGGCCGTTTCCAGATCAATGATGCGAGCTGGAAGCAGTACCTGGCTGAGCATCGCATTCCCTTGAGCAGGGTATTGAAAGATAACTGCCTGAATGCCTATGTAGGGGCGAATATTTTCAAGCTCAGGTATCTCACCTGCAAATCGGATGTGTGGTGTGCAATAGGTTTATATCATTCGGCGAATGAGCCTTACCGCTCCACTTACGTAGGGAATGTATATAAAAAATATCAGGCAATTCAACGAGACACAGAATTTTTGAACTGGTTCCGGTCACTGGCTTTGTATGATGCCAGCAAAGGCAGATGGGAATATTTAATCGCAGGAGCAGGGCATGCCGCCACCACAAGCAGGTAATTCCGGTAACGACACTTCCAACGAAGGCCTGTGGGCCATGCTGCTGTTTGCTGCAGGTGTATTGATACTCTGGTTTGTCGGCAAGGGTTTCATTGTCGGCGCAGTTTTCCTGTTCCGTTCTTACGTGACCGGGCCGTTGATAGGCTTGTTTGATGCCGATGTGCGTGCGGCAGTCGATTGGATGGGCAGCGTACCTTACGGTCAGGTGGAGTACAGTGAGTTCGCCGCCAATGGTGAATTGATCGGCAAATACACCAAGATACCGGCGATGCTCTTATGTGTGGCCATGGGCGTCTATATTTTCTTCAAACACCCATCGCAAAAATTCAAACGCCGCTGGGATATGTTCAGCCTGGCAAAAAAAGAAGTGGCATTGTGGCCCTGCATTACACCAGTGCTGGACGCCAATCTCCTGAAGGTGCCAGTGGAGAGTGGCCGCTGGGCCTGGAGCACGACTCCCAAGGAGTGGGTAGAAAAAAACCAGTTATGGGAAACCTATCAGGAGATTTCGCCTGTCAGTGGCTTGCCGGTTGATAAGCGCCGTCTTGACCGTGCCAGCGCAGAGGTCGCATTGATCAGACAGCTTGGCCCCAAATTTGTCTCGTTCAATGATTTGCCGCCCTATCTTAAAGCCTTGCTGGGTTCTTTCATGGCCAAGATCAGTGGTGACAAGAAAACTGCGCTGAAGATATTGAATCAGTTATCAGCATCAAGCACGGCAGCAGGTGTTGCCAGCAATGATCTGTCGGTGAAGCTGGCACTGGAAAAATTCGATACTGAACTGGGCCTGGCTTGTTTTGAAAAATATAAAAATACCGAAGCCATCGTAAAGATACTTGCGCGCCATGCCTATATGGCGACTGCCATGCTGGCCCTGCTGGACAAGGCACGCAGCAGTGGTGTCGTGGCCTCAGCCGAATTCTTATGGCTCAAACCAGTCAACCGCACGCTGTTCTATATGTTCAATGCCCTGGGACGCCGTACCTGCTGGATGGAATCGGCAGGCATATTTGCCCATTATCAGGCCGAGCTGCAGTCAGGTGGCAAAGTAATGAGGCCCTATGTCAAGACAGCGCTGGATGGCCTGGAGTCTTATCTTGATGAATACCTCGATACCTATGGCAGCCAGGTGTGATGGCTTTTGAATTCAATATGATTTTATTTAGGAAAACGGAATGTTACAGAATCTGATCAATCGCTTTGAAAGCTATCAGGCTATACAGGTCAACAAGAACTTCAATTCGCATGAATTGACTGTGCTTGGAAAAATCTTGCTGGAAGGTGCGCGCGAAGTTGAAGTGGCCAATGTCATACGCTTCCCATCCATAGAACAGGGCTTTTCTATATTTTCCATAGAAAGCGGTTCTACCCTGTCACCGCAGGCAGCTCCCATCGCTGCCAGTGAATCTGATGCAGCGCCTGCTCCGGCGCCTGCGGCCCAAGCTGACCGTGTCCTGCCGAGGCTGGCAAGTGGCCTGGTCAGTGACTTGAAGAATGATGCCTATCACCTCATCGTCAGACAGGGGAACGGGCTGGAACACGGCATGGTGCTTGCCTCCTTTACGAATATGCAAAGTGCCGGTATTGCCTTGCGCAAGCTGGCAAAACTGAATGCCAGGAAAACCCGGTTCTGGAAAATTCTCGGCGTCCTTATCGTCTTGTATTTGCTGCTGACCATTCCCATGATCAAGCGCCCACCGCAAAAATCCCTGGAGGAAATTACCACCAGCATGGAAATGCGCAATCCGGAAGTCGCAAGGCAGATGGAAAACATCAACCGTAGCCGCACTGTCGGCAGTGAGCTCATGGCCCAGCCGCAGCAAACCATGCCAGCGCAGCCAGATCCATCCTCCATGCTCGGTGGCCCTGGCACAGCGATGGAGCCTGCACAAACTGCACAAGCATCGCCTGCGCAGGGTGCTGCAGCCAGACCTGAACAGAGCCAGGGTAATTTCGGCTTTTAATGGCAGCCCTGGTGTCGGAGTGAAAAGGGCAGGTGTATGACAGGTGCACGGCCCTTGTAGTTACTGGCAGATGTTATCGACATAATTGAGTATTGAGGGAAGTATGGCCCAACCACAACAGGCAGGTCTTGAGCCGGAAAATGAGGTCAAGGCCCATCACAGACGTCGTGATACGCGTCCGCAGTTACAAAGAATTAAAGAAGATATTCTTTTCAAGCCGGAAGCTGCCAGCATACTGATGTTTGTGATTGGCGCCGCCGCCATGATCTCACCTACCTGGCATGAATACATTGTCGTATTCGGCATCCTGCTATTCCTGTATATACGCTCCAGCTTCAAGCATTACAGCCTGCCTTTTCGCATGCCCATGTCCACTGACTATGACGCTGCTGCGAATGATGGCAAGGGACGCTCAGGCATTATTGATCCTGAAGAAATCAACCCTGCAACCGACAAGCCGACCTGGGCCAAAGGCATTTCGCATTTTGGTAACCGCAAAAAAGATGATGCTGAACTCTGGTTCAATAATGATGACCTGCGCACTCACATCCTGATCTTTGGCTCTACCGGTAGTGGTAAAACCGTGGCACTCGTGTCCATGGCCTATAACGCCCTGATGCAGGGTTCAGGCTTTATCTTCGTCGATGGTAAAGGCGATGCCAGCCTGTTTGCTACGATCTTTTCCATGAGCCGTGCAATGGGCAGGGAAGATGATTTCCTCATCATCAATTTTGGTACCGGTTCACGCGATATTGAAGGCCCGCAACTGACCAAGTTATCGAATACCATCAATCCCTTTGCTTTTGGTGCGTCTGATGCGCTGACACAATTGCTGGTCGGCCTGATGGGCGATTCCGGCGGCAGCGGTGATATGTGGAAAGGCCGTGCGATTTCCTTGCTGACTGGCTTGATGATCGCTCTGGTTTCCCTGCGCGATGCAGGCCGTATCTTGCTGGACGTCGAAGTCATACGTGACTTCATGCAATTGAAATACATCGTCGCCTTATCGAATGGCAAGAACCCTATCGATGGCACGCCGATCAAATTGTCTGACCGCGCCCAGGCTGCCATCAAGGCTTACCTGAGTTCCCTGCCTGGCTTTGTAGAAAAGAAAGGTGCTGACCAATCCGCCACGACGCTGGAACAGCATGGCTATCTGCAAATGCAATTTACCCGCGTGCTTGGTTCCTTGTCTGATACGCTGGGTCATATCTTTAAAACCAATCTTGGTGAAGTCGATCTGTACGACGTCGTCGTGAACCGCCGCATCCTGGTGGTCTTGCTGCCCGCATTGGAAAAATCTCAGGACGAGCTGGCCAATCTGGGTAAAGTCGTCATCATGAGTCTGAAAAACATGATGGCAGCTACTCTTGGTGCGCAGATGGAAGGCAGCAAGATGGAAGTGCTGGATAACCGCCCTACCAATGCACCGTCGCCGTTCGTGACGATACTTGATGAATATGGCGCCTACGCCGTGCCCGGTGTTGCCGTCATGCCTGCGCAGGCACGAAGCCTGGGTTTCAGCATGGTATTCGCCAGCCAGGATATGCCGGGCTTCGAGAAGGCTTCCAAGGAAGATGCTGCCTCCATCGCCGCCAACTGCAATATCAAGATCTTCATGAAGCTCGAAGATGCCGAGCGCACTTACGAGATTTTTGAAAAGTCTGTAGGCATGGCTGACGTCATGGTCATGGGCGGCATGCAAGCCAGCACCAACGGCATGTCCACCAACTATATGGACAATATGAATGCCACCATGGAGCAGCGTTCACGCGGCTCACTGCAAGACTTGAAAGAGCAGACGCCGGGTGAAGCACATATCCTGTTCAAGTCCAGGATTATCCGTGCCCGCATGTTCTCATGCGGCATGGTCGATGAACGCAATCTCTTGACCAAATACAGGCTGAATCACTTCATCAAAGTCAAGCCTCCTGCCTATGGCGAAATGGCAGAATGGGATTTGTCGCCCGAAGCATTGAAAAAGAAAGCCGATGTCGCTAAGGCGCAGGCAGAGAAAGACGTAGCGGTTGCGAAAGAAGCGGTAGTTGCAGATGCAACTGCTGTCATCGCCAAGGTCATGCCCGCCGCTGAAAGTGCATCAGTTGTCGCCCAGCCCTCAAGCAGTGCCGCTCCTTTGAAAACAGAGAATCAGGCAGCACAGGAAACAGGCATCAGAGAGCGCACCGCGCGTACTCTGTTTGGCAAGCGATCCGGCCAGAAAAAAGCAGCGGAACAGGAATTTGACGGTGCCGTGATCAGCATTTTTGGCCGCAGCAATGACAGTCTGGATGAAGCCAGCAAGGCAGTGGTCGCCCCCTGGGCCGCAGATATACAGGCCAGCATGCACGAGCAACTGGCACCTGCAAATGCGTATGAAACAGGCTGGCAAACAGCCACGACTCTGAGTGATTTGTATGCCATGGAAGAGAAATATGGCAAGGCCACGCAAACACAGATACTGATAGACCAGCAGCATACCCATGCTGCTCTGGTGGCGATGGACAGGCTCCTGGGTGTGGATGCCTCGAAGGCGCAAAATGATGCTGCGCATGTCATCAATGCCATTGTTGCCAATGCCTCTTATGCATGCCAGCCTACACCGGCAAAACGTAACGGCAAAAGCAGTCTGGTAGAAGCATTCAGCAAGAAATACGCTGTCAGGTAGGCATGCAAATGTACACGCCGCCAGCCAACCTGGATACCAGCACAGTGCCGTCACCCAGACGTGATTTCCTGGCTAAGTCCTTTGCTGTTGCGGCGGGGCTGATCCTGCCTGCCACGGTGGGCGCTGCCAATGATGCAGCTGGGCAGTTGTTCAGGCCGGATTATTACTATCCAGAGAAATCTGGCGAAGGGCGCATATTGCGCCGTCTTTATCTGACGCGCGAAGCCTCGAAGTGGCATGCGGCTGAACGGGCTGACTTCTTGCTCTGGGGTAAGGATGGCCGTATCGATGCCGAAGGCTACAAGCGCCTGTGCTGGTTTTTAAGGGATGTCAGGAGCAGCAGGGTAGTTCAGGTGGATATGCGCCTGGCAGCCTTGATCACAGCGGTGCAGAGCCATTTTTGGTTTAACCAGGGCATACATGGTTATTACCACCTGACTTCTGGTTACCGTTCCTGGGTCACCAACGACCAGACTGAGGGCGCAGCAGCAGATTCTGGCCATGTCTATGCTGGCGCTGCAGATGGCTGGCTGGATGGTGTCAGTGTCGAGGATCTCGCCGGTGCCGCTCTCAGCCTCAGGGCTGGCGGTGTTGGCTTATATAAAAAACGTGGGTTTGTTCACACTGATGTAGTGGGAAAGCCGAATTTATGGAAGGCATGATGTAATGCAAAAGAAACGCTTGGTAAAAAGTATGCTCATGGCGCTGGGTGTGTCGCTTTCCCTGTCTGCAATGGCAGCGACGGACTGGAAGAAAATCATGACATCGCGCGGCAACAAAGTCGTCAAGGAATTTTCTTCACCTTCCGGGTTTCGTGGCCTGGTCGTCGAGGCTGGCGGTGCCGAGAAGACATTCTATGTGACTGAAAACGGTGACTATCTTTTTTCGGGCGAGTTGTTTGGTGAAGACGGCCTGCCCTTGTCGCAGAAGAGTGTTGCGCCAAAGTCAGCGCCAGACTGGAACCGCATCATGCAGGGCAAGGGTAATAATATCGTCAAGGAATTCCGTTCTTCTTCCGGCTTCAAGGGCCTGGTGGTAGAACGTAATGGCAGCAAGAAAATATTTTATGTCACTGCTAACGGCAAATTCCTGGCGGCTGGCGAGGTCTTTAACTCTGCCGGTGGCTCCATCACCAAAATCGAGATGGCTGAGCAGGCAGGCGTCGCTCAGGCTGCGCCTGTTGCGGTCACAGGATTGTCACCAACGCAGGCAAGCGAAGTTGATAAGACGGTTTCCGAGCAAAGCAAGATGCTCACTACCATCCGTGAGCTGGAAACTGTTCCTACTGAGTTCAAGAACAAGGTTTTTGCCGCAGCAGAAAAATCTACCGCATGGGTAGAAGAGGGTAGTGGCAATAATATCGTGTACGTGATCTTTGACCCTATCTGCCCACATTGCCACAAAACCTGGGAAATGCTGCGGCCTTATGTGCAACGCGGTCTCTTGCGCGTACGCTGGATACCGGTCATTTCATTAAGCGGTAATAATATGCAAAGCCCATCGGCGCAGATGGCAGCCTACTTTTTATTGAATCGCGGTGAAACCGATATCGTCGAAAAAATGTTCAGGAAAACCATCAAGTCGGTCGCGCCGGATGACAGGGTGGCGCGGTCTTTGTCGCAGAATCTGTTGTTCTTACGCGATACCAAATTTAGAGGAACTCCTCTGCTGATTTATCAGCGTGGCGGTGAACGCAATGCTTTTATTGTCCCTGAGCAACCTGAGGTCGAACAGATAGAACGCATGATCAGGAAAAATTGAAACCAAATGTTTCCTGACTCTGATGCTGGGGGAAATTTGAGGAGCTAATCTACATACTTGAGTAGGTATTCAGTGTTTATATTGGTGGAAAACAAGCTGACGGGCATGTCATGTAACTAAGGGCAGCCGCGGCCTGATTTCTGTTGAGACGATGCTTGAAACTGCCGCTGTTTCATAGCGGCATTTCAAGCACTATCTCAAGTATCGCAGTTGAGGGCGGTGTCATCATCAAGTGGTACGGTGCCTTGTTATTTATATATTTTATTTTTTGTCAAGGGTGCTTGCAAATAGAAACAAAAGCAAAACCAGTTTGAACCTCGCGCTATAGGCTGAACATGGCCGCTAGGTTAAGATATGTGGCTTAAACGCTTGCCAAGATTCATGAATAGTTATTATTAATCTACGGCAACTACTGTCTTTTTAAGCTAAATTTAAACAAGCCAGTCAGCATTTTTCATCATACGGACATTCTTCTCTGCAACAATGAAGGGCCCATGGAAATAAAGGCTGCAAGCAACAAAGACAGTGTGAGGTAGAAATGATTTACTTTTGGATTTTGGTAGTCGTGTTGCTTTGTCTTGTTATATATGCCTTTGATCAGCAATCTGAAATTGATCCAGAGACGACCAGGCCGCGAAAATTGTTCGTACGCATAGTTGTCTGGTGCTTGCGTTCCTTACGTCAGTTAGGCAGGAACATCGTGCATGGATTCAAGGCGGATGTAGTGGGTTGGCGCTCTGGTGCCAGCTTGAAGAAACAGACTCAGCAAAACCCGGAACATAAAGATTGATATTGCGTTTTAGTTTGGAGCATTCAGTGGACGAAATCATGAATGAGGACTTGAAATCTTCAGAAACCGCAGCTCAGCCACTGACCAAGTGGGCGGATTTGACGATGCACACCTTGCGTATGGTGGTGGCCTATGACCCTGATACGCAAAGCAAGCGCTTGTGCTTACTCGGCCCCTTGTCACTGGCGCAGCGCCGCATCCTGGCGCGTGAAGAGTTTTATGAAGAGCAGGGACTGCTGTTCAGGGATGAATTGAATTTTGGCCTGACGCAACTGGCTGCCATATTCCCGTATGTCCGCGTAGTCAACAAGCTGGCCAGTGAAATTGGTGTGCTCGTCAATGAATTGCCTGCCTTGCAGCAGGAATTGAAGAAAATGGCGGCCCTGCGTCCGACTATCGTCACTACCGCTTCGAGCGCAGAAAACCTGTTGCAGGTGCCCTTGAGCCGTCCGGTACTGTCTATAGAGCCTGTCCCATTTTCCAGCCGTTTTTCCAGTGTCCGCAGCCACCTTGGCCACGCAGAATTCAACCGTCTCAAAAAGGCGGTTTTTGTTCGCGCCGGGTACCGTTGTGAGATATGTCTGGAAAATGGTTTTGAACAAGGCCATCAACACCCGGTTGAATGCCATGAAGTGTTTGAATACGACGAAACCAGGGGAACGCAGAAAATCACAGCCCTGATGAGTTTATGCCCTCGTTGCCACTCGGTCAAAAATATAGAGCTGAGCAGGGCCAAGAGTGATGAAGAATTCGAAGCAGCGATGGCGCATTTGGCGAGGATCAATGGCTGGAGCAAACCGCAGGCACAGACTTATTACCAGCATGCCCTGCATGTATGGAAAGAACGTTCAAAAAAATCCTGGGAATTGAATCTGGATTTGCTTGATGGTACAGGCTTGCAGTTTCCTGGGGAGGATAAACAGGTGGTAAAGCGCCCAAAGCGGGGACGTGAAGTCGGCTCCAAGCTGCCTTTTCTATCCCAGCTCCCACTGAACAGCATGAAATTGTTTTCTATAGCGGGTGCCCAGAAAGAGGGTTGAATTTTTTGGATTGCAGGTGAATTTGTAAAACGCCATATACAGTTCTTTAGAATGTATATGGCGTTTTTGTTTTGCCGGAAAATCTGGTCTGATTTACCCATAAGAATTTCATTAAATCAACAATGATTTCTTAAGGTACGAACTTGTACGCAGTCACGAATACGCATTTCAGATCGACGAGTTTGCAGCGCAGGTTTCGCAAGACTGTTGTGCCAAAGTCTTTATCGTTATTGGCCAAAACAGCTGAATTGAATATGCCATCCTTGCCCATGTTATAGCGGGAGCAGGGATGGCATTTTGCGCATGATGAAGCGCTTACTGCGCTGAGGATACTACGCTGCCACGTTTAGCAGCCATCTTGCCACCAACCCCTTTGACAACCTGACCTACCCCTGCTGCCGCCTGACTGCCGGCACCATCAACGCCCTGATGGATATTGCCTGCCATGGATTGTGCTTGACTGCCGACAGAGTCACTGCCACCTATCCAGCGCATGATATTGTCCGGTCCGGTATTGATGATGCCAAACACAGTAATAATCATTTTGGTAGTTATGCCCGAATACAGTATCAATGTCCCAAGTAAAGTCATGATGCCTACCATCGAGCCTTCAGTCATATTCGAGATGGATTGAAAAAATCCCTGATTGACGACGGTCATGATAGGCTTAATCAGCAGCATGGCAGCAAACAGGAAGATAACCATTAATGCGGGGCGTATCAAGATAGACAGGACAAACATATAGCCCGGTGAGCCACGGCCAGCAATATCGTGTCCTTCCGGATGCATGTGCGCAATTGCCCAAATTGGCGCTGCAATGACAGCCTCAACAAAGGAGATTAACCACCAGGCGACACCAGAAACCCAAAATACATAGGGGAGCATGGGCAATATTATTCCAAGGAACATCCCCATGCTCAACATGATCCCTGTCAGGGCTGCCAAAATAATCGACATGGTGGTAGCGTTGCCAGATTTTTCACCGGACGGCAAAGCACCAGAACCTTGCACTAGCATGACTTCCCCTGCCACGATGGCAGTATCGCCAATTGACTTCAGCTGTATCAGGGGATCCAGGCCATTTTTCCCAATTTCGCCTACCATGGCGAACTTCAACATACCTGTGGAAATGCCATCAGTGATGCTATTCCAGGTTTTTCTGATATCGAATATATCGAACTTTGCTGGAGTGTTACTCTCTATCTTATTCGCAAGATCATTTGTTCCTATAATAGTTTGCTGGATATTGTTCAGAAAAACAGAGAACGCAGAATTCTGACTCTCGTTCTGCATACCGGCAATATTGGGGATGGTATAAGCGGTAGAAATCGAGGAATTGATCACATTTTGAATGGCATTATTCAAGTTGCCGATCTTCATGTAAAAAGAACCGGCGTGCAGCCATCCCGCTTCTTCCATTTGTGCCTGCATTTTACTTACCCACAGAGCCTGAATAGTGCCATTTTTTAGCAGAATTGTTTTCATGTGTAACTGAATTTTTTCTATCAAGTCTTTTTCGTATTGCAGTTGGATGTTTGAAAGTGTGCTTTGATACGTGCCACCCGGACCCGGAAGCATTACGACTTTGGAGGCATCCGTTGACATTAGCAAGGCATCAGCCATCGCGATGAGATCAGGATTCTTGAGCATATTTTCAATAATTATTCCATGCTCCTTGCGCATTTCTGTTTCAAATTTTATCTTGTCCGCATCGTTAAACAAATTGACGGCTTCAAAACCGGTTACGTTGAATTTTGAGGCTGGCTGACCGTCAGTATCTGATAGCAATGTTGTGCAGCCTGTCTGACTAGAGAAGAAATTGTCGCAACCAATCAGGGTGTTTTTTGCATTGGCTAGCTTCGTTATCAGGCTCGAAGCACTCCACTGTATGGTGCCGCAATAGCCCGCACTACCGGCGTCTTGGGAGCCTTCGGCGGCGTAAATAATTTTTCCGTCTGGAATATTAACATTAGGAGTGATTTTCATTCCGTACATATCACCGGCCTGCTTGCAAGCTACCATCAGGAATACTTGTTTTGCAGTTTTATTTGGAGCAAGAAATGGGGGCGCAATAGAGGCTTGCTCACCGATATTCTTATATGCAGTCTTCCAGATTGTGCTGCCCAGTCCAACTGCCTGTAATCCAGCCCAGATCAGTACTACTTGTAAGAAAGAATAGCCTGCAACCGTTGGCAGCAACATCGCCATGCCGCCAGCAGTACGTAATGGAACCATCATGGTGTCCCATTTTTTGCCCAGCCACTCTCCGTCCTTGGCAGTATGTACAGCCCCACCAATATAAGTGTAGGCCATGATAATCATGCCAATGACCAGAACGCCAGCATTCATGGTGCCTAGCAAACTGGAAAGGATGTGAGTACCGTTGGAGGCTATATTGCCGTTATAAATATTTTTCACGACGTCGCCGAAAACGTACCTCAGGATCATTATCGAATAATCCTCGTCTCCTTTGGTGGGTACCCAGAAATTGCCTGCATAAGCACTCGTCATCTGAAAGAAATATAAAAGTGGAAGCACGGCATATTTGCTAAAGTGTTTTTGTATCCGCATGGTTATCTCTTTAATGGCTGAATGCTGTTGGGCGACTCTGATGATGTTCTTTTGTGGACGATTAAATCATCCATGAGTATTTTCAAATAGGTGTAATACGCTTCTTCTTGCGCGTCGTGCCAGTCGCCATATCCGGTCGCCCGGTAGGCAGGGTGATGGCGGGTGTCAGATCCATACCCTGGCTGAATGCTCTTTCGTGATAGCGTTTTTCATTTTCGTTGACTACTTTTTCACTTGGCTTCTTGTGTAGCTTCCTACCTGGATTTCTGAGGTCATCATTTGCATCCAGCACCAATACCGGTTTTGCTGTCGGCACCCCATTCAGCGTTAAATGCGGCTGGTTTAATGGGATGGCATTTGCATTGTTCGTATTCGGCTGGTTATACAGCTCTGCAACCATATCTGCGGCGTGCAAAGCGTGCGCCACAAGTACACCACCTACCGGGCCCAGCATGATGTCGGCAACATGATGGGCTGCCTCTATCATTTTATGTTTTTGCAAATTGTCGCTAAATTCATCCGTTGCCTCGGCTTCGGATGTTGCTGAATTTGCATTTCTTAATGTTGACTTATTGTCCAAAATTACCGCCATTAAGTTTTTTACTTTCACTTTTTCAATTATTAATGATAACCTGATGGTAAAAACTCGACAAGTAAAATAATATTTTTAAAAAACTTATTACTTATAAAGGTTTTTTGAAACAAAGTAAAAAGTACAAGGGTATTTTCTTTAAATAATTCTGTAGTTATAATGCGTCAGTGTTGTATTTTCTGGCATGGATAATATATGGTTGATTTAACAAGTAAAGGCTTGGAGACGTACTGGAGCGAAGTGTCGCCCGGTGCGCCGTATATTATTGGCGCGATGGATGCTACCGAGGATTGGGTGCTGGATGGTGATACACCCATGGATGATGAGTTGACAGCACTGGTGACATCCATGCCAGCCATGCTGGCCCAGGCTGTGCAGTCTGGACAAAAGGCGGCTTTCATCAACGACTTGCTGGTTGTACTCGCCTATTTGCATTCGTCCAGGGCCTTGCGCCTGGTGTATTGGCTGGAAACCGGATTTCCTGAAATTGAATTTAATTTCCTGCATGAGGCACAGAGTCTGTATGAGCAGGGTGGTGTGACTGCTATTGACCGGGTGGCTTTCAAGCTCATGATGGATAGATTGCGCTTCGCACGGAAGACAGCGCTGTTGCAAACGGTATTTGCACCTGAGCGACTGGCTGCAGTAAAGGCAGCCATTGAGCAGGGCGTGCGGGTGGCCTGATGAAATTCATTTCTCAAAAATTACTGCTGTCAGTCTGGTCATTAATAATGGCATTGTTGATGCTGATGCCAGGTATCAGTGCTGCCGACAGCATGTCCGGCGTGGGCGATCTGACCATCACCACGCTGGATGCAAGCGCACAAAAAACTTTGGAACTGAATGGGGTAGTGGGGGCAAATCAGACAGAGCTGGCAGCGATTGATCCCTGCGCCACAAAAGCAAAAGATTCTCTGACAGAGGGGCAGCAGCACATGGCCCGTTCCATGACATACAGTGATTCAGTCAAAAAACTGAATGACAGTGTGAATGCCTGTCTTGACAATATACAGACAATTTCTGCAGTGTTTAACTTGCCAACCAGTTTCAGTTTTACACAAATGTTTGAAACAATACTCAAACAGTTGATGGAAAAACTGGTGAATGAAGTCATCATGAAAATATGTGCTGCTGCGACTGGGGCATGGAATTCTGCCGTTGGTAATGCGATCAATACGCTTAATACGGGCATCAATCAATCAGGTATCAATACTTTTGGCAGTGTTGTCGTTGTTGGACCTGCGCCGCCTGGCCCGGCACCTGCAGCACCCGCGCCAGCTAGTCCCCCATCCGCCATACCAGGCTTGTAATTTGCACGGCGCTTGTGTTGGACGGGATAGAAAAGACAGTATAAAAGTAGAGTAAATAAGCGAAATAAATAAGCAACATAGATGGGCAGAATAAACAGGATGTATGCGCTTGAGCAGCTCAGACAATGATACGAAAGCAAGGAGCTTAGTGATGCGGGAAATTGTGAAAAATGTGATGTGCCGTTTGTTGATAGTCTCTGTCGCCATCTTGCCAGCCATGGTCAGGGCAGACGGTGTCTCGACTGTTGGTGCAGTGGGATCGGTGGATTCCAGCCTGGTGATACTGGATGCGAATACGCAGAAAAACATGCGTGCATCAAATGCTCTGGGTACCAGTGAAACCAAGGCCAGGACGCAAAAAAATTGCGGTAATGATATGGACGATGCCATCAACAAGTCGTCGAGAAACATGGCAACTGCGGCGGCGCCGGGCGATCCGGTCAAGCGCTTCAACGACTCCATTAATTCCTGTCTCAACAATATCCAGTTGATTTCAGTGGCGTTCAATCTGCCGACCAGTTTCAGTTTTACGGCGGCATTTGAAGCCATCCTGAATCAGCTCATCGACAAGCTGGTCAACGACATCATCATGAAGATCTGTGCAGCGGCCACTGGGGCGTGGAATAGCGCAGTCAGCAATGCAGTCAGCACTGTCAACTCGGGTATCAACCAGTCAGGCGTGAATACCTTTGGCAGCTTCGTCAGTGTCGGCAGCGGGCCGTCCAGCCCGCCACCTGTGTATTCGCCAGCGCCGCCACCTGCTGCGCCCGCCCAGTCTCAATCGACTATTCCTGGCTTATGAGTAAAGGTTAAGCGATGAAAAATCTGAATAAAAAATTCGTGGCGATTGCAGTGTCATGCGCCCTTGCTGTACCAGTCACATTAATTCCTTTGCGTGCTGACGCCTGTTGCGGTGACGGTGCGGCTGCTGCGGCAGGTGCGGTTTCTGCAGGTGCAGCAGTAGTTGCTGCAGTAGAGGCTGCGGCGGTCGCAGTGATTGCCGCCATGACTGAACTCGTCGAATTGCAAATCCTGCCTGAAATCTGGGGTGCCGGTGCAAAGGTCAAGGCTGCCGTTGAAATGAATGGTGCAAGAGCCAAGGTACTGGCAGAAGGCAAGATAGCCGTTGATGGTGATATCAAGATCAATGAAGCCGCTGCAATCGCCTTGCTGAATATCAAAGACCCCATGCTGAATGGTCAGCGTAATTGCTATGACCTGGCCTCATCAACTACCCTGGGGTCTGCTGTGGGTGGAGTTTCACCGGACTCGCAAAGCGTGCAGGAAAAAGTTAACTACTTCCGCAACGGTGCGCCGGATATTCGTGCAGAGATGGCCAAGCGCTATCAGGACGACATGATCTATCTGGAAAACAGTGCAGAAGGCAAGCGTTATTACCAGGCACCGGTCAATGCTTCCAAGACGGTATTGGCATCCGCTGACAAACCACTGGATGACGCAGGCCTGATTGCAGCATCACGTTTTGCGGTCAACGTAGTGGGTGAGCCGCCGAATACGCCCAAGAATGTCGATGAAATTTCCAAGACTGCCGCAGGCAAGCAATGGCTGTCAGCCAATAACACCTATGCGGCGCGGGCATCTGTGCCATTGGCGACGATGGAAAATGGCGCCCTGATGCGCAAGGTTGATCCCAGCCTGACACCAGATTCCATGGGCCTGGTTGCGCCTGGTATCACAGCCTTGTCGCCTTTGCAGGCCATGAAGTTGTTCGTGGAAAACCGCTTTGTCGATCAGTCCTGGTATTTGACTTTGTCGCAATACAATACCAATGGTCTGTTGCGTGAGCTGAACAAGATGATGGCATTCAAAAGCTGGATGGATTATCAATCCTATGTGCAGCAGGAAAGGGTGGAGCAAAACCTGGCGACACAGGTTGCGATCCTCAATGAAATTGCCGTGAGCATGAATCCGAATTACGCGAAGAATCGTGAAATGGCTCTGCGTTCCATTGGTACAACTCCTTAATCGCATACAAAGAGCGATGACATTCATGTGGACTTATTTCAATAAACAAAAATCGCAAAAGCATCCCGCCGCCAGGAAGAGTGGTTTGCGGCGGTATGCTCCGTTCTATTTGAGTTTTTTGTTGTTGTCCCTGTTCTTTATTTCGCAGTCGGCCAGGGCTGGTGTCTGCGTTTATATGGGCTACACTATCTGCGAGATCTGGTCGCCGGATATGCTGCTTGCCATATCTGAATCCACATCATTGATCATCGCAGCCATCTCTGCTGCGGTTTCTGCCGTGACTCTTGCCGCTGCTTCGCTGGTTAATTACCAGGTATTGCCTGAGACCTGGGGCGCAGGTGCAAAAGTAGCTGCTGCTTTTGAACTTGGCGGGGCGCGCAATAAAGTCGAGAATGATGGCGAAGCGGCCATGTTGCAGGGCAAGTCCTTCCTGTATGGAACGCAGGTCGGCCTGCCCGGCAGCACTCCCCGTGGTCCGGAAGAAGCCGTTGCTGCTACCCTGATCAAGGGAGTCGGCACCAATATGCCTACCAAGGTCTGCAATGAGCTGGTTGCACAAACGCAGGTCACGCCTCTGGTTTCTTCCGGCACGGCGATAGCGGCTGATGCAATGAATACCCGCCTTGTCAATAGCATGCGTACTTCAAGGATGGCAGATGCTGAGGCAAGTTATCTGCGCCATTCCACGACTTATTGCAGCATGTCCGATGTATTTAACGGTATTTGCGAAGCTGCCGCAGCCGATCACCTGCAGAATCTTGATGTCATACCACCTGGTTATACCAGGACTGGTGAGGCGAAGACCACCCAGCTGTCAGAAGAAGAAAAGCGTGCGGCCATGGTATGGTCAGAAAACGTCATGGGCATGGGTAATTATCCTGCCACTGATTACAACGAAGACACTTACAATTCCGACGCCAGGAAAGCTTTTTCAGGTAGTAATGATGTCATACAGGCGCGCATGAGTACCGTGGCTCACTCGTTTAATTCGCAGATCGCCCGCCGCAGTAAAGTGGTGGTGGCGTTCAATGCAGACAATTCAGCGCGTGCCGACGTGGCCAACCAGATTGCTGACGCTAATCCCAATCTTGACCCATCTTCAACAACGACAGGCACGCCAGAGACGCAGGCACGCTGCGCCGCCAGTGCCGATTTCGCCAAATATGAAGCCATGGGTAAGGCAGATGTGAATGCCGCCATCAATAATTCCTTTGCCAACGGTGACTCTGGAACCCCTTTGCTCAATTTTGGTATTTCCCGCTCTGCCTGGCATTACTATGCCTATGTAGAATCAACCAAGAATCCGCGTGCCGTCAGCCCGGCTCATTACTATGGCCTGTATCAGATGGGTGCTGGCGCACTGGCTGACGTAGGCATGAGCGGGCTCTTGCCCGAGCAGGTGTTTGATCCTTACCAGAACGGTATCGCTGCCAAAAAATATGCGATCGCCAATATCGCAGCTTTCAGCAGCACTTTCCCGCAAGGGGTGAAAGGTGTGCCGCCGGTGTTTGTCCTGTACGGCATGCACAATATGGGCGCTGCCGGTTTCAAGCAGATTTACGACAATATCACAACAGGTGCGCCTTTATCTACAGCCAGGAAAAAAGCTATCCAGGGCAATATGAGTCCGCGTGTCCCGCTGGAGCAGATCAATGGTCAGATGTATTGGGAATTCTGGCGCAAGAAATTTGGCATCAATGCTTGCTGATGCCGGTCATGTAAAAGAGAAACAGAGAATATCTGGTGAAACCATGAAAAGAAGTGTGCTCACAATTACCCTGACTGCAGTGCTTGCGGTAACTGCAACTGCCCATGCTGCAGATGTAGTCAAGCTGGGGCAGGAAGCAAAATCGGCCGCAGGTGTCGAAAAAGTCATTGCCCTTGCTGACAGTGGCAAGGATACCTATTGGGTGTCGAGTTTTGTCCGCGACGGTAATTGCCCTGAGAAGTCAGGTAAGTGTGGTAATGATGCGATTAATGTGCGAGGCCCTGGCGGTGTAGCCAGTATCGCTGTGGAAGACGCCAGCGGGGCTGGTGGATTTTTTTCGCAGACAAAAAATCAGGTAGCCGTGGTTTTGCTTCCCGCAAATAAAGGGGGCTATATGTATGCATCTGCAGAAATCTTTATCTTCGGCGCAGACAAGAAGCCTCAAAGCGTACTCAAGACTGCAGAAGTACTGTTGAATAACCTCGAAGGTGCCGCGTGCCAGGGCAAAAAGCTTTGTGCTGACAGCAAGCTTTCCGCCAGCTTCCCTGTTTCGGTCACGCCAGATTACCCGGATGTGGTTTTGCGCCAGACAGGAACGGCAATGAACCAGTCTGGAACGGCACTGGAAAAACTCGACCGGACTTTTTCATTTACTTTTGATGCCAAGGCCAGGCAATACATTGCCAAACGATGATGCGGCTGTTTTTCAATTATTTGCTATTTACCCTGGCTTGCCTTGCTGCTGGTGTCGTGCAGGCGCAAACCAGCTTGGGGAGTGAACCTGCTGAAGACAGTCCCTGGTTTTCGTTTTACATGATAGAAAAGTCGGCGAAGAATCGGGCTGAGGCGAGCAAGATATTCTCCATGAAGGAGACGGACGCCGTAAAGAAAATCGATACCTCGCTGGCCTATGCCTATCCCAAGATGGCGGTGTTGCGTCCTGCTGGCATTATTGCCAGTGAGCCGGACAAGCGCTATGCCATGATCTACAAGAAGATGGCGTGGTATGCGGCAAATGACCAGGTGGTATCAGCGCAAATTTTGTTTTATACCGCTGTTCGCCTGAAACAGGCTGACCAGAATAAGGGTGTGGCACTTGATTTACCTTACCTGACCTTGCATCACTTTATTTATAACAGTATCTGCGTCGATACTTCACATGACAGTGAGTACGACCAGACAGTGTGCAAGACAGTGCAGACAGCAGCAAGCCGTGCGCAGAGCGAATTACGCAATGAGAAAATCAGGCAATACCTGAACTGGGCAGCATTGGGCCTGGGATTTGAGGACAAGATCGCTTATGAGGCCGGAGTATTTTTGATGGAGCGTGAAAATCCCACGCGGAATGAAAAAGACACGATTAAGTCCATACTAAAACCATTGTTGAAAAAAAATGCAGGCTAAATTTACTCTCAGACCCTATCTGCTGGCGACAGCAGTCTGCGCGAGCTTGATGACGCAAAATCTGGCGTCAGCAAGCACTTGCCTGCAAACTGTCATCAAGTCGGGCCAGCTGGTTGTCAGCAGCCCGTTTGGCTGGCGCTTTGATGCCAATCCTAATGGCCGTGGCAAATGGCAGTTTCACTATGGTACGGACTTTTCAAAAAAAGCACTGACCGACCCCATGGTAGTAGCACCGCTGAATGGCACTTACCGCTCCTTTCCAGGTACTGCTGGTTGTGGCAATATGGTTGTCATCAGCCAGCCAGATGGTTTTGCCACCAAATTCTGCCACCTGAAAAGTTTTGAACCTGACGCCAGCGGCAAGGCCAGGCTGAATGGTTCCAGCATCAGTGTCGGTGACAAGATAGGCGTACCGTCGAACACCGGTATCCTGCCCAATCCCGAACATATCCATCTGGAAGTGATCACCAAAGGTGAGGCCAGTAGCACCAAGGCCTGGCGTATACCGCCACCGTTTTGCGGTGGTGTTTCATTTACCTATCAGGCCGCCGTCGATAAACCAGAGAGAAAGCCACCCCTGAGCCTGGTACGTCCGGCTGGCGTGACAGACAGGGATGTTTTTGGCGCAGCCACACCTAATTTCGACAAAGAGTTTTACGACAAATATCTGGCGCAGAATGCCACGACGGGAACGGTACCCAGCTCGTCCGTTGCTGTTCCCAATCCTGTCGCCAATGTGGATGCTGCCAAGATCGCCAAGTCTGGTGATAATGCATCGCAACAACCACCTATGCCCGCGCCTTTGCTTGCGGAAGAAATGTCATTTTCTGAAATGATAGTTGGTGAGGCGAAGAAGCGCTTTGGTTCTGAACAGTGGTATTCCGAACTCTCACTCAAGGGAGAGCTGCCTTTGTACTATGAGTTGGCAGTCATGACGGCGTACCAGATCTATATGCAGTATCAAAAACAGGAAGTTGCCGAGAATATAGTGCAGTTGTCTGCCACCAGGACAGCGCTGCTCAATGAACTCGCTATCCAGATGAAAACCAAAAAATTGCGTGAACCTGCATTGCGCAGTATTTCACCTTAATGCCTGATACTTTTGTGAACCCGGTATCGATGAAATGAACGCGCGCCCTCATCAGTCTGAGCAAAGAAAATACTGCATACACCAGGTAGCAATCATGTCTTTGTTGCTTGGCATGATATGGCCTGTTTGTGTTCAGGCCCGGCAAGTCAACGACCTGACACAGATGGACAGTCCCGGCGCAAATAAAACCGCCACTGAACAGAAAAAAGCGCAGAGTGGCCCGGGCAGCGCGCCAAAATTGAGAGCCGAGGACAGCAAAAAATATCAGGCGGCCGTTGCCGGCATGAAAGGCAAGAATGGCGATGAAATCCTGAAAGCCATGCAGACGGCGAATGCCGAAAAGCTGGCGAAGATGTCTCCTGAAAGACGAAAGCAGATTGAGGACTATCAAAAAAAATACCAGTCCGAGCTGAAGGCCGGTGACGCCAGTCCTCAATATAAATCGCTGGATGCCGCGATGGAGAAACTGCAAATACACTTGTTGGGGCTGGATCGTGGTGATGGCAAGAGAATGACTGTGCAGCAAAAAACGTATTTTGAGCACAGGGAAGCGCAGATACGGCAAAAATACTTTGACCCAGCCCGTCGTGAAAAAAACCGGCGCATGCAGGATGAGTCATCTGCTTACCTTAAAGCCAATCTTGACAGGCAGGCAGACTATGCCAAAAATTTTGAATCAGCCGGTCTCAAGACTGAGCAGACCAAAGCTGCGCCATTGCCCATGGATGTCTTGAAATCGAACTGGCTGGTGCGCAAAATGGCAACAGAAGAACCGGCGGCGTTGATGCCCAGGGCATCTGCTTTGCCGCCAGCAAATGCAGGCTTGATCAAAGCGCAGATGGACGACTTGTCACTGCAACTGAGGTCAAACAAGAGCATGACAGTATCCCAGCGCTATGGCCCGGATGCCCGTACGGTCAGTGAGGCAGATGGCAAGAGCAAGTTGCAGGAACTGGCACGCAATGGAAACGCAGTTGCACCTGCTGCGGCTATGCCTTTGCCTGGCCCCGGCGCAGCAGATAAAAATAAGGCGCAGCCAGAAATGCCTGCGCGCAAAGCTTCACCTATCCCTGGCCTTTAATGCCTGCTTTCTAAGAACTGCGCAATAGTGTTTTTTGACGTCACGACCCTCTTTCCGGCTTGTCATTGAGCGGCAATTTCTGCAGACTGCTGCCTGCCAGCCCGTTTTTCTTTCCGTCCAGCCCGCTTTGACTTTCAATTTATGAAGGCATATTATAGCTTTTTAGAAAATCGGCAGTTGTTGACTGCAAACCAGGCAGTTAATCGCTGTTATAAGAAAGCATTCATAAAAAATGACAAAACACGATATCGTCGAGCGTATTTACAGCAAATATCAGGGTGATTTGACCAGGAATGTAGTAAAGGACATCGTCAGCTTCGTCTTTGACGAGATAGTCAGGGAGATGGTAGAAGACGGTGAAGCCAAGATCAGCCGTTTTGGCACCTTCAAGCTTGCTGAAAGAAATGCCAAACAGGCCAGGAACCCACGCACAGGCGAGCCTGTCATGATAGAAGACCGCAAGGTTCCCAAGTTCAAACCCAGCCGTTATCTGCAGAACAAGGTTAATAATTTGCCCGTGGATGATATAAAGGAAGAGGACGATTAAGCCCGGATCAGCCTTGGCGCGATACTCGCTTGTTATTATAAAAAACGGATGCTGCGGCATCCGTTTTTTTATCCCTGTTTCCCTATCACGACTCAGCAAAATCCTGCTCCCAAACAGCACGGCCGCAGGAGGCGATTTCAGTGCAGTTTCCGCACAATCAATTCTTAAATTGTTTTTTACTTTTATTCGTATATTTATTTGTAAAATAAAAAACATGGACGTATAATTATTGTCATCAAGTCTGTAACGCGATGTTGTTTTGCCTGTAAGTAATCAGATTCCGGAGCCATCAGTCATGTCGCCAGGTGTGGTGAAAACGCTGGCTTTATCCGCAATTCTGGATGTCGTTTTTCCTCAACTGCTAAGGAATTGCACGGTAACTTGGATTATTTTTGAAATTCTGATAATAATTCGTATGCAGCATATTTAATCGGTGTAATTCTGGCATGCATTTCTGCGGTTTCATCGCATGCGTTCTGTGCAAAGATGGGTAAAAATGAAACTCTCTAAACGAAATTTTGCAGGATTTTTGATGGCAATCGCTTTACAAACACAACTGGGATTTAGCGCAATGGCAAATGAAGATTTTCTGAAATTCTCCAAACATGATTTGAACATCCAAGTGTACAGCGCCAGTGATGTTGATGTCCTGTATGCAGGAACACCACACAAGCTGAGTGCAGGAAAACTGGCACCCGCGAAGACCGAGAAAGATCAAAACAGATACCCAAATTTTAAATCCGGGTCTTATATCACTTTTGCCGGACCGGTTGAAGTCAAATGGTCTGCAGCAGATGGCAGCAAGCTTTCAGCCAGCTTGAATCTGGACGACATTTTCAAGGACCGCAAAGTCTTGCATACAGATGATGTTAGCCGGATATACAAGGCCGACCCCATCTCCGGTGGTCAGCCTACTATCATTATTGAAGTGAATGACAGAACTTTGAACGTGTACATGTTCGTCACAATACGGCTCGAAAAAGATGAGGCGACACGCGATCATCACGACCACCGTACTTTGGCTTATTCAAAAACCTATTAATGGTACCATTCCATGACCGACCCTGTGAAATCTGATCCTGTGAAATCGGATGGCGTTGACGTAAGGCAGGCTACTCCTGCCCAACTGGCGACTTATACCAAGGCGGAGGCGCAAATCAATGCCTTTGAAGTGCCTCAGTTATATGACAGCAAGGATCCCAATTCACGGGTTTTCGTGGCCCTGTTTGATGGCACAGGTAATGATGCAGTTCATGATCCCAAGCATATAACCAATGTTGGTTTATTAAAGGATCAGATTGAGGCAGCGGCACAGGACAATCCACATATCGGTGGATATTATAAGGAAGGTCCGGGTACCCAGGGTGGACTCAAGGGGACCTGGGATGGCGCTACAGGTGGCACCTATCAGGAACGCCTGGAAGCGATGTATGAGCAGTTCGATAATCAGGCGGCTGTCTGGCTGAAAGAAAATCCCGATGCCAAGATCAGTGTAGTCTCCGTCGGTTTCAGCCGCGGTGCCGAGCAGGCGGCAGGCTTTACACGGATGGTCGATGAAAGAGGTGTCCAGGACCCGAATGCCAGAAAGGTCGAAACCTATGCGCTGAGCCTGGGTCTGAAAGATGACAAGGTAATCTATACTGCGCCACCTTTGAAGGAGCCAGGCTCTATCCCTCAGGCGCTGGCCATGTACGACCCGGTTGCGACGGGAGCTCCAGAGCGCAAGGACAGGCGGCCTGCCGATTCAGTCATCAGCGGTTTGCAAATCAAGGCGGGCGATGAACATCGCTCCCTGTTCCCGGCAGATAACATCATTCCGCAGGGCCTGTCGGCTGACAAGCGTTTCCTCGGTGTGACGACTGCTGGCTGCCATAGCGACATAGGTGGTGGTTATGAGCTCAATGGCCTCTCTACACGTAACTTCAATCTGATGAGTGGTTACCTGAATGCCAGTCTGGGTTCAGCATTGATCATGAAGCGTGAAGTGCCGGTAGAGCCAGAGAAGAGTGTTATCCATGATTCTACTCAACATAAGTTTTTTTACCGCAGGGTAGAAGAGCGCGGGATCACACCTAAACAAGATCCTGATGGCAAACCAGTTGAACCTGTCGATAAGAAATTGCTGGAACAGTTCAGCGGCAGTATCAAGCCCATTACGGCCACCAGGCCAGGTGCCGACCTGAATGTATTGAGTGCTGATGACAGCCCCTCTAGTCGTTTGTTATCACGTACGCCAGAAGTCGCGAAGCCTGTACAACCAAAACTGTAGACTGAAATTACAACAGCAAAAATACCCGCAGGCAGAATTTGGTCTAAGATCATTCCTTTTACATAAAGCCCGAAGCATACCGGGCTAAATCAACATAAAAGGATGACAATGAACAAGCTGCCCGACGCTGTTGCCGCTTCCCTGCAAACCTGGCATGAGATGATTGCCAATAAAGACCTGAGTGCCTTGCCATCCATCGTGCATGCAGATGCGGTCTTTCGTTCTCCCATGGCGCATCAGCCTTATGCCAGCGCCCAGGCAGTCGTATTGATACTGGGTACCGTCGTCAAGGTATTTGAAAATTTCACTTATCACCGCGAATTGTCTTCCGATGATGGTTTGAATATCGTGCTGGAATTCAGTGCCAATGTCGGTGACAAGCAGCTCAAGGGCATAGACATGATACGCTTTGATGCCGAAGGCAAGATCGTCGATTTTGAAGTCATGGTCAGGCCCATGAGTGGCTTGCAAGCGCTGGGCCAGGAAATGGGCACGAGGCTGGCCCAATATTTGCCCGCCTATAAGGCAGGCAAGTAAATTTATTTGCGCGCCTGGTTTTTCAAAAAACGCATGAAGCTGCCCAGCACGGGCAGCTTTTCATACAATTCTTCTGCCGCATCCCAATAATCACGGTGAAAATTCACCCGGCCATCATCCGCAAAACGTATATGCGTGGCACCCCGTATGCATTGCGGTGCTGCATTGAAGTTTTTCATCGAAAATAAAAAATCCCAGACCAGAAAAGCGGTGTCACCCTGCAACACCGTAGAAGTAACGCGAAAGCGCGGCTCATGAACTTGCACAAACATGTGCTGGAAAACCTGGTTGATGCCAGGCAGGCCACGCAATTCATTGAACGGGTCTTTGAAATAGGCATCTTCAGTATAGACACCAGACAAGTCCTGGCAGGTCGCCAGTGTGATGGATTCAAAGAAGCTGACGAGCTTATCCAGACTGGCCTGATGATCTACATGAACTGGTACATGAGTGTTGGACATTTATAAACCTGTGACTTTATGAACCAGATAAAAATAGCTGCGGTAAGGCAGTAGACGCGCCAGTCTTAGCCAGTTTGTAAAACGATGCGGGAAGTGGATATGAAAGTCCCCCTTTGCATACCCTTGACGATAGCCAACGCTGCTTCAGGTGCACTGATCAATGCGGGCATCTTGAAGTCATTTTTCGCAGTCATCGGCGTTTCCACAAAGCCGGGATTAATCATATATACCGCGATATTTTTTGGCCGCACATCGAGGTACAGGGATTCACACAAATTGATGATGGCCGCCTTGGTCGGACCATACACCAGCGCCTTGGGCAAGCCTGAGAGACCCGCAACTGAACCGACTACGCCTATGCCGCCACTGCCTTGCTTCAGCAAAGCAGGCAGGACCACATCCAGGCATTGATAAACCCCGCGCAAATTAATGTCTATCAGTTGGTTAACTGCAGCCATATCAACACTGTCTGCCCGCATTTCATTGTAGCTGCCGGCAACGATGAGTACCAGATCAATGCTTCCCCATTTTTGCATCAGCCCTGTATGGCAAGTCATGATACTGGCATGATCACAGATATCCACTGCCACGGCCTCGGCCATGGGGTAGCCAGCCGCAATTTCTTCCAACTGCGGCAGTTTGCGGGCGGACAGTGCGACCCTGGCACCCAGGGTCAGCAACAGCCTCGCCGTTTCTTCACCTATGCCGCTGGATGCGCCTATGATCCAGACACGTTTGCCACGCCAGTCGCGTATGACGGGATTCATGGTGTGGTGCTGCTACGTTTGGTGAAGGACAGAGTCACGCTGCCCAGCTCGACGCCAAACTTGCGCATGATGGCACGGTTCAGCATGATCCTGTCGTCCATCAAGACCATGGTATCGTCAAAATCGACATTGTAAACGCTGCCATCGACTGGCAATGCCAATACATAATTCCAGTGCAGGGTATTGCCAGATACTTGTCCCTTCGCTTCGCCTATCACGTCGGCAGCAGTGCCGGTGAATTGATCATTGCCCACTTTCTTCAAGGTCCAGATACGTTTTTGCTTGCTGCCATCGGAGTAACTGAAGTCTTCATTGAGCGTACCTGTATCGCCCGACCACTGGCAATCCATGACCACGGTAAAGCGTTTGACGATCGCCCCCGATCTGTCCTGGAACATGCCCCAGGCATCAAGTTTGCCATTGAAATAGCTTTGCATGTCCAGCTTTGGGGTTTCGTTACGGTAGCGGCCAGGGTCATATTGACTGGCACAGGATGTCAGCAGCATGAGCAACGCTACATTGAGGCTGGAGAAGAACAGCCGGTATTGACGATAGAACGTACGTGTAAACATATATCTTCCCGTGGTGGTGATTGGTTAGCAGGCGTTAGCCAGCAGTGGCTTTCCCTAACAGCTTGGTGCGCAAACTTTGGGCTGAAGTATTTTTATCCAGCCAGATCGCAAAGAAGGCGCGAGCAAATTCGGCATCGCGTATCTCGCCCAGCAATTTTCCATTCAGGTAAAACCGCGCAGCCTCGTTCGGTATGTGGATGCCGGTGATATGCGTGCCCTGTTTGACGTCAGGAAAAATCGTCTTCATCTGCGTTAGCCAGCGCTCACGTTTTTCTGCTGTACCCAGTTTGAGTTTTTCTATTTCATCTATGCTGGCATCGGCGATTTTTCCACCATACAAGTTGCGGGCATAGGCCAGATCCAGCGCAAACTTTTGCGGCTTGTCGCTGTCTGGTTTATAGCCCTCAGGTGAAGACCACAAGCTCGCATCATAAATATGCAAGCCGAACCAGCGGAAACTGCCACTACCCTGCAAACTGGCTTGTGGGATTTCTTCACTGATATGCGCTGGTGCCGTAGTGATGGCTTTATCCTCTGCTTGCACAAGCAATGCTGCAGATGAAAGCATCAGTGACATAAAAAAACCGCGTGCAAGCAATCGGACGTTCATTTTTTTCTCAATGTGAATTGCGTGACATTGATACTGCCAGCGCGGAAACCGGCTTCACAATACGCCAGATAAAATTCCCATGTACGCAGGAATTGATCATCGAAGCCCTGGGCCTTGACCTGCGTCAATTTTTCCATGAAAGCATGACGCCAGTGCAACAGAGTGCGTGCATAGTCGAGCCCAAAATTATAGGTATCCAGTACCTCCATGCCGTAGCCTGCTGCCATCGCATGAAATTTTTCTATGGATGGCAGCATGCCGCCAGGGAAAATGTACTGCTGTATAAAGTCGGTACCCTTGCGGTAGCGGTCAAATAATTCATCCGCAATGACGATGCTTTGAACGCAGGCACGGCCACCTTGTTTCAGATTGCGTTGCAGGCATTCAAAATAGCCTGGCCAATAGGCTTCGCCAACAGCTTCAAACATTTCTATCGAGGCGATGGCGTCATAGCTGCCGTTTGCATCGCGGTAATCTTCTATGCGCAAATCACTTTGCGCATGCAGACCGGCATGATGCAAGCGTGCACGGGCATATTGCAGCTGTTCAACAGACAACGTCAGTCCGGTGACGTGTGCACCGGCATTACGTATCGCCATCTCGGCAAAGCCGCCCCAGCCGCAGCCTATTTCCAGTACTTTGGCATTTTCCGGTAAGGCCAGTTGATGCAGTATGCGGCGGTATTTTGCCAGTTGGGCTTCTTCCAGTGATTGCTCTTGCTCGCCAGAATAAATCGCGCTGGAGTAAGTCATTGTAGGGTCCAGCCACAGCTTGTAGAATTCATTGCCTATGTCGTAGTGGGCATGAATGTTTTTCTTGCTGCCTGTGCGGGAATTGCGGTTCAGCAGATGCTTGATCCTGTAGATCAGATTGCCCCACCAGCTGCCATAGATGACGCTTTCCAGTTGCTGGCGATTATGGGAAATCAGTTCTATCAGGCCGGTCAGGCTGCTGGTGGTCCAGTGCCCGTTTATATAGCTCTCGGCAAAGCCTATGTCACCTGACTTGAGTACGGCGCGATACAACTGCCAGTCTTTCAGATGCAGGCTCACATGTTGCCAGCCTTCTGATGTGCGGCCAAAGCTGGCCGTCTGACCATCAGGGAATTGTATGGTCAGGCAACCGTGCTCAAGCTTGTTCAGCAGGCTTAACACGAACCTGGCTTGCGCCGGGAAATGCTTGCTGTTCAGTGGAGCATTTTGTGCATTATTATCAGCTGTAGACGCGCCAGAGGTGAATGTGGGATGTAGGCTGCTCATCGGCTTAACTCTTCAGTAGGAGGAATAGGTTTGGAAAAAAAAGGCACACGTTTGATCCACAGGCGCAGTGCCTGCACATGGATACGCAGTACGACACCCAAGGTCATGAAGGGATAGCGCAGCATGACTCTGGCGATTTGCATGTTGCTCATCACCTGTTCGCGGCCAGAAACACTGGTCAGCAATAAGGGGCCTTCTGCATCTTCGTAATCGATACGCGCCAGATGTTTTATGAGCGAATGTTGTGCGGCTTGTCCGCGCAAGTCTTGCTGAGCTTTCATGAAGCAGAAGCGATAGTTGCCCTCGACTTTGCAAAAAGGGGAAACATGGAAAATTTTCCTGGCATGCAATTCTTCGCCATTGACCAGCTTGCCGCCGTTTTCCAACAGGTATAGATGTTTTTCACCAAAGGTATTGCGTACCTCGCACACCACCGCACGCAGCTCGCCATTCTGGCGATGACAAAACCAGAAAGACACAGGATTAAACACATAGCCAAACACGCGCGGGAAGCATTGCAACCACACCTCACCATCGGCATCAGCAATACCTTCACTTTGCAGCAAAGCATCTATCCATTGCGCCAGTGGCTGACTGGCGTCACCATGATCACGTTCATGAAAAGACAGGGCATTAAACCGGTTCACAGAAAACAGCGTTGGTGTACTCATATGATTGATGTCACGCACAGGTACCCGGATAAAAAATACGCCATAGCGAAAAGCATTTTTTGCCGGACGCAAACGCTTGTGCATGACTTCGCCCGTGCACAAGACGACCGCAGATTTGATGGCAGGCGTATTCATGCCGCACGTATCATTTTTTCGTAGGCTGCTTCTGCTCGCGCGAGTATGGTTTCCGCGACGCGCAGACCTGACTTCAAGCCATCTTCATGGAAGCCATAGCCTGTCCAGGCGCCGGCAAACCAGATATTCCTCCTGCCCTGGATATTTGTCAGCTGGTTTTGTGCATTGATGGCCATTGCATCAAAGACCGGGTGGGAATAATCAAAGCTATTGATAATACTGTCTGCAGCTGGTTCTACAATTGGATTCAGGGTGACGATGACAGGTGTCTTGAAAGGCAGGGGCTGCAATTGATTAATCAGGTAATGTACGCAGACACGCGGTTCGCTGCCGCTTTCGCTTTGATAATTCCAGGCTGACCAGGCTTTTTTATTTTCCGGTAGTACGCTGGCATCAGTGTGCAGCACTGCCCGGTTGGGCTGGTATTTGACGGATGAAAGTATCTGACGCTCGTCCAGGTCAGCATCCGCCAGCAAATTCAGGCTTTGGTCGCTATGGCTGGCTAAAACCACATGCTCAAATACCTGGGTACCTTCTTCCGTCTTGACCGCAATGGCCCCTGCTGCTTTTTCGCGTACGCTTAAAACCGGGGTTTGCAAATGCTTGTGTGCGATGCTCGGCAAGATCTTTTCTACATACTGTCTTGCGCCGCCTTTGACGGTTTGCCATTGCGGCCTGTCATTCACTTGCAGCAAACCGTGGTTATGGCAAAAATTGACGAATGACGACAGTGGAAATGCCATCATTGTCTCGGTAGGGCAAGACCAGATACAGGCTGCCATGGGCAGCAAATACCAGGTGCGAAATTCTTTGCTATAGCCATTCTGATCCAAGAAGCTGCCCAGCGGCTGCTTGAAGTATGGATGCTCCTGTGTTGTTGCCAGTGCAGTTGTCTGCTTATTGAAGCGCAGGATATCGCGCAACATGCGTATGAAGGCCGGGTTCAGCAGATTGCGGCGTTGAGTGAATACAGTATCCAGATTGGCACCTGCCCATTCCAGCAGACGGCTGCCATTTTTGCCAAGCGGCATCTTGACCGAAAAAGACATGTCGGTCGCAACCGTGGCGATGCCCAATTCCTTGAATAAGTTGACGAGCTTGGGATAGGTCTTGTGGTTAAACACCAGGAAACCTGTATCAACACCATAAGTCTGGCCTTCCAGGCTGACATCGACGGTATGAGTATGTCCGCCAAAATAATCATTGGCTTCAAACAGGCTGATTTCATGTCCTGCTTTAGAAAGCTCGTATGCGCAAGACAGGCCGGAGATGCCGGAACCGATGACAGCGATTTTCATAATCTGATTATGCTGATGATTAATAAATAAGAGTAAATAAAAATGTTAAACAATACATCTGTTGTAGAAATGGTGCTTTTCAGAGGCGTGCGTGATGTGTGCATGCATCGCCCTGCCTGACGTACTTGTTTATACATACGCAAAACCCGCCTGTTTGGATTCAATCCTGCTCCATGTCCGTTTCATCCTCTTTACTCAATGCCCCAGCGGCAGAGCAAGAAAAATCGCTGGTAAAAAAACTGTGCTCAGTTAGAATGTGACTATGAATTTCAATTTGTGACTGATCAGTCACAAAATATACTACAAAGTTTTTATTTGTGCAGAAAAAATAATGGAAATCCGGATTCCCTTTAAAAAACAACAGTTTGATGCGCGGGAAGAAGCCATCATTGATGCCGTCAATCGCCTTTTGTCAGAAAAAGGCTATGACTTGATGACCATGGATGATGTTGCCGATGCGGTGGGCATCGCCAAGGGCAGCCTGTACAAGCACTTTTCTTCCAAGGAAAAGCTGGCAGCGGCAGCCATGACGCGACTGCTGAAGGCGACCCAGGCTGAGCTTGATACCCTGGCGGCAGACATGCCTGCAATAGACAAGATCAGGCATATCCTGGCCTGGTCTTTAAGATTGCGCCTGCAAGGTGGTGTACCACATCTGCCATCAACCAGCCTGGCCTTGCAGCGTAGCCTGATGCTGAACCTTGAATACGTGATGGTGGCCTTGCGTGTTAACAAGCGCTTTTACGCACTGGTAGCAGAGGCTAGAAAGCAGGGCGCTTTAACGCCGCTGGTGCCGGATGATGTGCTGGTCTATACCCTGTATTCACGCGCCTGCGATCCGACCATGGAGTTTTTATTGCGCGACAAGCGCCTGACGCATGAGCAAATCGTTGATGCCATGGTGCATGCGACCATAGGTGGGTTTTTGTCGAATGAAGCGAGGAAGGCTTAAGTTGCTCAAGCCGATTCTTGTTTTGTTGCAGCGAGGCGCAAGGCTTCCTGCAAGACACTGATGTCACCGATGTGATTTGCTAGCAGCAAGATCAATCGTGCATTCAGTGCAGCACTGGCTTCATCGCTGAGGTCACGATGGCTGTCTATCAGTAGCTGATAAAAATCATCGCCTGCACTGTAATCGCGTTGTGCTGATTTATCAGGGTAATGGAAATTGGCTTGCAGGTTCAAAGGCATGATGCCACTCCTGATGAATTGCCGCAGGCAGTTTGTACTGCCTGGCGCACCAGATTAAGTTCAAATTGTTGCCAGCGTGCAGTCAGGTGCTGGTCAGGCCTGAGCAAGTGATAGCTGCTATTGCCCGCACCATAACGCTGGTGCAATAGGCCTTTGATATCGGTCAGTGTTAAGTGGTCATCAAGGGTGTCTTCCTGTTTGCTGATGATGAGCGTACTTACTGGAATTGCTTCTTGCTCTAAAGCCTTGATCGCTGTCAGATGTGCATCAGGAATGTCAGATACAGCATCGCAAAAATACAGACCATGAAAAACTGGTCGCAAATAATCGATCAGGAAACCTGATTTGTGTTGATCAATGACTGGCCCATCTTCAAATGGCGCACCAGGCTGCAGAGCTGTATCGAAGTCTTTGCTGTCTTCTGTATTCAAATTCGATTCAGACAAAATAGCAGGTACAGACAATCGCCCGGAATTGACCAGTTTGCGCGCAAACACATGTTCCTGTGCCAGGCTCAATACGGCATTGCGAAAACATTTGCTGATGGCACTTTTGGGTGTGATGAAATCAGTAGAGCGCGTCGAATTGAGCAAGTTCTCATCCGCTGCAAATACGCGTTCATCGGAATATGTATCAAGCAGGCTGTCTGGTGCTTTGCCATCAACGACCAGCTTGAGTTTCCACACCAGATTATCTGCATCCTGAATGCCGGAATTGGCGCCGCGTGCGCCAAAGGGTGAAACTTGATGTGCGGCATCGCCAGCAAACAGCACTCGGCCATGACGGAATTTTTCCATGCGCCGGCACTGGAAGGTATACACACTGACCCATTCAAGTTCAAATTCCCTGTCGTCACCGAGCATCGCCTTGATGCGCGGTATCACGTTTTCGGGTTTGCGCTCTTCCACCGGATCAGCATTCCAGCCCAGTTGAAAGTCTATACGCCAGACATTGTCGGCTTCGCGGTGCAACAGTACTGATTGATTGGGATGGAACGGTGGGTCAAACCAGAACCAGCGCTCTGCTGGAAAGTCAGCTTTCATGACGACATCTGCAATCAGGAATCTGTCCATGAACACCTTACCTTCCACTTCCAGCCCCAGCATCTGGCGCAAGGGGCTGCGTGCGCCGTCGCAGGCGATCAGCCAGTCGGCCTGCAGACTATAATCTCCCTCTGGTGTGTTTATCTGCAAGGTGGAAAAATCATCGCCTTGCTCAATCGCAGTGACACGGCTTTTCCAGCGCAACTCTATGCCGAGTTCCATCGCCCGCTGTACCAGAAAATCTTCCAGATAATATTGCTGCAGATTCACCATGCCCGGATGTTTGTGATCAGGCGCTGGCAAGAGGTTGAAATTGAATACTTCTTCCTTGCGAAAGAAAGTACGCCCAACATTCCACTCCACACCCTTGGCACGCACAGCCGAGGCAACGCCTAGCCTGTCGAGTATCTCCAGTGTACGCTTGGCATAGCACAGCCCGCGTGAACCTACCGAGACCGTGTCATCATCATCGACCACCAGCACATCCAGCCCCTGCAGCTTGCAATCTATTGCCGCCGCCAGACCTACAGGGCCAGCACCGACTATCACAACTTTGCGGCGTGTGATTTCCCTGGTCTGCAACTCCGCTGGGGTCACGAAAGGGAATTTTTGATATTGATAAGTGCTAAGCAAAATGCGACTCCTGCGACCCGATTAGAGCGAAAGCAAAAGACACAGAGATGCATGATCAGTGACAATAAGAAAAGGATTTCTCAGGGTCTCTGTGCCTCTATGTTGAGAGGTCTTGATGTTCGTAAAATTACCCCTCCAAACTCTTCCACATCTCCACATCCCGCTCCGCCGTCCACACGCGCGGATCAACATGTCCAGATGCCTCATCAAAAGCCCGCGTCACATCAAATGGCAGGCAATGATCAAATATCACCCAGTGGCCATACTTGGGCTTCAAAGCGGCATAAGTATTTTTGTATATGGTATTGAGGTCATGCTGTTGTTGTTGCCCCGCCTTGACGCTGGCAAACAGATCGCTGATGAAAGAACGGGTTTCACTAAGACCCGCTGCCACCAGTTCAGGAGTAGTCAGCGCAGCGCCGCGGCCTGGTACCAGTTTCTCGGCTTTCATCGCTTCCAGATTGGAGAGAGTTTTTGGCCAGTCTGAATAATAGGCGTCGCCCGCATACGGTGTCGCACCAAATTCAACAAGGTCACCAGAGAACAAGACTTTTTCCTGTGGCAGCCAGACGATGGTATCGCCCTTGGTATGGCCGCGGCCTACCTGCATGAGCTTCACTTCCAGCTTGCCCAGCCAGATCGACATTTCACCCTTGAAGGTAATCGTCGGCCAGGTCAGGCCAGGCACGCTTTCAACATTACGGAACAGGCGCGGGAAACGGCCTATCTCACTCTTCATGTCGGCATCACCACGTTCAACGATGAGGTCATAAGTATCGCGGCTGGCGATGATGTGCTCCAGACCCTCGGCTACATAGCCGCTGGCGCCAAGTACGCGCACCGCATGGTAGTGTGACATCACGACATACTTAATCGGCTTGTCAGTGACTTCGCGGATACGGCGCACCACATCCTGCGCCATGATGGGCGTGGCCTGGGTATCGATGACCATGACAGCATCGTCACCGATGATGATACCGGTATTCGGGTCACCTTCAGCCGTGTAGGCGTAGGCATGTTCGGATAATTGCTGGAAGCTGACTTTCTTTTCTTCCAGGTCAGCGTGGGAGGCAAATTGCTTGGTGCTCATGGGGATAACCTTTGAGATGTGTTGTACTCAAGATAAAGGAGATGCTATCGGATAAGAATAAGCATTAATTCGTTATTTGTAAATGCATTTGTTAATAGTAAAATGGATTCCCATTAATCAAGAGGCAGCCATGACAGAGAAAAACAAGGAAAGACGCGGCATAGGCGCAATCGAGGTCGGTGGCCTGATCCTGAATGCCCTGGTCAGCTCTGGTCGCGCCATGTCGCTGGGTGATCTGGCGCGTGAGAGTGGCATGCCAGCCTCGAAGGCACATGCTTATCTGGTCAGCTTTGGCAAACTCGGCCTGGTCGAGCAGGATGCGGCAACGGGCGCTTATCAGTTAGGCCCCTTTGCCTTGCAGATGGGCCTGGTCAGCCTGCAGCAAATGTCACCTGTGAAGCTGGCGATACCTGAGATCACCCGCCTTGCTGCTGCCACGGATCAGACTGTGGCGCTGGCGGTGTGGGGCAGCCATGGTCCTACCGTGGTGTATATCGCCGAATCCAGCCGCCCTATCCACGTGAACATGCATGCGGGCTCGGTCATGTCCATGCTGGGTACGGCAACAGGTCTGGTATTTTCTGCCTTCTTGCCGCAAGCGCTGGTCGATAAGGTGATCGCCAGGGAACTCAGGGATGAGCTGGTGATAGGGCAGGCTGGCGTGCAGATGAAACCTCAGGATATCGCCAGCGTATTGGCAGAGGTAAGAGAGCAGGGGCTGGCAAGGGCGCAGGGTTTGCCGATACCGGGCATCAATGCCCTCAGCGCACCGGTCTTCAATCATGCCCAGGCACTGAGCCTGGTGATTACTGCCACCGGCCCCAAGGGCAGTTTTGATACAGACTGGAATGGCGAACTGGCACAGGCTTTGCGCGCCAGTGCCAGTGCTATATCACGTCAGTTGGGCCATGTGCCCAAGCTTTTATAGGGATCAATTTGCAGGAGTTACTGTGCGGACAGTGCCTTTTCTACATCGGCGACCAGTTTCTTGTCGTCTGGCGTGGTCACGCTGGAGTAGGCCGCAACGACATTGCCTTTGCGGTCTATCAGGTATTTATAAAAATTCCATTTTGGTGTCGTGCCGGTCGCCTTGATTAACTGCGCATACATGGGATTGACATCCTTGCCCATGACAGAAGACTTGCTGAACATCGGGAATTTCACGCCATAGGTATTAAAGCAAAAATCAGCAATCTGCTTGTCATTGCCCGGTTCCTGCTTGCCAAAATCATTCGATGGAAAACCGAGCACCACCAGGCCCTTGTCGGCGTACTTGGCCGACATCGCTTCTAGACCTTGATATTGCTTGGTAAAACCACAATAACTGGCAGTGTTGACCACCAGTGCCACCTTGCCCTTGTACTGGCAAAGGTCTTGCGGCGCTTCATCTTGCAGGCGCTTGAATTTGTGGTTCAGCACGGCCGGGCAGGCATCACCGGTATCAGCCCACGCTCCCAATGAGCAAGTAATCAAACCCAGAAAAACAGCAACTTGAATTGGTGTGCGTCGCAGCATGACTAACTCCTGAAAAAGAGAATGTCATCTTAGCTCAGTCCTGAGGAAATAAATAGCTTGGAGAACAAGTGTTTAATGAGCGCTAGTGATGATTGTTTCAATAAAAGAAACAGGTGCAAGTGATATATAACTTAATTCAGCTTTCGCTTTGTGCCTCTGTGCTCATTCCGTGTTGAGCTTTTCGGTCTTCATCATGATGAGCACCATATACCAAAAACACATATAAAACATCGAAACACTTCGTTTTAATTTATATAGAGCCGTTTTATCCTGTACTCCTCATAAAAATTATTACTTCCCTGGACTTAGAGATGACGATCAAAAAGATAATCCTCGCAACAAGCATCGTAGCAAGTTTTGCATCATTTGGCGCAGTAGCGGCAGACATCAACCTGCTCAATGTTTCCTATGACCCTACCCGTGAGTTATATCAGGATGTGAACCAGGCTTTTGCCAAGCAATGGAAAGCCAAAACCGGTGACAATGTCACCATCAAACAATCGCATGGCGGCTCTGGCAAACAGGCGCGTGCAGTGATTGATGGTCTCGATGCTGACGTGGTCACGCTGGCACTGGCTTATGACACTGATGCGCTGGCTGAAAAAGGCTTGCTCGACAAAGCCTGGCAAAAACGCTTGCCGCACAATGCCTCGCCTTATTCTTCTACCATCGTATTCCTGGTACGCAAGGGTAATCCAAAAGGCATCAAGGACTGGGCAGATATCGTCAAGCCTGGCGTAGCCGTGATCACGCCTAATCCAAAAACTTCAGGTGGTGCACGCTGGAACCATCTGGCAGCCTGGGGTTATGCCCTGAAACTGCCAGGTGGCAGCGAAGCGACGGCAAAAGAGTTTTTGTCCAAGCTGTATAAGAACGTGCCGGTGCTGGATTCTGGCGCACGTGGTGCCACCACGACTTTTGTTGAACGTGGCATAGGCGATGTCTTGCTGGCATGGGAAAACGAAGCCCTGCTGGCGATCAAGGAACTGGGCCCGGACAAGGTGGAAATTGTTGCCCCATCGACCAGTATTCTGGCCGAACCTTCGGTCGCTGTTGTTGATAAAGTAGCTGACCGCCGTGGCACCCGCAAAGTGGCAGAAGCTTATCTGAACTATCTGTATACCGATGAAGGTCAGGACACGATAGCCAAGCACTACTATCGTCCTACTACAGAAAAAGCCTCGAAAAAATATGCAGCGCAATTCCCTAAAGTGAAACTGTTTACGATAGATGACACTTTCGGTGGCTGGACCAAGGCGCAAAAAGAGCATTTTGCTGACGGCGGTATCTTTGATCAGATCTATCAGCCAGGCAAAAAATAAGCTTTAGTAAAAACCGGAGGCAAGAACATGCGCATCTTACTGCTATCGGGAAGCCCGTCTTCCCCCTCACGTTCAGCCAGACTGCTGAATCACGTGGGTATCAAGCTCAATGAACTGGGGCAGCGTACCAGCAGTCTGCATGTCAGGGACTTGCCTGCTCAGGCTTTGATGCATGCCGACTTTTCTGATCCTGAATTGTCGGCAGCCAAAAGCCTGCTGGCAAAGGCGGATGCCATAGTCATCGCTACGCCCATCTACAAAGCGGCCTACAGTGGTTTGCTGAAAAGTTTTCTGGATATCCTGCCGCAGGATGGTCTCGCCGGTAAGCTGGTATTACCTCTCGCGACCGGCGGCAGCCAGTCACATATGCTGGCACTTGATTATGGCTTGCGCCCGGTACTTGCGTCCCTGTCCGCCCGGCATGTCCTGCCCAGTATTTATGCGACAGATGCACAAGTGAGCTGGTCAGAGCTGCATGGTCTGCAGCTGGATACGGCGATACAGCAAAGGGTAGAAGATGGTGTGCAGCTCCTGCTTGATAGCCTGAGTTTTTTGCGACCATCAGCAAGAACAGAAGCTGAACTGGTTTTACCTTGTTGACCCTGGCAAAACATAGCCGCATTGGTATAGCACTGAGCAAGTACCCGCTCTAACATCATTTACTAATAACCTTTCTTTCATGCTGGCACCCCGGCAGGGGGAAGTCTTGTCCAAAATATGAAAGCAGAACATGAGCCGCAAAATTCAAATTACCAGCAAGGAAAAACGTCTTACCCTGAGCCGCCTGTCGGCCTTGACCGCGGCCGCTTTGAGCGTGGTTTTGCCCAAAGCCTTTGCCCAGGACAAGGCCAAGACCAGTCTGCGCATAGGGTATCAGAAGTATGGAACACTGACGGTGCTCAAGGGGACAGGGGCGCTGGATAAACGGCTGGCTGCCCAGGGTGTCGATGTCAAATGGACAGAGTTTCCCGCTGGCCCACAATTGCTGGAAGGTTTGAATGTAGGCAGTATCGATTTTGGCACCACAGGTGAAGCACCACCAATTTTTGCCCAGGCCGCTGGTGCAGATTTGCTGTATGTCGGCAATGAGCCGCCAGCACCGAGTGGTGAAGCTGTCATTGTGCCCAAGAATTCTCCTTTGAAATCAGCAGCAGACCTCAAAGGCAAAAAGATAGTCTTGAACAAGGGTTCGAATGTGCATTACCTGCTGGTCAAGGTGCTGGAAAAAGCGGGCTTGAATTACAAGGATGTTGAAGTTATCTTCCTGCCGCCCGCCGATGCACGCGCAGCATTTGAGCGTGGCAGTGTTGATGCCTGGGCGATCTGGGACCCATTCCTGGCGGCGGCTGAAAAACAACTGGGTGCCAGGATACTGGTGGATGGTAAAGGCGCGGTCAGCAATCACCAGTTTTATCTGGCTGCGCGGCCTTATGCACAAAAAAGCCCTGAAGTCTTGCGCATCATTCTCGAAGAGCTGGCCAAGGTCGATGACTGGGCAGCAAAAAACCACAAGGAAGTTGCCAGCATATTGGCCACGCAAACCGGGCTGGAAACCAGCATCGTGGAATTATCCACTTCCCGTTTTGGTTTTGGCGTCAAACCTTTGACTGAACAAGTCATCAAGGAACAGCAAAGCATAGCGGATACCTTTGCTGACCTGAAACTGATACCCAAGCGTATCAATATCCGCGATGCAGTATTTGCGGTCAAGACCTGAGGCTGATGATGAAATTGTCTGCTATCCGCCGCCTGCTGCTGGCATTTTCTTTGAGCATATTGTCTGTAGCCAGCTTTGCAGCTGGCACTGATTTGCCCAAAGAATTACCCAAAGAGTTACGTATAGGTTTTCAAAAAAGCTCAGTCAACCTGACCTTGCTGAAACACAGGCAGGCGCTGGAACAGCAATTGAAAGGTGTTAAAGTCACCTGGTTTGAATTTACTGCAGGCCCACAAATGCTGGAAGCCCTGTCAGTAGGCAGCATAGACTTTGCCACCACGGGCGAACCGCCACCTATCTTTGCCCAGTCTGCAGGCAGCAATCTGGTGTATGTCGGCGCTGAACCGGCCAAGCCAGGTGTCAGCGCGATTCTGGTGAAACCTGATTCAGGCATACGCACGCTGGCAGAATTGAAAGGCAAGAAAATCGCTTTTCAAAAAGGCTCAAGTGCGCATTACCACGTCTTGCGCGCTGTACAGCATGCTGGTTTGCAATGGTCAGACATCACGCCTGTGTATCTGGCACCGGCTGATGCCAGGGCAGCTTTCGAGCGTGGCAGTGTTGATGTCTGGGCGATCTGGGACCCGTACTGGGCCGCGATTGAGCAAAGCGCAGCACCAAGAATACTGGCGACAGGCAAGGGCCTGGTCAACAATCTGTCTCACCATTTGTCTGCACGCAGCTTTGCTGACAAATATCCCAAAGTCATACAAGTCCTGTTTGAAGAACTGACGCGCAGCGATACCTTCGTACAAAAGAACCGCGATGAAGCTGTTGCCATCATAGCTGCCAGTACGGGCTTAGATAAACCGACCATCGCCAGCTTTCTGGAACGTCGGGCACGTTCACCCGTCGTCTATCTGACCCAGAACATCGTCGATGAACAGCAAAGAGTGGCTGACAATTTTTATCAACAAAAATTGATACCCAAAGCAGTCAATGTGCGTGATGCAGTATGGCTGCCACCAGGCACCAAACTATGAGAGGCTCTCGCAAAAATAATCTGGCGTTGTTGCGCCGTCAAGATGTAAAACCCGGTGCTAAAGCACTGTCTGCGCCTGGGGCGCCTAGCCGGGGGCGCCTAGCCAGCTTAGTTTTGCAAAAGCCTCTAACTATGACACGAGAAAAATACAGGAGCAAATAATGAGTTTGAATATATTCTGGTTTATTCCCACCCATGGTGATAGTCGCTATCTGGGGACGACGCATGGCGCGCGTGAAGTCAATTATGACTACCTGAAACAGATTGCGGTTGCTGCCGACATCCAGGGTTTTGACGGTGTACTCTTGCCTACTGGCCGCTCTTGCGAAGATGCCTGGGTGGTAGCCTCCAGCCTCATAGGCGCGACCAGTAAACTCAAATTTCTGGTAGCGATACGCCCCGGTTTGAGCAGCCCCGGTTTGGCAGTGCGCATGGCCGCGACCTTTGACCGTTTATCCAAGGGGCGTTTGCTGATCAATATCGTCACCGGTGGTGATCAGGGCGAGCTGGAGGCTGATGGCGTATTTGCCGATCACGAAAAGCGTTACGAAATCACTGACGAATTCTTGCGTGTCTGGCGTGCGTCACTGGCTGGCGAAGGTGGTGACGCCGGCTATGATTTCGAAGGCAGGCACATTACCGTCAAGGGCGCAAAAACCTTGTATCCGGCGATACAAAAACCTTATCCGCCGCTGTATTTTGGTGGTTCTTCTGAACCGGCACATGAGCTGGCAGCAGAGCAGGTCGATGTTTACCTGACCTGGGGTGAGCCACCGGCAGCAGTAGCCGCCAAGATCGCCGACATGCGTGAACGTGCAGCCAAACATGGCAGGACTTTGCGCTTTGGCATACGTCTGCATGTGATCGTGCGTGAGACTAACGATGAAGCCTGGAAAGCTGCAGATGACCTGATCCGCTATGTTGATGATGATGTCATTGCCCGTGCACAAAAAGCTTTTGCCAAAATGGATTCAGTCGGCCAGCAACGCATGATCGCCCTGCATGGCGGCAAGCGCGACAAGCTGGAAGTGTCGCCTAATCTGTGGGCCGGTGTCGGTCTGGTGCGCGGTGGTGCAGGTACTGCGCTGGTTGGCGACCCTGAAACCGTGGCCGCACGCATCAAGGAATATCAGGCGCTTGGCATCGACACCTTTATTTTCTCGGGTTACCCGCATCTGGAAGAATCTTACCGTTTTTCAGAACTGGTATTCCCTCTGATAGGCAAGACCGTACCCGGTGTTTCCACCAGCCTGACTGGCCCGTTTGGTGAAGTCATGGCCAATGGCATCGTCCCCAAGGTATCGCAAAGCTAGGGAGGCAAAATGGGACCAATGATTACTGAAGTGAGTGAATTTGCTGCTACCTATGCGCAGGGTGGCTCCGGCCATGCAGCACAGCTTACCGCAAAAAAACCAGATGTCTTTCGCCAGGCCAGCGTGCGTCTGCTGAAGCGGGGTTTGCCCTGGCTGGTGCCAGTAACATTGATCCTGTTCTGGCAACTGGCAGCGCAGACTGGCTGGTTGTCCAGCCGTATCTTGCCCGAACCACTGGCGGTGGTAAAAGCATTCTGGACTCTCGCTGTTTCCGGCGAAATCTGGGTACATGCCAAGACCAGTCTGTGGCGGGCGATATCCGGCTTTGCAGTTGGCGGTGGGCTGGGTCTCTTGCTGGGTTTGCTGACAGGCAGTTTCCGGTTCGCAGAAACTCTGCTCGATACGAGCTTGCAAATGGTCGGAAATATTCCTGCCCTGGCCTTGATACCACTGGTGATCTTATGGTTTGGTATCGATGAGATGGCCAAGTTGTTCCTGGTGTCGGTGGGTGTGTTTTTTCCCGTTTATTTGAATACTTTTCACGGCATACGTACTGTTGATAAGGGTCTGATAGAAATGGCGCAAAGCTATGGCTTGTCTGGCTGGGCTTTATATCGCGATGTGATCTTGCCAGGTGCACTGCCTTCAATACTGGTTGGCGTGCGGTTTTCGCTGGGTCTGGTGTGGGTCTTGCTGATCGTTGCAGAAACCATTTCTGCCCAGGCGGGTATAGGTTATATGACCATGAATGCCCGTGAATTTCTACAAACCGATGTGGTGCTGGTCGGCATATTGTTATACGCCTTGCTGGGGAAGCTGGCCGATGTGCTGTCGCGTGGGCTTGAACAGTATTGCCTGCGCTGGCATCCGGGCTATCAGGGGAGGGCAGCATGATGCGTCAATTTTCAGAGTTTTCCATCAGTGCCGTTCCAGACATCATTGCCTTGCGCGACGAACTTGATGGTGGCTGGGAGCATACTGCCAAAGGTGAATGGTCGCCGGGGACTGAAACTGCCCAGAATGCGGGGAGTGCGTCAGCTAGCAGCGGTACCGCACTCAGTTTGCGCCTCATACAAAAATCGTATCAGGGTCGGCAGGTACTGAAATCATTGAATCTGCAGATTGCTGCAGGTGAGTTTGTCGCCGTCATAGGTCGTAGCGGCTGCGGCAAGAGTACCTTGCTGCGCCTGATTGCCGGCCTGGAAAAAGCCGATAGCGGCAGCCTGGAATTTGCCGAGGGAAAAGCAAAACCTGATACCAGGGTGATGTTCCAGGATTCCCGCCTGTTGCCGTGGAAGTCCGTTATCGCCAACGTCGCACTCGGTCTGGGCAGTGACAAGACCAGGGCTCGTCAGGCTCTGGAAAAGGTCGCGCTGGCTGAGCGCGCTGACGAGTGGCCATCGGTATTGTCCGGTGGCCAGCGTCAGCGTGTTGCGCTGGCAAGAGCGTTGGTGCATGAACCAGCCTTGTTGCTGCTTGATGAACCATTGGGGGCACTCGATGCACTGACCCGCATAGAGATGCAAAACCTGATTGAAAGCCTGTGGCAGCAGCGTGGCTTTACTGCTGTACTGGTGACTCACGATGTACAAGAGGCTATCGCCCTGGCCGACCGCGTGATCCTGATAGAAGATGGCCAAATCACACTGGATACCAGAATTGACTTACCCCGCCCACGGGCGCGTGGCAATCCAAAATTTGCCGAGCTGGAAGACCGTATCTTGCAGCGCGTTTTACAAAAACCTTCAGCCGCGCCAGACACCGAACTGGGTGATGTGTCGCTGTTGAGGACTGTCAGTCAGGTTGCATGGGCAATCTGATTGTTTCACTAATGTAAGGAATTATCATGAGCATACAAGCTATCAACGTCCGTAATCAATTTCGCGGCAAAATCAAGGCCATCATCGAAGGATCTGTTGTGTCTGAAGTCGATGTCGAGACACCCGCAGGCATCGTCACTTCTGTCATTACTACGCGCTCCATCAAAGACTTGAACCTGGTCATCGGTTCAGAAGTTGTGGCGTTGGTAAAAGCGACAGAAGTTTCTATCGCCAAGTTATAGATAGAATTTTAAGCTGAGGCAGGCATGCATTCTCCCGCATTGCAAAACTACCTGAGTCGTCTGCAAAGTACGCTTGCCACCACCAACTTGTGGCTGGATGAACAAGGGCGTGCGCGCGGACGTTATTTTAATTCCACCCTGACCAGCGCCTTCCAGGCCATACGCGCTGGAGATGATGGCCGTATTATTGCTTATGAGGCCTATGCACGCAGCTATGCCAGCGATGACCAGGGCCTGAATATCTGGAAATTGCTGGAAAACGCCGCTAATGATGATGAGTCGGTAGAGCTGGACAGGTTGTGCCGGCTCTTGCATACCCTGAATTTTTACCGGCAGCCAGAAAGTGCCAAGCTGGATTTATATCTTAGTGTGCATAGCCGCTTGCTGGCAGCGGTGGAGGGTAATCATGGCATGGCGTTCCGCCGTATCCTTGATGTGCTGGAGTTGCCACATCCCGATATAGTTTTGCAACTGCCCTTGATCGCGCCGAGTCAGCGCTGGGTCTTGACCCACGTTGCCGAGAATTACCGGCGCAATGGCTTTCGCATAGGCTTACATGCGGCCAGCCTGGAGCAAGCCGTTGATTTGCTGGACCGCATACGGCCTTCATCCATCAAGCTTGATATCAGTCTGGCCAATGATGCAGAGGCGCAAGTGCGTTTGCTGGAGCAGGCTGACCGGGCCCAGTGCCACATTATTTTCCGTCGCATAGAGAATCAGAAGCGCCTGCAGGCATTGCGTGAGACCAATCAGACTGCCAGCCCTTATCTGTTACAGGGTTTCTTGTTTGATTTGCCCAAAGCGATATTGTTAAGCCGTGAAGAAAGCAAGCTGAGCTTCCATTACGAAGAGGAATTCAAACTCGCCTGAGATTTTCCATCTCAACAACTAACGTAGAGATCAGTAGAGATCACCGATGCAGATGCTTGCAGAGGTGTTTCTGCGTTTTTGCGCTTTCTGCATATGCAAAACCAAAAAATGCCCGATTCATCGTCAATTCAATGACTTATAAATAATTTTTTGGTATTTTTGCTCATTAACGTCTAATCTATATGCGAAAAACGTATTTAAGCATAAGAAAAAATTCGTTTTCTATATAACAAAATACTGGGAAGATTGCTCATCGATAGTCATATCTGTAATAAAGGCTAAGCATGGCGCAGTTTTTAGGATCAAATAAAAGGGCAAGACGGGTGATGCCCGGCTTTCAGCTTTCTCTGGGTTTTACCCTGTTTTATCTGGGCTTGATTGTCCTGATACCGCTTTCTGCCGTGTTCCTGAAAACCTTTACCATGACCTGGGAGGCTTTCTGGAATACCGTCACGTCTGACCGTGTGATGGCATCTTACCGCCTGACTTTTGGTGCGTCCCTGTTGGGTGCGCTGATCAATGTCTTCTTTGGCGGCATCGTTGCCTGGGTGCTGGTGCGCTACAAGTTTCCTGGCAAGCGTCTCATCGATGCACTGGTGGATTTGCCATTCGCCCTGCCGACAGCAGTGGCAGGCATTACGCTGGCAACCCTGTATGCACCAAATGGCTGGATAGGCAAATTGCTGACACCATTGGGTATCAAGGTTGCCTACACGCCTCTCGGTATTTTGATTGCGCTGACATTCATCGGCCTGCCTTTCGTGGTGCGCACTGTACAACCCGTGCTGGAGGAGGCTGAAAAAGAACTGGAAGAAGCAGCCGTCAGTCTGGGTGCCAGTCATCTGCAGACATTTTTGCGCGTGATCTTGCCCAGCATAATACCGGCTTTGCTGACGGGTTTTGCACTGGCCTTTGCCCGCGCTACCGGTGAATATGGCTCAGTGATTTTTATCGCTGGCAACATGCCCATGATTTCTGAAATTACGCCGCTATTCATGATTACCAAACTCGAACAATATGATTATGCCGGGGCGACAGCGATAGCTGTGGTCATGCTGTTGCTGTCGTTCACCCTGTTGCTGACGATTAATGCGTTGCAGGCCTGGACGCGCAGCCGCCAAAATGCAGGGAGGGATTGATCATGACGACAGCCGCCATCAATACGCCCGTCAAGACGCCCATCACTGCACGCAGGCATGAACCTGCGATCACACCAGCGGCAACGCTGGAACCGTTGTGGGTACGTATAGTCTTGACCGTGACTGCATTGCTGTTCCTGACTCTGTTTTTATTCATTCCACTGGCAGCCGTTTTTGCCGAAGCACTGAAAAAAGGCTGGGAAGTTTACCTGGCAGCGATAGTAGAAGCAGATGCCTTGTCAGCCATCAAACTGACCCTGATAGCTGCGGGCATAGCCGTGCCGCTGAACCTGGTGTTTGGTGTAGCGGCAGCCTGGACTATCGCCAAGTTTGAATTCCGTGGCAAAAATGTTTTGCTGACGCTGATTGATTTGCCGTTTTCAGTGTCTCCCGTGATCTCCGGTCTGATCTATGTCTTGCTGTTTGGTGCGCAGGGCTGGTTTGGTGAATGGCTGCGTGATCATGAAATCAAGATTTTGTTTGCGGTACCTGGCATTGTGCTGGCAACCATTTTCGTTACTTTTCCATTTGTCGCTCGTGAATTGATACCGCTGATGCAGGCGCAGGGTAGCGAAGAAGAAGAGGCTGCACTGGTGCTCGGCGCATCTGGCTGGAAGACTTTCTGGTACGTGACTTTGCCAAATATCAAATGGGGTTTGCTGTATGGCGTGATTCTGTGTAATGCGCGTGCCATGGGTGAGTTTGGTGCGGTATCAGTGGTGTCCGGCCATATCCGTGGCGAGACCAATACCATGCCGTTGCAAGTCGAAATTTTATATAACGAGTACAACTTCACCGCCGCCTTTGCTGTCGCGTCACTGCTGACCTTGCTGGCTTTGCTGACACTCGCGCTGAAAACATTAGTCGAATGGCGTACCAATGAAAACCGCCAATTGCCGCAAGAATAAAGAGAGAAGGGGTTCACCGTGAGTATCGCTGTTAATCAATTACAAAAACGCTTTGGTAGTTTTACCGCACTGGACAATGTCTCGCTGGATTTCCCGAATGGTGAACTGACCGCCTTGCTGGGGCCATCAGGTTGCGGCAAGACCACACTGTTGCGCATCATCGCCGGTCTGGAATATGCCGACAGTGGCCAGGTTTTGCTCGACGGGCAAGATGCCTCTGCGCAGCATGTGCGTGAACGCCAGGTTGGCTTTGTATTCCAGCACTATGCCTTATTCAAGCATATGACGATTTTTGAAAACATTGCTTTCGGCTTGCGCGTCAAGCCACGCCATGTGCGCCCATCAGAAAGTGAGATCAAGGAGAAAGTCACCAAGCTGCTGGAACTGGTGCAGCTCGATTGGCTGGCTGACCGTTACCCACCGCAATTGTCAGGTGGCCAGCGTCAGCGTATTGCGCTGGCACGTGCATTGGCAGTAGAACCACGCGTACTTTTGCTCGACGAACCTTTCGGTGCGCTCGATGCCAAGGTACGCAAGGAGTTGCGCCGCTGGTTACGTCGCCTGCACGATGAATTGCATGTGACCAGTATTTTCGTCACGCATGACCAGGAAGAAGCGCTGGAAGTGGCTGACAAGATCGTCCTGATGAATCACGGCAAGGTGGAGCAGGTAGGCGCTCCGGCTGAGGTATATCATAATCCGGCTACGCCTTTTGTCTATGGCTTCCTCGGTAATGTGAACCTGTTCCGTGGCCGTATTCATGAAGGCATACTTGATGCTGGCGGTGTGCCTTTTGAAGCGCCAGGCCATGCCGAAACCCGTGACGCTTTTGGTACTGGCTATGTGCGCCCGCATGAACTCGAAATAGACCGCTATTCGCCCGGAGCGGCAGGCCTCAATGTGCAACTCCGCCGCGTCCACAGCATAGGCCCGCTGGCCCAGCTTGAACTGGAAAGAGATGACAACGGCGAACTGGTCGAAGCCATGATTTCTACAGAACGCTATGAACAACTGAAACTCAAAGTCGGCGAAGCCCTGGTAGTGCGCCCAAAACGCCTGCATGTTTTTGTCGATGCTCAATAATAAAGAATAAGGTGCCCCATGAATTTCCAACAACTACGCTCTATCCGTGAAGCATCACGCCGTGGTTATAACCTGACTGAAGTGGCGAATGTCTTGTTTACTTCCCAGCCCGGCGTCAGCCGCCAGATCCGTGAACTGGAAGAAGAACTTGGTGTCGATATTTTCGAACGTAATGGCAAACGCCTGACCGGTCTGACAGAACCTGGCAAGGACATATTGCCCATCATAGAAAGATTGCTGCTGGAAGCAGAAAACCTGCGCCAGGCTGGCGAGGACTATTCTGACCAGTCCAAAGGCACGCTGACAATCGCTACTACCCATACCCAGGCGCGCTATGTGCTGCCCAAGGTGGTACAAGGCTTTCGTCAGGCTTTCCCTGAAGTGCGCATAGCCCTGCAACAAAGTTCCCCGGAACATATTGCTGAATGGGTATTGTCTGGCAAGGCCGATATCGGTATTGCGACCGAGGGTCTGTCACAGTTCAAGGACCTGGCTTCTTTCGCCTGCTATGAATGGAATCACGTTGTCGTCGTACCAGAAGGTCATCCACTCCTGAGCAAGGAAGAACTGACGCTGGAAGACCTGTCGAATTATCCACTGATTACTTATGACGTTGGTTTTACCGGTCGTGGTCATATTGATGACGCATTCCGCCTGGCTGGCTTGCGCACCGATATCGTCCTGACTGCGATGGATTCTGACGTTATCCAGCAATATGTGGCGCTGGGTCTGGGCGTGGGTCTGGTGGCTTCGATGGCCATAGAAGTGCAACGTGCACATGGCTTGAGGACAATTTCGGCCAGCCACTTGTTTGCATCGAATGTGACACGTCTGGCGGTACGCCGTGGCGCTTACCTGCGCGCTTATACCTATGAATTCATACAACAGTTTGCACCTAATCTGGACAGGGATGAGGTGCGACAAGCAGTCAGTGAAAATGAATTAGCGTAGACTTGCGTAAAACCGCCCCAGCTGCGTTGCAGCTCCGGCAGTTGATAAATTCGGTACTAAAGTACTGTCTTCGTCGCTACGGTGCAATCGGGGTTTCGGACAATATGTTGTCCGCCGATGAAACAAAGCTCCCTTGCAAGGGAGCTTTCCCAGGCAAGGCCTTGCTGGGACAATTTTGCGCAAGTCTTATTTTTCTGTTGTGTTCCCGCCTAAATTTTCAGCAATTCAGGCACTGTCGTGAAGGCGTCACATCTCTCTGGTAAAATTAGGCAAATTATTCTAATTTCTGCATTTTTTATCAGAGGTTGACCATGCTTTACCCTGAATTGTTTAAGTCTTTGGAGCAAGTGCGCTGGAATATGGAGTCAGACATCCCCTGGGATAAGTATGACGCCAGCAAACTGACACCTGAACAGGCGCAAACCATCAAGATGAATGCCATTACTGAATGGTCTGCGCTGCCAGCGACAGAAATGTTCTTGCGTGATAACCGTGGCGACAGTGACTTTTGTGCCTTCATGTCCATCTGGTTTTTTGAAGAACAAAAGCATTCCCTGGTCCTGATGGAGTACCTGCGCCGCTTCCACCCTGAGCTGGTGCCGACAGAAAAAGAACTCGACAATGTACGTTTCGAGTTCGACCCCGCACCACCGCTGGAAACCCTGATGTTGCATTTCTGCGGTGAGATACGCCTGAACCACTGGTACCGCTGTGCATCTGACTGGCATACCGAACCTGTCATCAAGCATATCTACAAAATCATTAGCCAGGACGAAGCACGCCATGGCGGTGCTTATCTGCGCTACATGAAAAAATCCCTGGCCGAAGTCGGCGACGTCGCCCGTGCCGCATTTTCCAAGATCGGCGTCCTGATGGCGTCCGCCAGACGTACCGAAAAACCTTTGCACCCGACCAACTTGCATGTCAACCAGGCATTGTTCCCGAACGACACCATACAATCACGTCTGCCTGACCCTGATTGGCTGGAACGCTGGCTCGATGGCCAGATCAAGTTTGACGGCGTGTGGGAAAAGAAAGTCGTCGATCGCATCCTGCATAATATGTCGCTGCTGTTCGAGCGTACTTTTGAAACAGTGCAAGACCTGAACCGCTATCGCAAGGAAGTCGCGCAAAGATTGGTTATTTTGCCTGGCAGCTTGCCTAGCGCTGCATAAAGCTGGTTTGAGCATGTACAATCGCCGCTAATCATTAGCGGCGTTTTTGTTTATAAATTCAAGACCATTCAATACAAGGGGCACAGAGGGGCATAGAGGAAAATCGCGTGGTTTTCCGTAGGTTGGGCTACGATTTACCAGCCCAACACTGTGCCTTTGATAAACGAATACGCTATTTATACGCCGAGTGTTGGGCTGATGAAACGTAGCCCAACCTACAATAAATTACGATTACGATTTTCCCCGTGCCTCTGTGGTGAGTGGTTTTTCAAAAAAATACTGAACTATTTCCATGCCAGAATTCGAAAAAAAACTCACTACCCGCGAGCAATTGTCGGAACGTGTACGCGAGCTTCCAAAACCGGTAGTCATGACCAACGGCGTATTCGACATCCTGCACCGTGGTCATGTCAGCTATCTTGCTGATGCACGCGAATTTGGTGCTTCGCTGGTGGTGGCGGTGAATACTGATGCCTCGGTCAAACGCCTGGGCAAGGGCGATGACCGGCCCGTCAATACCTGTGCAGACCGTATGGCGGTACTGGCAGCGCTGGAGTCTGTCAGCCTGGTGGTGGAATTTGATGAAGATACCGCTTTACAGGTAGTGCTGGCAGCGCATCCCGATGTATATGTCAAAGGCGGTGACTATGATATGACAGCCATACCCGAAGGTCAGGCGGTGCTGGCCTATGGTGGTACGGTGGCAGCCATCGATTTTGAGCATGACCGTTCGACCAGCAAATTGCTGGCCAAAGTACGCTCAGGCGCTTAAGTTTTTTGTCGCTGCAGTAAGATCTCAAACTCTTCCGGTGGCAAGGGTTTCGAGAATAAATAACCTTGCGCAAAATCGCAGCCTGCCTGTTTCAGCAAGTCATGTTGCTGTTGCGTCTCTACCCCTTCGGCAATGACTTTCAGGTCCAGCTTGTGCGCCATCATGATGATGGCTTCAGACAAGACAATATCACTGGCATCCGTTGCCAGGTTACGGACGAAGGACTGGTCTATCTTGAGGTAATCGATATCAAATTTCTTCAGGTAGGACAGTGAAGAATAGCCGGTACCAAAATCATCAAGCGCCACCTGTATCCCGGCGTCGCGGAACTGCAACAGCTTGCTGGTGATTTTCTGGCTGGCATCCAGCAATAGTCCTTCGGTAATTTCTACGCTGATGGCCTGGCCAGGCAGGTTTTGTAGTGCCAGTTCATGTATCCATTTGATATAACGTTCCTGGTCACCCTGGAATTCCATAGGAGACTGATTGATACTGATCTGGAAGTCTGGGCGATACAGCTCGCGCCATTTCCTGACCCAGCATAATGCCTCACGGAATACCAGGTCGCCGATGGCGATGATCAGGCCGCTGGTTTCTGCAATGGGTATAAACTCCATGGGGCTGATGAATCCCCGTTGGGGATGTAGCCAGCGTACCAGAGCTTCAGCTTTTTGTATTTTCCCGCTATGGATATCGACGATGGGCTGGAAATAGACGCGCAGGCTATTTTCAGCAATCGCAGTGCGCAGATCATTCGTCATGCGCAGACGTGCCAATGCAGCAGTCTGTAGGCCGGGTGTGAAATAGCTGAAGCGATTCCGGCCATGGGCCTTGGCCGCATACATGGCCTGGTCGGCATGCTTGATGAGGTCATCCAGATTGTCGGCATCGCGCGGGTAGATGGTGATACCCACGCTGGCAGACAAATAGATTTCTTCGCCCGCCAGCTGGAAGGGGTGGACATGCTGCGTATGATGTTTTGCGCGATGGCCTCAGCCCGGTTTTCCTCATGCATCTCTGGCAGCGAAACGGTGAATTCATCACCACCGAGGCGGGCCACGGTATCGCTTTCCCTGACGCACTTGCGTAGCCGGTGCGCGGCTTCTATCAACAAGGCATCGCCAGTGGAGTGGCCCAGGGTGTCGTTGACTTCCTTGAAAAAGTCCAGGTCAATGAACAGCACAGCCAGCGCCAGCTTATGGCGCTTGCTGAGCTTGATGTCGTGATCCAGCCTGTCATAAAACATGCGCCGGTTCGGCAGGCCGGTCAGGGTATCGATATTTGCCTGCTGCCAGATCAGGGCTTCGGTTTTTTTCTTTTCTGTGATATCGAGCACGGTACCGAGCATGCGCTGCGCCCGCCCATCCCTGTCCCATTCCACCACCGCACCGACAGACAGTATCCATGCCCATTCACCACTGGCTTTCTTTTGCCGGAATTCGACCCGGTATTCATCGCTCCTGCCCTCCAGATGTTCTTTGAAAGCGCGCGCTGCTGCGGGGATATCCTCGGGATGCACCCTGGCTACCCAGTTCTTTTTATTCTCTCGAAAACCATCATGTGCAAAACCCAGCATGTGCGCATATTCTGGGCTGACTATGGCATCGCCAGTCAGCACGTTCAAGTCATATAAGCCTTGATGAGTAGCTGACAGTGCCATGCGCAAGCGTTCTTCGCTTTCACGCAGGGCAACTTCAGCCTGCTTTCGCTCTGAAATATCGGTGTGGGTGCCCACCACGCGGGTTGGCTTGCCATCCCTATCACGCTGTATGACCGTACCGCGTGTCAGTATCCATTTCCAGCTGCCATCCTTGCATTGCACCCGGTGCTCATTGATATAAATGGGTGTCTTGCCATCAAAATGGGCTTGCCTGTCCAGATGCATCTGTCTCAGATCGTCAGGATGGGTGCGCCTGTCCAGCTCTTCGGATAAATCAGCTATGTCTTCTTTTGTATAACCATAAATTTCGCGCAGGCGGTCAGACAATATCTCTATACCAGTTTGCGGGTACCAGTCCCAGACACCATCACCAGAACCTTCCAGTGCCAGTTGCCAGCGCTCTTCATGCAGATGCAATTGCTCTTCGCTTTGCTTGCGCTGGCTGATATCAATAATCATGGCATAGCAACCCCTGACCTTGCCGTCATGATCAAATACTGGAAAGAGCTGGGCTGAGATACTGCGGGTACCGCCGTGCAGGTAAGGTACCGTGGTTTCGTAGGCGATGCTTTCTCCTGACAGTGCACGCCTTACCTGCGGGCGCACATGCTGAAAAGCTTCTTCGCCTATGACTTCAGCCATGTGCTTGTTAATGACTGCCGCGCGGGGTATGCCAAACCAGTCTATATATACCTGGTTGATGAACTGGTAGTGGTAATTGGCATCGACATAAGAAATGCAGACGGGCAGGGCATCAATCAAATGCCGCAGTTGTTGCAAATCATTTTCAAATTGCTCAGTTGCCGGATTTTGCACGGTCTTGACCCTGATATTCGCTCTACTGCAAACATGCTAAAGGTTTTTTCAGCAAATGCAGTAAATTTCAGGTGCCGTGTGGTAATTTAGGTAATTAACATGTGGCAATGAAAACACTGTTCACCAAAACTTAGCTGCCGCCCGCAAAACCATTTTGACGCCAGGCCTCATACACCACGACTGCCACCGTGTTGGATAAATTCAGGCTGCGGTTATCTGGCCGCATGGGCAGGCGTATGCGCTGGCTGGCCGGAAAGGACTCGCGCAATTCAGGTGCCAGGCCACGGGTTTCTGCACCAAACACAAAATAATCGCCTGGCTGGAAGGCCAGGTTTGCAAAAGCAGTGGAGCCGTGGGTGGTCATGGCAAACATGCGGCTGCTGTCGGGCTGCTCACTGGCACAGAATTCTGCCCAGTTCTTATGCACTTTCATGGTCGCATAGTCATGATAATCAAGACCTGCGCGTTTCATCTTGCTATCGTCCAGGGGAAAGCCCAGTGGCTCTATCAAATGTAGTTGCACACCAGTGTTGGCACAGAGGCGGATGATGTTGCCAGTATTTGGCGGTATTTCTGGTTCGACCAGGACGACGTGAAACAAGTTGATTCCTTAGTGAATATGGGGAAGGGTGCGGGCAAAAACATAAGCTGTCACTTTGGCGGCACCGTAACGTTTCAGCATTGTAGCGATTTCATGCAGGGTCATGCCAGTAGTCATGACATCATCGACGATACCCACATGCGCGCCGCGCAGGCTTTCTTGCTGGCTTTCATCGACACAAAAGGCATTTTTGACATTGCGCGCCCTGGCGGCATTTGGCAAGCTGCTTTGCATCGCAGTGTTCCTGCTGCGTTGCAGGAGATGCATGTTGGCCGCTATGCCCAGATGCTTCGCCAGTGGGCGGGTAATTTCCCAGGCCTGGTTGAAGCCGCGCTCCGCCAGCCGGTCTTTACCCAGGGGCACGGCACACAGCAGATCCGGCAATTCATGGCCTTGCTGCTGCAATATGCTATCCCTCAGCATGCGGGCGAACCAGGGCGCCAGCGCCAGTTGATGGGCAAACTTCAAAGACAGTACCAACTGATCCTGAGGCGCGGCATAGTCGCAGACGCTCAGTGTGCGGTCAAAAGCTGGTGGATTGCTGAGACAATCTCCACAGCGTGGGCTGGCACTGGCGGGCGGCAAGGGCAGGGCACATTGCAGGCATCTGGTCTGCCCGGTCTGGAAATAGCGGGCATGGCATGTGTGGCAAACCACTTCGCTGCTATCCATGCGGCACAGGGCGCAGGAATTTGGTATCAGGGCAGCCAGGCCTCTTTTCCAGGTCATTTTGAGTTTGTCTGTGATCATGAGCGCATGAGTGTATACAAGCGTGTAAACTGCCAGCTTAAAGAATAACGTAATTCATTATTATTTTGCCTATGTTGAGTGCTCCTATCAATCTGCAACTGGTGCGCCGCCTGTTTGCCGATGCGACAAAAATCCGCCCTTCCGACTTTTTGCGTCGCGAAATAGCCACGCGCATGCGTGAAAAACTGGAACTCGTCAAAATCCAGCCTGCCGCTGTCCTGGATGCCGGTTGTGGCGAGTCAGATGATATTGCTGAATTACAAAAAAGTTATCCTGCTGCACTGGCTTACGGCATTGATGCTTCTTTGTCCATGCTGGAGGCGGGCAAGCACAAGCATCTGGCGGCCAGGAGCGCAGTCGGGCGTTTGTTATCCAAATGGACGCCCGCAGCCTTGCGCCAGGAGTCCAGCCAGTATTTACTATGCGCTGATTTTGCCCGTCTGCCTATGGCAAATGCCAGCGTGGATCTGATCTGGTCGAATCTGGCATTGCACTGGCATCCCCAGCCTGACCTGGTGTTCGCCGAATGGCGCAGGGTTTTGCGCACTGATGGCCTGCTGATGTTTTCATGCTTTGGTCCGGATACCTTGGTGGAATTGCGCCAGGCCTTTGCCGAAGTGGACGATTTGCCACACATACTCCCCTTTGTTGATATGCATGATTTTGGCGATATGCTGGTCAATGCAGGTTTCTCCACGCCCGTCATGGATATGGAAAAAATCACGCTGACTTATGCCAGTGCCGATAAATTGCTGGAAGACGTGCGCGCCCTCGGGGGCAATCCATTGATGACACGCAGGCAAGCCTTGCTGGGCCGCAAAGCCCATGCGCGCTTGCTGGCAGCGCTGGATAAGCGCAAAGATGTCGATGGACGCATAGCCCTGACGCTGGAAGTGGTTTACGGCCATGCTTTCCGGCCTGTGAACCGCAAAACTGCCGCCGGAGAATCCATAGTCCGTTTTGATTTGCCTAAAAAATCACCTTAATCCAGATCAAAAAAAGCCGAAAAACTGTAAAATTTCTTCATAAATCTTTGTGACATTTGAGCGAGATCATAGATGTCATTCATGTATTCTGCTTGATATCGCCCTGCTTTACGCCTTATACTCTTGCAGTTGTGGAAGTTGCCGGAACGCATATGAAAATTTTTTGAATCTGTGTCCCTGGCGCTCTGTTAAAAGAATTCTAATCGGGTTTTGGGGAAATTCATGAAACATGCTAAGCGATTAAAGTCGTTCATGCTGGGTGCCTCGCTCTTGGCTGCTAGTCTGCCAACTTGGGCGGTGGTCAATGGTCCGGTAGTGGATATGAAGGGCGGTCCGGCAGTCAAGCAGTTGAATCTGCAGCCACCTGTTACGCAAATTGCGGAGCAAATCTATTCCATCCATAACCTGATGCTGGTTATCTGCATGGTCATTTTTGTGGCAGTTTTCGGGGTGATGTTTTATTCCATTCTGAAACACCGCAAGTCTGTCGGCCATAAGCCAGCTACTTTCCACGAAAGTACTGCTGTTGAGATCGCCTGGACAGTTGTGCCTTTCATCATCGTTATCGTCATGGCTTTGCCAGCAACAAAAACTGTTGTTGCAATGAAAGATACCTCGAACGCCGACATCACCATTAAAGCCACGGGCATGCAATGGAAATGGGGCTATGATTACCTGAAGGGTGAGGGCGAAGGCATTTCCTTCCTCTCGACACTGGCGACTCCCCGTACGCAAGTTGGCGCACCTGGCGTAGAACCTACAGAAAAACGCGGCGACAATTACCTCATCGAAGTCGATAATGAAGTCGTGGTACCGGTCAACAAAAAAGTCCGCATTATTACCACCGCCAATGACGTTATCCATGCATGGACTATCCCTGCCTTTGGCGTGAAACAGGATGCGATTCCTGGTTTTGTCCGTGACACCTGGTTCAAGGCTGAAAAAATCGGTACTTACCGTGGTCAGTGCGTAGAGCTGTGCGGTAAAGAACATGCCTTCATGCCTATCGTTGTCAATGTCGTTTCTGACGATGACTACAAAAAATGGGTGGATACCAAGAAAAAAGAAATGGCTGCCAAGGCAGATGATCCAAGCAAGGTCTGGACTGTCGATGAGCTGAAACAACGTGGCGAAAAAGTCTATACAGCAAACTGTGTGGCCTGCCATCAGGCTACCGGTAAGGGTGTGCCAGGTGCTTTCCCTGCAATCGATGGCTCTGCTGTTGTGACCGGTCCTAAAGCAGCTCAAATCGGTATTTTGCTGAATGGTAAGGGCGGCATGCCAGCCTGGAAGGCTACTTTGTCTGACACAGAAATTGCTGCTGTAATCACTTATACCCGCAATAACTGGTCTAACAAGGCTGCTGAAAACATCGTCCAACCAGCTGAAGTTTTGGCTGCGCGTAAGTAATAAACAGGAAGAACAGGAGAAAAGATGAGCACTACTACAGTTGATCACGCTCACGATCACTCTCACGACCACGCGCATGACCATCCACATGGTTTCCAGCGCTGGTTGTTTGCCACCAACCATAAAGATATCGGTAGTTTGTATCTGTGGTTCGCTTTCACGATGTTGCTGGCCGGTGGCGTCATGGCCCTGGGCATTCGCAGTGAATTGTTCCAGCCTGGATTGCAGCTCATGCAACCGGAGTTCTTTAACCAGCTGACCACCATGCATGGTCTGGTCATGGTGTTCGGCGCGATCATGCCGGCTTTCGTTGGTTTTGCCAACTGGATGATCCCGCTGCAGATCGGCGCGTCTGATATGGCGTTCGCGCGTATGAACAACTTCTCGTTCTGGCTGATGCCTCCAGCAGCTCTGCTGTTGATGGGTTCTTTCTTTGTTCCTGGCGGTGCAACTGCTGCTGGCTGGACACTTTATGCACCATTGTCCACACAAATGGGCCCAGGCATGGATATGGCGATTTTCGCGGTCCACATCATGGGTGCGTCTTCCATCATGGGTTCCATTAACATCATCACTACCATCCTGAACATGCGCGCTCCTGGCATGACCTTGATGAAGATGCCGATGTTCTGCTGGACCTGGCTGATTACTGCCTACCTGCTGATCGCTGTTATGCCGGTTCTGGCCGGTGCGATTACGATGACGCTGACTGACCGTCATTTCGGTACGTCCTTCTTTAATGCGGCTGGCGGCGGCGACCCTGTCATGTACCAACACATTTTCTGGTTCTTCGGACATCCAGAGGTGTACATCATGATTTTGCCAGCCTTCGGTATCGTTTCCCAGATCGTTCCTGCATTTGCCCGCAAGCCTTTGTTCGGTTATGCGTCGATGGTGTATGCAACCGCATCCATCGCGATCCTGTCCTTCATCGTTTGGGCGCATCACATGTTTACAACCGGTATGCCAGTGACAGCACAGTTGTTCTTCATGTATGCCACCATGCTGATCTCGGTACCTACCGGCGTGAAAGTGTTTAACTGGGTTGCAACAATGTGGAAAGGCTCGATGACTTTCGAGACACCTATGTTGTTTGCAGTCGGCTTCATCTTCGTGTTCACCATGGGCGGTTTCACAGGTCTGATCCTGGCGGTGACCCCGATTGACATACAGTTGCAGGATACTTACTACGTGGTTGCCCACTTCCACTATGTATTGGTGGCGGGTTCCCTGTTTGCATTGTTCGCCGGTTACTACTACTGGGGTCCAAAATGGACAGGTTTCATGTACAACGAAACGCGCGGCAAGATCCACTTCTGGGGTTCGCTGATTTTGTTCAACGTGACCTTCTTCCCTATGCACTTCCTGGGTCTGGCCGGTATGCCACGACGTTATGCTGATTACCCAGCGCAGTTCACTGACTTCAATCAGATTGCCACTATCGGTGCGTTTGGTTTTGGTCTGATGCAGGTGTACTTCATCCTGGCAGTGGTTATCCCGTCCATCAAAGGCGGCATACCAGCAGAAGCGAAACCATGGGATGGTGCTGAAGGCCTGGAATGGACAGTGCCTAGCCCTGCGCCTTTCCACACTTTTGAAGAACCACCAGAATTCAAATAATGTAGTGCAGCTGAGGCTTGCTCCGGTTTTGCCGGAGCAAGACAAAAAATGAGTAATCGAAAAAAACCGAATAACTTGCGAACTGCCATCATTTTGTTTTCTGTGGCACTGGTGTTTTTTGCCGGTGTCTTCATCAAGCAAACCTGGTTACGTTGATAGGATAGCTTCATGTTGCAAGAGGAATCCGGCGTCGCTGGCAAGAACAAGCTGAATGCCAAAATGCTGGGCAAGTTGCTGGTGATCGCGGTTCTGATGTTTGGATTTGGTTACGCACTGGTGCCCATCTACAAGCAGATTTGTGAATTGACGGGTGTGAATATACTGACGCCCAAGGATATCTCGGTTAAAGAGATTTCCAATTCCCAGATAGACAGAAGCCGTGAAGTGACGGTGGAGTTTGATGCAAATACGCAGGGCCCGTGGCGTTTTCGTCCTACCGTGGCGAGCATGAAAGTGCACCCCGGTGAAATGACACAAATCGTTTATGAAGTAGTCAACAAGCAGTCTTACAAAATGGATGCGCAGGCCATACCCAGCTACGCTCCACAACAGGCTGGCAATTACTTCAAGAAGATGGAATGCTTTTGTTTCAAGCAGCAAACCCTGGGGCCAAATGAAGCGCGGCAAATGCCGGTAGTGTTTTATCTGGACCCGGCCCTGCCTAAAGATGTGAAGACGATTACCTTGTCTTATACCTTCTTTGAAGTTGGCGTCAAGCCACAGGCAGCAACCGGCGTAGCTGGAGAAGGGCAGGGTAAGTCATGACTGATTTGAAAGAAGCAAGCAAGCGTAAGGCTTCGTTTTTCGCAACAATGAAAGCCGTATTCTGGTCGTTTCTGGGAATACGTAAGAAAACAGATTATGAGCAGGATGCAGCGCAGTTGAATCCTGTTCACGTGATTATTGCCGGCATCATAGGTGCGCTGATTTTTATTTCAGTGCTGATCATGATAGTCAGACATGTAGTCGCAAAATAACAATTCAAGTAGTACATTAAATTGCATCGGGAGATGGAAATGAGTTCTCAACACGCTAATGCGCCATACTATTTTGTGCCTGGCCCATCCAAATGGCCAGTACTTGGTGGCACCACCTTATTGCTGACCATGATCGGTGCTTCTGCCTGGGTCAATGGCATGGCCTGGGGTTCTTACCTGAACTTCGCCGGTATTATCCTGACACTGGTGGTCTTGTATAAATGGTTTGGTGATGCGATTGCTGAATCTGAAGGCGGTAAATACAGTGCGCGTATTGATGTCTCCTTCCGCTGGAGCATGAGCTGGTTCATTTTCTCTGAAGTGATGTTCTTTGCAGCCTTCTTTGGTGCCTTGTTCTATGCACGTACAATCTCCATGCCCTGGCTGGCTGATCTGGATCACAAAGTCCTGTGGCCTGATTTTGCTGCGAACTGGGGTAATGTGGGCCCGGCTGGTACAGTCGAAGCCTTCAAGACCATGGGCCCTTTCCCTATCCCAACGATCAATACGGCCTTGTTGCTGACTTCCGGCGTGACGCTGACGATTGCTCACCACGCCTTGCGTGAAGGCCATCGTGCCAAGACAGCATTCTGGTTGTTTGCTACTGTCTTGCTGGGTGCAGTGTTCATGGGCTTCCAGGCTTACGAATACATGCATGCGTATAGCGAACTGAACCTGAAACTGACTTCTGGTATCTATGGTTCCACTTTCTTCATGCTGACCGGTTTCCACGGTTTCCATGTGACCATGGGTGCGATCATGTTGTCGGTTGTCCTGTATCGTGTCATGAAAGGTCATTTCACACCTGAACACCACTTCGCATTCGAAGGCGCTGCCTGGTACTGGCACTTTGTTGACGTGGTCTGGCTGGGTCTGTATGTCGTGGTCTACTGGCTGTAATAGCAAGCAGTAGCGTAAAAAAAGCCGCACAGTTAGTGCGGCTTTTTTACATATATGGAAATGCCTGAATAGCTGGTGGTGTTAGAACCCTTACGTCCCTGAAATCCGGGACGGACTTACCTGATACCGGTAGGTTGTATCAAGCCAAAATGGTTGGCCAGCAGGATCAGCAAAAACAGCGTGATGGAAAACCCCACCCTGAAGGCTAGTGCCTTGACCGTACGATTGCTTTTTCCCTTGTCTTTCATCAGATAAACCAGGGCAGACCCCAGGCTGAACAGGATAAGGAAAAAAGCGATGGCGACAAGAATTCTCATACTTGGTTATTGTTGATACTTTAATTGATCGACTCCTGCATTGTAATACCTTAATACCTGAATGCCTATTTCCTTCCGCTTCCGACTGATTCCGTTTATCGCCAGCCTGCTGTTGATCAGCCTGGGCATCGCTTTGGCGCAATGGCAGACCCACAGGGCAGAGGAAAAAGAAACGCTTGCAGCGCAAATGGCCGAGCGCCAGCATTTGCCTGCGCTGGCATTGAATGCGCAAACGCCGCCTGGACAGTTGCTGGCGTTTCGCAAGCTGCAAGTCAGCGGGCAATTCATACGCGAATGGCCCTTGTATCTGGATAACCGTCCCCTGCAGGGAAAAGCAGGTTTGTATGTGCTGATGCCTTTCAAACTGGCCAATAGCAGCAAGTATGTCCTGATCGCCCGCGGCTGGCACCCGCGTGATGCGCGTGACAGGATGCATGTGCCGGATATTCCGGTTCCAGGCGGTCAAGTCATGTTGGAAGGTATACTCAGGGACAGGTTGGAGCGGGTAATGCAACTCGGCCAGGCCGAGGCGGTCAAACCTGGCAGCCTGCTGCAAAATATCGATGTTGAAGCATTGGCAAAACAGACGCGCTGGGAGTTTTATCCCTTTGTGCTGGAACAAACTTCTTTGGAAAACGATGGTCTCTCGCGCGAATGGCCGATGCCTTCGGCGGGTGCTGACAAACACAGGGGCTATGCCTTTCAATGGTATGCACTGGCTCTGATGGCCTTATTATTTTTTGTTGTTACTGGATTTCGTCGTGGAAAAAACTGAAAAGCAAAAGTCGCGTGGTCGCTGGAAATTATTGATGGTGCTGGCAGTCTGTGCTGCTCCCATGGTTTTTTCTTACCTGACCTACTATGTCATCAAGCCTGAGGGCCGCACCAATTACGGCACCATACTTGACCCGCGCAACTACCCCATGCCCAAGCTGGCCGGGCATCTGCTGGGCGCGGCGGCGACTGATCCCGTGATTGGTCTGGAAGCCTATAAAGGCAAATGGCTGATGCTGCAGGTAGATAGCGGTGCCTGTGCTGAGGCTTGCCAGAAAAGAATGTATGACATCCGCCAGTTGCGCACCGCCCAGGGCAAGGAAATGGACAGGATAGAGCGCGTCTGGCTGATCACCGACGATGCTCCCATCGACACCATGTTGATACGCCAGCATGATGGGGCCCGTATGCTGAAGGTTGATCCTGCCGCCCTCAAGGCCTGGTTGCCGACCGAGAGCGATACCCAGATCAGCGACCATATTTACCTCATAGATCCGCTAGGCAATCTGATGATGCGTTACCAAAAAAATGCAGATGCCAACAAGATTAAAAAAGACCTCAGCAAATTATTGCGTGCGTCAGCGATAGGTTAAATAATCATGTGGTTGCAGATAGCATTGACAGCACTGATGGTCGCGGTAATACCGGCGGCTACGGTGTTCTTGTCCAGGGAAAAGAATAAATACCGCAAGCTCATTGCGGTCACTGTCACCCTGACTTTTGAGCTCATCATGTTTGGCGCATTCACCCGCCTGACAGATTCTGGTCTGGGTTGCCCGGACTGGCCGGGTTGCTATGGTCAATCCAACCCCTTGCAATCCCATGCCGCGATCAAGGCGGCAGAAATTGCCATGCCAACTGGCCCCGTGACTTTACAAAAAGCCTGGATAGAAATGGTGCACCGCTATCTGGCGATGAGTGTGGGCATACTGATTATTGCCCAGATGGCGATCGCCTGGGTGCGCCGCCGCCAGCTTGCAAGCAGTCCCTGGATGGCCACCTTCCTGCTGTTCTTTGTTTGCCTGCAAGGTGCATTCGGCGCCTGGACTGTCACCCTCAAGCTGCAACCCGTCATAGTGACCACTCACCTCATCCTCGGCATGGGTTTGCTGGCACTGCTCAGTGCCAGCCTGGAACAGCAAAGCAGCTCGCTGCCGGGCCGCAGCATTGCCGCCGCCGATGGCAGGCGCATGCTATGGCCAGCCAGCCTGGCTTTAGTGCTGGTGTTTGTGCAAATCAGCCTGGGTGGTTGGGTAAGTACTAACTATGCTGCTCTGGCTTGCCAGGATTACCCCATGTGCAATGGCCAGGTCATACCGGCGATGGACTTTGAACATGGTTTCAGCCTGTGGCGTCAGCTCGGCCAGACTGTAAATGGTGATTACCTGCCTTTCAATGCCCTGGTTGCCATACACTGGGTGCACAGGAACTTTGCCTTGCTGGTAGTCGCAGTCTGTCTGTGGGCCGCGCTCAGGGCGCGCAAGATTACGGGGCTGGAAAAGCTGGGCCGCCATATCTTGCTCGCAATTGTTGCTCAATTCATCATCGGCATTTCTACCGTCTTTTTTTCCTGGCCTTTGCTGCTGGCAGTTTTGCATAATGGGATGGCTGCCATGCTCGTGCTTTTGCTGACCATGTTAAACTACCGCATAAGGCATGTGAGCCTTGCCGCTGCCAAAGATAGATCATGACCACTTTAAGTTTGCCTTCCAACCGACTGGCTCAGTACTGGGCTTTGACCAAGCCCCGTGTAACACAGCTCGCGGTATTTTGCGCCGTCATCGGCATGTTCCTGGCAACGCCAGATTTGCCGGACTGGCGTGTAGTTGTCGCTGCCACTGTAGGTATCTGGCTGCTGGCAGGCGCTGCTTTCGCCGTAAATTGCCTGGTGGAAAAAGAAATTGATTCCCGTATGGCAAGAACTGCACGCCGTGCAACAGCCCAGGGTGAGATTACAGTGCCGCAGACTCTGGTATTCTCCGGCGTCATCGGTGGCATGGGCATGTGGGTCTTGTATACCATGGTCAATCCGCTGACCATGTGGCTGACCTTCGTCACTTTCGTTGGCTATGCCGTCATTTACACCATCATCCTGAAACCGGCGACACCACAAAATATCGTCATTGGTGGTTTGTCAGGTGCCATGCCACCAGCGCTGGGCTGGGCAGCTGTCGCAAACGATGTGCCTATGCAGGCCTGGTTGCTGGTCTTGATCATTTTTGTCTGGACGCCACCGCATTTCTGGGCGCTGGCAATGTACAGGCGCGATGATTATGCGCGTTCCGGCCTGCCGATGTTGCCAATTACCCATGGCCTGGAATTTACCCGCTTCCATATCTGGCTGTATACCATTGCTCTGTTTGCTACCACCATGCTGCCCTATGCGGTACACATGAGTGGCCTGATTTATTTGGTCAGCGCGATTATCCTGGGTCTGATTTTCCTTTGGTATGCATGGCGTATTTACAAGCACTATGATGACGTGCTGGCGCGCAAGACGTTTGCCTATTCCATTATTTACCTGTCCCTGCTGTTTGCAGCCTTGTTGATTGATCACTATATCAAGCTATGAAAATTCTGAAGCACCTGGCCAGTATGCTGATGGCGCTGAGCCTGCTTGCTTGCGCCCCGGCCCAGGAAAAATTCAATAACACTGACTTGACCGGCCTCGATTACGCCAAAGACTTTGCGCTGACAGATCATACTGGCAAGGCACGTACGCTGGCAGACTTCAAGGGCAAGGCGGTAGTGATCTTTTTTGGCTATACCCAATGCCCGGATGTCTGCCCGACCACCATGGTGGAAATGGCCAATGTCATGAAATTACTGGGCACGGATGCGGACAAGGTGCAGGTGCTGTTTGTGACCCTGGACCCTGAACGCGATACCCAGACCTTGCTGGCCAACTACGTCCCCAATTTTGACAAGCGCTTCCTGGGCTTGTATGGCGATGCCGCTGCAACGGCCAAGGTAGCCAAAGAATTCAAGGTGTTTTATCAAAAGGTGGAAGGTAAAACCCCCGGCAGCTATACCATGGACCATACTGCGGGCAGCTATGTATTTGACCCTCAGGGGCGCATACGCTTATTCCTGCGCCATGGCCAGGGGCAGAAGTTGTTGCCCATGATTTGAAGATACTGCTGAAGTAAATCAGCAGAAAATACAAAGCAGGTGGTGCTCAGGTCGCGAAATCGACCGCAAAACTGACCACAAAGCCGCTGGATAAAACAAAAGGCACTCTCGCGAGTGCCTTTTTCATTGCTGCAGCCTGTTTTGATTATGCAAAACTGCTGAGGCTGCCCTTCATTTTCTTCAGGGCTGCGCTTTCGATCTGGCGTATGCGCTCGGCAGAAACACCGTATTCGTCAGCCAGTTCATGCAGGGTGGCACCTGTACCATCATCATTCTTCAGCCAGCGTGATTCTATGATGTGGCGTGAGCGCGCATCCAGCTTGGACAATGCAGATTCCAGGCCTTCGCTTTGCAGACGGTCATACTGGCGTGTTTCCAGCACACGGGTAGGCTCGTCAGATTCAGTCTTCAGATAAGCGATGGGTGCAAATTTCTCATCGTCATCATCCGTAGGTGCATCCAGAGCAATATCATGGCCGGACAAACGCATTTCCATTTCGATGACTTCTTCGCGCTTGACATCCAGCGTTGATGCCAGTGCATCAATTTGCTTTGGTGTCATCGCGTCCAGGCCTTCTTTATGGCTGCGCAGGTTAAAGAACAGTTTGCGCTGTGCTTTGGTCGTTGCTACTTTGACCAGGCGCCAGTTTTTCAAAATGTACTCATGCATTTCAGCCTTGATCCAGTGCATCGCATAGGACACCAGGCGCACGCCCTGGTCAGGATCAAAGCGTTTGACGGCTTTCATCAGGCCGATATTGCCTTCCTGAATCAAGTCTGCATGGGGCAAGCCATAGCCGAGGTAACCGCGAGCGATTGATACGACAAGGCGCAGATGTGACATAACTAGTTGCTGCGCAGCAGCCAGGTCATTGTCATTACGCAATTTGTTCGCAAAGTCTATCTCTTCCTGATGCGTGAGCATAGGCAGACGGTTGACTGCAGAGATATAGGCATCAATATTACCCAGCGTGCCACTAAAGCCTAGAGCCAGCGCAGTGCTGTCGGTTGCAGGGATCAATTGTGTCGATGTAGTTGCCATTTTTCCTCCTTATTGCTGCCTTAAGAGTATCAATTACTCCTTTTGGCACTTTCAAGTTCCTATATTAGCACTCTCTTGAGAAGAGTGCTAATACTCAGATTCTATGAAGTTCATCAAATAAATCTATTGAAAAACAAGCATTCATTTACAGCATATATAGTGCTTAGATAGACGCCTGGGTGGAAAGTTGCAATCAATTCGATGCAAATTGTAAAAGCCTGTTGCAAAACCTGGATGTGCAGGCTGGTGCCACGGTGCCAGACATTGCCAAACACAGAGGTCAGCACTATGGAGACGAAACAGCAGTCAATTTATTGTGAGACAGGTGTCAAAAATTTAGCTGGCGCTAGCCAACTGCCTTCTTACTGACAGAAAAACACCAATCAGGCCAAGCAACATGCTAACAGCAAGGAGTATGGCGCTCTGTACGATACCCAACGGAACAAGATGGAATTCTGAGGCATATAATTTAGCAAATTCGGCGATTGCCTTGTTCAAGGGTTGCAGGGAAGCAGCAATCAAGCCCAATGCCAGGCCTCCGGCCAACAGGCCCAGCAAGGCGCCGGTATAGTAATAAGGTTTGTGGATGAAACTGTTGGTCGCACCCAACAGGCGCGATACGGCAATTTCTGCCCTGTGTGAAATCACTTGCAGGCGAGTGGCATTAAATACCACCACGATCACCACCACACCCAGAGTGGCGGCCAGGAACATCAGACCCAGTTGCATGATTTGCACCAGTGCTGCCAGGCGCTTGACCCAGGCAGAGTCGAGTTGCACGACATCGACGTCCTGCATTTGCTTTATTTCTTCGACCAGCGCTTCTATCTTGCCAGCATCACTATTCGACATGGACAAGACATAGGCGTCCGGCAGGGGATTGCCACCCAGGGTAGACAAGACTTCCGCCAGATTGGATGATTGCTCCAGGCTGGCCAGGGCCTTGTCCTTGGGAATGAAGTTCAGGTTGGCCGTGATGTTTCTTTCTTTCAGCAATTTCTTCAGTGGTATCGACAAGGCGGTGGCCGTTGCCCTCGGTGTGTCCGGGCTGACGAAGATGCTGATCTCAGGTTCTATGGACAGTTGCGAAGAGATAGGACGTATATTTTCTATCAGGGTCAGGCCAGCGATCGGCAGCGCCAGTGCAATGGCGACCACCAGTACATTGAACAGGAAATTGCCCGGGCTGCCACGCAGATGGGCGAAGGCGCTCTTGATGGCGAACAAGTGTTGACGAAACCAGTTGGTCATGAATTCTTCCTTGTTATTCTGTAATGCAGGATCATGCGGCCAGTGAGGATTTCCAGGTGCTGACGACCTGGCCCTGGCTCAGGTAAATCACACGGCTGGCCTGATCGAGAAATTGTTCATCATGGCTGGAGATAATGCAGGTGACACCGGCGCTCTGGAAAGCCTTCAGCGCGCTCAATACCTTGTTGGCATTATCACGGTCGAGGAAGGCGGTAGGTTCATCCGCCAGGATGATCTGTGGCCGGTTGACAATGGCGCGGGCTATCGCTACCCGCTGCTGCTCACCACCAGATAATGCCAGCGGCAAAGAATAAGCCTTGTCCGGCAGGCCGACTTTTTCCAGCGCAATGCGGGCGCGGGTCTCAGCTTCAGCATGGGAGGCACCAGTGACGATGATGGGTAGCATGACATTCGCCAGCACGTGGCGGTCAGTCAGTAATTTTTGGTCCTGCAAAATCAGGCCCAGCTTGCGGCGCAGATAAGGCAGGCTGCTGGTTTTGAGCTTTCCTATGTCCTGGCCATTGACCCTGACATGCCCCGCCGTCGGTTTCTCTATGCCTGCAATCATCTTCAACAAGGTCGATTTACCAGCACCAGATGGGCCAGCCAGGAAGATCAATTCACCGGCGGCAATTGACAATGAAACATCTTTGAGTGCATACACATCTTGCGAATACTGTTTGCTGACGTGTTCAAATTCAATCATGATCGCGTTAGACCTTTTATGAGCAATTAACTGAGCAGGGCGTCAACAAATTCCTGGGCGTTAAACGGCTGCAAATCTTCAATCTGCTCGCCTATACCGATGAAATACACAGGCACAGGGCGGTTCTTGGCGATTGCTGCCAGCACGCCACCTTTGGCTGTGCCATCAAGTTTGGTGATGACCAGGCCAGTCAGTTGCAGCGCATCGTCAAAGGCCTTGACCTGGGCCAGGGCGTTCTGGCCAGTGTTGCCGTCGATGATGAGTAAGACTTCTTGTGGTGCGCCATCCATGCCCTTGGCGATGACGCGTTTGATCTTTTTGAGTTCTTCCATCAGATGCAACTGGGTAGGCAGGCGGCCAGCCGTATCCACCATGACCACATCTGTGCCACGGGCACGGGCAGATGCCACCGCATCAAACGCCACCGCCGCCGGGTCGCCGGATTCTTGCGCGATGACAGTGACATTATTGCGCTCGCCCCAGATCGTTAATTGCTCACGCGCTGCCGCACGGAAGGTGTCGCCCGCAGCCAGCAATACCGACTGCTGGTGGCTTTGCATGTGTTTGGCCAGCTTGCCTATGGTGGTGGTCTTGCCCGCACCATTGACACCGGTGATCATCATGACCAGGGGTTGGTAACGACCCAGTTCCAGCGGTTTTTGCAAGGGTGTCAGCAATTCCAGCAACAGGGCTTTGAGGGCCGCCTTGACTTGCTCGGCATCAGTCAGCTTTTCTTCCTTGACCTTTTTCTTCAGGCCATCGAGCAGGAACTGGGTGGCTTCTACACCCGCATCCGAGGTCAGCAGGGCAGCTTCGAGTTCTTCATACAAATCATCATCAATGCGGGCACCGATGAAGAGGGTGGTAAGATTCGAGGATGTTTTGGCCAGCCCGGCTTTCAGGCGGCTTAACCATGAGCGTTTTTGTTCAGGTTCTTGCGGCTTGGCGGCAAGTACTTCTGCCTTGGCGGGAGTCTGAAGTGATGTAGCAAGTGACGTAACTTCAGCCGCTGGCGCAGGAACAACAGCCTCATGACTGCCTGGCGCAGTGACTAGCGGTGCCGGATCAGCCACAACAACTGGCGCCTCTTCTTTGGGCTTCTTTTTGAAAAAACTAAACATCGGGATATTTTGGGAGTGCGGGCGGCAAAATAGCCAGCCCTGATATTAGAATGCTGCCATTTTAACAGACAGCGCAAGATAAACTGATTTAGCCGTAGCAAGCATGCAATGAAAAAAATAGTAATAAAAAAATAAAAAACGCGGCCGCAAAAGCCACACCGGTAAAACGTCAACACCATCAAGTCCGCATCATAGGCGGTGCGTGGAAGCGCAGCCTGCTCAGCGTGGTTGATGCCGAGGGGTTACGCCCTACGCCAGACCGCGTCCGGGAAACCCTGTTCAACTGGCTCAATCACTTGCTGCACAGTAACTGGACAGGTGTGCATTGCCTGGACCTGTTCGCAGGTAGTGGCGCCCTGGGTTTTGAAGCCGCCAGCCGTGGTGCAGCGCAAGTCATCATGGTGGAAGCGCATACGCCAGCTTATAAACAACTGGAGCAAGTGCGGGATAAATTGCAAGCCAGCCAATGCAAGCTGCTGAGGGCAGATGCACTCAAGGTAGTCGAGGGCATGGCAAACCAGGCTCAGAAAATGGATGTGATTTTCCTTGATCCTCCTTTTGAGCAGGATTGGCTGGAGCGTGTCCTGCCAGCCTGTGCGCCATTGCTGAGCGCTAAGGGCTGTATTTATGTCGAATCAGAATTTTCACTGACTATCTCTTCTGGCGACGTAGCGACAGATGAAAAATTGGCTAAATTATTAAGTGGATGGCAAGTTATCCGCGCAGATAAAGCAGGTAGTGTGTACTTCCATATACTGCAACGCAACATTTTGCCGCATGAGGCGCACGAAAATCAGGCATAATGCCTGCTCAACTTGGTGCATATCCTTATGCAGATTGCGAAAAAAGGGAGTGAAGATGGTCACAGCCGTTTATCCGGGAACATTTGATCCGCTGACACGCGGTCATGAAGATCTGGTGCGTCGCGCCTCTGGTCTTTTTGATACTTTGGTGGTGGGTGTGGCGGATAGCAAAAGCAAGAATCCATTTTTCTCCCTCGATGAACGCCTGGAAATTGCCAATGAAGTGCTGGGCCATTATCCAAATGTGAAGGTAGAGAGCTTCTCTGGTTTGCTGAAAGACTTTGTGCGCAAGAATGATGCACGCGTCATCGTGCGCGGTTTGCGCGCCGTGTCTGACTTTGAATATGAATTCCAGATGGCAGGCATGAACCGTTATCTGCTGCCTGATGTAGAAACCCTGTTCCTGACCCCGTCTGATCAGTATCAATTTATTTCAGGTACGATAGTGCGTGAGATCGCCATGTTTGGCGGTGACGTGTCAAAATTTGTTTTCCCTTCAGTGGACCGCTGGTTGAAGAAGAAAGTTGCTTTGCTGGCCGAGAAGACAAGTAGTTAATTAGTACGTGCTGAATAATCAGCACATGAAAGTGAAGACATGGCCCTGATGATTACAGACGATTGCATCAATTGCGATGTCTGCGAACCCGAATGCCCTAACGACGCCATCTACATGGGGCCGGAAATTTATGAGATCGATCCACATAAATGCACTGAATGTGTAGGTCATTACACAGAGCCGCAGTGTCAGCAGGTGTGCCCGGTCAGTTGTATTCCTTTTAATCCTGAGTGGCGTGAAACTCCGGAGCAGCTTAAGGCCAAGTACGAACAACTGCAGGCCGACAAAAAGCCTGCGCAAGCATAAGTCTGCTTAAAAACACCTCACCTGATTACGCCCGCCGTTTTTAGCCTGATATAGGGCACGGTCAGCACGCAACACCAGGTCGCGCGCGATGCTGGTGGCATTGTCGTAATTGGTATTTTCATCAATGGTGGTCAGGCCTATGGATATCGTGGCCTGGCAAGTGCCCGCTTCACTCAGGACAAAATCCTGACCAGCAATGCTTTTGCGTATGCGTTCTGCCACCTGTATCGCGTCATGCAGATTGGTGTTGACCAGCACCACAACAAATTCTTCACCGCCAAAGCGGCCCAGGGTGTCGCTGAGACGCAATTCATTCTTGATTCTTTTTGCAACCTCTTTCAACACATCATCACCACCCTGATGCCCGTAGCGGTCATTGATCTGTTTGAAGAAATCGATGTCCAGATACATGCAGGCAATACTGTATCTTTGCCGGCGTGCACGGGCAATTTCTTCCAGCATGCGTTGTTCGACATAACGGCGGTTGCTGACATTCGTCAAAGGGTCGGTCAGGCCTATATAAGTCAGGCGCTCATTGTTGATGACGTTTTCGAGGCAGATCGCAATGATGGAACCTAGGCGTTCGATAAAATCTGTTGCCATGTTCGGCTGGAAACGGTCAGCCTTGAAACTGCCGAGGTTCAGGCAGCCAATGAGGCGGCCTTGCCTGCGCATGGGGATGATGGCGATACTCGCCGGTTTTTTATTGAAGCTGCTGAAGTAAGATGAATAAGCGAGGCTCTGGTACAGGCCTAACTGGGGTTTGCGCAATGCAGTTTCTGGCTGGCTCAGTTCTACTTCATGCCGCAAGAAAACCAGGTGCGGGAATTCATTCAGGTCTATCTTCAGGTCGCACAGCATTTGCTGCAAGTCGCCCATTTTATCGAACAAGACCAGAGACACTACATCGAGTTCTGAAGTGATCGCCAGCGCACTGAAAATATTTGTGATGAGTTCACGAAAACTGTTAGCACCAATAATCTTCAGATCAAAACTCTGGTGCCGCGCCATGATGCTTTGATTGCGGTGCGCAAGTTCAAGCAAGCTGTCCAGCCGTGCACGCAGCGCCTGATTTTCATGCTGCAATTCCAGTAGTGCAGACGGGGCTTCATCTGGCTCTGCATCGGTATGCGCTGGCATCATGCTTTCCATATTGGTCTGTAATTAGAAGGCGATATTCATATTGATGGCATCACCGACACGCAGCAATTGCCCTACGCCCTGTTCGACAATAACATTCATGCCAAAGGTGATGCCGCCATCAACCAGGGGATTGGCGCGGTAGGTCTGCAGGATATCCATAGGGTCAGGACCAAACTCACCTGTACTCTGGTCTATTGATGGCATGGGGCAGCGCGGGCACGGCTTTACCGGGCGCAGTTGTATCAGGCTGCCGATCTCAAAATTCTCTGCATAGTCTTCTTCAAAAGCTTCTATGCCATCCAGCACGATATTCGCGCGAAAGCGATTCATGGGCAGCGCACTGCGACCCTGTTTTTCGAGTTTCTGATTGAGGTCATCCAGAGAAGCAGATGCCGTCAGCAAGATGGGATAGCCATCAGAGAAGCGGGTAGCGACCAGTTTGTCGCCTGTCCATTTCTGACTCGCATAGCGCTGCGTCTGTGGCGTGCTACGCACCAGTCGACAGGGCGTATCCAGCGCCTTGCTGAACCAGTCTGCCATGGCCTGACCGCAATCAAGGGCGGGGAAATTTTCTTCCCAGATCGTGACTGAAGTGGTGCTGGTATCTTCTTGCGGATTCAGGGACAGCACAGGCATGCCGGGTGCGTGGATGTAGAGCCCGTCACTACGGATTTCTGGCCGTATCAAAGCCATCTTCGGGAATTCTCTTTGCGTCAGGAATTGTCCTTGCTGGTTGACCAGCATCCATTCCCTGTCATGTATGCCTCCAAAACTGAGGCCGGTTTCAGTCAGCGTGGCCGCCTCCAGCGCGATACCGGCGCAGGACTTGATGGGGTAAATGCTAAGGGACAATATGCTGGGCATGGTCTTGATGCAATTAAGTTAGCCGGGAAATATGCTGGAATGCATCTCTCCTGATTATGAAATGAGTTCTGGCTATTTTAATGGCTAAGCTCTATTTATGCTGATGTTTCAGGCATATTCCATGCCAGTTGCTTCACAAGCCCATGCTTTTGATGACGTCTGGCTACCGTTCATTCCCTTGGAAAGCATGCCGGTAGGCTGAAGGGGAAAGGCCAAATTCACGGGCGAAATAACGGCGCAGCAATAGTCCTGTGCCAAATCCGGTATCAGCAGCGATGTCATCAATCGACCGCTTGCTGGTTTCTAGCTGACGCTGGGCTAGCGCCAGTCTTTGGTTCAATAACCATTTACCCACGGTCGTGCCGGTCTGTTGCTGGAAGTGGCGGGTAAAGCTGCGCCTGCTCATCAAGGCTCTTTGCGCCAGTTGATCGAGCTGCTGCGGTTCTGCCAGATGAGCCAGCATCCATTCCAGCACTTTGGCCAGGCGGTCATCGGTGGCCAGCACAGGCACCGGTTGTTCTATGTATTGCGCCTGCCCACCCTGCCTGTGCGGTGCTACCACAAGACGCCGGGCAACATGGGCCGCCACATCAGCACCATAGGTACTGCGCAGCACATGCAGGCAGCAATCTATGCCCGCAGCAGTGCCAGCTGAGGTGACAACATCACCATGATCGACATACAGCACATTCGGGTCCAGGCTGATATTCGGATAGCGTTCAGAAAAAGCCTTGCTCAAAGCCCAATGCGTGGTGGCACTGCGCTTGTCGAGCAAGCCAGCTTCGGCCAGCACAAAGGCCCCCAGACATAAACCTATGATGCGTGCACCCCGTGCATGTGCATGGCGCAGTGTCTGCAGCAGTGCCGGCGGGGCAGGGCGCAAGTCATCATGCCAGGAGGGGATGACTACCATGTCGGCCTTGCCCAGTGCAGGCAGGCCATGCCGCACATGAATGCCAAAGCCAGCACTGGTGCGCACTTCAGCCTGTGTCCTGCCTGGCAGCGCCAGACAGACCTTGAGATCGAACAAGGGCATGTCCAGCCCGCCATGATGCTCGCCAAATACCATGCAGGGAACAGACAAATGGAAAGGGCTGATGCCATCAAAGGCCAGCACCGCGATATTGATCTTGCAATCAGAGGTAGATGTGAGCATGGCCTGATTGTATCGAATATTGGCAATCGGGTCACTTATATTCTGAGCCTGCATGGCTGAAAATACATCCCATGAACAGCGCTGCTGTTTTATTCAATCAAACTTGAATCTATCTTGAATTTACCTCAAAAGGAAATGCCATGACTGCCAGCAACCCTGTAAAACGCGCCCTGATCGTTATTGATGTACAAAATGAATATTTCACCGGCAATATGCAAATCAGCTACCCTGACCCACAAGTATCCCTGCAAAATATAGGCCGGGCGATGGATGTGGCCAAGGCTGCGGGTATTCCTGTCCTGGTGGTGCAGCACTCCGCGCCAGAAACTTCACCCATCTTTGCGCGTGGTTCCAAAACCTGGGAGTTGCATGACGTGGTTGCCAGCCGTCACGCTGATCACCGTATAGAAAAAAACATGGCCAGTGTTTTTACTGGCACCGATGCCGCTGCCTGGCTGAAAAAGAATGAGATCAATACACTGAGTGTAGTCGGCTACATGACACACAACTGCAATGCCAGCACCATCTTGGAAGCAGCGCATCTTGGTTATCAGGTCGAAACCCTGAGTGATGCAACAGGTTCACTGCCTTATGAAAATGCTGCCGGTTATGCCAGTGCAGAAGAAATCCATCGTGCCTTCAGTGTCGTCTTCCATTCCAATTTTGCTGCGGTTGCCAGTACAGACAGTTGGATAGTTGCAGTTGAAGCAGGTACGCTCTTAAGCAAAGGCGATGTCTACAGTTCACATATGGCAGGGCGCCAACGCGCAGTTGGATAAATTCAGAATTTCTAGCCTTGTATGACAAAACCCGGATTGCATTGCATTCGGGTTTTTTGATTTAAACCGGGCAAATTCAGTAACAACGACAACAAGGGCGTCGCAGTTGGCATATGGTTGACTGAATGTGCAATGCTATAATTTATGAATGAAAAACAAGCAATCCAAGACCACGACAGCCAAACTTGATACTGCAACTGAAGAGCTTGAAACGGACCTGCTTCCGGCTGACACAGTGCGTCGTAGTCGTCGCTCCAGCGGTGGCTTTACTTTGCGCGATGTGGCAAAACTTGCCAATGTTGCGCCGATTACTGCTTCACGGGCTTTGAATACCCCTGATGCTGTATCTCCAGCAGTTCGGGCACGTGTACGTGAAGCGGTTGAGCGTACTGGCTATGTTCCCAATTTGCTGGCAGGTGGCCTGGCGTCAAAAAAAAGCCGACTCGTTGCGGCTGTTGTGCCGACCATAACCGGCTCAGTATTTTTGGAGATGGTGCAGTCGCTCACCAAATCACTGGCAGACGAAGGCTATCAATTGATGCTGGGCCAGGCAGGATATGAAAATTCAAGGGAAGATGTTTTGCTTGAGGCCATCATAGGACGTCGTCCAGATGGTGTCATCCTGACCGGCATCATGCGTTCAGAATTGGGCCGTAAACGTTTGCTTGCCAGCGGTATCCCGGTAGTGGAGACCTGGGATTTGACACCTACTCCAATAGATATGCTGGTTGGTTTTTCACACGAAAAAATTGGTGAGGCAGTGGCGAAATATCTGCATAGCCGCGGGCGTCAGCGCGTGGCCACCATCAGTGCCAATGATGAACGCGCAGCGCGTCGCAACAAGGCGTTTTCTGATGCGGCTTTGGGGATGGGGATGGGGCGGGTAGGTGCGACTGAAGTTGCTACATGCATCGTTAAAGCCCCGACTACCTTAGGGAGTGGGCGCAGTGGCCTGCGTAGCCTGCTGGAGAATGATCCCGCTATCGATGCGATTTTTTGCAGTTCGGACATGATGGCCCTGGGTGTCATCATAGAAGCCCACGCGATGGGCATTGCCATACCTGAACAACTGGCAGTTATCGGCTTGGGTGACCAGAAATTTTCAAAAGACCTTGATCCACCACTGACCAGTGTACGCATAGACGGTACGACTATAGGCAATTTGGCGGCACGCTTCATCATTGACCGCGTCAATGGTATTCCTGTAACAGACAAGGTCAGGGATATAGGTTTTTCCATCGTCGAACGCGACAGCACATAAAATTGTTTTTTTACTCGCGACCGATTTTCAATTGTTTGCGCCTGACTTAGCGCCAGATCGATAGTCTGATATCAATTAAATTCATTAATCCGGCAATATACCGGGATTGCCACAAGCGACTCATCAGGATTTCGCCCGCATTCAGTTGCAGCACATTCAACTTGAATTTCATGCCCGGGATAATCTGTCTCTCCGTTCAAACAACCAGCGAACTCATGCCTTAAACAAGGGCATTTAACTGCCTGTCGAATACAAGGCTATGCAGTTACGACCAGCATTTTTTGCCCGGTATAATGCCTGGTCTGCGGCCTCTACCAGTGCAGCCAAATTCATGCCAATACCTAAAGAATCGGCAATGCCAGCACTCAGAGTGCTTTGCAGTGCCTCGTTTTTCCAGCTTATCTGTAATTCAGCATACAGCGAACGCACACGCTCAGCCAATTGCGCGGCGCCTTGTTCGCCAGTACCAGTGAGTAAAACACAAAACTCTTCCCCGCCATAACGGGCCAGGCAATCTTCACTGCGAACCACAGACTGCAACAGCGCTGCCAGACGGCGCAATACTTCATCACCCGCCTGGTGACCATGTACATCATTGATACGCTTGAAGTAATCAACATCAATCATGATGACAGACAAAGTCTCACCAGTCCGGGTAGCACGCGCCAGCAAGCGCTTTGACTCATCTTCGAAACTACGACGGTTCAACAGTCCTGTCAGGCTGTCATGCGAGGCTTGCTCGCGTAAATCACTGACCAGCCGGAAAGTGATTAGTAGAACTAGTGCCAGCGAGATGGATAGTTGTGACAAGCCACCGAGCACAATGAGCACCGGATTGACATTACCCTGTGCAAACAAGGAAATCTCTTCAGCCGGTTTAAGCAGGATATTCAAAGCCCTGAGAAAACTCACTAAGGCAATAAATGAAAAGGACGCTGCGGCGAGGTTGTAAGCGGTTTTTAATGGCTGCGTGGCTTTGACGATCAGACTCAGCGCACAGGCAGCGAATATGGCACTGACCAGCAGGGAGTTGGCGGTGACTACCATGCGCACATTGTCATGCACGATGCCCAGCCACAGGCTTTGCAGCATCATTTGTCCGCCTATCCATACCGGAACCCAGTAATGACAGCGCTTTCCCTTAAAAGCTTCGATTCCGTTAAAGAGAAGACCAAAGCCACAACCCGCGATGAAAGGTACGCTGGCAATAATCAACAAAGGCCATTCAGGAGACATCAGGGTACTGGTAAAAATACCTAAGCCCATGCAACAATGCCCCAGTGCCCATTGACGTGCGCCTCTGACGTTGTCAGCATGAAAACTGATGAGCGCCATCATGCCCGCACCAAGCAGATTAATACAACTCCACATCAGCATGATGGTACGGACATCAAGATTCATGTCTTGCTCGCATAAGTGGCGGGGCATGGATATTTATCAGGCAAATTCTCTCCGCGAAGTGATGAATGCTGCTGGGCAGCGAAGCACTTAAAATATTACATCTCAGACACAAGGGCAATAAAGTAAGCGCAAAAGCCGCGAATGTCGCGGCTTTTTGTGGGATTTTCTGATGCTGACCAGATTCTTTTAGACCTTATTTAGACGTTAAACAAGAAGTTCAGCACATCACCATCCTTGACCACATATTCCTTGCCCTCGGCGCGCATCTTGCCTGCTTCCTTGGCACCGGTTTCGCCCTTGTAAGTGATGTAATCATCAAATGCAATCGTCTGGGCGCGGATGAAACCGCGTTCGAAGTCGGTGTGGATGACGCCTGCTGCTTGCGGGGCGGTGTCACCTACGTGTATGGTCCAGGCGCGTACTTCCTTGACGCCAGCGGTGAAATAGGTTTGCAGGCCCAGCAGTTTGAATGCAGCGCGTATCAGGCGGTCGAGGCCTGGTTCTTCCATGCCCATGTCGGCCAGGAAGTCTGCCTTGTCGGCATCGTCGAGGTCAGCGATTTCAGATTCTATCGAAGCGCAGATGGCGACGATAGGGGCATTCTGGGATGCTGCGTAGGCAGTCAACTGGTCCAGCAATGGGTTGTTGGTAAAGCCGCTGTCAGAGACGTTGGCAACATACATCGCCGGTTTGGCCGTGATCAGGCACAGTGGCTTGATCAGCAGCATTTCTTCTGCATCCAGACCCAGGGCGCGCACTGGTTTGGCATCGTTCAGTGCTGGCATGATGCGTTCCAGCACGGTGACCAGTTTCAAAGCATCTTTATCGCCAGAGCGGGCTTTCTTGTTTTCGCGGTGGATGGCTTTTTCTACCGTACCCATGTCAGCCAGGGCCAGCTCAGTCTGGATAACCTCGATATCGTCGAGCGGGCTGACTTTGCCAGCAACGTGGATGACGTTGTCATCTTCAAAGCAGCGCACGACGTTGACGATGGCGTCAGTTTCGCGGATGTGCGCGAGGAACTGGTTGCCCAGACCTTCACCTTTGGAGGCACCGGCCACCAGGCCAGCAATATCGACAAATTCAACGATGGCGTTCTGGATGCGTTCAGGCTTGACGATGTCAGACAATTGCTTCAGACGTGGATCAGGTACCTCAACAACACCGACGTTAGGCTCGATAGTACAGAAAGGATAATTTTCTGCCGGTATACCTGCTTTGGTCAGTGCATTGAACAGGGTGGATTTGCCGACGTTAGGCAGGCCGACGATGCCGCATTTGAGACTCATGATGTTTTGCCAGTTGGATTTGATTAACCCGCTATTTTACCGGAAAGCCTGCCCCTCAGACCGTTTCTGGCCTGAATTGCCAGAAATCTTGCTGATAAATACAGCAGTTATCCGGTTAATAGCGGGTCTTTAGTAGTCAAATTGATAGCTTGGCCCTTGTTTTTATGACTTTTATAACTTTTTCAAAAAAACTGATGTCAGGCAACTGCGCCAGGCAAGCCAGCTGCCTGCCGTATCCTGCGTTCACTAAGTTTATGCAGCAAGCCAGTCAGCATGAAGCCAGCGATCGTCAGGCCGAGCACCAAGCCTATCCAAAAACCGCGTGCCGCCATCGGTTCTTCTGGATGCCATGGCAACCAGGCCGGTGCCAACCCCAGCACACAGCCTATAGGCAGGGCAAAGCCATAAAAGGCCATCAGGTGTATCAGCATCGGCGTGCGCGTGACTTTGTAGCCGCGTATGGCGCAGGATGCCGTGACTTGTGCCGCATCAGACAACTGGAAGATCGCCGCATACAGCAGCAACTCGGATGCCATGGCCTGCACCGCCGGGTCAGAGGTATAGGCTGCCGCCACCAGATCGCGGAAGATCATGATGCCCAATGCCGATATGACGGCAAAGCTGGTCGATAGCGCATAGCCAGTCCAGGAGATAAAGCGCGCCCGCTCCGGGTCGCCTTCCCGAGGGTTTGCCCGACCCGTGTGGTCAGAGCAATGCCAAGACTCAGGGGCACCATGAACACCAGTGATGAAAAATTCAGAGCGATCTGGTTGGCCGAAACTGGTACCACGCCAAAGCGGGCAATCAGCAAACCGACAGCGCCAAACGCCGACACTTCAGCAAAATAGGTAACACCTATAGGCAGGCCCAGGCGCAGGGTAGAGCGTATCTCTGCCCAGTTTGGAGATTCATAATGGCTGAAAGGGAAAGTCTCTTTGTAGGCTTCGGCCCGACGCATCCAGAATAGCATTGCACCCAGCATCAGCCACAGGCCCATACCGGTAGCCATGGCGCAGCCGGTAGAACCCAGCTTGGGGAAACCCAAATGGCCGTAAATAAACAGCCAGTTGATGATGATATTAAAAGCCAAACCACCGAGTGCAATCACCATCACAGGCTTGGTCTGGTTCAGGCTGGTGGTGTAACCATACAGGGCGCGATACATGGCAAAGGCAGGCATGCCCAGGCTGATGACATGTACAAACTCTGAAGCCTTGGCATTGATGGCCGGATCCAGTTGCAGGTAATTGAAAACCAGCGTGGCGATATTCAACAGCACGCAACCAACCAGGCCTACACCCAGGCCCAGCCACAAAGCCTGGCGCACCATGTGTGGCACACGCTCATGATTTTCTGCGCCGACTTCATGGGCGATGACGGTATTCACCGCCATCATGATGCCCATCACGCTGACCAGGATAATCACCCAGACATTTGCGCCCAGTGACGCCGCAGCCAGGTCGTTCGCACTGAGGTGGCCGGTCATGGCGACGTCAGCCACACTCATGCCTACGGTGGCCAGTTGTCCTATCAGGACAGGCCAGGCAATGGTCCAGAGGGCGGCGGCTTCAGTGCGGATGCGGGTTTTCATGCTGTTCAAACAAAGGATGGCTGGATCGGCATCTTACCGTAGAAAGCAATTACCCCGCTATGGCCGGATTTTCATATGCACTATAAGCACGATAGGCACTCTCAAAAGCCAGCTTAGTGCCGCAACCACAGTTCATTGAAAGACACAAAACCAAACGGCGTCATCCTCACGCCCGCCACATGCGGGGCAATACTGACTTGCTGGTTTTCATGCGAGATGGGGATCATCCAGCCTTCTTTGACGAGCCGCCTTCCTATGCGTGCATAGGCCAGCATGCGGCGTTTGCTGTCTGCCAGTTCCCTGACCTTCATCAGGTCAGCATCCAGAGGTTTCAGGGCGCTGGCGGGCATCCAGCGGCGGAAGACACTGTCGGCCAGGAACCATTCATAGCAACCAAAATCCTGGTCATCATGCATGACTTCGCGGGTCACGACGATATCAGCGTCTTTCATCCATTCGCGTGCCAGCAGTTGGTCATAGGGCAGGCTGGTCCAATGAACCGTGATGCCACCCGCTTCCAGTCTTTGTTTCACTGCTTGCGCCAGGCTCAGCATTTCTGCCGTCTGGCCGCTGACCATGCGTAATTTACTGCCAGCCTTGAAGCTGCTGCATCTGGGTTTTTTTGCGACGCGGTGCTTCCAGATGGCGAGCAAGCCTGAGGCCGGTTTCCTGCTACGTTCTTCTGGATCAAATAAGGTTTCGGGTGCCAGCCAGTCTGCCAGTGCCAGCCTTTGCTCTGCAGTTTTAAAAAAGCTGCGCGAAGAATTACAGATGATGTAAGTGCAACCGGACTCTGCACCGGCAATCGTTTGTTTTTTTGAACAATCCTGGTTCGCATAACCAAACTGCAAATCAAAGCCTGATGGGCCGGATGGCGGCGGCAGCATCCACAAATCTATTTCATCAAGCAAAGGGCGTTCGCGGTAATAATCCTTGAAAGCCTGCAAGGTCAGTTGGTAGGTGTTGTTGCGTATCACGCGGAATGCACCACTGCCAACCGGGAAGCGTGCAAAGTCAACTGCACGTTGACGTGGCACGATGGAGGAGTTGGCAGTGGCCAGACAATTTGGCCACAACTGGTCAGGGTGATCGAGATAAAAACTCACGCGCTGGCTGGGGCCAGTCTCCACATATTGCAGGTGACGATATAAGCGTTGGTAAATCGCTGATTCATCACGCAGTCGCAAGAAGCTGGCCTTGACATCTTCTGTGCTCAGTTCAGTACCGTCATGAAAACTTAGGCCGGAGCGCAACCAGAAATGCCAGATGCTGCCATTTTTTTCGCTTTCCCAGTGATGGGCAATTGCCGGGCGCAAGGCATTCTGTTCATGATCAAAGGTTGTCAGCCGCGAAAAAATCTGCCGTACCAGATGTGCTTCGAGACGGCCATAGACTTTTAAAGGGTCCAGGCTTTCTACGCTCCGGAACAGGGGCATGCGCAAGCTGCGGCAGGCACTGTCTGGCATGCCCAGGTAATCCGGCAGACGGCTTGCAAGTTGCTGGCGCTGGTGATCGTCGAGACTGGCAAAAGCCTGCTCCAGATCACCACGTGCCAGGTATTGCGACAGATGATCAAGCGCCAGGTTATCCGGGGTTTGCAAAAGCTGCAATTGCGAGTGATTGCCACGCCCACTCCCAGCCTGCCAGTCCAGCCAGCCGCGTTGCTGCATTTTTGCCAGCAGGTTGCGCATATTGCGCTCACTGCAATGCATGGCCAGTGCCAGAGCGGGCAGGCCAGGTTGTTGTTCATGATGCTGCAGGAAAGCATGCAGCTTGCGGTAATGATCGAGCAGTTTCATGCGGGATAGTGTAAGCGCTGGCCTGGCCCATAAAAGGGGAAAAATTTTTTTAAATTATATCCATTTTTCCTTTCAGCTTTTTTTACCATACTGTCTGACATCAGTACCCATCTGTTGTTGAATGTACAGAAAAGGAAGATGATGTCCCGCTTTCCCGCCGCCGTGATACGGCTTTTATTCAGTTCTTTTGTGTTTGTCATGGGGCGTGCAGTTGCCCTACCTTTTATGGCGTTGTACCTCTATGAACACCTCGGTATTAACCAGCAAACCATAGGCTGGGTCCTGGGTGGTAGTATTTTTTCTTCTACCCTCTTCAGCCTGTATGCCGGTTATCTGGCTGACCGGCTCAGCAAGAATTTGTTGATGAAACTGACAGGCATCGTCGTTGCTGTCAGCACGGCCACGCTGACGATAGTGCCGAATGCATGGACAGCGCTGTTTGCCCTGATGTGCATAGAGTCGGCACTGACCTTGCGTGGTATTTCCCTGAAAGCCACACTGGCTGATCTGTTGCCGCCCGATCAAAGACCAAAGGCATTTTCTCTGAACTACACCCTGATCAATGTGGCATTTGCCCTGGGGCCGGTGCTGGGTGCATGGCTGTTTGCCATCAAGGTGTCCGGACCCTTGTGGATGGCGGCTGCATTTTCGCTGCTGGCGTCGCAGGTGCTGGGCAAGTCTGGCACTGCACTCAAGACAGGAGAAGCAAGCAGATCCAGCCCCGCCGGTTTCAGGGCGACCATGCGCGTGCTGAGAAGTGACCGCCGCCTCATCCTGTTTTCCATGGGCAGCGTGCTCACGTCCTTTGTGTTTGGCCGTTTCGTCTCGGGTTATCTGTCGCAATACCTGATGGTCAGCCAGGGTACGCAGGCGACCGCGCAATTGCTGCCATTTATCCTCATCACCAATGCGGTGACTGTGGTGGCTCTGCAATATCCGGTAGGTAAGCTGATGCAGCAAAAATACCTGTTCCGATGGGTCAGTCTGGGTGCCACTTTGTATGCCATGGGTTTGCTGGGCTTCATGCATGCTGGCAGTGCCATGAGCTGGGTGCTGGCAACCCTGGTCTTCACGGTGGGTGAGGTCATCGTCATTCCCTGTGAATATATGTTCATCGACATGATCGCCCCTGCCGACAAGCGCGGCAGTTATTACGGGGCGCAGAGCCTGGCCATGTTTGGCGCTGCACTCAATCCTGTGATTTGCGGTTACCTGCTGGCGCATTTTCATAGCGATGTCATGTTCTGGGTATTGATCTCGGCGACCATGCTGGGCGTGTTGATGTATTTTGCCGGTACCCGCAGCAAGCCGGTTGAAGAGCATCGCGCTGAGAGTGAGGCGGTTGTAAAGCCTGTAATAGCGCCTGCAAAAGTCACTTGCAAGCCCAGGACTTGCCTGTCAGTGCTGGCGGCGAGCAAGCAACTTGCCGGTAACCGCGTGAAGAATTTGTTCCCGCTATCCTGAACACCGGCAGATATTTACCGTAAGTCCGTCAACCTGAAAGGCTATTCGTAAAGAGTAGCCTTTTTGTTATTTTTCGCCTGCTGAACTGTAACTTCATTCATTTTATCAACGTCCTTGACAATTCCATGTCTGCGCTCTAAAGTGATATCACTTTGATTTCAAAGTGCCATCTATCAGGAGAAAGTATGAGTACTACCTCAGTGTCGGCGACTGGTAAAAAATTAATACAAGAACGTTCACTTACGTCGCTGGACGGTTATTTCATGATCATTGTCGGCCTGCTGTTTGTCGCAGGCGGTGCCTATAGTTTTATTGACCTGGTCGGTGCAGGGCAGCCCAGCCTGGCTGGTGTGTTGATGCGGCTTGCTGCGGTGGTGCTGGGTATTTTCATCCTCACCGGCCTGTACATGTTGCAACCGAATGAAGCGGCTTTGTTGTCGCTGTTTGGACAATACAAGGGCACAGACCGCAGCGAAGGCCTGCGCTGGGTTAATCCTTTTTATTCCAAACGCAAACTCAGCCTGCGTGCCCGTACATTGAACACTGCTCCGCTGAAGGTGAATGACAAGCGCGGCAATCCTGTTGAAATAGGTGCGGCCATCATCTGGCGCGTGCAGGACACGGCACTGGCGATTTACAATGTCGATGATTTTGAGCGGTTTGTGAATATCCAGTCTGAAGCAGCGATACGTCATCTGGCAACCCAGTATGCCTATGATGACGGTGAAGACCTGGCTGAAGGCGAGACCACATTGCGCGCAGGCATGGATGTCGTCGCCGGTGCCATGCGTGACGAATTGCACAAGCGCTTTACCGCAGCCGGCATTGATGTGGAAGACGCCAAGCTCACGCACCTGGCCTATGCCGCAGAAATTGCCCAGGTCATGTTGCGCCGCCAGCAGGCAGAAGCCATCATCAGCGCCCGCAAAAAAATCGTGCATGGTGCGGTCAGCATGGTGGAGGCTGCTTTGCAAGGTCTGTCAGAACGCAAGATATGCGAACTCGATGATGAAAGAAAAGCGGCCATGGTCAGTAATTTGCTGGTGGTGCTGTGCTCGGATAAAGAGACCCAGCCCGTCATTAATACCGGCACTTTATACAATTAATTTGTAGCGAGATAAGAAAATGGAACATCCAGTCTATGTGGAAAAACAGTGGATGAAGTTGTTGTGGATTATCCTGCCTGTCAGTACTGTGCTCTTGCTCGCGGTGCAAATGATATACCTGGGGCCTGGAATGCCCGGCATCAAACTGGCTTTACCGCTGGTGAGCCTGCTGTTGCTGGCTTTACTTGGGGCCTTGACCATAAGTGTTGATGCAAGTTATCTGCGCTGGCATTTTGGTCTGATTGGTTTTCCTTCCTGGAAAATTGCCCTGTCGGATATCGCTTATGTAGAAGCCACCACGACGAGCATGATGGAAGGTTATGCCATCAGATTCACAAGCAAGGGCATGTTATATAACGCCACTGGCAACACCGCAATACTGGTGGTTTTGCGCAATGGCAAGGCACTGCGCCTGGGCACGCAAGACCCGCAGCGGCTGCTTAGTTATATCACTCCACGTTTGAATGCCAGCTAATGGCCAGCCCAGGAAAAAAATCCTTCCCCCTGCGTATCGATCCCCTGTTGTGGAACGAGATCGAACGCATGGCGGCGCAAGAGCTGCGCAGTGCCAATGCCCAGGTTGAGTATCTGCTCAGGCAGGCACTGAAGCAGCAGGGGCGGCATGTGCCCACCGCCAAGACAGCGTCTGACGGTGCCGAAAAAGATGGCGAGCAAATAGAGGAATAAAGATAAGGTAATCTGGACGCAGAAGCAGGCAAATACAAAGCCAGCTATACTTGCAGCGAATATGAATTACCTTGCCCACATCTACCTGGCTCAGCATAGCGATCGCGCCATGCTGGGAGCCTTGCTCGGTGACTTTGTCAAACTAAAGGACACTGCGCTCTATCATCCTGAAATCCAGGCTGATATTCAGATACACAGGCAAGTCGATAGTTATACCGACAGCCATCCCATCGTCTTGCAAGCCAAAGCCTTATTCCAGGACCAGCACCGCCGCTATGCCGGCATCTTGCTGGATATCTTTTATGACCATGTGTTGAGCCAGCATTGGCCACAAGGCAGCCCTGTTGCACGCCAGGAATTGATACAGCGGTTTTATGGTGCCCTGCAAGCACAATCAACGATAATCTTGCCTGACAGCCTGCAGGCAGCCTTGCCGCGCATGCTTAACCAGGACTGGCTGGGCTCTTATCATGAATTTGACGGCGTCAGAATTGCCGTTGAACGCACTTCGCAAAGGCTGTCAAAGAATGGTGATTTGTTGCGTGCGGGCCTGGGTGATTTGCTCAGCAATTACGATGCATTGAGCAAAGGCTTTCTGGAATTCTTTCCTGAACTTGTGCAATATGTGGCTGAGCAGCGCGAACAAAAATTATCTCTACCAGCTTAAAAATTCAAAGCCTGCACCAGATCAAGATTTGGTTTCTCAACAAATGCCGCAAAGTCGTCGCGCATGCGCCCGCTTTCGCTGATCGCCAGCTTCCAGTTCTGAATGCGGAAATCGTGATTCAGTCCGTAGTAAAAAAAATCTTTTCTGTCCGGCAGCTTGCCACGTGTCAGCGTCTTCAGGAAAGAAGGAGATGGTGACACCATGATCACATTATCCAGCCATTGACTATTGACACCTGTGCCAGCCCTGCGCCAGGGCATGGGCTTGTCCAGCCAGCCGGGTACGATGTGATCTGTAAAATGGGGGTAGAGCACCAGGTCACCATCCTTGCTGCCCGCCACACGTGAGTAGGGCAGGGCCAGGTGGTAATCAATGATGCCGCCATCCCAGTAAGTACCTGCTGGCGTATGTGGGATATTCCTGACCGGTTCCATGATCAGCGGCAGCGTGCCAGATGCCAGCAGCGACCAGCCCAGGTTGTCCGTTTTCAGCGGGCAAAAGTGGGTATCAAAACCATCAAATTTCGCCTTCAGCCAGAACAGTGGATCACGGGTATCGCCAACAATCACGCGGTCCATATGCCTTGCCAGGCGTGAGCGTGAAGTCAGGTTGGCAAAAGTGGCCGCCACAAAACCAGCCTTGGCCTTGCTCACCGATTGCGGTGCTGTCAGCAAGCCGCGGCCACGCACTGCCAGCAAATGCAGCCTGTGCAAGGGCTGGTTGACGACTTCTGCTTCATGCCCGCCGATAAAGTCATGCAAGAGATTCTGGATTTCGCGCGTCACATAGTGGGCAGAAGGTTTTTCAGGATAACGCTGTTCACAATACAAATCACCCAGACGCTGGAAAGCCGCCACCGGGTCAGTATGGCTGGCCGCCGCCATGCGCCAGGCACCAATTGATGCACCGATCAGCGTGCGTTCACGCGGTGCAGTTGGCAGCCATTCACCAAATATCCATTGATCCAGAGCCTGCAATATCAAACCCTTGGGGCCACCCGCTGCCGCCGGGATGATGGCCACATCCTGCGCGCGCAAGCCATGCTCACGCAAGTGTGCATAGGCTTTGCGACCGGCATGGATTTGTATCGCTGAACTCATTTTGTTGTATGGAGTTGCATCATCGCTTCAGGGAATTTACCTTCAACCAGCAAGGGTAGCACAGCCAGGCTATTGGCGATGGCTTCGTCTATCGGCCCCTGTTCTTCCTTGCGTGGCCTGTGCAAGACAAAGTCCGCCACACCCTGCGTCAAATTCAAACTGCGTGGGTGGCCTATGCCTATGCGCAAACGCCAGTAATCCTGGGTGCCCAAAGCTGCAGTAATATCCTTGAGGCCATTATGCCCGCCAGATGAACCACCAAGTTTGAGCTTGGCAATGCCAGGCATGATATCCAGTTCATCATGCACGACCAGCACCTGGTCTGGCGTGATCTTGTAGAAACGGCAGATCGCGCCTACCGATTGCCCCGAACGGTTCATGAAGGTTTGCGGCTCCAGCAACCACACTTCCTGGTTGGCAATGCGGGTCTTGCCTACCAGGGCATTGAAATTTTTGTCCCTTTGCAGGCTGGCTGGCAATTGATCTACCAGCCAGAAACCGGCATTGTGACGGGTTTGTTCATATTCAGGGCCGGGATTACCCAGGCCAACGATCAGGCGTATTGTCATTGCTAAGCAGTATCTTGTAGTTATTGCAGAACTGATGTGCTGCGGATTGAAGCCTATTATAACCAAGCCTAAAGTACGCTCATGAAAATGCACACCACCCAACGCAACATCACAACGCAACATCAATAAAAAAGGCGCTGTTTCCTTTGCAGGAACAGCGCCTCACATCAAGGCATTACCTTATTTTGATTTCTTCAACAGTGGCAGCAAATACTTGCCAGTCACACTCTCAGGATTATCCGCCACTTCTTCCGGTGTACCGGTCGCTATGATCTTGCCACCGCCAGCGCCGCCTTCAGGGCCAAGGTCAATCAGCCAGTCAGCAGTTTTGATGACATCCAGATTATGCTCGATGATAACGACGGTATTACCCTGGTCACGCAACCTGTGTATGACCTTCAACAGCAAGGCGATATCATGGAAGTGCAAGCCTGTGGTCGGTTCATCCAGGATGTACAGGGTGCGGCCAGTATCACGTTTGGACAATTCCAGCGACAGCTTGACGCGTTGCGCTTCACCACCCGACAGGGTCGTGGCACTTTGCCCCAGGCGTATATAACCCAGCCCTACATCCAGCAGGGTTTGCAATTTGCGTGCAATGATAGGCACAACCTTGAAGAATTCATGCGCATCTTCCACCGTCATGCCCAGCACTTCATTGATGTTCTTGCCCTTGTAATGCACTTCCAGGGTTTCGCGGTTATAGCGCTTGCCGTGGCAGACATCGCAAGGTACATACACGTCAGGCAAGAAATGCATCTCGACCTTGATCACGCCATCACCCTGGCAGGCTTCACAACGACCACCTTTGACGTTGAAGGAGAAACGGCCTGCGCTATAGCCACGTTCTTTGGCTGTTGGCACGGTGGCGAACAGGTCACGTATAGGTGTGAACAAGCCAGTATAAGTGGCAGGGTTGGAACGTGGGGTACGACCGATAGGTGCCTGATCGACAGAAATGACTTTATCAAAATGCTCAAGGCCACTGACGTGGTCAAATGTTGCCGGTTCTGTTTGTGAACCATACAGGTGACGCGCAGCGACGTGGTACAGCGTGTCATTCACCAGCGTCGATTTGCCTGAACCAGAAACACCGGTCACGCAAGTCAGCAAGCCCACCGGCAATTTCATCGAGACTTTTTTCAGGTTATTGCCACGCGCGCCAGCAATCAGCAATTGCTTGGCCGGATCAGCCTTGGTACGCTTTTTAGGCACAGCTATTTCCAGCGCGCCACTGAGGTATTGCGCAGTCAGCGAACGCTTGTTGCCCATGATATCTGCCAGCGTACCCTGGGCGATAATTTCACCGCCATGCACGCCCGCACCCAGACCCATATCGACCACAAAGTCGGCGCAGCGTATCGCATCTTCGTCATGCTCAACCACCAGCACGCTATTGCCGATATCGCGTAGGTGCTTGAGCGTATCGATAAGCCTGTCATTGTCGCGCTGATGCAAGCCAATAGATGGCTCATCCAGCACATACATGACGCCAGTCAGGCCAGAACCAATTTGCGATGCCAGGCGTATGCGCTGTGCTTCGCCACCAGAGAGGGTGTCGGCACTGCGTTCCAGCGACAGATAATCGAGACCGACATTATTCAGGAAAGTCAGGCGTGCCGTGATTTCCTTGATGATGCGGTCAGCGATATCGCGCTTGGAACCGGTCAATTTCAGGTGCTCAAAGAAATGCAGGGTTTCACGCAGCGGCATGGCGCTGATATCGTAAATCGCCTTCTCTTGCTTGCCTGTACCCACCTTGACATAACGCGCTTCTATGCGCAGGCGTGCGCCATCGCAAGACGGGCATTGCTTTTCATTGATGAACTTGGCCAGCTCTTCCTTGACGGCCATGGAATCAGTTTCGCGATAACGGCGTTGCAGGTTCGTCACCACGCCTTCAAAGCTGTGTTCCTTGATGACGGTACGACCTTTTTCATTGATATAGGTAAACGGTATCTGCTGTTTGCCTGAACCATACAAAATGATTTGCTGCGCTGACTCTGGCAATTGCTCGTAAGGCGTATCGATATCAAACTCATAGAATGCCGCCAGGTTGGACAGCATCTGGAAATAGAATTGGTTGCGCCTGTCCCAACCCTTGACCGCACCACTTGCCAGTGACAAGTTAGGAAAGGCGACGATGCGCTTGGGATCAAAGAATTCTATATGCCCCAAACCATCACACTCAGGGCAGGCCCCCATGGGGTTATTGAAAGAGAACAGGCGCGGTTCCAGTTCTTGCAATGAATAACCGCAAATAGGGCAGGCAAATTTGTTCGAGAATAATTGCTCATGATTGCTATCCATATCCACAATCAGGGCGCGGCCATTTGCCAGACGCAAACAGGTTTCAAATGATTCGGCCAGACGCTGTTTGATGTCCGCTTTTACCTTGACGCGGTCGATGACCACATCTATCGTATGTTTCTCAGTCTTCTTCAGCTTGGGCAGATTATCGACTTCATAAATCTTCGCCTCATGCGTGCCGCTCTGTACACGGAAGCGTATAAAGCCCTGTGCCTGCATCTGTTCAAACAAATCCATGTGCTCGCCCTTGCGGTTGGCAACCACAGGCGCGAGTATCATGAGCTTGGTATCGTCAGGCATGGCCAGCACGGCATCCACCATTTGCGACACTGATTGTGCAGCCAGCGGGTTCTCAGGATGATCCGGGCAATATGGCGTACCCACGCGTGCATACAGCAGACGCAGGTAATCATGGATCTCGGTGACCGTGCCAACGGTGGAGCGCGGATTATGCGAAGTGGCTTTTTGTTCTATGGAGATGGCCGGTGACAAACCCTCGATCAGATCCACATCCGGTTTTTCCATCAACTGCAAAAACTGGCGCGCATAGGCTGACAGAGACTCTACATAGCGGCGCTGGCCTTCTGCATACAGGGTATCAAAAGCCAGTGAAGATTTGCCCGAACCAGACAGGCCGGTGATTACCACCAGTTTATTGCGCGGCAAGTCTATGCTGATATTTTTCAGGTTGTGGGTACGTGCGCCGCGTACACGTATCAATTCGCGTTTTTGTGCCAATTGAACATCACTGGCATCAAAGTCGATTTCTGCCGGTTTGGGCGCTTTTGCTGCTTTTGTGCGTGTCGTCATAATCTCTGTGCTGAATTTGGGCCGAATTGGAGGAAGTAGGCGTGCAACCTGATACTATAACGGGTTTTGAAAATCACTGCGGGCTCGCCTTTGCTTTGCGCAAACTAAACACACTGGACGAGCTTTTTTGAATATGACTATTGCAACATCTTCCGACGCATCCGCCCTGAGTGAGCAACAGCCTGCCAGCATGAGCCGCGAGGAAATCAGCTCCAGTGCCTCCCTCGCTTCCATCTTTGCCTTGCGCATGCTGGGTCTGTTCCTCATCCTGCCGGTATTTGCAATTCATGCCAAGACCTTGCCTGATGGTGATAATGCCAGCCTGGTTGGCCTGGCCATGGGCATGTATGGCCTGAGCCAGGCCTTCGGGCAAATCCCATTCGGGATAGCGTCAGACAAATTTGGCCGCAAGCGTATCATCGTCATCGGCCTGTTGCTGTTCGCGATTGGCGCTTTTGTTGCAGCATACGCAACCACAGTGGTTGGTGTCATCATCGGCCGTGGCATACAGGGTGCAGGCGCAATCTCCGCCGCCATTACTGCCCTGATCGCCGATACCACCAGAGAAGAACACCGCACCAAGGCCATGGCCATGGTAGGCGGCTCCATCGGTCTGACCTTTGCATTTTCACTGGTGGCCGCACCGTTGTTGTATCAAAGCATAGGCATGAGTGGCATCTTTGCCATGACGGGTGTTCTGTCACTGGTAGGCATAGCCGTTGTCTTGTTTATCACGCCAGAAGCACCGGCCATACGCCATGCGCCCGTGCCCCTGTCCGTGGTCTTGAAGAACACTGAACTGATGCGCCTCAATTACGGCGTGTTTGCGCTGCACCTGACGCAAATGGCCATGTTCGTTGTTGTGCCAGCGGCACTGGTGCAATATGCTGACCTGCCGGTGACCGCGCACTGGAAAGTCTATCTGCCTGTCATGTTTGCTTCTTTCATCGCCATGCTGCCAGCAATTTTCATCGGCGAGAAATTTGGCAAGATGAAGCAGGTCTTTGTTGCCGCTATCGCACTCTTGCTGGTAGTTGAGCTTGGTCTGTGGCAATACTTGCAATCCCCAGCCATGCTGGTAGGCTTGCTGTTTGCATTTTTTATTGCCTTCAATATCCTTGAGGCATGCCAGCCATCCCTGGTATCGCGTATCGCCCCGCCAGCCGCCAAAGGTGCGGCTCTAGGTGTGTATAACACCTTGCAGGCCCTGGGCCTGTTCTGTGGTGGTTTGTTGGGCGGCTGGATTAAACAAAGTTTCAACCCGTCATCAGTTTTTATTGTTAGTTCTGTGCTTACAGCCGCGTGGCTTATAATCGCTATCAATATGCCCAACATCCCCAAGCGCAGCAAAACTGCTGTTGCGGTCAAGGCATAAATTAATTTGTATCAGGAAAAATGAGGAGAAATACATGGCATCAGTGAACAAGGTCATTATCGTTGGCAACCTTGGGAGAGACCCGGAAACCCGTTACATGCCATCAGGCGATGCAATGACCAGCATCACCGTGGCAACCACCGATAGCTGGAAAGACAAATCCAGCGGTGAAAAGAAAGAACAGACAGAATGGCACCGCATCACCTTCTTCGGCAAACTGGCAGAAATCGCCGGTCAATACCTGAAGAAAGGTTCGCAAGTCTACGTTGAAGGCAGCCTGCGCACCCGCAAGTACACCGACAAAGACGGCGTAGAAAAATACGCAACCGACATCAAGGCCGACAGCATGCAAATGCTGGGCAGCCGCCAGGGCATGGGCGGCGGCGCAGGCATGGATGATGGTGGTGGCTACGGTGGCGGAGGTGGGGGTGCACCAGCACCACGCCCACAGGCAGCCCCACAACAACAACGCCAGGCCCCAGCCTCACGCCCGGCCCCGAACTTCTCGGATATGGATGACGATATTCCGTTTTAACCCCGAGCTTGTTTAGAACGTAAACAAAAACCCACTTCTACACAGGAGTGGGTTTTTTCTTTTATATGATTGAAACAGGCGTAATGATTGAAACAGTCGTGATGAATGAAGCCTTGCTTTCCAGTGTTGTGCCAATTCTCTTTCATTCAAGACCAAAGTAAATGATGCATTATTCCTCGGGCGAGGCCACATTCACCATCCACGACACACCAAAGCGGTCGGTGAGCATGCCTGACAGTGAGGTCCAGAAGGTTTTGCTCAGGGGCATTTGTACAGTTCCGCCATTGCTGAGTGCAGCGAATAGCTGCCTGGCTTCGCTGTCGTCCCTGGCTTCGAGGTTCAGTGTGAGGCCTTTGATGTCAGGCTGGGCCAGGGTTTGTATGCCGTCAGTTGCCATCAGTATGGTGTCACCTACGCGGAATGAGGCATGCATGATTTTATCCAGATCGGATGATATGCTGCGCATGACCGGGTCTGGGCTGTCTTTCCAGCGCAGCATGACTTGCACTTCTGCACCTATCGCTTGTTTGTAGAACTGTATCGCTGCTTCGCTATGGCCACCAAAGGCCAGGATGGTCTGGATTTGCATGGGTTGCCTCAAAGTGAGTGTTGCTTACAGTCTCAATTCCATAAACCGCCAGCGGGGATGCAGGACCGCTGGTACTTCTGCGCCTTCATAGGGCTGGCAATCCTTGAATCCTGCTGCTTCGTAAAGTTTGTGGGCTGCATGCATGAAGGGTGCACTGTCGAGGCGCACGCGCTCATAGCCCTGCTGGCGTACGTCGCTGAGCAGGCGTTGTAAAAGCGCATCGCCCAGATGCAGGCCACGAAAGCCTGGCAATACATACAGGCGCTTGATCTCGGCTACGCCTGGCTGTATACCGCGTCTGCCACCCATGGCGGCTATCTGGCCGTCTGCCTCTATCAGATAAAACATGCTGTCCAGTGTATCTGTGCCACAGATTTTGTCCAGTGCACCAGCTACATAATCTGTCAGTGGCATGCCGAGCAAGTCTTCGCTGGTAATACCAAAATCCTGCTTGATGTGTGCGGCGACCCAACCCATGTATTCAAGATTCATGGCCAAGAGCATATCTTTGTGGCGGGCAATGTCCGCCTGGATGAAAGTAATTGTTGTCAAAACACTGACTCCCCGATGAGTAAGCACATGTATTGCAGGGACAGGTATCTGCAGATACAGGTCGGTTTTGCACTACAATGCGCATTGATGGAGCGACATCTCCGCGCGATGAAGCTTGCGGCGCAGCTTGATTTTATAGTGTAACGCTCAATACAGAATTTCTTTTTCCCTTCTCCAATTTACTCATGACTTTTGAATCCCTAGGCCTGATCCCGGAACTCTTGCAAGCGGTCGCCGCACGCCAGTATGAAACACCAACTGCGGTGCAGGCTGAGGCTATTCCGGCGGTATTGGCTGGCGAGGATGTCATGGCGCTGGCACAGACCGGTTCCGGCAAGACGGCTGCCTTTGCCTTGCCACTGTTACAGCGCTTGCAGCAGGGCATGGAAGAAAGCAGCAAGCAGCGTAAAGTCAAAATCCTGATACTGGTACCTACCCGTGAATTATCCGGTCAGGTAGGCCAAACAATCGAAGCTTTGGCAGAGCATTTGCCAAAGAAGCTGAAGGTAGCTGTGATCTATGGCGGTGCTTCCATCAACCCGCAAATGATGCATTTGCGTGGTGGCGCTGACATCGTCATCAGCACGCCGGGCCGCTTGCTGGATTTGCTCGGTAACAATGCCCTGTCTTTAAAAGACGTTGCGACACTGGTACTGGATGAGGCAGACCGCCTGCTGGATCTGGGCTTTGCCGATGAAATCAAACGCATACTTGAGCAGTTACCTGCCAAACGGCAAAACCTGTTTTTCTCGGCGACCTTTTCACCAGCAGTCAAAAAGCTGGCGCTAGCCATGCTGCATGAGCCGGTGCGCATCGCGATTGCCGATCTGACTGAGAACCTGCCCGATATCGCACAAAGGGCGATAGCAGTTGATGCTGACAAGCGCACCCGCCTGCTGGTGCACCTGATCAAAGAGCAGCAATGGGAACGCGTGCTGGTGTTTGTCTCCACCAAATATGCGAGCGACACCGTCAGCAATAAATTAAAAAAAGCAGGTATCAAGGCAGAGGCATTTAATGGCGATGCCAGCCAGGGGGCACGCCAGCATATGCTGACCGACTTCAAGGCAAACCGCATACAAGTGCTGGTTGCGACTGACCTGGCGGCCCGTGGTATTGATGTTGCCGGTTTGCCTGCGGTTGTCAATTATGATTTGCCGCGTTCGGCAGATGATTATATCCATCGCATAGGCCGCACTGGCCGTGCCGGTGCGAGTGGCACGGCAATCAGCTTTATCCTGGCTGAACATGAAATGCATTTCCGCCTCATAGAAAAACGCCAGGGCAAGCGTGTGCCTCGCGAGACCTTGCCCGGTTTTGAGCCTGTGGCAATTGCAATACACAAAGCAGAGTCTGAAGCCAGCCCTGATGCGCCCACTGGCGGCATCAAGGGCAAGCGTAAAAGCAAGAAAGACAAGCTGCGTGAACTGGCTGCCAAAGACGGGCAGATCAGCTAAAGCCTGGACGCATATTCATTACTGGCAATGGCTCAGTGCCACATGGGCGACACCGCCTGTTGTATTCGTTACCGAGTTATTGTCACAGACGATATTGCCCGTCAGGCCGGACTGTACATTGATGCCATATCCCTTGGTATTGAGGTTGAAGCGATTGCTGCTGAACTTATTGTTCTTGCCCCAGCCGGTATAAGCCTGGTGCACCTGAAAGCCGTCCAGCAGGTTTTTGTCGCTGGAGGTGGGGTGGTTATTGACGGTATTGCCAGTGATGGCGTAATTATTGCCTTTGACATCAATCACACTGTCGGCATAGTTTTCACCACTGATGCCGCTGCCGTCAAAGGTGTTGCCCTGTATCAGGCCATCAGATGAGCCTTCCTTGATGTCTATGCCCTCGGCATTCACATTCGGGCCTATGCTGTTGCTCAGCACCTTGTTGCGGTCACTCTTGTCCGGGTTGCATGAAGTGTAGGTGCACCAGGAGAATTGGCTGATCCTATATATACACCTTCACCAAAACCAGCCTGTTTCTTGCCGGTGTTATAGATGTGGCTGTTTTTCAATACATTGTCGGTGCTGAAGGCGCGAAAGTGTATGCCCTCGTCATCGACATCATGCACGGTCAGGTTTTGCAGTACGTTGTTGCTGGAGGTATCAAGGATGATGCCCTTGCCTGAAATAAAGCGACGGTCATCAACCTGACCAATCACGCCTACTTCAACCTGGCAGGTACAGGTAGCAGGGGTTTGAGTACTCACCTGTTTCAAATCCATGCCGACCGTTACACCGAAACCGACAATAAACGCATACCCACGGGGCGTACTCTACCGGTGGATGGCAGCGTGCTGGATTTGCGAAAACCCACCGCCATCACACGCCACCTTGAACAAGGGGATGCCTTGCTGGGGCAGCCACCCGGCTATGATCACAGCCTGCTTTTTGCCAATTGGGATCAGTCCTTGCGATCCGTTGCGTGCATCACTGAAACTGTATCTGGCCGGCAAATGGATATCTACACCACAGAACCTTCAGTGCAGTTCAATAGCGGTAATGGCTTTGATGGCAGCGAAGCCTGAGCCTATCAGCGCCATGACGGCTTTGCCTTTGAAACCCAGCACTTGCCCGACAGCCCGAATCACGCAAATTTCCCTTCGACGGTGCTTAATCCAGGTCAAGTGTTTAAGTCTGTGACCAGTTTGCGCTTTTCTGTGACACCGCTATCGAAAAGCGGTCAGGTGCTGCCAGACCAAAAGCCCTAAGTAAAACACAGGGCTTGATAACCGAATTCCATAGCCAAGTGTCTGGTGAATTAACTCTAAAACATTTCTTGCTTTAGGGGAATTGGTTGCCCAAATTCATCTAATGCTATAATAGCAGGCAATTGATGCACAAAAATTAATCAGCGTGCATCCAATCACCATCCCCCATTCCTGTCCCATAGTACGTCGTTGACGTCACTTGTTTGTTTGCTACCGCATACATGTTTGACCGGTCACTGGCACTCCCGTGCTTTGGGTATTTGCATTTTCTATTGAGGTTTTATGTTTAAAAAAATTGTCACCCTGGTACTGCTGCTCAGCAGTATGTTCATGTCCCTTGTCCACGCAGCAGAAAAGATCACTGTAGGCCTGATCGCTACAACAAGTATAGAAGACACCCGCAAACGCTGGCAGCCTTTGCTGGATGACCTGGCAAAAAGCACAGGCACTGAAGTGACTGCCGCCATTTCTTCTAATTACAGCGACATCGTTGCTGGTTTGAAAGAAAACAAGATACAAATCGCGTGGCTGAGCAGCAAGGTTGCACTGGATGCGGTGGAAGATGGCAAGGCCACCGTGTTTGCGCAAATGGTCAAAAGTGATGGTTCACGCGGGTATAACTCCGTCATTATTGCATCCAGCAAAAGCGCACTGACCAGCTTTGACCAGGTCTCTGCCAAACCTGGCGTGTATATCTTTGCTGATGGCGATAAAAAATCGACGTCTGGTTATCTGGTTCCTGCTTATTACCTGTTTTCCAAGAACAAGATAGATCCGGCAAAACTGTTCAAGAAGGTCATCATTGGTAATCATCAGGCGAATTTTTCTTCTATTTTGCGCGGTGAAGCCGATGTCGCCACCTTTAATAGTGAAGAGATGGACAGGCTGAAGAAAGAAGCACCAGATCAGCTCAGCAAGGTGCGCGTTATCTGGACTTCGCCCCTGATACCCAATGACCCTATTCTGTACCGCAAGGACATGTCGCCAGCCCTGAAAACCCGCGTAGAAGATTTCTTTGTCAATTATGGCAAGCAAAAACAGGCGCAGGCTGTGTTGAAAGACATTTTGAATTTGTCCGGTTTCCAGCGTTCTACCGATGCGCAGTTGAAGCCTATCGCAGATTTAACATTGTTTAGCCTTTTGCGCGACAATTTGAATAACCCCAGCCTCACGGATGCGCAAAAACAAAAGAAATTTGATGAAGTTAGTGCACGTTTTGGCAAGCTGAGCTTCGTTCTTGAGGCCTCGCGCATCAAATAAGCCTGAAAAGTTCCAGCTGATTTGTAACAAAAGATGAAATAAATACAATGAATAGGGCATTTTTGCTCAAATTTTGCCTAATTTATTGTTTTTTTATAAAATATATAAAAAAAATTTCGAGTTTTGTAACTTATCATGTCAACTGAATCGCGAACCGGTGCGTTTTCGGACTAAAGAATCTTTGCTGACACCTTCCTTTAAGCAAAGTTTCCCTTTAAGGAGTCAGAAAATGATTTACGAAATACTGGTTCGCCCTTCGGACAACAGCAAGAAAATGACTTCCGATCATTTGATCTGGATAGAAAGCAACATGACTACCCGTTCTTTTGAGAACTGGCTGCGTGAAAAATCTTTGCTGGATGGTAGTGGCCATGCGCCTGTAGCGCGCTGGAGCATAGTGCAGACTCAGCGTCCTGCACATTTCAATCTGGCGACACAGGCAAAAGCCCTGAAAAGCCGTATTTCTGAATTGATGACTGGTACTCCAGAAATCGTCGCAGTGCCGGATGCATCCCGTGCACTCAAAGCTTTCCGCTTGAAAAGCCCGGCTCAAGAACTCATCGCAGCCTGAGCGCCGTATGATTGCCAGCGTTTCGGTCAGGCCGGATTGCTGGCGGCGGCACAAGCATCCTTGAAAGTCCTTTGATGATCCATGCTCTCGCAAGGTGGGCATGGTGGTTGCTCTCATGGCAAGCTTATGCATGCATCAGTTCGCTGTCGCCAGGGTGTTGCGGTACTGTCGTGCATGTGCTGGCAGATAAGTTTTGACAAGACAGACTGATGCCAAGCACAATCCAGACTCTTTTGGATTACCCGCACACCCATGGCCAGACTAGCCCGACTTGTTATTCCGCATCAGCAACATCATGTTATCCAGCGCGGCAATGCCGGTGCCGTGATTTTCCAGGATGCCGAGGATTACAACAGCTTTCTGGACTGGCTCAAGCAAGCTGCCAAGCTGTTTGATGTTGCCATCCATGCCTATGTATTGATGCCAGATCACCTGCATCTGCTGCTGACACCCGGTGATGAGCCAGGTCTGGGCAAGATGATGCAGTGGCTGGGCCGTCACTATGTCCCTTATTTCAACCGCAAATATCAGCGCACCGGCACCCTGTGGCAGGGACGTTACCGTGCGACTGTCATTGAATCTGCCAATTACTTCATCCCTTGCAGTATTTATATGGAAAGCAATCCTCTGCGCGCTGGTCTGGTGCAGGATTTGCTCGATTACACCTGGTCCAGTTACAGACATCATGTAGGTTTGCATATTGACCCCCTGATCACTGATCATAGCTGCTACTGGGCATTGGGCAATACGCCTTTCCAGCGCGAGGCTGCCTACAAGCAAAGTCTGGAGCTGGGCTTGTCAAATACACAAATCAGCGAAATTAGCCAGGCCACCACCAAGGCCTGGATGCTGGGTTCGGCCAGATTCAAAATAGAAATGAGTAAGCTGACCGAGAGACGGGTAGAGCCCGTCAAACGTGGCCGCCCCCGCAAGGCGCAGGAAAGCGTATGATTTTTTCTTTTACAGAGCGGGCCTGCAGGCATGTTTCCATGCCAAAAATCCTTAATGAGCGCTGGAAACTCAACAAACATCACTGCATTTACTATGTCCCTATTTAAATATTCATGAGAATATGATTATTTTAAATTGACACCGACCCCAATTAAACCAGTTGCGTAATATTTTGCACTGCACTATTCTCTGTCTTGTCCTGACAGGATTTACGCCAAACTGTCGTGCCGGTATTAAAAAATACTTGGCACATTTGTCCAGCGTAGCGCCGTGCCCTTACCCGGAAGCATGGCCCACAGTTTGATCACCCTTCAAGCTAACGTCATCAAGCTGCCATCCGCAGCCAGCAAAATTGCTGAATAGCCAAGATAAGCAAGCCAGCTATTCATGCCGACAGCTGTTTCACGTAAGTCCTGATATTGAAATTGTCCTCCGGAGATCCACTATGCACGCTCAAGGTTTATACGACCCATCCAATGAACATGACGCCTGTGGCGTAGGTTTTGTTGCCCATATCAAAGGCAAGAAGACGCATGCCATCGTCGATCAGGGTTTGTTGATTTTGAAAAATCTTGACCACAGGGGCGCGGTTGGTGCCGATGCCCTGATGGGTGACGGTGCCGGTATTCTGATCCAGATTCCTGACCAGTATTACCGTGAAGAGATGGCCAAGCAGGGCATCAACCTGCCTCCACCGGGTGAATATGGCGTAGGCATGATCTTCCTGCCTAAGGAACATGCATCCCGCCTGGCTTGCGAACAAGAGATAGAACGAGCCGTGCGCGCAGAAGGCCAGGTAGTACTGGGCTGGCGCGATGTGCCGGTGGATCGCGACATGCCTATGTCGCCTACCGTGCGTGAAAAAGAACCGGTCATACGCCAGATTTTCATCGGCCGCGGCCCTGACATCATGGTGACAGATGCACTGGAACGCAAACTGTATGTCATCCGCAAATCGGCTGTGCATGCGATTGAAGCCCTGCATCTTTTGCATGGCAAAGAGTACTTTGTGCCATCCATGTCTGCCCGTACCATCGTCTATAAAGGCTTGCTGCTGGCTGATCAGGTAGGTATCTACTATAAAGACTTGCAGGATGAGCGTTGCGTTTCCGCGCTGGCCCTGGTGCATCAGCGCTTCTCGACAAATACCTTCCCCGAATGGCCGCTGGCTCACCCTTACCGCATGATTGCGCATAACGGTGAAATCAATACCGTCAAAGGCAATTTCAACTGGATGCGCGCGCGTGAAGGTGTCATGAAATCTGCGGTACTCGGCGACGATCTGCAAAAACTGTATCCGCTGATATTTGAAGGCCAGTCCGATACCGCAAGTTTCGACAATGCGCTGGAATTGCTGGTCATGGCTGGATACCCCATCGCGCAAGCCATGATGATGATGATCCCGGAAGCCTGGGAAAACCACACCATGATGGATGAAAACCGCCGCGCCTTCTATGAATACCATGCAGCGATGATGGAACCATGGGACGGCCCAGCCGCCATGGCCTTTACCGATGGCCGCCAGATCGGCGGCACACTGGACCGTAATGGCCTGCGTCCGGCACGTTATATCGTTACCGATGATGACCTGGTCGTTATGGCATCTGAATCCGGCGTCTTGCCTATTCCAGAATCCAAGATCATCAAGAAATGGCGTCTGCAACCAGGCAAGATGTTCCTCATCGACCTGGAAGCCGGCCGCATCATCGATGACAAGGAAATCAAGGATACCTACGCCAATGCCAAGCCTTACAAGCAATGGATTAAATCCGTCCGTATAAAGCTCAATGAGTTGAAGGCCGCAGAAGACAAGATAGAATACTCCGCCACTTTGCTGGACCGTCAGCAAGCCTTTGGTTATACCCAGGAAGACTTGAAGTTCCTGATGGCACCAATGGCGCTGGCAGGCGAAGAAGCAATCGGCTCCATGGGCAATGATTCTTCGCTGGCAGTCATGTCGAACAAGCTCAAGCCTCTGTATAACTACTTCAAGCAATTGTTTGCGCAGGTGACTAATCCACCTATCGACCCTATCCGCGAAGCGATGGTGATGTCGCTGGTATCCTTCATCGGTCCAAAACCGAATTTGCTGGACACCAATAACATCAACCCACCGATGCGTCTGGAAGTCGCGCAACCGATACTGGATTTTGCTGACATCGCCAAGCTGCGCAATATCAGCGCCAATACCGGTGGCAAGTTCAAGTCCTACGAGCTGGATATCTGCTACCCCATTGCCTGGGGCAAGGATGGTATCGAAGCGCGCCTGGCCTCCATTTGTGCTGAAGTCGTTGATGCGGTCAAGTCTGGCCACAACATCATGATCATCACTGACCGCAAGATGGATGCCAACTATGTCGCCATCCCGGCTTTGCTGGCAACGTCGACTGTGCATCAGCACCTGGTCAGCAAGGGTTTGCGCACCACCACTGGTCTGGTAGTCGAGACTGGCTCTGCCCGCGAAACCCATCACTTTGCCTTGCTGGCAGGTTATGGCGCTGAAGCAGTTCATCCTTATCTGGCGATGCAGACACTGGCCGACATGGCCAAGGATTTGTCGGGTGAATTGTCGGCAGAAAAAGCGGTCTATAACTACACCAAGGCAGTCGGCAAGGGCTTGATGAAAGTCATGTCCAAGATGGGTATCTCTACCTATATGTCTTATTGCGGCGCGCAGATTTTTGAAGCTGTCGGTCTCAACAAATCCCTGGTTGATAAATACTTCAAGGGCACGGCATCGAATGTAGAAGGCATAGGCGTATTTGAAGTTGCTGAGGAAGCCCTGCGTTTGCATAAAGCTGCTTTTGGTGCCGACCCGGTACTGGAAAACGCCCTGGATGCCGGTGGCGAATATGCCTTCCGTGTGCGTGGTGAAGACCACATGTGGACACCGGATGCAATCGCCAAGTTGCAGCATTCCACCCGTGCCAACAACTATAATTCGTATAAAGAATACGCACAGATCATCAATGATCAAAGCAAGCGCCACATGACCTTGCGCGGCTTGTTTGAATTCAAGATCGATCCTGCCAAGGCAATACCTTTGGATCAGGTAGAACCAGCCAAGGAAATCGTCAAACGTTTTGCGACTGGTGCGATGTCCCTGGGTTCCATCAGCACAGAAGCCCATGCGACACTGGCGATTGCGATGAACCGCATAGGCGGTAAATCAAATACTGGTGAGGGCGGTGAAGATCCCGCACGCTATCAGCAAGAGCTCAAAGGTATCCCTATCAAGCAGGGCGCGACGCTGGCGTCTGTCGTCGGCAAGGACCAGATAGAAGTCGATATTCCCTTGCAGGATGGTGACTCGCTGCGCTCGAAAATCAAGCAGGTCGCGTCTGGCCGCTTTGGTGTCACGACGGAATACCTGAGTTCTGCCGACCAGATACAGATCAAGATGGCGCAAGGTGCCAAGCCAGGTGAGGGCGGTCAGTTGCCTGGCCATAAGGTGTCGGAATACATCGCCAAACTGCGATTCTCTGTGCCTGGTGTGGGCTTGATTTCTCCGCCACCGCATCACGATATTTATTCGATTGAAGATCTGGCGCAGTTGATCCATGACTTGAAAAACGCCAATCCCAAAGCCTCGATCTCGGTCAAGCTGGTGTCTGAAGTGGGTGTCGGTACGGTTGCTGCCGGTGTCTCCAAAGCCAAGGCTGACCACGTTGTTATCGCCGGTCATGATGGTGGTACGGGTGCTTCACCTTTGTCCTCCATCAAGCATGCCGGTACACCGTGGGAACTGGGTTTGTCTGAAACCCAGCAAACCCTGGTCTTGAATGGCTTGCGTGGCCGTGTGCGTGTACAGGCCGATGGCCAGATGAAAACTGGCCGTGACGTCGCGATTGCGGCCATGCTGGGTGCCGATGAAATCGGTTTTGCTACAGCACCGCTGGTGGTCGAAGGATGCATCATGATGCGCAAATGCCATCTGAATACCTGCCCGGTAGGTGTGGCTACACAAGACCCGGTCCTGCGTGCCAAGTTCTCTGGCAAGCCTGAATATGTCGTCAATTACTTCTTCTTCGTTGCAGAAGAGTTGCGTCAGATCATGGCGCAACTGGGCATACGCACTTATGACGATTTGATAGGCCGTGTTGATCTGCTGGATAAATCCAAGGCAGTCGCCCACTGGAAAGCCAAGGGCCTGGACTTCAGTCGCATCTTCTATCAGCCAGAACTGGCTGAAGGTGCAGCGATACGCCATGTCGATGTACAAGACCATGGTCTGGAAAAAGCGCTCGACAATAAACTGATTGCCCAGGCAAAAATCGCTCTGGAGAATGGTGAAAAAGTATCCTTCATTTCACCGATCAAAAACCTGAACCGCACTGTGGGCACGATGTTGTCTGGCGAAGTGGCGAAGAAATATGGTCACGCTGGTTTGCCGGATGACACTATTCACATACAGTTGCAAGGTACGGCTGGCCAGTCTGCCGGTGCCTTCCTGGCGCATGGCGTGACCCTCGATCTGGTGGGCGAAGGTAATGATTATGTCGGCAAAGGTTTGTCCGGTGGCCGTATCATCATCCGCCCGAATACAGAATTCCGTGGCTGGGCTGTCGATAACATCATCTGCGGCAACACAGTTCTGTACGGTGCCATTTCTGGTGAAGCCTTCATCAATGGTGTGGCTGGCGAACGTTTCGCCGTGCGTAATTCCGGTGCGCTGGCTGTCATCGAAGGTACGGGCGATCATGGTTGCGAATACATGACAGGCGGCACCGTCATCGTGCTGGGTAACACAGGCCGTAACTTTGCTGCCGGTATGTCGGGTGGTATCGCCTATGTGTATGACCCGGAAGCTGAATTCGAAGCCAAGTGCAATATGTCCATGGTGACACTGGAGCCGGTATTGGCTGGTGATGTACAGATCGCGACCCTGGATAAATCCATCTGGCATAGCCGCACGCGTGGTGGTGATGGCGAGACGGATGAAGCCATCCTGCGCAATCTGATAGAGCGTCATTTCAAACACACAGGCAGTACCCGCGCCCGCAATTTGCTGGACGACTGGGCCCGCAGCCGTGCCAAGTTCGTCAAGGTATTCCCTACCGAATACAAGCGCGCCCTGGGTGAAATGTATGCAGCCAAACAGCTCGCAGTGAAAAAGGAAAAAGTCACGGCATAGTCGAGTGAGCGTGCCGCAGCTTTGCTGCGGTCGCGCCTTCCTGTGTTCTCCAGACTATTCAGCTTATTTTAGATTCGGACAGGGCAGATGCCCGCAACAAAATTGAGGTTAGAAAATGGGTAAAGTTACCGGCTTCATGGAATACCAGCGTTTGCAGGAAGCAAGCGAAGCGCCACAGTCACGCAAAAAGCATTACAAGGAATTTTTGGTGCATCTTGATGATGGCCAGGCCAAGGTCCAGGCCGCACGCTGCATGGATTGCGGCATTCCTTTCTGTAATAACGGCTGCCCCGTCAACAACATCATCCCTGACTGGAATGACCTGGTGTTCAACGGTAATTACAAACTGGCCCTCGATACCCTGCATTCGACGAATAATTTCCCGGAGTTCACAGGTCGCATTTGTCCAGCACCTTGTGAATCTGCCTGTACTCTTGGTATCAATAGCGATGCGGTTGGTATCAAGTCGATAGAACATTTCATCATCGACAAAGGCTGGGAAAATGGCTGGGTCGTACCGCAAGTGCCATCCATCAAGACTGGCAAGAAAATTGCCGTGGTTGGCTCTGGTCCTGCGGGCCTGGCTGCCGCCCAGCAACTGGCGCGTGTTGGCCATGATGTGACAGTATTTGAAAAGAATGACCGTGTCGGTGGCTTGCTGCGCTATGGGATTCCTGACTTCAAGATGGAAAAATCCCATATCGACCGCCGTGTCGATCAGATGGTGGCAGAGGGGGTGACTTTCCGCACCAGCGTATTCGTTGGCAAGGACTTCCCGGCAACAGTGACCAACTGGGCCAAGGAAACCATCTCGCCTGAACAACTGCAAAAAGACTTTGATGCCGTCATCATCGCCGGTGGTGCAGAAACGCCACGCGACTTGCCCGTGCCTGGCCGCGAACTCAAAGGTGTGCATTTCGCCATGGACTTTTTGCCCTTGCAAAACAAGGTCAATGCCGGTGACAAGGTCAAGGACCAGATCATGGCCAGCGGCAAGCATGTGGTCGTCATCGGTGGTGGTGATACCGGTTCTGACTGCGTAGGCACATCCAACCGTCACGGTGCCAAATCAGTTGCCCAGTTTGAACTGATGCCACAACCGCCAGAGCAAGAAAACAAACCCCTGGTCTGGCCTTACTGGCCAACCAAGTTACGCACCTCTTCTTCCCATGAAGAAGGTTGCGACCGCGACTGGGCAGTAGCGACCAAGCGCCTGGAAGGCAAGGCAGGCAAGGTCGAAAAACTGATCGCCTGCCGCGTCGAATGGAAAGATGGCAAGATGCAGGAAGTGCCAGACTCTGAATTTGAGATGAAAGCCGATCTGGTCTTGCTGGCCATGGGCTTTGTCTCGCCGGTACAACAGGTGCTCGATGCTTTTGGTGTCGATAAGGATGCGCGTGGCAATGCCAGGGCAACGACTGATGGTGCTGGCTGTTACAGGACCAATGTAGACAAGGTGTATGCCGCAGGTGACATGCGCCGTGGTCAGTCGCTGGTGGTATGGGCGATACGTGAAGGACGTCAATGCGCGCGCGAAGTGGATGCCTTCTTGATGGGTGATTCTGTTTTGCCTCGCTAATCCTGGTTGAAATCCATGTCCGTCACTCATATTTTCAGTGGTGACGGGCATGCTGCCTTGATTTGCCTTCATCACTGAAATCAGTTGTAAGTCAGCAGCCGCAAGTCAAATTTGGCAGGAATTTTGTAAATAACTGACTTTCCGTTCATTAATAAAAATTATTTTCATCCCCCTGATTTGAATTAAATTTGGAAAAATGCATATTTCTCGTGTTTTAGCTTAAATAAGAGCATTATTCCGAATATTCATCAATTAGTTGTTTTTTTGATATAGTTGTCTGTACAACCCTCTTTGCCTTTCTGCATTACAATCTAGTTTTTATAAAACTACCTTCCCATTGTTGTGCCAAATCTTGTAGAAATTCGCGATATCCAGTTTGGGTATGGAGACCGGACTATCCTGTCTGAACTCCGTATGGATTTCCCACGCGGTAAACTGATTGCCGTCATGGGTGGTTCAGGTTCGGGCAAGACTACGATCTTGCGTCTGATAGGCGGGCAAATCCGCGCGCAGCGCGGCAGTATCAAGGTCAATGGTCAGGAAATCAGCGAGCTCGATACCCAGGGCTTGTATGCAATCCGCCGCAAAATGGGCATGCTGTTCCAGCATGGTGCCTTGTTCACGGACCTGAATGTCTTTGATAACGTCGCTTTCCCCATGCGCGAACATACCAGTCTCAGTGAAACCATGATACGTGACCTGGTCTTGCTGAAACTACAGGCCGTGGGTTTGCGTAATGCCGCCAGTTTGATGCCTGCTGAAATCTCTGGTGGCATGGCCAGGCGCGTGGCGCTGGCCCGTGCAGTAGCGCTGGACCCTGAATTGATCATGTATGACGAGCCCTTTGCCGGGCTTGATCCTATTTCCATGGGTGTTGCTGCCAATCTGATACGGAACTTGAACGACGCTTTGGGGTCTACTTCCATCCTGGTGTCGCACGATGTGCACGAAACCTTTGCGATTGCTGACTATGTGTATTTCCTGTCCAAGGGCAAGATAGTCGCGCAAGGTACACCAGAAGAAATGCGGGTGTCACAAGACCCGTATGTAAAACAGTTTGTGCATGCAGAGGCAGATGGACCCGTGCCTTTCCATTATCCCGGCGCATCCCTGCAGGCGGACCTGGGTTTGGAGAAGCGCACATGATAGAAAAAATTGGTGGTTTTGTCAGATCGACCATGGCTGACCTGGGTTATGCGGCCCGCAGCTTTTTTTCGATATTGATGAATTGCGGCGGTTTGTGGCGCAGGCCACGACTGATAACGGACCAGATCCATTTCATCGGCAATTACTCCATGGTGATTATTGCGGTGTCGGGATTGTTTGTCGGCTTTGTGCTGGCCTACCAGGGTTATTACACCCTGAACCGTTATGGCTCTGAGGAGGCGCTGGGCCTGCTGGTTGCGCTCTCGCTGGTACGGGAACTGGGCCCGGTCGTCACGGCCTTGCTATTTGCGGGCCGCGCCGGTACTTCGCTGACCGCAGAGATAGGTTTGATGAAGGCCGGTGAACAACTGGCTGCGATGGAAATGATGGCAGTCAATCCTATACAAAGGGTACTGGCACCGCGTTTCCTGGCTGGCATCATCGCCATGCCCATACTTACCTCTATTTTTAATGCCATGGGCATTATTGGTGGTTATGTTGTTGGTGTGAAACTGATCGGTGTTGATAATGGCGCTTTCTGGTCGCAGATGCAGGCAGGGGTAGAAGTATTCCAGGACATAGGCAATGGTGTTGTCAAAAGCATCGTCTTTGGTTTTGCAGTAAGCTTTGTTGCATTGTTCCAGGGTTATGAAGCGCAGCCTACACCCGAAGGGGTAGCGCGCGCCACCACCAGGACCGTGGTCATATCCTCTTTGCTGGTGCTGTGGCTGGACTTCCTGTTGACGGCCTGGATGTTCCAGTAATCCCGTCCTGACCCGCCTATTTCACACTGTGCGGGTAGGGGAAAATGAATTAATTGCCATGCCCGCAAAGTGGCTGTGAGCTTGGCAAAAACGTAAGAAATCGCAAGAAATAGGTGGAAAAGAAAAATGCAAAAAAAATCTCTCGACTTCTGGGTAGGGCTGTTTGTCTTGCTGGGTGCCGCTGCTCTGTTGTTTCTGGCACTCAAGGCGGGCAATTTAAGTTCTTTGTCCTTTGAGCAGACCTATACTGTTACTGCACGCTTCGACAATATAGGCGGCCTCAAACCCAGAGCTGCAGTCAAAAGTGCAGGTGTAGTGGTAGGACGCATCAGCGAAATCAAGTTTGACGATAAAACCTACCAGGCGACTGTCGTCATGGAGTTAGAAAAACGTTACAAATTTCCACAAAATTCATCCATCAAGATACTGACCGCAGGTTTGCTTGGTGAACAATATATAGGTTTGACTGCAGGCAGCGATGACAAACTGCTGGCCGCAGGTGACAGAATTAAATTTACCCAGGATGCCATCGTGCTCGAAAGCCTGATCAGTCAGTTCCTGTTCAGCAAAGCAGCAGACGGTAATACGGAAGAGAAAAAATGACACGAACAGATAAATTTCCTGCTACCGGCAGGTTGCTGACCATGTTCCTTTTATTGGTCAGTGTTTTGCTGACCGGCTGCAGTACAGTCACTGTAGAAAAAATCAAGGACAAGGCTGACCAGACTCTTGATGTATTGAGTACCAAGACCAATATAGGTAAGAACCCGCGCGATCCGCTGGAGGGTTTCAACCGTGCCATGTTCAGCTTTAACGACACCGTCGATACGGCAGTCGTGAAACCAGTGGCACAGGCTTACCGTGCTGCTACGCCAAGTTTTGTACAGACTGGTATAGGCAATTTTTTCAGCAATATTGGCGATGTCTGGAATGCAGTGAACAATTTGCTGCAAGGACGTGTCAATGATGGTGTCACCGACGTCATGCGTTTTGCCGTGAACACCACCATAGGTATCGGTGGTCTGATCGACATAGGTTCAGCGGCTGGCATGCCCAAGCATAATGAAGATTTTGGGCAAACCCTGGGGCGCTGGGGTGTGAAGTCCGGCCCTTATCTGGTCTTGCCGGTATTGGGGCCATCAACGGTGAGGGATGCGCTGGCGACTCCTGTCGATATGCGCGGTGACCTGTGGTATTACAAACGGCCCATGTATATCAAGAACATAGGTTCGGTAGTGCGTCTGGTCGATAAGCGTGCATCGGTACTGGATGCCGGTAGCCTGCTGGAAGAAGCGGCACTTGATAAATATGTCTTTTTCCGTGATGCCTATTTGCAGCGTCGCGCGGGGCAGGTTAATCCAGATGATGGCGATTGATTTTATCTAAAAATCATAGTCTGCAAATGTAAGAATTGGTGAAGGTGTGGTGAGCTTGGTCAACCGCTGAGGCTGCTGACAAGTTAACTGCTCATGTGCGGTATTTACCGCAAAATCAGGAACAGGAACAATAAAATGAAACGAACTCTGACGAAATTTTTTAACTTGATATTCGCCAGCCTGCTTATTACAGGTCTGGCCAGTGGTGCGGCACAGGCGCAGGAAGCACCGGACGTGCTGATCAAACGCCTGAGCCAGGAAATACTGGATCTGGCAAAAAGTGACAAGGATATCCAGGCAGGGAATCAAAAGAAAGTATATGACATGGTGGAAAACAAAATCCTGCCATATATAGACTTCCCACGCATGACATCCCTGGCTGCTGGTAAAAGCTGGAAAGAAGCGACACCAGCTCAGCAAAAACAATTAACGAATGAATTCCGCACTTTGCTGGTATTCACCTATTCTGGTGCGATTTCACAGATCAAGGACCAGCGTGTTGAATTCAAGCCTATGCGTGCTGATCCAACGGATACAGAAGTTGAGGTACGTTCCCAGGTGATACAGTCACGTGGTGAACCAATCGTCTTGAACTATCGCCTCGAAAAATTGCCAGCTGGTTGGAAGATTTTTGATATCAATGTACTCGGTGCCTGGTTGGTGGAAACCTATAAAGGCAGCTTCTCTGCTGAAATCAGCAAATCCGGCATTGATGGCTTGATCCAGACTTTGGCTGAAAAGAATAAAAAACTGGCTGCCTCCAGTGCAGCAAAGAGTGCAGCAAAATAAAATGTAAAATAAGTCCGGGAACGTATTGTGTATACAGTAACAGGTGAGCTTAGCCATGATAATGCCAGTGCAGTTGCTGCTGCTGGCTTGTCTGCCATAGCTGCAGGTCAGTCGGAATTCGATTTGTCGGCAATGACTAAAATCGATTCCAGCGCAGTCGCTGTCATGATAGCCTGGCAACGCCAGGCTATAGAGCGTGGCATGCAATTGCAATTCAGTGGGTACTCTGCCAACCTGCTGAGCTTGCTCACCCTGTACGGCCTCAACGAGCAATTCCAGCTTCATCCTTCAGAGCGACATTGATCGCATCCTGAATCTATTTCCTGAAAGGCATGCATGCCAGGAATACCGGCATGCCATTTCAGATCAAATCCCGAAAATCCCCTATAATCAAAGGTTTCGCCACTTAAGTGGCCAGAAACCGGGTTTTCCGGTTCTTAATTCCCTGATGAGCACTTTGTGCAAACACGCCAGATGGCAGCCATACAAATTAGCAACATACAAAAACGCTACCAGTCGCTACAGGCGCTGGGCGGCGTGTCACTCACGATAGAAGAGGGTGAGTTTTTCGGTTTGCTGGGGCCAAATGGTGCTGGCAAGACTACTTTGATTTCCATACTGGCAGGCCTGAACCGCGCTGACGCCGGTAATATCACCGTACAAGGTCATGATGTGGTCACGGACTACCGCAATGCCCGCAAAAAGCTGGGCGTGGTGCCGCAAGAGCTGGTATTCGACCCTTTCTTCACCGTGCGTGAAACCCTTCGCATGCAGTCTGGCTATTTCGGCCTGAAGAATAATGACAAGTGGATAGACGAGGTCATGGAAAACCTCGACCTGACCAATAAGGCCGACGTCAATATGCGCGCCCTGTCCGGTGGCATGAAACGCCGGGTGCTGGTCGCGCAAGCACTCGTGCATAAACCACCCGTTATCGTTCTCGATGAACCGACTGCCGGTGTTGATGTGGAATTGCGCCAGACCTTGTGGCAATTTATCGCCCGCCTGAATCGTGAAGGTCATACTGTGGTTTTGACCACACATTACCTCGAAGAAGCCCAGGCACTCTGTAATCGCATCGCCATGCTGAAGCTGGGCAAGGTGGTGGCCCTGGATAGCACTGCCAACCTGATCAAGCGCATCTCGGGTTCACAATTGCGTATTACGCTGGCAGCCGGTGGTGTAGTGACTTTGCCTGCCAGCTTGCGCGATAAAGTCATCAGCCATGAAATCCAGGCAGACCCGCGCCAGTTCGCACTGCGTGTGACAGACTATAACCAGGTCGAGGGCATGCTGGCCGCCTTCCGCGCAGACGGTTGCGTCATCGAAGATATGCATTTATTGCAAGCTGATCTGGAAGATGTCTTCCTGCAAATTATGGAGGGCAGCAAATGAGTAGCTTGACCGGTTTTAATACCCTGTTCTACAAAGAAGTTTTGCGCTTCTGGAAAGTGGCAACGCAAACCATCACTGCACCCATCATGACAGCCATTCTGTACTTGCTGATTTTCGGCCATGTGCTGGAAGAGCATGTACAGGTTTATCCTGGCGTCAAATACACGGCCTTCCTGGTGCCTGGCCTGGTCATGATGAGTGTCTTGCAAAATGCGTTTGCGAATTCATCTTCTTCACTGATCCAATCCAAGATTACAGGTAACCTGGTCTTCATCCTTTTGCCCCCGCTGTCACACTGGGAAATTTTCAGTGCCTATGTATTGGCAGCGATTTTGCGTGGTGTTGCCGTCGGTGCGGGTGTCTTCATCGTCACGGCCTGGTTTGCTGATCTGCATTTCGTTGCGCCTTGGTGGATAGCGATTTTTGCTTTCCTCGGTGCTGCCATGCTGGGTACCATGGGTTTGATTGCCGGTATCTGGGCAGAGAAATTTGACCAGCTCGCCGCTTTTCAAAACTTTTTGATCATGCCTGCGACTTTCCTGTCAGGCGTGTTTTATTCCATCCATTCACTGCCTGGCATCTGGCAAAGTATTTCGCGTTTCAATCCGTTTTTCTACATGATAGATGGCTTTCGCTTTGGTTTCTTTGGCAAGTCCGATGTTGATCCCCTGCATAGCCTGATGATCGTGACCGTGTTCTCGTTATTGTTGGCTACGATTGCCATCCAGATGTTGAAACGTGGATACAAGTTAAGGCACTGAGTAAGTCAGCATCAAGTAAAAAACAATACGCAGTACAACAATTGCTTCACCATTTTGATCAAGAGAGTTAGCCGTGTTTCCTACGCCCGAACAAATTAAAAATTACATTGCAGCCGGTCTGGAATGTACGCACCTGGAAGTCGAAGGCGACGGCCAGCACTTTAATGCCGTGATCGTTTCTGCAGCCTTCGCTGGCAAGCGCCCGATACAGCGTCACCAGATCGTCTACGCAGTTCTCGGTGACCGCATGCGCGAAGAAATACATGCCCTTTCCATGAAAACCCTGACGCCTGAAGAGTACGCTGCATAATGGATAAATTATTGATCACAGGCGGGAATCGCCTGAATGGTGACATCACGATTTCTGGCGCAAAAAATGCTGCACTGCCTATCCTGTGCGCAGGTTTGCTGACTTCGGGTAATGTCGAATTGCACAATGTGCCTTCGCTACAAGATGTCAGCACCATGCTGAAATTGCTGCGTCAAATGGGCCTGCAAGTCACGCAGGAAGACGGCGTGACCGTACTCAATGGTGCAGCCATAGACAAGCTCGAAGCACCGTATGACCTGGTGAAAACCATGCGTGCATCGATACTCGTGCTCGGTCCCTTGCTGGCACGTTTTGGTGAAGCGAAAGTATCTTTGCCAGGCGGTTGTGCGATAGGTTCGCGTCCGGTTGATCAGCACATCAAGGGCTTGCAAGCGATGGGCGCCGAGATCAATATTGAAGCCGGTTATATCCATGCCAAGGCCAAGAAACTCAAAGGCACACGCATAGTCACCGACATGATTACCGTGACCGGTACAGAAAACCTGTTGATGGCAGCGACGCTGGCCGAAGGTGAAACCGTACTCGAAAATGCCGCGCGTGAGCCCGAAGTTACTGACCTGGCCAATCTGCTGGTCGCCATGGGTGCGAAGATAGAGGGCATAGGCACAGACCGTCTGGTGATACAGGGTGTAGAAAGTCTGCACGGTGCAACGCATACCGTCATCGCTGACCGTATAGAAACCGCAACCTTCCTGTGCGCAGTAGCTGCTACTGGTGGTGACATTACCTTGAAAAACACACGCAGTGACATTCTTGATGTCGCGCTTGATAAATTGCGTGACGCTGGTGTGATACTGACGACGGGCCCGGACTGGATACGCGCGCAAATGAGCAGCCGTCCCAAGGCTGTCGGTTTCCGCACTACTGAATATCCTGGCTTCCCGACTGACATGCAGGCGCAATTCATGGCATTGAACTGTATCGCACAAGGTAGTAGCCGTGTCACGGAAACGATATTTGAAAACCGTTTCATGCATGTACAGGAAATGAACCGCCTGGGTGCAAAAATAGAAATCGACGGCCACACTGCCATCGTCAATGGTGTCGATAAACTCATAGGCGCACCAGTCATGGCGACTGATTTGCGGGCCTCTGCCTCGCTGGTGATTGCCGCCATGGTGGCCGAGGGTGAAACCCTGATAGACCGCATCTACCATCTGGACCGTGGCTATGACCGTATGGAAGTCAAACTCTCCGCAGTTGGTGCACAGATACAGCGAGTCAAATAATGTCTGCTCCTACACGCACTTCTGTCACCTCGCAACTGACACTGGCCTTGTCCAAAGGCCGCATCTTTGAAGAAACCCTGCCTTTGCTGGAAGCCGCAGGCATACGTGTAACCGAAGATCCAGAAAAATCGCGCAAGCTGATTTTGGCGACCAATGACCCTGATGTGCGCGTCATTATTGTCCGTGCATCTGACGTACCCACTTATGTGCAATATGGTGCAGCCGATTTTGGTGTGGCGGGCAAGGATGTCTTGCATGAACATGGTGGTGCTGGCCTGTACCAGCCTATCGATCTGAACATTGCCAAATGCCGCATGTCAGTCGCGGTGTCCGTGGGTTTTGATTATGAAAACGCCGTGCGCCAGGGCGCACGCCTGCGCGTTGCCACCAAGTATACCGAAACAGCGCGCCAGCATTTTGCCAGCAAAGGTGTACACGTCGATCTGATCAAGCTGTATGGCTCGATGGAGCTGGCGCCACTGGTTGGTTTGTCAGATGCGATTGTCGATCTGGTCAGTACCGGTAGCACCCTGCGTGCGAATAATCTGGTGGAAGTGGAGCACATCATGGAAATTTCTTCGCGCCTTGTGGTTAACCAGGCAGCATTGAAATTGAAACGTGAACGTCTGCAACCCATATTGGAAGCATTTGATCGTGCCTCCAAGGCAAATGCATAATTGACCAAGAGAACAGCATGGCATCCCTGATTACCCGGCTTGATACGACCGATGCAGATTTTTCCAGGAAACTGACTTCACTACTGGCTTTTGAAGCGAGTGAAGATGAAGCGATAGACCGCGCCGCTGCGCAGATTTTGGCCAGCGTCAAAACCAGTGGTGACACCGCCGTGCTGGAAGCGACCAATCGTTTTGACCGCCTCAATGCCAGCAGCGTTGCGGCGCTGGAGTTGACGCAGGAAGAAATGCAGGCCGCACTGGCGTCATTGAATATTGAGCGCCGCACTGCGCTGGAAACGGCAGCAGCACGCGTACGCGCCTATCATGAAGTGCAAAAGACCGAATGTGGTTCGGCTGGCTTTAGCTATACCGAGGCAGATGGCACCGTACTAGGGCAAAAAGTCACGCCGCTGGACCGCGTTGGTATTTATGTACCCGGTGGCAAGGCAGCTTACCCATCGTCGGTATTGATGAATGCGATACCGGCCAAGGTGGCGGGCGTCAAAGAAATCATCATGGTGGTACCTACACCAGACGGCGTAAAAAATCCCCTGGTATTGGCGGCTGCAGCAATCGCTGGTGTTGACCGCGTGTTTACGATAGGTGGCGCGCAGGCGGTCGGTGCCCTGGCCTATGGTACGGCAACGATACCGCCCGTTGATAAAATCGTAGGCCCCGGCAATGCCTATGTGGCTGCCGCCAAGCGCCGCGTGTTTGGCGTGGTTGGCATAGACATGATTGCCGGTCCGTCCGAGATTCTGGTGTTGTGCGATGGCACGACTGATCCTGACTGGGTCGCGATGGATTTGTTCTCGCAGGCTGAACATGATGAGCTGGCGCAATCGATTTTATTGTGCCCGGATGAAGCCTATATAGAAGCCGTACAAGCCAGCATCATCAAGCTGTTGCCTGACATGCCCAGACATGAAGTGATACGCACTTCACTGGCCAATCGCGGTGCACTGATCAAGGTGCGCGATATGGATGAAGCCTGCGAAATTGCCAACAGCATCGCCGCTGAACATCTGGAAATTTCTGCAGAAAATCCTCAGCAATGGGCAGACAAGATACGTCATGCCGGTGCTATGTTCCTCGGTCGCTATTCATCTGAATCCCTCGGTGATTATTGTGCTGGCCCCAACCATGTCTTGCCGACTTCACGCACGGCACGTTTTTCTTCGCCGCTGGGTGTCTACGATTTCCAAAAGCGTTCATCGATGATTTTTGTCAGTGAGCAGGGCGCGCAAACCCTCGGTAAAGTAGCCGCTGAACTGGCGTATGGCGAAGGCTTGCAAGCCCACGCGCGTAGTGCAGAATTGCGGCTCAAGTCATGAAAGTAAAATTGCTGTCTGCTATGAATACCTGCATATGATGGCCGAATGGCGTAACCAGGTTTTTTGTGAAGATGCGCTGCAAGGCCTGGCGCGGCTGCCAGATGCCAGCGTAGACTTATTGCTGGCCGACCCACCGTATGGTCTGGGCAAGGATTATGGCAATGAGTCCGACAAGATGGAGTCGGCTGCCTACCTGGAATGGATGGCGCAGTGGATAGATCTGGCCCTGCCCAAGCTGAAAGCCAATGGCAGTCTGTATATCTTCCTGACCTGGCGTTATTCGCCTGAAGTCTTTGTGATGCTCAAGCAACGCATGAGCATGATGAATGAAATCATCTGGGACAGGCGCGTGCCCTCTATGGGTGGTACCGTACGGAAGTATTCATCGGTGCATGACACCATAGGCTTTTTCGTCAAAGCCAAAGATTATTATTTTGACCTGGATGCAATACGCATCCCGTATGATGCAGCCACCAAGAAAGCCCGCAGCCGCAAGATTTTTGAGGGTGCGAAGTGGCTGGAACTGGGATTCAATCCCAAGGATGTCTGGAGTGTCTCGCGCCTGCATAGAGAACATGCCGAACGCGAAGAACATCCTACCCAAAAACCGCTCGAAATCATCGAGCGCATGATCAAGGCTTCCTGCCCACCCGGCGGCGTGGTACTCGATCCCTTCATGGGCAGCGGCACCACTGCCGTAGCTGCCAAACGTTGCGGGCGTGATTTTGTCGGATTTGAATTAAATCCCGACTATTGCGCAATGATAGAAAATCGCCTGGCCTCCATAGACACGGAAGTACTTCCTGCCTGATTTGTGTCTAGCCATTGTCTGAGCGATTTTCACTGTTACAGTACACAAGCCTGAACATGGAGTAAAGAATTGAGCATCACCAAACTGATACGCCCTGAAATCGCCAGCCTGTCTGCCTATCATGTGCCGGACGCCAGCGGTTTTGTGAAGCTGGATGCAATGGAGAATCCTTACCTGCTGCCGCCCGATATGCAGCAGGAACTGGCCAAGCATCTGGCAGGCGTAGCACTGAACCGTTATCCACAACCAGCCTATGCCAGCCTCAAGCAATTGATTGCCGACAAACTCGGTGTGCCTGCTGGACATGACATCGTATTGGGCAATGGCTCGGATGAACTCATCAGCATGGTGTCCATCGCCTGCGCCAAGCCAGGTGCCAAGGTGCTGGCGCCTGTGCCGGGCTTTGTCATGTATGCGATGTCCGCCCTGTTTGCCGGGCTGGAATTTGTAGGCGTAGATCTGAACCCGGATTTCACGCTGAACAAGGCTGCCATGCTGGCGGCTATTGCTGAGCATCAACCAGCCATTACTTATCTGGCTTACCCCAACAATCCTACCGGCACGCTCTACGATGCTGACGATATGGTCGCTATTTTGCAGGCGGTTGGCGCGGATGGCATCGTCATCGTCGATGAAGCCTATCAGCCCTTTGCCCAGACCAGCTTCATGTCACGTCTGGCAGAGTTTGATAATCTGGTCGTCATGCGTACCGTGTCCAAGCTGGGCCTGGCAGGCATACGTCTTGGTTATATGGCAGGCAATAATGCCCTGATGCATGAATTTGAAAAAGTGCGCCCGCCTTACAACATCAATGTACTGACGCAGGCAGCGGCAGAATTTGTGCTGAGCAGGGTAGAAATACTGGATGCGCAAGCAGCAGAATTGCGCCAGCAACGTACTGAATTAATGGCTGCCATGGCAAGCTTGTCAGGTGTGCAAGTCTTTCCCTCGGCTGCCAATTTTGTGCTGATACGTGTTGCGAATGCCGAACAAGTCTTTGTGAAATTACGCGAACAAAAAATTTTAGTCAAAAATGTAGGTAAAATGCATAATCTGCTGGGCGACTGTCTGCGTATCACAGTCAGTACCCGGGAAGAGAATGCTCTTTTTCTTGCTGCCCTGGCAGCATCTTTATCATCAAAATGAATAAGCCCATAGAACGCATTGCGGCGGTTACCCGCAATACCAATGAAACACAAATCCGTGTTGCCATCAATCTTGATGGCACAGGCCAGCAAAAACTCAATACCGGCGTCCCTTTTCTGGATCACATGCTGGATCAGATTGCCCGTCATGGCTTGATTGATCTGGACATAGAAGCCGTTGGCGACCTGCATATTGATGCCCATCACACGGTAGAAGACGTTGGTATTACCCTGGGCCAGGCATTTGCCAAGGCGATAGGTGATAAAAAAGGCATACGCCGCTACGGTCACGCCTATGTTCCTCTGGACGAGGCCTTGTCGCGCGTGGTCATCGATTTTTCTGGCCGCCCAGGCCTGGAATACCATATTCCCTTTACCCGCGCCATGATAGGCAATTTTGATGTTGATCTGACCCGTGAGTTTTTCCAGGGCTTTGTCAATCATGCACTGGTGACCTTGCATATCGACAACTTGCGCGGCGATAATTCCCACCATCAATGTGAAACGGTATTCAAGGCCTTTGGCCGCGCCCTGCGCATGGCAACCGAGCTCGATGCGCGCGCGGCAGGAACCATACCCTCGACCAAAGGCAGCCTTTGATCGCAATGCAGATCGCAGACAAGAGATACCAGTTTGCTGGTGATTCATTATGAATAAAATTGTAGTAGTAGATTACGGCATGGGTAATTTGCGCTCGGTAGCGCAAGCCCTGCGTGCCGTTGCCCCAGAGGCCAACGTACTGATCTCGGGTGAAGTTGCCGATATCCGCAGCGCAGACCGTATCGTTTTACCAGGTCAGGGCGCCATGCCCGATTGCATGAGTTGCCTGCGTGAATCAGGCCTGCAAGACGCCCTGCTTGAAGCCGCCCGCAACAAACCCCTGTTTGGTGTTTGCGTTGGCGAACAAATGCTGTTTGATCTCAGTGAAGAAGGTGACACGCCTGGCCTGGGGCTTTTGCCCGGCAAGGTAGTGCGTTTTGCACTGGATGGGCAACTGCAGGCAGATGGCTCGCGTTACAAAGTGCCACAAATGGGCTGGAACCGCGTACAGCAATCGCAGTCACATGCTTTATGGCAAGATATTGCTGATGAAGCCTATTTTTATTTTGTGCACAGCTATTATGCCCAGCCCGCAAATGCGCAACACGCAGTTGGCATGACGGATTACGGCAGCCTGTTTGCCTGTGCCGTAGCGCGCGACAATATTTTCGCCACCCAGTTCCACCCTGAAAAGAGCGCAACGGCTGGCTTGCAACTGTATAAGAATTTTGTACACTGGAAACCGTAAGCTTGCGAACCAGGTGTTTGAGGTAAATTTTTTACACTGATTTTTAACTGGTATTGTCTTTTCTTCTTATTGCCACATTGACGTTCCTACTTTTTTTCATATCATGCTGCTCATTCCTGCTATAGACCTGAAAGATGGCCACTGCGTACGCCTTAAACAAGGTGACATGGACCAGGCTACCGTATTCTCTGAAGACCCGGCCGAAATGGCGCGCCATTGGCTACGCCAGGGTGCGCGTCGTCTGCATCTGGTGGATTTGAACGGTGCTTTTGCCGGCAAGCCCAAGAACGAGGCGGCTGTCAAAGCCATCATACAGGCGGTACGCGATTACGCAGAAGAAACCGATACCGAAGAAATCCCCGTACAGCTCGGTGGCGGTATCCGTGATCTCGATACCATAGAACGCTATCTCGACGATGGCCTGTCCTACATCATCATAGGTACGGCAGCGGTCAAGAACCCCGGTTTCCTGGCAGATGCCTGCAGCGCTTTTCCTGGCCAGATTATCGTTGGCATCGATGCCAAGGATGGCAAGGTAGCTACTGATGGCTGGAGCAAATTATCTGGTCATGAGGTGATTGATCTCGCCAAGAAATTTGAGGACTATGGCGTCGAAGCCATTGTCTATACCGACATAGGCCGTGACGGCATGATGGGTGGCGTCAATATTGAAGCCACGGTCAAGCTGGCGCAGGCCGTCAGCATCCCCGTTATCGCCTCTGGTGGCGTGCATGTACTGGCTGACGTCGAAGCCCTGTGCGCTGTACAGGACGAGGGTATAGAAGGCGTCATCTGTGGCCGTTCGATTTACGAAGGCACGCTGGACCTGTCGTCGGCGCAAGACCGCGCTGATGAACTCAGCGGTGAATTCGACGATGAAGAAGAAACTGAATGAGCTTAGCCAAACGTATTATCCCTTGTCTGGATGTGACCGCTGGCCGTGTCGTCAAGGGCATTAATTTCCAGGAACTGCGCGATGCCGGTGATCCGGTAGAAATCGCCCGCCGTTATGACGGGCAGGGCGCAGATGAAATTACTTTTCTTGATATCACGGCATCCTCCGATGGCCGCGACCTGATCTTGCCAATTATCGAAGCCGTGGCTTCGCAAGTGTTCATCCCGCTCACTGTCGGTGGTGGTGTGCGCACGGTGGCTGATGTACGCCGTCTGCTCAATGCCGGTGCTGACAAGGTCGGTATCAATACTTCTGCCGTGACCAACCCGCAACTGGTGGCCGATGCTGCACACAAGTATGGCTCGCAATGCATAGTCGTGGCGATTGATGCCAAGAATGTGGGGCCAGGCAAATGGGAGGTATTTACCCACGGTGGCCGCAATGCCACCGGCCTGGATGCGGTTGAGTGGGCCATGCACATGGCAAAACTGGGAGCAGGTGAAATCTTGCTGACCAGCATGGATAAGGATGGCACGCGTTCCGGTTTTGACCTCGGTCTGACACGTGCAGTGTCGGATGCGGTGCCTATACCCGTCATTGCCTCCGGCGGTGTCGGTGGCTTGCAAGACCTGGCTGATGGCATCAAAGTTGGTGGTGCCGATGCGGTACTGGCTGCCAGCATCTTTCATTACGGGCAACATACGGTCGGTGAAGCAAAGCAATTTATGGCAGCACAACATATACCGATGAGGTTGTCATGAGCGCGGCAAAATGGTTGAACAAGGTCAAATGGGACGAAAACGGCCTGGTACCTGTCATCGCACAAGAGGCCAGCAGCAACGATATTCTGATGTTTGCCTGGATGAATCGCGATGCCCTCTCCAAAACGGTAGAGCTGGGTGAAGCAGTTTACTGGAGTCGTTCACGCAAGAAGCTCTGGCACAAAGGCGAAGAGTCGGGCCATATCCAGAAGGTCAAGGAAATCCGTATCGATTGCGACGAAGACGTGGTTTTGCTGAAGATAGAGCAGATTGACAGCATTGCCTGTCACACTGGCCGCCATTCCTGTTTCTTCCAGAAGTTTGAGGGCAGCTTGAATGACGGCGACTGGCAGGCAGTTGATCCAGTCTTGAAAGATCCGGAAAGCATCTACAAATGAGTAACACACAAATACAGACTTTACAGCGTCTTGCAGAGATCATAGAAAGCCGTAAACTGGTGAATGGTGGTGACCCGGACAAGTCCTATGTCGCCCGCCTGTTTTCCAAGGGTGACGACGCCATTTTGAAAAAAATAGGCGAAGAAGCAACCGAAACCGTCATGGCCGCCAAGGATGCACGTGTGTCTGGTGATGCGTCCAAGCTTTTATATGAGTGTGCTGACCTGTGGTTTCATTCGCTTGTCATGTTAGCGCAGTATGATCTCAGCCCTCAGCAGGTGCTGGACGAGCTGGCAAGGCGCGAAGGTATTTCTGGTATTGAAGAAAAGGCAGCACGCAAGGATGCGTGAGGCCATCATTTGACATCATGCGTCTTGTTGAAAAGAACGGATAAAACGTGGATAACTGTATTTTTTGTAAGATTGCTGCAAAACAAATTCCTTCTGCCAGCGTCTATGAAGATGAAGAATTGCTGGTATTTAAAGATATCAACCCGGCTGCCCCAGTGCACCTGTTGATCATTCCCAAAGTACATATTGATACTTTATCGTCGGTACAGCCCGAACATACTGCCGTATTGGGGAAAATGCTCGCCCTTGCACCAAAGCTGGCACAAGAGCAGGGTTGTGCTCCTGTGCTTGGTGCAGATGGTAGTCTGACAGGCGGTTACAAAACCCTCATCAACACCGGACCGGATGGTGGGCAAGAGGTGTATCATTTGCACATGCATGTGATAGGCGGGCCCAAGCCATGGCGTGGGCAACGCTAATATCGCTACCACTGAACCGGCCTGGCAGGGTGACCGCATCGTTAAGTCGACGGGTTCAAATCAATATTTTCGAGAGCATGGTTCTCACAAGGAGTAAGTAATGGGTTCATTAAGTATCTGGCATTGGCTGATTGTTCTGGTTGTCATTGTGCTGGTTTTTGGTACCAAAAAATTGGGTAATGTAGGCTCTGATTTGGGCAAGGCTGTCAAAGGATTCAAAGATGGCGTAAAAGGTGAAGAAGAAAAAACGGCAGCTTCCCAACAGGTAGCTGACAAAAGTACGATAGACGTGGAAGCCAAAGAAAAATCCAAACTGTGATTCATTTCTTTACTTCCAGCCTGGATTTATTTTGTAGGTTTTACCCATGATAGACCTGGGAATCAGCAAGCTCGCCTTGATAGGCGTGGTTGCTCTCATCGTCATCGGCCCTGAAAAATTGCCCAAGGTGGCAAGAATGGCTGGCACTTTGCTGGGACGTGCGCAACGTTACATCAATGACGTCAAGTCTGAAGTCAGCCGCGAAATCGAGCTCGAAGAATTGCGCAAGATGCAAAAAGATGTACAGGATGCCGCCCAGAATGTAGAGCAATCCATACACCAGACCTGGTCAGAGACTGAACAGGAATTGCGCAACCTGGGGCAGGAAACTGAAACAGCCATGTTGCATACAGCCACGCCTGAGCAATTGGCGGTCAAGGCAAAAAGCTTCCGCCGTAAAAAACTCGCTCGTACTTCGGCCTTGCCTGCCTGGTATAAAAACCGCCATGGCCAGCGCCAGCACATTATCTCCGGGTCGGCGAGAATGGCGCGTCACCGCGCCTATCCCCGTTCTGGTGGTAGTTTCTTTTAATTTTCGCTTATGTCATTGCGTTTTTATAATCTGGTGGTATTCGCATGAGCGATCACACGGAACAGGCTCCCGAAGAAAGTTTCATCTCGCATCTGGTTGAGTTGCGTGACAGGCTGGTCAAGTCCATGTATGGTCTGGCCATCACCTGCGGCATTCTTATGCTGTGGCCAGGGCCCTCAGCGATTTATGATTTTCTGGCACAACCCATGCTGGCGTCTTTGCCTGCCGGCTCGAAAATGATCGCGACGGGCGTTATTTCACCTTTTCTGGTGCCGATGAAGGTGACCTTGTTGCTGGCATTCATGGTGGCCTTGCCATGGATTTTGTATCAGGTGTGGGCCTTTGTTGCACCTGGCCTGTATACCCATGAAAAGCGTCTGGTCGCACCGCTGGTGATTTCCTCTTCCGTGCTCTTTCTGTGCGGTGTGGCGTTTTGTTATTTTCTGGTTTTTGGCCGCGTCTTCAAATTCATCAATGAATTTGCCCCGGCGTCCATCAATGTTTCACCTGACATAGAAAACTATCTGGATTTCATCATGTCCATGTGTCTCGCTTTTGGCGTGACCTTTGAAGTACCGGTAGTTGTGGTGGTGCTGGTACGTATGGGCCTGGCGCCGCTGGATAAGCTCAAGGCCATACGCCCTTATGTCATCGTCGGTGCCTTTGTGATTGCAGCTATCGTGACGCCACCTGACATTGTCAGCCAGTTTTCTCTCGCTGTGCCCATGTGGATATTGTATGAGCTGGGTTTGCTGGTTGCCCCCATGTTTGTACGGGCAACCCAGGCACCTGACTCGACAGAATCAAACGGGAGCTGACCTGAGCCAGCTTACCAGTGGCATCGCGCTCTTGTAAGCGGTCAGCAGGGTGGTTTTCAATTGATCTGTATCCATGCCCTTGAGTGGGCATTCAGTCCACACCATGAAGTTCTTCAGCTTGATCTGCTCTATATGCGGCAGGTCGGCATCAAAGCCTTTGGGTGGGCGTTGCAGCTTGCCTTCTTCCTGCAGGGTACCAAACTGGGCTTTCAGTTTCTTGTCCTTCAAGACCTTGGCAAAGCCATCAGGGTCAGCGACGATGTGATTGCGGATCGCCTTCAGGCGGTCTGAAGGTGGCATGTATTCACCAACCGCATAGAACAGGCGGCCAGTACCATCCATCTGGAAATAATAGGCTGGCCCGCCGCCTTCACTGGGTTTCTTGCGCCCGCTAGGGACGATGGAAGAAGAGAAGGTGGTCTTGTAAGGCGATTTGTCATGCGCAAAACGGACGTCGCGGTTGATGCGGAACAAGGCTTTTTTCGGTTCCAGCCCCAGGATGGCAGGGTCAAACTTGCTGATCTCGGCGATCAGTTCAGTCACCAGTTGTAAAAATTCTGCACGCAAAATGTCATAGCGCGGTTTGTTCATGACAAACCAGGCGCGGTTATTGTTGTCGCCCAGTTCGGATAAGTAAGCTTGCAGGTCGATCAAATGCATGGGTATTTATTCCCTTGCTTCTTCTTTACGGGCTGACGGGCGCTTGCCTATCAGGATTTCCAGTGTTGGTTCCTTGGTGTCACGCAAAACCGTGACTTTGGCTTTGTTGCCAGGCTTCAGCTGTGCCACCAGGTTCAGCATCTGGGTGGTGTTGCCGACTGGCTTGCCTTCAATCGCAATCAGGATGTCGCCAGGCTTCATGCCTGCCTTGTCAGCCGGGCCGCCGCGTATGACACCAGCGATAATGGCGCCGGATTTCTGTTTCAGACCAAAGCTGTCGGCCAGCTCAGGCGTGATGTCCTGCGGTTCTACACCTATCCAGCCGCGCACGACATGACCATTGGTGATGATGGATTCCATGACTTGCTTGACTGTGCTTGCCGGTATCGCAAAGCCTATGCCTACCGAACCGCCGGTCTGCGAATAAATCGCGGTATTCACGCCAAGCAAATTGCCATTTACATCCACCAGTGCGCCACCAGAGTTGCCAGGGTTAACGGCTGCATCTGTCTGGATAAAGTTTTCAAAGGCATTGTCAGTCAGGTTATTGCGCCCCAGCGCAGAGATGATGCCCATGGTCACGGTCTGGCCGACGCCAAAAGGATTGCCAATCGCAAGCACCACATCGCCTACGTTGGCCGTGTCAGAGCGGCCCAGGGTAATCGCAGGCAAGTCCGGCAAATTGATCTTGATGACAGCCAGGTCGGTTTCCGGGTCTGTGCCGACTATCTTGGCACTGGCCTTGCGGCCATCCGCGAGGGCAACTTCAATATCGTCGGCTGCTTCCACCACATGGTTATTCGTCAGGATGTAACCTTCAGGGCTGACAATGACGCCCGAGCCCAGGCTGGACAGGCGCTCGGCCTGCGGGTTTTGCTGGTCGCCAAAGAAACGTCTGAGGAAGGGGTCATTCAACAGTGGATTGCGGCGCTGACGTACTTCTTTCGAGGTGAAGATATTCACCACCGAGGGCATGGCCCGCTTCGCAGCAGCGCCATACGAGCTTTGCGCGGGGACGCTGTTGGCAGGAGCCTCCTTGACGATGGCACCGGCATTCAGGGTCTGGGTTTGCCTGCTGTTATAGCCAGCTTTTACCCAGTCGGGTTTCAAGGTGGTTACAATAAACCAGATCGCCAGACCGACAGTGACAGTTTGGGCAAACAATAACCATAGACGACGCATAGTGAGAATCAGTATGAAATCAGTGAATCGGGACGAATTAGCGCAATTCCTGGCAAAAGAATTGCAAGTCAATTATTTTCGTGATTATTGCCCAAACGGCGTACAGGTGGAAGGGCGTAACACCATTAAACATATAGTCAGCGGTGTGACTGCCAGTTTAGCATTATTGGAAAAAGCCGTGGAATTGCAGGCAGATGCCATCCTTGTGCACCATGGTTATTTCTGGCGCGGTGAAGACATGCGCGTCATAGGGCAAAAGCAGCGCCGCCTGAAACTCTTGCTGGAAAATGATATTTCCCTGTTCGCCTATCATCTGCCGCTGGATAACCATGCAGAACTGGGCAATAACATAGGCCTGGCGCGCCGCCTGGGGCTGGTTGCTGACGGGCGCTTTGGTGAAAACGATCTGGCCTGGCTGGGGACTCTGGAAGACAAAGCCATCACCACCCTTGCTGACCTGGCCCTGCATATAGAACTCAAGCTGTGCCGCAAGCCCCTGCTGATCGGTGATCCGGCAGCGCCTGTAGGACGCGTCGCCTGGTGCACAGGTGCCGCCCAGAACATGCTCGATCAGGCAATCACTGCCGGTGCCACGGTTTACCTGAGTGGAGAAATATCCGAACCTACGGTACACCTGGCACGCGAATCAGGTGTGGCCTACATCGCCTGCGGCCATCATGCGACCGAGCGTTTTGGCGTGCAGAGCCTGGGGGCATTCGTTGCTGACACGTTTGGGGTGCAGCACAGCTTTGTGGATATCGACAATCCGGTGTGAGGCCAGAATTTCCCTCCCCTTCAAGGGGAGGGGTAAGGAGGGGATGGGTTGCCGGTGGTGAGTCAACAATGAATTTACGCGGGCAATCCGCCCCCTGTCAAATCATGACAATTTGTTTTGACCCCGCCAGAACATCTGGTTTTTGGGGCAATACGTAGCAATCACTTCCTTAAAGCGTCCCTGATCTCGCGCAACAGCAACACATCTTCAGGTGTGACTTCTGGCGCAGGTTCCGGTGCCGGTTCTGCCTTTTTGAGGGCATTGACCAGTTTGACCATCTGGAAAATCACAAACGCCAGGATAAGGAAACCTACGCTGACAGTCACAAAATTACCATAAGCGATAACGCCACCTGCTTTTTTTGCTTCCGCCAGCACCAGGTGCGTGCCCTGGCCATTCAGCGGTATGTAGTAATTTGAAAAGTCCAGTCCGCCAACGATGCGGCCAATAACAGGCATGACGATATCGCCTACCAGGGAATCAACGATTTTGCCAAAGGCAGCACCAATGATGACGCCGACAGCCAGATCAACGACGTTGCCGCGGCTGATAAAGGTTTTAAATTCATGCAACATGGACATAGAAATTCTCCGGGTGAGAAGCTGGTAAATAAATCATAAACAGATCATGAGGCGCAGATAAATACCTCATTGTGCTGCAGAATAAACGACAAAAATGCATGCACAAAATGTAATTATCCCGATTTTAATGCCCAAAGCAGGGGAAAAGCCTGCAGTTTTTTGTCAATTTTGTTTTCTCTCAAGCCTTAAATATTTATTATTGCCTATGATTTTGTGCTCAAAGCGGCATTGCGACCAGCCTGAACTTGTATTTCGGGCTTGAATTGTTGAAAAATGCCAGCAAGTTGGCGTTTCGGATATCTTTTTCTTTAAAACCATATCCGGGTCATTTATAATTTAAGGTTGCTAGAAGCTGGGTTTTGCTTCATCAGTTTTTGATTATTGACAGATTGGGGTTGGTATGAGTATCGAAAAGCAGGTCGATTCCGGCCGTCGCGGTTTGCTCGTCGCCACTTGCGCGGCGGGTGGTGTGGCAGGCTTGGCAACGGCAGGTGCGCTGGTAAGCACTTTCCAGCCATCCGAGCGTGCCAAGGCTGCAGGTGCACCGGTGGAAGTGGACATCTCGTCCTTGAAACCAGGCGAAATGCAAACGACTGAATGGCGTGGTAAGCCAGTATGGATTCTGAAGCGCACACCAGAAATGATGGCGAGCCTGGCCAAGACTGAAGACAAGGTTGCCGATCCAAAATCGGAAAAACCTTATACCATGGACATGCCAGAGTACTGCGACAAGCAAAGCCGCTCACGCAAAGAACATAGCGACATCCTGATCGCCGTCGGTATTTGCTCGCACCTGGGCTGCTCCCCAAGCTCCAAATTCCAGGAAGGTGCTCAGCCATCTCTGCCAGATGACTGGAAAGGTGGCTTCCTGTGCCCATGCCATGGTTCGACCTTCGATCTGGCTGGCCGTGTATATAAAAACAAACCAGCTCCACAAAATCTGGATGTGCCTCGTCACATGTTTTTATCAGACACCAAAATCGTCATCGGTAAAGATGAGAAAGGCGAGGCTTAATCATGGCATTTGTTGAGAAAAAACTCCCGGCAGACGCTCCTGTCGTGGACAAGGCCTTGAACTGGGTCGATTCCCGTTTCCCGCTGACCAAGCTGTGGAATGATCAATGGGGCAAGTACTACGCACCAAAGAACTTCAATTTCTGGTACATCTTCGGTTCCCTGGCCATGCTGGTCCTGGTTATCCAGATCGTTACCGGTATTTTCCTGGTCATGCATTACAAACCAGATGCGAATCTGGCGTTTGCCTCTGTCGAATACATCATGCGTGATGTGCCTTGGGGCTGGCTGGTGCGTTACATGCACTCGACCGGCGCTTCGGCCTTCTTCATCGTGGTCTATCTGCATATGACCCGTGCCTTCCTGTACGGCTCTTACCGCAAGCCACGTGAGCTGATCTGGCTGTTCGGTTTCGCGATTTTCCTGTGCCTGATGGCCGAAGCTTTCTTCGGTTACCTGCTGCCATGGGGCCAGATGTCTTATTGGGGTGCTCAGGTTATTGTTAACCTGTTTGGTGCCATTCCTTTCATTGGTCCTGATCTGTCCCTGTGGATCCGTGGTGACTATGTGGTGTCTGATGCGACTCTGAACCGCTTCTTCTCCTTCCACGTTATTGCGATTCCTCTGGTTTTGCTGGGCCTGGTGGTTGCTCACTTGATCGCCTTGCATGAAGTGGGTTCCAATAACCCAGACGGTATAGAAATCAAAGAAAACCTGGGTCCTGATGGCCATCCTGTTGATGGCGTGCCTTCTCACCCTTACTACACTTTCCACGATATTTTTGGCGTGACTGTGTTCCTGACTATTTTCAGTGCAGTCGTGTTCTTTGCACCGGAAATGGGTGGTTACTTCCTTGAGTACAATAACTTTATCCCGGCTGACTCGCTGAAAACGCCTCCGCATATTGCGCCGACCTGGTACTTCACGCCTTTCTACTCGATCTTGCGTGCAACTACTTCCGAGTTCCTGTACGTGGTGCAAGCCGGAGCTGTTGCTTATGTAGCACTGATCTGGCTGACCACCAAGTTGCCACAATTGCTGAAGATCGCAATTGCCGCAATTGCACTGGTAGCAGTCGCTGGCATGATGCCTGGTGCACTCGATGCGAAATTCTGGGGTGTGGTATTGTTCGGCGGCTCCGTCGTGATCCTGGCTTTCCTGCCTTGGCTCGATGTTTCTCCGGTCAAATCCATACGTTATCGTCCTGACTGGCACAAATATGTGTATATCGTGTTTGGTATCGCCTTTGTTGCCCTGGGTTACCTCGGTGTGCAGGCTCCTTCCCCTACTGGTGAACGTGTTTCCCAGGTTTGCGCAGTGATTTACTACGGCTTCTTCCTGTTGATGCCATGGTGGAGCGGTATGGGTACATTCAAGCCTGTGCCCAAGCGTGTAACATTTGCAGCGCACTGAGAAAAAGCGAGGAAGAATAAGCATGAAATTACTTAAAAAACTGATCGCTGTGCTGGCATTTGCTCCTGCAATGGTATTGGCCAATAGCGGCACTTTCCCTCTGGACCGTGCACCTGATCGCTCTACTGACATGGCAGCATTGCAAAATGGTGCCAAGCTGTTCGTCAACTATTGCCTGAACTGTCACTCTGCTTCGGCCATGCGTTACAACCGCTTGAAAGACATCGGTTTGACAGATGAGCAGATCAAGCAAAACCTCTTGTTCACTGGCGAAAAAGTCGGCGACTTGATGAAAACCACCTTGTCCGCCAAGGATGCCAAGGATTGGTTTGGTGCAGTGCCTCCTGATTTGTCCGTGATTGCCCGTGCCAAGGCATCTGGCGACGGCACAGGTGCAGACTGGATTTACACTTACCTGCGTACTTACTACCGTGATCAAACAAGACCGACTGGCTGGAATAATGCGGTATTTGAAAACGTCGGCATGCCTCATGTATTGTGGGAATTACAGGGTGCCAAACGTGGTGCGACCGTCGTAGAAGTCAAGGAAGTAAAGACGGCAGATGGTAAAGCCAACGGCTTTGCTGAAACTACCGTTACCTTTGATGAGCAAGGCAATCGCACTGAACACACTGAAGCACTCAAAGGCGAGCATCACCATGTCGGTAAAGAACCTATTAAATTGGGCCTTGCCAGTGGTGGAACGATGAGCCGCCTTGAATATGACAATGCAGTTGGCGATTTGGTTGCTTACTTGCAGTGGATGGGTGAGCCAGCACAAAACACACGCAGACGCCTGGGCGTTTGGGTCTTGCTGTTCCTGGCAACGCTGGCAACGCTGGCATGGCGCTTGAATGCATCGTACTGGAAAGAAGTGAAATAAATGTAAGGTTCCTGGCTTGTGCTGCTAACGGCATGAGCCCGGAATTTTTTGAGATCGTCCGTTTTTCTCCGTCGTAAGCGGACGTGTAATCCCTGGGGTGAGGTGCGCAAAACTGGCTCCTCGCCCTGATCGTTTCTAAGGAACTATAAAAATGATGGTTCTCTATTCGGGTACAACCTGCCCATTTTCTCAACGTTGCCGCCTGGTCCTGTTTGAAAAAGGCATGGATTTTGAAATCCGTGATGTTGATCTGTTTAACAAGCCTGAAGATATCTCGACCATGAATCCTTATGGTCAGGTACCTATCCTGGTTGAACGTGAATTGATATTGTATGAATCCAATATCATTAACGAATACATCGATGAGCGCTTCCCGCATCCGCAACTGATGCCGGCAGACCCGCTGCAACGCGCCCGCGCCCGTTTGATGTTGTTCAATTTTGAAAAAGAATTGTTCATCCACGTCCACACTCTGGAAAACGACAAGAACACCGCGTCGGCCAAAGTACAGGACAAGGCCCGCGCAGAAATCCGCGACCGCCTGACCCAACTGGCACCTTTGTTCGTCAAGAACAAATACATGCTCGGTGATGAGTTCTCCATGCTCGACGTGGCCGTTGCCCCGTTGTTGTGGCGTCTTGATCACTACGGTATAGAATTGTCGAAGACAGCAGCACCTTTGATGAAGTATGCAGAACGTATATTTTCCCGTCCTGCCTATATCGAAGCGCTGACACCATCTGAAAAAGTCATGCGCAGATAAGCAAGGCAATTTCAGGATAAGATAACAAGGCTGATGCATATCAGCCTTGTTGTTTTTGGGCACTACGCCTATGCTTGAGTAAGTTTTACAGTATCCGCAAGTACCACCTAAAGTACATTTCCATCTATCGCAGCCATCGCATTTATCGTATACACATGCAAGAAATATCCACCAAACCTTATTTTATGCGTGCCATCTATGAATGGTGCACCGACAATGGCTTTACCCCCTACATGGCGGTCAAGGTCAACCATGCTGCGCGCGTGCCTATGGAATTCGTCAGGAATGGTGAAATAGTACTCAACATCAGTTTTGGCGCGACCAGTGGCCTGAAGATGGATAACGATGCAGTCGCCTTCAAAGCCCGCTTCGGCGGTGTGTCCCGCGAAATCTATGTGCCGGTAGAAAATGTGCTGGCCGTGTATGCCAGCGAAAACGGCCAGGGCATGGCATTTGAAGTTGATCTCAGCGAAGCGCAGGAAGAAAGCGAAGAAGCTGGCGCAGAAGTCGAAGAAATCAGCAAGCCTGTGCTGGGCCTGGCATCGGTAAAAAGCACGCCTGCGCCTGTAGAAAACCAGCTTTCTGAAGAAGAACCAAAAAAATCTGAAAAAAAATCAGAAAAGCCCTCGCTAAAAATAATAAAGTAGCCTATAATCTTGGTCTTCGGGAATGCAACGGCAACGAAGCAAGAACGAAAAAAGTTTCGCCGACTTAGCTCATTTGGTAGAGCAGTTGACTTGTAATCATCAGGTGGCCAGTTCGATTCCGGCAGTCGGCACCAAATTAAAAACCCATCGTTAGCAATAACGGTGGGTTTTTTCTTTTCTATTCATTTTTCTTCTCAAACATATTTATTCCATAAACTGTTTTTTCATGAACTGCTCAAGCTGGGCACGGTCAGAATCTCTGACTGCCAGATACCAGGGCAGGGCTTTGACTCAATCTTTTTTAAATTTACGGTCTGGGAGTTTTATGCGAACTTGCATCGCGTCTTTGTTGTTGGTGATTAGTCCTGTACTTGCGGCCAGTGCCGCTCAAGCCCAGGATGGCATGCTCAGCCTCGAAATGCTGTATCACCCGACAAAAAAAGAAAAATTTGACACCAAACCACTGACACGCCTGGCATGGGATGCGCAAAACCGCCTGATAGAAACGCAAAGCAAGGATGGCGTAGTCCAGCAATTTGTGGTGAATCCTGCGACTTGGCACAAACAGGTGCTAAGCCTGGATGGCAATATCCTGGCGATGATGACAGCCGCAGGCATACCAGAAAAAGAAGCCAAAGCACAAATAGACAAACTGACACCGCAAATCAAGCCCGACCTGAAGTCTTACCTGTTCACATATAAAAATGATTTATGGTTGCTTGATCTGCAACGCGGCAAGGTCAGGGAGCTGACTCATACGCCAGATCAGGTTGAAGATGAAGCCATACTGTCACCTGATCTGCAATCGGTCGCTTATCTCAAGGGCAATGATATTTACCTGACCGATATCGCCACTGCCACAGAAAAACGCCTGACCACCGGTGGCAATGAAACCACCTTCAACGGCCGCCTGGACTGGGTATACATGGAAGAGATTTATGGCCGCGGTAAATTGCGGGCATTCTGGTGGGCGCCCGATTCCAAAAAGATCGCTTACCTGAGTTTTGATGAAAGCAAGGTGCCGGTATATACCTTGAGCGGCGACCATGTGCAGCCCATCAAGAGTGAGCGGACCCGCTATCCCAAGGCTGGTGACCCCAATCCTGATGTCAAGTTGGGCGTTGTCGATATGACGGGCCAAACCAGCTGGACTGAAAACCCTTATGCGGGCAAGGAAACCCTGATCGTCCAGGTAGGCTGGACACCGGATGGCAAGTTGCTGGCATCCTGGCAAGACCGTGTGCAGACCTGGCTGGATTTGCGCCTGTATGATGCCAAATACCGTAGCAGGCAATTGCTGCGCGAGAGCAGCCCGGCCTGGGTTGAGCGCCTGCCTTTGCCACAATTCTTGAAAGACGGCAGCTTTATCTGGGAATCTGATCGCACCGGCCATCATCATCTGTATCGCTATGACCAGCAATACCAGCTCAAGGGCGCGATAACCAAAGGCGACTGGGATATCCGCAGCGTCTATGGTGTGGATGAAGCCAAAGGCAAAGTTTTTTTTGCGGCCAATGAACGCAACCCCATAGGCAATGATGTGTATGCCGTCAATCTCGATGGCAGCAAGCTGCAAAGGCTGACGACAGAATCAGGCACTCATAATGCACGCTGGAATAGTGCATATACCCATTTCATCGATAGCTGGAGCAGCCTCAGGCAGCCACCAAGGCAGGCAGTATTCAATGCAGAAGGTGTATCGCAAAAGCTGGTCGACGATGTTGGTGTGCCTGAGAAAATGCAGGGTCTGAAACTGGCCAAAGTCACCCAACAACAAATCAAGTCGCGTGATGGCTTCCTTATGGAAAGCCTGCTGTTCCTGCCACCAGACTTTGATCCTAATAAGAAATACCCAGTTTATCAGCACCTGTATTCCGGCCCCATGGCGTCTCAAGTGGTCGACCGCTGGAACAGCAATCTCTGGCATCACTTCCTGGCGCAGCAAGGTTATATCGTCTGGATAATGGATAATCGCAGTGCCAGCAACAAGGGCCTGGCCAGCGCATGGCCTATCCACAAAAGACTGGGCCAGCTTGAATTGCAGGACCAGCTCGATGGCCTGGAATGGTTGCGCAAGCAGGGTTGGGCAGATATGGACAGGATAGCCCTGAATGGCTGGAGCTATGGCGGCTATATGACTTCTTATGCAATGACCCATAGCAAGGCTTGGAAGATAGGTTTCGTTGGTGCGCCAGTCACGGATTATCGCTTGTATGACAGCGTGTATACCGAACGCTACATGGGGCTGCCGCAAGAGAATGCCGAAGGCTATGACAAGGGTAGTGTACTGAAGGCTGCCAAGGACTTGAGCGGAAAGATCATGATCATGCATGGCACCATGGATGATAATGTCCATCCGCAAAATACCATCATGTTCATTGATGAACTGATCAAGAATGGCAAGGACTACAGCCTGCAATTGTATCCCGGGGCAGGCCATGGCCCGCGCGGTGACTGGGTGGTTTGGTCGCAGCAAAAAGCCAAGTGGGAATTTTTGAAAAACAATCTCTGATTCTTTTTTGACCTTCGAGACGTGATAATGAAAACGGTGCAGAAAAATCTGCACCGTTTTTTATTGCATTAAAGCTGACAAGGCAGAATGACGTGCATGCAAGAAAGCACGCAATAAAGTTGAGTAGTCTTCACTGACAGCAGTCTGCACTGAAGTCCGTGCCTGCAGGGTTTGCCGCCATGCTTTTAGTTTGGGAAGGTCGGTGAAAAATCCGAAATTTGCTATGTGCTCAAACACATCAAAATAGCGAAATACTGGCGCAAATGCCGCATCTACCAGACTGAAGTTATCACCTGAAAAATAAGACCCATCGCCTAGCTGTTTTTCCAGTTGTACAAACTTTGTTCTTAACTCGGCGGCCTTGGCATGTAATATCTGCGCATCTGCGGCATTGTAAAAACCGCCTATGCTATTCAGAGTGGCGGAGGCAAATTCTATCCAGGCACGGTGCTGTGCTCTTTCCAGTGCTGCTTCCGGGTGCAGGCGGTGTGGCGTGGTTTCATCGAGGTATTCGCAAATGACTGCTGATTCAAAGATGGCTTGTCCATCCACCAGCAACACTGGCGTCTTGCCCAGTGGCGACACTTGCAGGAACCAGTCAGGCTTATTCGCCAGGTCTATGTCTATGCGTTCAAATTCCAGACCTTTCTCGGCGAGGGTAATGGCAGCGCGTTGCACATAGGGGCAAAGTTTGTGGCTGATCAGGGTATATTTGTTGCTCATGATTTACCCCTCTCTTATGCCAGTGAAAAGCGTGAACTACGGCGCAGGGCAAAGGCACCATCACCGAGTAACCAGAGCGCGATTGAAGTCACGATCAGAAACACTGGATATTCCCAGCCACCGTTAGGGCTGGTATGCACCCAGCCATTGCCAAAATGCACGGTAGCGGCAACTACCATGATGGGTACCAGCGCCAGTGCAACCTGCCGGCTGTAGATGCCGAGTACCAGCGCCACACCGCCGAGTAATTCCAGTGCAAACACGGGATAAGCGAGAAAGCCCGGATAACCTATGCTGATAAAAAACTGCGCGGTGCCGGGCAGGGTAAACACAAACAGTTTCAGCAGGGCATGGGCTATCCACATGATGCCCAGGCTGATGCGCAGCAAAGTGATACCGTAGGCATTGTTGCTGTGGTCTGCAAAGGGATTTGAATGAGTCATTTTGTTCTCCAAAAAAGTGGTTGATGGAGCTACTATATGATTTCGCATTTGCAATGAAAATAGGCGGTAGAGCAAACTATGAATGCAAAAACGCAATACAAGCTAAATGCTGTTGACCTTGAAGTGGTGCTGGCGCTGGTGCGTACCGGCAAGCTGGCTGAGGCGGGAGAACGGCTGGCACTGGATGCATCCACCGTATTTCGCAGTATAAAGAAGCTGGAAAAAGGCCTGGGGCAACGCCTGTTTGAACGCTCGCGCACAGGTTATCAGGCCAATGAGCTGGCGCAGGAACTGGCAGTGCATGCAGAGCAAATGGAAGCGCAGCTCGAAGCTGCCCGTTCCGCCATGCAAATGCAGCCAGATCAGGTCGCAGGAGCCGTGCGCATCACAACGACAGATACCATATTGCATGGCTTGCTGGCACCTGTCTTGAAGCCTTTGCAACTGCTGCATCCCCTCTTGAGTCTTGATCTGCATGCAGGCAATGAACTGGCCAGCCTGACCAGGCGCGATGCCGATATTGCCATACGGGCAAGCAAGCGGCCACCGCAGCATTTGATAGGCAAGCACCTAGGGCCTATACGGGTGGCTTTGTATGCAGGCAAGAGCAGCAAGATAAAGCACTTTGATGCTGACGTCGCCCAGCGACATCACTGGATAGCCCCTGACGATGCCTTGCCAGAACATCCGTCTGTCGTGTGGCGCAAGAAGCAATTCCCAAAGCTGCAGGCGACCTACAAGGTCAATAGCATACTCACCGTGGCAGAGCTGGTGGGACAGGGCTTGGGGCTGGGTATCTTGCCACTATTCCTCGCCCATGGGCGCAAGGATGTAGTGCAACTGAGTGATGTGCTGGATGAATGCCAGACTGAGCTATGGCTGCTCACGCATGCCGAGGCCAGGCATTTGCGCCGGGTGTCGGCGGTGTATTCCTACCTGTCGCAAGAGATGGTCTTGAATTGAAAAAAGCCGCTGTGAGCTTGATCACTCACAGCGGCTTTCTATCGGTAAGACAATATCAGGAAGGGATATTGAAGTCAGCCAGTTTTTTGCTGAACTTGAACAGCCAGATGCGGTTAGGGCGTTCAGTATCTGCACCACGGGCTACGCGCATGGTATTGCCTGCGGTACAGCCCAGTACACCGGCAGTAGTCGTCAGGGCGCCATTGGCATCAACCGTACACTTGGTGACGTCGGCACCAACCACGATAGCACCGCTAGGATCGACGATGACAGTCTTCATGCCAAAGTCATCATCATTCGTCAGCGCCAGGGTGTTTTCATCGACCAGGGCCAGACCTTCGGCTTTTTCTGCCAGCCAGCCAGCATTGTTCAGGTCAAACAACTGGGTTTTCTTGAGCAAGACCACATCGGCATAATTGACACCATTGACTGCTGCACCTGTCATGCTGCTTTTTTCCAGGTCTGTGCTCATGTTGGCAATATCAGTCGCATTGCTCGGTACTTGTACCAGCATCAGCTTGTTGAAGGCCTTGCCGTCCGGGCCTGTACCTTGTTCTATGACGATGAATTTGCCATTACCCAATGACACCATATCACCCAGTTTGGCATTGCCGGTTTTGCCTGCCGTGTATTGCGTGCTGTCGATAGGGTAGGCGTACAGCTTGGTCTTTTCTGTGGTTGGGTCGAACTCTACCCAGCGGTTGAACTTCGCGTAATCCTTGATGCTTTCGTTGGTCGCTGCAGTTGCACCGGGCACGATGTAATTGGCCTTGCCATCATCGAGTGGGCTTTGCACAAAACCATTCAATTTGCCGGTGGCGACTTCCAGTGACAGGCCTTCCATGCCGCGGTTGGCACGGCGTTTCAGCAAGACAGCAGGCAGGTCGGCTGCGCCTGTACCTGGCTGGTATTTTTTCAGGATGATGCCGGTGGCAACATCAATCTTCAAAATGAATGGGCCGTATTCATCAGACACCCAGACTACACCGCGTGCTGCATCATAGACGATGGATTCAGTATCCAAACCATAGTCGCTAAAGCTTGTCTTGCTGCTGGCATCAAATTTGGCGGCATCATTCAAAGGCACTTCGGCAGAAGAACCGACCTTACCTGCCGCGATAGACAGGCCCGATGCATTGATAGTGGGACTGAACTTGATCGGCGTGCTTGATTTCAGCACAGCGCCATCCTTGCCTATGCTGATCAGGCCAAATGAAGGCGTGAAGCTGGGGGATGGGAAGAATTTGGCATCACTCGTGCCGGTAGCGCCAGGGGTCACGACAGAGTTAGGTACTTTAGGGCCATCGCCGTTAGGACCACGGTCGGTGATGCCATAAAATTCCAGCGAGCCATCAGCGGCCTTGCCCTTGAATGTCAGACCAGAACCATAGGATGGCAAGAAGCCTTTCGGGAATTCTGCCTTGACTGCCGCATTTGTACCTTCATATGGCACGAAGAAATTATCCGCAGCCTGCACCTGATAACGCGTGATGGCAGCGCTGACCGTGCCCAGGGCATTGGTTTGCGTCACAGTATCAACGACAGGTGTGCCCAGCTTTGACGCCATGGTGTCTTCAAAATGTTCGCGTACCAGGGTGCGGCGGTCTGCATCCACGGTGAGCTTCTGGTAATTCGCTGGCAGCTTGGCCAGAGTTGCCGTCAGTGCCGTGTTGAAGTTGGCTGCATTGGCATTGAAATCCAGCGTCTGACCAGCGAGCGCAGCCTTCACTGTAGCAGGTATTTTGATACCTGTAGCAACATCATTGTCTTCATCCAGCAATTGCAGGAATAGCAGGCGGTTGACTACGCTGTCGTCCTTGACGTTGCTGGAATTAGCCAGCGTCAATGGCGTAATGGTCGTAGCGCAAGGAGCAGAGCCGATACCTATGCCACCCACAGAAAATGCAACAGTATCGCCCACATTGCAGCTAAAACCGCCAGTGGCAGATGTGTTTTGCTTGGTGCCGCCAGCAATAGAATATTCAAGGCCATCCACTGCGGCATCCAGGAATATGCCATTGACTGGTGTAGGCGTGGCAGGTGTGGTGACGACAGTATTATTGCTGCTGCCACCGCAGGCGCTCAGCAGCATGGCAGCAGCCAGGCTACTGAGTATCAGGTTCTTGTTACTTTGCATCATTTGACAGGACCTCTTGAATAGATAAATTTGCGTGAAAATTCTTGCCCGCGAATTTACTACCGGCATATGACGCAGCAATGACACTATCGATAATGCCTGTCGTAATGCGAAGGTCACAATTGGCTTTTATAGTGTGCTCACCAAAATCCATGGAGTGCACATCATGATGAAATCTACGATACGTCGCGCAATATCTGGTATGGCTTTGACATTGTTGCTGCCACTAGGCCAGGCAATTGCCGCCAGCAATATGGTGCCCGACTATGAAGTCAAATTGCTCATGAACCCGAACGTGGTTCTCGATGCAGATCACAAACTCAAAAGTACGGTACTCAGCACCTTCAATATGCCAACGTCCGTGACCAAGATGAATGTGCTGTTCATGGATACGAATGCCAAAGATATCTATGGCAATACCTGGATAGCGCGGATACGCAAGACAGAAGGTGAAAGTGATTTCGAGCTGACCTACAAGAAGCGCTATGCCATCGACAATGGCAATATCACCGAGGCCCTGTACAAAGCCAATGCTGAAGGTTTTGATTCCACTGAAAAGAATTACGAAGCCCAGGTTGAATGGGGCTATCAAAAGAAAACCCTGAGTATTTCCAACAGCAAGACAGACAGCAAATCGGGTTACAGTGGCATGGACTTGCCGTCTGCCAGCGACTCCCGCAGCCTGCTCAAAAAGAACATCCCCGGCAAGATGGATAACTGGCTGTATAGCGGCTGGGGCAAATCCATGCTCGACAGTTCGCGCAAGTATGGCCCGATACTGGCCAAGCGCTCAGTTGGTACTTGGAGTGGCCTGAAGCTGTACATCGAAGTCTGGCCTATCCTGAACCAGGCTGGCACAGGTACTGACTATATCGTTGAAGCTTCTTTCAAGACCACGAGCGAAGCAACAGCATCTGCCAAGCATGATGAATTGCAGGCTTATCTGATTTCGCGTGGCTGGTTTGTCGCTGAGGATTCTCTGAAGACCCAATTGATTATGGATCGCTATTAAGATTCTTTGAGGCCTTGCCAGCGTGGCGTTAATTCATGCGGCAAGGCAAACATATCGAGTACGCGACCCAACGTGTGATCGACCATCTCTTCTATGCTTTGCGGGCGGTGGTAAAAACCGGGCAGGGGCGGGAAGATGATGCCGCCCATTTCTGTCACGGCTGTCATATTGCGCAAGTGCGCCAGATTGAAAGGTGTTTCGCGCACCATCATAACCAGACGGCGACGCTCTTTCAAGACTACATCGGCGGCGCGGGTGATGAGATTGTCTGACAGCCCATGTGCCACGGCTGCCAGGGTCTTCATCGAGCAGGGCGCGATGATCATGCCGTCTGACAAAAACGAACCGCTGGCAATGCTGGCACCGACATCGCGCACATTGTGGACAACATCGGCCAGGGCTTCTACATCCTTGCGTTTCAAATCCATTTCCTGGTGCAGGTTCAGTACACCTGCTTCTGAAATCAGCAAATGACTTTCTACGCCAGAAATATTGCGTAATACTTGCAACAGTCGCACACCATAGATTGCACCCGTTGCACCGGTAATGGCAACAATCAGGCGCTTGGGGGCTGCGGCGTCAGTCATGCCTTGCTTAGTCTTTCAGCAAAGTCTGCAATTCGCCGCTGTCAAACATTTCATTCATGATGTCAGAGCCACCAATGAATTCGCCTTTGACATACAACTGCGGTACGGTAGGCCAGTTGGAAAAGTCCTTGATGCCCTGGCGCACTTCCGGGTCTTCCAGCACATTCACGGTGACCATGTTTTGCACGCCACAGGCTTTCAGCAATTGAATCGCACGGCCAGAAAAGCCACATTGCGGGAATTGGGCCGTACCCTTCATGAATAACACTACAGGGTTTGCAGTAACAGTTTCTTTGATCCAGCTTTGTACGTCGCTCATGGCTATCTTTCTTGAATACTTGAATTACGAATACCTGCATTATAGTAGAAAGCCTCACGCAGTGCCGCAGCAGCGTATCCGGGTGCAGGAAAGTTAATGTAAATCAATTTGCAGTTTCAGGCACCATGGGCTAATAGTGTTACATTAAGTGCTTAATATCCTACCTAGAGCCGAAAAAATCGGCCAGTTGCTGGAGACCCGTATGCAAATGCGTGACACTGGAATTTCCTCCGGGCAAATAAAGCCTGGCCCTGGCATAAGTCCTGCATCATCTGCCCGCATGATGATAGAACAGGCACATGAACGCTCAGCCGCCTATGGCTTGCCGCGCACGGCTGCGCCAGACTATGGCCCGCTGGGCAAGACAGATATCAAGACCCTGCTGGAACAAAACCGGGTCTTGCACCAGCATGCCTTGCCCGTCATGGAAAACTTGTATGAGCAAATAATTAACACGCACAATATGGTCATCCTGACCGATGTGAATGGGCTCATCATACATACTCTTGGCGATGCTGATTTTCTGGAAAAAGCGGACAGGGTGGCCCTCAGCCCCGGTGTCGCCTGGTCTGAGCGTAGCAAAGGCACCAATGCCATAGGCACGGCCATTGCCGAAAAAACACCCACCATCGTCCATGCCGACCAGCATTATCTCGAAGCCAACAATTTTCTGACTTGCTCTGCTGCACCTATCTTTGATGTCATGGGCAATGTCATCGGTGTGCTGGATGTGACGGGAGACCAGCATAATTTCCACAAGCACACCATGGCCCTGGTGCGCATGTCGGCGCAGATGATAGAAAACCAGTTGTTTGCCTCTTCTTTTCAGGATGCCATCAAACTCAGTTTTCATAGCCGCCCGGAATTTTTGGGTACCCTGATGGAGGGCATCGCCTGCTTTGACAATGATGGCCGTTTTTTATCGGCCAGCCGCAGTGGATTGTTCCAGCTGGGTTTGCCACTATCTGCTTTGCAAACGCACACTTTCAGTTCCCTGTTTGGTTTGCCTGTATCAGCTTTGCATGAACACTACCGTACCGCGACACCGGGTTTGCTGACGCTGTGCCTGCACAATGGTGTGCGTGTGTATGCCAAAAGCCAGAGCCTCAAGCGTCCTTCAGCCGCTGCCAGGCATGTGCTGGACAATGCACGTGAACCGCAGTCGGTAGAAGTCAAATCCAAGCTATCGAGCCTGCATTATCTGGATACCGGTGATGAGCAACTTGCCCGTGCCATCGATAAACTCAAGCGTGTCATAGGGCGTGATATCTCGATACTGGTAACGGGTGAGACTGGCACTGGCAAGGAATTACTGGCCCAGGCTGTGCATAATGATTCACCGCGTAAATCCGGCCCCTTTGTTGCCGTGAATTGTGCATCGATACCAGAAACCCTGATTGAATCAGAACTGTTCGGCTATGAAGATGGCGCTTTCACTGGTGCACGCAAGAAAGGCAATGTCGGCAAGATCTTGCAGGCCAATGGTGGCACGCTATTTCTCGATGAAATCGGTGACATGCCCCTGAATCTGCAAGCCCGCTTGCTGCGGGTCTTGCAGGAACGCATGGTGACACCTCTCGGCAGCAGCAAATCCATCCCCGTCAACCTCGCCCTGATCTGCGCCACCAACCGCAACCTGCGCGAGATGATAGGCAAAGGCGAATTCCGTGATGACCTGTATTACCGTTTGAATGGTCTGGTAGTGCGCTTACCACCCTTGCGTGAACGCACAGACCTTGATGTCGTGATAGCCAAAGTCCTGGCGACAGAAAGCGAAGGAAGGCAATACAGGATAGCGCCTGCAGTCATGCAGTTATTTCATGCCCATGGCTGGCCAGGCAACTTCCGCCAGTTGACGAATCTCCTGCGCACCGCCATCGTCATGACGGACGCCGATATGGAAATCCGTCTCGAACATTTGCCCGAGGATTTTCTGGAAGATATGGATGTGGTACTGAAACCCGCAGCCATGGCTTTGAGTCAAACACCCGCCAGTTTGGACGCGCTGGAAATGGATGCCATACAACAGACCCTGCAACAGCATCAGGGCAATGTCACTGCTGCGGCCAAGGCCTTGGGGGTGTCGCGCAATACAATTTACCGCAAGCTGGCCGCTTTGAAGAGTGACTGATCAAGCCTGCGGGCCGTGCAAAACTGCAGTACCCAGTAAATCATTTTCTTCATCCGTGAACAGGCGTGAACGTGTCAAAAAGCGTTTGCCCGTGCCATTGTCGAGTGAAAACATGCCACCCATGCCTGCTACCACATCAATGATCAATTGTGTGTGCCGCCAGTATTCAAACTGATCACTTCCCATATAAAACGGTGTGCCATCCAGATCACCCAGATACACATCAGCATCGCCTATGCCATATTCATTCCTGGCGTAACAAAGCGGTGAACTGCCATCACAGCAACCGCCGGACTGGAAAAATAATAATGGGCCGTATTTGGTTTGCAGCGCACTGATAAATTCCAGCGCTGTGGGTGTAGCGGTAACGCGGGCGGGGTAGTGGTCATTTTTTTTCGGTTGTTTTACGTAAAGACCAAAAAGCTCAACACAGAGGCACAGAGACACAGAGAAGAGCAAGAGAAGGCCAAAAAACTTCTTGTATTCTAACTCTGTGTCTCTATAAAAGTAGAGACACAGAGACAAATCTAAAAATCATCATTCCAGGTTTTCTCTTGCCTTTCTCTGTGTCTCTGTGCCTCTGTGCCTCTGTGTTGAGAGGTCTTAAATGTCAATCAAAAGAACCCCATCGCATTCGGGTTATAGCTCACCAGCAGGTTTTTAGTCTGTTGATAGTGATCCAGCATCATCTTGTGGTTTTCACGTCCTATTCCTGATTGTTTATAACCACCAAATGCTGCATGTGCAGGATACAGGTGGTAGCAATTGGTCCAGACTCGGCCAGCTTCGATGGCGCGGCCCACGCGGAAGGCGCGGGAGCCGTCGCGTGTCCACAGGCCAGAACCCAGACCGTACAAGGTGTCGTTGGCAATTGATATCGCCTCTTCTTCATCCTTGAAGGTAGTGACCGATACGACAGGGCCAAAGATTTCTTCCTGGAAGATGCGCATCTTGTTGTGACCCTGGAAGATAGTCGGCTTCACGTAATAACCCTTGGCCAGGTCACCATCCAGCATATTCCTTTCGCCACCCAGCAAGAGTTGTGCGCCTTCCTGTTTGCCTATGTCCAGATAGGACAAAATCTTTTCCAGTTGTTCCTGTGAAGCCTGCGCACCTATCATGGTGGTGCTGTCGAGAGGGTTACCCTGCTTGATGGCCGCCACGCGCTTGATGGCCCTGGCCATGAACTGGTCATAGATAGATTCCTGTATCAGCACGCGTGATGGACAGGTGCAAACTTCGCCCTGGTTCAGCGCGAACATGGCAAAACCTTCCAGGCATTTGTCGAAAAAGGCATCGTCCTGATCCAGGACGTCGGCGAAGAAAATATTCGGTGATTTTCCACCAAGTTCCAGCGTGACAGGGATGATGTTTTGCGATGCATACTGCATGATCAGGCGACCAGTGCCGGTTTCACCAGTGAAGGCAATCTTGGCAATGCGCTTGCTGGTAGCCAGTGGCTTGCCAGCTTCCAGGCCAAAGCCATTCACGATATTCAAGACGCCAGGCGGCAATAAATCCTTGATCAAATCAATCAACACCATGATGGATGCTGGTGTTTGCTCTGCCGGTTTGAGGACTATGCAATTGCCAGCTGCCAGTGCTGGAGCCATCTTCCACACCGCCATCAGTATAGGGAAATTCCATGGAATGATCTGGCCGACGACACCCAGCGGTTCATGGAAATGATAGGCATAAGTTTGGTCATCGATTTGCGCGACAGTGCCTTCCTGCGCCCGTATGCAGCCGGCGAAATAGCGGAAGTGATCGATCGCCAGAGGAATATCTGCCGCCATGGTTTCGCGTATGGGTTTGCCATTGTCTATGGTCTCTGCCGTTGCCAGCAGGCTGAGGTTGGCTTCCATGCGGTCTGCAATTCTATTCAGGATGTTCGAGCGCTCAGCAAGCGAGGTCTTGCCCCATGCCTTCTTGGCGGCATGGGCAGCATCGAGTGCCAGTTCCACGTCTTCTGCGGTTGAACGCGCGACTTCGCAAAAAGCCTGGCCGATGACGGGGCTGATATTCTCGAAATATTCACCCTTGACCGGGGCCACAAATTTGCCGCCTATGAAATTATCGTAGCGTTTGGCGAAAGGGTTGCTGATACCGAGTTTGCTGATGTCTGCCATGTTCATGATGGTGGTCTCCGTTGTTTATTAGATGGTGTGCATAAGCTGCGACACGGGGATAACAACGCAAACGGCGTGCCATGGCTAAAATATTTTCCTTGCGGAAAATACAGCAGGTACAGATTAGCGAGGGAGAAGGTGCAGAGGGAGAATGACTGCCGATGCTAATGACGGATTTGCGGAGGAGAGAGTAATGACAAATCAAAGTGTCACATTATTTCGCAACGCAGATCAGACTGTCACAATTTGGGACAGTCTGATCAACTCGTTTATTTCTTACTTATTACTTACCCACGCAATTTCGCAAACGCCGCAGCCATCGCGTTGCCAGCGGGTGCCGGTGCCTGGGCTTGCGAGCGGTGTTGATTGAGGCGCTTGGCGTCGTTACGGTCGCCACGTTGTTCAGGCTTGCTGCCAGCGACAGGTGCTGCATCGCTCAGACGCATGGTCAGGGCGATGCGCTGGCGTTTGACATCGACTTCCAGCACTTTCACCTTGACGACCTGGCCAGCCTTGACGACTGTATGCGGGTCTTTGACGAAGGTGTTGGACAAGGCAGAGATATGTACCAGACCATCCTGATGCACACCAATATCAACGAAAGCACCAAAGGCGGCAACGTTGGTGACTACGCCTTCCAAAATCATGTCAGGGCGCAAATCCTTGATTTCTTCTACGCCATCCTTGAAGGTGGCAGTCGTGAATTCAGGACGCGGGTCACGGCCTGGTTTTTCCAGCTCGCGGATGATGTCGGTGATGGTCGGCACACCAAATTTTTCATCGGCGTATTTAGCTGGATTCAAAGATTTCAGCAAGCCAGCATCGCCAATGACGCCCTTCACATCCTTCTTGATATCAGCGAGGATTTTTTCTACCAGTGGATAAGATTCAGGGTGGACTGCAGATGCATCAAGCGGGTTGCTGCCATTCATGATGCGCAAGAAACCGGCTGCCTGCTCGAAAGTCTTGTCGCCCAGGCGCGGTACTGCACGCAAGTCTGAACGTGAGTTAAACATGCCCTTGGCATCGCGGAAATTGACGATGCTTTCCGCCACGCTCGATGACAGGCCAGACACACGCGCCAGCAAAGGGGCAGAAGCCGTATTCACATCGACACCAACCGCATTCACGCAATCTTCAACGACGGCATCGAGTGAACGCGCCAGTTGCGACTGGCTGACATCATGCTGGTACTGGCCTACACCTATGGATTTGGGATCGATCTTCACCAGTTCCGCCAATGGGTCTTGCAGTCGGCGTGCAATCGATACTGCACCACGAATCGACACATCCAGATCAGGCAATTCCTTGGACGCAAATTCAGAAGCGGAATACACCGATGCACCGGCTTCAGAGACCACGATCTTGGTCAGTTTGAGTTCAGGCTTGAGCTTGATCAAATCGCCCGCCAGTTTGTCGGTTTCACGCGATGCCGTGCCATTGCCGATGGAGATCAGCGACACATTATGCTTGGCCGCCAGTTGCGCCAATACATGCAGCGAGCCATCCCAGTCATTGCGCGGCTGATGCGGGTAAATCGTCGCATGCTCAACCACTTTACCAGTGGCATCCACGATCGCCACTTTGACGCCAGTACGCAGGCCAGGATCGAGACCCATGGTGGCGCGTGGGCCGGCAGGTGCTGCCAGCAGCAGGGCTTTGAGGTTGCGGGCGAATACGTTGATGGCTTCAATTTCTGCGGTTTCACGCAACTTGCCCATCAGCTCAGTATCGAGATGCATGAAGACCTTGACGCGCCAGGCCCAGCGTACGGTATCGACCAGCCATTTGTCGGCAGGGCGGTCTTTCTGGCTGACACCAAAGCGGGCAGCGATGCGGCTTTCGCATGGGTTCAGCGGTGCATCCCATTTTGGTTTTTCTTCTTCGCTATCCAGCCGCAGAGTCACGGTCAGCATTTCTTCGCGGCGGCCACGGAACAGGGCCAGGGCGCGATGGGAAGGGATAGTGCCCAGGGTTTCTGAATAATCGAAGTAATCGGCGAATTTTTCACCGGCTTCTTCTTTGCCAGCAACGACCTTGGATTCCACAATGCCGTGGTCATTCAGGTATTCACGCAGGGCTTGCAACAGGGTCGCATCTTCAGCAAAGCGTTCCATCAAAATCTGGCGTGCGCCATCAAGAGCCGCTTTGGCGTCCGGCACACCTGGGTTGTCGCCATTGTCAGTGGTAAAAGCTGGCTTCAGGTAATTCGCGGCTTCGGTATCCGGGTTGAGCATGGGGTCGGCCAGCAAGGCATCGGCCAGTGGCAGCAAACCAGCTTCAACGGCGATCTGCGCCTTGGTGCGGCGCTTGGGTTTGTACGGCAGGTACAAATCTTCGAGGCGGGTCTTGTCTTCGGCATGGGTGATGGCATCCAGCAATACCGGCGTCATCTTGCCCTGTTCTTCTATCGAGGCGATGATGGCGGTACGGCGGTCTTCCAGCTCGCGCAGGTAACGCAGGCGCTCTTCCAGCAGGCGCAGCTGTATATCATCCAGGCCACCAGTCACTTCTTTACGGTAACGGGCGATAAACGGGACGGTAGCACCTTCGTCCAGCAAGGCAACAGCAGCGGCAACCTGAACCGGCTTGGCAGCCAGCTCTACGGCGAGTCTTTGTTCAATCGAAGGCAACATAAATCCAGAATCCAGACATAAAAAAAAGCAATCAAGGCGCAGATGATACGCAATTTGTGACTTTGCGCCAGTCTTGACAGCAGAAGAGACTAGGGTTAGAACTTCAAAGTTGCCTGAATTGCATGTTAAAAAGAGATGTCGGGCAGCGATAAACAGGTTGTTTATCAATTACTTATCGCAGTCTTTTCATTTTGAGTTTCACTTACCAAGTTTTACAGGATTTAGTTTTACTAGTGTAAAGTTGGCTTTATTACTGCTTATTTTGCCACTTATCTCAAGAAATTATGGACACCACTTTCTTTCATTCGAGCCGGAATTTATATCCATCTGTTTTCCAGGTCATCGTTGCCGCGATGTTGATTGCACCAGCTTCAGCTGTATTTGCAGTCGAGGATTGCGAGCTGAACAAGGAATCAGTCAATCCGGCGAATGGCTATACCACGGCAGGCAAGACCGGCATGATGAAGTGCAAGGATAGGGATAGCGGCAAGCTGGTGCGCGAGCAGGAATTGCGCGCCGGTGTCTATGTCGGGCTGGTGCGCTATTACAAGGATGGCTTGCTGTTCAAGGAATACAGCGTCAATGAAAAAGGCAATACCGACGGCAAATTGCGGGAGTTTGCACCGAATGGACAGGTGATCCTGGAAGAAAACAATGTCAATGGAAGCACCCGTGGTCTCTTGCGTGCCTGGTATCCGAATGGTGTATTGCGGCGCGTGGCATTCATAGGTGAGGGGCCGCGTGACAAAGCCTCTGTCAAATATACGCAAGACAAGCAACTGAGTGAACTCGAATGTGGCGACAAACCCCTGCTGGCACCACATGTCAACGATGCAGCATTGTGCGGTTTCCAGGCCAAGACTTCAGTGGTGCAATTGTTCTCAGACAGCGGCAAGCTCAAGAGCCAGATCAACTTTCTGTCAGGCGTGAGCCAGCAGAGCACCTACTTCCACGACAATGGCAAGCCTGATACGGTCGATGAGCTCGGACCAAAACAGAAGACGCGCAAGGTCTATTCCGACAAAGGCGTTTTGCGCAAGGAAACCGCCTGGAATGTGACGGAAAAACCGGCAACCATAGAGCGTGAAATTGAATATCACGAGAGTGGATCAAAAGTGCGCGAACAACTGTATGCACTGACTGAAAAAGAGGGACGTCGCCAGAACCGCCTGATTGCCGACAACAGTTTTTATCTGAATGGACAGCCCAAACGCAGTGAAAAATACACCGTCGAAGGCAAGGACGACGTCAAGGAAGTGCGCAACTATTTTGATAATGGCAAACTATCCAGTCTTGAGCGCTATGTTTACGAAGGCCGCTACCGCGAACGTCCGATTGGTGTGCACCAGAGCTTTGCACAAAACGGCACGCTGGTGCGGGAATCTCATTACGATGAGCGTGGCCGCATACAGCGCGAGCGTAGCTGGGATGACAGCGGTAAATTGCTTGCAGATGACCAGGTCTATGAAGATGGGTCGCGCAAGGCGTTTTCAAAATAATGCGATTGCACTACTGGGCATGCGTCCCCCGCGATGCTGGAATCCATCATGAAGTACAGGCTCGCGGTTTCTGATATGCCCGGGCTATTCATGAGACTGGCAGCCATGATGCTAGGTTGTCTGTTGTCTGCTTGTAACGTGGCTGATTTGCGGCGTGAACAGCTAGCAGTCAATGTCCATCAATTCCAGTTCCGAGACGGTGGCAAGGCGATTTATTTTGACATGAACAGAAAGCCTTGGCAGCAACAGGACATGGATGCGCCTTTGCGCAATGTGATCTTTGTGATCTCTGGTTCAGACTGTGTCAGCATGGGGCCGTTTCTGCCGCAGTATTTTTCTGGCCTCGAAGGCGAGAGTGGCCGTACGCGGATTTTCATCATGCACAAGCGCCATATTTTGCCAGGTTCGAATGGAGTCTCTTGCGGTGCTGCCTACAAGCTTGCTGATCATCCATCCCGCTGGCAGGCGGATCAACTGGAATTCATACGTGCGCAAATGGCGGGCCTGCAAGCGCAAGGAAATATGCCGCAACGCCTGATCATCATGGGTATCTCCGAAGGGGCAGAACTGGCACCCATACTGGCGCAGCAACTGCGGGCAACGCATCTGGTTTTATTGTCGCATGCTGGTATGAATGCGCTGGATGTGTATGCCGCTCTGGCGAAACAAAATCCTGCAATGCTGCCTGCCTGGCAGCAATTACAGACTGGCTTAAGTGTTACGCCAGCCGATCCCGATACTGTTCAAATACATGGCCGCAGCTGGCGTTACTGGTCAGAGATTGCTGCCATTCCACAAACTGCCAATTTGCTGGCGCTGGACATGCCCATATTGCTGGCGGCAGGAGACGCTGACCCGGTAATTCCAGTCAATGCGTTTGCGCAGTTGCAGCAAGGTTTTCAGGCCGCAGGAAAAACCATAGACATACGACGTTTCCCCGATGCTGGACACAGCCTTGCTACGAAAGACAAAAACTATTTACCTGACTTCATGCATCAGATGGATTTGTGGCTACTTGAACATTAGTCTTGCTGTAGTTTTCTTGGTCTTCAGCAATTCATATCGAAACAGTATTCATTTTCCTTCATTTCATTACAACTGGTTACAAGAACTTTGGGTTTGTAGCAGTAAACGGCATGACAAAAAAACAAAGCCTTACTATACTTGGTGGTTATGCGTACGCGTGGGTATTTCCATGCGTGCGTTTTGCATTTCTTCTTACACAAGCTCATCAATAATGATAACTATGCGCCTAAAAGCCTTTACCCTGACACCTGTTGTTGCCGCACTTGTGCTGACTGGTTGCGTGACTACGCCTACGCATGACAGTAAAGTTGCTGCCTCACTTTCCGTTGCAAAATCTGGCCAGATTGATGAAGCAATCAGGCAGGTAGAAGCGCAAACGCAAGGCAATAACAAAACCGACTTGCTGTTGAATCTGGAAAAGGGTGAATTGTTGCGCGTAGGTAAACGCTATAAGGACAGCCTGGACGCTTTTGACGTGGCCGATGCCAAAGTAAAAATCTGGGAAGAAACTGCCAAATCCTCACCTCAAAAACTCATGGGCCAGATTGGCGCCACTATCATGGGTGATGCCAGCCGCGACTATGAAGGCCAGGACTATGAAAAAGTCATGCTGACCACGCGCATGGCCATGGACAGGCTGAACCTGGGTGACCTCGATACTGCCCGCGTTGATATCAAACGCACGCATGAGCGTGAAGCCGTTATTGCAGAGTTCCGCGCTAAAGAAACAGCCGAAGCAGAGAAAGAAGCCAAGGACAAAGGCGTCAGTTCCACCGGCAAGGAACTCAATGGCTATCCGGTAGAAACCCTGAACGACCCTGAAGTGCTGAAACTGAAAAACGGTTATCAGAATGCCCTCAGCCACTATCTCGCAGGTTTTGTTTATGAAGCCCTGAATGAGCCTGGCCTGGCTGCTCCTGGTTACCGCAAGGCGATAGAATTGCGCCCCGATCTGCCAGTGCTCGAAGATGGCCTGAAAGGACTGGATCAGCGCACCAGCTTCCGCCGCAAGAAAGGCGTGACGGATGTACTGTTCATCATTGAGGCTGGTAATTCACCTGCTCGCCAATCCAAGAAAATCGCCTTCCCAATACCCACTGGCCGTGGCCTGGTGACGATCTCGTTTGCTTTCCCGGTGATTTACCCTGACCCGAATGCACCTGTCATCAACAGTATCCGTGTTGGTAATCAAATGCTGCCTACCGCGCTGGTCACCGACTTCAACGTCATGGCACGTAAGGCTTTGAAAGATGAATTGCCAGGTATTTATACGCGTGCTGCGGTGCGCGCCATTACCAAGGGTCTGGTGCAGGACCAGGTAAATAAAAACTTTGGTGCACTCGCTGGCCTGGCAGCCAATCTGGCAGTTGCTGCGACTGAGAGCCCGGCAGATGACCGCATGTGGCGCAGTTTGCCAGACCGCGTGTTTGTCGCCCGTGCATTTTTGCCTCCCGGCGATTATGATTTGAATTTTGGTAACCGTGGAGAATCAAGCAAGATCACGGTTGATGGCCGCTACATGGTGGTTCCTGTGCGCGTTTACCAGGACAAGACTTACCTGGGTGACCTGGCAAAATTTGGTAGCGTGACGCCTGTGGCACAATTGCAGGCCGAGCCAGAAACCAAAGCGGCAGAAGCGCCTAAGCCACCTGTCAAGGGCAAGCAAGCAGTCAAGGCAAAACCTGTAGTGAAAGCCAATGCCGCAACGGCCAACACCAGTACAGTCAGCACCACCGGCACCAAATCCAACTGATTTATAGGATAGAAGAGGATATATGAAACTGATTTCCAAACAATTTGCGGCATGCACGGCTTTGCTGGCTGCCTGCTTTGTCACCCCTGTCATGGCCCAGGATATCCCGAATGCATCTTCGCCCGGTATTGCTGCCAAACTGATGGTGCGTGGCACGCTAGAAGGTGTGCAGGTGACTGACCTGCGTTCACAACGCAAGAATGATGTGATGGTCGTGCAGGCCGAGATGGTCAACCTGACCAACCGCGATGTCCGTGTGTATTACCGCTTCCGCTGGACTGATGCAGCAGGCATGCAGGTAGGTGATGGCGAAGTCTGGAAACCATTGATGATACTGGGCCAGCAAAGCCAATTCGTCAAAGGCACGGCTTATGGTCCGCAAGCGACGGATTTCAGGATAGAGCTCAGCGCAGAACCACGCTAATCACCTATAGTGAAATAGTGAACAGTAACAAGATTATTTTTACGGAGTATTTATGAAACGCATTTCCTCACTGTCCAAAAGCTGCGCGCTCGTCGTCTTGCTTGGTCTCTCACTGTCTGCCTGCCAGACCAGGTTGTCCCAGCCTACAGTCAGCCTGGCTCGCCAGGTTAGTTATGGCGACAACAAGGCGGTAGAAACGGTCACCAATGAGTTTGGTTCTACTGACCTGCAAATGATTGCAGAAAAAATGGTCGGTTCCCTGCTGGAAGACCCGGTACTGGCAAATCGCCCGACCATGACTTTGGCTGGCGTACGCAACAAGACCAGCGAATACATCGATACCAAATCCATCATGAACAGTATTCAGACTGCATTGGTGAAAAGCCGCAAGGTGAAATTCACCCGTAGCGCTGATGAAATGCAGCAAGGCGTTGATGAGTTGCAACGTCAAAATCAAAGCGGTTTGTATAAAGCCCAGGGCAAGGCAAAAATCGGCAATATGGCTGCTGCCAAATATTCCCTGGAAGGCGAGATCGTTTCCATCGTCAAGCAAAATGCCAATACCAAAGACGTGTTCTACAAAATGACTTTGAAATTGTATGATGTCGAAGAAGGCTCCATCGAATGGCAAGACGAAAAAGAAATTCGTAAAACTTCCAAGCGTTAATCTCAGGCTTTACTCTGAAGCGCAATTCTGAAGCGCTATTCATTCAAAGAGGCAATACGATGTTGAATCTGAAAAAACTGATGGCAGGTTTGTTCTGCTCTGTAGCGGCATTTTCTGCCGTTGCCGCTGAACAAAAAATGACCATCCCAAAAATTGCGGTGACTGACCTGACCTATGAAGAAAAAGTCAGTGAATATTTCCGTGTGGTTTCTGCTTCCAGCAAGAGCAGTGTCAAGGGCAGCTATAGTGAACGTGAAACCGATCACAGCTATTCCCAGCGTGGCAATGTGAATGCAAAGAGCGAAAGCAATTACTACGAAGCCGAAGGTTTCTACACCTATATCGATCGTGGTGAATTGAAGACTTATACTGCTGACCTCAAGGGTGCATTGATCAAGGGCGGTGGTGTTTCCCTGGTGCAGGCACGCCCGTATGTCGGCAAGCCTATGGAAAAAATCTATGACATCATAGGCCGTATCAAGCAGGGCATGTACCCTGGTGCTGATTATGTCTTGTTTGGCACCGTCAGTAACATCCAGTTCCGCCAGGAGAGTAACCAGCTGCAATACGGTAACTCCATGACAGCTAGCCTGTCGCTGGATTTGGTTGCTGACTTTAGCCTCATCAATACCAAAACTTATGAAGTCAAGGCAGCTTTCAGCGCCAGCGGTTCTGGTGTCGATACCAAGATTATCAGCCGTGCCGGTGACCGCGTAGTCTTCAGCCGTGGCAAGGTTATGCAAGAGACGTCCCGCAGCCTGGCTGATGCAGCCTATGATGAGTTATTAGTGCAGTTCGGCGCGCCACGAGGTGCCAACCGTGGCCAGTATGGCCGTGTGCAAAATGGCCAACCTGTTGTGCCAGTGCAAAATACTGAACCAGTCACTGTGTACAAGTAATTGGCAGCAGCCCGCTCAACAAAAAGCCTGGTGTTTCACCGGGCTTTTTTTTGTGATGATCTCGGTGAAAGTCTGGCTCAAAGCAATGCCAGTGCTGAAAACGACCCATTTAGTTTGTCCAGACTTGGGTAGTGCGTTGATTTCTTGCTAGTTCCGTTAGTGGTGACAACCTTGCAAATTATGGCTTCCATGGTGATTATCTTGATGTTGGGCGAGATATTATGAAGTGCAGGCAGAAGCTTTATTATTTCTATGGGCCCGCGAATGAGGTGAGGACAGGTTACTTGTCATAAATGAGGAACTCAAGAAAATCTGGAGAGGCGCTATTTGGACTTTTGTGCACTGATTCCAACGGATTTATTACGACCATCCACACCAAATCACGGACAGAGTTAATGGATATGTTGGGCGATTCCGCTCAAAGTAAACTGAACGCATTCCATATTAATACAGTAGGTCCAAACCCACAAAATGGTCACAAATTTCCGAAGATAAAGTAGAAAGTAAGGTTTTTATGAGTGATACCGCCAAGCAGATAATTCGAATTGAGAGATTTCATGAAACTGTGGAAGAGGAGGTTGTTCTGAATAATGGTACCGGTGATCTTGTTTGCTTCTTCGACGTGCGACCATATCAACTAATTGTGGGACATAGTTATTCAATAAGATTAAATTTTCTGATTTTAGATGATCCTCATATTCGCGAGATTGACGATGATTCGGAATCGCTAATTTTAAGATGTGGAAGCGGTTATTCTTATCAAATTCAAGGTAGGCTCGTTGGTGACCGTTTGTATGCATGTGGTTATGAGTTTGAGGATGAGGCGTTTGAGTACGATTGTGCGTTTCTTGACGGTAAGATGATATCTATTGACGTCGACCGGATAAATGCTAAATTTTTACCTCTTGAAGTTTGAGAGAAATCCTCACAAAGGCTGAGGTCTGTTCTAAAGCTGAAGGCGCGTTATACATTGCGATATTCCTGATCTGAGCGTCGTGCTTGGGATTGTCGCCAAGCACGACGCCAAGGTCAGGCAATCTCATTCAGCTTGCCCGGCCTCACCCTGAGGCAGTGCAACCGCTGCCAGCATCTTGGCTGGAGCCTCCTCATGCGAATTCGCTCTATGTTGTGCCCTTGCAAAATACTGAATTAGTCGCTGTTTACAATTAAAACGACGGGCAGTAATCTGAAGCAAAAAGCCTGGTGTGTTCACCAGACTTTTTGCATTCTGGAATACCAGATTGTTCGCAGTTGTGAACAATCAGGCTTCTGGATTGATATCGACTTTGTACAGGCTCTTGCCATCGATGTCATGGATGGACACGGTCATCGCCTTGGTCTTCGCATCAATTTTCGCAATGCCAAAGAATTGCAGCAATTCTGCCGGTGAGCGGTTTTGTTTCATGCCCTGTGGCACGCTGACATATTTCACATCGGGTCCAAAGGTCTGATCTACCTCATTCGGACCAAAGGTACCTGCATTCAAGGGGCCGCCGACAAATTCCCAGAAGGGTTTGAAGTCGGTAAATTTAGCTTTTTCAGGCGTGTAATAAGTCGCTGCTGCATAGTGGACATCGGCGGTGACCCAGACCACGTTCTTGATATTGTGTTGTTTGATGAATTTGAGTATCTCGGCAATTTCCAGTTCACGTCCCAGTGGTTTGCCATTGTCGCCATTGGCCCAGGCTTCATAAGTGCCTTTGGGAACATCGGGGTTCAGGTCTGGTACGACGATGGAGATAGGCATGTCGCTGGCGATGACTTTCCAGGTCGAGTGTGAACGCAGCAGTGCCTGCTTCAGCCATTGCAGTTGCGGCTTGCCGAGGAAGGCGGCGTCCTCATTCAATGTCGTTTGCAGATTCGGTGAATTTTTGCCACGGTAGCTGCGCTCGTCGAGCATGAACACTTCCAGCAAGGGGCCGTAGCTGAACATGCGGTAGATACGGTCTGGATCATGCTGGTCTATGCGGTAGGGATTGTATTCAAACATGGCCCTGCGTGCATTGGTCGCCAGTGTGTTCAGATCACGCTGCTGGTAACGTTTTTCCGCTTCGCCTATCTGCTGGCCTGGGTACCAGTTATTGCGTACTTCATGGTCATCCCATTGCACCAGGAAGGGTACTTCGGCAGCAAAGCGGCGCTTGTTGGCGTCCAGGAAGTTATAGGCAAAATTGCCGCGATAATCGTCCAGGGTTTCTGCCACTTTGGATTTGGCGGGTGTGGTGAGGTTATTCCAGAGGCTGCCATCATCCAGTTTGACTTGCGCCTGTATAGGGCCGTCTGCATAAATCTGGTCGCCTGAGTGAATGAAAAAATCAGGCTGGAAGCGGCGCATGCTTTCATAAATGCGGTAGCCGCCAAAAGCTTCGTTAATACCCCAGCCCTGACCAGCTTCATCACCAGAAAATGCAAAAGTGATGTCGCGCTCCTTGCCGCCTGGCAGCAGCAAACTGCCCTGTACTGCCTCACTGACAGCAGATGGGTTTTGCAGGTCCTGGAAACGGACACGGTAAAAGGTACGCTGGCCAGCGGGCAAGCCACTCAAGTCTATGCGTGCTGTGTAATCTGTGCCGGGTACGGCCAGCGGGCCATTGATGCTGGTAGCATTTTTAAAAGCTTCGTTATTCGCGTACTCAAGCAGCATGCGCGCGGGCCTGTCAGTGCGGCTCCAGATGATGGCTTTGTCGCGCGTGATGTCGCCGCTCATGACGCCACAGGGAAGTTGCGGGCGCAGCTTGTCTGAGGTGATGAGTGCAGGTGCTGTTTGTGCGCGTACTAGTTTTGGCGGGCAGGTTGCTGCGATGATGGCAGCAGCGCTGGCGCTGGCATTGCACAGGAACTGGCGGCGTTTCAGTTCACTCTTGTTTGGCTTGCGATCCTTGGACATGGCTTTTCCTTACGGAGACTTTAGATGGCCTTATTCTAAAGTGCCAGTATGACCAAGACATGTCAATGCAGACGCAGACTTGATTTAATGTGCTGCCAGAGCCGCAGTAAATAATCCATCGTCCCGCCTGCGTTTGCGAAAGTCAAACACGGTGGCAAGCGTTACGACCAGCATGCCTGCTGGCAGCAGCCACGCGCATATCAGGATAACCCAGCCCAGATAAGGTGAGCGTTCGATGGCGCCGTGATAGGGTGTAAAAGCAGGGGCACTTGCTGCAGTTGAGGTGGCCGTATGATCCTGGATATTGACCATGAGTACAGGCAAGTCCTCTTCGCTATTGATCGCGGGAGGCAAAGTAGCTGTTGCGTAAGAAGCCAGCATCATGCTGACAAAAAAGCAGAGGGCACGAAGATAGCTGGAGTGGCTGTATTTGCGGTACATGGTTTGCTCGTCATTGGTAAAAGTGTCAGTTCAGATTTAAAAAAACTGCCTTGCCTGTCGCAGGTACCGGACGACAGGCAGGCAGAAAAACGGGAAAGCGGCAAAGCGGCAAAGTGGGAAAGACATCGGGGAAGGCATGCCTTGTTGTTTCCCTCCCTGATTAATCTATCTTCCAGACATACTGCACTTTGGTCCAGCTTTGCTGTGCTACGCCATCGATGGTACCGGGCGTGAAGCGACACAGTGACAGAGCCTGGCTGGCTGCTTTGTCAAGATCGCGTGAGCCACTGCTACCCTCTGTTTTTGTTTCAAGCACACGCCCATCTGTACCTATCAACATGGCTAGTGTCACTGTCCCGGTTTCTCCAATACGTATCGACCTTGCTGGATAGGCGGGCTTTTCACAACGGCTCATATCGACGACGGCTGCGACATGGACCGGGTTCTTTACGGCTTGAGTGCCCGTTCCGGTACCACCACCCGACACGCCTGTGCCTTCAATGACTTTCCCTGTCTCGCCGTCGTCGGTTTTGCCACCACGTACTACAGGAGGGGTAACGGACGGTGGATTATCCGGTACCACTGTCGGAGGCGCGATAGGCGGATTTATGGGTGGGGCCAAAGTCTTGGGTGTACTTGGGTGATGATCGGGTTCTACAGGTTTGATTTTTTCAATTTCGTGAATTGACTCGGGTTTAAAAAAAACTGGCGGGCTGATCTTGATCTTCATGCTGTTAAGCAAAGCAGCCAACAAGGCCACATGCAGCACGGCGACGACACCCAAACGTGACATGCGCTTGAAGGGATGTTGCTGGTTTTGTGTAAATTCCATTTTGTTCTCCAGGTTTGGGATCTGGCCCGGCGTGGCGCAAGCACATGCCGGGGCTGGCTTGGAGATGCAACTGTTTTTGCCGTTTCTTAACTGTGAAAGTAGTTGAAAATGGCATTTATGTGCAATCCATGTGCTTTACAATAGCAATGAAAATGTCACTTGAAAAGCATTTATTTTATTTATTTTGTGATTTGTGGCTTCTCACATGAAGCATTTATTGCCAATCTCATCGTTTCCGCGTTGCCTGAAAGAAAAAATATCCCCGTTTCATTTCTGATTACTGGTGCAGTCTGAGATTAAAAAATCTGTCAATAATGCTCTTTGTCACAATGTCTCGTGCTTTATGCGATGCTGCTAATGCAATTGCTAGTAAAAAGCATTACTATTACGTTTGATGAGTAAATAACTCTGCTAATCTATAAGGTGTTGTAATTATGCAAAATGGCATACGGGTATTGCTGGCTGATGATCATCCCATCGTGATGACGGGTTTTGCCATGTCGCTGGGCAGTCTGGGGATTACTGTGCTGGGGCAGGCCAGGACGCCGCAAGAGGCGTTTGAACAATATGCCGCTTTGAAGCCGGATGTTGTGATACTGGACATACGCTTTGGTGCAGACCTGACTGGTCTGGATGCGGCGCGCGATATCCTCGCGCAATTTGCCGATGCAAAGATTGTCTTCCTGAGCCAGTTTGACCAGGATGCGCTGATCAAAGAGGCTTATCGCCTCGGTGCCAAGGCCTTTGTAACCAAGGACTGCGATCCGGCTGATCTGGCAACCGCTGTGCAGCGTGCCCATCAGGGTGAATTGTATTTCCTGCCGCAGATTGCAGAGCGTCTGGCGAATTTGTCTGTGCGCGGGGATGAGTCACCGCAATCGCTGCTGAATGAACGTGACCTGGAAATCTTCAAGCTTATGGCAGAAGGCTTGACCAATGCCGAGATCGCCGAGCGGCTGGACCTGTCATTAAAAACCATCAGCAATGTCAGTCAGGCCATCAAGGAAAAACTGGGTGTACACCGGCCTGCCTACATCACCAAACTGGCGGTCAAACACGGGTTGATCGCACCGTGATGCTGTTGCAGACAAAGTTACACGCATTGACATCTGGCTTGATCAAGGCAGTGCCGCAATGAATTTTGCCGCGCTGCTCTGGCGCAACTGGGATTTGCGCTCGCGCCTGTTCCTCATCATCTTTGTGCCAGTGATCTACATGTTTTGCTCGGTAGTCTGGTATTCCTATCAGTCGCGCCTGCAAGAGGGCAAGGCAGAATTGCTGGAGCGTGCCTATGTGATCTCCACAGCACTGGCCGAGAGTGTGGAATACAACCTGCTGACCAAGAACCTGCCCGGCCTGAAAAGCACCATGAGCGATGTCATGCTGTCAGACCGCAGCATCGCCAGGATAGATGTGCTCGATACGGATAAGAAAGACATCCTGCACGTCATCTCTACAGAAAAAATCCAGCAAGCGGAACATTCGGTGGAAGTACCTGTCAGACGTCAACTGGTGTGGGTGAATTTGCTCAAAGAATCCAGGGCTGCGACATCAGGTGTCTTGCCCCTGACCACGGCCAGCAAGGAGAGTAAAGATGCAGATATGCTGGGTTATGTCAGGGTCACGATGTCGGCGACGCGCATGTTGGCCAAACATAGCCAGCGCTTCATGTTTGAACTGGCGATGAGCGGGCTGGCTTTGTTTGTCAGCGCGGTGCTGGCAGTCTATCTGGCATTGAGCCTGACACGGCCCTTGCAAAAATCCATAGAAACCCTGCGTGAGATACGTGAGGGTGATTATTCGAATACGCTGCAAGTGACTACGGGTGGCGAGATAGGGGACTTGCAGATTTCTATCAATGCCATGTCCATCAGCCTGCAACAGGCCAAGCAGGATCTGGAAAACAAGGTACAGGAAAGAACGCGTGATTTGATGGAGTCGCGCAATGAAGCGTTGAAAGCCAATGCAGAAAAACGCAAGCTCATACAAAAGGTGCACAGCATAGTAGAAGATGAACGCAAGAGCATCGCTATAGAAATACACGATGAACTGAATGCCTCATTGATTGCCGCGCGGCTGGAAGCGCAACGTATACAGCACCTTGCTGCGCAGATGGCCGCTGGCGGTGTCAGTGAAGAAATCCAGGAGCGCGCCGGAGCCATCACCAAACTGACGCTGGATTTATATGCCAATGGCCGCAACCTGGTGCGCCGCCTGCGGCCTGAAGTATTGGATATGCTGGGTTTGCAAGGTGCAGTCGAAGACATGCTCAGGCATTACAACAGCAATGTGCCAGGCTGTCAGTTTCATTTTGACAGCGATGGGGATTTTTCAGGATTGGATAGCGGGCTGGCAATTTCAGTTTATCGCATCATACAAGAAGCCTTGTCCAACGTCATGAAGCATGCCGGGGCGACGCAGGTCGAAGTGGCCCTGACCATGCTGGAAGAGCAAAAGAGTTTGCAGATAGAGGTCAGCGACAATGGCGTGGGTTTTGATATACACCACAGCTCTGCTGGCATAGGCATCACCGGTATGCGCGAACGGGTGGTGGCTTTTAATGGCGAGATTGAATTGCAATCCTCTGCCGCGACCGGGACGCAATTGCTCATACGCTTTCCGCTTGCATGAGCCTGAAATAAGGGATATGTAAGGAATATATATGGGATACGCAGGATGAAATTCTTGTTCAGAATATCAGTTGTCAGCGTCGTTTTGTTGCTGTTGATTGCCCGGGCGGTACTGCAGGACTGGATATCTGCGTCTGCGGCTGTGTATCTGGTTTTCTTTGTGGGATTTGCTGCCCTGGCTGTTTGGATATTTTTCAGGGTATTTTCAAACGCTTCAACACAAAAAGAAAACCTGGTGGCATGCCCGGCATGCAGCATGCGTACCGATAGTCAGCGTGAGGCATGCATGTGGTGTGACCAGGGTTTGCCCGGGAGTTAAAAAAACGGAGCACGACATCTTGCTTGCCTGATGTTGCGCTCCGCCGAGGATGACTTACTGCTGGTCAGGCGGATTAATTCAGACCAAGAAACTGATTTAAATCTGCCATTTCCTGACGCCAGCTTGCCTGCTGTTGCGGCTTCTGGTGCTTGGGTCTGCGTGCCAGATCAGCATGCAATAATTCCTCCAGTTCACATAGTCTTTGCAAAGCCAGCTCCGTATCACTGAGCGCTGTCTCGCCAGCTTTGCTATGCACTGTGTCAGGTGCCGCGGACATTGCCCGCCCCGTTTCAGATGCTGGCTGTTTTTGCCGCAGACATTCATAGGCACTTTCTGCATCCAGCCATCTTTCCAGGCGACCATCCTGTACTACCCAGAATTCCTGGCAGCTTTGCTCTATCAAATCCCGGTCATGCGATACCAGCAAAAAGCCACCGGCAAATCCTGCCAGTGCTTCAGTTAATTCCTGTTTGCCCTGCATGTCCAGATGATTGGTCGGTTCATCAAGAAACAGTAAATGGTAGCTTGCCAGCGAGAGTGCCAAAAACAACAGACGTGCCCGTTCACCACCACTCAGCGATGCCACTTTTTGCTGATGTCGGTGATAAGGAAAGCCTGCTGAGATCAGCGCCTGCTTGCGTGCCAGTTCTGTCCTGGCAGTATCAGAGCCAGCGACAAAGGGATACAGCGCATCAGGCAGGCTGGCATCGCTGTTCAGTTGTTGCAAAGACTGGTCGTAATAACCGATCTGCGCTGTCGCATGCCAACTGATGTGTTCGCTGGCCTGTGTTGGCTCCTGGCCTGACTGTATCGCTTGCCAGCACTGCCTGAGCAGCGAAGACTTACCCGTGCCATTCGCGCCCAGCAAGGCGATCTTGTCACCCGGCCGTACACCGAATTGCTCCAGTTTGAACAGCGCTGGCAAACCAGGCGCTGCCCTGACTGTCAGCTTATCAAGTTGCAGTAAGTGATTGGCGGGCGATGCCTTGCCATGCAATTGCAAAGTCCAGGGCTGGCCTTCGGTGACTGTGGTTTGTTCTTCCTTCAGCCGGTCTGCCCGCTTTTGCATAGTCTTGGCTTTGCGTGCCAGTTTTTCATTGTCATACACACTACCCCAGATGGCCAGACGCTTGCTACTGGCTGCCAGCCTGTCAATTTCGGATTGCTCGGCATCACGTCTTGCCTGTGCGGCTTCATCCGCCAAAGCCAGGGATTGCAGGGCTTCAGAGCAGGGTTGGTCAAAGCAGGTGATTTGCCGGTCACGCAAGATCCAGCTTTGTCGTGTCACACGGTTCAGCAGGCGCTGGTCATGTGACACCAGCACAAATGCGCCTTTCCAGTTCAGCAAAAATTCTTCCAGCCATAACAGCGATGGCAAGTCGAGATGATTGCTGGGCTCGTCCAGCAGCAAGAGATTGGGGTCGCGTAATAAGGCCCGGCCCAATAGCAGGCGGGTATGCTGGCCACCGGACAGGGATTGTACGGCTACCCCGGCAGTGCGTGCATCGATGCCGAGTTCCTGCAAGAGGCTATCGACACGCCAGTGCAATTCTGGTTGGTCATTGATGGCATCCAGCATCGCATCGTACAGGCTCAGCGCATGCAGCGCAGGTGGCAGGTGTTGTTCTACATATTGCAGGCGGCACAGGCGTGCCATCTGTATGCTGCCGCTATGGGCGTGGCGTTGTCCTGCCAGCAGGGAAAGCAAGGTCGATTTGCCACTGCCGTTGTGACCTATCAAGCCTATGCGTTGACCGACTTGTAGGGTGAAGTTAAGGTTTTCGAATAAGACACCGTGGCTGGTGTCGAGTTGTAATGCTTGTGCAGATAATAAGGTAGTCATGCTCTTGTCTTTGTTTTGGGATGCAGGCATCCACGTCAACAGGAGCGCTAACGATAATGAGCCGAGAACTGGCCCGGAGGGTGATGGGATCTACGTGCTCTCGCCTTTTATCGCTGCGCGATGGATTCAGGACAAGAGCTGGCAAAGGTACCAAAGTTGCGTATGCCGCTGATGGCATACTTTAGAACTTCCATATTTCCTCCTTTCTTGAAAAGAGTGTAAGAGAGTGTCAATCAAACCCGATTCTATGTAAATACCGGGAGCAAAACAAGTTGCTTCTGTCCCCGGCATTGTAAGTTTTATACGGATATACCCACGGTCAGAGTCACGACATAGCCCTGTGTGGCATTGCCAGTCACGCTGACCATTTGCAGGCTGGTGCCATCGCTGAAGACATTGTCAGTTGCATATGTGATCTGCGACAGGTTGCGTACGCTGGAGGTGTAACCTGTGGCCTGGTAGGCTTCATTCAGCGTCGCCATGGGGAAGGTGAATTGCGAAGTCTTGACCTTGTTATTGGAACTGCTGATCTTGCTCACACTGGGATAGACCTCGAAATGCACGTGCGGGATACGTCCTGAATAGCAGCCAGGGAAGATCGTGGTGAAACTGACACTGCCATTGCTGTCCGTCTCCTGCACGCCGCGCAGGTAGTTCTCTGCGGTGACCCCGGATGAATACATGGAATAATTGCCATCCCTGTCACAATGCCACAGGTAGATCGCATAACCCGCCAGCGAAGCGCAACTGGTTTTGGTATTCACGAGTTGCAGCTTGATGGTCAGGGGCACACCTGCCGCCACACCGCTGGCACCGGCAATACTGGAACGTATATCACTGCGCACTATGCCGGACAGCGCCAGCGCATTGGCAATACTGACACCATTGCTGTTACTGCCGTCACCGGGATAAGGTCCGGCAGTTTCTTCCGGGATGATGCTGCAGGAGGAAGTCGTGCTGCCTGTTGTTCCTGTGCTTGTGCCTGTAGTTGTACCTGTGGTGCTTGTCGTTGATGAAGTCGTTGTTGAGGTGGAGGCGTCACTGCCACCACCACAGCCTAACAAGGTCGCAGCGCCACCCGCCGATATCCAGCGCAGCATCTGCCTGCGTGAGGCAGATGACTGCATCAGGGTATGAAGATCAGTTTCCAGTTGATTGCCATGCTTTTCCATGATGTTTTTTCCTTGCTGTGGGTATTACATTGGTGTTGCTGCATTGTGTCTTGATGACTTGTTAAGTGCAGTAAAGCAAAGGTAAAGTTAGGTAAGGATTTTGTGTCACCAAAGAAGTGCGACTGTAAAAGCAGGTAAATTTGCACGCGTACATAGATGGCTTTGCTATCATCAGTACATAGAATTCATATCCCCACACTTTATGACCAAGGTATTGCTCGCAGACGATGACGTCGAACTGATAGGCATGCTCAAGGAATATCTTGAGCGTGAGGGTTTTGCCATTACTACCGTACATGATGGCGAACAAGCCGTAGCAGAGGCTTTGTCTGGCCAGCATGCGATAGCAGTGCTGGATGTCATGATGCCGCGCATGAATGGCATCGAAGCCCTGCGCCGCATCCGCGAGCACAGCCGCATGCCGGTGCTGATGCTGACGGCGCGTGGCGATGATGTCGATCGCATCATCGGTCTTGAACTGGGGGCCGATGATTATGTGCCCAAACCATGTACCCCACGCGAATTGCTGGCCAGGCTCAGGGCCATCCTGCGCCGTACCGAGAGTGGCATGAATGCCGACCAGGACAGACTATGCCTGGTCGTGGGTGCACTGCAGATATGGCCGGGCCAGCGCCGCGCAGAATGGAATAATAAAATGCTGGACCTGACCAGCACTGAATTCACTTTGCTGGAGTTGTTGGCAAGAAATGCCGGACAAACTGTCAGCAAGAATGAATTGTCCGAGCAGGGTCTGGGCCGCCCACTGGCCAGATTCGACAGGAATATCGATGTCCACCTCAGCAGTATACGACAAAAGATCAGCGCCTTTGCCGATGGCCGTACTGTCATACAGACGGTATATCGCCAGGGTTATATGCTGACGCGCGAGTAAGTGAATAAGCGAGTAATGATGCCTAAACTCAGTATGCTGAAACTCGGTCGCTTGTTCTGGAAATTCTTTTTCTTCATCTGGCTGGCCCAATTGACGGCCATCGCCGGTATCAGTGTGACCTTCTGGATCAAACGCAGCAACGAAGACATGGCCAGGGCTGCGGTAATGGCTGTGCAGCCCGACAAACCCCAGCATGAAGACAGGCGCGGCCCCGGCTCAGGTTCTGGTTCTGAATTCAAACATGGTCCCGGTCCGGATTTTCGTGATGCAGCCAGGCCCGGTGGTCCGCCTGGTGAGCCTGGGCGGGTGCCTATGGGTATGCGCAAGCCACCGCATGATGGCGGCGATTCGCGAGCCTTCATTCCCATGACGGTTGCCCTGTTTGCCAGCCTGCTGTTTGCGGCTCTGATGGCCTGGTATATGTCCAAGCCTATACGCAGGCTCAGCGAGGCTTTTCATGAACTGACAAATGGCAGGCTACAGACGCGCATAGGGGACAGCATGGGCAAGCGCAAGGATGAACTGACTGATCTGGGCCGCGACTTTGACCGCATGGCCGAGCAGTTGACAGGTTCACTGCAAAACCAGCGCCGTCTCTTACATGATGTATCACATGAACTGCGTTCACCACTGGCACGTTTGCAGGCAGCGATAGGCCTGGCGCGCCAGCAGCCGGACAAGGCAGAAGAATACATGGTGCGCATGGACAGGGAAGCCGTGCGCATGGATAAACTGGTCGGTGAAATCCTGACACTGTCGCGTCTCGAAGCAGGTGCCCATGCAGGGCAAGACCTGATACACATGGATGAATTATTCGCTGACTTGACTGACAATGCCCACTTTGAAGCGAAGACCGCAGGCAAGGCGTTCAAGACTGAATATTCTGTCGATGCCATCAGCAAGGTGTGCGTACTGGGGCGCTATGAATTGCTGCACCGGGCGATGGAAAATGTCTTGCGCAATGCGATACGGCATACCCGTCCCGATACTGCCGTGACCCTTCACGCAGAAGTACTGGGCAGGCAATTACATGTATCCATCCTGGATGAAGGCGAAGGCGTGCCGGAAGCTGAATTGCAGAGCATCTTCCAGCCTTTCTACCGTAGTGTGCTGGCAGAACAAAGCAGTGAAGGCTATGGCCTGGGGCTGGCGATTACCCAGCGCGTGATACAGGCGCATGGCGGCAGCATTACTGCCAGCAACCGCCGTGCCGCCGGGTTGTGCATGTTGATCGTTTTACCAATCGCATTTGCTTAGGGTGATACAGGCAGGAACAGGCTGACGTTCAGGCCGCCGCCTTCACGGTTTTGCAGGCTGATCCTGCCGCCATGTGCTTCTATGATTTCACGCACCAGTGCCAGGCCCAGGCCTGTGCCACTGCGTTTGGTGGAGTAAAAGGGGATCAGGGCATTCGACATCACCGTATCTGTCATGCCGCTACCCCTGTCCATGACTTCTATGCGTATGATGCCTTGCAAGTTGCGTATGTTTAGAAATACTTCATCTTCCCGTGAGCCAGACTCATGGGCATTCTTCAACAGGTTCAGCAGCGCATGTTCCATTTGTGCCCTGTCGAGGTTGACAGGTTCTTCAGGCAAGCTGTCAGTCACGGTGAAGATGACCTGTGACTTCAGGCCTGCGATAAAGTTATCCCAGTGGGTACTCTCCAGCCTCGGTGTCGGCAGCTTGGCGAAGCGTGCATAACCATCGATAAAACTTTCCAGATGGCGGGTGCGTTCTTCTATCGTGAGCAAAATACCGGGCAGGCGCTCGGTTTGGCCACGGCTTACCAGTACCGCAGCAGAATTCGCCAGCGAGGCTATCGGTGCCAGTGAGTTATTGAGTTCATGACTGATCACACGTATGACTTTTTTCCAGGTCTGCACTTCCTGGCGGCGCAATTCCACCGTCAGGTGGCGCAGCAAAAATAATTCATGATGACGGCCATTCAGGCTGAAGTGGCGGCGCGCCAGGTGATATACCTCTTCCTCTTCTTCTGCATCTTTGGCTGCTACTGTGAACAAGCCATCGCCACCGCGCAGTATGGCCTCCCGCAATGAGGCCGAGACTTGTGTCATCACTTCATTAAAACTGAAACCTTCGAGTTTGCGTCCCTGGTTCAGCAATTGCCTGGCCGCGATATTGGCGAAGACAATGGGGCCGTGGTCAGCCACCAGCATCATCGCCACTGGCGTGTTCTGCACCATGGTATCAAGCAGCAATTCACGCTGTACCAGATTCAATCTTTGCTTGCGCAAGACATCGCCCAAGGCATTGTGGGCATCTACCAGTTCACCCAACTCGTCTTGCAAGGGCCAGTGTACACCTATGGAAAAATCATTGTCCTGGTAGCTGATGACGGTACCGGCAAGGGTATGGAATAAACGTATCATGGCTTGCAACTGGCTGCGTACTATGCCCACACCCAAGGGCAAGATAATCAGCAAACTGAGTCCGGCAGCCAGCCAGACCTGTTCTGGCAATAAATGCAGCATCAGCATGCTGACTGCAACTGCCAGCAATAAAATCGCGATGATCAACAGGCTCAGTCGCGTGAGCATGGAAAACAGCGGCTTTTTATTGGTGCCGTTGGCTGATGGCGTTTGCTCTGTCATGCGCTACGACTGATGCCCAGCCTGTCCATACGCCGGTATAAGGCCTGGCGGCTCAAACCCAGTTCGGCAGCGGCTTGCGCCACCACACCATGGGCTTTTTGCAGGGCGCGTTCTATCGCCTCTTTGTCGGGCTCCTGCTCATTGACCCAGCTATTAGCCAAAGGCAGGCCAAGATCAGTGGGCATGATTTCAGTTTTGGCGGCCAGCAGGCAGGCACGCTGCATGACATTTTTAAGTTCCCTGACATTGCCCGGCCAGGCATATTGCATCAGTGCCGATGCCGTGCTGGGATGCAGGGTCTTGCCATTGCTGAGGAAGTATTCTGCCAACGGCAAGATGTCGCCAGTGCGTTCTGCCAGTGTAGGCAAATGCAATTCGATGACGTTCAGGCGATACAGCAAATCCTGGCGGAAGCTGCCTGCCTTGATCATGGCTGGCAAATCAGCGTTGGTGGCGCTCAAGACGCGTACCTTGACCTGTCTTTCCTTGTTTGAGCCCAGTCTTTCAAAGCGCCCGGTTTCCAGCACCCGCAATAATTTCATTTGCCCGGCGAGTGGCAGGTTACCAATTTCATCGAGGAACAGGGTGCCGCCATCGGCTGCTTCAAACTTGCCTTCGCGCGCCTTGCTGGCCCCGGTGTAGGCACCAGCTTCGGCACCAAACAGTTCGGCTTCTATAAGTTCGGCTGGCAAGGCACCACAATTGAGGACGACAAAAGGGCCATCCTTGACGCTGGAATTGGCCTGTATGATTTCAGCGATTCTTTCCTTGCCTGCACCATTTGGCCCGGTGATCAGCACCGGCACATCGGCGCGGGCGACCTGGCAAGCCATGCCCAGTACCCGTTCGGTCGCAGCATCATTCCAGACCAGATTGCAGAGATTGAATTTTTGCTCCAGCTCACGTTTTTGCTTGCGTTCGCGTTGCAGTCTTTGTTGCAGGGCGCGGTTGCTTTGCCCGAGTTCTATCAGATTCCTGACTGTGGTCAATAGTTTCTGGTCATTCCAGGGTTTGCCGAGGTAATCGGCAGCGCCTGACCTGATCAGTTCTACCGCCGCATCCAGATGTGTCCAGGCTGTCAGCAAGATCACGGGCAGGTCAGGGTAGCGCTTGCGTATTTCAGTGAACAGGGCGCGACCTTCATCACCAGAGGTGGTGTCTGCGGTGAAGTTCATGTCCTGTATCACCAGGTCTATCGCCTGATGCTCCAGCATCGCCAGGCCCTGTTCTGGCGAAGTGGCACAGACCGCATCAATATCATGCAGGGAAAACAGCACTTCCAGTGCCACCGCAACGGTGGCATTGTCATCAATAATTAATACGGTAGGCATTGTCAGTGTTTGTGTTTTCAAGGCTTAGGGGTTGTAGTACTTCAGGTACTGCGGGTAGCAGTGGCCGGTGAAATCGACGCAGCACGGGCCGCCGGTCCCACCACCGCGATGATACCAAGTATCCAGAAAATTACACTGCCTCCCAGCAAATAAGCTGCAGGCAATTTGGTCAGCTCCAGCTTGCTGACCAATAACTGGTTGAGACCTATGGCCAGGGCAAGGCCGCAGGCGATACCAAAAGTGGTGATCATGAAGTTCTCAGTGACGAAATAACGCAACACGTCTATCTTGCGCGCACCCAGTGCACGGCGCACACCGATATGCTTGCGCCGTTGCGTCACCCACAGGCTGGAAATGCCGACGATGCCGCTGGCCGTTACCAATAAGAGCAAGACGCAAACGGCGATCAGCATCCAGGCCAGGCCATTGTCAGCGCGGTAGCGTCTGGACCTGTCTTCCTGCAAACTGCGCATATTGATGATGATAGGTGTCGCAGATGCTTTTCTCAATGCCATCTCAACATCCTTCATGACACGTTCACGCTGGCCGGGTTCGGCGCGTACCGAATACTTGGAGTAGGGGTCATTTGACATGCGTATGGGCAAGACCACCGAGATTTCACCTTTTTCGCCAATCTGGGCAGCATGGGTTTGCAAACGCTCAAGCACACCGATGATCCTGCTCTCGTTCGCATCGTCGCCCGTGCCAAAATAAATGGTTTTGCCAACGACACTGGCCTGACCTGGGAAAAGTTTTTCTGCGAGTGCCTTGGTAATGATGACGACATTGGGAAATTCCTTGCTGGTACTGGTGTCAATTTCGCGGAATTCACCCTGATTGAAGTCACGCCCGTCGGCCAGCTTCAGGCCCCAGAGTTTCATCACGGATTCCGATGCGATATACATCGATACGTTGGCACTGGTGGCAGCCTGCTTCCTGTCCAGCGAAACACCAGTGGTACTGCCGGACCAGGATAATGGTGTCTGGCTGACCCTTGTCACGCCCTGTACACCAGAGACCCCTCGTATGGTTGCTTCTTCTTGTTTTTGCGTGGCGATCTGCTCGGCATGATCGGCGACTTTGCGGTTGCTGATATTGATGGAAAACAGGTCATTTTCTTCTGTTAATCCACTGGGGCGTGCTACCACTTCCATGCGCAATTGAACAATATAGACGGCGTTGGTTAAAATTGCCAGGCTGATGGCAACCTGGAGGGCCACCAGGATGGCACCAGTCTTGCTGCGCAGCAGCGCAGATAAAATGGGGCGAATTTCTAGATTAAGTTTCATGATAGCCTCATTGTGATTTGAGTTGTATGGCAGGCGTCACCTGGCATGCACGCCAGGTCGGGAACAATCCCGCCAATATGGCTGCGGTGACTGACATCACAAAGGTAATGCTCAGCATTTGCCAGTCCATGTGTGCTACGACAGTCAACTGTTTCGATTGGTTGGCGATCAGGGCAAGTGCACCAAATGCCAGCAACAGCCCTGCAACACCACCAGCCAGGCCGATGACACTGCTCTCGATGAGAAATTGATTGAAGATCTCTTTACGGGATGCGCCCAGTGCACGCCGTACGCCGACTTCCGATGCCCGCACAGAAAATTTCGCCAGTAACAGACCCACGGTATTCACCAGACACAGCAACAGGAAGCCAAATGCCAGCCAGGCAGACAGTTTGTTATCGTTGCCGACCACTTTGGATTCTTCCAGCCATTCCATGACATTAAACAGTTTGTTTTTTGCCTGGCGCATGTAACGCCCAAGCTTGCGCTGCTCGGATGCATAATTGTCGAGATAGCTTTGCAGTTCAGGGCGTTGGCTTTCTGACTTCAATTCAAACCAGAAGCTCAGCCATGTACATTCAGAATCCAGCCGCCCTTGCCAGCCGGGCGCAGTGTCACCAGTACAGCCCATACCACCAGCATGGGTGATTTCATGCCGGATGGCGCTGGCCAAAGGGATGAAGAAATCTTCCTGCGCACCAAAAGTGGCATTGCGGTAAAAGCGCGGACTTGGTTCCCAGGTGTCGAGTACACCGACTATCTGGAACTGATGACCTATCATGGTCAGGTACTGACCAACAGGATTGGTATTGCCATACAGTTTATCAGCCAGTTTTTTCCCAAGTACAACAACATCTGCTGCTTTTGCGTCGTCGCTTTCAGTCCATCCCTGGCCATGCAAAAATGGCGTGTCAAACATGGCGAAAAAATCCTTGGTCACGGCTGCACCTTCCGGTTCTATCGCGGGCAAGTCTTTGCGTGCAGGTTCTATGGCCATTAATATGCCGTACATGGCCGAACGTCTTTCCCCAATTTTTGCCGGTAGGTGATTCAAGACATCCCGGTAACTCATCTGGGTATCATTCGGTTTATCATTGGGCGTATAGCCTTTCAATGGACCGTTATCCATCCAGGGTGTGAACAGCCGGTTGCTTTTGTGTGGTATCGGGTCACCCGACATCACATGCAAGATCGTCAGGGTGGAAATGCTGGCAGCAACGCCAACTGCCAGCGTCAGTACCATCAGCGCAGTCAGGGCCGGATTGCGGCGCAGGCTGCGGATGCCGAGTAAAAAATAATAACGGAACATCATGCGGCTCCTCAGGCGACTGCCGAACTGTCGACTTCATTGGCCGAGCTGGTATCGGTTTTTCCTTCAGCTTTGGCATCGTAAAGTGACGGCACCTTGCGCACCAGATCACTGACCTGGCCGTCAATGATGTGCACATTGCGTTGGGCCCGTACGGCCAGTTCAGGGTCATGCGTTACCATCAGGATGGTTGTGCCCTTGGCATTGATTTCTTCCAGCAATTCCATGACGCTGCGTGCCATCTGTGTATCGAGGTTACCGGTAGGTTCATCGGCCAGCAGCAATTTTGGTGAACCGGCCAGCGCACGGGCTATCGCCACACGCTGTTGCTGACCACCAGACAGTTCAGCCGGATAATGTTTCATGCGTGATGCCAGGCCAACCTGTGCCAGTGCATCTTCTATGCGTTCCTTGCGTTCAGCCGTATTGAAACCGCGATAGCGCAAAGGTACATCGACATTGTCGAACAGGTTCAGGTCAGGGATCAGGTTGAAACCCTGGAAAATGAAACCCAGTTTTTCATTACGCAGACGGGTGCGGGCATTGTCGTTCATGCCTTTGACATTGATGCCATCGAGCAGATAATCGCCGTCATTGAATTCTTCCAGTAAACCGGCAATATTCAGGAAAGTGGTTTTTCCAGAGCCGGATGGTCCGGTCACCGTGACGAATTCGCCCTCCTTGACATGGATGTCAAAGCCGCGCAGGGCATGGGTTTCGATCAGGTGCGTACGGTAAACTTTGCTGAGGTTTTTCATGCGTAACATGGGATATTCCTTCTTAAATTAATTGTTGATATTAGTTATTGATAGAAACGCTGTTCGCGCTTTCAAATGTATCGGTACCCGATATCACGACTTTGTCGCCGTCTTTCAAACCACTGAGAATTTCTACTGCAGAGATACTGGTTGCACCCATTTTGATCGGGCGGCGCTGGGCAACACCATTTTCGACGACATAGGCAAAGCGCCCGCCGTCTGCCTCGACGAAGGGGCCGCGCGGCAAGATCATGACGTTGGCTTTTTCTTCCATCAGCAATCTGGCCGAAACGCGCTGGCTTTGACGCAGGCCTTCAGGCTGCTTGTCACTGAAACGTACTCTGGCGAGTATCTGGTTCTTTACCACTTCTGGCGAGATGGCGGTCAGGGTGCCCATGACCTTGTTATTGTTGATCATGATTTCTGCTTTCATGCCCAGACCCAGGTCGGTCATATATGACTCAGGGATTTCGACTTCGACTTCAAGTTGCGACAGATCAACCAGTGTCATCAAGGCTGTATTGGCGGCCACCACACTGCGGTTGGAGATGGCCAGGCTGCCGATGATGCCATCGACAGGCGCACGCAGTTTCAATTCATCGACACGGCGTTTGGCAAAGTCCAGGGAGAGGCGCTGGCGTTGCAACTGGCTCATCTTGGTTTTTAATTCCAGCGTCACGTCCTCGTTTTCCAGGTCTGCTGCCTGTGCTGCATGTTTGGAGCGTATTTCGGTAGATCGCATGGCATCCTGGGCTTTCAGGAAATCATTCTTGGCAACCACACCGACAACTCCTGCTGCTTCTATGCGCTGGAAGGCGCGCTGGGCTGCTACGCGGTCTATCTCGGCCTGGTCGGCATCACGTCTGGCGATCAGTTTTTGTTTCTTGGCGAGGATTTGCTGCCGCGCGACTTCTGCTTCCAGTTGTTCGGTATTCGATTGTTCGCGTTTGAGCTGGTCGTTGAGGTCAGGGGATTCTATCTCGGCCACGATATCGCCTTTCTTGACGGTGTCGCCCGCATTGGCTTTCAGCGTCACAGTGCCACCGGCGCTGGAGTACAAGGTCGGGCTGATGGCGGCAACGATACGGCCATTGACTGAAGCATCCCGAACCAGGGTGCCATGGCTGACTGTAGCAATGCGCAAGCGTGATGCATTCACAGACTGGCTGCTGCCACGCCATGCCGACATCAGTAATACCAGGCCAGTGACGCCCACCAGTGTGGCGATGCCAGCAATGATGACGCGCTTGCGTTTTTGTCCTTGATTGACGGCCAACACCGTATCCTGGCCTGAAGTGTCTCTTATCATGATGTTTCCATTAAACAGTTTGCATACTGTTTAGCAGAAACTGTGCCAGTTTTAAGTCATTGATTTATATGGGTATTTTATTGACTCCTGATTGTCCGCACTGTCCGCAAGCTTGTCCGTACAGCTAAGCGTACACGATAAAAAAATCCCGCCAGCCTGGACGGGATTCTTGCCGGGTAAGCAGAACAACAGATTTATTGCAAGGCCTGTTGGTGCCGCATGACCTGATGCCTGTGCCAGTAATGGCCAGAGACGTTCTTGAACTCTTCCCGCACTTTCTTGATACCGGCGAGCTTTACCTTGGTCGATTTGGCACCCAGCATGCCTTTTTCCGGATGCTTGATGGTCAGTGTATCCGACAGCATCCCATCTTCATATTCATAGGTATCTACCCTGTCCCAGGCCAGCGGCTCGGTTTCATCCGGCAAGATCCAGCCTGCATAGGTCACTTGTATGGCTTTGCCCTCGCTCAGGGAAAATTCTACCGGTGGAAAGTAGCGTAACACCAGTGCCTGTTCTTCTTCATTGGCGGGTTCGTAGCGATAGGCCAGACTGTGTTCATGCGCCTGTGAAAAATCTTCTTCATAACTGGTCCACAAACGCGCTTCAATTTCATCGGCAATCTGTATATCGGCTGCCCAGGTTTGTGCAGGGACGCTGGTGACGATGGCACCATAATCAGCTTCGGCTATCACATGGCCGACGTTCTTCATGCGCTCTGTCATCTTGGGATGACTGTCGTAGGGGTGCGGCACGCTCGCATGTTTCATGGTGTCGATGAAGGCGGACGAACGCGCATATGGGTGCAGACCGGACGCCACAAATTGTGCTATCCCTACACTGGCACCATGTCTTTCATTTCGTGAAAACAACTGGTTTTCGATTTCATTCCTGTAGTTGGCATAAGCTGCAATCTTGATCAGTGAATAAGTGACTGCTGCAGGTGCAATCACTTTGGCGGCGATGCGGTCTGCCAAAAATTCACGGTCACGGCTATTGCGCGCAGAGGCGATTTCAAAAATCATGCGATACAGGCACATCAGATAAAACACAGTAGGCACATGGGCGCTACGCATCTCAAAACAGTATTGATCATATTGCGCCAGCTTGGGCCCCAGCGCAGCGCTGTTTGCCGTATCACCACCACGGAAGTGCGCCAGCTCATGTGCCAGCACGGCATCCGCTTCTGACTGACTCAGCAGGCGTAGCAGCGGGATGCTGATGAACAGGCTGCGCCCGCGCAAGCTTCTGCCGCTGACATTCAAGGGGGATTCAGTGACAAAGAAATTGGCATCTATACCGGCGACGATATTATCTGGCGCTGCTGTTTTCAAACGTGCCGCCAGTTCACGTACGCGTTGCCACAAACCTGGTGCTGCCTGTTCAGAAATCAGTTCACCCTGGATCTGGTGATTGTTATTAACACGTTTAAAGATGCTGACGATGACATAGAAAACTGCAATCGCGACAAAGATGACGGCCACGCCTATCAGCTTGATGGAATAGCGGTTCATGAAATACGCCGTGACCCAGAACGACAGCCACATCAGCATCGCGCCCTGGGCAATTGTCCCGGCAGTACAACTCAAGGTCAGCACACGCCAGCCTGTGACAAAACTCAGGTATTGTGCTTTTTCGTTGAGAAAGGCGAAAGCACCGAGCAAGAGCACACTGATCAGCAAGACGACGCCACCGACCATGGTCCAGGCCGAGACTTTTTTGGCCATAATGAATTGCCAATTATCTGAATAGCGTGCGCATACACGTTCTCTGTAACTGGCGGCTTCGGCTATATTGCTGTCACAGATTTTAGACGGTGGGGACAGACGGAAAAATTCTTGCTGCTGGAATTTTTCTTCAGCGCTCAGCTTACTGTCTGTATCAATTTGCTGCGATACAAAACTGAGAAATTTTTCATCCTGTTTGTTTTCCACATGCTGGGAAAACCAGTAAGTAAACACTGGTATCAGGAATAGCGATAGCAGCGAATACAGCAATATTTTTGCCAAATCTTTTTTGAGAGACAATCCGTTAGACATAGGCGTAATTTATCCTGTTCATGAACATGCGGAGGGAACGATGCTGATGAACAGGCCATATATTAACCCGGCAAAAAAAGCTCAGCAGACAGGATTCCGGCAGACCTGAAAACATCGTCGTCAGGTCAACAAAAGTATAAAAAGTATAGAGGCATCATTTTGCTAAAACAATGAAACTAAAGTCTGCTTACAAATAATACAATTTGTGCTTTGCTGAAAAGAAATAAAACATCCCTAGCTTGTCCACAGCTTATCTACAACTTATCTACAGCTTCTCCACAAGCAAGACCGGGCTTATCTACAACTTATGCACTGGTTTATGCACAGGCAAGATTTATGCTGCTGCGCGGCGGTTATATAGATAGCCGCCGCTCAGTGCGATTGCGCCCAGCATCAGTTGCCAGGTGATAGACAAATTGTTCGCCACGCCATTGAAACCGAATACATCCATCACCGGGGCTTTATTTGCATTCACTGCAACATAGATGCCAAACAGAAACAACGACAAAAAAGTACGTGGCGTTTTAGATAAGCGTCCCAGCAAACAGGCCACCGCGCTCATGCTGAAAATGCCGCTCACCAAGGCCAGTGCCCGCATTGGCTCATGCATTGATTCATGCATAAGCCAACGCAAACCGATGACACCCATCAGCATCAAGCCCAGCACTGCACTAGCTGCAAACTGCCGCAAATAACGCTGGGCAATACCGCCTGATACGGCGCCCGTCATTTCACCGGTAGCAGCCTGATGGTCACGGCTGCTCAGATCACTGATGAGTATTCCCCAGATGGCGACGGTGATCGTCAATAAACCTGGCAAAACTGCGCTTGGCAAGAACATGGATAACAAGGGGATGATCAATAAGGCCAGGCCAGCAACAGGCGTAGTCGCCACTGTCAGGGCAAGGTCCGCACATATTTGCCCGGCCAGACCTGGCAAGACTCGCGCGAGGCGAAATAACGGTTGGCACAAGCCAGCGAAAGGGCGCAGTATTTGATTTAAATAATTAAGGGGTGAGCGACGCTTGCGGGCCTGGCTGACTTTTACCCGGTCTGGTGAAAACCTGTGGAACAAGGCGATCGCTGGTAGTAGCGGCAGCAAGGCCAGCATCGCTGTGGCGCAACGCAGGGCCATTAATTTGCCCGACCACATGAAGGTGGGTAAAAGTATGGGAATGAGTTTTGCATCAAAACTGGCAGTGCCCAAAGAGATATGCCTGGTACTGACATATAACTTCAGATGTGCCATCGATGTGGCTGCACCTATGAAATCGATATACATGTAAGGATTGATTTCACCGGCAATACCGCTATCTGCTTTGTCCAGCAGGGCGATTTGTGCGACCCAGACAAAAAAGAAAATCACATCGCCGAGCTTGCCCATCAAGGGTGAAAAACTGTCAAACAGGATGGCGCAACTGCAAACAAAAAATATCATCGGCAAGAGCAGGGCCAGATAGGTCTGCAGATAGATCAACAGCTCTATCGGGCCTTCACCCCGTACCAGATGACAGACCAGCATGGCACCCATAAAGGCAGTGCTTAGCACCAGCAGGTAAGCCACACCGCCCAGCCAGCGTCCCAGCAAAAAGATGCCATTGCTGACAGGCGTAGCGGCGATGACGGCACCACAGCCGCTGCGCATGTCTTCTGCAATACGGCCACGCACCAGATAAAAACCGGCCAGGCCAAATAACAGACTGGCCAGTGTTGCACTGCCATAAGCCAGTGTGGAGCTGGTATAGAGTACACGGGTACTTTTTATCACCATCAGGGACGTACCCGATTGCGGATCAGGGATCATGACCCAGGCCAGAGCGATGACTGCCAGTATCGCGACCACGCTGCCCAGACGCCGTAGGCGCAGACGAGCTTCACTCAGAAGCAGAATGTTCAGTGTGTTCAGTGTATTTGGCAGGGATGGGCTCATGCTGCCAGCTCCTGTACTGCATAGCGTTGTGCCATCAGGGCCTCTTCCAGGCTGGGTGTAGCATGGCGTGCGCCTGCACATGGCTGGTGTGGATGAGCAATACGCAAGCTCATTTGATTGCCCTGTTTTTGGCTTTGCAATACATGCACTTTATTGCGCAAGGTCTCATATTCATGACTGGCAATGTCGGCAGTCCAGATTTGTCCATGGGCCTGCGCCAGGATGTCATCTGGCGTTGCATAGGCAATCAATTTCCCCTGGCGCATGATGGCCAGTTGACTGGCGATGCTTTCTACATCAGAGACGATGTGGGTGGACATGATCACCAGTTTCTTGAAACCCAGTTCACTCAATAAATGGCGGAAGCGCAGGCGTTCTTCCGGGTCCAGTCCGGCGGTTGGTTCATCGACGATGAGGATGTCTGGATCATTCAGCAAGGCCTGGGCAATACCCAGACGCCGCCGCATGCCGCCAGAGAAGCTAGAAGCCTGACGTTTGGCCTGTTCATGCAAGTTCACCACTTCCAGCAAATGCCTGATCCTGGCTGGATCGCGCACACCCTTCAGGGCGGCAAAATATTGCATGAACTCCAGCGCTGTCAGGTTAGGGTAAATACCAAAATCCTGCGGCAGGAATCCCAGGCGCTGGCGTATGGCCTGCGGTTTCTTGACAATGTCCTGTCCCTGAAAAAATATGCTGCCGCTGCTGGGACGTGTCAGGGTCGCGATCATTTGCATGAGCGTAGTCTTGCCCGCGCCATTGTGCCCTATCAGGCCGATCACACCGTGACCGAGATTGAGTGACAAGTCATGGACTGCAGTCAGTTTTTTACCAAAGGTTTTTGTGACATTCCGGATTTCCAGCATTGTGTCCCCCGCATGATCATTTTGTTTGAGTAGGGTGACTGTAAAGAAAAGCTGTTTGCTTTGCCCTGGCATTGAGACAGATTGCGCAAATCGCGGTATGAAATGGCTTTTACATGACATTTAAGCCATGTGGACTATATTTTTCGGAAAACGGTTAATGGAGCCATACAAGCCTATACTGGCTTGTCACCAAGGCCTTGGTGTTCCCAGGAGTAAATCATGAGTAAAGTTCAGCAAAGCAATAAAGAAACCAAAAAGCAGGCGGCCAGTACGCCTAAAGAAAAGAAAGCCGCCAAGCAAGCCAAGAAGGAAGCTGGAACGGCAATTCCATGGACACAGCGCACAGGCGCATAGATTTGATCTGCACCAGGTTGTATATTTCAGCCTGGTGAGTATGGATGTATCAAAGATAGACTATGTGCGGAGTTCCTTTTGAGAGAAACTCCGCACATCAACCCCGCCCACCAACAACTCAAACCGGCATAAACCTCGCCAGATACTCAGGCGAATTAATAAACTGCCCGATCAGCGTGACCACATCCGTACCCGACTGCGCCAGCAGCGCATCAAACGTTGTCTGATCCGGCGCATGCCCCAAGAGACCGATGTAATCCAGCGTCAAAGACACTTTGGACTGCGAATTCGCCTTGAACTCCGTCGATTCCGTAAAGCCCGCCAGCATATCGCCCCTGGAGAGGCCATTACCCAGTTGCCCCAGCCAATAGGCCTTGCCTGCGGCATCTGAACTACGGTGCAGCACATTCTGATAGACCCGGTCCACAAAGGCCGTATTGTCCAGCGCCCCATAAGTCTTCTGGAACTCAGCACTCGACACAAACGAAGCGCTGACCTTGGAGAGATTCATGCCATCCTTTTGCGCCTGCATCCAGTAAGCCAGACCTTCACGGTCAGGCAAACGGTCAAAGGCCCCAAAGTACAGACGCGTGATGCCGCCTATGCCGCTCTGGAATTCAGCTGACTCCATGAACGACGCCGCCACCTGGGCACGGCTCATCTTGCCACTGTCGATTTGCTGCTGCCAGTACTGCACACCTGCGGTATCTGCCTCACGGAACAGCACGTCACGATAAAGCTGCATGGCAAACAGGTCAGAGCGGTGCAAGACATCATTGTCCTTGACATCAAGCTTGGTACCGACTCTGGCTTCTATCGCATCCGGGATGCCATCACCATCCTTGTCGCCCGGCAAAGAAGTGCTTGGATTGGTTGGCACCGTGGTTTTAAAGCCCAGGCCACCAGTGAGGCTGATTTTGCCATCAACCTTGCCGTCAGTATCAAAGATGCCACCGTCCGTGATCTTGAAGTCCACTTTCAGCTTGCCGTTCACTGTTGCAATATTGGTGGCGATATTCGTCCAGGTGCCAGCCTTGTCCTGTACCCAGTAGCCATTCACCGGGCCCATCGCATCGGTATAGAGCGACATCGTGGTTTCCTGCCCCGCAGCCAGGCCAGTGAGCTGGGTGGTGATCATGCCATACTGCATGCTCAGTTCTGCTGGTAGTGTGGCTGGCGCTACTGTGGTGTTCACATTGGTTTGCGACAGGAAGTTATTGTTCGCCAGCGTCACATAATGGTTATTCGCCGCCGTATTGTTATGCCACAACAGCGAACTGACATTCTTCTGCGACTGATCCGGTATGCCGTCACCATTCCCATCGCCATTGCCAGCACCCAGTAAATTGGGCACTTCTGCTTCTACCCGCTGCAGGATGCCATCGCCATCCGCATCCGAGCCGCTCGTGCCAGGATTGTCAGTATTAGGGTTGATGCTGAACGCCTGCGAGAAGGTAGGCCCGCTATTGCCCGCCAGATCTACCACCCTGACTTTGAGCGTGTTATTGCCACTCAGCAGTTGGTTTGGCAAACTCCAGCCAGTGCCACCGATGGTTGCCAGTGCATTGATCCAGTTGGCACCATTGTCGAGCGAGACTTGCACGGTTTCGCCCACTGCCAGACCTGCGGTGAGGTTGCCGGAAATGGCCTGGTCACTGATGGTGGTGATGAAGTCAGTACCACTGACACCATCATCATTCGACAGGCGCACTGAACCAATACCCGTCGTCGGCGCCGTATGATCGACCTGATACAACTGCCCGGTAAAGCCACCATTCAGAGCCAGGCTGGACGTATCCACAATGCCAGTACCGGCATTCTTCAGATTCAGGCCCAGTGTCCCATCACCAGTCAATCCCGTGATCCTGACGCTGTAGGTAGAAGGATCAAGCTGGGTCACATTGCTGATGGTTCCTGCCACTGTCCCCGTCGTCGCCAGCGCAAAGGCTGCCGCATTCACGCCCGTCACCGCTTCACTGAACGTGACCTTGTAGTCTATCGTGCCCAGGCTGGTGTTTTCAGGTTGGATGCGGGTAATACCGGTCGCGGTTGGGGCGACATTGTCACCAACGGCGATGATGAAGTTCTTTTCATAGGCAGAACCCATGGCATCCGTGGCTCTCACAAAGATACTGTAATTGCCCGGTGTCATGCCCACAGGGTTCTTCGCCACCAGGGTATTGCCCGAGATGGTGAATTTACTGTTGTCCTTGTCATTCGTCCCATTACCACTCACCAGGGTAAAACTGGCGGTATCACCCGGATTCGGGTCAATCGCTGTCAAAGTACCAACACTGGTATTGTCAGCAGAACCCTGCTGGACAGCAGCATTTGACAGCGTGATATTGGTCGGCGCCGCATTGACACCCGTCGCAATCACGGTGGTGGTGTTATTGAGTACCGCAGAAGCAATACCATCATTGGCACTGATGGTGAAGGTCGTGGTTTCTGTGCCGCCCACAGGGACACGGCCCGCCGCTGGCTGGAATACCAGGCCACGGATAGCTGCCTCAACGGCAGCCGGGGTACCGGCTGCATGGGTATAGGTCAGACCACCATCGGCGGTTGAGAAACCTGTGGTTGCCAGTGAAGCGGCAGTAAAGGCGCCTTTGGCCGCGGTATCGAGGCTGATGATGATGGTTTCGGAAGCACCGACATCAGGATCGGTGATGGTGACACCGGTAAAAGGAGAAACCGTGGTGGTTTCAGTCACGGTCTGGCCAGCGACGACACCGCCGATGACGGGAGCGACATTGTTACCGGTGACGGTAATGAAATTGCCAAACAGATCAGCGATGACGACAGCAGTAGCGGCACCGGTATTCCAGTCTTCCAGCATGCCGATGTTGTAGGTGGTGCCGTCGGTGGAAGAGTTGCCATCCTTGTTGAGCCTCAGTGCCAGTTGCGTCTTGTCGGCGACACTCATGGTCATGGTGAAGCTGGTGTTGGAGGTGATGTCTATATTCGGGGAAGTGGTCAGGGTGTAGTTAATGGCACCCTGGCCCAGGAAACGGATACGGTTGGCGGTAATGTCGTTATTGGCTCCTGCCAAGGACAGGAAGTTATTGCCTGTAACGACCAGCACGCCCGTGCCGACGTTGTATGTCGCCGAGGCAACGGTAGGTGCCACCACATTGGTAACGGTCACGCCATTGCCGGTCAGATCAGCAATGACGACAGCGGCATCAGCCCCGGCATTCCAGTCTTCGTTGGCGATCAGGTTGTACGTGTTGACACTGGTGGAGCTGGTGCCATTCTTGTTCATGATGAGATTGGCACCCAGCCTGTCCGCCGCACTCAAGGTCATTGTGAAGGAAGTGGCGGAGGTGATCTCGACATTGCTGGTGGTGGTGAGGGTATAGCTGGCACCACCTTCGCCTTGCAGGCTGAATTTGTTGGCAACGATGTCGTTGTTCGCCCCTGTCAGGCCGGTCAGGCCGGTACCTGTGACGGTCAGTACACCGGTGCTGGCGTTGTAGACCGAGGAGGTGATGGTCGGCACTGCGACATTGGAGACGGTAATCGGGGCCGTGGTGACGGCAATGTCACCACCGGTAATGACGCTGTCCCAGTCATCGGCTGCGGCCAGGTTGTAGGTGGTGCCACCGGTGGAGGTGGTGCCATTCTTGTTGAACAGGCCTTCAACGGTAGTCTGGTCAGCACCGGCCAGTGTCACAGCAAAGCTGGTGGCGGAGGTGACTTCGACATTGCCGGTGGTCGACAAAGTCCGGACGATACCGCCTTCGCCTTTGATGGTCAGGGCAGTGACAGTGATGTCATTGGTGGCGCCGAGGGTACTGACGAGGCCGGTGCCGGTGACGGTCAGGACGTGGGTGTTGACGTCGTAGGTGGCTGAGGTGATCGTTGGGGCGGCGACGTTCGATACGGTGACGGCATTGCCGGTCAGGTCGGCACCCGATGTGGTGGTAGCGTCCCAGGAAGCAGCAGCGGCCAGGTTGAAGGTGGTGGCATCAACGGCCGTGGTGCCAGTCTTGTTCAACAGGCCATTGACGGCGAGTTTGTCGGCGGCGTTGAGGGTCACGGCAAAGGCGGTACTGCTGCTGGCGGTGACGTTGGGGGTGGTTAATGTGTAAGAACCGCCACCCTGGCCGACGAGTGAGAGTTTGCTGACATCAATGGTGTCGCCACCGACAATATTGACGGCAGTGACACTCAGAATACCTGTGGCTGCATCGTAGGTAGAGCTGATGATGCTCGGTGCAGCGTTGGAAACGGTGATGCCATTGCCAGTCAGGTCCTGGATGTTGCCACCGGTGATGGCGCTGTTCCAGTCATCGGCAGCGGCGATGTTGTAGGTGGTACTACTGACCGAAGAGCTACCATTTTTATTCAACAGCGCGGCAACACCACCGATATCAGCACCGGTCAGGGTGACGGTAAAGCTGGTGGCAGAAGTGACTTCAACGTTACCAGTGGCGGACAGGGTGTAGGTCGCACCGCCTTCACCAGTGATGGTGAGCTTGGACAGGTTGACGTCATTGGTCGCACCGATGGTTTTAACAAGGTTGGTGCCAGTGACGGTCAAGACGTTGGTGGTGCCGTCATAAGTCGCTGAGGTGATTGTTGGTGCTGTGACGTTGGAGACGGTCACGGCATTGCCAGTCAAATCTGCACTGGATGCTGTTGTCAGATCCCAGGAAGCGGCAGCGGCCAGATTGAAGGTGGTGGTATCAACCGCAGATGTACCGTTGTTGTTCAGGATGCCGTTGATGGCGAGTTTGTCGGCGGCGTTCAATGTCACTGAAAAGGCGGTACTGCTACTGGCGGTGACATTGGGGGTGGTTAATGTGTAGGAACCACCCTGGCCAGTGATGGACAGTTTGGAGACATCAATGGTGTCGCCACCGACAATATTGACCACAGAGACCGATAAAACGCCGGTGGCTGCATCGTAAGTGGAGCTCAGTATGCTGGGTGCGGCATTGGAGACGGTAATGCCGTTGCCAGTCAAATCCTGGATGTTGCCACCGGTGATGGCGCTGTTCCAGTCGTCGGCAGCGGCGATGTTGTAGGTGGTACTACTGACCGAAGAGCTACCATTTTTATTCAACAGCGCGGCAACACCACCGATATCAGCACCGGTCAGGGTGACGGTAAAGCTGGTGGCAGAAGTGACTTCAACGTTACCAGTGGCGGACAGGGTGTAGGTCGCACCGCCTTCACCAGTGATGGTGAGCTTGGACAGGTTGACGTCATTGGTCGCACCGATGGTTTTAACAAGGTTGGTGCCAGTGACGGTCAAGACGTTGGTGGTGCCGTCATAAGTCGCTGAGGTGATTGTTGGTGCTGTGACGTTGGAGACGGTCACGGCATTGCCGGTCAGGTCAGCACCCGATGCTGTTGTCAGATCCCAGGAAGCGGCAGCGGCCAGATTGAAGGTGGTGGTATCAACCGCAGATGTACCGTTGTTGTTCAGGATGCCGTTGATGGCGAGTTTGTCGGCGGCGTTCAATGTCACTGAAAAGGCGGTACTGCTACTGGCGGTGACATTGGGGGTGGTTAATGTGTAGGAACCACCCTGGCCAGTGATGGACAGTTTGGAGACATCAATGGTGTCGCCACCGACAATATTGACCACAGAGACCGATAAAACGCCGGTGGCTGCATCGTAAGTGGAGCTCAGTATGCTGGGTGCGGCATTGGAGACGGTAATGCCGTTGCCAGTCAAATCCTGGATGTTGCCACCGGTGATGGCGCTGTTCCAGTCGTCGGCAGCGGCGATATTGTAGGTGGTACTACTAACAGCAGAAGTACCATTTTTATTCAATAAGGCATCGACACCAGCGATATCTGCACCCGCCAGCGTAAAGGTAAAGCTGGTGGCAGAAGTGACTTCAACGTTACCAGTGGCGGACAGGGTGTAGGTCGCACCACCTTCACCAGTGATGGTGAGTTTGGACAGGTTGACGTCATTGGTCGCACCGATGGTCTTGACGAGATTGGTGCCGGTGATGGTGAAGACGTGGGTGTTACCATTGTAAGTCGCGGACGTGATTGTTGGTGCTGTGACGTTCGATACTGTCACGGCATTGCCGGTCAGGTCGGCACCCGATGCTGTGGTCTGATCCCAGGAAGCGGCAGCGGCCAGGTTGAAGGTGGTGGTGTCCACCGCCGTGGTGCCATTGTTGTTCAATATGCCGTTGATAGCGAGTTTGTCGACAGCATTGAGCGTGACAGCAAAGGCGGTCGAACTGCTGGCGGTGACATTGGGGGTGGTTAATGTGTAGGAACCTGCCTGACCAGTGATGGACAGTTTGGAGACATCAATGGTGTCGCCACCGACAATATTGACCACAGAGACCGATAAAACGCCGGTGGCTGCATCGTAAGTGGAGCTCAGTATGCTGGGTGCGGCATTGGAGACGGTAATGCCGTTGCCAGTCAAATCCTGGATGTTGCCACCGGTGATGGCGCTGTTCCAGTCGTCGGCAGCGGCGATATTGTAGGTGGTACTACTAACAGCAGAAGTACCATTTTTATTCAATAAGGCATCGACACCAGCGATATCTGCACCCGCCAGCGTAAAGGTAAAGCTGGTGGCAGAAGTGACTTCAACGTTACCAGTGGCGGACAGGGTGTAGGTCGCACCGCCTTCACCAGTGATGGTGAGTTTGGACAGGTTGACGTCATTGGTCGCACCGATGGTCTTGACGAGATTGGTGCCGGTGATGGTGAAGACGTGGGTGTTACCATTGTAAGTCGCGGACGTGATTGTTGGTGCTGTGACGTTCGATACTGTCACGGCATTGCCGGTCAGGTCAGCACCCGATGCTGTGGTCTGATCCCAGGAAGCGGCAGCGGCCAGGTTGAAGGTGGTGGTATCAACCGCAGATGTACCGTTGTTGTTCAGGATGCCGTTGATGGCGAGTTTGTCGACAGCATTGAGCGTGACAGCAAAGGCGGTCGAACTGCTGGCGGTGACATTGGGGGTGGTTAATGTGTAGGAACCTGCCTGACCAGTGATGGACAGTTTGGAGACATCAATGGTGTCTCCGCCGACGATGTTGACGGCAGACACGCTGAGGATGCCAGTTGCGGCATCGTAGGTGGAACTCAGGATACTTGGTGCAGCATTGGCGACGGTGATGCCATTGCCGGTTAAATCCTGGATATTGCCACCGGTGACGGTACCGTTCCAGTTGTTGGCAGCAGCGATGTTATAGGTGGTAGAGCTGCTGGCAGAGGATGTGCCATTCTTATTGAGCAAGTTATCGACTGCGACAATATCGGCACCAGCCAGGGTAAAGGTGAAGCTGGTGGCGGAGGTGACTTCGACGTTGCCCGTTGTGGACAGGGTGCGGGTTGCACCACCTTCGCCAGTGATGGTCAGCGTCGAGATGTTCACATCGTTTGTTGCACCGATGGTCTTGACGAGGTTGGTACCGGTGATGACGAACTGATGCGAAGTACCATCGTAAGTCGCAGACGTAATCGTTGGTGCAGTGACGTTGGAGACGGTCACACCATTGCTGGTCAGGTCAGCTGAGGCGGCGGCTGTTACATCCCAGTTGGCCGCTGCCGCCAGGTTGAACGTGATGGCACCAGTTGCAGAGGTAGTTCCGTTGTTGTTCAGTACGCCATTGACCGCAATCTTGTCGGCGGCACCCAGCGTGACTGTGAAAGAGGTGGCACTGCTTGTCGTAGGATTAGTAGTTGCCGCAGTAAGTGTGTACGAGCCACCTTGTCCTGTCAGGCTGAGTTTGGTGACGTCTATCGTGCCGCCATTGGTCATGCCGGTACCAGTAACAACTAGAGTACCAGTATTTGCATCATAAGTTGCGCTAGTAATAGCGGTGGGTGTAAAGTTTGTATTCTGCGTGCCACCATTGGTAGATGTCAGTGTCGACACCGCTGTTCCATTACCACCGCTTGTATTTGTGCCGCCAGTTGCGGAGCCGCCTGTACCACCTGCTCCTGTATTGCCAGTGCTCAGAGTAGTATTTGTCGTTGAATCCAGTTGAACGACACCACCCTTGTTCCAGATACCACCGATACCAACACCGCCAGCGCCGCCATTACCTGTATTTGAGAAGTAAGTCGAACCGCCGCCGCCGCCGCCGCCGCCCGCGGCAATATTATTGGTGATGCTGCTATTCGTAATGGTAATATTGCCTGTCGAGGCATTATAGATACCACCTGCGGCGTTGCCGCCCGCTCCACCTGTACCTTTGGCTCCCGTGCCACCACCTCCACCACCAATACTGATACTGCCGTTGTTGGCTGTTGAACCATTTCCTCCAAGAGTGTACCCGGTGCCAGAATAAGTTGAACCCGCACCACCAGTCGCGCTCCCGCCTTTACCTGCTGAACCGGTTGCACCGCCACCACCCTTACCGCCAGTTATACCTGATGCCGCACTTGCTGCCGCATAGAGCCCCCCAGGGGTGCCATCGCCGCCGGCAGCACCATTACCAGCCCCAAAGCCACCGCCACCGCCACCGCCACCGGCGAAATTTCCGCCAGAACTAGAAGCACCACCGCCACCGCCACCGGAGGCTTTATTCTCAGTAATTGTGCTATTGGTGATGATCAGCGTGCCTGCATTTTTAATACCGGCCCCTAAGGCATCGCCACCGGTCCCGGCGGCACCACCTGCTCCCGCAGCACCCCCGGTACCAGACACCTTGCCGTTGGTGATAGTCAGGTTGTCAATGGCAATTTTACTGCCTGGGTTAGTGGTATTAGTGTCGAGGACGCGTGCAAAATTACCGCCACTCAAGGTAAATCCACCGCCAACAATGGTCAGGGTCTGGCCATCTGTGACATTGATGCTGATGGCATCTGCTGCGCTGGCAAAAGTGATATTGCCTGTCAGAGTGATCGTATCGGCGGAACCGTCCGTGCTGGCGGTGAGGATCGCCGCCTTTAACTGTGCTACCGAGTTGACACTGGCGGTATGTAGCAGATAATTGTATCCTGACAAATCTGTCGTCTTGATGGCGGATTGCGCTTCGATATTGCCTGTCTTGATTTCCAGATCCCAGTTGCCCGTGGCTCCACCGGATGTGTCTGAAGATGCCGCCACATCCGCACCAGTGATTTGAGCGAGTTTATTGACAAACGCGGTTCCTTGTTCACCTCGGCCTATGTCGCATCCGTAGAGCAAGAAATCACCATCGTTGGACAGCGCCTGACCTATTGTTTGCAGCTTGGCCTGGTTTTGTTCAAGATTGCCAGCGAACAAGGGGCCATTGCCCAGCAGGACTACGCCTTCATCGCCATGCGAAATAACGCTGATGGATTGCAGGTTGTGCATGCCTTCCAATGCATTAACCATTTGATCCAGACCGTCATGATTGGCGTCAAGTATGACCACTTTCACACCAGGTGCCGCTGCGTCAATGAATTTTTGCAAATCAGGCACACGACTGTCTATGAACAGGACTTCTTGCGGTGCGCTGGCGGCATTGACGGTGGGCGCTGGTGTGACGGGGATGAGAGGGTTGATATGTACAGTATCGCTAACCTGAATAAGCGCATGATCATGTTCGGACTGTGCATCTTGCGGACGATTGACGTTATATGTGTTCATGGTATTCAGGCCTGAATGTAAATTGGGGAGCAATAAATAAAAATCGTAATGATGTTATTAGATACTAAGCAAATCAGCTTACTTTTCTTGCTGCAAATTGTTGGCAGTGTTAGCTATTGACACGCTCGTAAAGCCATATTGTCGATTAGGTTTAACAGTTGCTGTGCGTTATTCATGTAACGCTTCCTTGTTCGCTATAGGTGCTTTGACTGCAATGACATTGGCAGCGCTTTGATTGGTATCGTGCCAGAAAGACAGTGTGGAGAATTTCTCGAACAGGTCTGGCGGAAGTATGCTTGCACGTCTTTCGTAACTGACACTGTTGCGTACCTTGTGCATGCCATGCAGGCCCAGTTGGGCATCAAATTCAGGTGCATCGTAATTGACGTTCGTGAAGTCATGCTGGAAGACAGGTTCGTCAATGAATTGATAAATCAGTGGCACGACCTTCTCCGGTACCTGCGCCAGCAAGTCATAGTCAACAATTAATAGTGAAGACGCATGCTCACCATAAAAGGCTTCCTTCAGTGCAGTCCATGGATAGCCGACAAGGCGATTTGCCTGCGCCAGGGTTTCTACCCGACTGTACACAGTATTGCGTTCCACATCGTCATTAAACAGTCGGGTGATTTCGTAGGGGTTGGAGCGATAACGCCGCTCTATGCTGTCCATCACCCAGGCAACGTTGCGTACACAGGCAATCACTTTTGAGCCGGGAAATTGATCCATCAATACCGGCATGTGGGCGCTCCACATGCGGTTAGTGTCGAAAATAGCTTCTTTATCAGCTTGATCGGCGTAGAAAGATTCAAAAAGACCGCGTGTCAAGCGACGTCTTTGTTCTTTGCTGACAACACTGCCAAATTCACTACCTGCACCTAACTGATTCAACATGCCTCGAAACAGACTGCCAACCGGGCTGGTCATGCCAGCATGAAAACGCGGGTTTTGCAGCAGCAAGGCTGCCAGCAAGGTAGAGCCGGAACGGGGTAAACCTGAGATGAAATGATATTTTTTATGAGTCATGAGGTCTTCGCGTTCAAACTGAAAGTGGCGTTAATGCAATAAATATTAAATTGATTATCGGCTAGATACTCAAAAAATTGATCAATTTAATAGAGTCCCGTAAGTGCATCGTAATAAGATAGAAAAGTATGTGTCGTCTAAGCTAAAGCCTATCAGCCGGATCCAAAATATGTTTTTATGTTTTTATGTTTTTATGTTTTTATGTTTTTATGTTTTTATGTTTTTATGTTTTTATGTTTTTAATATGCTCACGTTCTCAAAAAAGTACTCAGTTGACGAATTGCATCTGCCAGGTCTGTTTGACTGGTATCTATCACGCATTCGGCAGAAATTGGTGCCTCGTACGGTGCAGAAACGCCAGTGAGTTGCAGGGCAGGGTTTTGTTTTGCTTTGGCGTACCAGCCCTTGGGATCGCGTTGCTGGCAAATGTGCAGAGGTGTCGATATATAGGCTTCTACAAATTTGTCGTGGCCTATGATGCCGCGTGCCAGCGCCCGCCCACGCATGCTGGGAGAAACCAGAGCGACGATGGCAGAAATGCCATTGAGATTGAGCAGGCGGGCCATTTCAGCGGTCCTGCGGCCTTGCTCTTCACGGTCAGCCAGGCTAAAGCCCAGGTCCTTTGACAAACCCTGCCTTATTTCATCACCATCAAGCACGCATACTGCAATAGATTGTTCGCGTAGATGCCTGGCTAGGTTTTGCGCAAGTGTTGTCTTCCCCGCCCCGGGCAAGCCACTTAGCCACCAGGTTTTTACTTTGTTTGCAGCAGGTTCTGTACTGCTTTCTGTTTGATTACTTCCAGGCATCTGCACACCACCGATAAGCGAAAAAAATCGGGACTAAGCAAAAACCCGATACGTAACAGATCAGAAATCAGCAGGGGCTGTTTGAATTGGTTAATTGCAAAACTCACAGATGGTGCCAGTCAGTTTGAAAGGCCAATATTTCTGACTTGCAATTTATCTTGGGAAATCAAGAAGATAAATTGTTAAGTGTTAAATAATTAACTGTAATACTAACATTGAAAACTTTTTTTGCGGGCAAATGTAACAAAAAAACTGCTAAATAAATAAGCAATTTAGATGAAAAATTTAAATGTAACAGATGCAAGCTAAGAGAAGCTTGTCTCAGAGAAATTAATTGAAGATAACCTGATAGTAAACACAAGTGCCACCATCTTCATGTGGGAGCTGATATTGCCCTTTGGAATGGTCGGCCAGGGTGGGGGCGACAGTCCAGATGTGCCTGCCCAAGGCGGGGTGCTCAACAAAATAATTATCTTGTGCCAGCGGTTGGCTGGAAGATCCAGCAAAAATCAACAACAAAGGGGTGCGGAATATTTCTGGAAGGCCACGGCGTGGGCGTTCTTCTGCTTCTACCAGTTCGAGGTACATGACGCCATTCGAGGTTTCGAGTTGAAATTTGTTGCCGATGAGGGGGTGTACTTGTTCTAGGCTGATGGTCATGATCAAAGTTGTGAAAAGTTTCACTTGCAAGAAAACACAAGCATAGGCAGGATAATATACATGTTATTTTAACCAGCTTGGGAGTGCTTGTGTATAAATTACCTGCTGCGCTTGCATTGCGTGAAGTGCATGACGACGATCAGGCTTTTCTGGATGCTCTGTACGCCAGCCGCCGCGAAGACTTGCGGCAAATGCCGATGGATGCCGCATTCATTGCGCAAATGATCAAAATGCAACAGCATGTGCAAATGGAGGGTGTCAGGATGAATTATCCTGATGCCATGCATAGGGTGATTGAGCGCGCTGGTCAGGCTGTAGGGCGCGTCATTATCAATGCAGGCAGTGATGATATACGCCTGATCGATATAGCGATTATTCCGTTTGTGCAACGCCAAGGTATCGCCAGGGCTATTTTGCTGGCACTACAGGCCGATGCACAAGGCCAGGGAAAGGGTGTCAGCCTTGCTGTTGAACAAACCAATTTTGCAGCGCGCGGCCTGTATTTACAGTTGGGCTTTGTTGTCATAAGTGCTGATGCCCTGTTTGAACAAATGCACTGGCGTTCACAGGCAGCCGCAGAGGAGCAAGCCATGATCAATTTATTGCCAGCCACCACCCTCGCTCAGAAGATCACACAACAAGGGCAGTTTGATGCGACAGCCTAGCCGTTATCTGAAGTTGCCATTCAGTTTTGATTTAGGACGCCTGCGTGCCGAACTGCACCAACTCGAAGCCTCAGAATGGATCAGGCATTTCAATACCAATGCCTACATCAACAACTGGACCTGCCTGCCCTTGCGCGCGGTGGATGGCCGTATTGATCACATCATGCCTGTCAATGAAGGCAATTTTCAGGATACGGCGCTCATGCAAACCTCCCCTTATTTGCGGGAAGTTGTCGATACGTTTCTATGTGAAAAAACGTCTGTGCGCCTGATGTCGCTGGAGGCAGGCGGTGTTATCAAAGAGCACAGGGACGATGGTACTTCGCTGGAGGATGGTATTACCCGTTTGCATATCCCCATCACCACTACGCCGGACGTGCTATTCAAAATCGATGGTGAAGAAGTGCATTTTTCAGCGGGCGATACCTGGTATTTGAATGCCGCCTGCCTGCATGGTGTAGTCAACCCCAGTAGTCATGCCAGGGTACATTTGATGCTCGATTGTGTCAGCAATGCCTGGCTGGAGCAGGTGTTCCTTGATGCTGGCTGGATTGCCAGACCCAAACCAAAATATGATGACCCAGCCATTCATGACGGTAATGTGCAGGAAGTGATCGCCATGTTGCGCGCGACCGGGCAAAGTGCGGGCTTGCAAATTGCCAGCCGTCTGGAAGCCATACGGTTGGGGCAGGCGATACCTAATTGAATACAAGAAATGGATAGCATGGAAATCAAACCCGGCTTCGCCGCCGAAGAAAGGGCTTTGCTGCGCGGGCAGCAAATCGATGCGCGAGACTTGCCAAGCATGCTGGGCTGGTTCCCTGTGGCTATTGAGGCGGGTGCAGGCACACTCTGCTGGCGGCATCTGGGTGAGGCCAGGTTTCTGGAGTCATTTTTTCTTGACACATTGAATCAGCAAAGCCGTGAGCACAGGCAAGTTTGCCTGACGCCGCTGGCGAGTTTGCCAGCACAACTGGCCAGCTTGTCGCAGGTGCCTCCAATGGCGTTTATCTTTCATGTATCTCGCTGTGGTTCTACCTTGTTGACACAGATGCTGGCATCGCTGCCGCAATGCGTGGTGATGTCGGAGCCACCAGTCATCGATGCATTTTTCCGCTACTACCATGCACATCCCGAACTGCAAAATGCGACCAACATTTTCCAGAATCTGATTGCCGCATTGGGTCAAAGACGTTCACCAGACGAAAGTCATTTTTTTGTAAAATTCGATAGCTGGCATTTGCCATGGTTGCCCTTTGTGCGTGCCGCGTTTCCCGCTATACCCATCATTTTTTTATACCGCGAACCGCAAGCAGTGCTGGCTTCGCATCAGCGTCAGCGCGGGCCGCAGATGATACCGGGGTTATTGAATACTACCCGGCTCCAAGCTGCAGCCTCGCATGAGCAAGCGGCAAATTTTGATGCTTACGCTGCCAGTATGTTGGTGAGCATGTTACAGGCCGGTTTTGAAAACGCCGTCTCGCAAGATTTGATTTTATTAAATTACAGCCAATTACCAGAAGTCTTATGGGTTGAATTGCTGATGCTGTTTCGACTCGATTGTTGTGAGCAAGATTTGATGAAGCTGAAAGCGCGCTCCGCCTTGCATTCCAAGCACAGGCATACCGGTTTTACAGGAGATCCTGCGCCTGCCGTATCTGCGCAGGAGTGGGAGGCATCTACTTGCCTGCGACATTGCAATCAAATTTATCTGCAACTAGAGGAATTGCGATCAAAAGTTAAAATTTGTAAAGTTGTATCAGGATGAAAATATTGCAGTGTTATTTCTAAATAACAGTTGTAGAATTGGTTTGCTTTTTTTGAAATTGCTTGTTTGTTTGCATATTGAAAGCCATTGATGAAAGCTCTGAATTCAGACCCGTATTTTGGCGATGAATGCAGAAGAGACTAGATAGCAAGATCCCTGTTTAAACGATAACTTGAATTGGAGTATGCAATGGATGCATTTATGGGTACCGTATTGGCGGTTGGCTTTAATTATCCCCCACGTGGCTGGCTTTTCTGCAATGGGCAAACAGTGCCTATTCAACAGAATTCAGCCATGTTTGCTTTGCTGGGCACCATGTATGGCGGCGATGGACAAACTACATTTGGCATCCCTGATCTGCGTGGACGTGTCGTTGTTGGCTCCCAAGCGCAAGGGCCTGGTTTGCAGAATGTGTCGCAAGGCGAAAAAGCGGGGACCAATAATGCGACAGTGATCTCTAATGGTACAGCCACGATCTCCTTGAACATAAACAATTTGCCTTCGCATACCCATACGGCTACGTTGAATCTGTCTGGCTTGTCAGCAACTACGACGATCACCGTTGGTACAGGAACGAATGGTGTTGTGGGGGCTGTGCCAACCAACGGTGGACTGACTAGTACGGCCACCGGCGTAGGTACGGCAGCATCAATATATTTACCAGCTGGAACCCTACCAACCGCCCCAGTGGCCTTGGGTGGTGTTACAACAACAGTAGGCGCCACTGGTGGTACAGTCACTAACTCGAATACCGGCAGCGGCACACCATTGACAGTACCTGTCGTATCAAGCGCTACTATCTCCAATATGCAACCTTATCTGGGCTTGAACTACATCATCGCGATGGAAGGTATCTTCCCATCGAGGAACTAAGATTTTCCTGCTCGATAAAAAATGGCGCAATCTGCGCCATTTTTTTATACCTGTTCTGCTGTCAGTGCAGGGAGTTTTCCGCCTGATACCCGTTCTATACCGGCCAGGTCACGCCAGCTTTGTACCTCAGTAAAACGGGCCAGTATTAACAAGTCTCTCACCGCTTCTGCCTGGTCATAACCATGCTCCAGCAAGATCCAGCCATCTGCCAGCAAGTGCAAATGTGCCTCTCCTATGATCTGGCGATAGGCAGACAAGCCATCTGCGTGGTCAGTCAGTGCATCGACGGGTTCAAAGCGTAAATCACCTTGTTGTAAATGAGCATCATTTTCAACGATATAGGGTGGGTTGCTAACGATGGTCTGGAATTTTTTATCTGTCAGTGCTGTGTACCAATTGCTGCAAAAAAATTCCACTTTATCTGCGGGCAGATGTCGCCTGGCATTTTCCTGGGCGACTGCTAATGCAGCGGGGCTGACATCCAGGGCTGTGACTTGCAAGTCTGGTCTTTGGTGGGCAATTGCCACGGCAATTGCACCAGAGCCGGTGCCCATGTCCAGCAGCCTGGAATTGGCTGGCGCATATTGCAGCGCCAGTTCCACCAGCAATTCTGTATCGGGGCGTGGGATGAGTACGGCAGGTGTGACGTGAAAATTCAAACCAAAGAATTCTCGCTCCTGCAGTATGTAGGCAATGGGTTCGCCTTTTATGCGACGGCTAAATAACTCTTGCACGATGGCGAGTTGTTCAGCATCGAGTACAAGTTCAGACTGGGTGATTAGTTGTATGCGCGTCAGGCCCAGCCCTTGCATGAGCAGCAGGCGGGTGTCTATCCGTTCGAGCGGGCTGCTGTTTTCACAGGCAGCCAGGGTGATGCCGGGCTGTAGCCAGTCTAGCATCAGCGTGAGGGGCCAAACATGCCGCGCTTGGTTTTTTGATTGCGTATCAACACAATCAGCAAGGTCAGGCTAAATAATATAAAGAATATGGCGGCCCAGGCTGGCAGTGACAGGCCCAAGGTAGGTGGATAAGGTGTTTCGCACAGGCCGTCGGCCTTGAACATGGCTGGCCACCATTGCGCCAGGAAGAAACTGTTCAAGCCAGTTTCCAGAGGATCAATACCGCAGGACAGGGCAGGGTGCTCAAGTATCCAGAAATGCTTGCCAGCAGCACCCAGACCAATCAAACCAGATAGCAGTGCCAACCCTGTTGTGATGCGGTGCATGATGCCATCGGTAGCCACCGCAATGAGACAGAAAACCGCGATCAGGGCAAAGGCGTAGCGCTGGAATACGCAGTATGGGCAAGGCAGCATTTTTTCCACGATTTGCAAATACATGGCAGCCGCCAGCAAGCCTATGCAGGTAAGGGCAATCGACAGCAAAAGTTTTTTCGACAGATTCATGGTGCACGCGATGAAAGAATTGTTATTGGACGCAATCCTGGCGTTTTAGTTCTGTATCGCAGGATAGTGGCAGCGAGTATCCGACAGTTTCATGCAATTGCGCAATCAAATACTGTTGATTTTACGCGAAAGCTGATTTTGTCTTATGGATATGCTTATTTGTCATATCTATTAGCCATCTCTCTTCGCATTTCTGTCGGCCTTTCTATCAATCATCACCGAGCTCAGCCAGCAGTTCGGCCTGATGCTCTGCCACCAGCGCGGTCGTCAGTTCATTCAATTCGCCATCCATGATGAAATCGAGTTTGTATAGGGTCAGGTTGATGCGGTGATCGGTCATGCGGCCTTGTGGATAATTGTAGGTGCGTATGCGCTCACTGCGGTCGCCGGAACCGATCAGGCTCTTGCGGGTGGCGGCTTCCTTGGCCTGTTTCTCGCGCAACTGGCCGTCCATGATGCGGGTTGCCAGCACGCGCATGGCTTGTGCCTTGTTTTGATGCTGGCTGCGGCCGTCCTGGCATTCGACGACAATGCCGGTAGGGATATGCGTCAGGCGCACGGCGGAGTCAGTCTTGTTGATATGCTGACCACCAGCACCACTGGCGCGGAAGGTGTCTATGCGCAGGTCGGCATTGTTGATGACCACGTCGGCCAGTTCATCGGCCTCAGGCATGACGGCAACAGTGCAGGCTGAGGTATGGATGCGGCCCTGGGTTTCTGTTGCAGGTACGCGCTGTACGCGGTGGCCGCCAGATTCAAACTTGAGTTTGGAATACACGCCCTGGCCTGCCAGGCGGACGATGACCTCTTTATAGCCGCCCAATTCAGATGGCGATTCCGACATGATCTCAGTCTGCCAGCGATTGCGCTCGGCGAAGCGCATATACATGCGCAGCAAGTCGCCAGCGAACAGGGCAGCTTCATCACCACCAGTACCTGCACGTATCTCCATGAGGATGTTGCGGTCATCATTGGGATCTTTGGGCAGCAGCATTTTTTGCAAATCACTTTCCAGCGTCTGCATGGTGTTTTTGGCGGCTTCGATTTCGTCCTGGGCAAAGGCCTTCATGTCCGGGTCGCTGAGCATGAGTTCGGCTTCGGCGATATCGGCCTGGGCCTGCTTGTAGTTGTTGTACAGGGCGACCAGTGGTTCGAGTTCGGCGTGCTCGCGGTTCAGTTTGCGGTAGGCATCCATGTCATTGGTGGCACCTTCCTGCATGAGCAGGTGGCCGACTTCGTCCAGGCGTTCTGCAAGCTGGTCCAGCTTGTGTAGCATTGATGGTTTCATAATATATTCTTTGACTATAGCTAATGACGCTAATAATGGGGCGGGTCAGGCTGACCCAGAAGAAAGTGCCCGTAAGCGCTTACGCGTACAGGCCAGCAGCGTAGCGTATCGCTAACGCTTGGTGCGGAATAATTGAGGTAACAGCGTTGCCAGGCGGGCGCGTTCATCGCCGCTGGCTTGATGCAAGGCTTGTTGCGGGCCATGCAGGAACTTGGCGGTGATGCCCTTGGACAAGGCTTCGAGCACGGCGTCTATATCATCGCCGCGTGCCAGCATCTTGCGTGCGCGTTCGAGCTCCATCAGGCGCAGTTGCTCGCTGCTTTCATGCAAGTCCTGTATCACCGGTACAACAGCACGGCCATCAACCCAATGCATGAAGGACTGCACGCGGGTTTCTATGATGGCTTCTGCCTGCGCCACCGCAGCCTGGCGACTTTCCAGCCCGGTTTGTACGACAGTGCCGAGATCATCGACAGTGTATAAAAACACGTCATCGAGCTTGGCGACTTCAGGTTCTATATCGCGCGGTACCGCCAGATCAACCATGAAAATGGGGCGGTGCTTACGCGCCTTGACCACACGTTCTATCAGACCCAGGCCTATGATGGGCAGGGAGGAGGCCGTGCAGGAAACGATAATATCGAACTGCGCCAGTTGCTGCGGCAAGTCTGCCAGGCGTATGGCCTTGCCGCTGAAGCGGTGGGCTAGTGCTTCGCCACGTTCGAGTGTGCGGTTGGCAATGGTGAGCGACTTGGGGTTTTGTGCGGCAAAATGGGTGGCGCAGAGCTCTATCATTTCACCCGCACCGATGAACAGGACATGCTGGTCAGCGATCTTGTCAAAAATCCGTTGTGATAATCTGACGGCAGCCGCCGCCATCGAGACACTGTGCGCGCCTATCTCTGTGGTAGTGCGTACTTCCTTCGCGACAGCAAAGCTGCGCTGGAACATCTGGTGCAAATAAGTACCCAGGCCACCGGCTGCTTCTGCCTGGCGCACGGCATCTTTCATTTGCCCGAGGATCTGGGGCTCACCTATGACCATGGAATCCAGGCCAGAAGCCACGCGAAAAGCATGTCTTACCGCATTATCTTGCGGCAGGGTATATAGATGCGGCCGTAAATCTGTGTAAGGCAGCTTGTGGAAATCTGCCAGGAAGTGAGCTGCAGCGTCGACTGCATTGTCGCCCTTGCAGGCGGCATAGAGTTCGGTACGGTTGCAAGTCGATAAGATTGCTGCCTCGTTGCCATGCCTTGCCACATTGTCATCGCGACCAAACCAGGCACGCGCAGCCACCACCGCCTGAGATATTTGCTCAGGCGAGAAGGCGACCTTTTCGCGCAGGGACAGCGGCGCGGTCGTGTGGTTGAGGCCAACAGCAGACAGTTGCATTGCAATTAAGCTCAATTAAGCTGTGGGAGGATGTAAGGCTCCATTATAACGCTTTGCACCAGCATTTTCCTGAACGCGGGCATTTGATGCATATCAAGTGAGCCGTATATGCAGGGAGTTATGCCTTTTTTGCAACATGTAATGCGTCAACATTTGCTTTGTTGTCATGCTTAAAGCTGGGATTTATTCCAGGTCGGCTGGAATGCGTACATTGAAGGTCGTTCCCTCATTCGGTACGCTGGTGAAGTCTATGGTCGCCTGATGCCTGTCCAGCACGGCTTTGACGAAGACCATGCCCAGGCCTATGCCGTCATTTTTAGGCTGGTCACTGGTCTTGAAGCGCTGGAAGCGCTGGAATAGCCTGGCCTGGTCTGCATGGGTAATGCCATAACCCTGGTCGGCAATAGAGCAGACGATGACAGAGTCAGCCAGGCGCTGTTCACGCACCAGCGAGCAGGTGATGGTAGTGTCCTTGGGACTGTATTTGATGGCATTTGACAACAGATTTGTCAGCACCCTGGTCATCAGCGAGTTATCGACCAGCACAGGGAATTCTTCGTCCTGGATTTTTGTTTGTATGCGGATATTCTTGCTGCGGGCCAGCGACCACATTTCTTCTGTCGCTACCAGCAAGATGTCCTGGAAATCAGCTTCTTCGTAGCGATAATTTTGCGACTCTGCCTGCGCGAGTTGTACAAAATTATCAGCCAGGCCCAAAGTGGAGCGCGATGCCCTTTCTATGCGCGCCATGAATTCATCCGCTGGCAGGGCGGTGCTGCTGTCTTTTTGCAATTCCAGCAGTGCCAATATCGAGGCCTGCGGTGCACGCATGTCGTGCGAAATGAAATGCAGGGTTTCATCCCGGCTGCGTTCGGCGGCACGCACACTGGTGATATCGATGAGGCTGACTATCCAGCCCACCAGCTGCTTTTCACCGTTGTAACTCGGGGCGCTCTTGATCAGCAAATCCTTGCCCTGTGGGTCTCTGACCTCTATGCCCTGCGACATGGTTTTGGTGTGTTTGATGTCGAGCAAATCCCACCAGCTAAAACTGGCGTCTGAGCCGGTATCGGCATTGCTTGGTGGTGACATCTTGGCGAACAGATAGGGCACCAGTGCATCATTGACCTTGGGCATACCTATGCCGGCAAAATAATCAAGCGCAGGCTGGTTGGTCAGCAAGACATTACCATCGGTCGTGGTGACCATGGTCGCGTCTGGCAGGCTGGCCAGGCTGTCGCTGACAAACTGGCGCAGGTCACGTACCCGGTCTACTGCTTCACGCATGGCATTGATGCTTTGTTCGAGGGTATCGGTCAGTGCGCGCACAGGTTGCTCGTCATCTTCATCGATAAATTCAGGCAAGAGATGGGGCTCTTTATCGAGTATCCTGAATTCTTCGGCCAGGAAGCGTATCGCTGCTTCCAGCCTGCGCCAACTCCACAGGGGGTAAGCGATGATCAGTGCAAACAGTGCTGCGGTAGGGGGCGCCCAATACCCTGCATACCTGAGCATAGCCCAGCTACCGAACATGGTAATGACCGCCACTACCGCAGTCGCCATCAGGGCCTTGCGTGGTGACAGCATCTGGTAAGCCATCAGCGCCAGCGCCACGGCCAGCAGATTCAGCAGGTATAAATACAGCTTGGGTGCCGCATGTATGCTGCGCTGGTCCAGCAGCGCAGCGAGGATATTGGCATTGATCTCCACACCGGAAATCATGCCCTCGTTACCAGATACCGGGGTAGGGAAGGAGTCAGCCATGGCACTGGCCGTGGGGCCGACCAGCACATATTTGTTCTTGAAAAAATCAGCAGGCACTTCGCCTCGCAAAACACTGACATACGGCACAGAGCGGAAATGTCCGGCACTGCCAGCAAAAGGGATGTGCATCAGGTAGTCGCGCTGCCAGGTACCGGGCTCAGGCGTTGCATTGCGCAAGCTGGCAGGCAGGCGTTCACCTGGCAGATTTGTTTCGGTGCCCGGGGCAACCTGATTGCCAATGTCGGCCAGCGCCAGCGCAAAATGTGGCCACCATTCACCATTCATGCCTTCACGCAGGAAAACGCTACGCACTACGCCATCCTTATCGACTTCAAGATTGATATGCGCCAATTGACGGGCTGCACTCGCCAGCAGAGGGATAGGGCGTACCGTGGCAAGGCCCTTGCCAGCATTTTCCGAGATCAGGGGCAGGACCACGTTATTGCTGCGTACCAGCGCTTCGGCCAGTTGCTGGTCCCCATTTTGTGTCTGGTCGCTACGTTCTTCTGCTTCAGTAAAGACAAAGTCCATGCCGATGGCGACAGGATGGGCTGCACTGATTTGCTTGATGAGTTCAGCATGACGCAGGCGCGGCCACGGCCATTTGCCAAGTTCACTCAGGCTGTGACTATCTATGCCAACGATGATGATGTCATCCCGCGCCGGTTGGGAATTGAGTTGCATCAGCCTGTCATACAAGACCAGGTCAGTTCGCTCCAGGGTCTTGTAGTAGAGCAGGCCAGCGGTGACGCAGAGGATGAGGATACTGAGAACCAGCCACTCGCGTAATGCAATACGTTCTACCTGTAAGTGGCTGTTTTTCATAGGGTGCTGCTAATTTTTCCTGGCCTTTTTATGCTGTGATTGTATCAATAATTGGTACCAACAGGGCCGTTCCCGCTCTGTATTGCAGAACCGTCACCACTGGTCCAGCGCTGTTGCAGCGTGATTTTCTGGGTCGATGAGAAGGGGCTGACATAACCATCCGGGTCGGTAGAGCGCACCCGGATGAAGTAGACCCCCGCATCTGGCCGGTTGATCTTCAGCTCTGCCTTGTCGAGTTCTTTGCTCAGGAACAGTTTCTTGAAATCAGGATCAGTGCTGATCTGTATCAGGAATTTCTGTCCCGGTTCAGAAGCCCAGCTAAATGACAATTGATTGCCATTGCCTTCATCCGGCGGTGCCAGGCTGGTGACTGGCAAGACCACGAATTTTTGTGCATCGCTGTAAGGGCCATGATCTGGCTTGCCATCTTTTTGCACTATCGTGGCGACATGCCAGAAATACTCAGCTTCGGCAGGGCGATCAGCGCTGAACTGGACTTCTTTCAAACCCGGTTTGTCGATGAGCAGGTTTTTGAATTCTGCATCTTTGGCGACTTGCAAGTGATAAGCCACGGCATTGCTGGCTTCTGTCCAGGCAAAATCCAGGCGTTCAGCCCTGGTCTTGTTTTTGGGCTGTACGGTAAAAGGTGGTTCCGGACGGGCTTTCAGGGTCACTGCTTTGACTAGTGGCAGGCCTTCCAGCCCCAGTTTGTCGATGGCAGTGATGCGTACAAAGTAATTGCCATCGGCAAAGCCATCAAACTTGAAGCGGTTGTCTTTGTAGCGGTTTTCTGCCAACACATTGATGATGTCCTTGTCCTGGGCAATTTGCACGCGATAGCCCGTGGCTGCAGGATTAGTCTCTACCTGGAATTGCAGGGTAGGACGTTCTTGCAGCAGATAGCTGTCATTCATCTTCGGTGGTGGTAGTAGATCAACAGGCTTGCCGACACCCGCAGCAGAAATGATATTACCCTTGCCAGCAGTCAGCACCAGTTCATCTGTCTTTTTGGCAGTAGTATTGTTGACTGCTACACCACCCTCCAGCACTTCATTGGCAATGCCGTCTTCATTGACGCCAACGCGGAAGTTGGTGCCGCGTACACCCGCCACAGCAAGGTTGGTGCGCACTTCAAAACGCCCCTTGTTGTTGACCAGCGAAGAAACGCGTGACTCTACCTTGCCCTGTAATAAGGTGACCTCAGTACGCGGGCTGCCTGTATATTTGGTTTTACGCAACTTGGACAGGCTGACATTGCTGTTCGATGGAATCGAGATGCGCGATTCATCCGGCAAGGCCATGGTCAGGAAACCATTTTTGTCAGTGCTGATCTGCGCGCCTTCTTTCAATACGCTGCCCAGGGCCAGCGTGCCAACCTCGCCATCGGCGGCTTTATAGGCCGGGTTGCCAGTCATGGCAATGACCTTGGCTTCACTGGGTTCTTCTGGCAACAGTTCCAGCGGTATCAGTATCGCCGTACCTATGGGGATAGTTCTGTCATTACCTATCTTGTTACGCTTGCCCAGTATTGGCCAGTTGGTGGTCTTGTCAGTGTAGCGTTTGGCAATCGATGTCAAAGTATCACCCTGCAGGGCGAAATAAGTCATGTCTGGCGGGGTATTGATGAAGCTGCCTGGTGTGCCGGTTGTGGCATTGCTGGCCGGTACAGGGCTGGCAAAAATACTGATGGGTGTGGCCAGTGTCAGGCTCAATAACATGCAATATGGTATTTGTCGCAAGAGTGTGGGGGCGCTTAGTCTCATGCGGGACTCCTCGTTGGGAAAAGCTTTCCGGGGCAGCCTTGGCTGCCCCGGAGGTATTTATTCTGGTGTCATTTGTTCGAGGCGGTAGCCGTAACTGTAGACGGGCGCCAGGCGGTAGCCATTCTCCGGTCGCAATTCCAGTTTGCTGCGCACTCTGGAAATATGCGTATCCATGGTACGCGAAGGGATATCCACATCGCGTGACCATACTGCTTCGAGTATGTAGGCGCGGGACAGGGGGCGGCCAAGGTTGCGGAACAACAGCAGGGCCAGGTCGAATTCTTTCTGTGTCATTTCTACAGGCACATCATTGACACTGACGCGGCCAGCGCGGGTCTCAAATTTGTAGATGCCAAATTGCAAGTGTTCAGACGCTGCCTGGGTAGGGTAGGCGCGGCGTAACAGGGCCTGCACCCTGGCCACCATTTCACTGCGGCGTATCGGTTTGATCATGTAATCATCGGCACCGGCTGCGAGGCCAGCGACGATATCGTCTTCACCAGAACGGCTGGTCATGAACAGGACTGGCAGCGTAGGAGAGAGTTTTTCACGTACCCAGTGCAAAATCTCGGTGCCGCTCAGGTCTGGCACTTGCCAGTCCAGTATCAGCATGTCGTAACTCTCCCTGCGCAATTGATGCAGCATCTCTTTCCCGCTCAGGAAAGGGTGAGTCGTATGACCGGCTGCATTCAATATGGTGCAGACCAATTCGAGCAAGTTATTGTCGTCGTCAAGTACAGCGATTCTCATGGGATGTTACCGTTGATGTTCGGCAAATAAAGTGGAATATCTTCCATTATATCGAAAGCAAGTGAAAAAATAAGTAATTGTGAAAAAATGTGAATAAAACACAAATTACTTCTTGTTACAAACTTCCGCCAATAGAAGGCGTCAATTGCTGATTTTGTTGTTTTTTAGTAAATTCCTCGCCGTACCGCCTGTATGTGTAAAACCAGTCAGTGTCTTTATGACTTAACTCCGTAATTCCAGTTCCGGCAAAACCACATTCACGTCCAGCACTTCCAGATTACCCTGTTTATCCAATGATACTTTGATATCTTCCGGATTGACCTTGGTGTATTTTGAAATCACGGCGATCAGTTCTTCACGTAATGCTGGCAAAAAATCATAGCCATCACGGCCTGTGCGCTCACGGGCGATGATAATTTGCAGGCGTTCCTTCGCCACATTGGCGGTTTTTGGTTTGGTATTAAATAAAAATGAAAGCAGAGCCATATTATTTGCCTCCGAAAATGCGTTGCAGCAGCCCCGGTTTTTCGTAATTGATGAATCGCAAGGGCACTTCTGCCCCCAAAAAGCGGGAAACCACGTCTTCATAGGCATCCGACACATCACTGCCCTTCATATGAATGGCAGGGTTACCTTGATTAGATGCATGAAGTACCGCTTCGGATTCAGGAATAACACCAATCAGCGGTATGCGCAAGATTTCCTGTACATCGGTATAAGACAACATCTCACCGGCTTCTACCCGTTTTGGTGAGTAGCGGGTGATCAGCAGATGTTCCTTGACCGGTTCACCACCAGCCTGGGCACGCTTGGACTTGGCCTGGATAATGCCGAGGATGCGGTCAGAATCCCTGACGGATGAGACTTCAGGATTGGTCACGACGATGGCTTCGTCGGCAAAAGTCAGCGCCATAACCGCACCACGCTCGATACCGGCAGGCGAATCGCAGACGATGAATTCAAAATCCATCTTGATCAGGTCATTCAATACCCGTTCCACGCCTTCTTCCGTCAGGGCATCTTTGTCGCGGGTTTGTGAGGCGGGCAAAATAAACAGGTTATCGCAGTGTTTATCCTTGATCAGGGCCTGGTTCAGGGTCGCTTCACCGCTGATGACATTCACCAGGTCATACACGACACGGCGTTCGCAGCCCATGATAAGGTCAAGGTTGCGCAGGCCTACGTCAAAGTCCAGCACGGCTGTTTTATGGCCGCGCATGGCCAGGCCTGAAGAAAAACTGGCACTGGAAGTCGTCTTGCCTACGCCGCCCTTACCGGATGTCACAACGATGATTCTTGCCACAAATAACTCCTTTTATCTATCCGAAGATACTGAAAATTGGGGGGCGTCAGCCTGCTGATTTCACTGATGATACTTCAATACTGTCACCAAGCAGTTTAACTTGAACCGGATGGTGGGGTAGTAACGGCGGGAAGCCATTTTCAAATGTACGGTAAATCCCGGCAATGGAGACCAGTTCAGGTTCCATGGTCAGGGCAAAAATCCTGGCTTCGGTATTTCCAGTTGCGCCAGCCAGGGCGCGGCCACGCAAAGGCGCATAAATATGGATGCTGCCATCGGCAATCACTTCAGCCCCGTTATTGACTGAAGCGGTGATGATCAGATCAGCCCCGCGTGCATAAATGCGCTGGCCAGCGCGTACAGGCGTATCAATGACCATGGCAGGCATATTGCGGATGATGATTTGTGGTTCAACTGCAACGGGTGCCGGAGCCGCTACCACCTCTACAGGTGCTGGGGCTGGCTGCTGTTCAACTGGCGCTTCAACCGGGGCTTCAAGCTTAAGTTCCGGCTCTGCCCTGGGTTTGCTGACCACATCTATGCTCAGGCCATGAGAGCGTATGGTGGCATGGTCTTCTTCACGCGCATGGCGCACGGCAACCGGGTTCAGCCCATGCGACTTGAACAGCGGGATCAGTGCATTCCAATCCGGCGTCTGTTCAGTAATCGCTTCCACATCAATGACGGCAAATTCATCATCAAAAAAATCAGGCGAACCCGCGGTCATTTCCTTCAATGCTGCTTCGAGCACAGGAAAAGCGGAGTCATGCAGCAAAATTGCAACAGCAACAACAGTAGAAATCTTGATCTCAATGGGCTTGCGCGTCAGGCTGTTTTGCATGGCATCCAAAAAAAATAGTGGTAAATCTGCTTAAAACCTATTTCCGATCTTACTGCGCGAGCGTGATCGGGGCTCATGTGCTGCTCAAAATGCTCATGTACTAGAGTACATTCCGCTTTTTGCGCTGCTCTTCACCCCCGCTGACGTTCGCTCGCTACAGATCGCAAACAGGTTCTTATTACCCAAATACTTGCACAGGAGGAATAATTGCATTCCCCTATGTCAGCATTATATTCATGTACCAATTGTGGCAGGCATGAAAAGGACTAATCCTACCAATAGGCGGGCAGGATTGCAAAATTATGCACTTTTTATTTTACAAAGCTACAAAAACTGAGGTGAGTGCACTTAAATCGACTTAAAAAGCATGTGCTTCGTGCAAGCTTTCTAGTATATTAATTTTCATCGTTGACAAAGCTGCATGCGTCCGCTTGCGTGGTCTTTCCTGCAATACGGCAAATTCTTGTCTTATGCTCGCGGTATGCTGAACCGTCTGTTGTTCCATGAGTACGACACGGTCACTCAGGTACAGGGCTTCATCAATATCATGGCTGACCAGGATGATGGTCAAGCCATGCTCGCTGGCGATATTGATCAGCAAATCCTGCATCTTCATGCGGGTGAACGCATCCACAGCAGAAAAAGGTTCATCCAGTAACAGAATTTTAGGGCTGGAGAATAAGCCACGGGCAATTGCCACACGTTGTGCCTGGCCACCGGATAGTTGCTTGGGCAGGGCATGCTCATAGCCATGCATACCGACTTCAGCCAATAGCCTGGCAACTTTAGGCTGGTCGCGACTGGCGTCATCGCTGTCGAAAGCAATATTCTCAGCCACCGTCAGCCAGGGGAATAAACGCGGCTCCTGGAAGATAAAACCGATGTCGCGGCTGACACCCTGCAGCTTGCGGCCATCCAGGCTGATTTGTCCTTCAAAATTGCCATCCAGCCCGGCAACGATGGATAGCAAGGTACTCTTGCCGCAACCACTTGCACCGATCAGGCTGAGGATTTCACCCTGTTGCACGCTGAGTTGCAGGTTCTTGAGTATCTGACGTGTGCCATAGGATCTCCTGGCGACTTCGATTTGTAAAAAGGGGGACGAAAAGCTGCTCATCTCAAGTCCTGTTACCGTGTTGGTAAGTATCCCGCCAGGCCAGAAAATGCGTTTCCAGTTTTTGCATGAGCCAGTCGCTGCTTTTGCCCAAGACCGCGAGTATGGCTATCGCCGCCAGCACGATATCGGCACGGCTGGTTTCACGACCGTCAGTCAGCAGATAACCCAGGCCCTGGCTGGCAGCAATCAGTTCTGCCGCCACCATGAACATCCAGGCAAGGCTGAGACCATTGCGCAAGCCCGTGATAATGGCAGGCAAGGCGGCGGGCAAGAGTATGCGCCTGATCATGGCAGCGGTCGATAAGTGGTACAGCTTGCCCACTTCGATGAGACGCCGATCTACTCCGCGTATGCCCGACACCACACCCATATACACCGGGAAGAAAGCACCAATCGCAATCAGCACCAGCTTGGGTGCTTCATCTATGCCCAGCCACAGCAGTAGCAAAGGCACCCATGCCAGTGAAGGTATCGCCCGCAAAGCCTGGAAGCTGGGATCCAGTATTGCTTCCAGGCGGGTACTCAGACCCACCAGCGAACCAGTCACAATAGCCAGAGTGGCCCCTGCGATAAAACCTGCCGCGACCCTTGCGCTACTAATGCCTATGTGTGCCAGCAAGCCTTGCTGTGCAAGGTGAGCAATGGTGTTGAAAATCTCGCTGGGAGCAGGCAAATGATTGGCGGCGATCCAGCCACGGCTGACACTGATTTCTGCCAGCAGGATCAAGGCGAAGGGCAATATCAAGCCCAACAAGACACGCGGTATGCCAGGACGCTGCCTGCTGGCAGTGACAGTTTTGGCGGGCGTATCCGCAATAATGGTGGCGCTGGTCGAAGGCATGATGCTGATTCGCTAGTCTGGATTAAACCGTGATCAGCTTCTGGGCAAAACGAGTATCAACGAGATCGCGTATGGTACGGCTCAAATCAACGCCCGGTTTCACCAGACCTTCATCTTGCAGAATAGGTGCTGCTACCTGTAAGGCCTGTATATGCTCATTCGATGGCAGGGCATTGCTAAAGTCACTGCGCAATTTGATTTGCAACAAGGCTACCGGCAAACTGACCTTGGCTTCTTCGGACAAAATTTTTGCCGCTTCAGTCGGGTTAGTACGTATCCATGCCCTGGCTTTTTCATAAGCCCGCAACACACGTGTCACTTCGGGGCCGCGGTTATTCAGAAAGTCTTCACGCACATTCAAAAAGCCATAAGTATTGAAAGCCACGTTGCGATAAATCAGGCGCGAATTGGCTTCCAGTTCACTGGCTGCCATATGCGGATCAAGCCCGGCCCATGCATCGGCCTTCCCTTGCTCGAGTGCGGCGCGACCATCGGCATGTTGCAAGCCCACATGTTCAATGTCTGAACGTTTCAGGCCAGCGGTCTTCAAGGCGCGTAGCAAGAACAAGTAAGGATCAGTGCCCTTGGTCGCTGCGACTTTCTTCCCTTTCAAATCTGCCAAAGTGCGGATAGGAGAATCCTTGCGCACTACCAGCGCTGTCCATTCAGGGCGTGAAAAAATATACGGTGTCTTGATCGGGTTGCCATTCGCCTTGGCCAGCAAGGCGGCCAGTCCCGCAGTGGAACCTATGTCCAGGCTATTCGCATTCAGGTATTCCAGGGCGCGGTTACTACCGGCACTGAGCACCCATTTGATATTCGTGCCATCTGCCTTGAATTCTTCTTCTAGCCAGCCAAAGCGGCGCAACACCAGACTGGTTGGCGAGTAATAGGCATAGTCGAGACGCAATTCCTTGAGCGGTGATGCAGCCTGAACGAGTGATGGCAAGCTCGCAATGCCAGTGGTTGCAGCAACAGTAGATAGTTGTAGAAAATGGCGGCGTTTCATGACGTTTCCCGATAATGTTATTGTGTTTTATTAGATGCAATCTTTTAGGCTGCATCAGCCAGCGGATTGTTGATATGTGTATTTCTGCCTATATGGTTTTCTGGAAGTCGTGAGCCTCGCTGGAATAACTGCTGGCGCAAAGTGCCATCGCTGTAACTGGTTTTGTAACGGCCACGCGCCTGCAATTCCGGCACGATGAACTTCACTACATCCCTGATGGTTTCATGCGCGAGAGCGAAGCTCAGGTTGAAGCCATCAATACCGGTTTCATCCAGCCATGCCTCGAGTTGATCAGCCACTTCCCTTGCATCGCCAACTAGCACAGGGCCACGGCCACCGAGGGCGATAAATTCTGCGGCTTCGCGTACTGTCCATTTCTTGCCAGGGTCAGCAGAACTGAATGAGGCCAGCGCAGAGCGGCCTGCTTCAGATTCTATGTAATCGATAGTTGCATCCAGTGGTAACTTCGAGAAATCGACACCTGTCCAGCCAGACAGCAAGGCCAGTGAAGCCTCAATATCAATGTACTGGCGATATTCCTGATATTTTGCTTTTGCGGCTTCGCTGCTTTCTGCCGTGATGATCAAGGCCTGTGCATAGATATACACATCGCCAGCTTCGCGCCCGGCGGTTTTCAACGCCGCGCGTGTGTCATCAACATAGCGTTTAACGACCTGCTTGCTGGGGCCGCTGACGAAAGTGCATTCTGCATGCTGAGCCGCAAAGGCAGTGCCACGTGCGAAATTACCCGCCTGGAACAACAGGGGTGTTCTTTGCGGTGAAGGTTCGGACAAATGTATGCCGGGCACGCTGTAGTATTTGCCATGATGGTGGATGGCATGCACATGCGCGGGGTCGGTATAAATGCCACGCTCCTTGTCGCGCACCACAGCCTGCTCATCCCAGCTTTTTTCCCATAACTTATAGACCACTTCCATGTACTCATCCGCCAGGTCATAGCGTTCATCATGGCTCAGTTGTTTTTGCAGGCCCAGGTTACGGGCTGCACTATCCAGGTAACCAGTCACGATATTCCAGCCTATGCGCCCCTGCGTCAAATGATCCAGCGTAGAGATACGTCGCGCAAAGGTATAAGGGTGCTCATAGGTCAGTGCGCAAGTCACCCCAAAGCCCAGATGCCTGGTGACGCTGGCCATCAGTGGCACCAGTGCCAGCGGGTCATTCAGCGGTACTTGTATCGCATGGCGCAATGCGGCATCTGTATCACCCGCATATACGTCATATACACCCAGCACATCTGCCAGGAAAATGGCATCAAACAAGCCTTCTTCGAGCAGGCGTGCCAGCTCTGTCCAATGTTCTGCACTGGTATAGCGATGACTATTATCCCTGGGGTGACGCCACATGCCGGGCGATTGATGTCCGACAGTGTTCATCTGGAATGCATTGAAGCGGATAAGCTTTTTGCTCATACAAATATCTATTTGGCTGCGACTTCAAGTGCCTGCTGATAATCAGGCTTGGAGAAACCGGCGAAATGCTTATTCGTCACTTCCAGAAATTCTCTTGAACGGTAAGCTGCTTCCAGGTCTTTTACCCAGGGTTTGCTCTTGTCATCGGTACGTATAGCAACCAGGTTTTGATAATTGGCAGAGATTTTTTCACGCGCCAGTGCTTCATTGAGTTTCAAGCCCGACGCCAGTGCAAAATTGCCATTCACAAAAGAGAAATCAGTATCTTCGAGAGAGCGTGGCAGTTGTGCTGCTTCCAGTGGTATCAGCTTGATTTTCTTGAGGTTGTCCGCCACATCTTTTTCAGATGCACGGATAGGGTCGATATTTGCCTTCAATTTGATCCAGCCCAGTTGATCCAGCAAGACTAGCGCGCGTGCCTGGTTGGTTGGGTCATTGGGCAAGGCAACTGTCGTACCTTCTTTAACTTCGTTCAGGGACTTATGCTTTTTGCTGTAGATCGCAATCGGCGCAGTTGGCACCTTGATCAATTCTGACAGTGCCAGTTTATTGTCGGTCGAGAATTTCTTCAGATAGATGATGTGCTGGAAGGCATTGGCATCCAGTGAACCTTCTGCCAGTGCAAAGTTAGGTTGGATGTAATCATTGAATTCAACGACCTTGACCTTGTAACCCTGTTTTTCCAGTATGGGTTTGATACCCAGTTTGACCTGATCTGCATAGGGGCCGGCACTGGTACCTATCACCAGTTCTTTAGGGTCTTTTGCAAATGCTGAGCCAGTCAAGGTAGTGGCGAGGGCAAGAGTCAGTGTGGCTAGCAGGAATGGGCGACGATGCATGAGAGGGGCCTTTTTAAAATATAGAATTAGCGTTTATCGATATGGCGGGCAATGCGGTTGCCCGTGAACTGTATGATCTGCACCAGTGCAATGAGCAGGGCAACCGTGATGAACATGACGTCGGTCTGGAAGCGGTAATAGCCGTAGCGTATTGCCAGGTCACCTATGCCACCGCCACCAACCACACCGGCAACAGCAGAGTAAGACAGGAAACTGATCGCCAAGACAGTCAGTGCCAACACCAGGCCGCTGCGCGCTTCCACCAGCAAGACGCGGAGAATGATTTGCAACTCAGACGCACCCATCGCATGCGCGGCTTCAATCACGCCGCGCGGCACTTCACGAAAACTTTGTTCTACCAGGCGGGCGAAATAGGGGATGGCCGCAATCGACAAAGGCACCGCTGCCGCCAGCGGGCCTATCGAGGTGCCGACTATAAACCGTGTGAATGGCACCAGCGCCACCAGCAAGATAATGAAGGGGAAGGAGCGTATGGTATTCACCAGCCAGCCCAGGAAAACTGCCAGCGGACGGTTTTGCAGCGATTGTCCATCTCCCACAAGAAAAAGCAAAACACCCAGCGGGCCACCGATTAGCACGGCCGCACTCAGGCCTATGGCCAGCATGGTAAAAGTCTGCAATGCGGCTGTACCCAACTCAGGTAATAATGCAATCAGATTTTCAAACATGGCTTAATTCCTTCCACTGTGGATTGCTACCATTCTCCTGACCATGAAAAGCCAGCTCGCGACCGAGCGCAGTCTTGCGCAGGATGCCGGTATCAGCCAATGAAAAACTCTCGGCAATTTCTCCGTCTTCGATGACGGCTACCTTGTTGCAGATGGTACTGAGCACCGATAGCTCATGGCTGACAATGACGATAGTGACACCCAGTCGCTGATTGATATCACGCAGGGTATCCAGCACTTCGCGCGTGGTTTCTGCATCCAGTGCAGAGGTGGGTTCATCGCACAAGACCACATTGGGTTTGCTGGCCAGCGCACGTGCAATTGCGACACGCTGTTTTTGTCCGCCAGACAATTGGGCCGGATAGCTGCCTGACTTATTGGAAAGACCGACGATGTCCAGGCATTCCGCAACACGCGCGGCGATTTCTTGCCTGCTTTGCTTCGTGTGTATTCTCAACGGGAAAGCGAAATTTTCAAATACGCTGGCGTTTTGCAAGAGATTGAATTGCTGGAAAATCATGCCTATGTTTTGTCTGGCGACGCGCAGTTCTTTTTTACCCAGCTTGGTTAGTTCCTGAGCGGCGACGATGACCGCACCGCTATCTGGACGCTCCAGCAAATTGATCAAACGCAGCAATGTTGATTTACCAGCGCCACTCTTGCCTATCAGGCCAAAGATATCGCCTTGTTCAATATCGAGACTGACAGATTTGACTGCATGAAAAGTCTTGCCATCCGGCAGAGCGAAAGCCTTGCTGACAGACTGTATTTGTATAAGAGGTGTGCTCACGTTTATTGCCGATCAAGAATATGCAGTAGGTTCAGGAAAGCTGCCATTCAATACATAACGACCCAGGTCACGCAATTTGTAATCGATGGGGTCATGCAGGGTATGTACCCTGACTTTGCGCCAGAACCTGTCATAGCCATAGCGTGCCGAGGTGGAACGGGCGCCAGTCAGTTCAAACATTTGCGAGCTGACTTCTATACCAGCGCGGTGCGCCAGGCACTTTGCTTCTACCACGGCAATCGCCACTTCGCCGCGGGTTTCTGCCGTGACCAGCGGTCCCTGGCGAAAAGCTTTTTCCAGGTTCGCTGCAGCCTGGTCTGCGAGGGCAACTGCCGGGCGCAATAGCAACCACAGTTCCCCATATCGGTGTTGTATGTAAGGGTCGTCCGTGGCTTTATCCACGCCTGCAGCAAACCATGCTCTGGCCTGTTCTTGCGTATATTGGCGGGCAGCATCAAAGGCACCCAGGCCTATGCCCAGGTACAGATTCGTCATGATGAGCTGTGCAACTTGCGAGCGCAGTGTTGCCTGCGCAGTGGGTATTGTTGCTGGCGCTTGCAACACCAGATCAGCAGGCAAGAAGACATTTTCAAAATGCACATTGCCACTATCCGTCTGCTTTTGACCAAAGGCATCCCAGTCGGCTTGTACCGAGATACCTTTTTGACTTGTGGGCACTGCGGCGATCAGGGCACTTTGAGTTTGCTCATCCCAGGCCGAGATGGTCAGCCATTCTGCACCCACAGAGCCAGATGAAAAACTCTTGATGCCATGCAGGATATAACCGCCATCCGTCCTTGTTGCCGTGGTGCGCTTGTCCAGAGGGTTAAGGGCATTCCCCCAGAAAAGTCTTTGTTCTACTGTCGCTGCCAGCAAGCGGCGCTGTTGCTGCGCATTGCCATACAGCTGTATGCCAGCGAGTTGCAAATGATGAAAAGCGAACACATGGGCAAGTGCGCTGTCGGCCTTGGCGAGCAGGCGTATCACCTGAAACACCAGAGGCCAGTCCGCACCCTGGCCACCAAATTCTACCGGGATGGAGAGTGTCAACAAGCCAGAGGTACGTATCCATTCGCGCTCTTGTTGCGCATGCCCGCCTGCGCGGTCACGTGCTACGGCGGTGCTGGCCAGTTGATCAGCCAAAGCACTCGCGATAGCCAGAGCATCTTCTTGCTGATCTGACGAAGAAGTAGGTGTAACGCGGCTGTGGAGAGCAAAAGGCATGGCAAACCTGATCTATCAAAATAATTTGAAAAATCAGTATTACATTGCTCCTTATGCGCGTACACGAACAAATCCAGCTTACCTTATGCGTTATTGACCTATGAAGAAAATCAAGATTGCATAGTCGAAATGTGCATTATGTTTAGGTTATGAGGCCGATGAGTTTTGTGTCTGTAGCAGATAATCGATGAAGCCCCTGACTTTCAAGGCCAGATGTTTGCCTGGCGTATATACCGCATAAATATTGCCAGTATAAGGCGCGCAAAATTCCCAATCAGGTAAAACAACTTCCACCTGTTTCGCGGCAATGGCAGCGCGTGCCGTAAAGTCCGGGACCAGGCCTATGCCACCACCAGCCAGGGTGGCAGCGAGTATTGCTGAACTATTGTTGATAGTCAGTCGCGCCGGGATTTGTACATTGCATTGCTGCTTGCCTTTTTGCATGCTCCAGTGATCACCAAAGCTGCCATAGCCCAGATAAATGCAGCGATGTGTCGTTAATTCATCAGGTTCAGCGGGACGGCCAGACTGTTGCAGATAATCCGGCGTAGCCACCAATACATAACGCATCTTGCCCAATGGCCGGGCTGCCAGACCGGGTGCCAGTTCGCGAGAAATACGTATCGCCAGATCGACACCTTCATCAATGAGGTCCAGGGTACTGTCTATCAGCGTCAAGCGCACAGATACATCGGGATAGGCATCCAGAAAGGCCGGTAGCAAGGGCGCCAGCCAGACTTCGCCAAGTACCACAGGGGCAGTCACACGTATCACGCCGCTGGGATGCTGGCTGTAAGTGCCTGCCAGCGCATGGGTTTCACGTGCTGCCTGCAAGATACGCCTGCTGCCGGTCAGCACTTCCTGCCCCAGCTCGGTCAGGGAAAATGAGCGCGTGGTTCTTTGCAATAGCCTGCCACCCATATGCGCTTCCAGCCGGGTGATGTGGCGGCTGATAGCTGAGGTATTTACGCCTAATTGCCGGGCCGCCGCTGAAAAACTGCCACTTTCCACGACTTGGGCAAAGATCGCCATCTCATTGAGCATTTCCATCACGCATATCCTTTTGCTTTTGCTCCATGAGCAATAATCCTTTGTATTTTATGCGTATTGTTGAAGAGTGTCAGCTTGTCGATAATGGAGGCAACTTAAATCAGAAGCAGGCGGATACGATGAATAGCAACTCTGGTAATTCCGGCAAATGGCAAATGGTAGTGGCAATGTCATTGTCCGGCACCATAGGTCTGTTCGTATTGGCCAGCGGGCAACCAGCAATGACGGTGGTGTTGTTACGCTGTCTGATTGGCGGGCTTAGCCTGTTGGCCTTGCTGTACTGGCAAGGCGGCTGGCAGAATTTGAATGCCAGGCAAGTGAAGTGGCTATTGCTGGGAGCCGCAGCCCTTATCATCAACTGGCTATGCCTGTTTTCTGCCTACAGGCTCAGCAGTATTTCCATCGCCACGGTGGTCTATCATGTACAACCCTTCTTTTTACTGATCTTGCTGGCCATCACGCAAAGAGATGGGCAGATCTGGCGCAAGCTGCCTTTCCTGTTACTGGCTTTTGTTGGCGTGGTGCTTAGTTCTGGTCTGGATATCCGGCATGATTTCCTGCGCAATGCTGACGGACATGTTAGTCAGGCACTGGCAGGTGCCGGGTTGGCTTTGCTGGCAGCCTTACTGTATGCCTTCGCTACCCTGGCGACGCGTAAGCTGCAAGGCATAGTCCCGGCGCAGATTGCAGGATTACAGTTGCTGACGGGTGCCGTGGTATTGGCACCGATGGCAGATTTATCAAACTGGAGCTGGCATTGGCAAAGCTGGGGCAGTTTATTGCTGCTGGGCTTTGTCCATACCGGGTTGATGTATAAACTCATGTACGATGCTTTTCAAAAATTGCCAGCAACGAGTATTGCTACCTTGTCCTTTATTTATCCGCTGGTGGCCTTGCTGGTTGATGTGCTGTTTTTTGCAACTGTACTGAGTGCCTGGCAATTGCTGGGCATGGTCATGATCTTGCTGGCTGTATTGGCAAATCAGCGCGATTGGCATCCTGCCATTTTGAAGCATGTCGCGAATGCGGTGTCTGGGCGCGGAAAACAAATGTGAAAGTGTTTTTGCGGGATTTGTGGTGATAATATCTACGCTTTCATTGTGCTACTTGGATACGATGCATGAGATTTTCATGGGCAAGGGCCGTCGGGTGCAGCATAATTGCAGATTGCTCTGTTACCAAGAATAAAAAAGGATACACATGACACTCACCTGGATAAGACAACCCCCACTTCTTATCGCCTGCAACGCTTGTCAGGTATGTCATTGTTCGCCACCCTGAGTCCGCGTGAGCTGAAAATTATTGATGGCATGTTGCACGACAGGCAGTATCTTGCCAATGAAATCATCTTCGATGAGGGTGAGGAAGGGCAGGCCTTGTACATCATCCTGTCCGGCGTAGTCAGTATCAACCGCAGGCGCGAGCATGGTGATGAGTTCATTGCCAATCTGACCGAGGGCAATTTTTTCGGTGACGTAGCCTTGCTGGATAATTCTCCGCGCAGCGCGCAGGCCAAGGCAGCAGAGAATTGCGAGGTCGCGGTATTTTTCCGTGCTGACTTCAGCTCTTTACTGGAAACCAATGCCGTCATTGGCTATAAAATTTCGCTGGAACTGGCCAGGCTGAACAGCCGCCGCCTGCGTGATTCCCTCGATGATGTTTCGCGTAGTGAGGCCTTGTGAACCAGCGTCAATCTGGCCCCATTGTATGGCTATGTGTACTGGCTTCCACTTGCGCGCTGCTATTTTTATTGCCCAAGGTCTTGTGGCTGCTGATACCGTTCATGTTTGCGATGATACTGTATTACATCCTCGTACCTGCAGTGGCACGCCTGAGTTTGCTGGGTTTGCCGCGTGAGTTGGCAGCTACCCTGGTTGGCGGTATTTTTTTTATTGCTCTGGCTTTGGCACTGGCCTACATCATTAATAAATTCACTTTGCGTGCAGGATCTTTGCAAGACATGTTCTCGCATTATGTCGATGGCGGGATACGTTTCGTGCACAATTCCATGCAGACCATGGAAGAAAATTTTTCCATACTCCGCAAGGCGCATGCGAGCGAATCAGTGAATGCATGGATGGCGAGTAATACCGATAATTTTGCCCAGCAATATGTTGCCAACATCCTGGTTTCCATGGCCGGAGTATTGCCGGCGTTTTTTCTGACCCCTTTCCTGACTTTCTTTTTCTTGCGTGATGGCCGCAAGTTCAAGCAATTTCTGGCACGTGCTGTGCCGAATGCTTTTTTTGAAGAAACCCTGTTTCTCATGCATGAAATTGGCCAGACTGCGCGCCGTTACTTCCAGGGCTTGTTGAAACTGACGGTGATCGATACTCTCATACTGGCGCTTGGTCTGTGGTCTATCGGCATATCAGCACCATTCACACTGGCGTTGATATCAGCCATTCTCGCATGGGTGCCTTTTGTTGGTTCTGTGCTGGGTTGCATCATGGTGGTGCTGGTGGCGGCTACTGACGCACCTGACACTCCCTTGCTGGCGTATGGCGCGATTGCCGTCTTCATCACGGTGCGCCTGCTCGATGATTTCATCTTCATGCCCATGACCCTGGGCCGCAGCTTGCATATGCATCCGCTCATTTCTGTGCTGATGATTTTCGTCGGTGGTGAACTGGCCGGTATCGCCGGCCTGATGCTGGTATTGCCTATACTGGGCATTGCCATGGTGGTGGGTGAGACAGTAGGGAGTGTGATTACCAACCCACGTTTGCGGGCACGTCACCGCCATGCCAAAGCCTTGCGTGAGCGACAGGTCAGCTTTGATTTAAAAGACTAAGAGATAAAAAAATGGCAGCGATGAGGCTGCCATTTTTGCTTTAAGGCTTCAGGGTTTGCCTGTGTCTGGCATTGGCTTCCACCTTGTCAGGCGCAAACCACCACGGGCGGCGTTCATCTTTTGCCCACAGTTTGGCCATGTCATTCTGGTGCTCCTGGAAATGTCTTTCACTGACACCACCAGCCATGGCCGCTTCTATCTTTTCATTGTCGCCAAAATCCATGATGACTTGCATAGAGGCGAAGAAGTTGGATTCGTAGGGTTTCTGGAAATCATAGACACCACGGCTGACAGTTTCGCCACTGCCCGAGCGTTCAACAGTAAAGCCACCCAGCAATTCCTGTCCTGCGCCATTGCGGCGCAAGGGACTGACAAAACGCACGGTATGCGCCTTGCCCCAGCGCCACTGGCTGGTATCTTTACCTTGCAAGGCTTCTATTTCTGCCCGGGCGCGTGGTGCGGCGGCGCGTATCACGTCAGCCAGGGTTTCGCGTTTGTCCTTGGTGCGCACATTGTCAAACCAGATGGAATCCGGCTTGGCCAGCAGGGTATCAAAACGCTGCTGCCAGAAATACCAGGTCGATAACATGTCTTTGGCGACATCGTCACCCAGTTCATCGCTGAACGTGCCTATCACGACTTCCCTGTACAGCGCCTGATAGACCAGCGGTGCAGCAAGGGCAGCATCGTCCCTGCCATCCCAGGTCTTGAGTATGGCAGCCAGGTCTTTGTTTGCGGGATCATTTTCCAGCGCAGTAATAAGGGCAGGGCGCAGGGCATCTGACTGCAGGTTGCGGCTGTCATGCATGAGTTTCCAGTGATCTTCCACCGTCATTTTTTGTGCCGCACCGAGTACCTGTCCTATGCGGGTATAGCGATAATTCGGTGAAACATAATTGGTGTAATACCAGGGGAAATCTTCAGGCCGGGTATCGTGATTGGCGGTGCCCACCCAGGCGCGTGCCGGATTAGTCATGCCGGGCATCTTGTCCTTGGGAATAAAACCAGTCCAGTCATCACTACCATCTGCCGGTGGCAGGCGCGGGAAGCCGCCATCAGCGCCTGAGCGTATTGGAACAGCGCCAGTAGCGCGGTGAGCGATAGTTCCCTGGTCATCACCAAAGACAAAATTGAACATCATCAAATCTATCTTTTGTACTTGCTTATCAAAGTCAGCGGCATTGGCGGCAGTCAGCATACCTTCTATACCGATTTGTGGTGTCAATACTTCGGCATCGGTAGAACGCAAGACCAGCAGCTTGTCACCTTTGGGGCCAAGGCCGGGGTGATCGGTAATTACTGGCCCACGTTTGGTATAGCGTATGACCAGTGCTTGATCCCGGTAGCCGCCCGCTGTGCTCTTGTCCTTGATGCGTATGTTTTCAGTGATGATCATGAATGGCACGCTGCGGCCACCATCCATGTAATGATCTTTATTGGCCGGGTCCAGGCTTTCCACATACAAGTCCTGCACATCGCCATAGGCATTCGTGACACCAAACGCCACATGCTTGTTACGTCCCACCATAATGCCAGGCATGCCGGGTATGGCAGCACCCACGGCCTGTATCTCGGGTGTAAACAAACCTACGGGGTGCCAGGTGCCAGGCAAGATGCGGTTATCCAGATGCGGGTCATTTGCCACCATGGCCTTGCCGGATAGGGAGCGCGATGGGCCAACTGCCCAGTTGTTTGAACCCAGGCCCTGATGATTCAAAGTCTCGGGTGCGATATTCAAATCACTCCATGTCAGATTTAATTGTGCGGATTGTGCCTGCCGATTTTCTGCTTGCTTGATGGATGCTACTGACGTTGTCTTCCTGTCAGGATTCACAGTCAGCGGGAAAATCTCGTGCGCTTTTTCCATGCCCAGATGATCAATGAGTTTTTGCGCGATGACTTCCGCCTTGAAATTGGTGGAGTGGGTGTAATGGATGTAATGCACCAGCGCCACCAGATCAGCTACTGTCCAGGCTTGCGGCACCAGACCGACGGCCTTGAGCTCTATGGGATGTTCATCGGGATAAGACTTGATATAGGCATTGATGCCATCGACATAATGCTGGAAAAAAGTCCGCGATTCAGGACTGAGTTTTTCTGCATGTTTCATGCCATTGCGGTGTATGCCGAGCACCCGCATGCGTATGTCGCTGGGCACGGTCTCGGCACCCAGGATGGCTGACAATTCACCGCGCCAGGTAGCACGGAACAATTCCATCTGCATCAGCCGGTTTTGCGCAGTCACAAAACCCTGGGCTCGTAACAGGTCAGGTGTATTACTGGCGAAAATATAGGGTATGCCCAGTTCATCGCGCAAGACTTTGACGGGGGCAGTCAAACCAGCCAATTGCATTTCACCATCGATTTGCGGGTGACCGGAACTGCGTAGCTTCAGATAGCCAGCCGTAGCGCCCACAACCAGTACAATCGCCAGACCTATGGTCGTGCGTTTCAATATTTTACTCATCTTGTCTCCATCTGGGTCAGGCCCTGGCCTGCCCATTGTTATATTTGTCTGCCTTTTTAAGCAAGGCTCTCATCATTTCGCAAGCCGCTAGCGCAGTCAAGCAATAATCACTGTGCGAGGGCTTTTGCTGCAAAGCGAAATTATTTGATCTTGTATTTGATCTTGTATTGGGTCTTGTATCCAGCCTAAAGCCTGGACTACACTCCATAGTCAAGGAAGATTTTAATCTGGAGCAGTCTATGAACATCAGCCAGTTTGCAGGAGTCTGCGAAGTATCGACCGACACCGTGCGCTATTATGAAAAGCAGGGCATCATCAAGCCCGCCCCGCGTCAGGGTAATGGTTATCGCAAGTATGGCGATGCCGATGTACAAACCCTGCGCTTTGTCCGTGGCGCGCAGGCACTGGGATTCTCTCTGGCAGAAATACAGGTCATCCTGCCGCGTCTGGCAGAGGGCAAGTTTGGCCGTGCCGATATAGAGCAGCAATTAATGAACAAGATGGCACAGATAGACGCGCACATGCGTCAGTTGAAAACTCTTAAAAAAGAATTGCAGGCGACCTTTGCCTTGCTGACTTGCAAGCCTGAATTGTCAGTCACCACCACACAAAGCACCGCCACCGATAGCGGCAGCGGTGCTGGTGCGGCAATCGCAAAAAAGGCCTTCAAGAAACCTGCCGCAAAAAGGCTTTAAGCTTTTTGTTCCTTGAAATCCATGCCAAAAAATATGCGTCTTGCATTTCCCCTTTCTGTATCATGATGCTGCATGCGTCTTTCTGCCTTGCTGTCGCGTTCTTTGGCGGCATGCAATTCTTCCAGTTTGCTGCTCAGCAGTTGCGCGGCCAGGCGCTTGTTGGCGTGCTGGCTGCGTTCAGTCTGTACCTTGACTGAAATACCGGTCGCGATGTGCGTGGCGCGAATGGCACTGTCAGTCTTGTTGACATGCTGGCCACCGGGGCCGGATGCACGAGTGGCTTCATAACGTATTTCACTCTCCGGCATGCTGCTGCCAACCTGGAATACTTTGCAACCCAAAAACCAGTTCTTGCGTTTGTGGCCCAGCCGGTAAGGGCTATTGCAGATCCATAGCAGGCTGCCTTCCCATGCATGTGCCAGATTTTGCAAGGCATCTTCATTTTGATCAGTCCTTAATTCCAGCAAAGCTGACCGCAGGCTGCCAGCATATGGGCCATCGACTTGCTCAATGATGCGCGCAGTGACACCTGCTTTTGCCGCTTCTTTATTGAATAGCTGCAAAGCCTTGGCAACGGCCAGACAACATTCTGCCGGGCCTGTATTCGCGGTGATTTGTAGATACAGCATCAGCAGCACTCCCCGCGTGTTTTGTAGGTCAGCAGGGGTTTGCTGCGGGCGATGACTGTAACCAGATTTGCACCCAGCAAACAGTCGAGTACGCTATCCAGATTTTTGTAGGCTTGCGGTGCCTCTTCATAAATCAGGGCACGGTCAGCACAAATCACGCGGCTGCCAAGTTCTGTGCGGCTCAATTGATCTGGTGTCGCCAGTTTGAATAATCTGTCCTTGCAATCAGTGCGCTGCCATTTACGGCCTGCACCATGCGCCAGTGAATGCAAACTGGCTGCGCCATTTTCTGTTTTTGGTTGCAACAGATAGCTGTAATCGCCACGTGAACCTGGCAACATCACCATGCCCTGATTACTGGGGCTGGCACCTTTGCGATGCAGCCACAAAATCTTGCCATCCGCTTTTACAGGTGTGACGAGATTGTGATGCACGTCGAGAACCAATTCGCCATGGCAACGCAGGCGGAGCAAGATACGTGCAGCGATCATGGCGCGGTTCAGTGCGGCATACGCCAGCGCGACATCATGCTTGCGCAGGTAGTCTGCCGCTGCTTCGCTGTCACTTGCGAGACCAGCGTGACTATGCGCATCGACATGCTGACGCAAGATGAATTGCCCCAGACCACGCGAACCGCTATGCACCAGTAATTGCACGCGCTTCGCATGCAAGTTTGCTGCATCGTAGCTGGCTGTATCATCGACTCTGTCGGTGATTTGTAATTCAGCAAAATGATTGCCACCACCGATAGTGCCGAGCGAGCGCATTTGCAGTAAATCCAGTCCCGCTGCCAGCAAGCCATCTGCGATGGCCTGTTTTTTTATGGCCATATCAGGATCAAGGCTGAGCAATTGCTGCCACTCATCTTCATCGACAGGTTCATCGAGATTGCCGATTTGCTTGTCGAGTTTGTCCAGTTTGACCTTGTTGATTGCCAGGTCAGTCTGGTACAGGCTCATGCCGCAGCCTATGTCGTTGCCAACCAGGGCAGGGTAGAAATGGTCTTGTGATAAAAACGCGGCACCCACAGGGTAGCCACGGCCTGGGTGTAAATCAGGCAGGCCCACTACACTGACCATATGTGTTAATTGTGCTGTGGTCTTGAGTTGCTGTATCGCGCTGTCCTCAAGCCACAAGCGGTCTGAGGCGATCACAGATACGCGCTCAGACAATTGCTGAATAAAATTGCCCATAGAGGAATTCCAAATAATATTTTTTTAGGAATTGGGCGCTGGTCTAGACGTATCAAATCACCAGCAGATGCTGACAAAATGAAGACTAAGATGAAATGCTTGCAGACGCGTGCGCTGTATTAACAGAACGATGAAATACGCGCGCTGAAATACGCGCACTAAAATACGAATTAATGCAGGCAGTAGAAAACCAGACCCAATGAAGGAGAGAGGTTCGGTAGTAGTCGCATGTTGATCTCCTTTCAGATAGTTGGTTGAGGTGAGGTCTTGATAGTAGCTGATGGATTTTGGTTTTGGCAAGGAGTTTTTTACATTTGTATTTTTGCATTTGTATCCTCGCTATGCCTTAAATCCAGCGAAAGCCAGCGCGTAACATATTGCAACTTTATTTATTCTCTCGCTATCAAACGACTAGAATGAAAAAACGGAATTTCTTGAATTATTTATTTATTGCCATGTTAGGAATGAAAATGAATCACACCGATAAAGAAACAAAATTGAGTGATGCTGCCAAACGTGCGCTCGAACTTGATCAGAAATTTGCAGAGCATATCAAAAAACTTAATGAAACCGAATCTGTCAGTTATATCGATGAAGAAGGCTATGTAGTCATGCGTTCCCCTGACGGCGTCATTACCAGAATGCGCGATGTTCCGAGTGTGAAATCCTGATATGAGTGATCGTCCTATAGCCTTATTTTATGGCGGCACCAATGGCTCAGGTAAATCGACTTTGAGAGAGATAGACACCAACACTGAGATCAAAAAACATATAGACCCGGATGCAATTGCACGTGTCATCAATCCCAAAGATCCACGTTCTGTTGATGTTGCTGCCGGGAGAGAGGCGATACGCCAGTTCAAAGAAGCAATCGACAATAAAACTTCTTTTTCGATGGAAACTACACTGACTGGTAACGGCATACTCAGACGCATGGAAGAAGCCAAGTCTGCTGGATTCGAAACCCAGCTTTTCTATGTAGGGTTGAAAGATGCTGATTTGAATGTTTTACGTGTCGCCAATAGAGTGGCTAAAGGAGGGCATCATATAGATGAGGATGTTATCCGGAGGCGCTATACTGAAAGTCAGGAAAATCTCATCAAGGCTATTGCGATATGTGATCTGATTATGGTTCGTGATAATTCGGAGTTATATCCCGTCACCTATCTTGAAATTCAAAACAATCAAGTCATACGTCTTACCGGAAAAAAAGCGCCGGATTGGATACAAGGCATAGAAAACAAGGCCCTGATAGACATACAGACACGGAAAGAAAATGCACCATTGGCAAAGGAGTTCGAAAATTCCACTGAAATTTCTGACAAACAAACTCAAAAGGCCGTAACAGATGTTAATTTGTTTTCAGGCTCTGATAGCCCTTCGAATCGGGTGATCTCCACCGCAAACGAAGCAATTAAAGCGGATAAGCTCAAGCCCTGAATTTAAGACGCTGCCGCGAGCAAAGCTGACTTATACATCAATATGTATCAATGCAGCTTTGTTGTCATCCGATTCTGTTCTTTGCCGTTATAGGCAGGTATGCCTGTATTTATTCCTGTGTTTGCAGTCATGCAGAAAGCACCAAGCACCATAGGGCAGATGCTTTTCTTCATGTAATGCAATCTGGCTACCTATGCTGCCTGACCACACCCTGAGCAATAAAGGGAAAGAATATGAAATCTGATTTATTAAAACGTGTATTGCCAGGCTATTTAGCCGGTCTGACGGTATGCCTGATTGTCACTGCCTGTGGCGGTGGCTCCGCCTCCAGTCCCGCGACCATTCCTGTTGTCACCACGCCAGATGTGCTTAATCCACCTGGCCCCGGGCATTTCGATACTGCCACCTTTATCAAAACCATCAGCCTTGCTGATGTGACTGCTGCCTTGCCAAAAGAAGTGACAGCAGTGATCAAACCTTTGTATGCAGTTGATACCTACAAGATCACCTATACCACGACGGACACCAGTGGCCGCAGCGTGGTGGCCTCTGGTCTGGCGGCTATACCGCGTAAGACTGGCAGCCTGGCCAGCCCGGTACTCAGTTACCAGCATGCAACCATCAAAACCAATGCTGAGGCACCGAGCAACCATGCCACTGCAGATGAACCGGCAGTGTTGTTCGCCTCCATGGGTTATCTGGTCAGTGCCACTGATTATGTCGGCTATGGTGTGACCAGGGGGCTGCCACATCCTTATCTGCTGGCGACACCGACTGCTCTTTCAGTGGCTGATTTCATGACCGCCACTGCGCGCTGGCGGCAGACGCAGTCCATTGCTGACAATGGCCAGGTGTTTTTAACCGGTTATTCAGAGGGGGCGTATGCGAGCATGGCAACCCTGCGTTACCTGACACAAAACCGGGCAGGTGCTTTGCCTGTCAATACCTATATCGGTGCAGGGCCTTACGACGTGGTGCTGACGCTGAATGCGATGCTTGATGCGGTACGCAAAGAGAATCCTATTGTCGGCGCACTTATCAGCCCCGGTTTCTTGAAAAAACTCGGTGCGAATGACAGGGCCAATGTGCGTAACCTCTTGTTGTCGTCTGCATTGGGCAACAATAGCGATATCGTATTTGACCCTGCTTTCCTCGACAATTTCCTCAACGATGACAATGCCGCCATCATCGCGCAAAGCAATGTCAATGACTGGACGCCCCAATCACCTATCTCATTTTTCCATGGCCGTGATGACACGACCGTGCCGTATGGGAATACAGATTCTGCCTTCCAGGCCATGACCAGGCGCGGCGCAGGCACACTGCTGGACCGCATGGATTGCCCGGTCAAACCGGCAGAGCATATCCCCTGTGTACCGGCCTTCCTGATCAATGATATTACCCGCCTGGGGACTCTGGCTAAAGGACTGTAAGCCAACCATTCACCTGTAAGACCAGGCGTGAAGTGAAGACACTTCACGCTTGGCATGCTAGACGCTGATGAAATAAATCAGCGGCCTGTTTCTTTCAGATAGTCAGCACGTGCGGCCAGTGCTGTGTCGGCAAAATCAGAGAACATGCCATCAATCCCGAGACGGAAGAATTGCAGGTATTCTGCCTTGGGATCGCCATTGTAGTTGGCTGCCAGGCGGCGCTTTTCATTACGGAAAGTGTAAGGATGTACCAGCAGGCCAGCCTTGTGTGCATCGCTGATCAGGCTGGTTGGCGCCAGGGTAGTGGCATCAGTTTCATTGATCTTGCCATCGCCATTCACATCGACCAGTTTGCCATCGGCACCCACGGTACCCTTGACGCTGACGATATAACGCTTCCAAGGGCCTATGCCATCTGCATAGGTCTTGATCTCGGCCAGGCCAGCGGGCGTCACCATGTCGCTGAACAGGCGTTTGTCACCCGCCAGGGCCCAGTCATAAGGGCGGTCGTAAGGTGCTGCAAAAGTCAGTGCGCCGGTTTTCAGATCAACATCATCTGCATCGATCAATTGCACCAGCTTGACGTTCAAACCTTTCTTGCGCATTTCTTTCAGGCTGCCGGGTTCAAATGACTGCACGAAGATGGGCGCAGTTTTATCATTCCAGCCTGCCTTGGTGATGAGGTCTATCAGCTTGTCTTCCAGCGGCAAACCAAGGGCGCGGTGGTAGCTGGGGTTCTTGGTTTCAGGATAGACTGCAATCGTGCGGCCGGTTTCTTTGCTCTTGGCTTTGACCAGATCGATGATCTCCTGGAAGCTGACTATTTTATACAAGCCATTGTATTGCTGCGGACGCTCAGCATCGGTGGAGATGCCGCCCAGAGTCTTGATCTCTGCAAAAGTAAAATCGCTGGCAAACCAGCCGGTTTGCGTTTCACCATCAACGTCTATGGTTTTCTTTCTGGAAGCAAATTCAGGGTGTTTATCTACATCGGTGCTGTAGGCCAGGTTGGGATCATGGCGCGCAATCAGTACACCATCCTTGGTCGAAATCAGGTCGGGTTCTATCGCATCTGCACCCAGGTCAATCGCTTTGACGTAGGCTTCATAAGTCTCTTCGGGCAGATAGCCTGATGCGCCGCGATGGGCAACCACCAAAGGTTTGTCGCCATTCAGGGTAGGTAAAGGCTGGAGGCTATTGCCACCGCAGGCGCTGAGCAAGACCAGCAGGGAAGATGCCAATAAATATTCTGGAGTGCGTGTAGGTAGCATGAGCGTCTCTCGGTAAAAAAGATCGACGATATAAGTTGTGTATGACGATGTAATGACAGAGTTGTAATTGTTACACTTGTCTCAAAAATATTTTTTGCCTGGTTTTGCGATGCTATGATGAGCGCCGATATGCGCATTTCTGTTCCTGGTTCCAGTTGAAATAGTCAGGCTTTCAAGGGGGTAATCATGCATCATGGCAAAGTATCTGCAGAAATTGCAGCAGGTTTATTGGTATTGAAAGAAAGCATCAAGGAGGCAGAAATACCTTCTTCCAAGCTGGATGAAACCATCAATATCGCCACCTGGAATATCCGCGAATTTGGCCGGAAATCCCGCAACGAAGCATCAATCCATTACATTGCAGAAATCCTCGGCCAATTTGATCTGATCGCCATTGTTGAATTGCGCAATAATCTCGAAGACCTGGGCAAGGTCATGACTTATCTTGGTGACTCGTGGCGCGTTGTGTATTCAGACTGGTCAGACGACCGCGGTGGCAATGATGAGCGCACCGCTTTTCTATATGACAGAAGGGCTGTGACGCATACCGGTCTCGCCGCTGAAGTAGAGGCGCAAAGGGCAAAGGAAGGTGATGAATGGGTCACCAAAGAATCTTACTGGCGTGCGCCATACTTGTGTTCATTCAGGGCCGGTAACTTTGATTTTTTGGCGCTGGCCCTGCATGCCAGATGGGGGACAGCACCGCCGCACGCCGTGATGAATTACAGCGCTTCAGCAACTGGATCAAGCGCCGCTTTGAGAGTAAATATGTAGAAGACCATGACCTGATCGTGTTTGGCGATTTTAATACACCGACCATCAAGGATGAGCTATTTGCAGCCCTGGTAGATTGTGGCTTGCAGATACCCAAGCCACTGGTGCAGTTAAAAGCAGGCAAGCGCAACATAGGTGGCTCTAATCTGAAGGGCAATGCGCGTTATGACCAGATACTGCATTTGCCTACCGTGCCTGAGAATTTTACCAATGCAGGCGGGGTGGTCGATTTTTTTGTCGATGAGGCCAATATCGCCAGACTATATCCAGGTAAGAATTACACATTGCAGCAATTCAGCTACCAGATGTCTGATCATTTCCCGGTCTGGATACAGATCAAGACCGATATTGAAGGTTTTCGTCTTAACCAGATCATCCGGGCAAAATCAAAATAAAGTCTTGCACCTTTACTGAAGACCAGTAAAGGCAATGTTCGCTGACACTACGTCTGACTATTAGTCCACATCCCATACACCCCACCAGTTTTGCTGCGCATCAGTTGCAGGATATTTTTTTGAGGGCAGATAAGTCGTTTCCTCAAGACTGATATTGACTTCGGCAGGCTGCTTGTCTTGCAAGACCTGATAAGCCGTTTCGCCCTTCAGTTTATCCAACATTTTTGCCAGATCGGCGACAGACCAGCAGTAATATGACCAGGTGTCTTCTGCCAGTACGCTGGTCGCAATATCCATGTCAAACTTGTAGCACAGGCGCAGCCGCAAACGCAGAGCAGGCTGCGGCTCTGTGCTGGCTTTATCTGAAGGCAAGCAAAACAGACGGACGATACCTATTTCAAAGCGCGTACCGCGCCCGCGATTGGTGATGTCGTCATACACCACCAGGCCGTCACCTTCAGTAGTAATGACGTCGTAGTCGCGCATATCCTGGTAGTAAGCGCTCATCAGGTTCAGGGCTTGCGGCAGCTTCATGCCCTTGAGAGTCTGTTTATTTGCCCTGAGCAGGGCACGCAAGTCTTTTTCAGATTGCGCCGGATTTTTGTTCATGCTGATTTTCTCTTAAAGTTGCGAACCTGATACTGAGGTCTCTGCCTGCATATAGGGTGGACAATTTTACAGTGAAATAAATTCAGGCTGGTGAGAACTGATTCCGCCAAATAGTTTTGGTGAATGAATAATTTATTTAAAGAATGTTGAATCCATTCATGAGTCTCCTGCGTATCTGAAATATTGGTCATCAAAGACTGATATCCCAACCACCATACAGGAGCCTTAAATGAAAGCCTTTACTCTGACTACCGCGTCGCGCGCTACTGGCATTTCCACCGCGCTGGCCAGCGCACTATTGGCAGGCTGCACTTCCATGAGCCCCATGGCAGCCACCTACTCGCAAGACAGCTTGCCAGATGCAGTCAAGGTGCCCGCAGGCAATAAAGTAGCTATGCAGACCGTAGGCGCAGGGCTGATCACCTATGAATGCCGCGCCAAGAAAGACATGGCCGGCCAGTTTGAATGGGCCTTCGTCGGCCCGGACGCCACACTCAGTGATCGCAGCGGCACCAAGGTCGGCAAATACTATGGCCCACCAGCGACATGGGAAAACATGGACGGTTCCAAAGTCACCGCCACCCAGGTAGCAGTGGCACCAGCAGGCGCAGGCAATATTCCATATCAACTGGTCAAAGCCAATCCAGCAACTGGCAGCGGTGCCATGACAGGTGTCACTTACATACAGCGCGTGGCAACCAAAGGTGGTGTCGCACCATCCAGCACTTGCGATGCGGGTAGTGCAGGTAGCAAGCAGACGGTGAATTACCAGGCGGATTATATTTTCTGGAAGTGACCCGAATTGGGCGCGGCTGAGATATCTTCTGAATTGAAGCGCCGCGCCAATTCATTCGCTAAGTACTCAGCTATGCGCTTTCCATGGCACCAGCTTGCGTTCAAGGCGGCGCATGAGCAAATCGAACAGGTAGGCCACGATGCCGATGAGAATGATGCCCATGATCACGATATCAGTGCGCAAGAAGCTTGACGCGTTCAATACCAACTGCCCCACGCCAGCCGTCGCGGCCACCATTTCAGCCGCGACCAGCGTGGTCCAGCCAAAGCCTATGGCTATCCTCAAGCCGGTCAGAATATCAGGCAGCGCCGCTGGCAAGATCACATGCCGTAATAACTGCCACTGGCTTGCGCCTATGGACAGTGCCGCATGCAATTGTTCGGAAGCGACCTTGATGACGCCTGCGCGGGTAGCTACCGCGATAGGTGCAAAACACGCCAGGTAGATCAGCAATATCTTGGCTGTTTCATCAATACCAAACCAGATCACGATCAAGGGCAGATAGGCAAGTGGCGGCAGCGGTCTATAAAATTCCAGGATGGGATCAAAGATGCCGCGCACGATACGGTTGGTGCCCATCAATAAGCCCAGCGGTACGGCGCTGATAGCCGCCAGCAAGAATGCACCAAACACGCGTACCAGACTCCAGGCCAGATGCTGAAGTAAGGGCAGCCCGCCTTGTATATTGCCCGTCCAGGCCTGTTGAGCAGCCAGCCATACGGCAGCAGGCGAGGGCAGGAACAAGGGCTCCACCCAGGCTCTTGCGGTGATGAGCCACCAGCCAGACAGCAGTATGGCGATAGTGACGATAGTCACGCCCAGTGTATTACCACTGCCCGGTCGCGGGTACACCCTGGCCACAGGAATCTGCGGCACAGCATCGTGCTTTACAAGCTCTGTATAAACGGTATCAGGGGCGATAGCTGAAGTGGATGATAGCGGCATAGTGATATATTCAGACAGGGTGATGCACAAGTTGCAGCAGGCGTTCACGCCAGGCAATGAAGTTCGGTGAAGATTTGACTGCACGCGCATCGCCCGAGGCCAGATATTCGCCAGAAAACGGTAACTCAAATTGTTGGGCAATGCGGCCAGGACGCGGCGACATGACGATTACCCGCGTGCCCAGAAAAAGTGCTTCCTCTACACTATGGGTAATAAAAAAAATAGTCTTGCCGCTGCTTTGCCAGACCTTGACCAGCAGTTCTTGTATCGCCTCACGCGTCAGGGCATCAAGCGCACCCATGGGTTCGTCCATCAGCAGCACGCGCGGATTATTGGCCAGCGCACGGGCTATCCCTACCCGTTGTTGCATGCCACCAGACAATTGATAGACGGGCGACGCCACAAATTGCTCAAGCCCCACGAGACGCAACTGATCCAGCGCAAGCGCATTGCGCTGCTCACGTGCGATGCCCCTAAAGCGCAATCCCAGCGCGACATTGTCGAGCACATTCAACCACGGCATCAGCGCATGCTTTTGGAATACCACACCCACGTCAGGGCTGGGCCCATTGATTGCCACATCATCCAGCGTGAGTTCACCTTCAGAAGCTTGGATGAAACCGGCCAGGCAATTCAGCAAAGTGGTCTTGCCACATCCTGAAGGGCCAAGGGCGACGACAAATTCTCCTGGCGCGATAGACAGGTTGACGTCGGACAAGGCCAGTGCTTCGTCAGACCCGGCCGCGGCAAAGCGCACCGACAGCCTGCGTATATCAAGTCGGCCGCCGCTATGCGCAGCCGACGGGCTTATTGTGCTGCCGCTTTGCGTACCCATGTGGCATTGACTCCTGCACTGTAGTCTGGCAAAACATTCTGGATCGTGCCCTGGGTTTTCAGGAAGGCCGCTGTTGCCGCCAGCGATTTAGCCGCACCGCCACCCAGCCATTGTGCCGACGCCTGTTGCTGCAAAGTCGGAAACTCATATAGTGCCAGGCTGGCAGGAACCTCAGCAGCCTCAGCCCATTTGGCGACTGCCTTGATTTGCGCTGAGTCTGTTTTCCAGTTTGCCTTGTTGTTGCGGTAGTCGGCATCTGTGGCCGCCAATAGCTTCACCAGCTCTGTGAGGAATGCATCATTCTGTTTGGCGAAATCCTTGTTGACCACGATGCCATCAAAGGTTGCCGTACCAGTTTGCTTGGCGATCTCGCCAGAAGAGATCAGGGTCTTGCCAGTCTTCTTCACTTTGGCGAGTACTGGATCCCAAATGAAAGTCGCATCAATATCACCACGCTCCCACGCTGCAGCAATTTCTGGTGGACGCAGATTGATAATCTTGACGCCGCGCGCATCTACCTTTGCATGTTCCAGTGCCAGCAGTGTATGGAAATGCGAGGTCGAGACAAACGGCACTGCAATGCGCTTGCCATTCAGATCCGCCAGCGTTTTGACATTGCTTCCATTACGCACCACCAGAGCTTCCGCGTCATTGATATTGTCCAGTATCCAGAACAACTGTATGTTCAATCCCTGCGACAAGCCAGAGGCAATCGGTGCCGCCCCAGCTTCGCCTATATGCACCGAACCAGAGGCCAGCGCCCGGATCACGTCAGCACCACTGGCCAGCTTGCGGAAAGTGACTTTGTATCCTGTCTTTTGTTCCAGGTTGTGCGTTTCCTGCGCATAACGCCAGGGCACGACCATGTCCTGATAAGCGATGACTACTTCTTTGTTTTCAGCTAATGCGCTTCCGCTAAGGAAGACACTGGTGGCCAGAGCAAGTATATGCAGATTCTTTTTCATGAGTGGTGACGGATAAGTGACAGATGGCCCAGTATATGGGCCTGTTTTGTGCGACAAAACGAATCTTTCCGACTATGAATATGCGAGTGCTGCTGGTGAATTGTCGCTAACCTAGCGACATGTTTGCTGCTAGCTTCAGCAAACATTGGAAGCCTTCATAGGGAACAGTATTGCGGTAAAGCTGCAAGTGACAGTCATAAAAGCTTCATGCCAACTCTGGATGATATTGAAAAGCCTTGAGGGTTGGCGATTTGGTTAAAATTAATTCCCAAATTATCGAGAGCAGGAATTTTCGAAACCGTTTCACCTCAGAAATTAGGTAATCCAGAATCGAGGTCTGTGCCTGCGCCGGAAGTAAGGATTATTGCATTTTCCTCAGAAATCAGCCGCGCCACCTGGACCATATCGTCGTCGATTAGCAATATTATTTGAGATCATAATAGCCCAACGTAGTACCCATATTTGCATTTTTAGTAATTTCTATGTTTAAATCACTAGTGTCCCAACGTTTCTCACAGGAATTTAAGTCGTTCTTGGCACCTAATATTTCATTTAAAGATGGAATTGTTCGTTTGCTAGCTGAATTGACCCTGTCAGTTTGATCCACCTTCCACTTCCTGGCGAAGTCGGCCACCCGGTCATACGACCCCTCAAATCCCAGTTCTTTCAGATCGAGATGAAGCTGCTTTAAGCTTCGTCGCTGCTTACGATTTTTACTCGCTTCGGTTTTAAGCCAGCTTGAAAGCTGTAATGCATATTTATCGATGGCGCTTGTTGTTTGCCGATCCGCGTAGGCTGGCTCTCTGACTTCGGAGCGCAGATAGCGCCGGACAGTGTTGCGAGAGATGCCCAGTCGTCTGGCGATCTCGGGTAATGGAATCTGGTCACGAATGTGCCAGCGTCGAATAATACCTAGTAATGCCACGTCAATCACTCCTGCTCCCTACTCATCAAGATAAGTAGGATTGTGTGCTAAACGTGGGTCAATTTTAGATGCAATTTATCCAGCAAAGTGGGGCAATCTTCAGTGCAAATCAACAACAAGAGGCATTACAACGTGGATCAGAAAAACTAACAAACAGCACTAACAAAGGTGGTATCCGACCTTTAGCTGCTAAAAGGCGATCCGCTCGTTATAAGTCAATGAAAGCTGCAAGTTCTAATTCGAAAATCCCCTTGAAACTATAAATTTATATTCATCTGATATAGCTGCGTAGCCTCGAATGAGCGTGATTTCGGCAATGAACCGAACATTAGGAATAAGTGGTTTTTTTTAAATAAAAAGGCCCATTTCAAGAAACTGGTATTTTGTAAGATGACCCAAACAATTCTTGCCTCGAATTTCGCGCACCACTCAATCTCTTCGTACGCATGAAACTATGTTGATGTGTCCTAAGCAAGCATTGCACGCTTTTGAAGGTGTTCAAAATCCCTCGGTGGGCATTGGTTGACATTCAAACCTCCTACATGCGCCACCAAGGATCGCTCGGTTACAGCCATCTTCTAGGCAATATTTACAACCGGTACTGCAATTTGTTGAGCAATGGCGTTGTATAGATCGGTATCTGTCTCTGGTGTCCGAATCGATATAAGAAGACAGTAACGTGCTGGCAAATCGTAGCGCTCAAGTTTTTGGCGTGTTCTCCACCAACCCGCTGCAGGATAGACTGCCAAGTGTCCACGACTTGCGAGGTCGGCTGCAGTACCCTTCCAAGTGTCTTGATGTAGGGAACCTTTGTTTCGCTTGTCGCCGAGAATCCAGGCGGAGTCACGGGGACTTTGATGCTCGCCATTGTCCTCTTGTGCCGCAGCGGCGTTGACACGGGCAATGAAGTCATCAAGCGGTTCCAGAGCGCGACGAACATCAAATCGCAGGCGGTGCGACGGGTAGTGATACTTTGACGCTGATCCACGTGAAGACGGATTTGGTTCAATGAAATATGAAATCGTGACTCGCATTTCAACCTGCAAAGCGCCAAGAGCTTCAAGTTCATCTTTCGGCCATGGTAGCGTGTGCAAATTCATATCTCTAGATTTGACCGTGCTACCTTCTTTTTGGTACGGATGAATCGAGTCCTCGACCACCAAGGTCAATGAGTTTGCCATGCTCCAAATGGCTCTATCAACATTGGGAACACCCCAGCCGCAATGTCGGATGAGGTTAATATAATCAGTTTTTGTCGGCGCGCCTTGAGCAGGTAAATACGTTTGTTGCATCGCAGGCGTCCATTCAGCCGAATGGACAATCAAAGCGCGAATTGTCTCGGGGTTAAAAGCAGGGTATTCAGCCATCAGTTGCGCTGCCATGCGTGCACACAGGACAGATGCAGCGCTCGTGGCGTTCGTAATGGTAAAAAGCCGCTCTTGTGGATTGTTGTGAGTTGTAAGCAGACTCAAACTGGGCAAGACCCATGCACCCAGTGGGTCGCGGGCGGCGTTCCCACCTTCAAACACAACGTCAGGTTTCAAAGGCCAAGCTCGCTCCCAAGTCGCAGACGAACTCGTCATAGGGCTAAGCCCACCGGTTGGTGCTATTGTTGTGCAATTGAGATAGTCTGCCTCCGAAATTCCCACCTTAGTCGTATAAGCGCCCACTGTAAGGGAATTCCAAGCCTGCCCTGGATCATGGATCAAATTCGTAGACAGACATGCGGGATAGTTCAGCCATGCGTTCTGATCGAACATATTGCCAGTGGATTGAATGAAAAGCCGAGGAAATTCACCGTTGTGGTCGGCATCTGCCGCCAGTCGGTCCACCATTGAAGACCAACTCGACGGACGACCACGATCCCGGTAATCAGCAGATGTGACAGTGGAATTGAATACACGTGGTCGATTTGGAGCCGCCACTTCAGGTTGGCTTACCGCGTCGGCGAACAAGCTGGCATGAAGCTCATTTGAACCCTGATTGTCACCATGGTCTTCGACTAGTTTTACAGCTTCCACAAGATGATCAATTCGGATAGGTAAACTTGACGACAATGCTTCGGTCAAGTCTCCGTATGCTGCAATACCAACCATGCCTGTACCATGATTTGCAAAATCATGAACGCCCCAAGCAGGACTGACAGTGTGCAGGTCGTCATTTTGGATGACTGGCGCAACCAATGGATGTGCTCGATTCACACCACTATCGAGTAAACAAATTCGAGGGGCATTTTCCACGTCGTCGGAAAAAATGGCTCGGGCAAGTAGGTCGTCTTGCCACCCTTGTTGTTCCTCAACAGGCATGCCATCGAAAAATTCAGCGGTTTCCTTTGCTCGTCGTAGCTCCGCGACACAGTTCAACGCCATCACTGACTGTGAAAATTGGTTCTCTGATCCATACATGAGAAGGACAACACGTTCGGGGAAATCCGCTCGGGATGTACTGACTTGGCAACCAGTCGTCGCCGCAAGTTTCCGGAAATCGTTGACAACTTCCTCTCGGATTTCGCCATGTTTACCACGAACGGGAAGCCATACCTCCCACCAAAACGCAACGGACTGGTCTTCTGGGAGGAGTGATGGGTCGTCTGTCCACAAAGCTCGCAATTCTGCCGCTCGAATTGATGCGATTGTGTTTAATAACGCTTTGTTGTCGAGTGCACTGCCGTTCTTATTCTTCTTTTCCGCGAGATAGTCGGTGACGTATTTCTCGAAGTGCACGAGCTGTCCATCCGGCACAAAGACGTTGGCGATTGTATGGTTGCCGTCTTGGCGGACACTCAGCAATTCGATGCGTTTCGTGTCATTGCCGAGTTTTGTGAATGCCAGTTCCACGTCAGGTTGTCCAATGAATTGGATCTGCACCCCAAACCCGGCTTCAAGTTCCTGTTCCTGTTGCAGCGCTTTGGCGCGCTCGGCGATTGGTGCGAGCGCTGCTAATTGGGCGTGTAGCGAAGCGCCATGCTGGGCGCGTGGTAAGTTGGGAACAGTCGGTTTCGCTCCCCCATTTGGAGTATGGGCTGTGAACGGCTTACGTTGGGATGTCTCGATCAGTACGAGGTGAGGGCGCTTAGCGCTTACCGGTTCCGTCATTGGTTGGCAGCTCTTTGTAATTATTGCCGGTTAATTTAACGCTGATTTGCTTACGCTCATGCAGCATGTTGATTAGGCTAGTCTCTGATACCGTGTCTCCATCGTGAAGGATCACGTCCTTGATCGATTCATCGACCGCGCGGCACAGTTCGGCATAACTCAAGGTTTCGGCTTCACTCACAGCCATCTTCATGTTGAATTTTTTTGGCTTGAATTTGCCTAGGCGACGATTGAGCAACATCGCGACTTGTTCATGACCAGGTAACTTATACTCGATCACGTCATCGAATCGACGGAAGAGAGCATAGTCAAGAATTTCAGGATGGTTTGTTGCTGCGATGATGAGGCTGTTCGAATGGTCGTGTTCAATCATCTGCAAGAAGCTATTGAGCACTCGGCGAATCTCACCCACGTCATTCGCCAATCCGCGTTGTGAACCAATAGCGTCGAATTCATCGAAGAAATAAACGCCACGCACCTCGGCAATAGAATCAAAAACTTGCCGCAGTTTCGCTGCGGTCTCACCCATAAATTTGGTGATGAGCGCATCAAGCCGGACGAGGAAGAGCGGTATACCTAGTTCTCCTGCCAAGGCCGACGCAGTCATAGTCTTGCCTGAACCTGGACGCCCGACTAGCAAAAGCTTGCGGCGTGGTGACAGCCCATGTTCGCGAATCTTCGCAAACTGTCGTTGTTCTTTGATAATACGAAGCAGTTGGTTATCAACATCTTCATCGAGCACCATGTCGACAACGCGCGTGGCCGGGTAACTAACGCTAAGAAGGCTAGCAAGCTCACCGCGCGGCTGACTCAGTTGTACAAGTTTTCCAGGTTGGCCATTTACGCGTCGAGCCTTGGCTGCATCGACCATGTCTCGTAGTTCTTCGGCCAATTTCCCGTGTCCCAGCTTTGCTTCGTGCGCTGCAACCTGCATCGCAACGGACAAAAAATGGCTATCGTCGCCGTTCAGGTGCGACTTCAGCAGAGCCTTGATTTGTTCCGCACTAGCCATAACATTCCAGAATTGTATAGTTGTATATTACTCTACTACACCTGCGGCGAGGAAGAGCGTTTAGGGGTGAGCTTGCGGCTAAATTTTGCGTGATGCGATTCTATCTAGGATAGCAGATCGTTTCCCGACGAATGTGCGCCAGTTGTCTCATTTACCATCGAGAGCGATCTCGACGGTTTTATGCCAAAAAATGTCGCCGAATTTCGCTTTGCGACCGACCCGACCTTGTGAATTTTGGCACATCGGGCACAAATTATACGGACACAAACGGTGCCACTTCTCGAGTCTGCCACGTGACTCGGGGTGGGGGGCGCATCCTAATTGGCAAGTTCGGTCGAACATTGAAGCCCAGGCTGTTGGAACAACGCTTTCCTTTGAACCGGAAATAGACCGGACACAAGGACTGAGTTGTTTTGAAAACAAAAATGCCCACTTCAAGAAGCGGGCATTTTGTAAGGTTATTCCTTGGTGGCCCGGGGCGGAATCGAACCACCGACACAAGGATTTTCAATCCTCTGCTCTACCGACTGAGCTACCAGGCCAAGACCAAGAATTATAGACATGTTGGGTGCGGTTTGCAAGCTTTTTCTAAAAAAATCTGTGTTTCCCTCTATGGCGGGGCTTTGATCTGGCGCATCGGGCAGGTGGGTGGGCTTCCCGTATAATGGGGCATTATCTGGTTTTTGATGGGGGACTGATGTCTGCTCAGGTGCGGGATTGCGATATTTGTATTGTTGGTAATGGGGCGGTTGGCAAGGCGGCGGCTTTGGGCTTTGCCCAGGCGGGTTTGCGTGTGAACTTGTTGTGCGCTCCTGGTTCTGGAGTGCCTGCAGTTGTTCCAAATCCGGCTCCCGGTTCAACTGCTGACTGGGATGTGCGGGTATATGCGCTTAACCATGTGGCGCATGATTTGCTGTCTTCATTAAAAGTCTGGGATGCACTGGATCAGGCGCGGGTAGCACCTGTGTCAGCCATGCAGGTGCAGGGTGGCGGTATCGATGCGGGCAGGCTGGGCTTTGATGCTTATGGCGCGCATGTGAATGAACTGGCCTGGATCATCGAAGACAAGAATCTGAATCAGGCGCTGGATACGGCTTTGCGGTTTGCGCAAAATCTGACGTTGGTGCAGGGGCGGGCGCAGGCTTTGGTGGTACAGCCTGATGCTGCGCAAATAGTGCTGGACGATGGCAGCAGCATACGTGCGTCTCTGATCATCGGCGCAGATGGTGCACAGTCCTGGGTACGAGGTGCTTGCGATATTGGACTGGATTACCGTTCTTATCATCAGCAGGGTGTGGTGACTAATTTTGAATGTACCAAACCGCATCATGGTGTTGCTCATCAGTGGTTTGTACAAGAGCAGGGCATTATCGCCTTGCTGCCTTTGCCGGGTAACCGTGTATCGCTGGTATGGTCGGCACCCGATGCACTGGCCGAGACTTTATTGCGCGAGCCTTTGTCGGCGCTGGTTGAGCGTTTGATGCCATATTGTGGTGAAGTGCTTGGTGCCTTGCAGCCAGTTTTGCCAGAGGCGATCAAGGCTTTTCCTTTGCGTCTGATGCGGCCGCACAGCATGATCGCGCCACGGGTTGCGCTGGTGGGGGATGCTGCGCACGCTGTGCATCCGCTGGCGGGGCATGGCATGAACCTGGGTTTTGCTGACGTGGTTGATTTGCTGAAAGTGATTAAAGAAAAAGAAACACACCGTGATTGCGGTGATGCCCGTTTGCTGGGCCGCTACCAGCGTGCGCGCAAGGAAGAAGTGATGCTGATGCTGGCGACCACAGATGGTTTGGCGCGCCTGTTTGCATCTGATTTGACGCCTTTGCGTACAATACGTGATCTGGGATTGAACTTGCTGGACCGCTTGCCGGTCATAAAGAACAAATTAATCGCCCACGCCATGGGGAAATAAGCCCGGAGTGGTGTCGTGGTGTGTTTGTAAGTTTGCAGCAATGAATGCGACCAAGAACCAGACCAGGCATTTTATGGTTTTGACGTTCTTGCACAAGTATGAAGAAAATGAAAGAAGATTGAAAATGAAAAAAACTCTACAAGGCCTGATGGTCATTGCGCTGGCCTTGGCTGGCAGTGTCTTTGCTGCTGAGACGGCGCAAGAAGCCAATGTGCGCAAGCTGGTACAGCCCACATTTCGCGAAGGTGTGAAGATTGATTCTGTGACCAAGACGCCATACTCAGGTCTGTTCGAGGTACGCATAGGTTCAGATATCATGTACACCGATGAGAAGGCACAATTCCTGTTCACGGGTGAAGTCATAGACGCAAAGAATGGCACCAATTACACCAAGGCCAGGATAGATGACCTGACCAAGGTGAAGTTTTCTGAGCTGCCGCTGGACTCTGCTCTGAAGATGGTCAAGGGTGATGGCAAGCGTGTCATTGCGGTATTTGAAGATCCGAATTGTGGCTATTGCAAACAGTTCCGTAAGACGCTGGCGACGATGGACAACATCACTGTTTACACGTTCATGTACAACATTCTGGCAGAGGATTCCAAAACCAAATCCAAAAACATCTGGTGTTCTGCTGACCGTAACAAGGCCTGGGACGAATGGATGTTGCACGGCAAGGTCGCACCTGAGGCTGCTGCCAACTGCAATACACCCAACGATAAAATTTTTGCCCTTGGCCAAAAGTTGCGTGTAACGGGTACGCCTTCTGTTTTCTTTACAGATGGCACGCGTGCGCCTGGCATGCTGGATGTCAAAACGCTGGAAAGCAGGATTGCTGCAGCGGCCAGCAATAGCAAAGCCAACTAATCCATTTAAAGTAATAATTCACGATGACTTCGTCGCCACGCTGGACAGGCATTTTGCTGGCAGCAGGACGCGGTCGTCGTTTTGATGCCAGTGGTCAGCAAGACAAACTCTTGCAAATACTGGCGTATGGCAAATCGGTGGCCCAGCATAGCGCACACAATTTGCTGGCGGTCATGCCGCATGTTGTTGCTGTGCTGAGGCCAGATAATTCGGAGTTGACAGGCCAATTGCAGGCAATGGGTATTGAGTGCCTGGTCTGTCATGACGCTGATGCGGGCATGGCTAATTCTCTCAAACATGCCTTGCGTGCCACCGCTGACAGTGCTGGATGGGTCATCGCCCTCGCCGATATGCCCTCAGTAAAAACTTCTACCATATCACTATTGTTTGAAGCCTTGCAGGCAGGGGCTGGAATAGTCGCGCCGGTGTATCAGGGACGGCGCGGTAACCCGGTTGGGTTTGCCAATCAATACTTGCCGCAATTGCTGGATTTGCAGGGTGATGTTGGTGCCCGCAGTGTTTTACAAAGCAATCCGCTCACGCAAATAGAAGTGGATGACCCTGGCATTCATGAGGATATTGATACCTGCGATGCCTTGCTCAGCCATTTGGGTAAAGGCGGGAAAGCAAATGCTTGAAATACAGGATTCAATGATTTTGTGATTAAAATACTGCAAATAAGATATGGTTTCACAGACGATACGTACGACGGCTAAGGATTTTCCACAATTTTTGACCTTCACCGCCAGTTTTGTTGCTTCTAAATAGCTTGTGGATATATCTATACAACTAAAATAACCATAGAATAGCGGTTTTCTTCCACCTGATTTAGAAGTGGGCGGTATTGGTGCTGCCAAAATGTATGGATAATCTCAATCGAAAACTGGCAATACGGATAGGCATTGCCGGGCTTGCACCATTTATCTTTTTGACGCTGGCTTGCTGGATCGTGCATCCAGACTGGTTGGGGGCTCTGATCAAGGCACAACTGCATTATGGCATTGTGATTTTGTCTTTTCTTGGCGGCCTGCATTGGGGCGTCGCTCTCATGGCAGGTGGCGGGCATGAGAATGAAAACAAAAAAGTCCTGATCTGGGGCGTAGTTCCCATTATTATTGCCTGGCTGTTTTTGAACCATATGCTGATAGGTTTTATCGTGCAGGTTGCCGGTTTTATCGCGACCTACAAGATAGACAAGCGTCTCTATCAATCTTATGGTGTGCCAGCATGGTTTATCAATTTGCGTTTGCAATTGACACGTGCAGTTGTAGGGGCGCAGTTATTTACTTTTATTGCGGCCAATGTACGTAATTACACCGCGTCATAAAATTCTGTTCCGACTTCCCACTCCTCACTTCAGTACTCATTATTTAAGAAACAGAAAGATCGTTCAGAATGAAAAAAACGATAACAACAAAGAGACAAGTGACGAACGTGTCTGCATCAGCCCATGCACTGGCATATACCATCGTCCCCAAGGACCTGGCCGGACATATGTACCTGGTCACGCTGGATATCGCAGCACCTGATACCGATGGTCAGATCGTCAGCTTGCCGGCATGGATACCCGGCAGTTATATGGTGCGTGAATTTGCCCGCAACATCGTGCAGATCAAGGCCAGCTCTGACGGCAAAAAAGTCGCACTGAAAAAGCTCGACAAACACACTTGGCAAGCTGCGCCTTGCAAAGGCGCTCTGCGCATCACTTATGAAGTATATGCCTGGGATTTGTCGGTTCGTGCAGCGCACCTCGATCAAAGCCATGGTTTCTTCAATGGCACCAGCGTATTTTTGAGCGTGCATGGCCAGGAAATGAATGCGCATGTGGTTGATATCCAGCGTTCTGACGATGTCGCCTGCAAGACCTGGCGCGTTGCCACGTCGCTACCTGAGCTGAAAGCCAAGCGCTACGGCTTTGGTACTTATATAGCCGCCAATTATGATGAACTGATAGATCACCCGGTTGAAATGGGTGATTTTGCGCTGGCGACATTTGATGCGCACGGCATCTCGCATGATTTTGTCGTGACCGGCAAAGTACCGAATATGGATATGGAGCGCATCGTCGCAGATGTACAAAAAATCTGTGAAACGCAAATCGCTTTCTTCGAACCGCGCACCAAAAAAGCACCAATGGACCGCTATGTCTTCATGACCATGGTGGTGGGCGAAGGTTATGGCGGTCTGGAGCATCGTGCTTCTACTGCGTTGATTTGCAACCGCACTGATTTGCCAGTCAAACACCAGGCGGAAATGAGCGATGGCTATCGCGGCTTTTTGGGCCTGTGCAGCCATGAATATTTCCACACCTGGAACGTCAAGCGCATCAAGCCTGCGGCCTTTGCCAGCTATGATTTGCGTCACGAAAACTACACCAGCCTGCTGTGGGTATTTGAAGGCTTCACCAGCTACTATGATGACTTGATGCTGGTACGTGCAGGCGTGATTGATGAAGCTGCTTACTTCAAATTGCTGGCCAAAACCATCAATATGGTGACACGTGGCAGCGGTCGTACAAAGCAAAGCGTGGCTGAATCCAGCTTCGATGCTTGGACCAAGTACTATCGCCAGGATGAAAATTCACCGAATGCGATAGTCAGTTATTACACCAAGGGTTCTCTGGTGGCACTGGGCCTGGATTTGATGATACGTGCAGAAACTGCAGGTAAAAAATCCCTCGATGACGTCATGCGCGCCATGTGGCAAAAATTTGGCCGCGACTTTTATGAGCGCAGCCTCTCAGGCAAGCAGCAAGGCCTGGGCGAGACTGAGTTTGAAAGTCTGGTCGAGCAAGTCACAGGCGTGAATGTACGCCGCTTCCTCGACAAGCATGTACGCGGTACTGAAGATGTGCCGCTGGCAGGTTTGTATGCAGACTTCGCCTTGCAGGTAAATGAAGGCAGTGGAAATAAAAAAGCCAGCCTTGGCGTGCGTGTAGTGCGCGACGGTAATGACTGCAAGATCGCCAATGCACATGAAGGCCGTGCAGCACATGTCGCTGGTTTGTCGCCCAACGATCTCATCATCGCCATCAATGGTTTGCGTGTCACTGCTGCAGATGCTGCTGATAGTCTGGCTACGGCGCTGGGACGGTATCGCGTAGGTGAGACTGTGCAGATTCATGCCTTCCGCCGTGATGAATTGTTGACAGTGCAGGCTAAATTGCAGGCGGATGATGTACCAGCCGTGAGCCTGACAGTGCAGGCAGCAGGCAAGGTTGCCAGTTTGGTGAGACCAAGCTTTCAGAAGTCTGGCAAGAAGTAAGTTGTAAACTGCATCTAATCTGATATCTGATAACGCGCCGTACAGTGATTTGCTGTACGGCGTTTTTTTATGTCTGCTATTTCTGCTGCGCAGGCGCTGAACTTTCTATAGTATGATTTTGTCATATTAAATTATCTCTCAGCCTGGGCTTGCATGACAGTGTCACCTTCTTACCCGCAGCAAGCGTTATGGCAAAAGTCTGCGAACTGGGCAGGGATTATTCTATTGCACCTGTTCCTGTTGCTGGGTTTGCGGCAGATACACGGACGATATGTAGCAAAGCAAGACGGGCTGGCGTATCTGGATATCAGTATGGTGCAGCCTGTGACTAAGTCTCTTCCCAAAACCAGGCCTGAAACCCAGCCTGAAGTTGTCCGGTCACCCAGGACGCTTGCGCCGGGATTGCCATCTGTTCGTGAAAATAGCAAGCCAATTTCTGCAAACTCAACGCCTGAACCCCAGACCTTACCTGTCACTGATGTGCCAGCTACTCAAGTTGCGACTGAGAGTAATTCAGCCTCGCTTGATCTCGATGCTTTGCGGCGTGGCGCTGTTGCGAATGACAAGAAACAGCGCTTGAAAGAGCCTGCACTGGCTTTTAGTCAGCCCGTGACTGAATTGAGAATGGAAGAAAAATTTGGCAGAGACGTCGCGGATGCCAAACGCAAAAACTGCATGAATGCGTATTCGGAAGGGGCGAGAATAGGGAATGTTGCCATATCCGGTTTGCTTGTCGCTGGGGTGATCGTGGCGGATACGGTAAGTGGGAAGGGGTGTAAGTGGTGAGTTTGATTTCCGCCCGATGCAATTTCCTCGTTTGCATTGAAGGGCGAGAGTATTTTTTACGCGGACTTTACAAGTACCGTCGATAACCAACGAAAGTCGCTGGGCTCCTGCCTGCGCAGGAGCGACGACATTGGGAGTAAAGGTTATATTTTTTGGGGGGCTGGGCTAAACTTGCGCTTCTGTCGCAAGTTACCCAAACACTTTGGCTAATTCCTCTCCTGGGTTCTCAGCCCGCATAAAAGCCTCTCCCACCAAAAAGCCATGCACATTCGCTTCACGCATGCGGGTGACATCCGCTGCTGACATGATGCCGGATTCGGTAATCACCAGTTTATCCGACGTAATCCTTGGCAGCAAACCTATGGTCGTATCCAGAGACACTTCAAAAGTACGCAGGTTACGGTTATTGATGCCCAGCATGGCGGTCTTGAGTTTCAGCGCGGTGTCCAGCTCTTGCGCGTCATGTACCTCAACTAGCACACCCATGCCGAGTTCATGTGCGCAGGCTTCCAGGTCGGCCATCAAGCCGTGATCTAGTGCAGAGGCGATGAGCAGGATGCAATCTGCTCCCCAATGTCTGGCCTGATAGATCTGGTAAGGATCAATCATGAAATCCTTGCGCAATGCTGGCAGAGCGCAGGCAGCGCGCGCCTGTTGCAGGTATTCCGGCGCGCCCTGGAAGAACTGTATATCGGTCAGCACTGACAAACAGGCCGCACCGTGTTCAGCATAGCTTTGCGCAATCTCTGCTGGGTGAAAGTCGGGACGCAGCACGCCTTTTGAAGGCGAAGCCTTTTTAATCTCGGCAATCACCGCTGCCTTGCCGGCAGCAATCTTGTCACGCAAGCTGCCTTCAAAACCGCGCAGATCTGCTTGGGCTTCCTTGTTGCTCTCTACTTCTGCACGCAGGCTGGCAAAGGATTGATATTTCTTTGCTGCTGCCACTTCATCGGCTTTGACTGCCAGGATTTTATTTAAAATGTCTGACATGGGCTTACTTCCCTAATTGCTGGGTGACTGCTATGAACTGTTCCAGCTTGGCCTTGGCTGCGCCGGATGCGATAGCTGCCTGGGCCAGCTTGACGCCATCTGCAATCGACGTGGCTATGCCTGCACCGTACAGGGCTGTACCTGCATTCAGGGCGACGATATCAGTTGCTGCGCCTTCAACATTGTTCATCACTTCCAATATCTTGGCTTTTGATTCGTCTGCACCATTTACACGCAGATTGCGGTTGGATACCATTTGCAAACCAAAGTCTTCCGGGTGGATATCGTATTCGCGGATTTCACCATTCACGAGCTCACCTACCATGGTCGGTGCACCGAGTGAGACTTCATCCATATTGTCACGCCCCCACACCACCAGTGCATGTTGCGCCCCCAGTCTTTGCAAGACGCGGATTTGTATACCCACCAGATCAGGGTGGAATACGCCCATCAAGATATTCGGTGCGCCAGCAGGGTTGGTCAGTGGCCCCAGGATATTGAAGATGGTACGTACACCCAGTTCACGGCGCACCGGCGCCGCATGCTTCATCGCCGCATGGTGATTCGGTGCAAACATGAAACCTATACCGGTTTGTGCTATCGACTGGGCAATTTGTTCAGGCTTGAGGTTGATGTTCGCGCCCAATGATTCGAGCACATCGGCACTGCCGGAAGAGGAAGACACACTGCGGCCACCGTGCTTGGCAACACGCGCACCAGCGGCGGCAGTAACGAACATCGATGCAGTAGAGATATTGAAAGTATGCGCACCGTCACCACCAGTACCGACGATGTCGATCATGTTGTCCGTATTTGCCAGTGGTACCTTGGTCGAGAATTCACGCATCACTTGAGCTGCTGCGGTGATCTCGCCTATGCTTTCTTTCTTGACGCGCAGGCCCATAGTCAGCGCGGTGATCATGACTGGCGACATTTCGCCACCCATCAGTTTGCGGAACAGGAACAGCATTTCATCGTGAAAAATTTCACGGTGTTCTATCAGGCGTGTCAGTGCTTCTTGTTGAGAGATGGTCATGATGCTGTTCCAGTCAAAAAGTTTTTCAGCAGGGCGTGGCCATGCTCGGACAATATGGATTCGGGGTGGAATTGCACGCCTTCGAGATTGAATTCCTTATGGCGCACACCCATGATTTCGCCGTCATCTGTCCATGCAGTCACTTCCAGGCAATCCGGCAGGCTGGCGCGTTCTATCGCCAGGGAGTGATAACGGGTAATCGTGTAAGGGCTGGGTAAATTTCTGAAGACGCCAACGCCAGTATGCGCAATGGCAGAAGTCTTGCCATGCATGACCTGCTTGGCGCGGATGACTTTGCCGCCAAATGCCGCACCTATGGCCTGGTGACCAAGGCAGACACCGAGGATAGGCGTCTTGCCAGCAAAGCGTTCTATGACGGCGATGGAAACACCTGCTTCTGCTGGTGTACAAGGACCGGGCGAAATGCAGATATGATCAGGCTTCAACGCCTCTATCTCTTCTATCGTAATTTCATCATTACGGTAGGTACGCACATCCTCACCCAGCTCGGCAAAATATTGCACCAGGTTGTAGGTGAAGGAATCGTAGTTGTCTATCATCAGTAGCATAAGTAAGACCTCTTAAAACAGCGTAAGGGATGACTGGGTGGCAATCAGGTGAGATTTTTGGTCTGGCATTTGATCAAATCTCTCCATCCAGGCCATCTTGCACTTGTTCAGCTGCACGCAATACTGCGCGCGCCTTGTTTTCGGTTTCCTGCCATTCCATTTCTGGCACTGAATCAGCCACCACGCCAGCGGCTGCCTGTACATACAGCATGCCATCCTTCAAGACACCGGTGCGTATGGCAATCGCCAAATCCATTTCACCGCCGAAGGACAGGTAACCGCAGGCACCGCCATAGATGCCTCGTTTGACGGGTTCGAGTTCATCAATGAGTTCCATCGCCCTGACCTTGGGAGCGCCAGACAAAGTGCCTGCCGGGAAGGTGGCTTTCAATACATCAAGGTTGGACAAATCGGCTTGCAAGACACCTTCTACATTCGAGACGATGTGTTGCACGTGCGAATATTTTTCGATGACCATCTGGTCGGTGACCTTGACGCTACCGGTCTGGGCAATGCGGCCTATGTCATTGCGGGCCAGGTCGATGAGCATCACGTGTTCGGCGATTTCTTTCGGGTCAGCCAGCAATTCTTTCGCCAGTTCTGCATCGCGTTCTGGAGTAGCGCCGCGTGGGCGGGTGCCTGCCAGTGGGCGTATCGTGACCTTCTTGCTGCCATCATTCAGGCTCTCATTGCGCACCAGGATTTCTGGAGATGCGCCGATGATTTGCATATCGCCAAAATTATAGAAATACATATAAGGCGAAGGGTTCAGCGAACGCAAGGCGCGGTACAGTGACAGCGGTGAATCGACATAGGGTTTTTTGATGCGCTGGCCAACTTGCACCTGCATGAGGTCGCCTGCCATGATGTATTCCTTGGCTTTTTCTACTGCCTTCAGATAATCATCCTTGGCGAAGTCGCGTATGGCTTCTGTACGGACTGAAGCCGATGTAACAGGCGCATCAACACTACGGCGCAGCATGGCGCGCAAGTCTTTCAGACGCTGGCGGGCTTTGGACCAGGCTTCTGGCTGGGTAGGGTCGGCATACACGATGAGATAGAGTTTGCCGGATACATTGTCGATGACGGCCAGTTCTTCAGTCAGCAATAACTGAATTTCTGGCAAGCCCAGATCATCTTTTGGTGCCTTGCCAGCCAGGCGTTTTTCTACATGGCGCACGGCGTCGTAACCAAAGTAGCCAGCCAGACCACCGCAGAAGCGTGGTAGGCCAGGGCGCAATGCCACCTTGAAACGCGCCTGGAATTCAGCAATGAAATCCAGCGGGTTCATGTCGCGGCTTTCGATGATCTGGCCATTTTTCAGGACTTCGACTTTGTCGCCAAAGCTGCGCACCAGGGTATTGGCAGGCAAGCCTATGAAGGAATAGCGTCCAAAACGCTCGCCACCCATGACGGATTCAAGCAAGAAAGTATTCTTGCCGGCATTCTGGGTTTGCGCGAGTTTCAGATACAGGGTGAGCGGGGTTTCCAGATCGGCGAAAGCTTCCGCAATCATGGGGATACGGTTGTAGCCTTGCGCGGCCAACGATTTGAATTCGAGTTCGGTCATGGTTTTCTTTCAACCGCCTGCCTGCTCCTAAGGCTTATGCACGCGTCTGCAGCAGCTAGCAGCGCACACAAATTCGCTCAAGAGAGTATGGACGGGTAAGACAGATTGATATAACAAGCAAGAAGATGTGCTTGGGATGTGCACAGCCACTCGCGGCATTCGTGGTTTAACAGAATTGCCAGCGTCGCCATAGCCAGGCCTCAAAAGTGCCTGGAGTGATCATGGAACGTTTGTTATCGATGAACATTCGTTATGTGAATGGTTTGAAAGTCAATGAGAGTTTTTCGCTGACAGCAGTTGTGCTGCTACCAACAGGGTTTCGACTATACCATCACTTTGAATATTTTGTACAGCTTCGCCGTGGTTGTATCCATACGGCACTGTCAAGACCGGGCAACCGGCAGCGCGGGCGGCTATCGCATCATTGCTGGAATCGCCTATGGCCAGCACTTGTGATGGCGGCAAGCCCAGAGCCTTGCAGGCTTCGAGCATGGGCAGGGGATCAGGTTTCTTTTTTGCAAAGCTGTCGCCGCCATAGACTTGTTCAAAATAAGAGCTGATTTCTTTCTTTTGCATCAGCGGATGGGCAAATGCCAGTGGCTTATTGGTAACGCATACCAGGCGCAATCCCAGGTCACGCATGGCCTGCAGACCTTCATGCACCTCAGGGTAAAGCTGGCTGTGATCACCATTGATAGCCAGGTAATGACGCTGGTAAGCAGCCAATGCATCAGTAAAGCGCGCTGCTACGCCATCCGCATCAAAATCCAGCGACAAGACTTGCTGGATAAGATTTTCAGAGCCTTTGCCCACCATGGTCTTGATGACATCTAGCGTCAACGGTGCCAGCGCAAAGCCTTCACGCATGCGGTTGATGGCGACCAGAAAGTCTGGTGCGGTATCTATCATGGTACCGTCAAGATCGATGATGGCGGCTTTGATTTGGCTGAACATGGTGGGGCGATCAGAGATAGGCTTTCCACCTGGAATGACGAAAAGCCTGAAGATGAATAGAGGGATTAAACCTTGGATAACTCAGCGCGCATGGCATCAATGATGGCCTTGTAGTCGGGCTTGCCAAATATGGCAGAACCGGCAACAAAGGTATCGGCACCAGCACGAGCTATTTCTGCGATGTTCTCGATTTTGACGCCGCCATCCACTTCCAGCATGATGTCGCGGCCAGATTCATCAATGATCTTGCGTGCTTGTGCGATTTTTTTCAGTGTATGCGGGATAAAAGTCTGGCCACCAAAACCGGGGTTGATCGACATGATCAAAACGATATCGACTTTATCGATGACGTTTTCCAGTACATGCAATGGCGTGGCAGGGTTGAATACCAGGCCAGCCTTGCAACCATGGTCACGTATGGTTTGCAGGCTGCGGTCTATATGTTCAGATGCTTCCGGGTGGAAGGTGATGATATTCGCACCTGCCTTGGCAAAGTCGGGGATGATACGGTCTACTGGCTTAACCATCAGATGCACATCGATAGGCACTTGCACATGTGGGCGTATCGCTTCGCACACCATGGGGCCTATGGTCAGGTTGGGAACATAATGATTGTCCATGACATCAAAATGGATCATGTCTGCGCCAGCGGCGACAACATTGCGGACTTCTTCTCCCAGACGGGCGAAATCGGCAGACAATATACTGGGAGCAATGCGGAAAGTAGTCATGATGGAATCGTGCTTGAAAAAGATATGCTATTTTACCTTGTGAGGGCAAGCGGCTGTTGTCTTCGTCTGGCACAATGAACATAGTTCATCATGAAAGAAAATTATGGCAGCGTATGAAATAAGTGTATCGGTGGCGACCCAATACCTCAAAGATCAGTCCGATCCTGAGCAAAACAATTTCGTTTTTGCCTACACTATCACCATCAATAATACCGGCACTGTGGCAGCGCAAGTCATTTCACGCCACTGGATCATTACCGACAGTACCAACCATGTAGAAGAAGTCAAGGGCCTGGGTGTAGTCGGCCATCAACCCTTCCTGGCGCCAGGGCAAAGCTTTGAATACACCAGCGGCAGTTCATTGAGGACCCCACAGGGCAGCATGAAGGGCACTTATTTCTGCGTGGCAGAAGATGCCCATCGCTTTGAGGCAGAGATACCTGAGTTTGTTTTGTCTTTGCCGCGTACCCTGCATTGATACTGGCACAGTCCAGGCTTATTGCGGATTTCCATTATCCTGGCTTTGCTTGCTTTGTTCTATAGGCTTTTTATCTTCCTTGGGTGGTGTTTCTGGTCTTTCTGGTGCGCGACCATGAAACATCGTCCACCAGACGATAAAAATCAGCATGAACATCGCTACGCCTGCTTCCAGCGCTAATAACCACATCGCATCCACCTCGCTCAATAAACTAAGCGCATTGTACCTGCTAATTTGTGTGCTTATTTGCGTACCTCATTACAGGTGCTGGTCCGGCGCATTACAATAGATATACCGGCATTCATGCTGCATATCACTACTTAATAAAATCAGGAGCATCTATGACATACGAATGTATTTTGACTGAAACCCGCGACAAAGTCGGCTTGATCACCCTGAACCGCCCCAAGGCCATGAATGCGCTGAATGATCAGCTCATGGATGAACTGGGCCTGGCACTGAAAGCTTTCGACAAGGATGAAAACATTCACTGTATCATCCTGACGGGCAGTGAAAAAGCCTTCGCCGCCGGTGCTGACATCGCCGCCATGGTCGGCTATAGCTTCATGGATGCCTATAAAGATGACTACATCACCCGCAACTGGGAAACCATGCGCCAGATACGTAAGCCAGTCATCGCCGCTGTTGCAGGCTATGCTCTCGGTGGTGGCTGCGAAGTCGCCATGATGTGTGACTTCATCATTGCTGCAGAAAATGCCAAGTTCGGCCAGCCAGAAATCAAGCTGGGCACTCTGCCAGGTGCTGGTGGCACACAGCGCCTGCCACGTGCGATCTCCAAATCCAAAGCCATGGACATGTGCCTGACTGCACGCATGATGGATGTGGTTGAAGCAGAACGCGCAGGCCTGGTATCCCGTGTAGTGCCACTGGACAAGTTGATGGAAGAGGCTTTCGCTGCAGCGAATGTGATCGCTTCCATGTCTTTGCCTATCATCATGATGGCGAAGGAGTCTGTGAACCGCGCTTATGAAACGACGCTGTCAGAAGGCATACAGTATGAGCGTCGTTTGTTCCAGGCGAGTTTTGGTACGGAAGATCAGAAAGAAGGTATGCAAGCCTTCCTGGAGAAACGTCCGGCAGTATTTAAGAATAAGTAATCGCGCCTCTACTTACTACATAGATAGAGGCGCGCTATATATGGCCGCGCCTCTATAAATATAAGCCGCGTCTAGCGTCTATATAGTTTGAAAAAATCCATCTCACTCATGCAGCAATTCCAGCATCCCGCAAAGCCATGAAACCCCTGCCTTTCAAGGAGAGGCTTAGGGCGGGAATGGTTTTCGGTCGATAAGCGAAATACGATTAATATAGAAGCCCTCCGATGCGTTGCTCCTGCGCAAGCAGGAGCCCAGCGTCGATCGTGAATGAGGCGTGATGCCCGTTCACAGGCATATCCATAAATAATAAGAAAGCAGCAGGGTGCGCGCAGCGCACCCCTTGATTATGCTTTTTCTACAAACGCCCTAAATAATTTACGCCAGGGTCTTGCAAAGGGGAGGGGAAGTTTGCTATAGTTCGCCTCCCGCTGAAGAGCGGGTGAGAAATGAAGCAAAGCTGGAGATTGAGCGGAGAAGTTAAAAGCTGCGGAAAGATCTGGTTGCTGTGAATAGTTTGCAACAGTTTAGCTAGTTCGCAAGAACGAAACAAAACGAAATGAGTTGCAGGTGTTGACAGCGGCGAATAAGTGCTTCATAATCTCGTTTCTCTGCTGCTGACGCACACAACGCTGCGACGCAAAACTGGATGAATAAGTAGTCCGGTTAGGTAGAAAAGATTTAGGTTCTTTAACAATTAACAGTCAATAAATGTGGGCACTTGGTGAAGCGCACCATTCGATCTAGGTTGAATGGAATGCTTAAATAATATAGCAAGTGTTCACAAGAAATAACAAAGCAAGACGATGATTCAGAGATGAGTCATTGAACTGTCAGTATTTTGAGTGAGCGATGTGTCAGTCACATGACACAGTTCAGAAATGAACACAAAACAGAGATTAAACTGAAGAGTTTGATCCTGGCTCAGATTGAACGCTGGCGGCATGCCTTACACATGCAAGTCGAACGGCAGCGCGGGGCAACCTGGCGGCGAGTGGCGAACGGGTGAGTAATATATCGGAACATACCCTAGAGTGGGGGATAACGTAGCGAAAGTTACGCTAATACCGCATACGATCTAAGGATGAAAGCGGGGGATCGCAAGACCTCGTGCTCATGGAGTGGCCGATATCTGATTAGCTAGTTGGTAGGGTAAAAGCCTACCAAGGCGACGATCAGTAGCTGGTTTGAGAGAACGACCAGCCACACTGGAACTGAGACACGGTCCAGACTCCTACGGGAGGCAGCAGTGGGGAATTTTGGACAATGGGGGCAACCCTGATCCAGCAATGCCGCGTGAGTGAAGAAGGCCCTCGGGTTGTAAAGCTCTTTTGTCAGGGAAGAAACGGTGTTTCCTAATACGGAATGCTAATGACGGTACCTGAAGAATAAGCACCGGCTAACTACGTGCCAGCAGCCGCGGTAATACGTAGGGTGCAAGCGTTAATCGGAATTACTGGGCGTAAAGCGTGCGCAGGCGGTTTTATAAGTCTGATGTGAAATCCCCGGGCTCAACCTGGGAACTGCATTGGAGACTGTAAGGCTAGAGTGTGTCAGAGGGGGGTAGAATTCCACGTGTAGCAGTGAAATGCGTAGATATGTGGAGGAATACCGATGGCGAAGGCAGCCCCCTGGGATAACACTGACGCTCATGCACGAAAGCGTGGGGAGCAAACAGGATTAGATACCCTGGTAGTCCACGCCCTAAACGATGTCTACTAGTTGTCGGGTCTTAATTGACTTGGTAACGCAGCTAACGCGTGAAGTAGACCGCCTGGGGAGTACGGTCGCAAGATTAAAACTCAAAGGAATTGACGGGGACCCGCACAAGCGGTGGATGATGTGGATTAATTCGATGCAACGCGAAAAACCTTACCTACCCTTGACATGGAAGGAATCCCGAAGAGATTTGGGAGTGCTCGAAAGAGAACCTTTACACAGGTGCTGCATGGCTGTCGTCAGCTCGTGTCGTGAGATGTTGGGTTAAGTCCCGCAACGAGCGCAACCCTTGTCATTAGTTGCTACGAAAGGGCACTCTAATGAGACTGCCGGTGACAAACCGGAGGAAGGTGGGGATGACGTCAAGTCCTCATGGCCCTTATGGGTAGGGCTTCACACGTCATACAATGGTACATACAGAGGGCCGCCAACCCGCGAGGGGGAGCTAATCCCAGAAAGTGTATCGTAGTCCGGATTGTAGTCTGCAACTCGACTACATGAAGTTGGAATCGCTAGTAATCGCGGATCAGCATGTCGCGGTGAATACGTTCCCGGGTCTTGTACACACCGCCCGTCACACCATGGGAGCGGGTTCTGCCAGAAGTAGTTAGCTTAACCGCAAGGAGGGCGATTACCACGGCAGGGTTCGTGACTGGGGTGAAGTCGTAACAAGGTAGCCGTATCGGAAGGTGCGGCTGGATCACCTCCTTTCTAGAGTAGCGCGTAGTTAAGTGTCCACACTTATTGACTGTTAATGATAATGAACAGAGAACACAGGTAAGAGATCATGTTCCCGAAAAGGGGGATTAGCTCAGCTGGGAGAGCACCTGCTTTGCAAGCAGGGGGTCGTCGGTTCGATCCCGTCATCCTCCACCAAGATTCTGGTAGAAGTAATAGGAATCGGGTCTGTAGCTCAGTTGGTTAGAGCACCGTGTTGATAACGCGGGGGTCGTTGGTTCGAGCCCAACCAGACCCACCACAAGATCTCGACAGTGCAAACGTAAGTCAGTGCATAGTAAGAATAGAGCACAGAGATTTAGGTTTGTACTTTCAAAGCGAAAGACATAGTAATAAGTAGTTCTCGTTCTTTAACAATTTAGAAGAAGTAAAGTAGAAATAATCAAAATTATTTCTGTAAAGAGAGGTTGGTGAGTCAGCAATGACGAGCTAATCGAATTTATGGAAGGGTTGTGATTGTATCGAACAAACATAGTATTAAAAAGCGAGTTTGAAAAAGCTGTCGAAAGACAAGTTTTAGAAAAAATCAAATTCCTTGAGATACGGCAAACGCTAAAGTAATACTCATAAGTAGTAAAGAACTATAACCGGTTTTTGGTGATGAACCTGGGATTGAAGAGATTCGATAACAGACACCAGAAGCTAACGTTATAGGGACAAGTGACTAAGTGCACATGGTGGATGCCTTGGCGATATCAGGCGATGAAGGACGTAGTAGCTTGCGATAAGCTGCGGGGAGTGAGCAAACACACATTGATCCGCAGATTTCCGAATGGGGAAACCCGGCCGTAAGGTCATTGCAACCTGAATACATAGGGTTGCAAAGCGAACGTGGCGAACTGAAACATCTAAGTAGCTACAGGAAAAGAAATCAACCGAGATTCCCAAAGTAGTGGCGAGCGAAATGGGAAGAGCCTGCAAGATTTAGCATCTTTGATAATAAAACGGATTGGAAACTCCGGCCATAGAGGGTGATAGCCCCGTATATGAAATCATCGGTGTGGAACTAAGTTTGCGACAAGTAGGGCGGGACACGAGAAATCCTGTCTGAACATGGGGGGACCATCCTCCAAGGCTAAATACTCGATATCGACCGATAGTGAACCAGTACCGTGAGGGAAAGGCGAAAAGAACCCCGGGAGGGGAGTGAAATAGAACCTGAAACCGTGTGCATACAAACAGTAGGAGCGGACTTGTTCCGTGACTGCGTACCTTTTGTATAATGGGTCAGCGACTTACATTCAGTGGCAAGGTTAACCGCATAGGGAAGCCGTAGAGAAATCGAGTCCGAATAGGGCGAATCAGTCGCTGGGTGTAGACCCGAAACCAAGTGATCTACTCATGGCCAGGTTGAAGGTGCGGTAACACGCACTGGAGGACCGAACCCACTAATGTTGAAAAATTAGGGGATGAGCTGTGGGTAGGGGTGAAAGGCTAAACAAACTTGGAAATAGCTGGTTCTCTCCGAAAACTATTTAGGTAGTGCCTCAAGTATCACCGACGGGGGTAGAGCACTGTTATGGCTAGGGGGTCATCGCGACTTACCAAACCATTGCAAACTCCGAATACCGTTGAGTGCGAGCTTGGGAGACAGACATCGGGTGCTAACGTCCGGTGTCAAGAGGGAAACAACCCAGACCGCCAGCTAAGGTCCCAAAGTATAGCTAAGTGGAAAACGAAGTGGGAAGGCTAAAACAGTCAGGAGGTTGGCTTAGAAGCAGCCACCCTTTAAAGAAAGCGTAATAGCTCACTGATCGAGTCGTCCTGCGCGGAAGATGTAACGGGGCTAAGCTATACACCGAAGCTGCGGATATCCTTATGGATATGGTAGGAGAGCGTTCTGTAAGCCTGCGAAGGTGACTTGTAAAGGTTGCTGGAGGTATCAGAAGTGCGAATGCTGACATGAGTAGCGATAATGGGGGTGAAAAGCCTCCACGCCGTAAGCCCAAGGTTTCCTGTTCAACGTTCATCGGAGCAGGGTGAGTCGGCCCCTAAGGCGAGGCAGAGATGCGTAGCTGATGGGAAGCAGGTTAATATTCCTGCACCGTCGTATGATGCGATGGGGGGACGGATCGCGGAAGGTTGTCCGACTGTTGGAATAGTCGGTTTTTAACCTGGAGAAGGCTGTTAGGCAAATCCGGCAGCGTAATTCAAGGGGTTGAGACGAGTGAATTAATTCACGAAGCAATCGGAAGTGGTTCCAAGAAAAGCCTCTAAGCTTCAGTCATACGAGACCGTACCGCAAACCGACACAGGTGGGCGAGATGAGTATTCTAAGGCGCTTGAGAGAACTCGGGAGAAGGAACTCGGCAAATTGGTACCGTAACTTCGGGATAAGGTACGCCCTTGTAGTTTGACTGCCCTGCGGCAGAAGGACGAAGGGGTTGCAATAAACTGGTGGCTGCGACTGTTTAATAAAAACACAGCACTCTGCAAACACGAAAGTGGACGTATAGGGTGTGACGCCTGCCCGGTGCTGGAAGATTAAATGATGGGGTGCAAGCTCTTGATTGAAGTCCCAGTAAACGGCGGCCGTAACTATAACGGTCCTAAGGTAGCGAAATTCCTTGTCGGGTAAGTTCCGACCTGCACGAATGGCGTAACGATGGCCACACTGTCTCCTCCCGAGACTCAGCGAAGTTGAAATGTTTGTGATGATGCAATCTACCCGCGGCTAGACGGAAAGACCCCATGAACCTTTACTGTAGCTTTGCATTGGACTTTGAATCGATCTGTGTAGGATAGGTGGGAGGCTTTGAAGCGTGGACGCCAGTTTGCGTGGAGCCATCCTTGAAATACCACCCTGGTTTATTTGAGGTTCTAACCTTGGCCCGTTATCCGGGTCGGGGACAGTGCATGGTAGGCAGTTTGACTGGGGCGGTCTCCTCCCAAAGTGTAACGGAGGAGTTCGAAGGTACGCTAGGTACGGTCGGACATCGTGCTAATAGTGCAATGGCATAAGCGTGCTTAACTGCGAGACTGACAAGTCGAGCAGGTACGAAAGTAGGACATAGTGATCCGGTGGTTCTGTATGGAAGGGCCATCGCTCAACGGATAAAAGGTACTCTGGGGATAACAGGCTGATTCCTCCCAAGAGTTCATATCGACGGGGGAGTTTGGCACCTCGATGTCGGCTCATCACATCCTGGGGCTGTAGCCGGTCCCAAGGGTATGGCTGTTCGCCATTTAAAGTGGTACGTGAGCTGGGTTTAAAACGTCGTGAGACAGTTTGGTCCCTATCTGCCGTGGGCGTTGGAAGTTTGAAGGGGCTGCTCCTAGTACGAGAGGACCGGAGTGGACGAACCTCTGGTGTATCGGTTGTCACGCCAGTGGCATTGCCGAGTAGCTATGTTCGGAAGAGATAACCGCTGAAAGCATCTAAGCGGGAAACTCGCCTTAAGATGAGACTTCCCAGAGACTTGATCTCTTTAAAGGGTCGTTCGAGACCAGGACGTTGATAGGCTGGGTGTGGAAGTGCAGTAATGCATTAAGCTAACCAGTACTAATTGCCCGTAAGGCTTGTCCCTATAACCTTAGCAGGTAATAGGCTACGACAAGTATTGTGAAGCGTTTGCGAAATGTGCTAGCTGTGGAAACAGCAGGCAAGTTCGACAGCAGTCACAACCACTACCTCAAGCGATGGTCTCGCTTGGGGTAACAAAACAAATTTGATTAGTGCGAATAAGATCGCACACTCTACTTAACTTCTTCTGAATTGGATTTGTTGCCAGCTACAAAACAACGTAGCGATCAACGAATCAACAAGTTATGCCTGATGACCATAGCTAATCGGTACCACCCCTTCCCATCCCGAACAGGACCGTGAAACGATTACGCGCCAATGATAGTGCTGCAACCAGTGTGAAAGTAGGTTATCGTCAGGCTTTTATTCCGCATACCCCCACACAAGCTATTGTGTGGGGGTTTTGCTTTTGCGCGAACGGAAATGCATCGGGCCGTAGCAAACAAAAACTACGTCAAGACCTCTCAACACAGAGGCACAGAGACACAGAGGGGCACTGAGAAAGGCAAGAATAGAGAGAAATTTCTGCTTTTACTCTGGGGCTCAGGTTCTCTATTTCCCCATTGCTGAAACGTTCTCTTCCTCACCGCACGTCCCGTCAACCAACGACGCTGGGCTCCAGCCTGCGCTGGAGCGACGAATTTGAGGCTGGCTCTCTTACAACCTGTGCGACTGGCTGCCAGCATCGCTACCATTGTTGACGCTGTCGCTCAAATCTTTGCATCCGCATGCACGTGTTTCAACGTGAAAACTTAACATCGTCGCTCCAGCGCAGGCAGGAGGCCACCGGGCTGGCGCTCCAGCGGTGTTCGTTGACTAACCAAGAGGCTCACTTATCTCGTCACTCCTTTGAAATTCAGTATACTGTTCTGTTGCTACACAGTCTAAGTAACTCTGATATTTCAAATGATTAAGTGCAATCTATCCTTCATTTGCCCAAAGACCTGGGACGAGATGACTCGAACAGAGAGTCACAGAACAAGATATTGCGACAGCTGCAATCAACAAGTGCATTGGGTAGATAAGCAGGAAGACTTTGATCGTGCTGCTGCAGAAGGCAAGTGCGTTGGATTTGAAACGAACGGAACACCAATGCTGGGATTACCTGATGGCGTTGAGCAAGAGCCCATTTTGCGAATTGAGGTGCAAGATTTGTCAGCCAAGCAGCTCTATTTTTTAAAGCGTGAACTCTATCAACATTTTACGTACACTGAAATCAGGCACTTGCATACTGCAAAGCATTCAGAAATTGCAATGGGCTTGCATGGGTTACGTGTGTTGGCTCAGCGTTTGAACGAACTTGGTATCAGGAATCACATTGTCCATGACCTGTAATTAATACAAATTGCCTTAAATTTTGTCTGCACGCCAGTATGTTGAGAGGGTGTTGAGAAAAAGGCTGCATACAAGCAGCCTTTTGTCTTTTTCTGAGCCTCTGCAGATGAGGTCTCAAAATCTTAAAACGCGTATCCAGCCTTCAGCACCGCAAAATTCACACCAGGATTTGGATGTTTAACACCGCCATTTGAATAATGCTGGATCTTGAAGCTCAAATCCCAGCCGTCTTTGGTGACATAGCCTACGCCGATATGGTCACCGAACTGGAAGTTGGTCGAAAAATGGCGGTTGTTGTTGTCATAGATTTCTGACAGCATGTGCAAGCCTATGCCGGCTTCGCCATAGACACCTTTTTTGCTATCATTTTGAAAGCGGAAGACGGGAGTAACGCCTATATCTGCCAAATTCTGTGTGCCGCCCTTGCCTTCGAAATTACTGCCACGCCATTGTGCGAGGGTATAGTCCCAGTAGCCACCGACGTGTGTGCCATTGGAGGAAAACCATTGGTTGGACCAAGCGGATTGCAGGCCAAGGCGCAGCATCTTGGTTTTATTTCCAGTAGCAAATTCCAGCGAAACAGTATCAATGGCGAATACGGATGAACTGGCGCACATGGCGGTGACGGCAACGGCGATTAAAGATGAGATACGCAGGCGCATAAAAAGGGCTTTCAGGTGAAAATAAGGAATCAATGGGACATCAATATAAAACCACAGCCCCTATTGTAGCAACGTCTTGCAATACGCTGCTAAGAGCTAGCGTTTACAATTAAGTTCCGCCAATCATATCCGCATTAAAGGGTCAGTGTGAAGACAGTATCTGAAACAAATATCGCTTTTCTGGGCACTGGTTTAATGGGCAAGCCCATGGCGCGCCGCTTGTTAATTGCAGGGTATCCAGTGACAGTATGGAACCGCACCCGCACAAAAGCAGAAGCGCTCACAGCAGATGGCGGTATCGTAGCCGAAACGGCCTTGCTGGCTGTCAAGCAATCCAATGCGGATATCGTGATTACCATGTTGGAAGATGGCGACGCGGTGGCAGGTGTGATCGCACAAATCCTGCCAGCCTTGCGTGCCGGGAGTATCGTCATCGATATGAGTTCCATACAGCAATCGCAGGCGCAGGCGTTACATGCCTTGCTGCAAAAACAGGATGTGCATTTTATCGATGCGCCGGTTTCCGGTGGTGTCATTGGTGCGGAAGCGGGGAGCCTGGCCATCATGGCGGGTGCGGAGGAAGCAGTTTATCCAGAGGCGGTACAGGTATTGTCTGCCATGGGCAAGCCACAACGCGTAGGTGACCCAGGAACAGGGCAACTGGCCAAACTCTGTAATCAACTGATAGTTGGCGCAACGATTAATATTGTGGCCGAGGCTTTATTGCTGGCACAGGCAGGTGGTGCTGATCCTGCGGCGGTACGCCAGGCATTGCGAGGTGGATTTGCCGAGAGCCGCATACTGGAAGTACATGGACAGCGTATGCTGGATAGAACTTTCATGCCCGGTGGGCAGGTCAAAAGCCAGGCCAAGGATATGGAAAATATCCTGATCGCTGCACAGTATGCGGGCGTTGATTTGCCTATCACCAAACTGGTGACGGATGTCTATCGCGGCTTGCTGCCCGTCTATCCGCATGCTGATCATTCTGCGGCTTTGCTGGCACTGGAACATAAGAATCCGGGTAAGCGTTTGAGTGACAAGCAGGATATATTGCCAGAGTAGAAATGAATCTTTGCTGATGCGCAGAAAAACAGCGTTTGTGTATCGGTAGTCATAACGGACTCTGGAATAAGATAGGTGCAATAGACAGATGCAAAGCTCAATGCCTTAATGCAGTACTAATGCGGCACTAATTGAATAAGCAAGCACAGTATCAAGCACAGTAGTAGTATGTAAATAATTGAACCAGGATTACTATGAGTAGCAATATCGTCAAAGCCGTATGCCCGCATGATTGCCCCGACACATGTGCCCTGCACGTGACTGTAGAAAACGGCGTCGCTACTTCAGTCAAAGGCGATCCCTTGCATCCGACGACGGCGGGCGTATTGTGCACCAAGGTATCGCGTTATACAGAACGCACTTACCATCCTGACCGTTTGCTTTATCCGCAAAAACGCATAGGCAAAAAAGGTGAGGGCAAGTTTGTCCGCATCACCTGGGAGGAAGCGATTGCGACCATCGCTGAAAAACTCAAGCCGCTGGCTGCCAGCAATCCGTTATCCATCCTGCCTTACAGTTATGCAGGAACCATGGGCCTGGTGCAGGGCGAGAGTATGGCAATGCGCTTCTTCAACAAGATTGGTGCTTCATTTCTGGATCGCACTATATGTGCGACAGCGGGTGGCGTCGGCTATAAATATACCGTAGGTACGCGCCAGGGCGCAGACATAGAACATACCCAGAATGCGAAACTGATCATCATGTGGGGTGGCAACCCTATCGCGTCAAATCTGCATTTCTGGATGCGCGTGCAAGAGGCCAAACGCAATGGTGCGAAGCTGATTGCGATTGACCCTTACCGTTCACTGACCGCAGAAAAATGCCATCAGCATATCGCCTTGTTGCCGGGTACTGATTCTGCCTTGGCGCTCGGTCTCATGCATGTTCTGATACGTGAGGATTTGCTCGATCACGATTACATCGCAGAACATACCCTGGGCTTTGAACAATTGCGTGAACGGGTTGCAGAATGGACACCGGAGCGCGTTGCTGAAGTATGCGGTATCAGCGCCGATGAAGTCGTCCAACTCGCCAAAGAATATGGCGAATGCGGCAAGCGTGGCGAAGCCAGCATGATACGCATGAACTATGGGGTGCAAAGGGTGCATGGTGGCGGTATGGCAGTGCGCAATATCGCTTGTCTGCCCGCGCTGACAGGTGCCTGGCGTCATGCTGCTGGCGGTACGCAATTGTCGATGTCTGATGCCTTCCCCAAAAATACTGCAGCCTTGCAAAGACCAGATTTATTCCCTGAAGGTTTCCCTCGCCGCACCATCAATATGAGCACCATAGGTGATGATTTATTGCGTGAAGCCTCACCAGAGTTTGGTCCCAAAGTGGGGGCCGTGATCGTCTATAACTCCAATCCTGTCGCTATCGCGCCTGAGTCTTCCAAAGTCGCACAAGCCTTTGCGCGTGAAGACCTGTTCACGGTCGTTCTGGAACACTTCCAGACTGATACCGCAGACTATGCCGACATATTATTGCCAGCAACGACGCAACTGGAACATACGGACATTCATAGCACCTATGGCCATCTGTACATGATGGCGAATAATCCTGCGATTACCCCTCTTGGTGAAGCCAAACCGAATACAGAGATCTTCCGTCTGATTGCCAGGGCCATGGGTTTTGACGATGCCTGTTTTGCAGACAGCGATGATGATATCGCCGCATTGGCCTTCAATAAAAATCATGCACATGCGGTGCATTTTGACTGGTCTTCATTAAAGAAAACTGGCTGGGCCAAACTGAAGGTGGCAGACGCGCCGTTTGCCAATGGAGGCTTTGGTACACCATCCGGTAAATGCGAGTTTTATAGCGAGACCATGAAGCGCGATGGACTAGACCCCTTGCCCGCTTACATAGCCCCCTATGAATCAGTGGCATCGAATGCAGCGCTGGCATCGCGTTATCCGCTGGCCATGATTTCTCCTCCAGCGCGCAATTTTTTGAATTCCACGTTCGTCAATGTACAAAGCCTGCGTGATACCGAGGGTGAACCGCATCTGGACATACATCCGCAAGATGCCAGCAGTCGTCACATCGTACAGGGCGACAAGTTGAGGATATTCAATGACAGGGGCAGTTTTGAAGCCATCGCCCGCGTTACCGACAAAGCCAGGCCGGGCCTGGTGGTAGGCTTGTCGATATGGTGGAAAAAACTTGCAGATGACCGCAAGAATGCCAACGAAGTCACCGGTCAGCGCCTGACTGACATGGGTGGTGGCCCTACTTTCTACGACTTGCTGGTACAAGTTGAGAAGTGTGCACAAACTACTGCTGCATAAATCAACATCGCCCTCATCTTGCATCACCAGCCTGTCATAACTGTGACAGGCTGGTATTGTTGCACATCAAAAGCAGGCAAAATCTTCCAATGCAGATTTGTTGCGCTGCGACATTTCCCTAGAGGATGCTTTCAAGTAGGCTTTAAATCGCTTGCTTTAGCCGAACTTAGCCGATAGCATCGAAACTAGGAAACCCATGCCTGCAAGGCTTGTCTTTGTGCAATTACACCGTGCGTAGTGATAGGCGCAAAGTGAGAGACCCAAAGCAAGATGCGCAAGGCAAAGGCGTAAAACAACAATCACAGGAGACGGAGAAGATATGGATAAAATTTGGCTGAAAAACTATCCTGCAGGTGTACCGGCAGAAATTGATATCAACCAGTATCAATCCCTGGTGCAAATGCTTGACGAGTCATTTCAGAAGTATGCTGCACGTGATGCCTATGCCTGTATGGACAAGCGTATTACCTATGGCCAACTCGATACCATGTCCAGGCAACTGGCAGGCTGGTTGCAAAGCAAGGGCCTGAAGAAAGGCGCACGCGTTGCCATCATGATGCCAAATGTATTGCAATATCCTGTTGTCATGGCAGCGGTTCTGCGTGCTGGTTATACGGTGGTTAACGTCAACCCTTTGTACACGCCGCGCGAACTTGAGCACCAGCTCAAGGACTCTGGTGCAGAAGCCATTTTCATCCTCGAAAACTTTGCCACCACGCTGGAGCAGGTACTCAGCAAAACGGCAATCAAACATATCATCGTCGCCAATATGGGCGAAATGCTGGGTGGCTTGAAAGGGACTATCGTCAACTTTGTCGTGCGCCATGTCAAAAAAATGGTACCTGCATTTTCTTTACCTAACGCCATCCGCTTCAATAAAGTGATGTCTGAGGCTGCAGGTACCAGTTTCACACCTGTGACAACTACACATGATGATGTAGCTTTCCTGCAATATACTGGTGGTACTACCGGTGTCTCGAAAGGGGCGACGCTCACGCATAAAAATGTGGTTGCCAATATCCTGCAAAATGATGCCTGGCTCTCGCCCAGTATGGCCGGTCATACTGACGAGCAGAAAGTCATTGTCTGTGCCTTGCCGCTGTACCACATCTTTGCGCTGACGGTCTGCAGCCTGCTTGGTACCCGCATCGGTGCCTTGAATTTGTTGATACCCAATCCGCGTGATATTCCTGGCTTCATCAAGGAATTGGGCAAATACAGAGTGAATATTTTCCCGGCGGTGAATACCCTGTATAACGGCTTGCTGAATAATCCAGGTTTTGCTGCACTGGATTTCTCAGGTTATGAGATATGCAGTGGCGGTGGCATGGCCGTGCAAAAAGCCGTGGCCGACAAATGGCTGGCGACCACTGGCTGCGCCATTGCCGAAGGTTATGGCCTGTCCGAGACTTCACCTGTCGCTACCGCCAATCCGGCAGATACCAAGGAATTCTCCGGCACCATAGGTATGCCTATCCCATCTACAGAAATAGCCATACTGGACGATGATGGCAATCCGGTTGCTTTGGGTGAGCGTGGTGAAATCGCCATCCGTGGCCCGCAAGTCATGGCTGGTTACTGGAACCGTCCTGAAGAAACTGCCAAGGTCATGACGGCAGATGGCTTCTTCAAAACCGGTGACGTTGGCATCATGGACGAACGCGGTTATACCAAGATCGTCGATCGCAAGAAAGACATGATCCTGGTATCCGGTTTCAACGTTTATCCCAATGAAATTGAAGAAGTCATCGTCATGCATCCGGGCGTGCTGGAGTGTGCCTGCGTTGGTGTGCCGGATGAAAACTCTGGCGAGGCCGTGAAATTGTTTGTCGTGCGCAAAGATCCAGCATTGACAGTCGATCAGCTCATGGATTATTGCAAGGAACAATTCACTGGTTACAAGAAACCGAAGTACATCGAGTTCCGTTCTGAGCTGCCTAAGACAAATGTGGGCAAGATTTTGCGTCGCGAATTGCGTGACGAGAAAAAAGCCTGAGTACCTGGCTCTTGATAATAAAAAAGGAAGGCTTAGCCTTCCTTTTTTATTGCATGCCTGAACCTGGCGGCTAGGCGACGACCACACCCGTTCTGCCATCTTCAACAACAAAACTCCTGAGCGTGGAAATACCGGAATCTGCTTTAGCCACATCATCCAGCGCCAGGAAATGTGTCTGTATCCTGGTCGGTGAAAGATCAAGCAGCATGAATCCACGTTTATCACTGCGGCCATATTTGATATGCGGGTTTTGTGCCACATATTGCTCAGTGCGCTCTTGCGGGCGTGAGCTTGAGGTGACCGAAGTGCCACAGAATTCCGTCGCCAGTATGGGGTTGCTGGCCGATGCCTTGCTATAAAAATCACGCTTCAGATTAGCTGCATAAAAGGTATGGACATCACCAGAAATCACGACAGGATTTGCAGGCTTGTGCTTTTGCAGATCATCCATCAGGCGTTGGCGGGCAAGGGGATAACCGTCCCAGCCATCGGTCCAGAATTTGCCATCACCTTCCTGATTGATGATAGTCTGGCTAGATTGCGCCATCAGTGTTTGCTGGGCCAGCATATTCCACTTCGCATTTGAACTGGCAAAGCCGCGCGCCAGCCATCTCTCCTGTTCCATGCCCAGCATGCTATGACTAGGGTCGAGTCGCTCACTGCATTCTGCATTGGTGACAGAATTCGAACCACCGCGACCAGGCTTGGGGCACACCTGGTGCGAGCGGTATTGCCTGCTGTCGAGTACATGGAAGCGCGCCAGCCTGCCCCAGTCATAACGCTCATAAATACGCATATTGACGAAGTCGGTATGGCCAGCATGCAAACGTACTGGCATATGCTCATAGAATGCCTGGTAGGCAGCAGCACGACGCAGCATGAAGTTCACGTCCAGACGTTCGTCTCTGTCATTCGCGTAATCGTTGGCGATCTCATGATCGTCCCAGGTGACTATCCATGGTGCCGCATGATGGGCAGCCTGCAATTGCGGATCGGTCTTGTACTGTGCATAACGGGCACGGTAATCTGCCAGGCTGAAACTCTCTATCTCGCGGTTGCGCGGCTTGCCAGGGTGGCGTAAGTCATAAGGCCCCCACTCATAAATATAATCTCCCAGAAATGCCACCAGATCAGGATTGCTGGCAGCAATATGCCGGTGCGCCGCATATTCACCAAACTCCCAGTGCTGGCAAGACGCCACGGCCAGCCGCAGATTGACGTTCAGTGCATCGGCAGCCGGTGCCGTATGGGTGCGGCCTACCGGGCTGACTGCATCGCCCAGCATGAAGCGGTACCAGTACCAGCGATTTGGCAGCAGGCCAGTGACATCCACATGCACGCTATGCGCGAGCTCAGGCAAGGCATGGGTTTCACCTTTGCCGGCAATGCGGTTGAATTGCTCATCTTCGGCAATTTCCCAGCGTAGCTTATAGGGAATGGCGGACAGCGCGGCTGCATTCAGTGGCTCAGGGAGGAGGCGTGTCCACAAGACTACGCTGTCCTGTCGCGGCGAGCCTGAGGCTACACCAAGGCTGAAAGGATAAACACTGCTGCGCTCGGCGGCAAAGCCGGGAAAAGCCTGGGACAGTGCAGCAAAAGTAGTGAATTGCAGGGACTGCTGTAAAAACGAACGGCGTGTTAACTTCATACCAATGCTCAGCCCACCCTGGTGATTTCTTCCAGTGGCGGAATCTGGCGTGGTTTGCGGTCGTTGCCTGTGGCGACGTAAGTCAGGGTTGCTTCCGTGACTTTGACGGTCGAAGCCTGCAAGCGGTTGCGTTCGGCATATACTTCTACTGATACTGTGATCGAAGTGTTGCCTACCTTGATGACTTCGGCATAAAACGACAACAGGTCGCCAACGAATACCGGTTGCTTGAACAGGAAAGAATTGACTGCGATGGTGGCAACGCGGCCATTGGCACGGCGTGCCGCAGGGATGGCACCGGCAATATCGACCTGTGACATGATCCAGCCGCCAAATACGTCGCCATGCACATTCGCATCAGCGGGCATGGGCATGACCCTGAGGGTAGGCATGTGGGCTGGCAAGCCGTTGGAAATTTGTTCAGTCATAATAATTTTGCAAAATAGAATGAGTAGGATGAGTAGAAGGTGGTCAGGCAAATCTTAAACCAGATTTAATGCTGACTGAGCAAAGCAAGTGGCTTGCCAGCGACTTACAGGGTGATATATTGTGAAGTTGATGACAATGTAGTAATTTCATGAGCCAGAATAGAGCAGACTGGCTGGTACGGCCGCTGATTTTGGTGGAAAAACATAAAGAACAGCCAATGGAAGTAAAACACGAAGAACTAAGACTGCTCGACGATGTGGTCTTGCGCACGGTAGCCAACCCCACAGCCAGCCATTGCTGGCATCAGATGGTCGATCTGATGCGCCGTCATGCTACACCGGCGCTGACGCTGCAACTTGAGCAATTCCTGCTGGCGAATGTCGCTGCCAGCGGCTTGCCAGGATTTTACCGCGCTACTTTCCTCGACATGCTGACCGGCAGGCCAGAATATTTGCAGCAGGCCGGGCAAATTGCCCTGAGCTTGCAGCCCTTTGATGCAGACCGCATGGTCACGTTTTTGCAATATAGCTGGCAAAGAGTTTTGCTCGATATTCCTGGTCGCCAGGCTTTTCAGCAACGCCTGCAGGAACTGGCGCTGCCTGCGATTGCCGCCAGTCTTAACTCTTGGATATGGCAGCAGGTGCAACCCGCGCAGGTGTTGAAGCTGCGTGTTATCAACGAAGTACGCAAGGTAGCCCTGATCGCACCCTTTGTCAGTAATATCAAGCATCCACCCACGCTGATGGCCTTGCAGCAGGCAGAAAACCTGCGCCAGCTAGGTTATGAAGTCGTGCTGTATTCAGCGCAAGAAATGCTTGGGCCAGACTTCATGCATTATCTCGGCAGCCGTTCCTATACACCCGAGCCACAGTTTGTCACTGCAGGCTGGGACAAATACCTGGGGCAGGGCGGGCAGGTCATGACCGGCGATACGCGCTTTTCGCTGCTGCAAAGATGGAAAAGCCTGCTGGGTTCGCTTGCCTCTTTTGACCCTGACCTGGTCATGTTTGTTGGTCTGTATGCGGGGCTGGCGGCAGCAGCTTATCCAGCCCGTCCGGTACTCAGTCTGGGCATCAACTCCCTGTCGCCAATGTCACCCGCCGATGTATGGCTGACTGCGCAACAAGACTTGCAGGGCTTACAGGCTTCGCAATGGACTACGGCTTTCCCGGCCAGCCAGGCTTACCATCACTCTTACCGTGTACAAAGGCCAGAGATCAAAGGCAATCACACACGCGCATCTTTAGGACTGGCACCAGACAAGCTGCTACTGGTCACGCTCGTCAATGAGAGCGAATCCAGGATACAGGGCGCATGGGCCAAGGCCATGCTGCAAGTGCTGGACGGGCACTCTCAGGTGCAGTGGCTCATCATTGGTGGCAACGGTGCCATGCCAACAGCCTTGCAGGCAGCAAGTACTGGGCAGGTACGCTGTTTCGCCTTTTGCGCGGACGCCGTCAAATACCTGGCCTGCAGCGATATCTATATCAACCCACCCATGATGGGTGGCGGTTTTGCCGTCGCAGAAGCGATGGCCCTGGGCTTGCCAGCGCTGAGTTTGCAGGGCTCGGACGGTGGCGATAAATTGGGTAGTGCAGCACAGGCTGACTTGCAGGAATATTTCCAGACGTTGGCGCTGTGGCTGGCTAATCCTGATGTCAGAAAAACTGCCGGGCTCGCCATGCAAAAGCATTTTGACGAATATCTGGATTTGAGCAAGGCGGCTGCCAGCTTGCAGGGTGCATGCGAGCTGGCTTTACAGCGTTTTCATCTCAGGATGGCAGCACAGACTTCTTGAATCTGGCCGGGTTGCCGACCATCAGCGCCCCGGCTTCAACATCGCTGATCACGACAGCGCCTGCACCGATGAAGGCATGTTCACCTATGCGCAGGCGCTCTATCAGGGTGGCACCTATGGCGATGGTGACACTGTGTCCTATGCGCGACAAGCCACCGACATTGCTGCCTGGCTGCACCCGTGAAAAAGCACCGATATGGGTGTCATGCCCTATGGTGACACCGCGGTTCACAAAGACATGGCGACCCAGTACGGCACCGGGACCTATCACGCTATTCGCACCAACAAATACACCAGGTGACAGTCTTGCTAATGGCGATACAAAGGCACGTGGGTGTATCAGTGTATGGAATTCCAGGCCAGCATGGCGCTGCAGTATTTCCTGTTCCAAAGCATTGCGTGTCGGTGTGGTCGGCCCCAGCAGATACAGTTCATCCGCAGCAGGGATGAAATCAGCAAGATTGATGACTTCAGGTGTCGCGCCATATTGCGTCCATCCGGCTATCCGGTCTTGCAGGGGGATGTCACGCTCGCCTGGTGTTTCTGGCAAATGCAACACAATTTTTGATACGGTGAGGCCATGGGCCAGGGCGCAATCAAACAAGTCAGACAAAATATTGCTGCTGCCAAAAATTACGAGTTTATTCTTGTTCATATTGTAGTTTTGTACTTTGTATGTGGGACATTTTCGCCACAGTATACCTGCGTGGTGGTGACGAAATGCAAATTGTACGATAGCCAGAGAGCGGTGGCCGATGAACATCTGATTTATGGCCTATAATTTTCCTTATGCAGTTTTTGCATGATGTGTTGTTCTCTCTGTCGCCTGCCAGAAGCCGGGGCGATTTTGTTGAATTGCCAATTCACGTCAGTACTAGCCGTGCCAGTTCTGATAAGCCCATTCAACCTTCATACGAGTACATCTTTAATGCGACGCCGAGAATCCGTTCGTCATCCTTCTCCCTCTGCTCCGGTCAGCAATCCTGCCCAGCGCGGCGATTGGTCCACTGTCAAAACCCTGCTGCCGTATCTGTGGGCCTACAAGTGGCGGGTTTTGCTGGCGTTGACCTTTCTGGTATCGGCCAAACTGGCCAATGTCGGTGTGCCCATGGTCTTGAAAAATCTGGTCGACAGCATGACCATCAGCCCCGCCCATCCGGCGGCTGTCATGGTCTTGCCTGTGAGCTTGTTGATTGCCTATGGTGCCCTGCGCTTATCAACAACCCTGTTCACAGAGTTGCGTGAGTTCGTGTTTGCCAAAGTCACGCAAAGGGCAGTGCGCACGATAGCCCTGCAAGTGTTTCGCCACCTGCATGCCCTGTCTTTGCGTTTTCACCTGAACCGGCAAACCGGTGGTGTCACCCGCGATATAGAGCGGGGCACGCGGGCGATTTCTTCGCTGATTTCTTATGCCCTGTTCAGTATTGTCCCTACCTTGCTGGAAATTACCCTGGTCCTGATTTACCTGAGTACCCATTACGATAAATGGTTCAGTGTGATTACCGCGACGGCACTGGTGACCTATATCGTGTTCACCATTGTTGTCACTGAATGGCGCACGCATTTTCGCCGTACCATGAATGAGCTTGATTCCAAAGCGCATACCAAGGCCATCGATTCGCTGCTCAACTATGAAACGGTGAAGTATTTTGGTAATGAAGAATACGAAGCCCAGCGTTATGACGTAGGCCTGAAAAGTTTTGAAACTGCCGCCGTCAAATCGCAAAGCAGCCTGTTCTTGCTGAACACCGGTCAATCGATGATCATCGCTACTGCTGTGACCCTGATACTGTGGCGCGCAACCCAGGGTGTCATCGATGGTACCATGAGCCTGGGTGACCTGGTACTGGTGAATGCCTTCATGATACAGCTGTATATTCCCTTGAATTTTCTCGGTGTCCTGTACCGTGAAATCAAACAAAGCCTGGCCGACATGGAAAGGCTGTTTTCCCTGCTCGACCAGAACCGCGAAGTGGCTGACGATGCTGCTGCACAAGCGCTACAGGTGCACCATAAAAATGGTGCTGAAATACGCTTCCAGCATGTGAATTTCAGTTATGAAGAAAAGCGCCAGATTTTGTTCGATGTAGATTTTACGATTGCCCCTGGTACAACCACCGCAGTGGTAGGCCATAGCGGCTCTGGTAAATCGACATTGTCGCGTTTATTGTTCCGTTTTTACGATATTCAGTCTGGCCATATTTCCATCGATGGACAGGATTTGCGCAACGTGACACAGGCCTCAGTCAGGGCGGCGATAGGCATAGTTCCGCAAGACACGGTGCTGTTCAATGACACCATAGAATACAACATCGCCTATGGCAAACCGGGGGCGAGTAAAGAAGAGATTATTGCGGTTGCCAAGGCTGCCTATATCCATGACTTTATCGAGTCGCTGCCCGACGGTTATGACAGCATGGTTGGCGAGCGTGGTTTGAAATTATCAGGCGGTGAAAAACAGCGCGTGGCGATTGCGCGCACCTTGCTGAAGAATCCGTCCATCCTGATTTTTGATGAAGCCACATCCGCACTTGATTCTCAGTCCGAGCAATTGATACAGGCACAATTGAAAGACATCGCCCGCAGCCGCACCAGCCTGGTCATCGCCCACAGATTATCGACGATTGTTGATGCGCAGCAGATACTGGTCATGGACAAAGGCCATATCATAGAGCGCGGCACCCACCATGATTTGCTGGCTCTGCACGGTGCTTATGCGCGCATGTGGGAAAGGCAGCAAAGCAAGAAAAAAGATATGGCTGAAGATGATGACGAAGCCGATGAAATTGAACTCGTGAGCGCATAAAATGGAAACCAAGTGGCTGGAAGATTTCGTATCCCTGGCAGAGACCAACAGCTTTAGCCGTTCTGCAGAATTGCGCCATGTGACGCAACCGGCTTTTTCACGCCGCATACAATCGCTGGAAGCCTGGCTGGGCAGCGATCTGATAGACCGCACGTCGTATCCGACAAGGCTGACGCATGCGGGTGAAGTTTTTTACGAGCAGGCCATTGCCATGCTGGGGCAAATCAATAATGCCCGCGCGCTGTTGCGCGGCAAGCGCACTACCACGCAAACCACAGTGGATTTTGCTGTGCCGCATACGCTATCGCTGACCTACGTGCCGCGCTGGCTGACAGGCCTGGATCAGGCCTTTGGTGAAATCAACAGCCGTTTGCTGGCGTTGAATGTGCATGATGCCGTCATGACCCTGGTAGAAGGTGGTTGTGATCTCATGCTCTGCTATCACCATCCGCGTCAGCCGCTCTTGCTTGACAGCGGTCAGTACGACATGATCAGCATGGGTACAGAGACCGTGCGCGCCTACACGCGTTGCGACAAACATGGCGTGCCTGAATTGCGTTTGCCAGGGACAGAAAAAACTCCATTACCCTTTTTGGCCTATGCCAACAATGCCTATCTGGGGCGCATGGTAGATCTGATTTTGAATGACACACGCCAGCCTTTGCATCTGGAAAAATGCTATGAAACCGATATGGCAGAAGGCCTGAAAATGATGGCGCTGGAAGGCCGTGGCGTGGCATTTCTACCAGAGTCTGCGGTGACCCGCGAAGTCAAGCAAAAGCAACTGGCACGTGCCGATGATGGCAGTGGTACCTGGGAAGTGAATATGGAAATCCGCCTGTACCGTGAACGGCCATCCATACAAAGACCGGGCAAGGCCATCGTTTCACGTTTGTGGGAATACCTGGAGCAATTGCAGACGGAAGAAAGTCAGGGAAAAAACCGGCAAGGAAAGAGCCGTCGCAGTAGTTGATATTATGCACGGATTCTGCACGGGTTTGCTAAATTGAAAACATCAAAAGAGGAGTGCGGTAGCGGGCCAGGGCATCAGGCCGAACATATCATAAGGCCACTACATGGTTATGCATTTCATGCATAGATACATGCAAACAAAGCATTGGCTGATCTCAAAGCGAAAAGACTACTATGCGTCTGCTTTCAGCGCGGGTGAAAGACCTGTCTGAAAATGCAAGATTTGCAAGTCAGTTCAAACCACATTCAAGAGGTCATATAATGTCCAGCCAGCACCAGATACCGTCTTATCTTACCCCGACTGAGACCGGTCCTTGGTCAGTTTACCTTGAGCAAATTGATCGTGTTACTCCTTACCTTGGCCATTTGTCACGCTGGGTAGAAACCCTGAAGCGCCCCAAGCGTATCCTCATCGTCGATGTGCCTATCGAACGTGATGACGGCAGCATTTCTCACTTTGAAGGCTACCGTGTACAGCACAATACCTCCCGTGGCCCAGGCAAAGGTGGTGTGCGTTTCCATCAGGATGTGACGCTGTCAGAAGTGATGGCCTTGTCTGCCTGGATGACGATCAAGAACTCGGCGGTGAACGTGCCTTACGGTGGTGCAAAAGGTGGTATCCGCGTTGATCCAAAAACCTTGTCACGTGGCGAACTGATGCGCATGACGCGTCGTTACACCTCTGAAATTGGCATCATCATTGGCCCGGACAAAGACATTCCGGCACCAGACGTGAACACCAATGAGCAAACCATGGCATGGATGATGGATACTTATTCCATGAATGAAGGCCGTACTGCTACTGGTGTCGTTACAGGCAAACCTATTTCCCTCGGTGGTAGCCTGGGCCGTCGTGAAGCGACTGGCCGTGGTGTATTCGTGGTCGGTAGCGAAGCTGCAGCCAAGCGTGGTCTGAGCATTGCTGGTGCAAAAATTGCCGTGCAGGGTTTTGGTAATGTAGGCGGTATTGCTGCTCGTTTGTTCGCAGAAGCAGGTGCCAAGATCGTGGCTGTGCAAGATCACGGTGGCACGATCTTCCATTCGAATGGTATTGATGTCAACAAACTGCTGGATCACGTGGCAGCCAAAGGCAGTGTTGCCGGTTTTGAAGGTATAGAAGCTGTTTTGCCAAATGATGAATTCTGGGCCGTGAACTGCGATATCATGATCCCGGCAGCATTGGAACAACAGATCACCCTGAAAAACGCTGACCAGATCCGCGCCAAAATCATACTCGAAGGCGCGAATGGTCCGACTACACCAGAAGCAGATGATATTTTGCGCGATAAAGGCGTGTTGGTTGTGCCAGACGTGATCGCCAATGCCGGCGGTGTAACCGTGTCTTATTTTGAATGGGTACAGGACTTCTCCAGCTATTTCTGGTCTGAAGATGAAATCAACCAGCGCCTGACCCGCATCATGAAGGAAGCTTTTAATTCTGTATGGCAAGTTACAGAAGACAAAAACGTCTCCTTGCGTACAGCAGCATTTATCATCGGTTGCTCCAGAGTGTTGCAGGCGCGTGAAGTTCGCGGCTTGTATCCATAATCTGGAATTGTAAAAAGCTATTGATCACCTATGCTGATAGCTGATCAATCATGCGAACGAGGCGTGATGCGATGTGGACTTGGCTAAAGAAAAGCCATTTTTGCGTCGCATGCGCATTTATTTCATTTCATTTCGCTTCATTTTGTTTAATGAGTCCGTTTGCTGAGTCAGGGCGTTGTAAAGAAGCTTAACGCAGGTGCTGCAGTTGAATATATCAGTGTCATCAAGGCTTAGTTTAATCCGGTTAAGGTGGTGCAAGAGTATGGAACAATAATTGCATACTTGTTTTTGAAATCTTTGCAAGAGTGAATTGTCAAAAAAACCGAATAATATTTTGTTAAATGTGAATTTTTCTGTTGAATTTTGTTGGGCTTTATCATTACCATCCTGAATTAAGTTCAAAGGGGATCATATGAAAGTTTCGAAATGGATAGTAAAGGCTGGCGTGCCCTGTGCGCTAGTCCTGTGCTCCTCGCTTTCATTAGCCGCGGATACCCTTGCACGCATCAAAGAGACGCACACGATGACTATCGCGCACCGTGAAGCGTCTTTTCCATTTTCTTATCTTGGTGATGACAAGAAGCCCATCGGCTATTCCATGGACATTTGTCTGAAACTGGTCGATGCGATAAAAAAAGAACTCAAGCTGCCCCAACTCAACGTGAATTATGTTCTGGTGACAGGCAGCACACGTATTCCTGCCATTGCTGAGGGCAAGGCTGATCTGGAATGCGGTTCAACCACCAATAATGCGGAGCGCCGTAAGCAGGTCGCCTTCACTATCCCCCATTTCTTTGCCACCGCAAAAATGATAGTCCGGACCGATTCCGGCATCAAAAACTGGACTGACCTCAAGGGTAAAAAAGTCGTGACCTCCAAGGGGACGACGACCGTCAAGCTGCTCAATGACCGTGACAAGGTCAGGGGCCTGGATTTGAAATTGCTGGAAGGTGCTGATCATAATGAGTCCTTTGGCATGGTAGAGAGCGGTGCAGCAGATGCCTTTACCGTCGATGACGTGCTCCTGTACGGGCAACGCGCCAATGCCAAAGACCCCAGCAAGTTCGTTGTGGTAGGCGATTCATTATCTACCGAGCCCTATGCCATCATGCTGCGCAAGGATGATCCTGCATTCAAGAATCTGCTGGACCGTGAAATGGCGCGCCTGATGAGTGATGGCGAAGTCACCAAATTGTATGACAAGTGGTTCCGTAAGCCTGTGCCCCCAAAAGGTGCAAACCTGAACATGCCCATGAATTTTCTGTTGCGCGACAATATCCGCTTCCCTACGGACAAGGTTGCGGATTAACAGGCTGGTTCCGTGTTTGCCAGCAGGTAGGAAGAATATTACGGTGGTGGAATTTATCTGATCTGTTAGCAGTAACGGCTGTCTAATTTTTTAGCAACATATAAGTAGTAATACGTATTAAACCGGCTGAAAAAAACGGTAATTTGCTGAGGGTTTTTGTTAAACTCAAAGCCACGATTTTTTGATTTAACTTTTTGGAGACAGTATGAAATTTTCGAAATTGTTGGTAGCTTTGGTTGGTGCTGGCCTGGTTGCTGGTGCAGCACAGGCGCAGGAAACTGGTACGCTGAAAAAAATCAAGGATACAGGCATCATCACCCTGGGCGTGCGTGATTCCTCCAACCCTTTTTCTTACCTGGACGATAAGCAGTCCTATCAGGGTTACTCCATTGACCTGTGCATGAAAATTGTGACGGCAGTGCAAAAGCAACTGGGTTTGTCTTCCCTGAACGTCAAAATGAATCCGGTGACTTCTGCTACCCGTATTCCTTTGATGGCCAATGGCACGATCGATCTGGAATGTGGTTCTACAACCAATAACGTAGAACGTCAAAAACAGGTTGCGTTTGCACCGACCACTTTTGTGACCGCTAACCGTATTCTGTCAAAAAAATCTTCTGGCGTTAAAACCCTGGCTGACCTTAAAGGCAAGGCTGTGGTATCGACTTCAGGTACTTCCAACCTGAAACAGCTGACACAGCTGAATGCAGACCAGAATCTGGGCATCAATATTTTGCCAGCCAAGGATCATGCAGAAGCTTTCCTGATGGTAGAAACTGGCCGTGCAGTCGCATGGGTCATGGATGATATCCTGCTGGCTTCACAAGTATCCAACTCAAAAAATCCAGCTGACTATGAAATCAGCAAGGAAGCACTGTCAGTTGAGCCATACGGCATCATGCTGCGTAAAGACGATGCTCCATTCAAGAAAGTAGTTGATACAGCGATAGGCAATGTACTGACTTCTGGTGATGTTAACCGCATCTACCATAAATGGTTCATGCAACCTATTCCACCTAAAGGCATCGCCTTGAACTGGCCTATGTCTGATCAGCTCAAGGCAGTGGCCGCCAAGCCTACAGATTCAGGTGAACCTTCTGCTTATGCTGCTGTTCCAGAGGCTCAAAAAGCCGTTTTGAACAAGAAAAAATAATACATAGCAAGGTAAGGTAGTCCGACAAAACGGGGGGATGCACCTCCCGTTTTCTTTTGCAAGACCATGTATGCATCATCTTGCAAAAAGCGGACTGAAAGCGCTGCACAGGAGGAGAATATGAATTACAACTGGAATTGGAATATCTTTTGGGACATTGCGCCCGATGGAACGGGAACCTATTTTGAATCCCTGATCGCTGGTCTTAAGTGGACGCTGGCGACAGCAGGTTTGGGCTGGGTGATTGCTTTGGCATTGGGCCTGGTGATAGGAACATTGCGCACAGCGCCAAACAAATGGGTAGTCAGGCTGGCAAATGCCTATGTGGAATTATTCAGGAACATTCCACTGATCGTGCAAATGTTTCTCTGGTACTTTGTCTTCCCTGAAGTCTTGCCTGAAGCATGGGGCACGGCACTTAAGCAATTGCCGAATGCACCTTTCGTCACGGCAGTACTGAGCCTGGGGTTTTTTACTTCAGCCAGGGTGGCGGTACAGGTATCAACGGGTATCAATGCCCTGCCACGTGGTCAGAAAATGGCGGGTACGGCACTGGGTCTGACACTGCCACAAACTTACCGCTTTGTGCTGTTGCCCATGGCATTTCGCATCATCATTCCTTCACTGATCAATGAAGTGGCGGCGATCATCAAAAACAGTTCGGTGGCTTTGTCCATCGGTTTGATAGAGCTGATGGCAAGTACACGTTCCATGCAAGAAATGTCTTTTAAGACTTTTGAGGCATTCAGTGCTGCCACCATCATCTATCTGATCGTGTCTGTGGTTGCGATCCTGATGTCGAATTTGTTGGAAAAGAAACTGCGCGTACCAGGTTTCATTACTTCTGGTTCAGCCAATAGTGGAGGGCACTAAACATGGGTAATTTTGATTTTGATGTCATTCAGCGTTCCTGGATGTATCTGTTCCAGACTGGCATGGTGTTTACACTGAAGCTGACCTTCCTGGCAATGACAGGCGGTATCATCATCGGCACTTTATTGGCGATGATGCGTTTGTCCAGCAACAGGCTGATCAATCTGTTTGCCTCCGGTTATGTCAACCTGATGCGCTCGATACCTCTGGTATTGGTGCTGTTCTGGTTTTATTTCCTGGTGCCCTATATTGGTGCCTGGATAATTGGTGCAAATGAGCCTGTGGCCGTGGGTGCTTTTTCTTCTTGCCTGATCACCTTTGTCATGTTTGAGGCAGCTTATTACTGCGAGATCATGCGTTCAGGCATACAGTCCATTCCGCGTGGCCAGATCTGGGCCGGTTATGCTATGGGCATGAACTACTGGCAAACCATGGGTAATATTGTCTTGCCTCAGGCATTCCGCAATATGATTCCCATCTTGTTTACGCAAACCATCGTTTTGTTCCAGGACGTGTCACTGGTATCGATCTTGTCCATTCCTGACTTTTTTGGCTCTGCAGCCAAAGTGGCGCAGCGTGATGGCCGTCTGGTGGAAATGTATTCCTTCGCAGCGGTTGTCTATTTCGTCATGTGCTTTGGCTTGTCCTCACTCGTGAAGAAGTTGCAAGCAAAAGTGGCGATCATACGTTAAGAATATTGTGGAGATTTGAAATGATTAAATTGAATAATGTCAGTAAATGGTATGGTCAGTTCCAGGTGTTGACTGACTGCACGACCGAAGTGTCCAAGGGTGAAGTTGTGGTTGTTTGCGGCCCGTCCGGTTCTGGTAAATCCACCCTGATCAAGACCGTCAATGGCCTGGAGCCTTTCCAGAAAGGCGAGATCACGGTAGAGGGTGTTTCTGTTGGCGATCCTAAAACCAATTTGTCCAAATTGCGTGCACGCATAGGCATGGTGTTCCAGAACTTTGAGTTGTTCCCGCACCTGTCTATCCGTCAGAACCTGACTATCGGCCAGGTCAAAGTGCTCGGACGTTCAGAAGAGGAAGCGACTGAGCGCGGTCTCAAATACCTCGACCGCGTCGGCCTGATTGCGCACAAAGACAAATTCCCTGGTCAGTTGTCCGGTGGTCAACAACAGCGTGTGGCGATTGCCCGCGCCTTGTCCATGGACCCGATCGCCATGCTGTTCGATGAACCAACTTCTGCGCTTGATCCTGAAATGATCAATGAAGTGCTGGATGTCATGGTAGGCCTGGCGCAAGAAGGCATGACCATGATGGTGGTTACGCATGAAATGGGCTTTGCCAAGAAAGTGGCAAACCGCATAGTCTTCATGGACAGGGGCGTGATCGTTGAAGATTGTTCAAAAGACGAATTCTTCAACAATGCTCGCTCAGACCGTGCCCGTGATTTCCTGGCAAAAATCATTCACTAATACCTAGCTAATGCCTGACTTTTAATAAATTGCATTATGGCATTTGTTTGAAATTTGCCCTCTGGCTTGATGTTTGATTTGAAAAACAGCCCTGATTTCAGGGCTGTTTTCATTTTATGGGCAGGTTCTCTGTAAAACAGTGGAAATTGTGATTTACGTCACAGGTAAAAGAGTCCTGCCGTGCTAATCTTTCATCGCTAAAAAAATGCACTGAAAAGTAGTTCTTCAATTATTTCATTTTGTATTAATAACAATTACACAGGACAAATCGCAATGGCCAACACAGCAGCAGACATCCAAAAGCTTTACATCGCCTATTTCAACCGCCCAGCAGACCCAAATGGTCTGGCTTACTGGATGGCCCAAGGCCTGACACTGAACCAAATCGCCGACAGCTTCTCCAAACAAGCAGAATACGCCACCGTATTCGCTGGTAAAACAACAGAAGACACCGTCAACACCATCTACAACAACCTGTTCGGCCACAAAGCTGACGTAGCAGGTCTCAACTACTGGACAGGTCAACTGTTGAACGGCAAAGTCACACTGGGTCAAGCCGCTCTGGCCATCCTCGGTGGTGCTACTGGTGCAGACAAAGTTGCCGTTGACTCCAAAGTTGCCGCTGCGACTTCCTTCACCACAGCCATCGACACCAACGAAGAAATCGTTGCCTACTCCCTGCCAGCCAACACAGCCCTGGCCAAGGACTGGTTGAGCAAAGTGTTGGATTCCGCCACACAAGCATCCCAGATCGCAGTTCAAGATGCAGTCCTGACATCCATCGTCAACGGTGGTGGTGTTAAAGACTTCGCACTGACCAGCAACACAGACATCGCTACAGCAGAAAACTTCACAGCTGGCCTCGTCTACACACCAAACGGTGGTTCCCGTGTCAACGCCCTGCAAGACGAAGACGTCCTGACAGGCTCCAACACATCCGCCACAGCCAACAACAAATTGACAGCCACACTGGGTAACTCCAATGACAACGGCGCGCCAATCATCACCCCAACGCTCAAAAACATCCAGACAGCGAACTTCACGTTCACTGGCTCTGCTGATGCACAAAACGTCAACAACAACGCCGTTGTTGCAGTTGACTTGCAAGATGCCACTGGCTTGAAGAATGTTGGTATCAACCGTATCGCCTCCACAGCAGGTACAAACGTTGCCCGTATCGAAAACATCAAATCCGTTCTCGACACACTGTCCCTGACCAGCACCAACGCCAACAACGCTGGCGTCGTTGAATTCTCCTTCGGCAACGGCACACTGCTCGGCGCCAATGCAGGTACACTGAACCTGTCCGACGTCCAAGTTGGTACCGTCAACATTGGTCAAAACACCTCCGGCACATCCGCCGCAGGCGTAGGCAACCAAGGTTACGAAACACTGACCATCAACAGCACAGGCAACACCAACAACATCGGCACACTCAACCTGCCAATGGACACAGGTACAGCAGGCAAAGTCATCATCACTGGCGACAAAGACCTCACACTGGCCCAAACATCCAATGTTGTTAATGGTGTAACAACCATTGAATCCACCAACTTCTCCGGTGGTATCCTCCAAGCAGCAGGCCGTCTGTCCGCCATTGATGCATCCGCATTCAAAGGCAACCTGACCCTGAACCTCGGCAATGGCATCTTCACCACTGGTAAAGCTGACACATCCGGTTCCGTTCAAAACGTCACCATCACTGGCGGTTCTGGTAACGACACATTCTACCTGGCAGACACAGTAGAAACAGGCGACAGCATCACAGGCGGCGACGGTACAGATACCCTGGTCATCGTCAACGGCGGTAACGTCACAGCCGGTGCAGCTGGTTCCTCCATCATCACCAAAGTAGAAGCAGTGCAAGTGTTGTTGAACAACGCCGCTTCCACAGTTGACTTCGCCAAACTGCCAGACGTCACAGGCGTACTGGTTCGCAACGTCTCCAACACCAACGTCGCAGCTCCTGCGAACTCCGCACCAGTCGCTGGTACAGACGTGTTCACACTCAACAACCTGAGTGTTGGTCAAGCTGCAGCCATCACCATCCGTCATAGCGACACAGGCTCCAACGCCATCGGCCAATCCACCATCAACGCCAACCTGGCGACTGCGACTGGTGCATCCGATACCGTTGCTGTCACGATCGCTGAAGGCTTGAACGTTGACCCACGTTTCAACTTCGTATTGAACACCAACGCTGTTGAAAACATCACTCTGGTCGATGCTGATACAGAATCCAACACAGTTGCTCTCGCCAACGTTGCTGCCCACACAGGCACCATCACGATCGGCACAACAGCAGGTGCTGGTTCCACAACAACCTTCCTCAACCTCGACACCACAGTTGCAGGTAACGGCGGTTTGTACCGTATCGACACAACAGGCGGCGCAGCAGCCAACATCGCTGGCGTACAAGAGTTGTCCAAAACAGCTGGCCAGATCAAACTGGTTGCCGCTAACATCGATGCATCCGCAGAAACAGCCAGCGTTATCGTTCGTGTTTCCACCAGCGGTGCAGCTAACGGCGCGCAAAACATCAAGATGGGTGCTGGTAACGACACAGTCACTTTCGATAACCTGCAAGACACACGTGCTGGCCTGACAATCTCCGACACAGTCGTAGGTGGTGCTGGTACAGACACACTCGTCATCGACGGCGACCTGACAGGTGCAGCACTGGGCGACACCATCGCTCTGGGCGCGTCTGAATGGACTAACGTTTCCGGTTTCGAAACAATCCGTCTGGTTGGTACCTCCAACAACGCCGGTGTTGACGGTGCAGGTAACTACCGTCTGACATTGACAGATGCCCTGATCGCTGCCAACAACAACGGTGGTGTTCTGGCTATCGTCAACGACAACGACACAGCCAATGATGCAGCTAACGCCGCAGACACAGCTGGTACAGCCGTTGAAAGCGCAGTCGTCATCGACGCCCGTAGCCTGAGCGCCACAAGCCGCTTCAGCTACAACGGCGAAGAAGGTGCAAGCCGCACAGCAGACCGTATCATCTTCACAGATGCCAACTTCAATGGTACACACGCCATCAACGGCGGTGCAGTGGACAACAACACCACCAACAACAGCCAGAAGAATGATGACGTCATCGAACTGCGTAATGCAACAAACGCAGCGATCGGTGACTTCAACGGTATCAGCAACATCGGTAACATCGAACTGACCAACGACACAGCAGTCACCCAAGTGTCCCAAATCCAGTTGAACGATACGATCGTTGATGCACTGGTTGACGGCTACCAGGCTGCTAACACAACAACACACGTAGAACGTCTGACTATCCGCGCACTGGACAACGTCAACGTTGCTAACGCCACTGTTGGTGTATCGATCGATGCAGGCGCATTGACAGCACAATCTGCTCTGGACGTGACTCTGGCCCGTGGCGCCAACTTCCTGAGCCTGGGTGCTGGTGCTGACCGCGTTGTCTTGCTGGGTAACTATGTTGCCGGTACATACAACACATCTGAAAACGGTGTGAACCTGAACGCACAATCCACAGCAAATGCCGTGGCACGTGTAGTGACAGACACCATCAACCTGGGTACAGGTAACGATACACTGGTTACTTACGGTGCGATCAACCTGGCTGGTGCACAATTGTCTGGTATTGAAAACATCACAGCGAACTCTGCTGTTGTGATCACTGCTTCCCAATATGCTGCATTAATCGCAGCGCGTGCGGCATTGAACCTGTCTGGTCCTGTGCTGACATTCTCTGGTAACGTACCTCATCAACTGACTATCGTTGACGATATTGGTGGTATTAATAACATCGACCTGTCCTTTATTACGGTCACAGGCGGCAGTCTGGTATTCGACGTAACGTCTTCTTCCAACGCAACTGGTGGTGGCGTGAACAACACGACGACATCGAATGCAATCGGTACATCCGGTGGCGCTACTGCGATTGCTGGTGTCATAGGTACTAATCCAGTCAATGGCGGTGGCATAGCTCTGGCGCCGATTGCCCTGACTGCAGGTGGTGTATTTAACAGTACAGCAAGCGTGAATGATAATTTCACAGGTAATGCGGCAGCGCTGGTTGGTACAACTGTCAACGGTAATGCCGGTGATACAGACATGATCACATTCACTGGTGGCGGCAGTATCGTTATCGGTGGCGGCAATACCATCACTAACATCAAGACACTGGCAATCGACAATACATCGACAGACGTGTACTTCAACGTTGCTACCGCAGGTGTTACCACTGTCAATGGCGGCACAGGCAATGACCGCGTCTACCTGGCAAACTCCGGCAACTCCATGCTGGCGGGTAATGTCAATCTGGGTGCAGGTAACAATACCTTGACCATGGAAGGCAAGACTTACAGTGGGACTTTCACTGCAGGTGCAGGGACATCCGACATCCTGAGTCTGGTCGCGTCATCCAATATTGCTGGTGCGAATATCTCTGGCTTCGAAAGCCTGGTGGTTGCCAGCAATGCTGGTATTACTTTGTCTGCAGCTCAATACAGTGCTTTCACCAGCATCACGGCGACAGGTACAAATGCCTTCACATTCTCTACAGCAGGTACTATCGCTGGTAACGCGACTGTAGAAAATTATGTACTTGCGAATGGTGCAAATACCTTCACTGGCGCGGCTGGCTTGATTTCTGTCACTGGTGGCACAGGTGTCGATACGTTCACAGTGGGCGATGCCATTATCACGGCAACTGTTGCTGCCAATGGTATTAACGGTGGTGTTGGTGCCGGTGACATCCTGAACGTAGGTGCTGTGACTGCTGCGTTGGATATGTCTGCAAAGGTAACCGGTGTTGAAACCGTGAATGTGACTGGTGGTACTAACGCCGCATGGACTGTGACTAATGAAAACGGTGCTGGTGTGACTTTGAACTTCACCAAGTCTGCTTCTACTGCAATCAATAACGTCATCCTTGGAACTGGTGGTCAGACCCTGAATGTTCTGGGTACTGGTACTGGTGCAACCACCATTACAGGCGGTACAGGTGTTGATACAATCAACCTGTCTGCAACTGCAACTGGTGCTGAAACTATCGATGCAACTACTGCTGGAACACGTTCCAACATCGGTTCTATCGATACAGTGGCAAACTTCAAAGTTGCTGGCGCTGACGTGTTCAAAACAGGCGTTAATGCAACAACATTGAACGCACTGAACATCGCTAACGCTGACGTAGCAACTCTGGCAGCAGCAATCGCTACAGCAGCAACTGGTGCTGGCGCGGCTCTGGCAGCGAACACTCAGGCTTACATCATCACTGTAGCCGCAGGTACAGCAGCTGGTACATACGCCTTCCAAAACATCGGTGGCACTACTGGTGCAGTTGATGCAACTGACTTTATCGTTAAAATCACTGGCGCAGGTTCCATCGTCGCTGGCGACTTCATCGCTTAATCAGGTTCGCAGCAAAGCAGGGGGAGTGATCCCCTGTCGCAAACTAAAAAACAAACAAGCCCGGCACTGCAAAGTGCCGGGCTTGTTTGTAACTGTAGTCAGCATTCACAGATACAATAAAATTGCTGCGTCTTTGCATGTGAGGCATCACAATCAACTCAAAGACATCTGGCAAATTCTATGTATGCATTTCTTCATTCGTTTAATTCAGCACGGCTTGCTATCTGCGTTGGCGCGTTCACAAGTTTGCTGCTGTTCGTCTCAGCAGTGTTTGGTGCGGTAAGCGTCCAGCCGCCCCACCTATAAAAAGAAGTTATAGCTGTGTAGAGTTCGGAAATGGCAGCAGCGAATCGATCTGGTTGTTAGGGCACGTCGGGAGACGTTCCAGGACGCTGGTCAGCCATTGCATCGGATCAAGGCCATTGAGCCTGGCGGTGCCCAGCAAGGTCTGGATGGCGGCAGCACGGCGGCCGGCGCGTTCTGAGCCGGCGAACAGCCAGTTCTTCTTGCCTATGGCAATCGGACGTATCGCGTTTTCGACCGCATTGTTATCAATCGGCAGCGTGCCCGAATCGATATAGCGCACCAGCGCCGGCCAGCGTTTGAGTGCGTGCTCAATGGCCTTGCCCGTGCCGCTGCCTGGTGCGACAGCTTGTTGCATCGTCTGCAGCCAGGCATGCAGTTCAACCAGTACCGGCCTGGCTTGCACTTGCCGTAGTTGCAGGCGCGCTTCGGCCGTCGCGCTCGCGGCCTGTTGCTCGATGGCGTACAGTGTTGCGATGCGGCGTAGTGCCTCGGCCGCCACCGGGCTGCCGTTGGCCGCATGTAGCTCGAAGAACCTGCGCCGCACGTGGGCCAGGCAAGCCAGTTCGGTCACGCCATCGGCGAACAGTGCCTTGTAGCCGGCATAGTCATCCACCATAAGATGGCCGCGCCATGTACCGAGGAAGGTGCGTGCGTGAGCACCGGCACGGCCGCTCTGGTAGTCAAACACGATAATGGGTGGCCCCTGGTCCAGATGGTTGGAGCGATAGGCCCACAAATAGGCGTGTTTGGTCTTGCCCTGGCCGGGATCAAGTTGGCGTACCGGGGTTTCGTCGGCATGCAGGCAAGGCCGCTGCAGCAGCAGCCCGGCTAGTCGCTCGCTTAAGGGTTGCAATACCACGCCGAGCTTACCTATCCAGCCTGCCAACGTAGAACGCGCCAGCGGCACACCCTGGCGGGCGGCGATCTGTTCCAGCCGGTACAGCGGCAAATGATCGGCAAACTTGCTGACCGCAACCCAGGCCAACAAGCCGGGAGCGGCGAGGCCACCATCGATCACCGCTGGCGGGATCGCCGCAGCGGTGACCGTGTCGCAGCCACGGCAGGCATATTGAGGACGAATATGGCGATGCACAAAGAAGCGTGCTGGTTCGACATCAAGTTGTTCGCTGACGTCTTCGCCGATCTTGACCAGGTCGCGCCCGCAGGCTGCACATTGGCAAGAGCTTGGTTCATGGCGGTACTCAATGCGCGGCAGTTCGCTGGGCAGCGGCTGGCGACCGGCACGGCTGCGCGGCTTGGCCGGACGCGGCGCTTGCAGCGCCTCCAGTTCGGCCTCCATCGCCGCCAGGTCGGCATCGCCGGCTTCGTTGAACATATCCAGTTGCTCGCCGCTGTAGGCTTCGCTGGCCTTGCCGAAACGGATGCGCCTGTGATGCGCCAGTTCCAGCGTCAGTGCCTTGATCTTGATGTCCTTGGCGTGCCCAGCGGCACTCAACGCATCCTGCTGTCTCTGCAGGACGTGTAGTTGGGCATCCTTCGCAGCGATCAACTCGTCCTTCTGGGCCAGCATGGCCTGCAACTGCGCAAGGAGCGCAGGGTCGGCGTTGGTATGGGCGAGTTGTTCGAGCAGATCCATGGCGCCATGTTAACAGATTCGCGTCGAAGTTAACAGGGACTTGCTACAGTGCCCAGGCTGCCGGAGCCGGTGCCGACAAGCGCTGCCAATCGACGCCGGCCACCAGCCACTGCCATTGCTCGGCGGTCAATTGCCAACTGAGCTCGCCAGGCTTGGGCCAGACGAATTGACCACGGTGCAGGCGGCGCACGCACATCCACACGCCGTTGCCATCCCAGCACACCACTTTGAGGCGTGTGTGGCGCCGGTTGCTGAAAACGTAGGCAGTACCGTCGCAAGGCATACGCCCCAGTGCTTGCTGGACGTAGGTTGACAGGCGGTCGATCCCGGCGCGGATGTCGACCGGCTGCACCGCCAGCCAGATGGCATCTGCCTGCCATTGCATCACAGGCCACGCAGCAGGTCGGACAGCCAGTCCGCCTTGACCTCGGGTGGCAGACGCAGTTCCCAGCCTTGCGGGCTGCGCAACATCAGCCCTGTGGGAGCAGAAGGAGCAGATGTTACTTGCACGGGTAATAGCGCAATGCCGGGATGCTGCGCTTGGGATGCTGACTTATTCTCAACAGACTGTTCGGCGATGAGTGCGCGCCGCCAATAGTCGAAGGTGGAGAACTTGAGGCCTGCATGCTCGCAAAAGGCGCGCTGACTCAGTGCACTCTGCTGCCACTGGGTGATGTGCTGTTGCCACTGCTGCCGCTTGGCTTGATCTCGTTTCATACTGCTCCTCTTTACTTGTGATGGGAGCGTGAGTCTGGATGAGGTCATCGTTCAATGCTAGATGGGGCGGCTGGACGCTTACTTGGTGCGGAACAGAATATGCCCACAAACGCCGCAACCGACGCTACTACAAAAAACTGCAGCAAATTGCTACCCGACGAATATCAATGGCAGACACTGGACTGGTCACATTTGCGTGCTGCAGACTTACCGCGCGAATTAAAAATTTTTCCTGATCAGCAAGTTGCCTGCGCAATGAATGCGGCAATTTGTAGCGAAGCTGAAAGCTTGAAAATCATCGCAGTCGATGTGGATGTGTTTTTCAAGAACTCTGCCATCTGGAACAAGCCTGAGCAATTGCAGCCTTATATCGAACTCGTCAATCGCTATTATCAGCAGGCGCGCATCACTTTCAATTTCAGATTCCGTCCAATAGGCGAATTGCCAGCCTGGACTGAAAACCGCAATCAACTGACAGTGATTTTTTCTTCGGCCATGCCTGCCCCGGCTGGCAAGGTCTCCGATGCATTTGGCAATCTGCCAGCCGGTAAGGCAGTATTTAATGATGTGCTGATGAATCGTCCAAGCAGACACGCGAATCCCTATTTCCTGATGGGCAAACCTTTGGGGCATGAACTAGGGCACGTACTGGGTCTTGCACACACGCAGTACAAGGCCTTGTTGATGACCCAGGGTACTTCACCGCAAAATGCTTTGGATATATTGCCGGAGCAGGCACTGATCATGCGGATCATGGCATTGCAGCGTTTTGGTGGAAGACTTGATCCCGTGATTGCATGTCATTAGGGAAATACAGTGTTGGAAGATTATTGCTGCTTCACTATTTTTCAGCCATTACTGCTGCTGAAATGCACCTGATCTGTGCTGGCAAAGGTGCTTAAGGCAGAGGGAAAAGGTAAAATGCCGGTATTCCGTCACTGCGAGCTACCATGACTGCCTCTACTTCCAGCACTTCCCCGCAAGAAATCACAATTACCCGCCCGGATGACTGGCATTTGCACGTGCGCGATGGCGCCGCCCTGGCCAGCGTGCTGCCGCATACGGCGGCACAGTTTGCCCGTGCCATCATCATGCCTAACCTGAAGCCGCCGGTCACTACGACTGAACAGGCTGCCGCTTATCGTGAACGCATACTTGCTGCCTTGCCAGCAGGCATGAATTTCGAACCGCTGATGACTCTGTACCTGACCAATAACACGCCACCAGATGAGATACGCCGTGCCAAGGACAGTGGTTTTGTGCATGCCGTGAAATTGTATCCAGCAGGTGCCACCACCAATTCTGATGCTGGCGTGACTGACCTCAAAAATTGCTACAAGACCCTGGAAACCATGCAGGAAGTCGGCATGCCCTTCCTCGTGCATGGTGAAGTGACAGATGCCGAGATTGATTTGTTTGACCGCGAAGCCGTGTTCATCGACCGCGTCATGCAACCGCTGCGCAAGGACATGCCGGAATTGAAAGTGGTGTTTGAACATATCACGACCAGTGATGCTGCAGCCTATGTGGCAGAATCGGGTGGCCCGATTGCGGCGACGATTACTGCCCATCACCTGCTGTATAACCGCAATGAGATTTTTAAAGGCGGCATACGCCCGCATTATTATTGCTTGCCAGTGCTCAAGCGTGAAACCCATCGCCAGGCGCTGGTCAAGGCGGCTATCTCGGGCAGCAAGCGTTTCTTCCTGGGTACTGATTCTGCACCGCATGCCAAGGGTTTGAAAGAGCATGCCTGCGGTTGTGCCGGTTGCTACACCGCTTTGCATGCGATGGAGTTGTATACCCAGGCTTTTGAGCAGGCTGGTGCACTTGACCAACTGGAAGCTTTTGCGAGTTTCAATGGCCCTGACTTTTATCAATTGCCGCGCAATAGCGGCAGCATTACCCTGGTGCGCGAGGACTGGCAAATGCCGGCAGAACTGCCATTTGCCGACACCAGCATCGTGCCACTGAACAGTGGCGAAACCCTGCACTGGAAAATGCGTACTGCATAAATCTGGTTGGCAATTCATGACACGTTTTTTTGATGAGATAGACTGGCCGCAAGCCTGGTTTGCTGCCGTGCGCGAATCGGCTGACAGCTTGCTGGCGGCCGAAGACTGGCGCTCGCAACTCAATCATCTCGCTCTGGAGGCAGGTTTAAGCAATCACCTCGAATTGCCCTTGCGCTTTATCACACAGGAAGAATTGCCTGAGGGGACGGCTTATGAAGCGCATATCAGTGCCACTGGACTAGTGCCCACGCGCGAGAACCTGCATGATTTTTTCAATGCGCTGGTGTGGCTGACTTTCCCTGCCATCAAGCGGCAGTTGAATGCCTTGCAGGCCGCGCAAATTGCTGCTCTCGGCATAGGCAAGTCACGCGGCCCCGCGCGTGATGCAGCAACTATCTTTGATGAGAATGCGGCGCTGCTGGTCCTTGCAGATACGCCCGAAGGAGCAGACCTGATCGCCGCTTTGCGCGCGCATGCATGGCAGGACGCCTTTGTCAGACAGGCAGATAAATTCGGTGGCTGCGCCGAAGTCTGGTGCTTTGGACATGCCTTGATGGAAAAGCTGGTCAAGCCCTATAAGGCGATTACAGCACATACCTGGGTCGTCATGGTGGAGCCAGCTTATTTCAAGCTCGATGCCAGCGCCAGACGTGCACATATCGATGGGGTAGTGGCAGCGCAACTCGCAAGCCAGGTGTTGACCACGGCAGATTACACGCCTTTACCCGTACTTGGCATACCAGGCTGGTGGCCGCAGCAGGATGCAGCTTTTTACCAAGATCAGCAAGTTTTCAGGGTAAAACGCCGGAACTGAGCCCGGCGTTCAAGAGGCCGCAGGTTACTATCAGGCCGCAGCGCCAGTCTGTATGATCTTGAACAATTGATCTTTCAGGCTCAGGCGTGCTTTCTTCAAGTCTTCCAGCGCAGCATCACCCAGATGCTCTGCACCGTTCTCTGCACGGTTGATGGCCTTGTCGGTGTCATCATATTCAGCAAACAGCTTGGCGAAATGCTTGTCGTTGGCTTTCAGTTCGTGGATGGCTTGCTTGAACTCTGGGAATTCAGTGGAAAGAGGGTGGTGATCTACTTGCATGGATACTCCTTAATGATAGAGGAAGGGATTTTCCCTGCCCCTATATTAAGCTTATCCAGACCCTCATCCATGACCTGCATCAAGTCAGGCAGAGAAAGACAGAATGCTGGCCTTGATGTTTGCCGCCTGCATTGCTGATTGCAGGCCCATCATCAATTTCGGGTAGAATATTTGTGCAATGCCGTATACCTGCAGGTGTATGGCCTTGGGATTCCGGCAGCTGCTTTGCAAATTTATCAGGTCTGGATCTATGGTCTGGACAAATTCCGCCATCTGGCATCAGGCTAACACCGGGACTGGCTGCAACTATGTTGGGCAAGCACTCACCTCATCCAGTATTACCAGACCAGCATACAGGCTGGCGTGCAGCGACCATGTCCTTGCGTAAGGCCATCGTGCTGGGTATAGCTCTGGGCATCCTGATTCCCGCCGTCCTGCTCGGCACTGTGCTGGCCAGGGATAGCTATGAACGCGAGTACGAAGTGCGCGTGCGTAGGCCACTGAAGCAATATGCCAGCATGCTGGAGCAAACCATGCCTGTGCCATTGTGGCAAGTCGATGCAAGCAGTGCCCAAAGCTTTGTTAATTCTGTCATGCTCAATCCTGATGTCGTGCGCATTATTGTCGAAGATGCCGCCCTGGGCCGTTTTGTCCATGCTGAGCAGTCCATACAGCAAAAGCAGGGCTTGATCAGTGAAACCCGCAATATCCGCAAAGATGGCAGCATCATAGGCCGGGTCACGATAGAAATGAGCAGCTACTGGATGGAACAGGAATTCCTGAAAAAATTCCTCAAGGGCGGTGCTGCCATCCTGGTGCAATTGCTGATTTCTTTTTTCCTGTTATGGCTGCTGTTCCAAAAACGCCTGATGCGTCCCTTGCAGCAATTACAGCGCGATGTCGATCGCTTGGGTGAGGGTCATCTCACAGAAGTCGTCAGCGCCGCCCGGCCCGATGAACTGGGCAGCCTGGCGCTTGGGGTAGATTCCATGCGCCTGCGCCTAGGTGAACTCATGAACGAGCAGGCCAGCCACAATGCTACGCTGGAGCAAAGGGTCACCGACCGCACCAGGGAGTTGCACGCATCGAATCAGGAGTTGCGCACGGCCCTCAATGATTTGAACAGCGCACACGCCGAAATCCAGCGCAGCGACAGGATGGCCGCGCTCGGTTCGCTGGTCGCAGGCGTGGCTCATGAACTCAATACACCTATAGGTAATTCTGTGACGGTGGCCAGTACCATTCATGACCTGAGCCGCGAATTCAATAAGAAAATGGCACAGGGTGTCACCCGTGCAGCCCTGCAAAATTATGTCGAAAATAACCTGCAGGCCAGCGATATACTCTTGCGCAATTTGCATAGCGCGGCTGACCTGATCGGCAGTTTCAAGCGCGTGGCGGTAGACAGGACCAGCGCCCAGCGCCGGGTGTTTTTTCTTGATGAAGTCGTCAGGGAAACCATGCTGACCATGGGGGCCAGTATCAGGCATCATGTACATGAAGTCCGTATCGATATTCCGCTTGGAATACGTATGGATGCCTACCCGGGTTTACTCGGACAGATTATCAGCAATCTCATCAATAATGCCATCCTTCATGGTTTTGATGGCCGTGAAAATGGCATCATCGATATCAGGGCGCATTTGCTGGATACAGAGCCAGCCAAAGTGGAATTAAGCGTCAATGACAACGGCGTTGGTATTGCTGACATCAACCTCGGGCGTATCTTTGATCCCTTCTTCACGACCAAGCTGGGGCAGGGCGGCAGTGGCCTGGGTTTGAATATCGTCTATAACCTGGTGTGCGATGTACTGGGCGGTAGCATACGGGTGGAAAGCGAGCCAGGAAAAGGTGCCAGCTTTATCATGCATTTGCCCTTGTGTGCTCCCGGTCATGCTGGTGATACTGCGCAGTGAAGACGGAATAATGAATAGCAAATTCAGTGGCTGGACTTGGCCACATCAGACCAACCTTGCGGGCAATTCACCTGGGAAGACAGTTTTTGATATTCGCCAGAGGCGCGCAGTTTTTTCAGGCCATTATTAAATGCCGCAACCCTGCCTGCACTGGTTGGCAGGCCACGCGACATCATCAGGTGAGTCGTAAAACTTTCGGTCATCAATTTTGGGTGTGCAGATAACTGTGCCGCATCGGCAGGTGAAAAATTCTTCGCCAATAAATCACAGGTGACGTTTCTCTCCATCGGTGCGATATCTACCCGCTTCAACAGCAAGAGCTTCAGGGCGGCCGTATCATTCGGTAGCTTTTCCATCTTCAGGTCACCCTTATTCGCCATCGCCCAGATCTCTGGCGTATAGGTATAGTCCTGTATCATGGCAATACGGTAGGGCTTGAGATCGTCGAGTTGTTTCCATTTAAAATCGATGGCGTTGCGATAGACAAGCACCCATTGCTCGGTGATGACATTGTCACTCAGGAAAAAACTCTGGTCATGCTCAGGTTTGTGACCCCAGTAAGCCGTACCATCCCATTTACCTGCGCGGCTCTCGGCCAGGGCGCGTGACCACGGCAAGAAAGTAAATTCCACCTGATAGCCTTCGAGTTCAAAAGCACGCCGCACTATGCTCAGGGCTATGCCTTTGTCTGGCCTGCTTTCAGTCGCATAGGGTGGGAGTTCGCCAGTGGCGATTTTGAGTAATTTTCCTTGTGCCGATGACAAGCCTGGCAATAAGGGGAGCAGTATCAGCAGAGCGACAGCAAACCAGGATGAGCATGCTTTTTTCATGATACCGCCTTCATCAAAAAGGGATTCAGTAGCCTATCATCTGCCTTATTGCTATTTCTGGCAAGTCGCTGGCGTGCAACAAGGTGCAACCACAGTATCAGACCATAGTGCGCAGACCAAACCATGCTGGAATCATGAATGAGAAACAACAACGGGAGCCTGAGCTCCCGTTGTTGTATTGTTGTTACCTTATCTGGCGTTGCGGATTTATTGTTCGCGCAACCAGGTCTGGGTACGGCCAAACATCGGTGCGCCTATGTAGCCGCGCACATTCAGTTTCTTGTTGTTTTCAACGACACTGAGCTTGCTGCTGTACAGCTTGCCATTACCTGGGTCGAGGATTTTGCCGCCAGTATATTCGTCACCGTCTTTTTTGAGGCCAGACAAGATGGTCATGCCGACGATGGGCTGGTCTTTATTTGCGCCTTCACATTTATCGCATTTTGGGTTCTTTTCGGGGGCATCGGCTTCCAAAAACAGTTTCTCTATCTTGCCCTGCAATTCACCGGCAGTTTCGGTGATACGTATCAGTGCCTTGGGTTTGCCTGATTTGTCATCTATGCTCTTCCATAGGCCGACCGGGCTTTCTTCAGCCTGTGCCAGCAGGGGCATGCCTGCGAATGCGATGAATGCGGATAGTACGGATAACACGAGTGGAACTGTTTTTTTCATGCTGTCTCCAAAAGAAAAAACTGTGGTCTCTGATTTATGTGATTTGATTGTACGTGGCAAAATTTTCACCACGTACAATATTTTTAGAGTACCTACTTTAACCCACGGTATTGCAACATCTTAGGCTGGTGGCAGCTTATCTAACTGTTCCAGCAGTTTTTGCAGGGTTGCCTTGAAATTCGCCAGACGTTCTCTCTCAACCGCGATGACCTGTGCAGGTGCCTTGGCGACAAAGCCTTCGTTACCCAGCTTGGTCTCCAGCTTGGTAATTTCACCTTCCAGACGGGCGACTTCCTTGCTGATACGTGCACGCTCTGCTGCCACATCGATTTCCACTTTCAGCATCAGCTTCGATTCGCCAACGACGGATACCGGTGCCGGTGATTCAGGCAGCGCATCAACGACAGCTACCTCAGACAGTTTCGCCAGTGCTTCCAGGTAAGGCGCAAAAGACTGCAGGCGGGCCTTGTCTTCTGCGTTCGCGGCCTGCAACAACAGTGGCACGCGCTTGGCCGGGGACAATTGCATTTCACCACGCAGGTTACGGCAGGCGTCGGTCATGGCTTTCAGTGCCTGCATCCAGGCTTCTGCCGCAGTGTCGACGTTTGCCGCCACGAATTGCGGGTAAGGCTGGATCATGATGCTGTCGCCAGCAGGGTTCAGGGTCTTGCCTGCCAGCGGTGCCACTGTTTGCCACAAGGCTTCGGTAACAAAAGGAATGACAGGGTGAGCCAGACGCAAGATCACTTCCAGCACGCGCAATAAAGTGCGGCGGGTCGCACGCTGTTGCGCTTCATTGCCTTGCTGTACCTGCACCTTGGCTACTTCCAGATACCAGTCGCAATATTCATCCCAGACAAACTTGTAGATGGCAGAAGCGATATTGTCGAAACGGTAGTCGGCAAAACCTTTTTCTATCTCAGCCTCTGCATGTTGCAGGGTAGAGATGATCCATTTGTCAGCCTGTGAATATTCGAGGTCAGCATCTGTGACACCAGCACCAAAACCACAATCCTTGTCTTCAGTATTCATCAGGACAAAGCGGGTCGCATTCCACAGTTTATTGCAGAAGTTGCGATAACCTTCGCAACGGCCCAGATCGAAATTGATATTGCGGCCCAGTGATGCATAGCTGGCCATCGTGAAGCGCAAAGCGTCCGTACCATAGGCAGGGATGCCGTCGGCAAATTCCTTGCGCGTGGCTTTTTCTATGCTGGCAGCCTGTTTCGGGTTCATCAGGCCGGCAGTGCGCTTGGCCACCAGTTCATCTACGCTGATACCGTCGATGAGGTCGATAGGGTCCAGGGTATTACCCTTGGACTTGGACATTTTCTGTCCGCTGGAATCACGTACCAGGCCATGCACATAAACTGTATTAAACGGTACCTTGCCGGTGAAGTGCGTGGTCATCATGACCATACGCGCTACCCAGAAGAAAATGATGTCAAAGCCGGTGACCAGTACCGAGGATGGCAGGAACTGTTTGATGTCCGGTGTTTCTTCCGGCCAGCCCATGGTAGAGAAAGGCACCAGCGCAGATGAGAACCAGGTATCTAGCACGTCATCATCACGCTTCAATGCGCCAGTGTAACCAGCGGCAGCTGCCTTGGCTTTGGCACCTGCTTCATCGTGGGCAACAAAAATTTCACCATTGTCGCCATACCAGGCCGGGATTTGATGACCCCACCAGAGTTGGCGAGAGATACACCAGTCCTGGATATTCGTCAGCCACTGGTTGTAAGTCGTTGTCCAGTTTTCCGGGATGAATTTGATTTCACCATCAGCGACTTTTTCCAGCGCCACTTCAGCGATGGATTTGCCAGGGAAGAAGGTACCTTCCGGTGCCGGTTTGCTCATGGCCATGAACCACTGGTCAGTCAGCATCGGTTCAATCACCACATTGGTACGGTCGCCACGTGGCACCATCAACTTGTGTGGTTTTACCGATTCCAGCAAACCCTGTGCATCGAGGTCAGCCACGATTTGTTTGCGGGCGACGAAACGGTCCATGCCCTGATATTGCGCAGGACCGTTTTCATTGATCTTGGCATCCAGAGTGAAAATGCAGATCATGTCCAGTTTGTGACGCTGACCAACAGCGTAATCGTTCATGTCATGCGCAGGCGTGATCTTCACACAGCCAGTACCAAATTCCTTATCGACATAGCTGTCGGCAATCACCGGGATTTCACGGTCTGTCAGCGGCAGCTTGAGCATCTTGCCAACCAGGTGGATGTAACGTTCATCCGTCGGGTCAACTGCCACGGCCACGTCACCCAGCAGGGTTTCAGGGCGGGTGGTCGCTACTGTCAGATGGCCGGAGCCATCTACAAACGGATAGCAGATATGCCACATAGAGCCATCTTCTTCTTCCGACACCACTTCCAGATCAGATACCGCAGTACCCAGCACGGGGTCCCAGTTCACCAGGCGCTTGCCGCGATAGATCAGGCCTTGCTCTACCAGTTTGACGAAGACATCGGTGACGCTCTTGGAGCGTTCAGCATCCATCGTGAAATATTCACGGTCCCAGTCGGCAGACGCACCCATGCGGCGCATCTGGCCGGTGATGGTGGAGCCGGATTTTTCTTTCCATTCCCAGACTTTTTCCAGGAATTTTTCACGGCCCAGGTCATGGCGCGAAATCTTTTGTGCATCCAGCTGGCGTTCCACGACGATCTGGGTGGCAATACCGGCATGGTCAGTACCCGGCACCCAGGCCGTATTGTGACCTCGCATGCGGTAATAGCGCGTCAGGCCATCCATGATGGTCTGGTTGAAGGCATGACCCATGTGCAGGGTGCCTGTCACATTTGGCGGTGGCAGCTGTATGGAGAATGAGGGTTTGCCTTCATCCATGGTGGCGGCAAAATATCCACGTTTTTCCCACTCGCCACGCCAGGATTGTTCGATTTCTGCGGGCTCAAAAGACTTGGCTAATTCCATAATATGATCTGCGGTGATTGCTAAACCTTTGATTATAAATGAGGAAAGTGCAGAAGGCGGTTTTTCCTGCGGATAGCAATAATAAAATATCTTAAAGACAATAAATATTTTAAATCTCGTCACTTGTGGACAGCAAAGCGACAAATGCCATGTTGCCACCATGCATCTGGCTTGTTGTTGCCGGAAAGATTGGATTAAGATGTTTGAAAACCCCTGGGGACATCATGAGAAGTCTGATCAATACGATAAGTGCCATGAATTTTGTCTTTCTGCTGATAGTCCTGTTTCAGCCCGCCAGGGCTGATAAACCAAATACAGAAGAAGCCCTGGTGCTGGCCTATGTTGACAAATCCGGTGACAAATCCGGCGACAAGTCTGTCATCAGCGTTGCCACAGGTTCTGCCCTTCCTTTGCGCCATGCAACTGCCGTAGCGATAGTGATTACTGCTGCTGATATAGAGGTAAGCGGCGCTACCAGTTGAGAGAGGGTTGGTGGCCTGGATCAGGATGGAGAGTGAATACCCAAATCAACCATATCGCAGACCATCAGAGAGAGTCAGGAAATTTCCCAAGGGCGGGCGTTCGGTCTTTTTGCAATTTGGCTATAAATTATAGGAATACCGATGATCACTTTGCAGTGACATCTGACCGCTTGTCGGGTGAATAAAGCAGGCGCATCAATTTCGATATGGGGGCGTGCGTAAATCTGTTAATGTTGATGGCTGATTCTTGGTATGGCTGTAGCAGCCTGATAGTTTGTTTGTAAAAAAACAGCAGCAATGGCGGCAGGAATAATGGCAGGAGTAAGAATAGTAATAACGGCAGGAGCGGCAAGCGCCGCAAAAGCAGGACGAAACTGTGTTGAGAATAAGATAAGGAATAAAACTTTAGATGCTGGAAAAAGGCTGTTCTTATTTTTCTGATATCCATGCTTGCCGCCTCGGTCAAAAGACTGATGCGAAAGCTGGCTTGCTTAAGCACGCCTGCCAGTTTTTCAATCTCGTCCTGTGCATATTGTTTTTGCTCGTTTCCCCTGCCATGGCTCAGCAGCCCATGCTCAGGCAAGACCTGGCCATGCTGCAAAACCAGGTGTTGCAAGTGCAGACTCCTGCAATGGCCCAGGATTTGCGCATGGGTTACCGCTATGGCGAGCATCTGGTCTTTGCAGATGCCGCTACTCAGGGCCGCCGCCCTGAGGTTAGTACCGGGGGCAGCCTGGCGGTACTGTATCCTGACATGGGTGAACCTTACCGCAGTATTTTTGCCAAAATCATCGAAGGCATAGAAAGCAAGTCACGCATGCCGGTGATCAGCGTGCCGATAAGCGCCAAGCTGGAAACCGCTGACCTGAATGCGCAATTGAAACGCAATGGTGTCAGGGTCGTCATCGCCCTTGGCCGTCAGGGAGTCAAGCTGGCCAGTGGCCTGGACCGCGAGATTGCCGTGGTCGTTGGTGGTGTGCTGAACATTCCTGAAAGCGAAAGCCGCAGCATGACAGGCGTCAGTCTTATGCCCGATCCTGCCTTGTTGTTTACCCGCCTCAAAAGCCTGCTGCCAGGCGTCAAAAGAGTCATTGTCGTGTATGACCCCAAAAACAATGAGTCACTGATCAAACTGGCGCGCGAAGCAGCCAGGCAGCAGGGGCTGGAGCTGGTAACCTATGAAGCCAAAGACCTCGCTGGTGCCGCCCATCAGTATGAAATGGCCTTTGCCAGCGCGGACCGGCGCGACGCCTTGTGGCTGCCACAAGATTCAACCACGGTGGAAGAGGGTAGTATCTTGCCGCTGGTCTTGCGTGAATCCTGGAACCGTGGCATCCCCTTCTTTTCCAGCAGTTTTCTGCACGCAAAAAAAGGAGCACTGTTTGCGCTCTATCCGAATAATCTGGAGCTGGGACACAGCCTGGCCATGGCAGCCCATAGTGCCGTGAGCGGAGATGGCCGCAAGTCTGGCGTGTCCTTGCTGCGTGAGGTCCTGGTGGCAGTGAATTTGCGTACAGCCAGCCATATAGGTTTGAACATTGATTATCAAAGCCAGAGAAGTTTTGACTCTATCTTCCCTGAGCCTTGAGTGTTGTAATTGATTGCCATTGCAGGCTGTCTGCCATGCTGCTGCGATGTAAAGAATAATAAAAACGAAGAGAAGTGAAAGAGCCAAGCATGCCATGCATCCGTGAGAATGCTGCCATGATCTTGAATATTCTGAGACAAAGTGTTGTTCACCAGCGATGCCTGACGGTGGATGGCCACAAGTAATTTGGTTCAAGTATGAAGTTTTTCAGAAATTACTTTCGCCGCACAGGTTTCAGTCTCCAGCTAACGGTGATCATCACGGCTGCTATCCTGGTGCTGGCATTGTTTTCTTCCATCATGAATTCATGGCAGGCCAGCCATCGCATGCGCGCTTACTTTGTTGTGCAGGGTCAGCAAGTGGCAGAAAACCTGGCACGTCAAAGCCGCCTGGCCCTGTTGTATCACTCTGCCGATAATGCCAGGGAAGTGGTGACGACCACCCTGGCTTTTCCTGATGTCCTACAGGTAGAAATCGCCAATGCAGAGCATAAGGTCTTGCTGTCACAAAGCAAACCTGGCGTTGTCTTGCCGCCTTTACAGACGCAACCGGCCGGGCCATTGTCGAGTGCCAGACTGGAACAGGAAAGTGAGCAGGACTGGCGTTTCAGCGCCCCGGTATTTGCCGGTGAGGCAGAAGCCTCGCCTTTTGAAGTGCAGGAGAGCAAGCCACAATTACTGGGTTATGTACACGTAGTGGTCGGCAAGACCACGCTGGATAAACTGGTGTCGTCGCTGCTGCTCGGCAACCTCGCCATCACGTTCTCATTTGCCCTGATCCTGCTGGCCGTGATACGCCTGATGTCGCGGCAGATGATACGCCCGCTGAACCATTTGTCTGTTCTCATGGGCAGGGCAGAATCCGGCGAGTCCGGCATGCGCGCGACACCGCAAGGCTCAAAAGACATCATGGAAATGGCGCATGCCTTCAACCAGATGATGGCAGTGCTGGAAGAGCGTGAAGCTGAACTCAAGCAATCACGTGACCAGGCCCTGCATACCGCCGTCATGAAGGCACAATTTGCTGCCACCGTCAGCCATGAAGTGCGCACCCCTTTGAATGGCGTGGTTGGCATGCTCGACATGCTCAAGGAAATGCGCCTTACCCGCAGCCAGCGCGAATGCGTGGATGTGGCCTGGAATTCTTCCCAGTCCCTGATCGAGCTCATCAATGACATCCTGGATTTTTCCAAGATGGAAGCGGGCAAGGTCGAGGTCGAAGAAATCGAATTTGATTTGAATAAACTGGTGGCTGAGGTGCTGGAGTTGTTGTCCAAGTCTGCCCAGCAAAAGGGTCTGGAACTGGCCTACCTGGTCGCCGATGATGTTCCTCTGCGCATCAAGAGCGATCCCTTGCGTTTGCGCCAGATACTCCTCAACCTCATAGGTAATGCTGTCAAATTTACCGAGCATGGTGAAATAGCGGTGCGGGTGGTATTGAGCCAGTACCACGACCAGGCAGATCCGGCTGCACCGATGAGCTTGCGTTTTGATGTCAGCGATACCGGTATAGGGATGTTGGCTGATGCTGTCGCCAATGTGTTTGAATCCTTCGCCCAGGCTGACCGCTCAACGACACGCAAATATGGTGGAACCGGCCTGGGCCTGGCTATCTGCAAACAACTGGTGGCACTTCTGCATGGTGAAATCGGCGTCAGCAGCGTACCGGGGCAAGGCAGCAATTTTTACTTCAGCATGCAATGCAGGGCCAGCAGCACTATTAACACCGGTAGCATCAGCAACACTGACAGGCCAGCCCTGGCCAGCACCGACTTGCAGGGCGAGCGCATACTCATCGTTGATCCCAGTGAGATCGTGCGCAGCTTTTTGCTGCAGCAACTTTCCCGTCATGGCATGGCATGTCATGCAGTAGCCAGTGGCATGCAGGCCCTGAGTTTACTGGACAGGGCCGCCAAAGAAGGTGCCCCTCATTCCCTGGTCATTATGGATGTCGGCAGCACGGATGATGACGGCGTGGAACTCGCGCGCCGTCTGCGCAACGATCATCGTTATAGCGGCATCCACACTCTGGCACTGGACAGGAATGGCTGTGCGGGAGATACCAACTCCACGGCAGCAGAAATCTGCCTGAGCAAGCCAGTGCATATAGAAAAAATGTTGCAAGCCTTGCGGCATTTGTTGCTGACTGAAAGCCAATCGCAGTCACCAGCCACGGCAAATATAGTCAGGCCACCTGTACCCATGCCAGCCAGGGACATGGAAGTGGCGCGTCACCCTGCACAGGGTGGCCAGGTGGAGTGGCGCGTGCTGGTGGTTGAAGATAATCGCACCAACCAGATGGTGGCGGCGGGCATGCTGTCACTGTCCGCCTGCCATTGCGAATTTGCCGGAAATGGCAAGGAAGCAGTCGAAGCGGCACGCCGCAACCGCTATGACCTGATACTCATGGATTGCAGCATGCCGGAAATGGATGGTTATGAAGCCACCGTCAGGATACGCAGTTATGAAGATGGTCTGGGCAGGCGCACACCTATCGTGGCGATGACGGCCAATACCCAGCGTGGCGATGCAGAAAAATGTCTGGCGATAGGCATGGATGATTATCTGGCCAAACCTATCACCCTGGTGGAGTTGCGTCAGAAGCTGGAACGCTGGCTTACCCGTGGCGGCGCGGCAGGACGTGCCTTGCCGTCAGGTGGACAATTGCAGCCGCTTGATGGTCAGCCACTTGACCGCGCGGTGTTTGACAAGTTGCGCGATATCCTGGGGCCAGGTTTGCAGCAGACAGTATCCCTGTTCCTGGAAGATACACCTGTCTATCTGGAACAATTGAACCAGGGCTTGCAGCAAGGCGATGCTGAAATGGTACGCGCCATGGCACATTCCATCAAAGGCAGCAGTGGTAACCTGGGGGCCAGCAATCTTTTGCAGTTTGCCAAGGAAGTTGAACAACTGGCGCTGGAAAGACATTTGTCAGAAATCTCGCCGCTGCTGAGCAGCCTGCATCAGGCTTACGAAGCAGTGGCGTATGAACTGAGCAATGAGGTATTCCTGGAAGGCCATGAAGTAGTCAGCCCCGGCCGACATGTTGCCAAAGTGCTCGTGGTCGATGATGACCGCAGCACCCGCAGCACGCTGCGTCATACCCTGCAAAGAGATGGTTTCAAGGTTGAAGAGGCGGCAGATGGCTCGCAAGCCTTGCTGATGCTCAAGCGCATGCGTCCTGACGTTATTCTCATGGATGCCGTCATGCCTGTCATGGACGGTTTTACCGCCTGCAGCCTGATACAGGAAATGCCGCGTGGCCGCAGCATACCGGTGTTGATGATTACTGCGCTGGAAGACAATACTTCGGTGGAGAGAGCCTTTGCTGCCGGTGCCTGCGACTATATCCCCAAGCCTATCCATTTCGCCGTATTGTCGCAACGTGTGCGCCGCATCATAGAAGCCAACCAGGCAGAAAAACGCATACGTCACCTTGCCTTCAACGATGTGCTGACTGGCTTGCCCAACCGCACGCAGTTCCTCGATCAACTCGGTCGCAGGTTGGCCATGGCCAAGGAAAATGTCGAGTCGGTGGCAATACTTTTCCTTGACCTGGACAGATTCAAGAACGTCAATGATACGCTCGGCCACGATGTCGGTGACCGCCTGCTGATTGCCGTGGCCCAGCGCATACGCCGCAGTGTGCGCAATGCCGATTGCGTGGCACGCCTGGGTGGTGATGAGTTCACGGTGATACTCAGTGAACTGGCCGACCCTGCTGCTGCCGCATCGGCGGCGCAAAATATTTGCCGCACCCTGGCCAAGCCTTTCCAGATTGATAGCCATGATATTTTTGTGACCGCCAGCATCGGCATTTCTGTCTATCCCAGCGATGGCATGGACGTAGGCACCCTGGTCAAACATGCAGACACAGCCATGTACCGCGCCAAGAAAACCAATACTGACTTCCAGTTTTTTGAAGCAGCGATGGAACATTCGATTTCTGAACGGGTACGTCTGGAGAACGACCTGCGCCGCGCATTGGAGCGTAATGAGCTGGCGGTGTTTTACCAGCCCCAGGCACGCATGGATAATGGTGAAATCATCGGTGCCGAGGCACTGGTGCGCTGGTTCCATCCTACCCGTGGCATGGTGTCGCCATTGGAATTTATCCCCATGGCAGAAGAAACCGGTCTCATCATTGCACTTGGCGAATGGGTGCTGCGTACCGCCTGCGCCCAGATGCGCAACTGGATGGACAAGGGCATGGGGCATCTGCGGGTTGCCGTGAACCTGTCTGTCAGCCAGTTACTGCAAAAAGATTTTGCCAATACTGTGGAGCAGGTCTTGTTTGATACCGGCCTGCCAGCGAAAATGCTGGAACTGGAAATCACCGAAAGCACGCTGATGGAACATGCACAGGATACCCTGGCGATACTGGACCGCTTGCGCAGCCTGGGCGTCAGGCTGACCATTGATGACTTTGGCACTGGCTATTCATCTTTGTCTTATCTTAAACGCTTCCCAGTGGATATCATCAAGATAGACAGGTCCTTCGTGCGTGACGTTCCTGGTGACGCCGACGATGCCGCCATCGTCACCGGCATCATCGCGCTGGCACATAGCCTTAGGCTGGAAGTGGTGGCAGAAGGGGTAGAAACCCGCGAACAACTGGAGTTTTTACGCACCCAGTCCTGCGATATCCTGCAAGGTTTTTACCTGAGCAAACCTATACCGGCGCAGCAACTCGAAGATGAAATATTGTCGCAAGTGGGCAGCGTATTCCTGGACCAGACAGGTAAATAAAAGCGGGGCAGAATAGCGCCAGCCTGATAAAAAATTGAACAGAGATACGGACAGAACAATGAGGGCTTGCATGTCGCAGCTTCAACTACCTAAATGGCAAACCAGGCTGATGCCGGGTTTGCTGGTTATTGCCTTGCTATGCATGAACAGTACTGCATATGCCCAGACCAGGCCTGATTTTTCTGAGATAGAAGCAATACATTCTTTATCTGATCGCGACAATACTGCAGCCCTTAAACAGTTGCAGGAATACAAGGACAAATTGGGCAAAGATGCCAATTACGCCTTGCGTGCCGAAGTCTTGAAGACATTGATAGGTATCTTGTATGACGCAGGCAAAATCAAGGAGGCTGATGCCGCCAACGCAGAGTTGCTGCAACTGGCAAGGGCACAAAAAGACAATGACATGATCAATATGGCGCTGATAGGCGAAGCCTTTCAGATGCTGGATCAGGGCAAATTCGCCATGGCGCTGGTGAAGCTCAATGATATACAGCAAAGCCTGCGTGATTCAAAAAATGCTGAAGTGCAGATGCGCCTGAATATCGCCTTTGGCATGGTGCAACTGGCGATAGGCAATTTTGATAAATCCCTGCCTTATTTTCTTGAAGCACTGAAGCTGGCTGACCAGATACCGCGCCGCAGTGCCCAGGCCAAACTGTACCGCATGGAATCCATTGCCAGACTCTACCTGAATATGCATAATGCAGAGAAGGCGCTGGAAACCACCAATGAGGCCCTGGCAATGTTGCCCGGCATAGACTCGCCCAAAATCACTTCTTCGCTGCAAATGACACGTGGCCTGGCCCTGATAGACCTGGGGCGTCATGATGAAGCACTCGAGGCCTACAAGACCGTCTTGCAGATAGCCACCGATGCCGGCATGCCTGCCGTAGCCGCCACAGCACTCGGCAATATTGCCGATTATTACCTGCATGTGCGCAAATTTACTGAGGCTGAACGCGCCGCCAGGTTCTCACTGGAAAAAGCCCAGGCCGTGAATGATCCTTTTGCGATCGCTATTGCCAAGGCAAATATCGGGTTTGCACTGGCAGGGCAAAAGAAATTCGCCCAGGGCATAGGCTACATCAATGAAGCCAAGAAGTTTTTCATGGAAACCGGCTCCAAGTCGGATGTGGAAAACCTGCTCAGTGAAATCGGCAATATGTATGAAGCCGCCGATATGTATAAAGAGGCGCTGGCGACGGTGCGCGAGCAGCAAAAACTCAGCGATGAATTATTCCGCTCTGACCGGGCACGTGCCGTAGCCACTTTGCAAGAGCAATTCAATGCCCAGCAAAGGCAAAAACAAATTGAATTGCTGGCGCGTGAAAACCAGCTCAAGGATGCCGATATCAAAAACCGTCAGTTGCAACAACTGGTGCTGATGTTGGCTGCAGTCATCATGGTGATGGCGGGGATGGTGGTTTTCTTCCTGTACCGGCGAGTTCGCAAGACCAATGAAAAACTGCGTGAAGTCAATGAGCAACTCGAATTCCATGCGGTGCGTGATCCCCTCACAGGTTTGTATAACCGCCGCTCTTTTGTCGATATGATGAAGGGCAGGGCCATCTTGCCTGAAGGTGAAAGGCGTGAAGATGCGCTTGATAATCCTGACTGCCTGATACTCATGGACATCGACCACTTCAAGAATATCAATGACAGCTTTGGTCATGCCACTGGCGACGCGGTATTGATAGAAGTGGCACGCCGCTTACGCAGTACCGTGCGTGACAGTGACATGGTGTTGCGCTGGGGTGGTGAAGAATTCCTGATTTATTCACCACGTTCCAATCCCGCACAACTCAAGGGACTGGTTGAACGCATCTTGCGCAGCATAGGTGAAGAAGACATTCAGGCTGATGGTGCCAGTGTTCCTGTCACCCTGACTGCCGGTTTCATCAGCCTGCCATTTTCCGGTTTGCCAGAAGCCATCTGCAGTTGGGAAAAAGCCCTGCAAATTGCCGACATGGCCTTATATCTGGGTAAGCTCAATGGCCGCAACCGCGCCTATGGTGTCAGCAGATTATTGATCGCCTATGAAGAAGCCTTGCCCGTACTCGATCATGATCTGTCGGCTGCGATCAAGGCTGGCATGGTCGAGTTGATAGAGGTGCATGGACCGGTAAAACTGCCAGAAGGCAATCCTGCTGCGTCGGCAACGGTATCTGATGAAGAACTGGCCAGCGCCATCAAATAAAGCACCTGAGTTTAAAAAAGTCGTATAATCTGCCGTCGTCGCGGTTCTGGATTTATTTCTGGAACCCGAAGAAAAAATGCTAGGGGTCCTGCCATCAATCTTGTTGGCGGGTGAGAAATACCCTCGAACCTGATCTGGATAATGCCAGCGAAGGGAAGCTGCCAAAGACTTCTTGCTACGCGCTTTCAGCGTGCACATTTTGATTTTGGAAACTCCTTTGCTGGCTCCATGCCAACAAAGCAAAGGAGCCAAAATGAACGCCAACCCGCAATTCTTGTCCGCTACCGCCACGGTAGATGAGGCAGCCATACAGCCACTGCCGAATTCCCGCAAGACTTATATACAGGGCAGCCGACCCGATATCCGCGTACCCATGCGCGAAATCACGCAGTCTGATACGCCAGCCATGTTTGGTTCGGAAAAAAACCCGCCTATCTATGTGTATGACACCTCTGGTCCTTACACCGACCCAGAAGTAAAAATCGATATCCGCTCTGGCCTGGCATCCGTACGCGGTGCCTGGATAGCCGAGCGCAATGATACTGAAGAACTGGCAGGCCCAACATCAGAATACGGCATCGCCCGCCTGCATGATCCCAAACTGGCTGAGCTGCGCTTCAACCTCAAACGCCTGCCGCGCCGTGCACTGGCAGGCAAAAATGTTTCGCAAATGCACTATGCGCGCCAGGGCATCATCACGCCGGAAATGGAATTTGTCGCGATACGCGAAAACCTGCGCAGGAAAGAATATCTGGAAAACCTGAAAGCCTCAGGCCCTATGGGTAGCAAGCTGGCAGAAGTCATGGGCCGCCAGCATCCGGGCCAGTCTTTTGGCGCTTCAATTCCCGCAGAAATCACGCCAGAATTCGTGCGTTCAGAAATCGCCCGTGGCCGTGCGATTATCCCTGCGAATATCAATCACCCTGAAATCGAGCCCATGATCATAGGCCGTAATTTCCTGGTCAAGATCAATGCCAATATCGGCAATTCTGCGGTGACATCTTCCATCGGTGAAGAAGTCGAAAAAATGACCTGGGCAATACGTTGGGGTGGCGACAATGTCATGGACCTTTCCACTGGCAAGCATATCCACGAAACCCGCGAATGGATCATCCGCAATTCACCTGTGCCTATCGGTACCGTACCGATCTATCAGGCACTGGAAAAAGTGAATGGCAAGGCAGAAGACCTGACCTGGGAAATATTCCGGGATACGCTCATTGAACAAGCCGAGCAGGGCGTCGATTATTTCACCATCCATGCCGGCGTGCGCCTGCAATATGTGCCGATGACAGCCAAGCGCCTGACCGGCATCGTCTCGCGCGGTGGTTCCATCATGGCGAAATGGTGTCTGGCGCATCATAAGGAAAGCTTCCTGTACGAGCATTTTGAAGATATCTGCGAAATCATGAAAGCCTATGATGTGTCCTTCAGCCTTGGTGACGGTCTGCGTCCAGGCTCTATCTATGATGCCAATGATGAAGCGCAGTTAGGTGAATTGAAAACCCTGGGCGAACTGACACAGATCGCCTGGAAGCATGATGTGCAAGTCATGATAGAAGGCCCTGGCCATGTGCCCATGCACCTCATCAAAGAAAACATGGACCTGCAACTTGAGCAATGCCATGAAGCGCCTTTCTATACCCTGGGCCCTTTGACGACGGATATCGCCCCTGGCTATGACCATATCACTTCCGGCATAGGTGCAGCCCAGATAGGCTGGTATGGCACTGCCATGCTGTGTTATGTGACACCCAAAGAACATCTGGGTTTGCCTAACAAGGTCGATGTCAAGGATGGCATCATCACTTACAAGATTGCTGCTCATGCAGCCGACCTGGCAAAAGGCCATCCCGGTGCGCAGATACGTGACAATGCTTTGTCGAAGGCACGCTTTGAATTCCGCTGGGAAGACCAGTTCAACATTGGCCTCGACCCCGACAAGGCGCGCGAATTCCATGATGAAACCCTGCCCAAGGATTCTGCCAAGGTCGCCCATTTCTGCTCCATGTGCGGCCCGCATTTCTGCTCGATGAAAATCACGCAGGAGGTGCGAGACTATGCCAATGCACAAGGTATCAGCGAAATCCAGGCCTTGAAGCAGGGCATGGAAGTCAAGGCAGTTGAGTTCATCAAATCCGGCGCGGAAATTTATAAGAAACAATAGCCATGGTAGAGATACAGCTCAATGGAGAGAAGCGGCAACTAGCGAGCATGCTGCTGGCAGATTTGATTGCTGAATTGAATCTGTCACAGCAGGCGATTGCGGTGGCAGTGAACAGGCAGATTATTCCGAAGTCGCAGTGGGCGGAGCATGAGTTGCAAGTGGATGACAAGGTTGATGTGGTGAGGGCGATTGGCGGTGGATGAGTGTAGCTTGGGCTACGCTTCATCAGCCCAACACTCGGCATTCAAATGACGTGCATGTTGATTCAAGGCCCAGTGTTGGGCTGATAAACCGTAGCCCAACCTACGGCGCTAACAGGATGCAGTCCAATCTATGACGTATTACTTGGTCTTCACAAATTTGAAAGAATTTTATGAACACAGAAAACACTCAAGGCTTAAGCATAGCCGGAAAAACCTACCGCTCCCGCTTGCTGGTTGGTAGCGGTAAATACAAAGACCTGGAACAAACCCGCCTGGCAACAGAAGCCAGCGGAGCCGATATCATCACGGTAGCGATCCGTCGTGTGAACATAGGGCAAGACCCGAATGCACCTAGTTTGCTGGATGTAGTACCACCAAGCAAATACACCATACTGCCAAATTCAGCCGGTTGCTACAACGCTGAAGACGCGGTGTATACTTTGCAACTGGGGCGTGAATTATTGGGCGGCCACAAGCTGTGCAAGCTGGAGGTACTGGGCGACGAGAAAACCCTGTTCCCGAATATGCCCGAGACCCTGAAGGCTGCCAAGACTTTGGTGCAGGATGGTTTCGATGTCATGGTGTATTGCAGCGATGATCCTATACAGGCGCGCATGCTGGAAGACATAGGCTGCGTTGCCATCATGCCGCTGGCTTCATTGATAGGTTCAGGCATGGGTATATTGAATCCATGGAATCTGTCGCTGATTATCGAACAGTCCAAAGTGCCGGTACTGGTCGATGCTGGCGTAGGTACTGCATCAGATGCCGCGATAGCCATGGAGCTCGGTTGTGATGGTGTGTTGATGAATACTGCCATCGCAGGCGCCAAAGACCCGGTGCGCATGGCACGCGCCATGGGTCTGGCGGTCGAAGCCGGGCGAGAAGCTTTTCTGGCAGGACGCATGCCGCGCAAGTTTGCAGCATCGCCTTCGTCTCCTATGGCTGGCCGCATAGTCTGATATTCGTTTGATGATCGTTTGATGAAAACAACTACGCGCCCCTGTGTGCTGGTATTTGCCGGGCATGATCCCAGCGGTGGTGCTGGCATACAGGCAGATATAGAAGCCATCGCTGCGCAGGGCGCACATGCCCTGCCGGTGATTACCGCATTGACCGTGCAAGACAATGATCATGCCTATGCCGTGCATGCCGTTGATGTGCAAATCATTTTGCAGCAAGCAATGACCCTGGTGGCAAAAATGCCGGTCAAGGTCGTCAAGCTGGGCATCGTCGCACATAAAAAGAATGCGACGGCGATTGCCAGTTTTATCCAGAAGATGAAACTACAAGAGCCTGATTTGCAAGTCATCGTTGATACTGTATTGGGCAGCGGTCATGGTGACAGTCTGTCTCTCGATAACCCGGTAGAGGCGATTGAGTCTTTACTGAAAATCGCAACCCTGATCACTCCGAATCTGCCTGAGCTAAAACGCCTGTCACCACTGGTTATAGACATACAGGCACAGGTAGAAAATCTCATGCAAACCTATGCGGCGGATGTCTTGCTCAAGGGTGGACATGCAACTGAAGCGCAGGTTAAAAATATCTGGTTCCAGCATGGACAATGGCAGACTGCGCAAGAATGGTTGTGGCCGCGTTTGCCTGGTGAATTCCACGGCAGCGGTTGCACCCTGGCGTCGGCGATAGCCGGGCAACTGGCAATTGGTGCCAGCTTGCCTGTAGCGCTGCAACAGGCGCAAAGCTATACCCAGCAGAGCTTGCAACATGCGTATGCGATTGCCGCAGGGCAGCTCATTCCGGCACGTCAGCCAGTTCTGACTACAAGAAAGAAATCATGAATAATTTAAGCAAGCATCAACTCAGTGGCCTGTACATCGTTACCCCCGACTGGGACGATACGGCGAAGCTGCTTGAAGTCACCGAACAAGCTCTGCTGGGCGGCGCGAATATTGTGCAATACCGCCACAAGACTGCCAGCGATGCATTGCGCAAAACACAGGCACTGGCCTTGCTGGAACTCTGCCGCCGCTTTAACAAGCCCTTCATCATCAACGACCATCTGCAACTCTGTCTTGATATTGATGCCGATGGCCTGCATGTAGGTGGCACGGATATCTCAGTGGCCGATGCCCGAGCCAAGCTGGGTGCGGACAAAATACTGGGTGCGTCCTGCTATGGTGACCTGGAACTGGCGCGTACTGCTGTCGTGGGGGATGCGAGTTATATTGCCTTTGGTGGTTTCTATCCTTCCCGTATCAAGAAATATGCAGTGACCACGCCCGCCAGCATAGTTGGAGATGCGGTCAGGGAATTTACTGTGCCAAATGTGGTCATCGGTGGCATGACCTTGGAAAACTGTCAGCCCCTGCTCGCACAAGGCGCGCGCATGGTCGCTGCAATCAGCAGCGTGTATATGGCAGAGCAGCCGCAACAGGCGGCACGGGCATTTGCCAGCTTGTTTGCTTAGTTTGCTTGCTTATCTTGTCTGCGTGAAGGATTTCATTTGTCGGCTGGCTCAAAAACTGCTCGAAGAGATGCAGGGACCTCAGATATACTTCGCTTTCCAAGCCGACCAATTATCTTGTCCCCATGAGTGCGAACAGCTTTCCAGCAAATCCAGAACCACAAATGATTTCCCGCAGACAGCTGGTGGGCAAAGACAATACTTCGGGTAAAGGAGATTTTTATCCGGCACCTGATGGTGTGGCTGGCTGGTCGTGGGGCGCATTTTTGCTTGCGATTTTTTGGACAGCCCGTCATAAACGCTGGATCAGTTTTTTTCTTCTCGTAGCTCCCATTGTCGCTAGCGTGGTCGGGCTTAATAACATAAGCAGCATAGGCAAAAGATGGATGGTTTTGCTGTTTTTTTTCAGTCCTGTCATCAGTTTCTTTTGCGCTGTCAAAATTGGTCGTAACGCAAGACTATGGGCCTGGCAAAATGTTTACTGGGATAGTCTGGAGCACTTCAAGAGCGCACAACGGAACTGGACACTTGTTGCATTCAGCCTGTATGCGCTGACGATTGCGCTAGTCGGCGCTGTAAAATATCCTGACATACAAAGAGAGGTCGCCAGGAAGCAGCTTGACGCTAAAAATGAAGCAATCAGGAAAGAGCTGGTGTTGAATGGCCGTCACGCCGTTGCCGACGCGGTGAATATTGCAAAAGACGTTTCCCAGGGAGTTGGCGACTATATTCTTGCTCATCAGGCTTTCCCTAAAAATATCGCCCAGGCCGGTTTTGAATCCCAGCTACCAGATTATGTCAAGAGTATAGAAATTGACCAGAGGCATGGCCTGATCGCTGTCACGATGAATGTTGCTCCCTTCATAGCGCAGACTTTTTATCTGGCACCCCGTTACGAAGGGGAAAAGGAAATTTTATGGAGATGTATGCGCGGTGATTTTTCTACCCTGGATATACCGCATGAATGCAGATACGACGCGACTGAATTTTTTTACATCAGGCGTAAGTAAGAGACAGGTTTGCGGTATATCCCGGTGATCTTTATTGCTTGAGGCTTTCTGCAGCCACAGGGTTTTCCTTGCCGCCAGCGGCTTGTTGGTCCAGCTCTTCAACCTTTAATAAGTCTGCTGTAGTCAGGATGCCAACGCTGACGACATCGTGACCTGTTACTGTTTCACACAGTTTTGGATAAGCGATAGTGCCTGCTTTGCAAAAACGGATATTGTTATTTTTGTTTGCACCCGGGTAGTAGAAGTACATCATGTCACCGGCATTGTTGATATACATGGCCTGATCCAGTAAAGCTTCCGGAAATTTGCCATCTGTCGCGTTTAGTAGCCATTCACGCAATTTGGGTATGCCTTCTGTACTGACTTCGAGAGTTAACTTATTGTGTGGGCCATGAAAGCCCAATCGGGTTCGTGCCAGATTCTTGTTGGCCAGCATGCGCCGCTCAGTGCCAGCCATGAATATAACAGCGCAAGAAGAAAAGCAATTGCCCTGAACGGCGGTATTGACTTTTCTATTTTTGATCAGCTCGGCAATGGCATAAGCGGCGCCCAGGTCGCCACCCGGGCTTTCGGTCAATACGACAGTATGCACTTCACCGCCAGACAGATTGCGGCGAAATCGCTATGCGTCTTCAGGCTCCACCTTGCCATAAAAAATCAAGTTGTCATTTGACCTGAGCATGGTCATGGCAGAGGCTGGCTTGCTGTGGATAGTCAGGGCCGTTGCCATGCCAGCGCAAACGGCAAACAAAGAATTAAGTCGTCGCATCATCATGTTGTAAGTAGTTATTGCACGGCATGATGGTTTGCTTGCGCCGACAAGGCAATCTGCTATTGAAGCAGGTCAAGTTGTGCCATCTTGCTTAAGAGTTTGTCCGTAGTTTCGGTACTTGCTGGCAGCATAGGCGCGCGCAGATTAGCCTGTATGAGCCCTGATGCTGCCAGTCCAGCTTTCAGCGGCGCAGGATTGGGTTCATCAAACAAGGCCTGCATGACAGGCAGCAGGCGATAAAAAATTATCCTGGCCTGCGCAAGCTTTCCTGCAATGATCAGTGCTTGCAGGCGTACAAAAAGATCAGGCCGCAGATGGGCAGATGCCAATATGCCGCCCGCACCGCCCAGGCATAGAGTAGTAAACAATTGATGGTCTTCTCCGGTCAGCACCTGTATGTCGCCATCGGTGATGAGTTGCATGGTGGTTTGCAGATTGCCGCCGCAATCCTTGATGGCGACGATGTTTGGATGTTTTGCCAATTGCTGCAGAGTGGGTAAGTCCATATTTACGCCCGTGCGGTAAGGAATGTTGTACAGCAGTACCGGCACGGCAGACGCCTCGGCAATTTCATGGAAGTAGTGCAAGATGCCTGCCTGTGATGGCCGTATGTAATACGGTGGCGTGACCAATACTCCGGCAACCCGCCTTTGCCCTATGTCTGCCAGCCGGTGCAATACTTGCCCCATATGATTACCGCTCAAGCCCATGATGACTTGATTGGGCGCTACCACGGCCAGCACCGCATCCAGCACTTGCAATTGTTCTTCTTCACTGAGGGCTGCAGCTTCGCCTGTGGAACCACAAACGACCAATCCGGTGACACCTTCCTTGATCAACTTGCTGGCCAGTGCCTGCAGTGCAGGGACATCCACTGCCGCTTCCCGGCCATCGCAAAATGGCGTTATCAGGGCGACCCAGATGCCAGAAAAATCGTCGCGCCTGTTGTGATGACTGGATTCAATATGAGTGTTACTGGAATTGCTATTATTGCTGCTGGACATACCTGTTCTCCTTTGGACCGGTTAAAGACCCGCAGGGAGTTGACTTATAGCGTAAAGGGAAGAGTACCGTTTTTGCCATCCTGTCAGCTCACCTGACGGGACAGCACGCCCCGGTCAGATGAGCGTCTGTTTCTTGGCTTTAGTAAAGACCATACACAAAGCAGTGCTGCTTTGCGTGTGAAATTGATCTTTGACTTGAGTTTGCATAATGAAATTGTAATATCGGCTGGATTGATTATCTGCGCGTGCAGCCAGGCCTGTCAAGCCTGCCGACAATAAATTTCGTCTGATTTTGCCTGTCTCAGGCACTGGAAAACAGGCTGGCAGGCATAGTCCCGTATAATCTGCCTATGCAAAATTTACTCCATAACTTAAATCCCGAACAACTTGCTGCCGTGACCTTGCCGGCGCAGTCTGCCCTGATTTTGGCTGGTGCCGGTTCTGGCAAGACACGTGTGCTGACTACCCGCATCGCCTGGCTGATACAGACTGGCCAGGTGTCGCCCGGTGGTATTTTAGCCGTGACTTTTACCAACAAGGCCGCCAAGGAGATGCTGACGCGTTTGTCTGCCATGTTGCCGATTAATACACGTGGCATGTGGATAGGTACTTTCCATGGCCTGTGTAACCGCCTTTTGCGCGCACATCACCGCGATGCAGGTTTGCCATCGACTTTCCAGATACTTGATTCTGGCGACCAGTTATCCTTCATCAAGCGTTTGTTGAAGGCCAATAATATCGATGATGAAAAATTCCCACCCAAGACTTTGATGTATTTCATCAACGGTGCCAAGGACCAGGGTTTGCGTGCTGCCCAGGTCGATGCCTATGATGATTTCAACCGCAAGCTGGTTGGCTTGTATGATCTGTATGACACGCAGTGCCAGCGCGAAGGTGTGGTTGATTTTGCTGAACTCCTGTTGCGCACCTACGAATTGCTGAGCCGTAACCAGCCGTTACGTGAGCATTATCAGGACAGGTTTCGCCACATCCTCGTCGATGAGTTCCAGGATACCAATGACCTGCAATACAAGTGGCTGAAGCTGATGGCGGGCGAGGGTGGTAAAAAAGGTGGCGCGGTGTTTGCCGTCGGTGATGATGACCAGAGTATCTATGCCTTCCGTGGTGCCAATGTCGGCAATATGTCTGCTTTTGAGCGTGAATTCCAGGTGCAGAACCTGATCAAGCTGGAGCAGAATTATCGCTCCCATGGTCACATCCTCGATAGTGCTAACGTGCTTATCGAGCACAATAGCAAACGACTCGGCAAGAATTTGCGTACCGATGCCGGTCATGGTGAACCAGTACGCATCATGGAATCCAGTAGCGATATCCAGGAAGCCAACTGGATCATAGAAGAGGCAAAAAATCTGATACGTGAAGGTTCTCTGCGTAGCGAGATTGCGATACTGTATCGCTCGAATGCGCAATCGCGGGTCATTGAACATGCGCTGTTCACGGCAAATACCCCTTACCGCGTTTATGGCGGCCAGCGCTTTTTCGAGCGCGCCGAGATCAAACATGCGATCGCCTATCTGCAATTGATGGACAACCCGCATAATGATTCTGCCTTTTTGCGCGTGGTGAACTTCCCTACCCGTGGCATAGGTGCTCGCTCGCTCGAGCAATTGCAGGATGTCGCCAGGCAGCAAAATGTTTCCATGTATGCTGCAGTACCTTACGTGGCTGGCAAGGCGGGTTCTTCTCTGGCGAACTTCGTCAAGCTCATAGAAGGTGCCCGTTTTGAAACCCAGAACCTGCCTTTGCCCGAGATGGTCAAGATCGTGCTGGAAGTCAGCAGCCTGCTGACACATTACCAGACTGAAAAAGAAGGTGCAGACCGTATAGAAAACCTGGAGCAGCTTGTTAGCGCTGCCACCCTGTTTGTGTCGGAAGAAGGCTTTAACAAAGAAGCGCCAGCCTTTGCCGGGCCTGCCAGCAGTGCGGCTGTTTTACTGCAGAGCGAGAATGGTGATCAAATTATTGATGCCGACGCGGCCTTGCCAACGGTGATGTCACCGCTGTCTGCTTTCCTGTCGCATGCTTCTCTCGAAGCGGGTGACAACCAGGCGCAAGCCGGGCAAGACGCCATGCAGTTGATGACCGTGCATTCTGCAAAGGGCCTGGAGTTTGATGCGGTATTTATTACCGGTCTCGAAGAAGGCTTGTTCCCGCATGAAAACAGTACACAGGAAGACAGCGGTGTAGAAGAAGAACGCCGCCTCATGTATGTGGCGATTACACGTGCGCGCAAACGCCTGTACCTGAGTTTTTCACAAACCCGTATGCTGCATGGCCAGACGCGTTACAACATGCGCTCCCGCTTCCTTGATGAGTTGCCGGAAGAATCATTGAAGTGGTTGGCGCCCCGGGTACAGCCGACCTGGTTTGGTAATAAAAAGTCCGCCTGGGATGAAGCGCCGGATGATGCCGCGAATCGTATTGCTCAGACCTTCAAGAAAAGCAACGACAGCATGACCTGGCGCATAGGCCAGAATGTGGAGCATGCAAAATTTGGTGAGGGTGTCATTGTGAATTTGAATGGCGGTGGCGGCAGTGGCAGCCTGAGAGCACAAATCAATTTCGGTAAGTTTGGCATGAAGGAGCTGGACTTGAGCATTGCCAAGCTGGAAAAAATATAAGCAAAAGACTAACGCGCAGTCCAGGGATTGCGTGTTAGTTGCGCAGTAGCTCGGTTGTTCAACTGCTCAAGTTTATAGGTTGGCCTTCTTCAGTCTTTTTGCTTTTCAAGACTTCGGGCTTTAAATATAGTAAGCCGTCGTCGTCATGACCTTGGCCATGAGTTTCATGCCTGCCTGCACTGGAGCGGGCAGGGTGCTGGCACCCAAAGCTTGCGCCGCTGCGCCGTGGGCAATTTCATCGACGCGCATTTGTTCTACCACGGCGCGTGAGCGCTGGTCTTCTGCCGGTAATTTCTTGAGGTGGCTGGCCAGGTGCGCTTCTACCTGCTTTTCTGTTTCGACGACAAAGCCCAGGCTGACGGCATCGCCAAATCTGGCAGCGAGGGTTCCGCAGGCATAGGCCCCGGCATACCAAAGTGGATTCAGAAAGCTGGTATGTGAATTCAGTTCATGCAGCCTTTTTGCCGTCCAGGCCAGGTGATCTTCTTCTTCTATGCCGGAATGCTCGAACTGCTGGCGTATATCTTCTGTATGCGCATTCGCGCCCTGAGAGTCGTACAGGGCCTGGGCGCAAATTTCACCGACATGATTAACACGCATCAAACCTGCGCTATGGGATTTCTCCTGTTCTGACAAATTACCATCGGGCAAATCATGACCAGGGTAAGTGCGCCTGGACATGGCCTGGCCGCTGACCACACGCAAGGCGCGGTCAAATTTGCTGATTATTTGATCCAGGCTAACCCTGGGAGATGTTATTGGTCGATTCATATTGTTTTTAAGCATGTAATGATGGAGCCATGAGCCATACCAGGCCATATAGTGTCTATTGTAGGAAGGATTAAGCATCCGCGCCATCAGACCAAGTCTGGAAACCTACAGAAAACTTAAGATTCTAATAATGAGAAAGTAGATGCTTGTTGCGATAACGCCACATAAAATTTGCTTAAAAACGATCGTTCGCAAATTCTCTTTGCCCTAATTCCTTTAATTTGTTTCAATGGAATCTAGCTTCTTAATCAGCAGGTTTCGAAGTCTTGGCAAGACTAAATTCGTAAAATAATGGCCGAAGCTTTTCAACTGTGGCCGCATAAATTAATAATTTTGGAGACGCTTTCAATGAAAAAATCGATACTGGCATTCGCAGTCTTGAGCGCATTTGCAGCAACCGCTTCAGCACAATCTTCTATCGTTATCTACGGTATTATCGACGCAGCCGTAGTTGCCACTACCAATCAGACACCAACTGGTGGCTCCAAATTCTCCATGGATGCTGGTCAATTACTGACCTCCCGTTGGGGTATCAAGGGTTCTGAGGACCTGGGTGGTGGTTTGAAAGCCAACTTCAATCTCGAAGGCACACTGGCCAATGACACTGGCACGGCCGGTGCAGGTTATGGTGGTAATGTATTCAATCAGGTTGGTAGCAATACTTCCTTGTTTGACCGTCTGTCTTGGGTAGGGCTGTCTGGCAGTTTTGGTAGCGTCACTCTGGGCCGCAATAATATTCTGGGTGTTGACTCTGTCGGTCTGGCCGACCCTATCAGTCTGGCACACGCAGGTTCCAATCCTAACGTCATGGTTAGTGCCCTGAATTCCGGTGCGCTGTATGGCGGTTTCGGTACTAATCAGGGTGGTTCGGGCTTGCGTCAAAATAACTCGATCAAATACGTTTCTCCAATTATGTCAGGCTTCGGTGGTGCGCTGATGTATGGCTTTGGTGAAAAAGCGGGCGACAACGCTGCAAGTAACTATGCCGGTGTGTCAGGCTTCTTTACTGACGGTACCAATGGTGCAGCCCTGTCTTATGCCAAGCTGAAAGACAATACTGGTGGAGCTAGTTTGTCTGGCTTTGCAGGTGGTGCGAAGTTCAAAGTTGCTCCAACTGTCATGCTGCGCGGTACTTATGCACATACCAAAGTTGAGGGCAAAATCAAGATTGATGCACTGCCAAATGCTGATGGCCGCAAATTGGCTGTGATAGGCCTGGGTGCAGACTTCACATTGTCTGATCAAACGACTTTGACTACTGCTTATTACAACACCAAACGCTCTGGCGATATCGATGGTAAAGCTGATCAGTACATTTTGCTGGGTAAATATGCATTCAGCAAACGTACAACTGCCTATGCTTCCCTGACATATGCAAAAGCTGGTTCTGTTAATGCACAAGATGTTTCCCTGGCATTGGGCATCATTGGTGCAGGCAATAGTTCTGCAACACGTACAGCAGTAGGCGTATTGCACGCATTCTGATTGTAGATAGACGGTTTTACTTGCAAAGGTCGCCGAAGGCGACCTTTGCAATTTTGTTTTTGTTTCATTTTCATTGGTAATAATGTAATTTTTCAGCACTTGTCCGGCATTATCGATGTTAATTAAATAGCATTTAAATTATTGCTTTTAAGGTAACTTTTGTTGCTTATTCGAGACAAAACACCCCCATATTCCCTCCAAAAGCCGATTTAGCTTGGCTGCCTGACACCATTTTTGGTCAAATACGTTAACTTCTTTTTAGCTGTCTTGTCGGTTCTTAAGTATTTGCGCTCTTCGTGCAATCAATGTTTTGGCTCTGTTTTGCGCGAACTGTGCTTAATGTAGTTCAATATCAATGTGAAATCCTTTGGAGAAATATCAATGAAAAAATCACTCATCGCTCTGTCAGTTTTGGCTGCTGTTGCTGGTACAGCGCAAGCTCAATCTTCCGTCACTATCTACGGTGTAGTTGATATGGCTTTGCAACATCAAAACACTGGCGATCCTGCTGGCTCCACACTGGGTCTGGATAGTGGTATTCAATCCGGTTCCCGTCTGGGCTTCAAAGGTTCTGAAGACCTGGGTGGCGGTCTGAAAGCAAATTTCCAATTGGAAATGGGTATCAATGCTGATACAGGTAGCTCCGCTCAAGGTGGCCGTGCATTCGGTCGTCAAGCTTTCGTAGGTTTGTCTGGTGACTTCGGTGGGATTAACTTCGGCCGTCAATACACACCAGCATTCGTTGCTATCGACAGCTTCGATCCATTCAGCACTGGTATCACTAGCGGTACAGCAGGTAGCGGCACATCCGGTCTGGGCGCTGCAGCTTACTTCGACCACGGTGGCGTTCGTATCAACAACTCCGCTGTCTATAACACAACTAACCTGGGCGGTTTCGTAGGTACTCTGGCTTATGGTTTCGGTGAAGTTGCTGGTAATACAACAGCTGGCCGTTACATCGGTTTCTCCGGCGCTTACACTGCTGGTCCTCTGTTTGCTGAACTGGCATACAGCAATGCGCAAAATGCTGCTGGTACTAATGCAACCAAGAGCTACTTGCTGGCTGGTACATACAACTTTGACGTAGTTACAGCACACGCTGCTTTCTCCTCTATCAAAGATGATGGCGTAGGCGCAGCAGCTCTGGATCGTCGCGTATGGTTGCTGGGTGCGACAGTGCCAGTTGGTTCTGGTAATATCATCGCCAGCTACATCCGTTCCACTAACCAAAACAGCTTGTTGAAAGCTGCTAACGGTACACAATTGGCTCTGGGTTACACATACTCTCTGTCCAAGCGTACTAACCTGTATACTTCGATCTCCCGCGCAAGCAACGATGCAAACATCAACCTGGGTAGCGCTGATTCTTCAGCAACTTTCCACCCAGTACCTAACGGCGCTGATGTACGTTTGGTTAACGTTGGTATCCGTCACAAGTTCTAATTTAATGCTGACTTAGGTCAGTTTTAAAAAGAGCCTGGCAAGATTGAGAAGGCACTCCCGGTGAGTGCTTTCTCTTTTCGCGTTTGCTTTGTGAAGTGTTTCAAACAATGCTGGCAGCGGCTGCCAGGCTGAATTGCCAGTAAAGTTTATGCGTTTCTGAAAAAAGAAAAAGGCTGACATGCGATAAATGTCAGCCTTTTTCATTCAGACAGCCAGTGTTTCACAGAGGTTGCCGCCATAGTATCTGATGTTTGGTTGTTTTAAGCAAAACTGACACTCAGGCCCGGTAATGGGATACCAGAGAAAGCAGTCCCCCAGGTTTGCCCGGCCTGTACCGGGTAAGCATCAGTCCAGGTGCCGGTGGTGATGATTTCACCCGCGTGCAAAGCTGGGAATTGCGGTTGCTTCTGCAGCAGGCCATGCAGGTGCCAGATCGCATGCAAGGGGCTGTCCAATACATTGCTGCCATAACCCGCGCTTAGCAAAGTACCGTCGCAAGACAGTGAGACGCTGGCATTGGCCAGCAGCTCAGCCAGATGCTGGCGACTGGCACTCGACAAGATGCGCGGTTCACCGATCAGCAGGGTGCCGTGCAGGCCAAGTGCAGCTATCGCATCGGCAGCCTCAAACTTCCAGTCGGGGTAGGGGCTGACGACGATCTCTATGCCATGTGCCATCCATTCCAGGCAATCTGCCAGCTCTTCTATGCAGGCATCTGCAGCAGGTGTCCTGCCGAGCTTGAATACCACTTCCGGCTCTATACGTGGCTGCAAGGCACCTGTCAGGCTTTGATAAGCATGGCTGTCTTCTACATAGCGCACCGTGCTGTCAAACAGGCTGCTCCAGATAGGTTCGCGTATGGCGGCTTTTTCGCCATACTTGGTCCACAGTTTGCGATTGGTGAAGCCCAGTTTGCGACCTATGTGCACTTCGCCTTCGGAGGCACGTATGGTGTCGGATGCTTTGGCGATTTCATACGCATCGTGAATGCTTAAATCAAATTGCGAGCTCAGGGGGCTCAAGTGCTGGGTGCGTGCTCTTGCCTCAAGGAAGGTATAGGCATGCTGTTCGGCTAGTAAGGACATGGCATCAAGTTTGGTTGGATTGAGCACAAACTATGGAGAAGGTCGGAGTATTAGCCACCGCCCCATAAGTCACCGTTGTTGCCCGATCTGGGCATGGTTACGCCAAAATGTTCATAGGCGGACGGGGTTGCTATCCGGCCTCTGGGCGTGCGTTGCAAAAAACCTTGTTGTATCAGATAGGGTTCGAGTACATCTTCAATGGTGTCGCGTTCTTCGCCTATGGCGGCGGCAACATTGTCCAGTCCTACCGGGCCACCACCAAATTTAAAGAGGATGGCTTCCAGCAGTTTTCTGTCCATGAGGTCAAAGCCAACGGCATCGACATCCAGCATTTTCAGGGCCGCATCAGCAATACCCTTGGTGATTTCACCATTACCCTTGACCTCGGCATAGTCACGGACACGTCGCAACAGACGATTGGCAATCCGCGGTGTGCCACGTGCCCGCTTGGCAATTTCACGCGCACCATCCGCCTGTATCGGTGCGCCCAGCAACGATGCGGAGCGGGTCACGATCTTGGTCAATTCTTCCGGTGTATAAAATTCCAGCCGGGCGACGATACCAAAGCGGTCACGCAGCGGATTGGTCAGCATACCGGCGCGGGTGGTGGCGCCAACCAGGGTAAAAGGCTGCAAATCCAGCTTCACCGAGCGGGCTGCCGGGCCTTCGCCTATCATGATGTCGATCTGGTAGTCTTCCAGTGCCGGGTATAAAATCTCTTCTACGACAGGCGACAGGCGATGTATCTCATCGATGAAGAGCACATCATTGGCTTCCAGATTTGTCAGCAAGGCAGCCAGATCACCAGCTCGCTCCAGCACAGGGCCAGAAGTCTGGCGCAGGTTGACACCCATCTCGCGGGCAATGATATGAGCCAGCGTGGTTTTACCCAGGCCCGGCGGGCCAAACAGCAAGGTGTGATCAAGCGCTTCACTACGCTGCCTGGCTGCTGTAATGAAAATCTCCAGCTGGCCACGTATTTTTTCCTGGCCCACATATTCATCAAGTTGCTTGGGGCGCAGGGCGCGTTCTATCGCTTCTTCATTGGGCGAGCTGGGCGTGGCCGAGATAATGCGTGGCTCGCTGAAGTTGGAAGAAAGATTGTCAGTCTGTATCGTCATCGCTTAACCCTTGGACAAGGCTTTCAATGCCAGTTTGATGCCATCGGATACGCCACTGCCAGCAGGCACGGATTTCATCGCCAGCAAGGCTTCCTTGTCAGAATAACCCAGAGCCAGCAAGGCGTTCAGGATGTCGGCGCTATGATCACCTGCAGCCAGTGCCGCAGTCGCAGTGCCCAGATCTGCACCGAGTTTGCCCTTCAGCTCGAGCAATAATCTTTCAGCAGTTTTCTTGCCTATGCCGGGCACGCGGGTCAGACGTCCGGCTTCCTGCAGCGTAATCGCCTGCGCCAGATCGGCTACCGACATGCCGGACAATATGGAGAGCGCAGTGCGGGCGCCAACACCGCTGATCTTGATCAATTGCTTGAACGTCGTGCGTTCTTCAGCCGTGCCAAAACCAAACAGTACATGGGCATCTTCGCGTATAGCCAGATGCGTCAGCAAGACCACTTTTTCACCCAGATGCGGCAGGTTATAGAAAGTGCTCATGGGCACGTCGACTTCATAGCCTACGCCCTGGCAATCGACCAGCAATTGCGGAGGATTCTTTTCTATCAGAGTGCCTGCAATGCGACCTATCATGAGACTGCTTTCATACTGTATGAATAAGCAGTGATAGTAAACGATTCTTGTGCGTTTGACGAGGTAAATGCGGGGAAATTATATGGATATTGCGATACTGCAATGTAGCGAGTTCCGCCAGAAGTTAACCGACCAGACGCCCGCCCTTGACACGCAAGCCCTTCTTGGCCAGTCCCGGTGCAATCGCACCCAGGGTCGCCAGTGTATCGCCACTATGTGCGTGGCAGATAGCGACGCCCAGCGCATCTGCCGCATCACTGCCGGGCAGGCCGGACAAGGCCAGCAGACGTTGCACCATGTCCTGTACCTGTTCCTTCTTGGCGCGGCCATGGCCAACTACGCCTTGCTTGACCTGTAGCGCTGTGTATTCTGACACCGCCAGGTCAGCAGCTACCAGCGCGCAGATTGCCGCACCCCTCGCTTGCCCCAGCAACAGGGTGGATTGCGGATTGACGTTCACAAAGACTTTTTCTATCGCTGCACAGTCTGGCTGGTAAGTGCGTACTATTTCTGACACGCCTGACAATATCGTCTTCAAGCGTTCTGGCAAAGTTCCATCGACGGTTTTGATGGTGCCTGAGGCAATATACGTCAGCTTGCTACCCTGTTTATGGATGACGCCAAAACCGGTGGTACGCAAGCCGGGGTCTATGCCTAGGATTTTCATGGATTCTTTGTGGATATCGGTGAGCTGGTACTGGTGTTGCTGAGCGGGTCTTGCTGGGCAGTATAGCGTATCAGCCTGGATTTTTATTTGTTGCTATGTGAGTGGGTGATTACTTTTGTTTATTGTTATATGTGATTGATACGTGTCGCGTGCCGACTTGCTGCACATTTGCGGATGGTATTCGTGAACAAGCAATGCCGCTAGGTTCCATCCTTCGCTGGAGCGACGTCAAGACTGGTTGCGGCACGTCAGCGGAAAAGAGCTTGGTGAGATTCAAACAATATCCAAATACAATTCCCGCCAGTAGGGATTGGTTTCTTCAATTAACCTGATCTTCCATTCCCGCTTCCAGGCCTTGATCTGCTTTTTACGCTGAATGGCCGAAAGAATTGAATCGACCTGTTCAAACCAGACCAGTTGATAAACCCTATGCCGGGAAGTAAAACTGCCGACGAAACCGTTCTTATGCTGATAAACACGAGCTATCAAATCGCTGGTAACACCAACTTATGGAGGCACTGGCAAGAATATAGACGTAAGCCATAAAGGCGAGAATGCAGAATGAAAAACGGCTCTGCTTGAACAGAGCCGTTTTAAACAGAGTCGCTAGTGGATCAATACCGCATCAATATCATTATCAATGGCGGAAATGACGTGTACCGGTATAAACCATCACGACACCACGTTCATCCGCAGCATCAATCACTTCCTGGTCACGCATGGAGCCACCCGGGTGGATCACACAAGTCGCACCAGCATCGACGACCACATCCAGACCATCACGGAACGGGAAGAAGGCGTCAGACGCGACGGCAGAACCAGTCAAAGTCAAACCAGCATTCTGTGCCTTGATGGACGCGATGCGGGCCGAGTCTATGCGGCTCATCTGGCCAGCGCCTACACCCAGTGTCATGCCATTGCCGCAGAAAACAATTGCATTTGATTTGACATACTTTGCCACGCGCCAGGCGAACATCATATCAGCCATTTGCTGTGGAGTTGGCTGCAGTTTAGAGACGACGCGCAGTTCTTCCTGCAAGACGTTTTTGGCATCCGGTGCCTGTACCAGCAAGCCACCGCCTACGCGTTTCATGTCATACAGATTGAAGCCATTGCCCAGAGAAATTTCCAGCAGACGTACGTTTTGTTTTGCAGCGAAAATCTGTTTCGCTTCGGCAGTGAACGATGGTGCGATCAGCACTTCAACGAATTGCTTGGCGACGATTTCAGCAGCCTTGCCATCAAGTTCGCGGTTGAAGGCGATGATGCCGCCAAATGCAGAAGTCGGGTCAGTCTGCAAAGCCTTGCTATAAGATTCAAGCGGTGTCGCCCCCAGGGCTACGCCGCAAGGATTGGCATGCTTGACGATGACGCAGGCAGATTCAGCAAAAGACTTCACGCATTCCCATGCGGCATCGGCATCGGCTATATTGTTGTAAGACAGTTCCTTGCCTTGCAATTGCTTGTAGTTGGCCAGCGAGCCTTCGAGAGACTTCAGGTCGCGATAAAAGGCGGCTGACTGATGCGGGTTCTCACCGTAACGCATTTCCTGCACTTTTTCAAAATGCAGGTTCAGGGTTTGTGGATAAGCGCTGCGTGTGGTGTGCGCCTTGTCTTCACCCAGGCTGGTCAGGTAATTGGTGATGGCGCCATCGTATTGTGCTGTGTGAGCAAATACTTTTTTCGCCAGCGTGAACTTGGTGTCGTAGCTGACGACGTTCTGATTTGCCTTCATCTCTGCCAGTACAACGGCATAATCAGACGGATCAACAATGACGGTCACGTCCTTGTGGTTCTTGGCAGAAGAACGCAACATGGTCGGGCCGCCGATGTCGATATTTTCTATCGCATCTTCGAGTGAACATTCACCCTTGGCGACAGTTTGCTGGAACGGGTACAGGTTGACCACCACCATATCGATGGTAGGGATGCCGTGCTGCTCCAGTGCTGCCACATGTTCAGGAAAATCACGGCGTGCCAAAATACCGCCATGCACTTTAGGGTGCAGGGTCTTGACACGGCCATCGAGCATCTCAGGGAAGCCGGTGTAGTCAGCCACTTCGGTAACAGGCAGGCCATTGTCAGCCAATAACTTGGCTGTGCCACCCGTAGACAAGAGCTTGACACCGAGTGCAGACAATTCACGTGCAAATTCGAGCACACCGGTCTTGTCGGAGACGGAAATGAGGGCTTGTTTGATCATGATTTTTGATGTGAGTAAGGAAATCGGTGTCAAGCCTCGCGGATGGATTAAAGCAAACCGTGTTGCTGCAATTTCTTGCGCAAGGTATTCCGGTTAATGCCCAACATATCGGCGGCTTGTGACTGGTTGCTCGATGCGCGCGTCATGACCATTTCCAGCATAGGTTTTTCAACGGCTAACACGACCATGTCGTAAATATTGGAGGCAGGTTGCTCGCCCAGGTCACGGAAATATTTTTCCAGATTTTTGTGGACGGCGTCTTGAATGCTATCTTTGCTCATGCTGTTTTTATCACTGTTCGGTTAAGCCAGGCGGCGGGTAGTCCATGCTTCATGGACGGCAAGACAAATTGGTTTTTGTGAAAGTGCTTTGTCTTATGCTGCCAGTTTTTCTTCAAAGGGGCGGTATTGTAACCGCTCCCCAGCCATGTGATCAAAAAAACTGCTGACGGCGGCAAGTTGTTCATCACAATCCGTCAGTAAGTTCATTTGTTGCCGGAAATCTTCACCACCTACCAGGTCCTGCACATACCAGCCTATATGTTTGCGTGCCGTTCGTACGCCAAGGTAGTCACCATAGAAGGCATAGTGCGCTTTCAAATGGGCATCCATGAGTTCACGAACTTCCGAAATCAGTGGGGCAGGTAAATGCTCGCCGGTATTGAGGAAATGGGCGATCTCGCGAAAGATCCACGGTCGGCCTTGCGCCGCCCGCCCTATCATGATGGCGTCCGCACCGGTGGCCTCCAGTACATATTTGGCTTTTTCCGGTGTCGTGATGTCGCCATTGGCAACTACGGGGATATTGACTGCGGCCTTGACGGCAGCAATGGTCTCATATTCGGCATCACCCTTATAGCCATCGGCACGGGTACGTCCATGCAGGGTCAGCATTTGTATGCCAGCCGCTTCTGCCATGCGGGCAATGTTCAGGGCATTTTTATTGGCCCTGTCCCAGCCTGTACGGAACTTGAGTGTGACCGGCACATCGACTGCGCCGACCACCGCATCCAGTATCTGCCCGACCAGGCTTTCATGCTGCAACAAGGCAGAACCACACCAGGCATTACAGACCTTTTTAACCGGGCAACCCATGTTGATATCGATGATTTGCGCACCTTTATCAACATTGTGTTTGGCACATTCAGCCAGCATCTGTGGGTCTGCACCGGCAATCTGCACGGCCTTGGGTTCCATTTCGCCTTCATGGTTGGTACGGCGCGTGGATTTTTCTGTTTCCCAGAGTTTGGGATTGGAGGCCGCCATTTCAGACACGGCATAACCCGCACCCAGTTCTTTGCACAACTGACGGAAAGGTCTGTCAGTCACACCAGCCATGGGAGCAACAAAAATATTATTACGCAGCACGTAAGAGCCGATTTGCACGATCAGGGAAGGGGGAAATTCGAAGAAGCGCTATTCTACCTGAATCCTGCCTAAATATTCGGCAAATTCGTTACCACTCGTAAGGAATATTTTTATCTATATGACATGCGCTGGCGATAGTATAAATCTGGATAAATTGTCAGTCTTTTAGACTTGCATTTCTAAATTACTGTAGTAGGCGGGATATCAACCACGAGCTGACGGCATGTGTGTATACTCTATCTGCCATTTGTCATATTGACTCCTGACAAAAGTCCATTCCCGTGGACCCGGTATTTGCTTGACCGGCACCAAGGGAATACATTTTTAATATACAGGGAGTCGTCGTGAACACGCAAAACAAGGAGGCAGTGCATAGAATTACCATCGTTGGCGGTGGTGCGGGCGGGCTGGAACTGGCGGTTCGCCTGGGTAAGAAATTAGGTAAACGCGGCAAAGCCGTCATTACGCTGGTCGATGCCAGCCGCACCCATTTGTGGAAACCTTTATTGCATCAGGTGGCCGCAGGCACCCTCGACAGCCATGCTGACGAGCGCGAATACTTTGCCCTGGCCAGATCAAATCATTTTGATTTCCGTTTGGGGCGTATGGATGGTCTCTCACGTGACAAAAAAGAAATTTATCTCGCCCCTACGCTGGATGAGAATGGCATAGAGTTGTTGCCACGCCAGGCCATACCCTATGACAGTCTGGTCATCGCCCTGGGTAGCCAGACCAATGATTTTGGTACGCCCGGTGCGCGTGAGAACAGCATCATGCTGGATTCCCTGGCGGCGGCTGAACGCTTCCATCAAAAACTCATCAATTGCTGCCTGCGTGCGCAGACACAGGACCAGGTTGCTGGTGAAGGGCGCTTTACCGTCACTATCATAGGTGGTGGTGCTACCGGGGTAGAACTGGCGGCTGAACTGCACATGACCACCAAAATCCTGTCCAGCTATGGACTGGTCAACTTTCATCCTGAAAAAGATTTAAAGATAGTTATTGTCGATGCCTCGCCACGGTTGCTGCAAATGTTGCCTGAGCGCCTGTCAGAATCTGTCGTCCGAGAATTGCGCAGCATCGCCATCGAAGTGCATACCAATGAAAAAGTGGTGGAAGTCTCCAAGGCGGGCGTGCAAATGGCCAGCGGTAAATTCATCCCTAGCGGCATCGTCGTATGGGCAGCCGGTATCAAGGCCCCTGAGTTTTTGAAAGACCTCGATGGACTGGAATGCAACCGCATTAACCAACTGGTGGTTAACCGCATGCTGCAAACCACACGTGACCCGGCCATTTTTGCCCTCGGTGATTGCTGTGCCTGCCCGCAAGGCGAGGGTTTGCCTAATGTGCCGCCGCGCGCCCAGTCTGCCCATCAGCAAGCCAGCATGCTGGCAAAGTCACTGGTGCGCCAGTTACAGGGCAAGTCCTTGCTGGAATTCACTTACAAGGACCATGGCTCGCTGGTATCGCTGGGTAACTACAGCACGGTAGGCAGCCTCATGGGCGCAATTGCCAGCGGCTCAGTCTTTATTGAAGGCACGCTGGCAAAATGGATGTACTGGTCCTTGCACAAACATCACCAGGTGGCAGTCAATGGTTTGTTCCATACCTGGCTGTCGACCTGGGCAGAGACCATAGACAGGGTACGTAATCCGCGTATCAAGCTGCATTGATTCTTATGCAATGCTGAAACGGCATTGATCCTGCAGTATGGACGGGGTGCAAAACCTGCCTGTACTGCAATTCATCGCCCATTCTGCTTCATGTATGCCGTACTATCTGGCCTGAAGAATGCGGCATTGATCTTGTTTGCCAGTTTATCGAAGGCCCGCTCTGCCATTACCGCATAGACCTGGCCTTCAGGTGCGTGCTGTACCAGTGTGCGGCTGGATGTCTGGTACTCGACATTGAATGAATCTGGTGGCTCTACTTCCAGGTCGAATTTCCACCGGTCTCTGGTATCAGGTACGATGAGCGCGGACTTGAAGCGCATGACCATGCCAACAAAGGCATCATCTTGTTTGTCAGACACAAACACCTTGCCAGAAGGTTCTATCTGATAAGTGATCTGCAACCTGGGCGCATTGTCAGGGGCGACAGGATTGGCATTGAATGACAGCACATCATTCGGGAATATGGAGCTGAACGCACTACGTATCCCGACGATAATCCGTGTTTCCCTGACGGCTGCGCTATTGTCTGCAAAGTATTTCGCCGCTGGTATGATACGCATGCCGCGCAATTTATTTTCCTTGAGTTTCAGGATCGCATCGAGCTGACCAAGCTCACTTTCCGTCGGGCGAGTAAAGCTGATTGCCACATTCGGGTCGTCATGCTCCTCGGCAAATTTCAGCAAATTTTCCATTGACCTGATCAAGGCAGCGTCTGAATTAACTGCCTGTTGCCGGAATTTTTGCATGGAGTTTTCATACAGCACATGAATTTCTTCTGCCACCTCAGGCAAGATATCTGATTGCGGGAAGCGCAGCTTCAACTGGCGCAGCATGGTCACTGAATTTTTCTTTTGCACCTCGTTGAATACCACGCGCGGCAATTCTGCCTGCATTTCAGTAATCTTGAATTTGCCATGCGCCAGATAACCCAGATACGCCGCTTCGGTCTGCATGTGCTTGGCATTCAGGTACATTTTCTTGTCAGCTGCCGTATTCCTGCCGTACCAGAACAAGGCTGCGATAAAGATCGCCAGGACCAGTAGTGTTACCTTGAATTGACTCAACAGATCGAGCAAGCGCTTGCCCAGGCCTGCAGTTGCCAGTGCTTCCCGCCACTTGTGTCTGCGCACATCCAGCAAAGGGTCAAAGCCATACAGGCTTGCCAGATCGCGGTTATGAAATGCATCCTTGGCCTTGGTCTTATAGATATTGAATTTTCCCAGCGTGGCTTCAGCCAGATTCTGGTTATTGATGATCAGGTCCTTGCGTGTACCATCATTGAAATTGAAGGAAAAAACCGTTTTTTGATAACGGCCATTCGATTCAAAATGGGTAGCATCCAGTTTGCGCAACTGTGCCAGATCATGTACCGCAATTTTATTGCTACGGATATCAAGCAGTGCCAGCGGGAACAGATAGCAGCCAGGGATAAAACGAAATTTGGCACTCAACTGCATGCGCTGCCATATTTCATTGCCCGCATAGACCACCCCGAAAAACAGGATGGCATACCAGACGATCAGACCGGTATTATCCCAGGCCAGATCATTGATGGGGTCGCCAAAGTTGGACGCTGCAGCCACATAAATGAAGAAAATACACACCGCCATCAAGGCCGCATGCCGCAGGTACCAGGACCGATTCGACATGGCGTCAGCATGCACCAAATAGTCCGGGCTTCTGACTGACCTGGCCAGTTGCTTTTTGACGTCACGGGGGAGTGCGTCATAATCGAGTTGATAGAAGGCTCGCACTACAACATTCCTTCAATTAAAGAGGCAGATCAGCAATAACTTCACGCAGATGGTATGCGCGAAAAAATTGCAAGATAAAGCTGGCAGTATCGCCATTTAGCATGCCATGGTCAATTCACTTGTGTCATTCTGGCAGCCATGCATAAAACTATTTTTTAACAGCTCCATTCATCAGAAATTTCCCGCCATTTATCGGCGGTGACGGGGCAGTAATCGCAAAGCGAAGGAAACCAAACTTGTTCATCCGTATATTGCACATCATCAACAACCCACATGGAGTAAAGATGATGAAACACTGGAAAATTCTGATCGCAGCCCCCCTGGTTGCCTTTGCCGTTAATTTCTCTTACGCAGGCGCTGTCAAGAATGGTATTCCCAAAGGCTGGACAGGCAATGGGGCAATCGCTACTCATTACGAAAGTGGGTTTGATGAGTCGCAAGGAAGCAAAGAGCAACCGGCTTTCTTTATCGCAGCCAAGGATGCCAAAGCGGATGACTTTGCTGCCATCACGCAAGTGGTCGATGCCGCCGCATATAGAGGGAAGACAATGTCCTTTACTGCGTCAGTCCTGCATATTGGGGAGCACGGTGGTTATGAGTTCTGGATCAGGACCGTGGATGACAAGGGCGGTGTTTCAATTTCTTCAACCTGGGCACGTAAGAGTGATACCTGGGAGGCGATCAGGGCCAAATTGACTGTGCCCGCTAATGCCACAAAGTTGGAGCTTGGTGTAAGTCTCAAGGATAATGGGAAGTTATTCGTCAAGGGCATGGCGTTCAACGAAATGCAGGTGAGAACCCCCATCCCTGAAAGTAAAGATTATGTCGCCAACAAAATCACGATGGGGTCTGTGATGGCATCCCTGCAAAACTTGAATTTCTCGGAATAAATTAAAAATTGATGTATCAAGAATTGACCATGCCCGGACCAGACAATGGCAGCCTGACGCCTGTTTCCTGGCCTCTGTTGCCTGCCCTTGCTGTACTGGGCATGTCGGCTTTCGCCAGTTTTAGTGCTAGCCGCTCAGCCTGGCTGGCAGATAGCCTGGCTATCCTGCTGGCCTATACCCTGGCACAAGCCGGTTTATGTCTGTCGCAAAAAATACTGTGGTTCAAACATGCCAGCCAGCGCTGGGCTATCCTGGCCTTGTCCGTGGTGCTGGCATTGCTTGCAGGTCTCAAGGCGGAGGCCGTATTCTGGCCAGCGATGAGTACAGGCCATGCCAGTTGGTTATTGCCAGCCATTATCCTGGTGTTTATTTTCGCCACCGTCTTGCCTGCTGCCATAGACCAGGAAATCAGGCACCGCACCCAGGCCAGCCTGGCGGCAGAAGCCAGCAAGCACAAAGTCGAGAGGCAAATGCTGGAAGCCAGACTTGCGGCACTGCAGGGCCAGATAGAACCACATTTTTTGTTTAATACCCTCGCCAATACCCGTGCCCTGATACACCAGGATGCAAATCAGGCAGAACAAATGTTGAACCACCTGATTGCCTATCTGCGTGCCGCCATGCCCGACATGCGCCTGAGTACCACCACATTGGGGCAAGAGCTGGACAGGGCAGCGGCGTATCTGCAAATCTTCCAGATACGTCTGGGCGCACGCTTTCAATACTCAGTCCAGGCCGCAGATGAAGTGCGCGCTTGCCTGATCCCGCCACTGGCCATCATGAGTCTGGTGGAAAACGCCATCAAGCATGGCATAGAGCCGCAACCAGGTGAAGTGCGCATTGATATTCACGCCCGTTGCGAAGGCGGTACTTTACATGTGGCAGTCAGGGATAATGGCCGTGGTTTCCAGAACGAGCTGGGCAGTGGAGTCGGTTTGCTTAACGTGCAGGAAAGGCTGCTGGCACTGTTTGGTGAAAAGGCAGAGTTACGACTCTCGCCGCTGCAAACCGGCGGTGTCAATGCAGAACTGATTCTGCCAGCAACAACGAGGGGGCAGACATGAACCTGCCCGGCAAAACCAGTCCACGCGCCCTGATCGCCGAAGACGAAACCATCTTGCGTGACGAATTGCAGGCAGCACTGGCACGCCTGTGGCCAGAACTGGAAGTGGTCGCCGCAGTCGAGGACGGTATCACCGCCGCCCAGGCCATTGCCGACCTGCAGCCCGACCTGGCTTTTCTTGATGTGCGCATGCCGGGCCTGACTGGCATAGACGTGGCGCGTCTGGCAAGCCAGGACTGCCATATCGTCTTTTTGACTGCCCACAATGATTATGCGGTCGATGCCTTTGACCAGGGTGCTGTCGATTACCTGCTCAAGCCGCTTGATGTCGGTCGCCTGGCGCTGGCAGTACAAAGGTTGAAGCAACGCCTGACACAGCAACCAGCTGACCTGTCGGCATTGCAGATCAAAAAGCCGGATGTTGCCTTGCGCTGGATACAGGCATCAGTCGGCCAGCAGATACGCTTCATCAATGTCAGCGACGTGCTTTGTTTCAGGGCCGACGCCAAATACACCAAGGTGCTGACCGGCAAACTCGAAGCCCATATACGCACCACCATCAAGGACCTGGTGGCTCAGCTGGATGGCGACAGGTTCTGGCAGATATCACGCAGCAATATCATCAACGTCGCCGCTATCGCCGCCGTGCAACGTGTTGATGGCGGACTCAGCCTGCGGCTGGAAAACGAGATGGAATGGCTGGCCGTATCGCAGCCGTATCAATTTCAGTTCAGGCAGATGTAAGGGGGCAGGGTATCAGTTGCAGGCAAACTGTCTCCTGTCATCCTTACCCTGCCGTACCGGAAGGCGACGTATTGCCTGGAGTAGACATACCCCACCCGCCATGCACATGTGCTGGTTCGGTTCATGGCTTCTGGTTGATTTCATCCATCGCGTCATCGGCATCCAGATGCGCAATATCACCCCATTGCAGCAGTTTGATTTCTTTACCCATCACTTCAAAACGGTTGATGCTGGCGTTGTAGATGGTCACTTCACGTGGGGCGTTCAGCGGTAAATCCTTGGCGGCACGGTAGGCACATTCGAGTACGCCACCGTGAGCAACCAGTGCAATTTTCTTGCCCTCGAATTGTTTGGCATAGTGCAGCACATGTTCCATGATGCGCTTGTGGAACTGGCGTATGGTTTCGCCTTCGTTTTCACCAGGTGGGAATTGCGCATCTGGTTCATGTGCTTGCCAGGCCGTATATTCCTTGCGGTACAGGCTCGGTAGTTCGCTATACAGTTTGCCTTCAAAACCGCCAAAGCAGCGCTCACGCAAACCCTTGTCTATGCGTGTGCTGACACCTTGCAGACGGGCGATTTCACCGGCGGTTTGTACGGCGCGCTGCAAATCGCTGGAGACTATCGCGTGCAGTTTTTCATTTTGCAAAGCCCAGGCCAATGCCTTGGCCTGGCGCGTGCCTTCTGCATTCAGGGGGATGTCGAGATGACCTTGCAAACGGCGTTCTGCATTCCAGGCGGTTTCGCCGTGGCGTATCAATAAAATTTCTGTGGGTTTCATTTGTTTATTTTGTTCTTATTTTGTTTTTAGCCAGAACGTGACTGGACCATCATTGGTCAGTGAGACCTTCATGTCGGCACCAAAGCTGCCGGTTTCTACCTGGGCATGTTTGCTACGCGCCTGGGCGACAAAGTAATCGAATAATTGCCTGCCCAGTTCTGGTGGTGCAGCCGGTGTGAAAGACGGGCGCGTGCCGGAATTGGTATCTGCCGCCAGCGTGAATTGCGGCACCAAGAGCAAGCCTCCTTGTACGTCTGTGACGCTGCGGTTCATCTTGCCCGCGTCGTCAGAGAAGACGCGGTAGGCGAGTAACTTTTTTAGCAGGTCGTCAGCCTGTTTTTCAGTGTCTTCGCGCTCGGCGCAGACCAGGACCATCAGGCCGGCATTGATGGCGCCTATGGTATTGCCATCGACGACAACTTTGGCTTCGGTGACTCTTTGGAGTAGGGCGATCATGGAGGATGTGCTAGGTTTTGTTTTTTTTGGAGGAGGTGAAGTGCGTGAGACATCGCAGGCTGGGCTGGGACCCGTAGGTTGGGCTGCGGTTTACCAGCCCAACACTGGGCCTTGGCAAACGCATACATTATTTAAACGCAGAGTGTTGGGCTGATGAAACGTAGCCCAACCTACGAATTTCAAACATTAAGCCGTCAACGTCACCTTTGCAAACTTGCGCTTGCCAACTTGCAGCACGAAAGTACCTGCTTCCACTTTCAAGCCCTTATCACTGATAACAACGGAATCTATACGCACGCCGCCTTGCTCCACCATACGCAGGGCTTCGGATGATGATGCGCACAGATTCGTTTGCTTTAACAACTGGCCTATACCAATTGGCGCACCGCTGACGCTGACTTCTGGCAGATCATCCGGTATCCCACCCTTGGTAACATTGACAAAATTTGCCAGAGCATCTTCCGCCGCCTGCCTGTTATGGAAGCGCGTTACGATTTCCTGCGCAATCGCCACCTTGATATCACGCGGGTTCTGGCCTTCAGACACGGCTTTTTTGTACGCAGCGATCTGCTCCAGAGAACAGAAAGACAGCAGCTCGTAATAACGCCACATCATGACATCAGAAATACTCATGATCTTGGCGAACATGGTATTGGCTGGCTCAGTGATGGCGATGTAGTTGTTCTTGGACTTCGACATCTTCTCAACGCCGTCCAGGCCTTCGAGCAAAGGCATGGTCAAAATACATTGTGGCTCTTGTCCATAATCTTTTTGAAGCTCACGACCTACCAGCAGGTTGAATTTCTGGTCAGTGCCACCAAGTTCCAGGTCAGATTTGAGGGCGACAGAATCGTAGCCCTGCATCAGCGGGTACAGGAATTCATGTACGGAAATAGGTGTGCCAGCCTTGAAGCGCTTGGTGAAGTCGTCGCGCTCCATCATGCGGGCGACGGTGTACTTGGATGACAGTTGTATCATGCCGCGTGCACCGAGTGGGTCTGACCATTCAGAGTTGTAGCGTATCTCGGTCTTGCTGGCGTCCAGCACCAAAGCAGCCTGCTTGAAATAAGTCTGGGCGTTTTCTTCTATCTGTTCGCGCGTCAGCGGCGGGCGGGTGGCATTGCGGCCAGACGGGTCACCGATCATGGAAGTGAAGTCGCCTATCAAAAAGATCACGGTATGGCCCAGATCTTGCAGTTGGCGCATCTTGTTGAGTACAACAGTGTGGCCCAGGTGCAAATCTGGTGCAGTCGGGTCAAGGCCCAGCTTGATGCGCAGGGGCTTGCCTGTCTGTTCGCTACGTGCCAGTTTTTGGGCAAATTCGGATTCGATGAGCAGTTCATCAACGCCGCGCTTGGTCACTGCGAGTGCATGTTGCACTGCATCGGAAAGGGGCAGGGTTTTGCTGGCATTGCCAGAGTTTTCAGAGGAGCTGGAATTATGTTCAGAAGTCATCTTTAATGGAAATCAATTTTTTTGTAACACCGCTGGTCGAATTTCAAATCTGAATCCATAATCAGCGTTTGCCAAATTCTGGGTGTTGGTTAATTAGCAGGGATTATCGTTCAAGCCAGATGTCAGCATTTTAATGCCTTTGCCTGGTTTTTTAATCCCGAACTTAGTGCGAGTTTTAATATTGCCGTCTTGATAATGTGCGCATAAAATATGCAAAAACATCTCACCGCAATGTACTCGAATTTTCTATAAAACCAGTCAATTTTAACTTATTGCATGCGTCCAACAGATAAATTACTTCGTATCGTCTCTGGCGGCAGGCTGTTATTCGGCACCACACGCGCTTCGCGCATCGTTTCTGTTTCCGCACTCTTCTTTGCTGTTTGCGCATTTGGCGCTGCTGGTGTTGCTCCTTTGGCACCAGATGCATCTGACTTGCCCGTCAAGCGCATCAAGGAAGAACTCAGCCTGCCTTCCCTTGATGAACAGGTCGCCGCACTCGAAGCGGTTGATCAGCAATTCATCCGTGAAGCCACCTTCAAGAGCAGTGAGCAGTTGGCCACGTTCTTGCAGCGCATAGGCGTGGATGATGAAGAAGCGGCACAGTTCATCAAATCAGACAATATTGCACGTACTATCCTGCAATTCAGGGCTGACAAAACCGTGGCAGTTAAAACGGATGAAGAGGGTGAACTGCTGTGGTTGCAAACAACGGTCTCTGATGGCCCGGACAAACCAGTCAGAAATATCGTCATCAACCGTGATGCCCATGGCAAACTGACATCTTCCGATGTTACTGCCAAGCTCGAAAGACGTGTGGAAATGGCAACAGCCTATATCCGTACCGCCTTTTACCCGGCTGCCGATGATGCCATGATCCCTTACAACGTCACCGAGCAGGTCAAATCCATGTTCGAGACCAATGTTGATTACCAGCGCCTGCAAAAGGGTGACTATTTCAATATTGTCTATGAAAGCTTCTGGCAAAACGGTGAGCGCGTCCGCACTGGCCGCGTGCTGGCAGGTGAATTCAGCAATTCTGGCAAGCTGTATCAGGCTGCCTGGTTTGAAGAGGTTGGTGGCAAGGGTGGTTACTACACCTTTGACGGCAAGTCCCTCAAAAAAGCCTTCCTGAAGTCACCGATAGAATTTACCCGCGTATCTTCTGGCTTCTCCATGCGCGTGCATCCTATCTCCGGTCAATGGAAGGCGCACAAGGGTGTTGATTTTGCTGCTGCCACGGGTACACCTATCCGCGCCTCGGCTGATGGCGTAGTTGATTCCGCCGCGCCCAGCAATGGCTATGGCAACCTGGTCGTGCTCAAGCACTGGAATAACTACAGCACAGCTTACGCCCACATGAGTCGTTTTGCTCCCGGCATACACAAGGGCAGCAAGGTCAGCCAGGGCGATGTCATTGGTTATGTCGGTACTACCGGCTGGTCCACTGGTCCACATCTGCATTATGAGTTCCGCGTCAATAATGAAGCGCGTGACCCGATGAGCATCAACATGACAGAGGCAGCGCCTTTGGCAGCCGCTGAAATGAGCCGCTTCAAAGGTTTTGCTGGCGACATGATTCATCGCTTCAACCTGCTGCATCCTGAACGCATGGCAGAAGTCATGCGTCTGGCGGCCAAGCGCTCATAAGCCTTGGCTGGTTTGGCAGGGGGCGAAGTCATCATACGCAAGGCAGAGACAGAGGATGTCTCTGCCTTGACTGTATTGATATTGCAAGTCTGGCTTGATACCTATGTCAAGCATGGCATCAAAAAGTCGATTGCCGATTATGTGCTGTCTGAACTGACAGCAGCACGCACGGCCGCCTATCTCGCGCAAGAACATACCCACATCCTGCTGGCAGAAATGGATGGCCATCTGGTTGGCTATTGTCAGACGCTGAATGGTAAACGCAATGACCAGGTGCAGGCCGAACACCAGGCCGAACTCGATCATCTGTACGTGCATCCTGGATTCTTTAGTCGCGGCATAGGCCGCCGCTTGCTGGCTGAAGCCGAAGAACATTTACGTTCTCTGGGCGTACAGCAACTGTGGCTGACAGCCTGGGTCGGTAACGACAAAGCCCTGCGCTTTTATCCAGGTACTGGTTATGCCGACATAGGTGCCACCGTCTTCCGCATGGAAAACGAAGAAGTCGACAACAGAATTTTTTGCAAGACGCTGTAATACTCAATTGATTCTTCTATACTCATGCAGATCAACATACAGGTGGAATCAGCATGCTGCACAATCAACACAATACGGCAAACATCTATATAGGCCTGATGTCAGGCACCAGCCTCGATGGCGTGGATGGTGTCATGGTGCGTCTGCCTGATCCAGTTGATGAAGCCGATGGAGTTGATCCAGGCATGCAGATCATTGCAACTGCCTATATCCCCTTTGACCCAGACTTGCGCCAGCAAGCCATGCGCCTGCAGCAGGCCAGTGACAATGAACTGCATCATGAGGCACTGCTGGCAAATGCACTCGCCAGCACCTATGCCGCTTGCGTCAAAAAGCTGCAGGCATGTGCGCCGGAGCAAACTGTGCATGCCATAGGTGCGCATGGCCAGACTATCCGGCACAGGCCAGAGCTAGGCTACACCCGTCAGACCAATAACCCTTCTTTGCTGGCAGAGTTGACGGGGATAGATGTTATCGCTGACTTCCGCAGCCGTGATGTCGCCGCCGGAGGTCAGGGCGCACCCTTGGTGCCCGCCTTTCACCGTGCCGTATTTGGCCGCGCGGGTGCTTCCAGCGTGGTTGCCAATATCGGCGGCATCAGCAATATCAGCGTGCTCGCGGCAGATGGCAGTACCCGTGGTTTTGATACCGGCCCCGGCAATGTATTGATGGATGCCTGGGTGCTGCAACATCAGGGTAAAAGCTATGATGCCAATGGTGACTGGGCAGCACAGGGCGCAGTCATACCAACCCTCCTGGAAAGCCTGATGGACGAAGCTTATCTGCGGATGCCACCACCCAAAAGCACGGGGCGTGATTTGTTTCATCCCGCATGGCTGCAAGGCAAGCTGGAGGGATTCGAGGCTGCATCGCCTGTCGATGTGCAGGCAACTTTATGTGAGTTTACCGCATTGACGCTGGCTAATGATATTGCCCGCCATGCTGCCGATGCCGCCCATGTTTATGTCTGCGGTGGTGGTGCTCTCAATCACCAGCTCATGCAGCGCTTGCAGGCTCTTCTGGCAGCGCAATCCTGCCCTGCCGTTGTCAGCAGCACTGCGGTGCTCGGTGTCGCACCTGAACAGGTAGAGGCCCTGGCCTTCGCCTGGCTGGCACAGCGCTTTTGCCTGCGTTTGCCGGGCAATCTGGCGGATGTGACGGGGGCCGCTGGCGGGCGAATTTTAGGTGCCCTTTACCCCGCGTAGTTTAGCAGGGTGCGCCGTGCACACCGTAGTCACGCGTGTAAATCCATGCGTGCAAATATAGGCAGGCAGGTGCGCACAGCGCACCCTGCAAAATCGCAGGCGACAGTCAATCCCAAGTTTCTATACAATGGCAAATCAATACTGATACGTTGAGATTGCTTTATGACGCAACTGATTTATGTCGCCGACCCCATGTGTTCCTGGTGCTATGGGTTCGGGCCAGAATTGCTGGCTTTTCTTGATACTGTGCCGCATGCCAAAATTGATTTGATTATGGGCGGTTTGCGCGCCTATAACAAACAAGTGCTGGATGATGCTACGCGCACTTCCATCATGGGGCACTGGCAGCAGGTAGCAGAACGTAGTGGCCTGCCTTTTAGCGATAGTGCCATGCCACAGCCCGGCTTTGTGTATGACACCGAACCAGCCTGCCGTGCAGTGGTGACTGCGCGCACGCTGACTGACGATGATACCGGGCGATCTGCACTGGCCGTCTTCCATGCGGTACAGCATGGTTTTTATGCGCAAGGGCGTGATGTGCGTGATCCGGCAGTCTTGTCTGAACTTGCCGTCGCTGCGATGAACAAGGTCGAAGGTGAGGGCAGTTTTGATGTGGCCAGCTTTGCCGAAACCCTGGTGTCACCCATGGCCATGTCAGATGCCCGCGAGCATTTTGAGCAGGCAAAAAACTGGGGAATACGAGGCTTTCCGGCGCTCTTGCTCGTGCATGAAGGTGCTCTACACATGCTCGCTTCTGGCTACACCACGCGTGATGATCTGATCTCTACTTTCCAGGCACTGACACAACAATGACAAATAGCATGACCCCACATTTACAGATTGCCCCTATCGCTCCAAATGGCCCTGAATTTTCCCGCATCGTACTTGGCCTGTGGCGGCTCGCCAGTTGGCAGATGACAGCACAGCAAAGAGTGACTTTTCTTGAGAAGGCGCTGGCGCTTGGCATTAACACCATAGACCAGGCAGATATCTATGGCAATTATGAGAGCGAGCAATTGCTCGGTGAGGCGATAGCGCTGGCACCGCATCTGCGTGACAAGTTCCAGTTCGTCAGCAAATGTGGCATCAAGCTGGTGTCTGATAATCGCCCTGCCCATGGCATGCAGCATTACGATACCAGTGCCGCACACATCATTGCGTCGGCAGAACAATCATTGCGTGCGATGCAAATAGAACAGCTTAATCTATTGCTGATACACAGGCCAGATCCGCTCATGGATGCCGATGAAATCGCCGGTGCCTTCCAGCACCTGCAGGACAGTGGCAAGGTCAGGCATTTTGGCGTGTCAAATTTCACCAACAGTCAATTTGAATTGCTGGCATCCCGCTTCCCGCTGGTGACCAATCAGGTTGAATTATCGCTGCTGCATATGCAGCCCCTGCACGATGGCACGCTGGATTTGTGTCAGCGCCTGCGCATTGCACCGATGATCTGGTCGGCCCTTGGCGGTGGCAGCCTGTTCCGTCCCCTGCATGAGCAGGACGAACGTGGCCAGCGTATCAGCACTGTGCTGGCCCGCATTGCTGCAGAGCTTGATAGCAGCCCCAGTACCATTGCCCTTGCCTGGATTTTGCAACATCCATCCCGGCCACTGGTGCTGACAGGTTCAGGCCGTATCGCCGCGATTGAAGATGCAGTCAATGCTACTGCCATCAAACTCAGCCGTGAACAATGGTTTGCCCTGTGGTGTGCGTCTGCGGGCAAAAACGTAGATTAGTCGGGATTGTCAGGCACTGATTGATCAGTTTGTTGATCAACCAGCCTGCCAAACAGCCATATTGTTGCCTTGTGTAAAGTCATTTGTCGCTTTTTGCGAGCAAGGCCGCAATTTCTGTTTGAATCGATAAATGTTGGTATATTATTACCTTTCTGGCCGCTAAATCTGGTCTGGCCCGTTTCGTGATGTGATTGCAGAAGGACAGGATTTGTGACTGTTTTTCAATTCATCCGCAGTAATTTCATGGTTAGCTCTTCGGCACCTGGGGAAACCCACCAGTGGCGTGAGCAGGTTCTGTCGGCCATCCTGTTTTTTGTACTCGCACTTGGTGGCGCAACAGCCATACCCAGCATCGTGCTGGCCATCAGTGAAAACCTGTGGTCAGTCGTCGTGGTGGATATTTTTGCCCTGGGCTGGGTTGCCACGATCTGGCGCCTGCCTTTTTTGAGTTATCAGCAACGCGCCTGGAATTTTTTGCTTTTCCTGTATCTCCTCGGTGTCTGGTTCCTCATCAAGGTCGGCCTGACTGGCTTGATTTATTTACTGGCATTCCCGGTACTGACCTCGTTGCTGCTGAACATGCGGTTGTCCATGTATGCGCTGGTGCTGGCTTCAGTGAGCTTGCTGGGGGTGGGCTATATCTCTGATTCCAATTTGCATGTTTATGGCTTTGATTCCCACCCCTTCATGCAACTGGTGGTGGTGACCATCAATTTCAGTTTTATCACAGCCGTTATGTCCATTTCTTGCAGCGTGTTGTTGCATAGGCTGGATAGTTCTCTTGAACATCAGCATGTCATCGCTGCTTCATTGCAACACGGGCAATCTTCATTAAAAGCAGCGAACGAAGAATTGCGCCTGATTGTTGCTGCCGTGGCGCGCCTTAATGACATCGTCATGATCATCAAGGTCGATATTGATGGCGCAGGGAAACGCCGTCTCAAGATCGTCTTCGTCAATGACGCCTTCGTGCGCCAGACTGGTTTTAAAAGTGAGGATGTCATCGACAGGTCCCCGGTTTTTTTGCAAGGGCCGCGCACCCAGGTAGATGAAGTCGATAAACTCAACCAGGCATTGCTGTCTTATGAATCGGTTCATATAGAACTGATTTGCTACACCCACGATGGCAGTGAATTCTGGATGGAGGCCGACGTGGTACCGCTGGCCGACGAACACGGTCTGTTCAGCCACTGGGTTGCTACCGGGCGCGACATCAGTGACCGCAAAAAAGCCCAGGAACATATACACAGGCTGGCTTATTTCGATGTGCTGACAGGCTTGCCGAATCGCCGCCTCTTGCTGGACCGCATGAGCATACTGCTGGCCACCGCCAGACGCAGCAATATGGTCAGTGCAGTGCTGTTCATCGATCTCGACCACTTCAAATACATCAATGATGCGCGCGGCCATGCCGTTGGCGATGCCTTGCTGAACCTGGTCGCGCAAAGACTCTCCAGCAGCCTGCGCGAAGTCGATACGGTGGCCCATATAGGCGGTGATGAATTCGTCGTCATGCTCTGCCATATCTCGAATAATGCCGCAGCAGGTGCTCACGCCGCACAGGCCGTGGCTGAGAAAATCCGCCATTCGATCTCACAGTTTTTTGACATCAATGGCCTGCAATACAGCACGACCTGCAGCATAGGCGTGACCCTGTTGCCAAGAGAAAACCAGAATTCGCACGACCTGCTGCGTGAAGCAGATACCGCCATGTACCGCGCCAAGAGCAGTGGCCGCAACCAGATCGCTTTTTATGAAACCGGCATGCAGACCGAGGTCGAGCAAAGGCTGACCATGGAAAGGGAGTTGGGCGAAGCCATCTCGGGCGGGCAACTGTATATGTATATCCAGGCCCAGGTTGACAGACTGGGCAAGCCGGTTGGTGGTGAAATGCTGATGCGCTGGATACACCCTGAGCGTGGATTTGTGTCACCCGCGCTGTTTATCCCAGTGGCAGAAGAATCCGGCATGATCTTGCGGCTCGGTGACTGGGTGCTGGAACAGGGCTGCCTGGCCCTGCTGCAATTACAGGCGGCAGGCTGGGACATCCCGCTGTCTGTCAATGTCAGCCCCAAGCAATTCCGTCAGCCAGATTTTGTAGAAAAAGTCAGGCGCGTCTTACGCTACACTGGCGCGCCGCCATCACGCCTGATCTTTGAAGTGACAGAGGGCCTGCTCATTGATAACCTGCAAGACACCATCGCCCGCATGCTGGAATTGACGACGCTGGGCATACGTTTTTCCATCGATGATTTTGGTACCGGCTATTCCAGCCTGGCTTACCTCAAACGCCTGCCTTTGTATGAACTCAAGATAGACAAGAGTTTTGTTCACGATACGCCGGGTGATGCGAATGGCACGGCCATCGTGCAATCGATATTGTCGATGGCATCCCACCTGGGTTTGCGTGTAGTGGCAGAAGGGGTGGAGACCAAGGAGCAGGCAGAATTTTTGATCGCCAACGGTTGCGCATCCATGCAGGGCTTCTTGTTCGCCCGCCCCATGCCACTGGACAAATGGCTGGCCCTGCAAAAACAGATAGAGCAACCGGGGCAGGAAAGCAGCAGGGTGGTGTAGCGCAGACAGTTTTGCGGTGCACATAGGCTAGTTTTAAACGTAGCCGTGTTGTGGGGCGCATTACAATGCGCCCTACGGTTTTCTCATTACCCAAGTCCCGGTGATTGATTAGCCTGAGCAAATTGCTGGGTGCGCCGTGCGCACCATCGCATGCAGCAAACTATAAACTCAAGGAGGCGTGTCCGTGTCTCAAACGGTGCGCATGGCGCACCCTACAAAACATAGCACTAAGCCTGCTGATAAGTTGCCTGCATCCAGTCTATGAAAAGCGCTACCTCGGGCCGTATATTTGCCTGGGCCTCATGCACCAGGTAATAGGCATGCGGTGGCGTTGCCAGTTGCGTATCAAACACACGCACGACCTCACCCCGGTTGATCATCTCCTGGGCAAAATGCTGGCGTGTCAGGCCTATGCCATGGCCATGCTTGACTGCTTCCAGCAACAGGCCCAGGTCATCGATGCGCAAGCCTGTCGTTGGTTCTGGCCAGTCCAGTCCGGCCACTTCAAACCATGGCTGCCAGGGTTCCAGGGCAGACCGCAAGAGTCTGGCATGACGCAGGTCTGCCGGTGTCTGTATCGACGGCAAAGATTTCAGGTAAGCCGGGCTGGCGACGGCAAAGCTGGGTTCAACAAATAATTTCTTGGTGACCAGATTAGGATATTCGCCAGCACCAAAACGCACTTCTACATCACTTTCTGACAAGCTCAGATCATATAGCGGCACAAACAGATAGACTTCAATTTCTATATCGGGATACTGGTGCATGAATTCAGCCAGGCGCGGCATGAACATATAGCGCGCAAAGGTAGGCGGCACCGTCACCTTGACGCGCAACTGACTTTGCGTGATCTTGTTTGGCAGCGGGAAATCAGACAAGGTGCGCAAGGCTACCCGCACCACATCAAGGTAACGGCGACCAAACTCAGTCAGCGTGACACTGCGCCCTTCACGTACAAAAACGCGCTCGCACAAATGTTCTTCCAGCAGACGTATGCGGTGCGACAGTGCAGAAGGTGTGATGCACAATTCCTCTGCCGCGATCGCAAAAGAACTATGCCGCGCCGCAGCCTCAAAAGCAGATAATGCATGTACCGGTGGTAATCGTGTTGCCATACTCTTCCTGATTTGTTTTATGTAGCGTACTCAAGCACTCGTTAAGAGATCACCCGTAAATCCGGTTGTCGCAATAAAAGACAAAGAGGAATTCTGTATATCCTTTGCTTGCTTTTCTCGGTGCTTACTTTGTGATTCAGTGTCTCTATGGTGAGTGGTTTTTTACCAAATTGAATACTGTCTCGATTTATTCTTCAGCCTCATCCCACGCAATAATTTTGCCCGGGTTTAAAATATTCTTGGGATCAAATGCATGCTTGAGCATACGCATCATGCGTATTGCATCTGCCCCATGTTCTTCTATCAAAAATCCCATCTTGTGTATGCCCACGCCATGCTCACCCGTGCAGGTGCCATCCATGGCAATCGCCCGCGTCACCATGCGCTGGTTGATGGATTCTGCCACCGCAATTTCATCCGGGCTGTCCGGATCTACCAGCATCAGCACATGAAAATTACCATCGCCGACATGGCCTATGATGGAATAGGTAATGCCATGGTTTTCACAATCTATCTGGGTCTCACTGATACATTCAGCCAGGCGTGAAATCGGTACGCAGCAATCGGTAGAAATAGAACGTGAACCTGGCCGTAATTGCAGCAGCGCAAAATAGGCATTATGCCGCGCAGCCCACAGGCGGCTGCGGTCTTCTGGCCTGGTCGCCCATTCAAAATCACCGGCACCATTGGCTGCTGCTATCTCCTGTACCAGCTCAGCCTGTTCCTTGACGCCATGCTCAGTACCATGAAATTCAAACAGCAGCAAAGGCTTGACTGGCAAATTCAGCTTGTCATGCGCATTGATGGCACGCACGCCATTCGCATCCAGAAATTCTACCCGCGCAATTGGCACGCCCATCTGTATGGTCTGGATAACGGTATTCACCGCATCGGCATTATCAGGGAAGCTGCACACCGCAGCCGAGATGGCTTCCGGCAAGGGATAAAGTTTGACGGTGACTTCAGTGATAATGCCCAACGTGCCTTCACTGCCGACAAACACCCGCGTCAAATCGTAACCGGCAGATGATTTCTTGGCACGCGAACCCGTACGTATGATGCGGCCATCTGCTGTCACCACCGTCAGCGCCATAACGTTTTCACGCATGGTGCCGTAGCGCACCGCGTTTGTGCCGGATGCCCGCGTGGCTGCCATGCCACCCAGGCTGGCATCAGCACCAGGGTCTATCGGGAAGAACAGGCCGGTGTCGCGTATCTCGGTATTCAGTTGCTTGCGTGTCACGCCAGCCTGCACGGTAGCGGTCAAATCCTCGGCATGCACAGCCACCATCTTGTTCATCTGTGACAAATCTATCGTCACGCCGCCATGCAGGGCCAGGATATGGCCTTCCAGCGAAGAACCGGCACCATAGGGGATCACTGGCACATCATGCGCATGACACAGTCTGACGATCTCTGCGACCTCTTCGGTGCTCTGGGCAAATACCACCGCTTCTGGCGGCATGGGGTCATACGAAGACTCATCGCGGCCATGATGCTCGCGCACTGCCAGGGCAATGCTGCAACGGTCTTCCAGCAAGGCTTGCAGAGCATGCAGCAGGCCAGCGGGCAGGGGCTTTCTGACATTCGCCAAAATGGCAGGATGGTTCATTATGCGGTCCGTACAGGTAGTGGTGACCTCTATTATGCTGTGTCCTGCCAGATTTTGCCGTAAGCTTTCCAACTTCCTGCCTTATTTTATTTGCCAGCAGCAATGCGTGTACAAATATTGCCTGTTCGGCAAGCAGTACTTTGCAGTGCTACTTCAGCCCAGTTGTATGGACTGCGCCTTGGCATCAGTCAGTTTGAATAGCAAATCTTCCAGAGCCGCCTCCGAGACAGAACCCAGGTCTATGCTGACTTGCAGGGCTTCATCTTCCTGCGTAATGCCTGACATGAAATGCACGACCCCATACAGGCCTTCGGCATTTTTGGCATTGTTATCCTCAGCATCAAACCAGGCCATGAACCAGTCTGCGAGGATAGCCTCTGCAGGCTCAGGCGCAAGGCCGCTGATCTGCAGGGGCAGCCAGTCCCAGGTAAACGGAGTGATGCTTACTTCAGTACCAGACATGCCAAAGCCAAAGGGCTCAAATTCCAGCTGGGTTTTGGCATCCACCGTGTGCGACTGACCGGCATATTCACCCTCTAACGGTATCCAGTCTGCCCGGCAGGGCAAGGCCGGGCTGCCTTCCAGAGCGAGTGCACCATCGGCATTGCGGTAGGCCGGTTCAACGTGGGCATTAACCTGATTGATGGCCGCAGTCAGCACGGCAACATAAGAAGCGCGTATCGCGGCGAATAATTGTATAAGTGTCATGGCGAGATTATATTGATACGCGGCAAGCAGGGCAATCTTGGCGAGTGTCCAAGCACCAATACCAGCTATGATGTGCATGCTGCACAGCGCTGTGCATAATGTATCCAGGCAGATTTTGCCGTATCCTTGCACACTTCCTTATTTATTTTTCACTTAATTTATTTGCCATGGGTAATCGACTCTCAAAAATCGCAACACGTACCGGCGACAAAGGTACGACCGGCCTCGGTGACGGCAGCCGCGTCGCCAAAGACGCCCTGCGCGTGCACGCCATGGGTGACGTGGATGAACTCAATTCCCAGATCAGCGTCCTGCTGTGTGAAGACATGCCAGAGCAGATGAAGCAGGAATTGTTTTCCATCCAGCACGACCTGTTCGACATGGGCGGCGAACTCTGCATCCCCGGCTACACCATGATCACCGATACCCAGGTAGAAAGGCTGGACTCCCTGCTCGAGAAATACAATGCCGACCTGCCACCATTAAAAGACTTCATCCTGCCAGGAGGCTCCCGCGCCGCCGCCATCGCCAACGTCTGCCGCACCGTCTGCCGCCGCGCCGAACGCGCGATAGTCAGCGTCGGCAATGCCGAGACCATCAATGACGCACCAAGGCAGTATATGAACCGCTTGTCGGACTTGCTGTTTGTGTTGTCGCGGGTGTTGAACTGGTATGCGGGGGGATCGGATGTGTTGTGGGAAAAAGATAGGACGAGATGATGCAATGAATTTTGAGATGGGTTTTGCCTATAAGTAAAAGGTATGAATTAATTTTTCGAATGCGTATTTGCGATAAGTTACCTCGGTGACTTGATTAAATAATTGCTTTTTTTATATTTTTAAAATAAGCTATATTTTGATAAAAGTAAACTATTGAAATTGTGTGTGCGTAAAAAAGGTAATTATGAAAATCGATTCGGCAATAGCGGCATCATTGAGAAATATAGCTAGTCACGGCGATACTGATATTTTCCCATTCCCATTTGAAAATTTCGTTTTCTATGACAAACCTAAAGAATCAAAAGCAGTTTTAACGGCTATTCACACTAATTTTTATAATCAAATTGCGATGTCTCCGCCTGAGACCATGCCTACCTTGGCACAAGTCGGATATACAGGATTTAGATGGGCAACATTAATTGACCCTTTTTGGAACGCATATTACTTGGCCTTAGTAATCTCTTTGGCTCAAAAAATTGAGGATCAACGAATTCCAGAAGCGCAAAATGTAGTCTTCTCTTATCGTTTTAATTGGCAAGATGATGAAGCTAAAATCTTCAAAGACAGCACTTGGAATGATTTTAGGAAACAATGTTTAAAGTTGAGTGAAGATTATCCTATTGTCGTCCAAACTGATATCTCTGATTTTTATCCGCGTATTTACCATCATCGAGTAGAAAATGCTCTTAATCGACTTCCTGAGGTTGGTGATACTCCGAAGCGAATAATGGCTCTCTTGAATTCATTTTCAAAAAATGTGTCATACGGTCTTCCAGTTGGAGGACCAGCTTCTCGTTTACTCTCAGAATTAGCGTTAAATGGAGTTGATACTTTATTGGTTCGAAAAGGAATAAAATTTTGTAGATATGCGGATGACTATGCAATTTTCTGTGAGGATAAAAGTGATGCATATCGAATTTTAGTTTTTTTATCTGAAAAACTTATGAACGAAGGGCTTGTCCTTCAAAAGAAAAAAACACGTATTATTTCTGCTGATGAATTCCGACAAACTGCACAACTACTTGACCCAGCGGATGCCAACGAAAAACTAGCAACAGAGGAGCAAAAGTTGCTGAATATTTCGCTCCGATTTGACCCATATTCGCCAAATGCGGAAGATGAGTATGAAGAGTTAAAAGATGCGATTGAGCAAATTGACATAATTGGAATTTTAGGTAGGGAGATCGGGAAAACAACGATTGATTCAGTCGTTGCTAAACATGCAGTTCAAGCGGTTTTAGCATTGAATAATAAACAGCAAGAGCTTGCTGTTGAAATGCTTTTGGAATATAACAATTTGATGACACTTGCTCCCGTTTTTGTAACTGTGATGCGAGTTGTTAGAGAAATTTACTCTAAATCGAATCCACTTTTTCAAACAAAAATAGATGAAATATTGTGTGAACTATCGAGCAAAAAATCACCTCTTCTCTCTGTAGAAGTTAACTTATCCTATTACATTAGGGCACTTAGCGGAAATCGAACTTTGCGCAAGGAGGAAATTCTTTGTGAGGTTTTTGATAATATTTCTAATCCTATGATACGTCGGTTGATAATGTTGATTATGGCCAATTGGAATTGTCACTATTGGCTTACAGATATAAAAAATAGATACGGATCCATGTCCCTATTTGAGAGACGTGCTTTTATTATTTCTTCTTACTCACTAGGAGATGAAGGGAAGCATTGGAGGGAAAATACAAAATCTAATTGGGGTGAGCCTGAGTTGCTAATTCGCGATTGGTACTCGGCTAGGTTTCAAAAAAATAAAAGTGCGCCAGTATGATTTCTGAGAGATCATTTTCCCGCGCTTTTCATTCTTTTTGGAGCGAACTCCTTCCTTTGCTCACACCTCAATTTGTTTCGCTATTTAATGAAGCATATCAAAAAATTCTATGCGATCGTAGTCGAAGAGAATTAGTTCCTATTCTGGTTAAGCCTGGTACTAAGCGCCTTGATATCATTGCAGAATTCGCTTTTCGCCTTGCACAACTCGCAAATCAAAATGGTCTAAGCATACAGGATGCTTGGTGTCAGGCACCTATCGTTGCCGATGCTCAGAAGCTAGCGTTTCAATTAATTCAAAGGTATGACGGTAATCAAGCAATTGTAAGTGCGCCATTGTCAGAAATGGAAATGGCTGACGGCTTTCTATTATGTAGTCGCTATGATGCATTATTTGCCGCATTTCCAGAAAGTGAAAATATAGAGTTTTGCCCGAAATTTAGTGGATCTGGGTTTTTAAACTCTTGTGAAGGTGATATAGGGATAGGAACTGCATTAATAGAAGTTAAGACAACTACCCGGAGAGCATCAGGAAGCAACATCAAGCAATTAATATCCTACTTGGCACTTGATGCAAATACTGGGAGAAGAAAATGGTCGCATATCGGACTTTTTAATCCTAGACGCGGCACTTTTCATTATGCAGAAATTGATCCACTCATTCTACGGCTTTCAGGAGGAAAGCCAAGTTCTGATGTTTTAGCTGAACTGATCAAATTTGTTGAGGCAAATGAGACAAGGATAGATCACACTTTTTAAGTGTGACAGTACGGTATGGAATCCTTAAAGTCAGTTACCTCATCTGAACAGCGCACAGGTGCGCCGTTCAGCAAATCACCTTACTGCATATGCCACCCATGACTAACCGTAATGGATTGGCCAGTCAATGCATTGGTGCCAAAGGCCGCGAGGAATAGCGCGGTTTGGGCGACGTCTTGTACGGTCGTGAATTCGCCATCGACTGTTTCTTTCAGCATCACATTCTTGATGACTTCTTCTTCTGTGATGCCTAGTTCTTTTGCCTGTTCCGGGATTTGTTTATCGACCAGTGGGGTACGGACAAAGCCAGGGCAGATGACGTTGGCGCGGATATTGTTTTTTGCGCCTTCTTTGGCAACGGTTTTTGCCAGACCGATCAGGCCGTGCTTGGCGGTGACGTAGGGGGCTTTCAGTGGGGATGCTTCGTGCGAATGGACGGAGCCCATGTAGATCACGCTGCCGCCTTTGCCGCCAGCGATCATGGAACGCATGCAGGCGCGGGTGGTGAGGAATGCGCCATCCAGATGGATAGCGAGCATTTTTTTCCAGTTATCCAGGCTCAGATCGACCAGGGGGCTGATGATTTGTATGCCTGCATTGCTGATCAGGATATCGATATTACCGTAGGCAGCCACTGCATCAGCCACGCCTTTATCGACCTGTGTTTCGTCAGTCACATTCATGGCCACAGCCATGGCGGTACCGCCGGACGCTTCGATTTCTTTAGCGGTGGCTTGTGCTGCTTCGAGTGCCATGTCGGCGATGACGATTTTTGCGCCTTGCTTGGCGTATTCTATGGCGATTTCTTTGCCTATGCCGCTGGCAGCACCGGTGATGAGGGCGACTTTATTATTGAGTAGCATGTGAATTCCTTTATTTGGTTATGACTTGCTTATTTCCTGGTGGGGGCGAGGTAATCATGGGCGACTGTACCGTAAGGTAAAGTCAGGTCAGACAGGATATGCACTGCAGATAAAACTTCGAGTACTGGCAAACCAGCGACAGGGGCCAGCGCGTGTGGGTGTAGGTCCAGCGCACCCGGGCCACCCCAGGCACCTTTGATAGTGATGTCAGTGAGCTGATACTGCACCAGTTCGCAGATGCGCGGTGTGCCATCGACATGGGGGATGATTTTTAACAAGAAATTAGGTACTTCCATGCTTGCCTTGACGGCGGCATGATCGAGTTGCGTGTGCTTGAAACCCATGGTGCCAGTGGCGATGCGGAAATCGCTATAGTCCAGCGTGCCAACCAGGGTGTCTTTGTGGACCCGGAGTTCAGGATCACCCAGTTTTTTAGGAAAACCCCACAGCTCACGCCCAGCCGCAATTGGTGGGTGATCATTCAGATACATGCTGTGCACATAAGCGCCATGCACACCATCAAATGTCACCGGGATGACCTGGCCGGATTCACAATAATGCCCAAAACCTGTGGAGTCTGGCATATTGATGAACTCAAACTTGACGACAGGTTCTGCCAGCTTCAAAGGGGCGGGGATGATTTTTTCCAGCAGATCAGGGTCAGTGCGGTAGGTGATGATCAGGTATTCCCTGTCGGTAAAGCGGTAGGGCCCGGGTGGAAAGGCTGAATTCGAATAAGGCATTGCAAAGGCGTTACGGCGGATTTCATCTTCTGTCATTTCTTTTCCTTGGCTAATGCGTGGGTGAGGGGAATGCAGACGGCTAATGAAGACTACAGGGGATGACTCAGCGTTGCGCTTATGGTTCCGTAAATTCCTGCTCCGGGGTCGGTAATCCTCAGACCCATAGGCTTATAGATATAGCCATATGTGCATAAAAAAAGTGGGCTTATCTGTTTTTTAATGCATATATATGAATTTGCCAGGAAAACTAATGTGTATCAATTTGCAGGCGGTGGGCGCAGTGGCGTCCGATAGCATCCGGCAGCAGACACTTGAATTGACTGGTAAAGTGCATATATAGCTTGGCATATCGGTGCACAAGCCCCTGGTTTAACGCGCCATCAATTGGATAGCTGTTACAGTCCACTGGCCTGACAGCAGAAAGAAATATCATGAGTAAAGAAATCAGAATCGACTTCGTTTCGGACGTGTCATGCCCCTGGTGCATCATTGGCCTCAAATCACTGGAAAAAGCAATTGATCAGATAGGTGATGATGCCAAAGTGGATTTGCACTTCCAGCCCTTTGAATTAAATCCCAAGATGGTGCCGGAAGGGCAGGACATTGCAGAACATCTGGCAGAGAAATACGGCGCGAGTCAGGAGCAGACCGCCAAGAACCGTGAAATGATACGGGCCCGTGGTGCAGAGCTGGGTTTTGAGTTCAATATGGCGACGCGCAGCCGTATTTATAATACCTTTGATGCACACCGCCTGCTGCATTGGGCAGAAACGCAGGGCCGCCAGCATGCGCTGAAGGTAGCGCTGTTTGAACTGTATTTCAGCAAGGGTGAAAGCCCGGCTTCGCACGAGGCTTTGCTCCGGGTAGCGGGTGAAGTAGGGCTGGATACGGCGGAGGCTGCGCGCATCCTGGCATCTGATGCTTATGCTGCCGAGGTACGTGAGACTGAGACTTTCTATCACCAGCAAGGCATCAATTCGGTACCGGCGATTATCATCAACGAGCGCCACCTGATTTCGGGCGGCCAGCCGCCAGAAGTATTTGAACGGGCGCTGCGCCAGATAATGACGCAGGAATAAGCTGCAACAGGAATAAACTGTAGCAGGAGAAAAAAGCAGGGGCAATCCCATGCTTTTTTTGAAGGCTATTCAATCACCCTTGAAGTTACGGGGGGATGAATAGCTGAATGCTTGCCTGGGGCTACTCCCAGGCGGCATCGCACTCCTGCTTAAGGCGTGATCTCCAGCGATTGCAAGAACTTGTCCGCCACTTCTGCGGCCTTTTTATCTTGCGGCGCATGACCTGCCTGCTGCATGTAGATAGTATGCGGGGCCACGTAGGCGCGCAAAACAAAATCCTGATTCTCAAGCCTGCCTTTGACCTGCTTGCCTTTCAGGTTTGAATTGGGCAGGTCTATATCTTTCCAGCCGCCATCGCTATCGAGCAAAAACTTGTTAACAAAGCTTCTGCGCATATTGTCCAGCATGGTGTTCAGGTAGGCGGTTTCATAACCTGGGGCCGATCCATCATCCTGGCGAAACTCCAGTACGCCGAGCATGAGCGTGCTACCGCCAGCTTCCATCGTGTAAGTGGTGCGCTTATAGGGTGCACCCTTACGGTCGGGCATGGTTTCTTCAGTTTTTTCTGGCGTGCCTGCCGCCCAGAATTTGACGTGCTTGTCATCCGTCGTCACTACCTGCCCGCCTGCATCTGCTGCCTGCGCGTGTCCGCAAGATAGCGCACCTAGCAGGAGGATGGCTGACCAGAGTCGTTTGGAATGTATATGCATACTGGTTTCCTTTAAAAATTCCTGGAGTATTGTGGCAGTGTCGTCTTTGCGTGATTTCTATCCACACAATGCACATGTAAAAACTGCGGTGCAATGATTATATTGATGTAGTGCACCTAGTTCAAATACCAGGCGATCAGCGGCAATGCTGGGCGATGTATGGTTGCCGGTGCGCTTTCGTGGCGGACCGGCGCAAAACAATCTCGCGCAGGTGTTCGATCTGGACGGTGATGGTAATCTCGAACAGTGGTGGGCTGAAGTGTTCGATATTTGTGTTGGTGACGCTAGCGACAGAAAGCGTCGCGCAGATTGCAGTGCAACATCGGCTGACATGGGTGAGGTCAGTGGCGACAGCCTGACTTATTTCGTCCACTCTCCAAAAACCGCGGCTGCAAAGATAATTGTGCAGCCAGCAGTTAAAAAAGGCGGTAGTCGATGATGCTGCATATTCTGCATATGTTGCAGAGGCGAGACTTGAGCCTCAGACCCGCAATGTTGCCCAGTTTGGCGAGATGCAGGAAGATACGCTGGAGGACAAATTGCAGAAAGGATTTGTCATAGTCGAGATTAAGGCCGTGGACACTATGGGCATTTAATCGTAAGAGTATTCTTCATATGCCATGCATTGTTCCAAGTTGATTGTCGAGACAATTTCTTCCAGCCTTTTTAGCGGATCGTCGCCTTCCTGATACCAGTATAAAACTACAAACAGCCTGCGATTTGCCGGCCATTCCGGCGACCGGACTAATTTTGCATACCAATATTCCTTGTCAGGCCAGACATTATAATCGGATGGCATATCCCGCAACTCTTGTGTCAGGTCATCCATGCCCGGGAAGTGATGGCCAGGCTGCTCAGTAGTACGGCGCATTCGCGCCTGCCGCAGCTTTCTGAGCAGAAAAGGTGTTGCTTCCAGTAGCCCGGAAAATGAATCTACGCCATGAATGGACTCAAGCGTGGCAGTAAAACCTGCCTTGTCAATCAATAGTCTCAATGGATTTCCTTACAGTGTTGAGGATGCTCTATCTATAATATCTGCACCCTGATTTACTTCACTCTTCAGAGCATAGTGAATATGAGTGTCATGCCACCATTAGCGAAAAAGACTGCTTGCCAGCAGTCTTTTTGTTGTTGAGCATCAGCGTCGCAGGTTTTTTTAATCGAACCTGGCGCGGATTGATTTCTCTATACCCGCAGCATCCAGCCCGCATTGCGCCAGCAGCAAACCTGGGTCGCCGTGATCGACAAAGCGGTCTGGCAGGCCCAGTATCAGCAGGGGCTTGTTGATACCTGCTTCGGCAAGTGCTTCAGCCACTGCTGAACCTGCGCCACCCATGGTGCAGCCTTCTTCGACGGTCACCAGTTCATCATGGCTGGCGGCCAGGGATTTGAGCAATTCCACATCCAGCGGTTTGACGAAGCGCATATTTGCGAGCGTCGCATCTAGTTGTTCCGCCGCTTGCAGTGCGGGGTGCACGAGAGAGCCAAATGCCAGAATCGCGATGCGCTTGCCCTGGCGTTTGATTTCGCCTTTGCCCAGGGGGATGGTATCGAGGTCTTTGCCTGTTGGCACACCTATGCCAGCACCGCGCGGGTAACGTACTGCTGCAGGGCCGTGGTATTGATAGGCTGTGCTCAGCATCTGACGGCATTCGTTTTCATCGGATGCGGCCATGACGACCATGTTAGGGATGCAGCGCAGATAGGCCAGATCATAATTACCGGCATGGGTTGCACCATCGGCGCCAACCAGGCCGGCGCGGTCTAGGGCAAAAGTCACGTCCAGGTTTTGCAGGGCGACGTCATGGATCAACTGATCATAAGCGCGCTGCAAAAAGGTGGAATAAATCGCGACGACAGGCTTCAAGCCTTCACAAGCGAGGCCAGCGGCAAAGGTGACGGAATGCTGTTCAGCAATGCCGACATCGTAATAACGCTTGGGGAATTGTTTTTCAAATTCCACCATGCCCGAGCCTTCGCGCATGGCCGGTGTAATGCCGACGAGTTTTTGGTCCGCCGCTGCCATATCGCACAACCAGTTGCCAAATACCTGGGTATAGCTTTGTTTGGCCGGTGCGCTTGCAGGCTTGATACCTTCCGCCGGGTTGAATTTGCCCGGGCCATGGTACAAAACGGGATCAGCTTCAGCCAGTTTATAACCCTGGCCTTTTTTGGTTACCACATGCAAAAATTGCGGGCCTTTAAGGTTGCGGATGTTTTGCAGTGTCGGTATCAGCGAATCAAGATCATGGCCATCGATAGGGCCTATGTAATTGAAACCGAATTCTTCAAACATGGTGGCCGGTACTATCATGCCCTTCGCATGTTCTTCAAAGCGCCTGGCGAGCTCCAGCACAGGTGATGGCAAGACCGATTTGCCGACATTGCGTGCGGCCGCATAAAACTTGCCTGACATCAGGCGCGCCAGGTAGCGGTTTAGTGCACCCACAGGTGGCGAGATAGACATGTCATTGTCATTCAGCACGACAAGCAGATTGATATCATCATGTACGCCAGCATTATTCATGGCTTCAAAAGCCATGCCCGCCGTCATCGAGCCATCGCCGATGATGGCAACAGCGTGGCGGTCTTCACCCTTGGTGCGGGCGGCCAGTGCCATGCCCAGCGCGGCAGAAATCGAGGTCGATGAGTGCGCGGTGCCAAAGGTATCGTATTCACTTTCAGTACGACGCGGGAAACCGGAGATGCCATTCAACTGACGCAGGCTATGCATCTGGTCACGACGGCCTGTCAGAATCTTGTGTGGATAGGTCTGATGGCCGACATCCCATACCAGCCTGTCTTCTGGCGTGTTGAAGACGTAATGCAGGGCGATGGTTAATTCCACCGTGCCCAGGTTCGACGACAAATGGCCGCCCGTCTTGGAAACGGAGTCAAGCACGTATTGACGCAATTCATCGGCCAGCGGCTTGAGTTGGCTGCGCGTCATGCTGCGCAGGTCAGCGGGGGAATTAATGGTGTTTAATAAAGTCGTCATTGTTCTTTTTCATTACTTGGCTAAACGCCTCTGATTGTCTGCCATGTATTAACTGGTCGATGGTCAGAGCTGCTATCGCATACCTGCATTGTATTACTGTCCGTGCTTACTTCTGTCTGACTACTACTCTTTGGCAAAACTCTCTGCCAAATTTATTGTTCGCTTTACTATTTTTACTGCTGTGGTGCGCACGGCGCACACTCCTAACCTTGTCTATCTGCATGAACTGATCTTGCGCAGATGGATTCCAGCCTGCGCTGGAATGACGTGATTACTGTTAGCCTTAATTACTGCTGCCCGTAGGGTGCGCCATGCGCACCGCTTGCTTGATTGCAGGCTTAACTACGATGGTGCGCATGGCGCACCCTACAACATCAACTACAGCCTGACATCAAGCCTGGCGTTGCACGATCAAATCTGCCAAGTCGTGCAATAAACTGGCCTTGTCACCAAAATTGCTCAGTGCTGCATGCGCATCATGGCATAGTTGCGTGGCTAATGCGCGTGAAGCTTCCAGGCCCATGAGGCTGACAAAGGTGGGCTTGTTATCTGCCGCGTCCTTGCCTGCCGTCTTGCCCAGAGTGGCAGAATCTGCCGTTGCGTCGAGCACATCATCTACCACCTGGAAAGCCAGGCCTATCGCGGCAGCATAGCTATCCAGCGCTGCAGTTTCATCTGCAGCGAGGGTTTTGCCACACATGGCCCCTAATAATACAGAAGAGCGTAGCAGGGCACCGGTTTTCAGCCTGTGCATCTGCTCCAGTTGTTCACGGTTCAGGGCGACACCGACGCTGGCCAGATCAATCGCCTGTCCGCCACACATGCCGACCGAGCCGGCAGCACGTGCCAGCAATTGCAGCATGGCCAGTTTGGCGCTGGCATCACCTTCACCTTCAGACAAGACCAAAAAGGCCTGTGCCTGCAAGGCATCGCCGACCAGCAGTGCGGTTGCCTCATCATATTTGACGTGCACTGTAGGTTTGCCACGGCGCAGGGCATCGTCGTCCATGCAGGGCATGTCGTCGTGTACCAGCGAATACGCATGGATCATTTCTACTGCAGCAGCAGCCCGGCTCAGCAAGGCGGCAGGCGCATCAAACAACTGGCCTGCTGCATATACTAATAGAGGACGTACCCGTTTGCCGCCATCCAGGGTCGCATAACGCATGGCGGCATGCAATTGCTGCGGGACTGTATTTTCGTCCGGCAAAAACTGTTTCAGGCTGGTTTCGCACTCTGCCTGGGTTTGTCGCATCCAGTTACCAAATTGTTCACTCATGCTCATTCCTCATTGCCTTGATTGCCACCCTGATTGCCAGAGTCGGCAAAAGGTTTGAGCATGCCAGCTTCCAGTACCTTAACTTGTTGCTCTACTTTTTCTAGCTGGGATGCACAATATTTCACCAGTTCAGAACCGCGTTGGTAAGCACTTACAGAGGCTTCAAGCGGCAGCTCGCCTGCTTCCATGCTGTTGACGAGCTTATTGAGCTCAGCCATCGCATCTTCAAAGGACAGACCCTCCAGATGGGCGGGAACAGCTAGATTTGCAGTTGATTGTTTTTTTGTCATAAAGAAATGTTTGTTTCGCGCCGTTAACAAAAAAAAGTGAAACCAAACGTAAAAATCGGCGTGAAAAGCAAGGTAAACAGAGTTCAACCTGCTATTTTAGAGCAATACCGAGAAATTTACTGTTTATTGCAATGATGGCAATCAATTTTAAGGGATGTGCTCGGAGCTGTTGCTGTTTTGAAATTTGTTCTGAAGCTATGCTTAAATTTTGCAGAAATTGCGTTTCAAACATTTCCATGTGGAAATTAGCGGTATATAGTTCGTTCATCCAGTTTGATTAATTCTTGTGCAGATTAGCTGTTTTCCAACTATCTTAGAGCAAAGAACATACACCGCAAAAGAAACTGTAATTGTGTCATGACTTTGTCTTAATTCTTTGCAATTGTAATGTGCGATTTGCACTATAGTATTACTTGGATAAATTTTCTTACTTTTATTGTTCTAATTTCAGTTTGAACAAAATAACCTGATTCTCTTGTCACCATGTCCACGCCAGCCAACCTGCCCAAGCCTACCGGTACTGTTCTACAGTCCCGCGATGCCGTCTTGCGCGGTCTGATTCCGCTGGCGAATCATTTGGTGGCATCCCAGTTAGATGCATTCTCTGCCCGCCTGGCAAATGCCTTCCTCGCCTTGTCTGAGCAAAGCATGGATGCGCGCGAAGCAAACCTGAGCTTTAACGCCGGGCAATTGCTCAAAAAAAATGGCTATGCCTTTTTCTACCTGACATCGGCTGGATTTGAAGCTGCTTTCCGCAAGGAAATCGAGGCTCTCCTGCAAGGTGTCAAAATCGTCGCGAGCAATGCCGACGTCGCCCTGACGCTGGTCACTTACGAAGAGATGGACAAAAAACTGGCCCTGAGCAGGGCTGGCCGCACACTGGAACTCGATAGTGCCGAGCAGTATGCCGCATTGAATATGCGTTTTGCCCACTTGATGGAGCATGATGCACTGAGCATTGCGCAAAATCCTTTCCGTCCAGAGATTTTCCTGCACACCATTTATTCTGCCTGGTGTGAGTTTGATCCAGAGGTAAACACCCATGAGCTGGTGTTGCCACTGTTGCGAGCCGACATACTGTTCGATCTGGAACCAATTTTAAATGCCCTCAATGAAGCATTGATTGCCAAAGGCATTTTGCCCGACTTGCACGAGTCCTTCCGCATACGCCGTAGCCGTAATTCAGAAAAGCGCAAAGAAGCAGCCCCTGGCGATATCTCGCAAAAACTCAGAAACCTCTTGTCTGGCAATGCCCAGGCTGGTGCCGCGAATGAAGCAGGTGGCCATGCTGACGGCGGACATGGCGGTGCTGGTGGCATGAGCGCAGGCGGTGGTTTTGCTGGTGGTGGCTCGGGTGGCTCAGGCAGTTCAGGTAATTTCGGCGGTCACCAAGGTGGTGCAGGCCAGATGGGCGGTGCATCGGAAGGTGCTGGTGGCTCTACCCCTTATTCCGGTTTTGCCCAGTCGGGTGAGTCACAGACAGTGGCGCGTGCCGAGCTGTTCCAAAAACTCGCTGAGCTGCAAAAGAGTGTCAAGCTGCAGCAGATGATGGCCGGTGCGCAAGACGTATTGCGCCTCTCGCAAATGCGCGAGCAAATGCCGGAAATTGCCAACATCGCCAACACCGGTATAGAAAAAAATACCCTGGATTTGCTGTCACAAGTATTTGACAGCGTGTTCCGCAATCAGGCCATTCCTACCCAGATCAAGGAATTGATCTCAGTCCTGCAGATACCTGTCCTCAAGGCCGCCTTGATGGACAAGGAATTCTTCTTCCAGGAAAATCATCCGGCCCGCCGCCTGGTAGATTTGCTGTCGCGTTATAGCCTGGCCTGGGATCAGAAAAAAGGTCAGCAAGATCCCCTGTTCCAGACCATGCAGCGCAACGTCCATCGTGTGCAGCAAGAGTTTGACCAGGAAGTCGCTTTGTTTGATGAAGTCGTCAACGATCTCGAATCTTTCATCCAGAAAGAAGAGAAAGAAGCGGCCGAGGCATTGCAACTGCCGATCAAGACAGCGCTTAAAAAAGAAAAAGTCAAACAGGCTGGCATCGCCGCCACCCACGAGGTGTCCTTGCGCGTGGGTACTGGTGAAGTCGTCGCCTTTGTTGAAACTTTCCTTGAAGACCGCTGGACCAAGGTGCTTACTCTGGCCTATAGCGTCAAGGAAGAAAAGCCCTATGCTGTTGAAGACGCCATCAAGACCATGGATGACCTGATCTGGAGCGTCAAGCCCAAGATCACCCTGCAACAGCGGCAGGAATTATTGAACCGACTGCCTGCGATTTTGGCCCGCCTGAACAAATGGCTGAGCCTGATCAAGTGGGAAGATGCCGACCGTGTGCAATTCTTTGCTGACCTGGCAGAATGCCACGCCTCCATCGTCCGTGCACCACTAGACCTGTCACCAGAGCGTCAGATTGAAATCGCTGTCGAAGTGGCACAGCAAGCTGCCGAACGCAGAATAGCAAAACGTGCAGAAGCAGAAGGCAAGGCCGAAGCCGAACCTGCACCGCCACCAGATGAACACGTCGATACCGTCACCGAACTCGAACGTGGCGTCTGGCTGGAATTCACCAAGAAAACCGGTGGCACCACCAAGGTCAAACTCGCCTGGGTCAGCCCCATGCGCAGCTTGTACATCTTCACAACCGGTGACAAGGAAAAAACCTTCCAGGTCACTGCCGAAGAACTTGAACAAACCTTCCGCGAAAAACGCGCGAAGATACTCGAACTCGACCGCGTCGTCGATCGCGCTTTGACCGAAGCTCTGGAAAATACGCCAGATGAGCAAGAGGCTGAAGAAGAGATGAGTCTGGTTTGATTTTCGTTTCTGTATTGCAGAGCTAAGAGTACAGGCAATTCATCTGATATAAAGTGCCTGTAAGTTGTGGCTAAGCTTGTTCAAAGCGGCACACTCAACGTCCCAGCTGTGTTTTTTCCTCTATTTTTTCCAACCGTAAGCATAAGTTTTCACACTCCAGTTTCAAGTCGCTCCAGGCAGTTTGGTCATTTGCGGAAGAATAAAGAATAGCTTCGAGCTTATCATCTTCATCAATAAATTTTTCAAGTCTCCGATTGTTGTTGCCCCCCTTATTTTGCCAGCGAAAAAGTGCATTGACGGCGTCAGTTGATGCGCGCTGTCTTTGGTCTGGAAATGGAGTTTCCTCTCGACTAAATTGCCAATGTGTTAGGCTCGGTGTTGTCGGCTGAGTGATTAAACAGAGCTGGGAATCAAGAGCTCTTAGTGCTTCGTATGTGGTTTCTATTTTTGTTGGATGGGATATATCAACTATCCTATTTACAGATTGAGGTGACAAGTTCATCCGTCTTGCCAGATCGGCAGCTCTGACGTTTTGTTTTATCATTTCATTGAGAAGTAAAACCTTTGACCAGGTTTGCAAATGAATCTCAATAATTTGCTCGCCGTCCATTAATGTGGATGGCATTGGCACAGCTCGCTTATTTTGAAGATAATTTTTCATTGAGCAAACAAGAGCTTCGCCTGCTAGAAATATTGCACTGTCTTCGCAATCACCATTTGCAATTGCCTCGGGAATGTCTCTGAATGTGACTTGAACATACCCGTTTTTGTCTTCGGAAAATTTTGCTGGATATCTCATTTTTGCCTCCAATGTCTATATAAAGACGCAATGAAATTCCGCGAATCTGCTATTGCGCAGATTAATTATAAACAAAATTGTTTATATAGTGTGATAAACATAAACAAAATTGTTTGTATTTTGGTTTTGTTGGCCGCAAATAGCATATTTGTTTATCAATGGACGAGCGTTGGGCTGGTGAAACGTAGCCCAACCTACGAAGTTTCGTCTATTTGAACTATCTGCATATTTTTAAAAAGTGGACTGCATTCACTCATACGCAGGCAACCTGCGCTGTTCATCCGCATTGAAATACTGCTTGCGTACCTGGTCTAGTGCAGCCTGTTTTTCGGTCGCGCTGTGGAAGGCCATTTCGGTATTCAGTTTATTCTTTTGCTCCAGGTATTGTTGTATGCGGGCTTTCCAGATGCTTTCTTCTCTATCGACTTCGGCGAGTCTGCTGGCGGCTTCTGGTGAAGTGGCGGCGGCGCGCATTTTATAGATGTCTTCTTCACTGGCGCCTGTGGCACGCAGATTGGCGGCTTGTTCTTCAAGGCGTATGACCTGGTAGGGGGCATTTTTTTCTTCGCGCAAGGCAGCGGGCAGGGCGTCGTCAAGGGCTTTCAGTTGTGCCTGTTTCTGTTCGGGGGTGAGGCTGGCGTTTTCGGAGACATCAAGGCGGTTCAGGGCATCGATGTCGTAGGCGTCATCAAAGCCAAACATGGCCTGGTTTTCTTTTTCACTGAAGAAGCGCTGGCGGGTTTGCTGCATGGCAGACCAGCGCTGGCGGGCTGCTGAGGCCATGCTGGTTTTACCCGCGCTGATGTTTTGTGCATTGGCCTCTACGCTGACCAGGGCTTCTTTATACTGGATGTAGCGGGCCAGCAGGTTCTTGGCTTGCAGAGCTGCATTGCCGCTGAGTTTTTGATCCAGTACTCTTTCAATTTCGGTGCGTATCTCGGGCAGTTTTTTTTCGCCGGTCGCTGCCAGGTAGTAATCAAACAGCAGTCGCAATTCTGCGCTGACCTGTAATTGGCTCATGTCACTCTGGCTGATATTGCCATCGCGGGTAGTGCCTTCAAATGAGCGTACAAAGTCAAAGCTTTGATCGCTCTTGCGCTGCTTGATGGGCTCGCTATTGCTCTCTGATTTGAGGGAAGTAAAAACGAAAAAAACCGCGACGACCAGGGCCGTCGCGCCAGCAAATGCCAGATTGGCTGTTCTCATAGACTACCGCTCCTTGTTCAAATTTGCATCTTGTTGCGGGGACTGCATTCAGAGGCCGTATTACAAAATTACAGGCCCTGATTTTTCAGGCGATTCGCATGTTGACGATACAGGGTAACCGGATTGGTTTCAAAGATATTGATCAGGCCTATGGTCTGATTCACTTCGTCCAGGTGGTTCATTGCATAGTCATCCCGTATGACCTTGCCCAGATGGGTGGAGCAACTGGCGACCAGGCCATCATTTTTTTCACCTGAGAAAGCCAGTGAAGTCAGTGCCAGCGCTGGGTCTATGATGTCGAGCACATTGGTATAGGGCTTGGCACCACTCCAGGAAAAATATGCAACACCTCGTGCCGTGTAGGCACCTTCACCGCAAGCTGTCGTTGGTACGCCTTCTGGGTATTTGGCGTTGAACTTCAGTGAACCAGCCGTGCTCAGCGAATTGGCTGCGGCCAGTGCATCTTGCGACATTTTTGGTTTGCCTGACAGGAAGCTGATGACTTGTGCCAGGCCATTCGTGATCGAGACCAGTACGGTGTTCGACAAGGAACCTGCCGGTGCTACACCAAGCAAGACGTCTGCCACCTTGGAGCCACGGTTGACACCGCCTACCGAAGTAGCTGACGCCACCAGGTCAGGCCTGACAGAAGCCACATAGCGTATGGTGGGACCACCGTGGCTATGTCCAATCAGGTTGACTTTGCTTGCGCCTGTGACTGCCAGGATTTGTTTGACCTGGGTCAGCAATTGTTCGCCCCGGACTTCGGTGCTGTTGGCAGCCGCAACCTGGGTGACATAGACCTTGGCACCATCACTGCGCAAGGCCGAGGGGATTCCGTACCAGTAATCTACCGGGCCGATGTTATCGAAGCCGAACAGGCCGTGCACCAGCACGATCGGATATTTTGTCTCCGTATAACCTGCTGCCCACGACGGTGCTGGTAACACCATCATGGCCATGACGAACATCACTACACTTTTTACCATTTGTTTTTTCATTTTGTCTCTTTCATTGTTATCGTTGAAATGAAACGCAGCGGTGCCTATGTGCCTGCTTCTGTGAGCAGGTCTTGATATGGCAAGCTCAGGCTAGGTTCGTCAGGCTTGATTAGCAAGTTGCTATGCAACATAAAACAGACCGGAAAATGAGGAGTGTTGGGAATTTGTGACGGCACAAGCGGCCATATAAATAGTTAAATCATTTATATGCACTCTGTAGTTCCCTGAGCAAGGCATGCAGTTGCGGGGTTTTAGATGAAATTCACTAAAATGCAGTCTTGCGTTTTTGGCGGGCAAGTTTGTCGGTTCACCACAACAGGCGCTCTGCTGCTACTTCTCTGTTGCCACTTTTCTCTTGCGATGTCTCCCGCGTCTTCATCCCATGTATGTATTGCAGAACCAGTCATCAATCTTGGCTGAGCCATCTGCTTACGCGTAGTGCCAAATGAGGACAGTCCTTGTCCGGGCGCGCAGCCTGGGGCGCCAGCTGTGGCTACCGTGTGTGTTCAACCAGCCTGAACAAAAAATCATACATGGATGCTTTTAATTTTTTAAAACTGGTATACGATGAACATGTGATATATCAGTTGAACTTCAAAATAAAATTATCCGGAGATGGCAGCATGGATGAAAAGCAGCGTCTGTTCCGCAGTCAGTATCAGGCTGCGACCAGCCCTTATTACAATGGCGTCTTGCACGGCCTGTTTGTATTTGGCCTGGGTATTGCCCTCATTGTGGCAGCGCTCAATCAGGTGCAGGCAGCCAGTTGGGCCTGGCTGGGCGTGCCAGCGACCTTGCTGATTGCCAATCTGAACGAGTGGTATGTGCACAAGAACCGCTTGCACAAGCGTGGCAAGAACCGCTTGTCACAATTGATCTGGCATCGCCACACCAAGGAGCATCATCATTACTTCACCCATGAAGAAATGCGGGTAGCCAGCACACGTGAATACCGCATCGTATTTTTCCCGGCCTATGCTCTTGTGTTGATCGCTATCCAAAGCATTTTGCTGGGTCTGGTCTGCGCGCTGGTGGCGGGACGCAATCTTGGCTACATCGTATTTGCCACTGCCATCGCTTTTTATCTTTTGTATGAAGCCATGCATTTTCTTTGCCATGTCGATGAAAACAGCGTGGTCAGGCATCTGCCACTAGTGAATACCATGCGCAGGAATCACATGGTGCACCATACCCAGGCGTTGATGACCGACTACAATATGAACCTGACATTTCCTTTTGCTGACTGGCTGCTGGGTACATCAGACTTGCAGCGCAGTTTGCTGGGCACCATCTTCAATGGCTATGCTTCGCAACACCTGAAGCCGGAAGTAGCCAGGCGTTATCAGGAGCTGGGCATGCAGCCCCCGGCGCCACATGTGCAAGCGCCGCTACAGCCAGTGAGCGTGGTGGTGCTGTCCCCTGATGCCAAAAAAAACCTATGAAACAACGGCCATTTACCTCATCAACAGACCATGGATAAATCAGAATTCAGCAAGCTTTTTCCTGTTATCAAAAACGAGTCGCAAGCTGCGCGCGCTTATCGCCTGCTGGAATTGCGTATCGTCTCGCTGGACCTCAAACCCGGCCAGGCGATTACTGAAAGTGAACTCTGTGAATATCTTGATCTAGGCCGTACACCAGTGCGTGAAGCCTTGCAAAGACTGGCGCAGGAATGGCTGGTCAAGGTTTTGCCCAGGCGTGGCATGATAGTCAGTGAAGTTGATTTGCAATGCCAGATGCGTTTGATAGAAGCGCGCCGTGCGATGGAGTCCAGCCTGATACGCATCGCCACCCGCAAGGCGAGCAAGGGTGAGCGCGCACAGTTCCGTGGCCTGGCAGAAGGCTTTCGCCAGGCAGCCAGCAAGGCAGATGAACTTATCCTGAGCGAAACCGACGCAGCTTTTAATCAATTGGTGTTCGCGGTGGCAGGCAATGAATTCCTGGTCTCGGCCTTGCAGCGTATGCATGCCCTGACACGCCGTTTCTGGAAGATGCAGGCACAGTTTGAAGACATCCTGCATGTTACCGCCATGACCCATGCTGACCTGGCCGATGCCATCGCCAGTGGCGATGCTGATGGCGCCGTTGCCGCCACAGAAAAGCTGCTCGACCATGTCGAAACCTATACCCGCGCTGCGCTGGACCGCAGCTGAAAGTATGCCATGGCTACACATATCTACAATGCCATAGAGATACAGCGCCCTGTCCGCCAGGTGTTTGACTACGCCTGCTCGCCCACGCACTGGCCGGACTGGCATCCCCCATCCCTGAAGCTGTATATGGATCATGCCGGCATCGCCACCAGCGGTACCCGCTTTGAAGAAGATGTACGTGCCGGTGGCCGCACCGGGCACCTGGTATGGACGGTAACTGAATGCCAGGATCTGCAACGCTGGACCGGGCAGGCAACAGTTGATAATGGCGCCCGCCTGACAGTCAGTTATCAATTTTCAGCGGCACCAGCAGGAACCTTGTTTGAAAGGCATCTGCATTACGATTTGCCGAACCCCTTGCTGAACATTCTCAACTTCCTGATTTTGCGCCGCCGCATCGCCGAAGAATCAGCTTTGTCATTAAGGCAACTGCAGGCAGTTTTAGAGGCAGGCTGAACTTTTTATATCATTTCATTATCCTTTCAGACCATTTTTTTCAAGTTCGGGTATAATCCCCGGTTCTGTCCAAAATTTCCTCTTCAAGTCGTTTGATCGTTTGAATTTTCGTCGGGATTGAACATCCTTACGGAACAGGTTTTTGTGGATTCTTTCTCTCTTAGGTTGGTGCAAATTAATTTGGGGGTGGGGATGTCCGATCTGGCTTCTTTGTCTACACTCGCGCGTTCTGACGCGCAACTTCCGGTTTACGTGTATTTTGATGAAACGCTGTTACAGCGCGAAATCAAAGATTTATTCCATTCTGGTCCGCGTTATGTCGGCCATGAACTCATGGTGCCCAATGTCGGCGACTTTGCCACGCTTGCTGCCGAAAATGAAGGCCGCATGCTGGTGCGCAGTGCGCAGGGCATAGAACTGATGTCGAATGTCTGCCGTCACCGCCAGGCATTGATGTTCAATGGGCGTGGCAATACCAATAATATTGTCTGCCCGCTGCATCGCTGGACGTATGACCTCAAGGGCGAACTCATCGGTGCGCCGCATTTTGCAGACACCCCTTGCCTGAATTTGCAGCGTACACCGCTGCAAAACTGGAATGGCCTGCTGTTCGAGCAAAACGGCTACAACGTCATGGAACGCATGTCCAAACTCAGTGTCACCCAGGACCTGGATTTCACTGACTATATGCTGGATCATGTCGAAGTGCATGAATGTGATTACAACTGGAAGACTTTTATTGAAGTCTATCTGGAAGATTATCACGTTGAGCCTTTCCATCCTGGTCTGGGCAGTTTTGTATCTTGCGATGACCTTAAATGGGAATTCGGCGAAGACTACAGCGTGCAAACTGTAGGCGTGCACAAGGGCTTGCAAAAGTCCGGTTCGCCCACTTACCAGCGCTGGCAAGAACAAGTGCTGAAGTTCCGTAATGGCGAAGCACCCAAGTACGGCGCGATATGGCTGACCCTGTACCCCAACATCATGGTTGAATGGTATCCGCATGTCCTGGTGGTCTCTACCCTGTGGCCTACGGCGACTGGCAAGACCCGTAATGTGGTTGAGTTTTATTATCCTGAAGAGATCGTGCTGTTTGAGCGCGAATTCATCGCGGCTGAACGTGCAGCCTATATGGAAACCTGCGTCGAGGATGATGAGATAGGCCAGCGCATGGATGCCGGGCGCAAGATTTTGTTTGACCGTGGCGTCAATGAAGTCGGCCCCTATCAATCGCCCATGGAAGATGGCATGCAGCACTTCCATGAATGGTACCGAAGAAAAATCGCGGTATAGTGCAAGCAATGTAAATAAGGGAGGCGTGGGCCTCCCTTATCTTTTGGAGTCGTGTTTTTATGCAGTCTTTATGGATGCTGGTGGCCAGCTTTCTGTTTTCCATCATGGGTGTTTGCGTCAAGCTGGCATCGGCCGATTATTCAACTTCAGAAATCGTCGCCTACCGTGGTGCGATAGGCATGCTGATGATTGCTGCGCTGATCAGGTTCAAAGGCGGCACTCTAAAAACCCGTATGCCCTATCACCATCTGGTGCGTGGTGGCGTGGGGGTGGTCTCGCTATGGTTATGGTTCTATGCATTGGGCAAGTTGCCGCTGGCAATGGCCGTGACACTGAATTACATGTCGCCGATCTGGATTGCCGCCATCCTGCTCGTCAGCGCCTGGTGGGGCAAGCAGCGTGGCCTGACCTGGCAGCCGGTAGCCGCCATCCTCATGGGCTTTATCGGCGTGGTTTTGTTATTGCGACCCAGCATACATGCTGACCAGGTCATAGGTGGCATGATCGCCCTGCTATCCGGCATGCTGGCAGCCTGGGCGTATATGCAGGTGAGGCAGATGGGCTTGCTGGGCGAGCCTGAATACCGCGTGGTATTCTATTTTTCCATGACCTGTGCTGTCGCTGGTCTGCTGGGCACGCTGATAGGCAAGTCCTTCCACGCCACAGTGGGCGATGTCACCTGGCATCATCTTGACAGCAGGGGCATCATGCTCTTGCTGGCGATAGGTGTGACAGCCGCCAGCGCGCAAATGGCCATGACACGTGCCTATAGACTTGGTAATACCCTGGTCACAGCCAACCTCCAATATGTGGGCATCGTCTTTTCCAGTGTATGGGATGTGCTGATCTGGAAAGAAAGCCTGGCCTGGCTAAGCTGGGTGGGTATAGCGGTGATTTTATGCAGCGGCTTGCTGGCGACATTCTATAATGCCAAAACCAATCGCAAATCCATACCCGGCGATGCCATCAGTTCAGAATAATCATCATCTTTTTTCAGGAGACCAGGATGTACACCACATTGATCAATGCAACAGAGCTGGCATCCCACATCGCCGACACCAACTGGGTCGTGCTGGATTGCCGCCATGATTTGATGGATACCAATGCAGGCCAGGCTGCCTATGAGCAGGGCCACATCCCCGGCGCGCAATTTGTGCACCTGGACCAGCGCCTGTCGGCTGCCAAGGTCGATGCTGATGGTGTTTTCCGTGGCCGCCATCCCCTGCCTGAGAAAGCGGATTTCATCGCTACTTTGCAGGCGCTGGGCATCAATGATGACAGTCAGGTCATCGTCTATGACGCGCATGGTGGCATGTTTGCCGCACGCCTGTGGTGGATGTTGCGCTGGGTGGGGCACAGGGCGGCTGCCGTGCTGGATGGTGGCTTGCCAGCCTGGACTGCGGCAGGCCAGCCAGTCACGACAGAAGTGCCACCTGCACGCAGCGGTAGTATCACAGACAAGCATGCACTGGCGCTGACCGTTGGTGTCATTGACGTATTGGGCAATATCAGCAGCGCTGCCAGAACCCTGGTCGATGCCCGCGCTGCTGACCGCTTCCGTGGCGAGAATGAAACCATAGACCCGGTAGGTGGCCACATTCCCGGTGCCAAAAACCGCTTCTTTAAAGACAATCTGCAAGCCGATGGACGCTTCAAACCGGCAGAACAGTTGCAGCAAGAGTGGTCTGCCATCGTGGGCGATGCCAGCCATGCCATCATGCAATGCGGTTCAGGCGTAACGGCCTGTCATAACCTGCTGGCGCTGGAAGTGGCAGGCTTGCACGGCGCGGCCTTGTATCCGGGATCGTGGAGTGAGTGGTGTGCGGATACGTCCAGGCCGGTGGAGCGCTGAGTTGAGGCCGGGTGGATTATGGTAGGTTGGGCTACGTTTCACCAGCCCAACACTCGGCGTTCAAATGACGTATTCGTTGATGAAGGCCCAGTGTTGGGCTGATACCCCGTAGCCCAACCTACGAGGCTTGTCTCAACCTTGGAAGCGCAGCCTTGTGAGGCCAGACTGCAAAAGATTACTTGTGACTAGTCACAAACAACACCAGCACCACTCCCAGTGAAATCAGAATAATCTGCGGTATCGTTTCTTTAATCGTCGCCCGCCTCTGCATCTGCGGCATCAGATCACTGACTGCGATATAGATAAACCCGGAAGACGCAAACACCAGCACATACGGGATCATGCCGCTCGCGCTTTCCAGCGTGTAATAGCCAAGTACGCCGCCAACCACACCCATCATGCTGCAGATCAGGTTATACATATATGCACGCATGCGGCTGAAGCCAGCGTTCAGCAAAACGATAAAATCACCTATCTCTTGCGGGATTTCATGCGCGATAATCGCCAGGCCGGTCACCAGGCCAAGTTTTGGGTTGGCCAGAAAGGCAGCAGCGATCAGAATGCCATCGGTAAAATTATGCAGTCCATCACCCACCAGTATCATCCAGCCAGCCTTACCAGCCTCATGCGCATCATGGCCATGCTCATGGTGATGACCGTCACCCTCATGATGATGTGAATGGCGCAGAATGGCGAATTTTTCCAGCAAGAAGAAAGCCAGCAAGCCGCCCAGCAAACAAGCAAACAGCGTACGTGTGTCCGCCCCAGACTCAAAAGCCTCAGGCAGGGCATGCAACAAAGAAGTCGATAGCATGATGCCGACCGACAAACTGACCATGCGTTCTACAACTTTTGATAGCAATGAAAACGAAAAAATGGCAGCCGCAGTGATGCTTAATACACCAGCAATCGTGGTAGCAAACAGGATGGATAACAGCGTGGAGTGAATTTTAAGCCTCGGGAATTTGCAACCAGGTTGCAAATTAAAACATATTGCGGGGTTTTCTGCAAATCAAGTTGGTTCTCTTGTCAACATCGGGATATGCATTATTCGCCGAATCCTATGGTTCCTTGGCTATAATGAATGACGTTGTTAATTCACAATCTATCTCACTACTACCAATCCACAAGATGAAAACAATACAGAGTATTTTTTCCGCAGCCTTATTACTGATGTTATCTGCCTGCGCCCAGACCAGTGGTGTCGGGGTTTCTGGAAATGAAAACTCTCCTGCACTGATGCCTTTTGATGACAAGCTTGAAGCTTTGAGTCCTGCTTATACCGGGCAAGTATGTGGAGATATCGTCGGAGATGTCAAAAAACTCCGTTTGATCAAAGACGAATTTGAGTCAACTGCAGATTATCAGAGCAGGGTTGGACAAATGGCAAACGCCGGTTTGCGTGGTCAATTGCGCTTGTCCGACACGCTGGCTTTTGTCGTACCAAGAAACGTGCTGGAATTCAATTATGATGCAGACAAAGCCCAGATGAGTGGTTCATTTGAGATTGGAGACTACAGTCAGTTGAGTAGCGCGAAAACTGAAATATTAAGTAGCAGGACGCTTAATCAAACGTACGAAGGTGCCAGCAAAGGTCGAACAAGAAGCGCCTCTGGTATTGAAGTTTATGTCGATCTTTTTCAGTACCGTGTTTGTGCTTTGAATATCGCCAATACCCGCGCTTGGCAGCGAGTCAGGCTCGATTTCAACATACCGGCAGATGAGGCGCGCCTTGCTAAAAGCAGATTAAGGATACTGTATGTTGGGCACCTGGTACCGCAATTCATACAGAGTTACCTGCATGTCCGAAGCCCTTCTGCTTCCCGAATGACAGAAGGAACTTATGCCGGTAATGCGCTGGTATTCCAGCTGGAGCAAATTTGGGTGTTTGATCAGGGCACTGGACGGGTATATCAGAAGATCAAGCCATCGAATTGATGGCAGGTGCAGGTAAAGGGAGCTTTCCTGCGCAACTGAAATGTACCGCATCGTCAGAAATAAAAAAAATATTGCAGCATTGCTGGTAATCGGTTCAAACAGGAATGCTGCGAAATGCCAGCGATATTTTTTGAACTATATACTTTCGTCCTGCTATCGCCTTCACCAAAGACATATCAATGAAAAAATGGATAGTATATTCTCTGGTGTTGTTACTCGCTTTTGACCGGGCCCAGGCAGCAGACAATACAAAGAATAATCAGAAAACACAATTCGATGATTCACCAGTTTGTGAACCAGTACCTGTATCCAAATGCTGGAAGCGTCTCGCTGATTATCTGGAAAAAGCAAAACCGCCCCAGAACGAGCGCGAATTTGGTGAGCAGTTATTTTCGTATATCATGATGGCAAAACTGGCGTATTGGGCTAGGGATTTTTCTGATGCGAAAAAATTTAACCTGCTTGCAGTGGATTTGAGCAAAAAAAGAAAATTTACAGGAAGAGATGCCGATATGAGTGCCAGTATTGTTGGCATCATGATTAACATCAATTTAGCAAATCTTGCTTTGAGCACGCGTGAATATGCAGAGGCATTGGGCTATCTGGACCAGTATTCCTCCATCTGGGGAAAACTGGGCAAACCTGAAGGTGAGCCTGACGAGCTTGTGTTGATGCGTTGTGCCGCGCTGATAGGCTTACAGCGTGCTAGCGAAGCCGAGGTCCTGCTTGAGCAATTGCTCAAGAAACTCAATTTTTCCGGGCGAGCCCCCTGGGAAGCTAATCCCATCGGTTTGGAACCAGTCAATCCCTATGAGTCAGGGCGCCGTATTGCCGCCCACTTCATGCGGGAAGGGAAACACGAAAAAGCCCTAGTCCTGCTGCAAAGCATGGAGCAGAAGCGCGCGCAGACCATTTCGCAAATGCCCAAGGAGCCCGTAGCGGGAGGATATTGGGCCACGCACGGTGAGCCAACCGCCTTGCTGGATGATCAGGCAGCGATTTACCTGAAACTGGGGCGCGACGCTGAAGCTGAACCGCTGTTGCGCGCATCTTTATTGGTACAGGAAAAGAAAGCTGGCAAGCGATTGCCGCTGGTGCTGACCAGGCTGGCTGAACTGAGTCAGCGCAAAGGCCAGATTGCCGAAGCTGATGCCCTGATGTTGCGGGCGAAAGCAATCCCCAAGCAAGAGCAATGGGAAAAGATAGATCCTTTGGCACAGACGCTGGGCTACCTTGATTGAGCAAAGCAGGAATGCTGCGAACACTATAAATGCTGCAAACAAGCCGTCTGTAGGGTACCTGTTAGCGCACCGATTTTATATTGCCACTGTTCTCGATCTATCATCATGGCCATCACAGCCGGTGCGTTGAAACGTACCCTACCGGCTGTCATTCATGTGTCGCTTTGTCGCCGGGATCTGCTGAGTGGTTTTAATTAGCCTGACTATTTCTAAACTTGGTATTCAAGAAAATGAAAAATAAAATATTTTCCCTCTTTTTCATCCTGGGCATGGTGCTTCCATTTGCCGTGAAGGCAGCAGACCAAAGCAGCCAGAATCCAGTCAACCAAGAAACCTTGATGGTTTGTTCTAACCTTGATATGTATGCAGACTTCGCAGTAGACGGACGTGACTCTGCACTGCCGAAGGAGGTTGCATTCAACATGGTCCAAGCATCAATGAATCGTCATCTTAAAATTCCGGCAAATTTGCTGTCTGAATACATCGCTGTTGTTGGCAAAATCTATGAGCTTATTTATGCCGATCAGACCATCCAGCGTGGCGCGACTCAAGCTACAATTGTCGATGCCTGTTCGCATTACAAAGGCCAAAATGCAGATACGCGTTATATTGCCAACTACCTCGAAAGAAACCCACGGTCTGCATGGGATCCATTGAAGCGAGTGCCTCTATGCGAAAATATCGGCCAGTCCGCATCCAATGTTGCCGTTGCCAGAGACAAAGGAATGTCAAAAGAAAGTGCCAGCGCTCTCGTCAAAACTGGATTGCAAAATGACCAGCTTACTTTGCGGGTAATGCCAGCAATAATTAACGAGGTTTTTGAAAATCCTGATGTCGATACTACTTATATTTATGTGTACAACTTACGGAAATGCGTGGCGATAGAGAGCAATCAAAAATATACCGAACTGACAGAATTAAAACCACGTATGCGCAACTGTGAAAAATTAGAAAAAGAGGAAGATAGACTGCAGTGTGATCGAAAGATATTTGGTCTATAAGGCAGGCTGAAACAGCTTCATCTGGATCGAAAAAACTGGAATTGGGGTAAGAGTGGAATTGGGGTAAGAGTGGATCACACGGCCCCTCCTTGTCGCGCAAACGAAGATGGTTCTTGATGATTAATTTGCGTGCGACTATGCTCTGTTATCGCACCCTGGCTGAAATAATTTCAACAATATTTCTTTAAACAGACAGTCACATCAAACTACACCACCGCCGTCCGCATCGTCACAAATTCTTCGGCTATCGTGGGATGCACACCTATGGTCGCATCTACTTGTGCCTTGGTCACACCGCATTGCATTGCCACTGCAAAGCCCTGGATGATTTCGCCAGCGTCCGGGCCTACCATGTGCATGCCTAGTACACGGTCGGTATCGGCATCGACGATCATTTTCATGAGGCAGCGTTCGCTGGAACCTGACAAGGTGTGCTTGAGTGCCTTGAATTCACTTTTGAAAATTTTGACATGGGCATGTTTTTCACGTGCCCTGGCTTCAGTCATGCCCAGGGTGGCGATATTAGGGTGGCTGAATACGGCAGTGGGAATATTGTCATACGACATCAGCTTGCGGCCATGCTGGAACAGGTTGGCTGCAACAACCATGCCCTCTGCCAGCGCTACCGGGGTCAGTGCCACGCGGTCGATGACATCGCCGATGGCATAGATATGCTGAACATTGGTGGCGAAATGCTCATCCACGCTGATGGCACCATTCTCGCGCACTATCACGCCGGCGTTCTCCAGCCCCAGTCCTCTGACATTAGGCTTGCGGCCCGTAGCAAACAGGATGCAGTCACTATCCAGGGTACGGCCATCACTGAGAGTCACTTGCTTGCTGTCACCATGGGCCGTGATGGACAATATTTTGGTATCAAGCGCAATCTCCACACCTTTCTTGCGCATTTCAGCAATCAGGAAATGGCCAAGGTCAGCGTCCATGCTCCGCAAAATTTGGGTGCCACGTTGCACCAGCGTGACCTTGCAACCGAGGCCGTTGAGGATGGAGGCCAGCTCTACCGCAATATATCCACCACCTTGTACTACCGCGTGACGCGGCAGGGCAGCCAGGTGAAAGAATTCGTCCGACGTAATGCCCAGTTCAATGCCGGGCAATTCTGGTTTGATGGGGTGGCCACCAGTGGCGATCAGGATATGATGCGTACTATAGCTTTTACCGTTAACCACCACCGTGTGCGCATCGACTATCTGCGCATGACCGGCGATGACATCCACATTTGCCTTCGTCAGTATCTGGCTGTAGATGCCATTGAGCCTGGCGATTTCCTTATCCTTATTGGCGATCAGGGTAGCCCAGTCAAAGCGTTGCTCACCGAGGCTCCAGCCAAAACCGGCGGCTTCTTCAAAGTCATTATGGTAATGCGCCGCATACGACATCAGTTTTTTAGGGATACAACCTGCATTCACGCAGGTGCCACCCAGCGGGCCCGATTCTGCCAGGGCAACCCGGGCACCATATTGCGCCGCAAAGCGGCTGGCCCGCACACCACCAGAACCGCCGCCTATCGTGAATAAGTCATAGTCGTAAGTGTGCATGGTAGTGGCCCTGGAATATGGTGAGGAAGAAAGATGGACTACACGACGCCGTTAGCCTTGAACCAGGCCAGAGCGCGGCCCCAGCCGTCCTTGGCATCGGCTTCGTTATAGCTGGGGCGGTAGTCAGCATTGAAGGCATGACCAGAATTTTCATACACCTTGAATTCTGATTTGCTATTGCCTTTTTTGAGTTCCACTTCCATCTTGAAAACAGACTCTACGGGTATACCCTGATCCTTGGCACCGTACAGGCCCAGCACCGGTGTTTTCAGGCTGGCGGCGATATCGGTAGGGTGCTTGGGAGTCAATGCCGACGCATCGCCGACCAGCTTGCCATACCATGCCACCCCGGCTTTGACATTCGGGTTGTAGGCAGAATACATCCAGGTAATCCGGCCACCCCAGCAAAAGCCGGTGATACCCAGGCGCTTGGTGTCGCCACCATTATTGGCTGCCCATGCAACTGAAGCATCAAGATCACCCATGACTTGCGCATCAGGCACTTTGGAAATAATTTCCTTGATCAGTTCGGCCACGCTGGCAGCATTTTTTGCATCACCCTGGCGCACAAACAATTCAGGCGCAATTGCCAGATAACCCTGTTTGGCAAAGCGGCGGGCGACATCGGCAATATGTTCATGCACACCAAAAATTTCAGAGATCACCAATATCACTGGCAAATTGCTCTTGCCTTCAGGCTTGGCAAAGTACAAAGGTACTTCTGCACCGGCGACCGTCAGTTTTGCCACGCCATCTGTCAGACCGGCACGGTCAGTCTTGATCATGGTTTGCGCGCTCACTGGAGCAACTGCTGCGGCAAAGCCGACACCAACTGCTGTTTGCATGAAACTGCGGCGGTTGACTGCCGTACTATCTTCAGTGCTACCAACCAGGCTATTAAAGTCTTCGCGAAGCTGCATGGTGTTCTCCTGTAAGGTTTCTTCGTGGGTTATGTATGAAACGCCGGATAAAACAGCATTGCATTGTACAACCGATTACCAAAACCTACCTGTCAGCCCCGCTTGTTTAAGGTTTGGGCCTCAGGGACGGGGCAGTACAGGTGGCGTGCTGTCTGCATAGGTCAGGTAGGCTTGCCACACATCATGGGTACGGCTTTGTGTCAGGTCCAGCTGGCACTGGGCAGACTGGCGATAGCGCACGCTGCCTTGTGCCCAATAAGTATAGACATCGCCACAATGGGCGGCGCGGTATTGTTCCCAGACTTTTTGCGCGGTATCGAGGTTGAGTTTGACGTCTGGAGTCTTGCCAATCCGGCTTTTGGCAGCTTGCAGATAGGTGCCCAGCTTCTTGTCTGCCTTGCTCACTTCGGTAGCCATGCACTGGGCTTCTTCCTGCGTATTTTTCGCTGTTGTACACAGGATTTCAGCCTGGCTGGATGTTGCTATGGTGCAGAGCAAGGGCAACAGTGCTAATTGAATGGATTTCATAAAGTCCTTAAGTTCTTTGAGATTGTCACAACATATCAGCACTGGAATGATGTTAAGTAAATAATAACACAAGGAAATTATCAGAACTTACCCGGAAACAACTTATTTTGAAGCACTGTTTTTGCTTCATCGATGCGGTGATCGTGAATAGCGTTGTGACCAGAAATTTGAAATATCAGTACGTGTATTCGTATCCTGGTTTGCGTCATCAATGCCAGTTATGAAGTTGATCCCTGGTGTCAGGATGCGTTACACAGAGCCAAGCCGTCCATGATTAGCTGGTTTTGACTCAATGCACTACAAATCGGGAATAGGGTATTAAGGATTGCGTGCCGTCTTCAACGGGGTTGCCACGTTCTGCCGTATCCACGTCTGCATGTCTTGCCAGATGCGCTGTACTTCAGCGTCTGGCGGCATTTGCGTGGCGTTTGGCAGCTCGATAGTGACCACCGGGATGTCCTTGTGCAGGCCGCTGTAATTGCCGAGTGAGCCAGGATAGACACCAACACGGTTATAGATCAGGCGGCCAAAGCGGTCCGGTGGCGTGGTCGGGCCGTCAAAGTCGAGTACGCCAAAAGGGGCGTGGACGGAGATGATGACGTCGGGCTTGTACTTTTCTATGGTTTCATACACCCAGCGGCTTTCCGGTTCTGAGATAGGTGCCTTGCCTGGATAGCGGCGCGGGTCGCTACGGGTGACGCGAGCCCAGTAGCTTGGCGCTTCTTTTTGCCAGTTGGGCGTGGGGAAGTTGCGGTTCAGGTCTATGCCCCGTGCATTGACGCGGCGTGGCTTGGTGGCCAGCAAACCGTCAGGATTGACTATCGGTGCTATACGCCAGTTGAATTCCAGCGGGCTTTTTTGCATAGTGTCCATCCATTTGAAGACGATGGAGGATGCAGTCTGTTCATCACCATGGATACCACCCAGCAGCAGTACGCGTATGGCTTGCGGATGTTTGGCATCTGCCTTGATATCGCGGAATAGTACCGGGAAACCGTTGAGCGAGTTTGCACCCGTAGGGCTGAGTTTGCTGTTCTTGCAGTCAGCCAGGCTGACCTTGGGCAGGCGCGCTACCAGTGGCGTGCACCAGTCGCTGACGATTTTTGGTTTGACAGGGGGGGGGCTTGCGTGGATGGTGCTGACGCTGCTGATGGCGTAGATGCTGCTGGTGGAACTGATGCAGCAGGAGTAGCAGACAGGCTGTTTGCAGATGGCATGACCAGCAGGCCAGCCACCGCAAACAAAGCACTGAGGTTTTTGCAGCGAGATGCGCAGAACTTACTTCTCATAAAACTGACCGGCATTCTCGCTTCTACTCCCAGTGCTACCTATTACTTAAAACAATAAAGATACATTACAGTCCGGCAGCGGCACGCAAAATCGCTGCCTTGTCAGTGCGTTCCCAGGTGAATTCTGGCTCTTCACGACCAAAGTGGCCGTAAGCGGCTGTCTTCGAATAGATCGGGCGCAGCAAGTCCAGCATCTGGATAATGCCTTTTGGACGCAGGTCAAAATGCTCGTTCACCAGTGCGGCGATCTGGTCGTCAGGAATGACGCCTGTGCCTTCAGTGTAAACAGTCACGTTCATAGGACGCGCTACGCCAATCGCATAAGCTACCTGTATCTGGCATTGCCGGGCGATGCCAGCAGCGACGATATTCTTGGCCACATAACGGGCAGCATAGGCAGCAGAACGGTCTACCTTGGTAGGATCTTTACCAGAGAAAGCACCGCCGCCATGAGGGCAGGCACCGCCGTAGGTATCAACAATGATCTTGCGGCCAGTCAGGCCGCAATCACCTTGCGGGCCGCCGATAACGAAACGGCCAGTCGGGTTGATCAGGAATTTGGTGTCCAGCAACCATTCTTTAGGCAAGACTGGTTTGATGATTTCTTCAATGACAGCATCAATGAAAGACTGCTTCATCTTGGTTGAGGTTTCGCTCTGGTCAGGGTGATGCTGGGTAGAAAGCACGACAGTATCGATACTGTGCGGTTTGCCATCAACATAACGCATGGTGACCTGGCTCTTGGCATCAGGGCGCAGGAAAGGCAGGCGGCCATCCTTGCGCAATTGTGCCTGGCGTTCAACCAGACGGTGCGCGTAGTAAATTGGCGCGGGCATCAGTTCTGGTGTTTCATCGCAAGCATAGCCAAACATCAGACCCTGGTCACCGGCACCGGTATTGAGGTGATCGTCAGACGCCTGATCTACGCCCTGGGCGATATCATTGGATTGCTTGTCGTAGGCAACCAGCACTGCGCAACCTTTATGGTCTATACCGTATTCAGTATTGTCGTAGCCGATGCGCTTGATGGTGTCGCGCGCCACCTGTATGTAATCTACGTGAGCATTCGTGGTGATTTCACCTGCCAGCACTACCAGGCCGGTATTGGTCAGGGTTTCGGCGGCAACGCGGGAACGTGGATCCTGTTCAAAGATAGCATCCAGAATCGCATCGGAAATCTGATCGGCGACTTTGTCCGGGTGTCCTTCGGATACCGATTCAGAGGTGAAGAGAAAATCATTAGCCATCGCAGGCTCCTATAAAAATTGACCGTAAAAATTATGCCGCAGTCGGAAGAGTCCTGCGACGCTTTAGCGAATTTTATTAACCGCCTCGCAAGTTGTCATTAACTCGGCGGTGGCTGGTCTTCTGTGTTTATCCTGCCCTAAAGCAGGTCAGAGCTAGCCAATATGTGATATTTTACGCTCGTTCTGCATAGTCTGTCGAATATACCCTTATTATTATACTGATACTTGAGCGGCGTCATGCTTGTCACTTTGTTTCGTTTCCTTTCCATCTTTCCATTGTCGGTCTTGCATTTTTCCGGGGCTGTGCTGGGGTGGGTCGTCTATTTGCTGTCTGGCTCCTACCGTCGCCGCCTGAAGCAGAATATCCGCCGCGCCGGTTTCCCTGGTCATCTGCATGAGGCCGTACGTGAGGCTGGCAAGAATATTCTGGAGCTGCCCTTTATCTGGTGTGCCAAGCCCGAGAGGGTATTGAAAACGGCGACGATAGAGAACTGGGAACTGGTGCAGGCCGCACTGGACGCCAAAAAAGGTGTGATATTTTTAACACCACATCTGGGGTGTTTTGAAATCGTCGCCCAGAGCATCGCCGTACGCACCCGCCTGACTGTTTTATATCGCCCGCCGCGTAAAGCTGCTCTCAAACCGCTGATAGAGGGGGCGCGTGCGCGTGACAATCTCTTGCTGGCCCCGGCGAACTTTTCCGGTGTCCGTATCATGGCCAAGGCCCTTAAAAAAGGTGAGGCCATAGGCTTGCTGCCCGACCAGGTGCCGCAAGAGGGTGAGGGCGTCTGGGCCAAATTCTTTGGCAAGCGTGCCTACACCATGACCCTGTCTGCCAAATTGCACGGCATGACAGACGCACCGATTATCCTGACTTTCGCAGAACGCTTGCCCGGCGGTCGCGGCTATGTGATCCGCTTCGTGCCCTTTGAAGAAGAGCTGGGTACAGACCCGGTGGCGCAGGCAACAGCCATTAACCGTGGCATGGAAAAACTGATTGCCTTGTCACCCGCACAATATTTCTGGAGTTATAACCGTTACAAAAAACCAGAAGGCGTCGATGGCCCCGAAGCCAGCGCAGACAGGGAGCTCGCATGAGGGCGGTGCTGGTCCTGATGTGGATTTTGCACTGGTTACCCTTATCAGTCCTTGGGCGTCTTGGTGAGGGAATAGGCAGCATATTATTTATGCTGATACGCAAACGCAGGCATATCACGCTCACGAATCTCTCATTGTGCCTGCCACATTTGAGTGCGGCTGAACGTCAGGCTATCGCCAAACGTCATTTCCAGGTTTATGCGCGCAGCGTACTGGAGCGCGGCATACTTTGGTGGGCTTCAGAAGCACGCCTGCGACGCCTGATACAGCTAGACCCTGCGGTGCCCGTGGTGGCAATGAGTGAGGGCGCGACGATCTTGATGTGCCCGCATTTTGTGAGCCTTGATGTGGCTGGGGTGGCCGTCTTGCTGGAGTCTAACCTGTGTTCGATTTATACCCGCCAGCGCAGCAAGGTATTTGACGCCGCCTTGCGCAAGGGGCGTTCACGTTTCCGCCCGGTCAAGCTGTTTTCCCGGGCTGAGGGTGTCAAGCCCATCATACGGGCGATGCGTGAAGGCCTGCCTTTCTTCATGCTGCCGGACATGGACTTTGGTGCCAAGGATTCTGAGTTCGTGCCTTTCTTTGGCGTGCCTGCAGCGACCCTGACAGCAGTGCCGAGAATTGCCGCAACCACAGGTGCCAAGGTCATTCCTGTCATCGCGACTATTTTGCCTGACTACAAGGGGTGGAAAGTGACTTTCCACGAGCCTTGGCAAAATTATCCGGGCGACGATATTGTCGCGGCCACGCGTTATATGAATGCCTTCATTGAGCAGGAGATTCTGAAAGCGCCAGCCGAATATTTTTGGGCGCACAAGCGTTTCAAAACACGCCCTCCTGGTGAACCCAGCGTTTACTGAGTCAGGTCAGTGACGGCTTGCGCCGTCACTTCCAGTTCTTGCTGCAACCATTCCAGAAACCTCAGGCGGCGCTGGTCTTCATCAAAGTACAGGGATGACAGCAAGACATAGTCTGTGCCGTCTTCCATGAAAGCATGAGGCGCAATGAGTTGCCCGCTGCGGATTTCATCTTCCACCATATACGCTGATGCCATCGCGACACCCAGGCCAGCGCAAGCTGCCTGCAGGCTCAGGTAAAAATGTTCATAGTTCGCCCGGCTTTTACCGCATGTTGTTTGCCTGCTGAGTTTTTGCCACTGCGGCCAGGCATCGGGCCGGGTTGCCGTGTGCAGCAGGCATTGCTGGTTAAGTTGCAGTTTGCCTTGCTTCAGCAAGCCTGGTGTGCAAACCGGAGCGATCAGTTCACGGGCAACTGTGGCTACATGATAGTTCGCATCCCAGGCAAAATCATTGCGCCGCAGAGCAAGGTCTATATGCCCATGGCGCAAATCGACAGAACCGCCAGCAGCGAATAAATGAATCTCCAGCTCAGGGTGTAGTTCTCTGAATTTACCCAGGCGCGGGATCAGCCAGCGCATGGCGATAGTCGGTTCGCAGGAGACTACCAGCGGCTGATCATCGGCCTGCCTGAGCTGGCGCAAACCTGCTTCCAGTTGCCGCATGATGTCAGTGCAAGTGCCTTGCAGACTCAGCCCGGCGCTTGTCAAAAAGATGGCGCGGTTGCGGCGCTCGAATAATTCCAGGCCCAGGTTCTCTTCCAGTTGCTTGATCTGACGGCTGACAGCACCGTGGGTCACATGCAGTTCTTCCGCCGCCCTGACCAGGCTCAAATGCCGTGCGGCGACTTCAAATACACGTATGGCATTCAGCGATGGCAAGTGCTTGGACATGTGTGAGTTTTTCTCAATGATATGTCTGAGTATATATCGATTTTTATGTTTAATGCTGTGCTTCAGAATACACGTATATGTGATGTCTCATCACAAGTAAATATTTCTTATTCTGAGGAAGAAAATGACAGAACTCATCGCCGTCGCCATCATCACCATTCTTGCCGTCATCAGCCCCGGGGCTGACTTTGCCATGGTCACCAGGAACAGTTATCTGTATGGCCGCCGTGCAGGCCTGCTGGCTGCCAGTGGCATAGCACTGGGTGTGCAGGTGCATGTGATGTACACCATGCTGGGTGTAGGTTTGCTGATAGCCAAATCCCCCAGTCTGTATTTCGCCATCAAGATCATCGGTGCGGTCTACCTGATTTATATCGGTTACCAGACTTTTTTTGCCCGCGCTGTCGTTAACGCAGAAGCAGGAGAGGGGCTGTCATTGAATAATCTGGCGGCCTTGCGCGCAGGTTTCATGACCAATGCCTTCAATCCCAAAACCACTTTATTTGTCCTGAGCACTTACACGCAAGTCGTGCAAGTTGATACCAGCCTGCTGGCGCAATTTGGCTACGGCTTGTTCATGTCTGTCGCACACTGGATATGGTTCAGCCTGGTTGCCCTGTTCTTTTCAGATCATCGCCTGCGTGCTGGCATGCTCAGGCAGCAAGTGATATTGAATCGTTTCATTGGCGCAGTGCTGGTCATTCTGGGTGTATCACTTGCCAGTTTGCCGGCCTTGCATTCGTGACATGGTTGACGAAACCCGGATGCACGCCTAGAATTGCGGCAGGTGCTAAAGGGGCGCCTACCCGCACAAGAGGCTCTCACCCTTAGAGGCTGTTACAAAATTAACCTGGCGTTGTTGCATCGCCTTGCCGTACTAAAGTACTGTCTGCGGCGATGGCGCCTAGCCATCTTAATTTTGTAACAGCCTCTAGATATTCACATCCATACTAATGTGATAGTTTCCATGTTTCGTTTGACGTCAGCGGGTCGTCGATAAGCGAACTGGAGTTCATCATGTTATCGTCGTATTACCCTTCCTTGCTCATCGCACAACAGCCCATATTGACTGGAGCTGCAGCATGAACGCATTAACTACAGAAATCAAAACCCGTGCCCGTTTATTGCAAAAACTGCTGGAGACACGCAATACCGCAGCCAGCAAACGCGCCCTGATCTTAAGCCGCCAGCGCCAGTGGGAAATCCCCGGGAACTGGCAACTCAAGCATTGCATGAACCTGGCCGCAGCTGATGCCGGTTTTCAGAACTGGGAACATGCCCGCATCGTCCTCGGTGGCGAAGCCAAACCTGGTGAGGACATGGGGGACTTTTGGCATGGTCCCGAGGTGTCGGTCTTTATCAATCACTGGTATGCCAGCTATGCCGAAGCGCAGGCGCAATTGCAGGCGAATGACGCTGGCTATCTGCTGCCTTACCGCAAGCAATACCTTGTCGTCACCAGTGATTATTTGCAGGCGCTGGGCGTTAGCGCTGCTGCTGAATATTGGGACGCTATCGGTCGTGATCTGGTACAGGGTTACGGTAGTGCAAGCTGGCTGAACCTGGCGCAGCAACGCCTGCAAGCCAGCCGTACCGAGCGTTTCAAGGCGAACTGGGATGCCTCCCAAATCATGCTGGATTTGCAATCGACCGAAGTTGAGGCTGAGCGGGTGATGAAGTCTTTCGTCAAGGATGGGCGTCTGGTGAGTATTCCTGAACAGCGTAAAAAGCGGCTGGTGATCTTGCGTTGGCTGGTGGAGCAATTACAGTTTGAACGGCGTTATGTGGAGGCTGATATCAATAGTTTCCTGTTGCAGTTTCATTCTGATTTTGCGACCTTGCGGCGGGAGTTTATTATGAATGGATTGATGGAGAGGGCGGAGGGGAGTATTGGAGAGTGTGATTGGCATACTTGCATTTTGCTGCAGATGAAATTCGCGGTCCTGATATACATACCGGGCTGAAAATATCCAAACTAACGGCAATAAAGTTACCGTCATTCCAGCGTGCTTTTGGCTGGAATCCAGAGGCTTTTATTGCATACCGTATCGATTAAAATAAATTTCCCTTCGTAGAACCAAGCCGGGTCTCGGCCCGGCGGCCGAAATTCTTTCTTTGCGTCGCCAAAGAAAGAATTCAAAGAAAGGCGACCCAGGCATAGCGCTCCACTGCGCCGCTTGCAAGCGGCTTAGATGTTGGCAGCGCAAAGCATGCTTTGCGAAACCCTGCCAACATCCCCTTCGGGGTTCCCATTTGTGCAGTACAAAAAATGGGAAGATCCGAAACTCGCTACCCTTGCAGGGCGCACAATCGCTTGCAAGCGATTGCCGTTACGCAGGCGAAGTGCATGCACTTCGAAACCCCTGCTACACCTCAGACAGCGGCTCTTCTTAATCCATTTTCTGTGCCGCACAATCGGCGTCTACACATGGGAACAGCGAAAGTCAAAAACAGCCTCAACCCCAAAGTCAAACCCAACAGCAACAGCAACAGCAACGTTACCACGACTGCCACTCACATTCTTCGCGATCAACTGCTCACCGATTAAACCTACCCCACCGCAGCCTGCAAAGGCAACCTGACACTCACCGCCAAGCCCCCACCCTCACGATTGGCAAACCGTATCTCCGCATGCAGTTGCAACGCCAGTTGTGCCACGATCGCAAGGCCAAGGCCAGCGCCACCAGTCTCTCGGTTACGGGAAGATTCAAGCCGCACAAAGGGTTGCATGACGGTGTCCCATTGTTCTTCCGGGATGCCTGGGCCTCTGTCCTGTACCGTGATGATTGCGTGCTGTGTATCGCTACTTAAAGTAAGTTCTACTTCGCCACCAAACTTAAGAGCATTGTCGATGAGGTTACCGAGTAAACGGGATAGGGCCAGGGGGCGGGTTTGCAGGATCTGGTTGCTATTGCCATGCAGGCTGACCTGCTGGCCGGTGTCGCAATAGTCCTGTGCCAGGCTACCAGTCAAAGCGTCGAGATTGATCTTGCTGCTGGCTTCCTGGTCGGCTTGCAGTTGATTTTGCACCTTGGCATAGGCCAGACCCTGTTCCACCAGTTTTTGCATGGCGTGCAGGTCTGCCTGCATTTTTTCCCTATGGGTATCGTCTTCCATGAGTTCGGTACGCAGGCGCAGGCGGGTAATGGGGGTTTGCAAGTCGTGGGTGATGGAGGCCAGGATTTGCATGCGTTCGGCCAGGTAAGTGTCTATACGTTCCTGCATATTCTGGAAGGCAGTCGCTGCACGGAATACTTCTCGTGGCGCGCGGGCAGGGAACTGTGGCCTGGCGCCTGGCTTGACCATCGCATCGGCAGCGTCGGCCAGCATGGCCAGTGGGCGCGTCGCCGTCCTGACGGCCAGCCAGGTTGCCAACATGATGATGGCAAGCTGTACGCAGAGTAGCGAGAACATGTTCCATTGTATGGTGTATGGCGTTGCAGCCAGGCGCACGGTGAGCGGCGCGCCATCGCTCAGGGCCAGATGCAACTGCAGGATTTTTTTATCGTTTTCAGTACGTACGCTGATCCTGATTTTTGCCGGATGCTCCAGATTATTTTTGATAGCCTCTATCGCCTCGTTGGCAATGTCCAGGTCTATGTTGTCCTTGGCATCAGCGGGGGCGGCCTGCAAAGTATATTCATAGTTGTTGCGGGCAAGTTTGTCCAACCAGCCCTGACGTTCATTGACTGGCAGCCGGTCAAGAAATGAAATCGCATTGGTGACATCCTTGCCAACTGAGTAAACCATATGATTTTTTCTGACCTGCATTTTGTCCCATTGCGACGAGGCAAACGACAGCGCATAGGCCATCAGCAGCGCGCTGAGCAAGATCAGGCACAGGCGGCCAAACAGGGTGTGCGGCCAGTGCGGGCTTTCTATGATGTGCATCAGGCCTCCTCGGGTGCTGTGACCTGGGCGCAAAATACATAACCTTCACTGCGTACGGTTTTGATATAACGCGGCTCGCGCGCATCATCGCATAAATGCTGGCGCAGGCGGCTGATCAGCAAGTCGATGGAGCGTTCGAACAGGTCGGCATCGCGACCCTGCGTCAGGTTCAGCAACTGGTCACGGTTCAGCACGCGTTGCGGGTGTTCGACAAAGACTTGCAGCAAACGGTATTCCGCTCCGCTGAGGGTGACCATGACACCGTCTTTATCGAGGAGATGGCGTGCCAGTGTATCAAGTTGCCAGTCACCAAATTGCAGCATCGCAGGTGGCTTTTGTTCGCGCAATTTAGGTGGGAGCATGCGTGTACGGCGCAAGACCGCCTTGATGCGTGCCAGCAACTCCCGTGCAGCGAAAGGTTTGGTCAGGTAATCATCGGCACCCATTTCCAGGCCGACGATGCGGTCAGTTTCTTCAGCGCGTGCTGTCAGAAAAAATATCGGAATGACTTTATGCGGACCAGAGCGCAATTCACGGCACAGGCTCAAACCATCTTCACCCGGCATCATGATATCGAGCACGATGAGGTCGATGGCACTGCCTTCCAGCAGGGCGCGCATTTGCTTGCCGCCCGCAGCCGTGCTGACCTTGTTGCCATTCTTGCGCAGATAAAGGGCAGTCAGTTCGCGTATTTCTGCATCATCATCAACGATGAGGATGTGATCCGGGGATTCTGTGTTTTCCATGTGTCGGGCTTTGTGCTCATTCTATTCGCTACGCTCATAGGGCTTTATAGCTTAAATCGCGGCAGAGGCAAAATCTTTTGTATCCCAGTGTATCTGAGTGCTGTAGAAACATATGCAGATGCAAATATGGCATTTCCTGACATCTGCCAGATACCTTGCGCCTGTCTAATGACATGGCCGTGATGAATGACATCACCTCGACAACTCAAGGAGAACTGACATGAAAAAGCAAATGATCGTTATCAGCACTTTCGCCACTGTATTGATGAGTGCCTGGTCTGCCCAGGCGCAGCAGGCTGGATTGTCTGATTACTACCTGGCACCTGTGGAAGCTCAAATCCAGGCCAACAATCTTGCCAGTGGCAAGGCTGGCGCAGTCGCCGGTACCTGGCTCACGCAAAGTGGCAGTCTGGAAGTACAAATCAGCAATTGCGGCGATGCTTTGTGCGGTAAAGTCAGCAAGGTCAATGATGCGGCGAATTTGAGCAACATGACCGCCATGGGTAGTGCCGCAACGCCCGCATCCGCAGCACCGGTATTGGGCAAGACCATCATGGAAGGCTTTACTCCAGGCAAGGCCGACACCTGGTCAGGCAAGATTTTCAACCGTGCCGATGGCCAGACTTACGCCTGCCAGATGCGCATGCTGAACCCGACTGAGCTGGAAGTCACGGCCTACAAGGACAAGCCAGAAAATGGCCGTACCCAGGTGTGGACGCGCGTGTCCAACATCATCACAGCGCAAAAATAAAAATGGGAGCATCGTCTGATGCTCCCATTTCATTTTTCCATTTTCAATGCAGACTTACGGCAGCAATTCAACTTCATCTGGCAACAGGGTATTGGCTGGCAAGGCATCAAGTTGTTTCAGGCGCTCATAATAAGGCGTGAAATCCGGTGCCGTGCCATCAAACAACTGCTGGAAATTGTCGATGACAAAATAAGTTTCCTGGAAGCTGTCTATCTTGTACAGGGTTTGCAGGCAGCGTTCTATGTCAAGATGGATATGGCGTGAAGGCGTGCCCGGTTTCAGGCAGTATTCGACTTCACCGCCTGATGACAGGATGCCCGCGCCGTAGATGCGCAAACCCTTGTCCGTCTTGATCAGGCCAAACTCCACTGTGTACCAGTAAAGGCGGGCCAGGAAGTCCAGACCACCGAGTTTCATCGCCTTCAAACCACCCTTGCCATACAACTGCATATAGTCAGCAAAGACCGGATTGAACAGCAGTGGTACATGGCCGAAATAGTCGTGGAAAACGTCAGGTTCTACAATGTAATTGAACTCTTCAGGCTTGCGCAACCATACCGTGATGGGAAAGCGGCGGTTGGCCAGGTGTTCGAAGAAGGTCAGCTCAGGAATCAACCCGGGCACGGCCACAATGCGCCAGCCAGTAGCGGCAAACAATTCCTCTGAAGTGCGCTCAAATTTTGGTATGCCACTCGAGGCATCCATCTTGTGCAGTGCTTCTATGAACTCGTCGCAGGCGCGGCCAGGCAAGAGTTCCATCTGGCGCTGATAAAGCTTGCGCCAAAGTGCGTGTTCTTCTTCTGTATAGGCAGCCCAGTCTTGTGCTACGACATAATGATCATCGGCTTTTTCATAGTTGCCGCGCAAGGCTGCGCCGTTGGATTTTTCGGCAACGGTGGCCAGAAAATCGTCGTTGCTGACGGTTGTGTCAGCAGTAGCGGGAGTAGCGATAGTATCCATATTTTTCAGTGAAAAAGGCCGGCATCAAGATGATAACCAGCCTCTTTCATATCTCCATTAGCTATTGACAAAAATCACGCAACGGTTTCGTCTTTGATGACGCCACGACGGATCTGATCGAGCTCAATAGATTCAAACAGGGCGCGGAAATTACCTTCACCAAAACCCTGGTCGCCCTTGCGCTGTATGATTTCAAAGAAGATAGGGCCGATAACTGTCGTCGTGAAAATCTGCAACAGCAATTCACGTGATGTTTCTGTGCTCTTGCCATCAATCAGAATGCGCAGCTTACGCAATTCTTCCAGGTTTTCACCATGGCCTGGCAGGCGGCGATCGACCAGGTCATAGTAAGTTTCTATCGTGTCCTGGAATACCACGCCATTGGCTTTCATGCCGCCAACTGTGTCATAGATATTGTCCGTACCCATGGCGATATGTTGCACGCCTTCGCCGTGGTACAAGTCCAGGTATTCAGCGATCTGGGATTTGTCATCCGAAGATTCATTGATAGGGATACGGATTTTGCCGCAAGGAGAAGTCATGGCTTTGGACTTCAGGCCTGTGTGTTTGCCAGCGATATCGAAGTAACGGATTTCACGGAAGTTGAACAGGGTTTCATAGAAATCTGCCCATTCCTTCATGCGGCCACGGTGTACATTGTGGGTCAGGTGGTCGATATAAGTCAGGCCCTTGCCAACCGGGTTGGAATCCACGCCAGGGATAGCTACAAAGTCAGCATCATAGATACTGATATTGCCGATCGCACCAGCTTGCGCACCATCTTTGCCATGCCAGCGGTCAACAAAATAAATCAGGGAGTCGCCTATGCCTTTGATGGCCGGGATGTTCAGTTCCATAGGGCCGGTTTTATTGTCAAAACCCCAGGCACCCAGTTCCAGAGCGCGCTTGTAGGCAGCGTTGGCATCCTTGACGCGGAAAGCGAATGCGCAAACAGACTGGCCATGTTTGCGGGCAAATTTTTGTGCGAAAGAATCAGGTTCTGCATTGATGATGAAATTCACATCGCCTTGACGGAACAGGGTTACATCCTTGGTGCGATGCTTGGCTATCGCGGTAAAACCCATGGTGACGAATAATTCGCCCAGTGCTTTTGGATCGGGTGCTGCGTACTCGATAAACTCAAAGCCATCGGTACCCATAGGGTTTTCCCAAGTTTGGAAAGTCATGCCTGTCTCCTCAGTGTGATCATCAGTGTTTGCTATATCCACCGCTTTTACGGCTGGTTTTGATATAGCTCAAGTTCTCAGTATAGTCTGCGAAACGCGCCATATAATTGCAAAATAACCCAATACTTGGTTGATTTGAGCAATAATATTGCTTAATTTATTTGATGTGAGGCAGATTATGCTTGAAGTTGAACTGGACAAGATAGACCGCAAGATACTGGCGATTTTGCAGGCCGATGGCAGGCTGACCAATCAGGAAGTGGCCGAACGCGTCAATCTCTCGCCCTCGCCCTGCCTGCGCCGCATCAAGCGCCTCGAAGACAGCGGTGTCATCCGCAAATATGTAGCCTTGCTGGAACCCGCCAAGATAGGCCTGGGCTTGCTGGCCTACGTCAATGTGCGCCTGGAAAAGCATAGTGATGCCCCTGGCAAGGGCGCATCACGCTCGCCGCGCGATGACTTCTCGGCCTCGGTAGGACAGTGGCCCGAGGTGGTGGCCTGTTATGCAATGACCGGGGAAATGGACTATCTCTTGCGGGTGCATGTGGAAGACATGAACCACTTTTCACGCTTCATGATGGAGACGCTGTTACGTCATCCTGCCGTGCTGGATGTAAAGTCCAGCTTTGCCTTGCAGCAGATTAAGGATACGACGGCATTGCCGGTGGTGGTTGGGGTATAAAGGACTACTGTCAGCGGCATCTTTAATATAGTTAGCCTTCAAATGACGACTTGCATTCAGATTTCTTGATAGTAAATAAATCCACGATTGAGACGCAGAGAAACAGGCTTTGCTTTTCTCTTGATCTTCTCTGTGTCTCCGTGTCTCTGTGGTGAAAGGTCTTGGTTACGCTACTTCGATTTACCCCTTATCCCCGGCAAATGCCTCAGCCATTTTGCCGCAGCACGGGTATTCGCCTTGATGCTGTAATCTATCGCAGCGACCTGTTCCTGCATGGCTTCTTTGAGCATGCTGGCGGCGTCTGCTGGCATGAGCTTGAGGTAGGCGTCGGCTTCGCCATAGGCGCGGTGGATTTCCATGCCCGCCTTCTTGGCGATGTGTATCATGGTCTGGTTCGACGACAGGCAATGCATGTACAGAGTATCAACATCATCATTGCGGCAGTGGATGGCACCGCGTTCAAACAGCTTGGACCCTATGCCCTTGCCGCGTGCATTACCTGAGACGGAGACGCCAAATTCTGCGACCTTGTCCTTGTCGGTGTGCTCATCGTCTTCACTGCGGGGAGCATAGGCGAGATGGCCAACCCCCACTAGATTGAAGCTGTGACTGATGACGCCGAATACCTTGTCGCGGGAAAAGTCTATGCCATCGACATATTTTTCTACCATGGCATCGGGCAGGTAGGTGCCAAAGCGTAGCAGGCGGTCACTTTCTTCGAGGCCAAGAAAGTGTTTCATGATGCGGTGCCGGTCTTTTTCTGACAATTCCTTGACAAAAATAGTGGGCTTGGAGGGCTTGTTGGAGGAGTCGAGCAAGTGTTTGGGATCTTCGGGAAACATATCAGACGCATTCATATCAGCTCCTTATGGGTAGCTTTTGTGCACTGCACAATGCATTGTAGATGATCTGCCCTGATTATTCCAGAAAAGCCCGGTTTTTGAGAATAAACCTTCTATTCCGTTCAGTGGAGCCGGAATGAAACCTGATTGAAACCGGAACCTGGCCTGGCTTTTCATGCTATTTATCCATGGCTTCCAGCACCGCTATCCTTGCCGCCCGTATAGCGACAGGAATTTGCGCTGGTTTGTTGGTATGCAAACTGGCAATCTCGCCGCCATTGACTTGCTGTACAACCTCCAGCGACTTGCTCAGGCTGGCTAGTGGTGCATATGGTTGTTCCGGCCGGGCATACAGGCAGGCTGCTGCATGCAATAGTTCGAGGAAGCGCTGGGGTTTGCGGTAGGCATCGCAACGTCCGAATAAATCGACGGTATCTGCCGCAGACAGGCCAGCTGCATCCTTGATGCATAAATGTTCACGTGCCAGCATGACGGCAAGATCACGGCATTCTGCCGGGACTTTCAGGCGCTGGCAGATGCCATCAACGAGCTTGCCTGGCAAATCATGCAAGAGCACGGCATAGCGCAGATGCAGGGCCAAATTTGCCTGGGCACTGGCATCGATTAACTGCATGAGACGCTGCATTTGCACTTCTGGCAAGGCATCAATTTCTGGTAACAAACGCTGCAAGGCTCCGCAACTGCGCAAGACGTCGAACATGCGTGAAGGACGGGCTTCCATCAGGCCACGCGAAATTTCCTGCCATACCCGCTCAGCCACCAGCGCATCGACCTCACCGGCAGCGACCATGCTTTGCATCAGTGCTGTGGTTTCTTCTGCGACGCTGAAATCCTGGGGCGGTACGGCAAAGCGGGCAGCAAAGCGGGCCAGGCGAAGTATGCGTACCGGGTCTTCGCAAAAAGCCGTCGATACATGGCGGAATACGCGGTTTTTGATATCTTGCAAGCCGCCATAAGGGTCGATGATATTGCCGTCATCATCCTGCGCCATCGCATTGATGCTGAGGTCGCGGCGTATCAGGTCTTGTTCCAGCGTGACTTCTGCATCGGTATGAAAGACAAAGCCCTTGTAACCTGCAGCCGTTTTGCGTTCAGTACGGGCCAGTGCATATTCTTCATGGGTTTTGGGATGCAGGAATACCGGAAAGTCCTTGCCTACCGGCAGGTAACCCTGGGCCAGCATGTCTTCAGGAGTGGCACCTACGACGACAAAATCACGGTCCTGTACAGGGAAACCGAGCAGGGCATCGCGCACGGCGCCGCCTACGATGTATGTTTTCATCTATGTCTTCACCGATGTCTTCATGCAGCTATGGCTCAATCGCCATGGCGATTGTCATGGCCAGGCATGTTTTCGGTTTCCATCAAGGCTTCCCTGACCCACAGGGCTACCGCAGGATGGGCGATGACGCGATCGGCATAGGCTTGCAGGGCAGGGGCCAGCGACACGCCATAGGTGCGGAAGCGCATGACGACCGGTGCATAATAGGCGTCAGCAATAGAGAATGCGCCAAACAAAAATTCATGCGCGCCATACAGAGCCAGGCAATCTTCCCAGATTTCGCAGATGCGGCCTATGTCAGCCTGTGAACCTATGGTACGGCCCTTGCCAAACAGGTCGGCACGGATATTCATGGGCATGTCAAAGCGCAGCGAAGAAAAACCGGAATGCATTTCGGCGCAGATGCTGCGTGCAGTGGCTCTTGCGGCGACATCTTCCGGCCACAGATTGAGTATCGAGAATTGCTCAGCCAGGTATTCACAGATTGCCAGAGAGTCCCAGATCGTGATTTCACCTGCCAGCAAGACAGGCACGCGACCAGCGGCTGAATATTCGGCAATGCGGTTGGTGGTATCCGGCTGGTTCAGTATGATGCGTATTTCTTCAAACGGAATGCCAAAGGCCTTCATCAGCACCCATGCGCGCATGGACCAGGAGGAATAATTTTTATTGCCTATCACCAGTCGCAAACCGGCACGGTGCTGGTCCAGCAAGGCGGCCAGGGCGGGTTGCATTTCTGTATCTTGCATGATGTTTACACTTGAAAATTAAGGAAGATCAGGGTCGCCAGCAGTCATACCCTTGGGCACGACAACGCCCAGGCGTGTCTTCAGTGATTGCGGTTTTTTCTCGAACAGGGCGGCATAGTAAGTTGCATTTGACAAGACATTCTTGACATAGCCACGGGTTTCATTAAACGGTATGGTCTCGGCAAAGATCGCCCCTTCCACCGGGCGGGTCAGCTTGGAGCGCCAGGCACGCGGGCGGCCAGGGCCAGCGTTATAGGCGGCCGATGCCAGCGCTTGCGAACCACCGAGATCAGTCAGGACCATGTTCAGGTAATTTGTGCCGAGGGCAATATTGGTTTCCACATCATTGACCTGGGTAGGTACAAAATTGCCGAGGCCAATTTTCTTGGCAACGTAGCGAGCAGTTGCCGGCATCAGTTGCATGAGACCAGAGGCACCCACATGTGACTTGGCATTCATGATGAAACGTGATTCCTGGCGTATCAAGCCATACACCCAGGCCATATCCATGCCCAGTGCCTGGGTAGTCTTGTACATGCTGTCATTGAACGGCGTAGGGTAGCGCTGGCTGAAATCCAGTTCGCCCTTGGTGCGGTCCGAAGTATTCACCATGCGGTCGAGCAAATTGTTTTGTCTTGCCAGCTCCGCCGCCGCCAGATGCTGGCGTTCGCTCATCTTGCGCAATTCCCAGTTCCATTCACGCGTGCCTTCAAAGCGCAAATTCATGGCATAGAAGCGTAAGGCTCTTTGCAGGTTGGGATTTTTTTCCATCGGTGCCAGTTCTTCTGGCGTTACAGGCTTGACGGTGGCGGGCAAACCGATTTTCTGACCCTGCTCTTCGAGCGCAAGCTGGCCATAGAAATGCAATTGATCAGCGATGCTGGCAAACTGTTGGCGTGCTTCTTCATTCTTGCCTTCTGCCTTCAGGGCGCGGCCATACCAATAGACCCAGGTTGGTTCACCCTTGAGGCTGGCAGGCATGGCGGTGATGCTGGATTTCACCAGTTTCCAGTCGAGTTCACGCAAGGCAGTGCGGGTGCGCCATTGATAGGCTTCCAGCGTCAGCGGTGCGCCTTCGCTTTTTTGCCAGTAGCCTAAAGCTTCTGGCTCCAGCTTTAGTGCAGCTTGCATGGCGATTTGCGCCCAACCCAGGGCTTTTTCATTGTCAGTGAACAGGGCCGTATGACGGCTGAGGGTGGCGGCAGCCTGCTCGTGATCAGTTTTGGCAAGGCGGCCAAGGGCGATCAGGTAAAGCTCATGTGCTGCATGGCCGGCATCCGGTGCTTTTTTCAACAGGCCGGCAGGTTTGTCGATGACTTCTGCGACTTGTTTTTCTGGCAGATTCAGTAACTTGCCTATGCGTTGCGCGAGGGGTATGGCACCGTTTTCTGCCGCCATGCGCATTTGCGCCCATAAATCGTACTGGTTGAATTGCCCGTTAGCAGACAGATAAGTCACCAGCGCATAACAGCCTTCGCCATAGTCACGCGGACTATTGAGCAAATTGCGTGCTTCTGTTGCCACTTTTTGCTGTTTGTTTGCCTTCGATAACAGGGAATAGCAGCGCAGCTGATTATCGTCGGCAACTACAAATTGCGGATATTGCTGATCAAACAAGTCCCACTCACCACGCCTGCCCAACATGAGTAGCCAGTCATTACGCAGGCGATCAGCGATGGCACTGCCTTCATACTTGCTAATAAAGTCACGGAATTCACTATTGCTGGTTTTTACCAGACGCGAGCGTATGCGGTAATAATCGATGTAGGAAGGAATGTCATAATTCTTCAGCGCCGCCGCATATTGCTCGACGCTGGCAGCGTCATCATGCATGGCGGCATCGCGCAGCGCCATGAAACGGTCATCATCATTGGCAATCAGGCTCCTCTTCGCTGGCGCTGCATAGGCGAAAGGACTTGTTGCAAAACCTGCTAAGATCATCAGGCCAAGACTAGCTAAACTTTTTTTCACAGACATCTTTTGACAGTTTGAGATTACATTTCTGACAGTATGACACAGCCCAAGAATAGCGCACACAAACTCAGCATTGAAACAGCGCAAAGTCGCCCCGAATTGCGCAAGCTCCTGCGTAAAAAACGCCAGGAGATTGCGGCAGAACAAAAGCAGGTGCTGGATGCAGAGATAGGAAGGCAATTACTTGCATGGTGTCAGCAAAACCAGCCAGCCAGTCTGGGCGTGTATTGGCCGATACAGGCTGAACCGGATTTGCGTACTTACTACCGGGAATTACAGGGCAGCGGCTTGCGCCTGGCCTTGCCATTGGTGACGGGCAAGGACATGGCTTTGAGTTTTCTTGACTGGCAGGCTGGAGATGCCATGGCGGTCGATAGCTATGGTATCGCCATTCCTGCCCATGGCAGGCTGGTCAGCCAGCCGCCTGTCCTGATCATCCCCTGTCTGGGCTGGAATGCAGCAGGCTATCGCCTGGGCTATGGCGGTGGCTTTTATGACCGTACTCTGGCCGCCAGCCCACGTCCTGTGGCGATAGGGATTGCCTATGCCTGTACCGAGGCTGAATTTGCCTCAGAGCCACATGATATTGCGATGGACTTCATCATCAAGGCTTAGGCCCTGTATTCAGCTCTATTTTCAGCTTTATTTCTCACACCAGGTTTGCCACATGGAACGGTAAGCTGCTTCCACCTTGCGGCAAAAGCCGGTTTCATCCATGAGCCTGCTGTTTTGCATCTGGCTGCGCTGGCTCATGCGCAGGGTGCTCAGGTAATCTGGATTGGCTGCCAGGCTGACGACTTTTTCTACATATTCATCTTCAGTGCGGGCTATCCATTCTGGCCGCCCCAGACCTTCCAGTATGCTGGCGCCTATGCCGCCCACCCCCGGCCTGCCTTGCATGGTCACAAAGGGCACACCCATATAAAGGGTTTCAAACAGGGTGGTACCCGAATTATGCGGGAAGCAATCCAGGCCTAAATCCATGCCCCTGAGTACATCCCATGGCGGGCTATGTACACCAATTTGCAGACGGCTCCTGTCTATGCCCAGGGCAACAAATTTGTCTTCCATGGCTTTGCGCGTGGCCGCATCGCTGAAGTTGCTACTGTCTATCACCAGCCTGGCGTTTTCCAGGCGCTGCAATATTTTTGCCCAGGTACGTATGACTTTATGGTTGATGCGTACTGCCCGGCTTAAGGTGCCCAGTGTGATATAGCCATTCTTGAGGGCCGGCAGACTCGATACCGCACCCATGCCTTCCTTGGGCCTGTAGGCAAATACCGGGCTTTCGACGCGCCAGACTTTTTCAGCAAACAGGGCTTCCGTCCGGTATGGGGCAGTAGAAGAATCTGCCAGAAAATAATCGATGGCCTGCAAGCCTGTTGTGTAGCCATAACCCAGCCAGGACAGGGACACTGGCGCAGGTTTGCGGGCAAATACCCGCAGACGGTTATTGCTGGTATGTCCGGCCAGGTCTATCAGGATATCAATACCATCAGTACGGATCCGGTCTGCCAGTGCATCATCATTTAAATGTGTCGTAGGTATCCAATGATGGGCGTAGCTGCGGTAACGTTCTGATACCGCATCTTCATTCAGCAATTCAGAGTAGGCATAAATTTCAAACTGGTTTTTGTCATGATGCGCCATCAGCGGTTCAAGGAAATGCTGCACCGGATGGCGGCGCAAATCTGGAGATACATAGCCTATCTTCAGACGGCGGTCTGCGGTCTTGTTATTGGTGTGCGGTCGCTGCAACTGATACAGTGGTGCGGCAAAGCGCTGTTCATATTCACGGTAGGCAGCAAAAATCTCTTCTGCACTCAGGTCTGGATGGTAGTTCAGGGCAAACAGCAGATTGCCATAGGCTTCAGAAAAATTCGGGCGGTATTCCAGAGCGCGGCGATAGGCATTTACTGCCTCGGGGATCATGCCCTGGTCATCAAACAGGGCACCCAGGCTATTGTAGGCATCCGCAAAATCCGGCTTGAGTTTGATGGCCTGCTCAAAGCACTGGTGCGCTGCCGTCAGGCGGCTGAAATGCATGTGCAGTTTGCCATAATCGTGCAGGGCGTTGAAGGAATTGGGATTGAGTTTCAGTGCCTGTTTGAAACTGGCTTCGGCTTCGGCATACCGATTTTGCTGATACAACAAACGTCCCAGATTGCCGTGATGGTCTGCATTGCCAGGTTCCAGCGACAGTGCCTTGCGATAATTTGCTTCTGCCTGTGCAAATTGCCCTGTGCCGACGTAAATATAGGTGAGATTGCTCAAGGCTATGCTGTAGCAGGGATTGCATTCGAGGCTGCGCTGATAGCTGGCTTGCGCCTCTTTCAATTTACCTTGCTCTTGCAAGACGACACCAAGATTACAGTGTGCTTCGGTAAAGTCGGGCTTGAGTTGCACGGCCTGCTGATAATGTTGCAAGGCTTCATCAACCAGGCCCTGCTCCTTGAGTACGACTGCCAGGTTGTAGTGATGAACTGGCTCTGCCGGCGCCTGGTTCAGCATCTGCTTATAAATATTGGCCGCCTCGGCAAAACGTTTTTGCTGCATATACAGATTCAGCAAGCTGTCACGCGCATTGGTATTCTCAGGCTGGCGCTGATAGAGATTCTTGAGCAGGGTTACTGCATCAGCCTGCCTGCCTTGTTGCTGATACAGGTTGATCAGGAAAAAATCTGCATTGACTAATTCAGGTTGCGCAGCAATTGCCTTTTGGAAACAGGATTCTGCCTCAGCCATGCGGCCCTGGCTGGCGAGTATCATGCCGAGGTTACAGTAGGCGTAGTAATGTTGTGGGTCCAGTTTCAGCAGTTCTTCATAATGATGGATGGCCCCGCTAAAATGGTCGCGCTGCTGGAAAAGTATGCCGAGGTTGAAATGCGCATGCGTCATTTGCGGATTGATTTCCAGTGCGCGCAGATAAGCCTGCTCAGCCTCAGGATTTTTTCCCAGCAATGACAGGCTGACGGCAAGATTGAAATGAGCAATCGTATTACCAGGATCTTTTGCAATGACGTGCTGGTAACACGGTATCGCCTCGGCAGAGCGTGACTGCCCATCCAGGGTCAGGCCCAGATTGGTCCAGGTTTCCAGCGATTCTGGCCTGGCCTTTAACACCAGGCGATACACTGCTTCTGCTTCTGGCAACAGCATTTTTTCATACAACTTGTCAGCCAGGATATCGGCGGGCAGGTTTTCTGCCGGGTCCAGGGCCAGTTTTTGGTAGGCAATGATTAGCGCATTCTGGTCGCCCTCAACCATGGTGACGACTGTTGATGCAGCAGGCGCAGCCTGTTCTGTCGGAGATGTTGGCGCAGGTGCCTGAGCATGTTGCTCTACTGCGGTTTCTACAGATCGTTGTTGGGACGTTTCTGTTGACTTTGAAAAAGTGTTTTTAAGCCATTTCAACATGGGAGCTGGTCATCTGGTTGGTCTCAAGTTCAGGTATTTTAACCAGTAATCAGGCTTACTGGCGGCAAATCGACTTCAGCAAATGACAAGCTCCCGGCCAACTCAGCGAATAATATCCGGATTCAAGACTTCTTCATCCACACGTGGCATCTGCCCACGCAGCACGGAATTGCCGCTATACAGGGTACGCTGGTCTATTTTCGCTGGCTGGCACCAGTGGGCTTCCTGCATCTCCTGGTTCAGGCCATAGACAGACAGGGCATTGGCATACACGACCTGGTGTATGACTTCGGCAGAAATACCCCGGCTGGCCATCAGACGGGCTGATTTGGGTACCGCCAGTGGGTCAGACACGCCCCAGTCGCAAGCAGAATTGACGATGATGCGTTCAGGGCCGTATTGATTGACGATGTCAGCCAGTCTTTCATTGCCCATCTTGGTTGATGGGTAAATCGTGAAGGCGCACCAGTAACCACGGTCCAGTACCTCTTGCACGGTTTCTTCATTATTGTGGTCGATGACGCAGCGCGCCGGGTCAAAGCCGCATTCTTCCAGAACATCCATGGTGCGGGTGGTACCGCGTTTTTTGTCACGGTGCGGCGTGTGTATCATGATGGGCAGTTCAAATTCTATTGCCATGGCGATCTGCGCCCGCAGGGCCTTGTCTTCGAGTTCGGTTTGCTCGTCGTAGCCAATTTCACCGAGCGCCACCACACCCTCCTTGCCTAGGTAGCGTGGCATGATATCGAGTACCGCTTCTGCCAGTGCCGGGTTATTTGCCTCTTTGGGATTGAGACCTATCGCGCAATAATGGCGTATGCCAAACTGCCCGGCGCGAAAACGCTCAAAGCCGGTGATGGTAGAAAAATAATCGATAAAGCTGCCGACATTGGTACGCAACTGCCCTAGCCAGAATGCCGGTTCTATGACAGCGACGATGCCAGCCTTGGCCATGGCTTCATAGTCATCGGTAGTGCGGGCGATCATGTGTGCATGCGGGTCTATCATCATGCCATTGCCACCGCTGGCCAGTTGCCTGAATGCGGCCTGGCCCTGTTGCAGTTGTCCGGCCTGGGTCAGCAGGTTTTGCAGCATCTGCGGCGTGATCGTGCCATTGCAGCAGGGGCAGGTGACGGCACGGTCGGAAAACATTTCATCGACTATCGTGCTGTCGGCGACGAAGTTACCAGGGTACTTATCTTGGGGGGTGCCATTCTCGTTCATTTGCCTGCTCCTGAGTGTGCATCTTTAAATATGATTTTCAAACATGATTTTCAAGGCGATGTCCTTGATATCGGTCGCGTGGACTTCGTTCACGCCATCGGCCTTTGCCTGGTCCAGTATCAGCAAGGGGCCATCGGCCACATCATCCACCGGCCTGCCATGCGAACCTTTGACTAGGCTGGCATCGAGGCCGATGACATTCATGAGGCTGCGCAAACCCAGCAGGCGCTTGCCCAGCCGCCATGCAACGGCGAGTTTGGGGAAACGGATATTTTTATCGACAAATAATTCAGCCGGGTCATAGCCGGGTTTGCGGTGTATCTCTACCGTGCGCGCAAAGTCTGGTGCCAGCGCATCATCTTGCCAGTAATAGTAGGTAAACCATGAGCGCTTGTCTGCCATGACGACCAGTTCACCGGAGCGCGGGTGGTCCAGCCCTATTTCTGCACGCTCGCTACCGGCCCAGATACCTTCCACACCAGCGACACCGGCCAGTAGCCTGCGCACCGGCGCAATCAGCTCGGGCCTGGAAATATATACATGGGCAAACTGGTGGTCAGCCACCGCATAGGCGCTGGAGGCAATCGGGTCCAGCAGTTCTGCGCCATCTTCCTGGCGTACCACCAGATAACCGGCGTCACGCAGTATGCGGTTCAGGTGCACCGGGCGATCAACAGCCGTGATGCCATATTCAGACAGTATCATGACACGACGCCCGGCCTGTTGTGCATGGGCGATCAGGTCTCCGGCCACTTCGTCTATATCACGCAGCGATTGCTGTACCGCCGGGTCTGTCAGGTCTGGCCCATGTCTTTGCAAGTCATAATCAAGGTGGGGCAGATAGACCATGGTCAGGGTGGGATTTTTTTCTGTGATCGCCAGCTTGGCAGCATCAGCTATCCAGCGGCTGGACTTGATCGTGGTGGCCGGGCCCCAGAACTGGAACAGCGGGAAGGCACCGAGTTTTTGAGTCAGTTCATCGCGCCACTCTGGAGGTGTCGTATAACAGTCTGGCAGCTTGCGGCCATCTGCCTTGTAGATAGGGCGGGGCGTAATGCCATAGTCATGGCTGGAGGCCATGTTGTACCACCAGAACAGGTTCGCGCAAGTGAACCTGGGGTCGCGCGCCTTGCCTGCTTCCCAGATTTTTTCTCCGCTGACGAGTTTGTTCGATTGCCGCCAGAACCAGATTTCTGCCAGATCACGGAATAGCCAGCCATTGCCGACTATGCCATGTTGCTGCGGCGACAGCCCCGTCATCATGCTGGCCTGTACGGTACAGGTGACTGCTGGTGTCACGGTTTGTAAGGGCAGCAGCCTGCCCTGTTCAACAAAAGCCTTTAGCCTTGGTGTGTAGGTTCCTATCAGGCGAGGTGTCAGTCCAACGATATTCAGTATCAACAGGGTTTGGGCTTGCATGGCAAATCTTTGTTCATTGGCTATGTGGCTGGGTCGGCTGAGTTGGGCAGGTTTGGTAAGCATGAAACGGGTTTGCGCTGCAAAGCCTGCCCTTGTCTTGCTCCTTGCTGGTCTCTCTTGTTGCCTGATTATTATCTTATCTATCGTTTACTGCAATATGCTTTATGTAAAAAATGTTTCTTTTTGAATAATTTCGAAATGTCATCATAATTCAACATTTGTTTGCAAATATTCATTGATTATTTTGCATTAATGTTTCAATATTTGTAATTGTGTGCTGCCTGTTCAGGCTGGCACAGCGGTTGTCTGCGAGCAGTAGCGGAACGCCCTCAGTACCACTATCAGGCGTCACCATTATTGCCAAGACAAACCCGGCAAACCCAGGTAAGCCCGTCAATTCACTTGATATCTACCCCAGGAGTCACCATGAGTTATCTAAGCCTTCCCCGTCTGGTTTTTGCCGGGCAGTTTCAAGCGGATGTATCCACGGTCAATAATGACCCCGAACATTTCAATACAGCGCGTTTCCGTTCGAATTACCAGATGCCCGGGCCAGGCGCCAGCAATGGCTGGTGGAACCCGAATGGCACTGGCTCGTGGCGTTTCCGTCAGTGCGTAGTGACCAGCGTGGTGTATAAGGATGGCAGCACTTGCAGCGACCCCAGTCTTGATCCCGTCATCGGCCTGGCAGTGAATGGCACCGACAGCAGGGTAGAGGGCAAGCTGGTTGATCTCGATAGTGAACAGCAGATGGTGTCGCAGATCTGGGGTTTTTCGGTCAATCTTGGCAGCGAGGCTTCCGGCATGGGCTTCCGTAGCCGTTTTGCGGTCGCGCCGTTTGCGGACATCTGGGTCAATTACCCGCCTGGTGAGCCTGATTCATTCTTTTGCGCGTATTACCAGTCAGTGCTCGAACAGATCAGCATTACCGGGGCCGGACCTTCGCGCTTCCTGCAAGAGTTGTTGGCCGAGAATAAAACGCCAGACAATTTCAGTATCAAGTTCAATGTCGACAGTTTTGACGACACCATGTCTTCGCCCAATTTCACCTTTGGCCGCGTGGTCGGCAGCATAGGCTTGCATGATGTGTGTGAGCCCCGGCATTTCGTGCCTGGCCGCCGCCTGTGGGCAGTGCCAGGGCAAACAGCCAATGACGCCATCGGGCAAATTGTCGGCAATGTGCTGACACTGGATTTGGGTAATAGCCTGCCTATCGCAGAACTGGGCGGTGCCCGTGCAGATTCTGGCAGCCTGACTATAGCCTTGCTGCCGAATGATGGCCCGCCGCAATTGCTGGCCGAAGTCAATTACCAAGGGCAGCACTGGTATGAAAGCACGGCAGGCATAGTCTCCATTCCCTTGAGCAGCACCCAGCTCGCCGCTGCCAGCAATACCCCGCTGGGCCTGGTCAAAAACGCTACCCAGCCCCTGCTGGCAGAAGCACCGAATGGTCAATGGGTGAGGGCAGACAATTTCGTCTTCAGGTTTAATCCACCTGAAAATACCAGCGTGCATTTTTATGCAAGCAGCTTCGGGCAGCCATTGGCGAATACCCAGATCAGCCTCGGTTATGATCCATCTGCGATGCAAGGCCAGGTCACTCAGGGGCCAGTATCGGGCCCGCAACAAGTCGGCACACCTACCGAAGCACTGGCTTTCCAGACCAGCATTACCACTGGCAGCGATGGCCGGGCGGAACTGACACTGAAAGCGACAGACCCCGGTAATCCACGCGGCTATATTGATGGGCAGGTATATTGCGTGACCTACCAGATAGGAAGTGCGCCACCGCCGCTGGGCAGCGTGGGTAATGGCGCACTGACGCTGAATGCCCTGGTCTTCAGCGGCTACACGATACCTGACAAACCAGACTGGATGTGTGATGTGCGGCCCATCTTCCAGCAATATGCCGACCTCTATCCCATCATGCACAAGATCGTCGATCTGTCGAATTATGCCAGTCTGACGAACAAGATCTATGCACTCAAGAATGTGTTCAAGGCCCCGGTATCCGATCCCAATTACATGCCGGTGACACGCGACCTTTCTACCAAAAAGCGCAAGATGCTGTTGAAGTGGCTGGAAAGCCCGCTCTACATGGAGCTCGATTCAGTCCCTGATCTGCACCGCGCCCTGCAACAGGCGATAGAGCTGGAGCATGCGACGATACCGCCTTACCTGACTGCGCTCTACAGTATCAAGCCAAATGCCAATATCGAAGTGGCGCAGTTGATACGTAGCGTTGTCATGGAAGAGATGTTGCACATGGCGCTGGTATCAAATCTCTTCATCTCCATAGGTGGCCAGCCCTGCTTCAACCGCCCCAAATTCGTCCCTGTCTATCCTGGCTCCTTGCCGGGTGGTTTAAGAGCAGACCTGAATGTACGCCTGCGCAAATGCTCGATAGACCAGTTGCGTGCCTTCATGTCCATAGAGCAACCAGAAAAAACCATAGAGCCCGTGCATTATCGCGCCAGGAGAGGTGATCCTGTTGATACATCGAAATACACCATAGGCTGGTTCTATGATGAAATCAAACAGGCTTTGACGGAGCTCAGTAATGCCGGACAGATCAGTTTTGGCAATGCAGAGAAACAGGTCACGGAATGGCATGGCACAGGTAAACTGTTCACGATCACGTCGCTGGCGGATGCCTGCCGGGCGATCGATGAAATCAAGCGTCAGGGCGAGGGCGCAAATGCACGTCATCCCGGTGATGGTGATGGGGAGTTGTCGCACTATTACAAATATGCAGAAATAGTCAATGGACATCGCCTTGTGAAGAGCGAACATGGCTTTTCCTATAGTGGCGAAAAAATCCCGTTTGACCCTGATGGTGTCTGGCCAATGATGGATGACCCCAATCTGGCGGTGTATCCCAAAGGCTCACGCGCCCGCATCTTGCAGGAGCAGTTTGCCAGTACTTATCAGGCACTGCTGAATGGCTTGCACATCGCCTTCAATGGCGAGCCAGACAAGCTGGGCCAGGCAGTTGGCCTGATGTTCTCGCTGGGTTTGGCAGCGCAGCAATTGATGGAGACGCCTTCTGGTTTGAACGATGGCACGACAGCAGGGCCGAGCTTCCAACTGCCTTTCCCTGACTGAGTGAGCCATCGTGTTTCCTCCAGACAGCATTGCTGATGTTACCAATGTTGTCGATGTTGTCTGGAGAGATTGATAAATTTGCAAACAAATGCATATCAGTTTTATAATCAATGACAGCATGATGGTGAACTGGATGTGGATATCCATGAAAAGGACTTATCGTGAAATTGGCTGAACTCAACAGGCTGCCCGATCTGGATGTGACAGCGCCGCCTGCCTTGCGCGGTGCCTGGCAGCAGCAACATGTGCGTGTCGATTATTCTTTCCCCGTGGTATCCACCCGCGATGCCTTTGATATTGCCAATCCTGATTTTCGTGCGGTTGTGACGTTGCGTGAGCCACAACGCCGCCACCGCCTCGCCATTTTTCTCGATGAAGGCGTGGCCAGGGCCATGCCTGGTCTTGCCGAGCAGATACTGACCTACATCAACTTCCACCATGAAGCGATGGAATTAATAGGTGACATCTTCATGATGCCCGGTGGTGAAGCCTGCAAAAATGATCCTGCCCTCGTAGAAACACTGTTGCAGGCATTGTCAGAGCGGGCGATAGACCGGCATTCCTATGCCATTGCCATAGGTGGTGGCGCAGTGCTGGATGCTGTCGGTTATGCGTCGGCGATTTTCCATCGCGGGGTGCGCCATATACGCTTCCCGACGACGGTGCTGGCGCAGGATGACAGCGGTGTCGGTGTCAAGAATGCCGTCAACTGGCAAGGGCAGAAAAATCTCATAGGCACGTTTGCACCGCCCTGGGCGGTCATCAATGATGCGGCTTTCATCGATATCCTGCCTGCGCGCGAGAAACGGGCAGGGCTGGCAGAAGCCGTCAAAGTGGCCTTGATACGTGATCACGCCTTCTTTCTCATGATGGAAAAACAGCTGCCCGCACTGGCCGCATTTGACAGTGTAATCCTGAACAGTGTTATCGCCCGTTCAGCCAGCCTGCACATGCACCAGATCGCGCATGGTGGTGACCCGTTTGAAAGTGGCTCCGCCCGGCCCCTCGATTATGGGCACTGGGTCGCCCACAAACTCGAACGCCTGACCGCACATGCGCTGTCGCATGGCGAGGCGGTGGCGATAGGCCTCGCGCTTGATGCCCGTTATTCCTGCCTCGCCGGTTTATTGCCAGCAGGAGAAGATGCGCGCATCCACCGCTTGTTGACGCAACTGGGTTTTGATTTGTGGCACCCGCAATTACTCGCGCAGAATGCGCAAGGCGAATTACTGGTGCTGCAGGGTTTGCGAGAATTCCGCGAACATCTGGGCGGAGAATTGACCATCACCCTGCTGGCCGCGATAGGCAGCGGTGTAGAAGTACATGAGATGGATGCCGGGCTGGTGCGGGCAGCGATAGACTGGCTGCAAAGCCTGCAGGCAAGCGCGCAGTCAGCAATACCAGCCGCAATATCAGCCGAAACTTCAACCACCATCGCAGGCTGAGACTGATATGCTGATATCCCTGCCACCGCAAAACGTGCACCTGACTTACTGCACGAATATCCATGCGGGTGAAAGCTGGGAAGAAATCAGCGCCAGCCTCGATGAAACTATCCCCGTACTCAGGAAAAAGCTGGAGCTGCTTGAAGACCAGCCCTTCGGCATAGGTCTGCGCCTGTCGGCGATGGCGGCTGACAGTCTGGCCCAGCCAGCAGTCTTGCAGCAATTCAAGACGCAACTACAAAACCTGGGTGCATATGTATTCACCATCAATGCTTTTCCTTACGGGCCCTTTCACAATGTCAGGGTCAAGGAGCAAGTCTATCTGCCAGACTGGCGCGATGCTGAACGTTTGCGCTACACCAGACAATGCGCCATGATTTTGAGCCAGCTCCTGCCTGATGATATGGAGGGCAGTATTTCCACCGTCCCAGGTGCCTACAAATCTGAAACGCAGACTGCGGATGCACAACAGCAGATTGTTGAGCAGCTCATACAGGCAGTTGCCATGCTGGCCGAACTGGAACAAGCAACTGGAAAATGCATAGCCCTGGCATTGGAGCCAGAGCCCTGCTGTTTTCTGGAAACCATGAGCGAGACCACGGCTTTTTTCTGCGGCCAGCTATGGGCAAAAGACAGCATCAGCAAGCTGGCTGCATTGCTGGCCTGCACAGAAGCGCAGGCTGAGCGCCTGATGCGCCGTCATCTGGGTGTGTGCTATGACGTCTGTCATGCTGCTGTCGAATTTGAAGACCCCGTCCATGCCATGCAGACCCTCACCGCGCTCGGCATACGCATACCCAAGATACAGTTATCTTGTGCCTTGCGCATTCCTGTCATGCATGCAGATTTGCTTAGTGAATTGCGGCGTTTTGATGACGGTGTTTATCTGCATCAGGTCGTGATTCAGAATGAAGACGAGTTACAACGTTATACCGACCTGCCTGCCGCGCTGTCAGCTTACCAGGCTGGCCATGCAGACGGTGAATGGCGTGTGCACTGCCATGTGCCTATTTTCTGGGATAGTGAACAACAGCAAGCTTCAACACTGGGATCAACCCGTGCAGATTTGCTGGCGACTTTGCGAGCTTTGCGCAAGCAAGGCTTTTCAGGGCATCTGGAAGTCGAGACTTATACCTGGGATGTCTTGCCTGCGCACTTGAAGACTGAATCCAAAGCCCACGCCATTGCGCGTGAGTTGAGCTTTATCATGAAAGAACTGCTGACATGAATACTTTAGTCATGAATAACAGCCGCATGGGTATTTATCTGAGGCTGGGCCGGGTATCCAATCTGCCAACCGTATGGACCAATGTGCTGGCGGGTGCCATCGTTGCTGGCAGCATTACTGGTCGTCCTTTATCCCTCATGCATACGCTATTGGTGATGCTGGCGATATCGGCTTTTTATTGTGCGGGCATGTACTTGAATGATGCCTTTGACCGTGAAATTGATGCCCGTGAAAGGCCGGGGCGACCAATTCCTTCTGGCCAGATCAGCGCCAGGGCAGTGTTTGCCATAGGCTTTGTCCTGCAAGTGGCAGGCATTGCCATACTCAGTTATTACGGCACCTGGGCCATTGTTTGTGGCTGCGCACTGGCTGCCACCATCCTGCTGTACAACGTCTGGCACAAGGGTAATCCACTGAGCCCGCTGATCATGGGCCTGTGCCGCGCACTGGTGTATTTTGTTGCGGCTGCCAGTGTCATGATGGTTGAATTGAATACTGCTGTTGAGACTGCTGTTGAGCCGTCCCTGACCAGCACTGTGCTGCTCAATACTACAGTGGTGTTGGCAGCACTGGCTATCTGGGCGCATGTGGTGGGCCTGACATATGCTGCAAAACAAGAGAGCCTGAACCGTCTTGGCAGCCTGTGGCCCTTGCTGATACTGGCCTTGCCTGTGCTTTTGTATGGCAGCCGCTCGGTTAGCAGTTGGGCCGACGGCGGGCTGGCCTTGCTGATGCTGCTGGCCCTGATCGTTGCAGACGTTATCGCTGTGCGTTTATTGATTACCCGTCATCTGGCAGGTTCGGTACCCAGAGCCGTGGCGCAACTGATTGCTGCGACCTCTTTGCTGGATGCACTGGTGATTGCCATTGCCGGCGGCGGCCTTGCCGCCGTGGCATTTTGCCTGGGCGCCTTTATCCTGACCAGGGTTCTGCAACGTGTCATTCCCGGAACCTGATCCATCATTTGAAGGCGGCCATCATGAGACATCCATCTTTAGAAGAAATGCAGGCACTGACACCAACTGCTGCAGCCTTGTCGCAACTCGATATCTGGATAGCCGCACGCAGCACGCCAGAAGCCTTGCTGTGGTTCCGCCTGCAATGCCAGCAAATCAGTACCGCGAAACAGGAGCGTGATGTATATCGCGCCATGGGCATGGCCTCGCGCAAACTCGGCAAACAGGATTTGAACTCGAGTACCGATGAACTGGCCGCAGCGCATGCACTACGCCCTGGTTTTGACCCCTCGGCCTGGAGCGTCGATATCGCAGCCAGGGTGGCTTTCATACTCGCCAGCTATGCCGGTGATGAAGCGCAATTTGCCATGCAACTGGACAGCATCGCTGACAGTGCCGAGATCAATGAACTGATCGCCCTGTATTCCGGCTTTCCGCTGTATCCCGCAGCGGTGGCGATAGAGCACCGCGCCCGTGAAGCGATACGCTCCAGCATGCGTCCCATTTTTGAAGCGATGGCGCACCGCAATCCTTACCCCATGCAGGCGTTTGATGAGGCTGCCTGGAACCAGATGGTCGTCAAATGTTTTTTTCTCGACAGCCTGCTATGGCCAATACAAGGCCTGGAGCAAAGGAATAATCCTGCCCTGGCCGCTATCCTGATTGATCTCGCCCATGAACGCTGGGCAGCGGGACGTGCCATCAGTCCTGAATTATGGCGTTGCGTGACACCGCATTTGGCATTGCTCGGTGAACCAGAATTATTGCGTGCGCTTGAACAAGGCAGCATCGCAGAAAAACTGGCGATTGCCAAAAGCCTGCCTGCCCATGACAGCAAAATTCGCTCACTGTGCCAGCAACAAAATCTGATCACAGCAGCCAAAGACCAGAGCTGGCAAGAGCTGTTGCAAGATTCACATTGATAGCAATACTCATAAACTGAGGAGAATGAATATGTTCGAAAAAAACACAGAACACCAGCAATGGCTGGAAGACAGCATCGCCAATCTCGATGCTGCCGCTGGTACTATCCATGTACAGCGCGGTGAAGATTTATACCTGAGTGCGGCCTTGCGTATACCCGAGCCAGTACTCGCCATCGTTGCTCATGTCAGTCATGGCAAGGGCATGGCAGGTGCGGCGCAGTTGAGCAAGGCGCCTGTGCAAACCTGCAATCTGCAAGACGATAAAAGTGGCAATATACGACCCGGTGCCAAGGCTGTTGGTGCACAGGCGGCAATTGCGATTCCCCTGCTCAGCAAAGCGGGCGATGTCATGGCCGTGGTTGGTTTTGCCTGGCAAAAAGAAGGTGACCCGGCAGAGTGGGTGGCACAGGCACCTTTCCCCGCTAAGCTGGCTGAGCTGACTGCGCTTTTACAGGCGATCTAGTTTTCGGGCAATATCAGTTTGCGCACATAGCCTTCGAGTGCCTTGGTTTCTCCATCTGCATTGGCGATGGGGCGACCAGGCAGGCCCATGCCTTCGCTGATAAAAACTGTGTTGCCTGCCACGCATAAATTCGATGGTGTATCCAGATGCCTCGCAAGACAAGTTACCGTGCGCTTGCCCAGATCAATGCAAAGCAGGCGACCGGAATAACGCTTGAAACCACCATGCCAGGCAGTTTTTGGCACTGCATTTGCAGGCATGGGTTCTAAAAAATCCTCGCATAATTCCAGCACCAGCAATTGTCCTTGTTCAGTGAATGCCATGCCAGTCGCCAGCGTCAGGCCCGCTATGACTGTGCTGACTTCACCCGTAGCAAGATCCAGTCTGACGATCTGGCTGACACCTTTTTCAAAGTTGATACCCATCCTGTCTGCATCGCCTTGCAACTCGCCAGAGAACAGGGAAATCAAGACTGGCTGATTAGCCTCATCTGTTGTTGAGCTTTGATCCAGGATGATAGTCACTGGCACCGCATGCTGGCCACCAGACAAATCTGCCAGTGCACCGACTACCGCTTCCGGCTGATCATCAATAAATTCTATCGCCTGGTTGGTATCTGGTTTTACCGTCAGCCAGCTATGCCTTTGCGGATGATAGCAAAGTGCATTCAGGTTGCCACGGCTATGGATGATTGCTCGTGGTGGCAGGCTGCTTAAATCAAGTATGCGCGAGCCGGACACATAATCAGTCTGGCTCAACAACCAGCGACCATCGCCGTAGGCGATATCGGCAAGTCCAAATATTTCATCCCTGCACATGCGTGCCTGCATATTCATTGAGCGAAAACCATCAGCGAGTACTTCGTACTTTACATACTCGCCAGCTGCATTTTGCTTGAATTGCAGTAGTCGTCCAGAGAAAGGCTGCCCTGCATCGCCGCTGCCTGCTTCTACCAGCAACAGGCTGCCATCTTGTTTGAATTTGATGCCGCGCGGATTATTCAGGCCACGCAAGACAATGCTGGATGCGCATCGCTGCTGCATCATGAGTTGCGGCACAACGATGGGTAGCGGGTTTGCCATGTAATGAGCCTGAAAATGAGCCTGAAATGAATTCAATACAGGAAGTGTTTCACAAAAGACAATTGTGGTCAATATGATATGTGTCTTTGCATCTTGGTATTTTTGTCGCTTTACGGTGTTGCATGCCTGAACGCCAGCCGTGTCCATGTCACTCCACTTTGCTGGTTGAGTTTTTGTATTGACGGTGCCTCTGCGTGCAAGATAGGTTCCAGGTTTTGCAGCGCAGCCAGTCCTATGGTCTCTGCGGCGCTGACATCAAACATCCGTCGTCCCGCAGGGACAGGGCCGTGGCGCAGCGACAATATCAGGGTCGCGGATGTATTCATCAAACTCGCGAGTCTGGGCATGGCGTGTTGGCGTTGAAGCTCATCAAGATGCATCCACACAGCACTCAACATGATAAGGTCGAAAGTCTCATTCCTGGCGCTGAGTAATGACAAGTCTGGCAGGCTGTCATCCAGCCAGGTGATCAGTGCTGAGTCATGCAGGGCGATGCCCGGCAGGCGTAATTCACTGACCGGTTCTACGGCGACAACACGATGTCCCATTGCTGCAAAGGCGGCAGCGTCACTACCTATGCCAGAACCAATATCAAGCACACGGCCAGGTGTTACCGGCAGCAGGTGCAAGACGGTAGCGTGATGTTCTTTGAAAGAAATTTCCTGCCATTGCTGCACCAGGTAATCCGCCATCTCTGCATAGCCTTCGGTGCCACTGACTTTATTCACATTCATGTTCTGGTTTAGTGTTTGGCAGGATTGCCAAGTGTAAAGCATCGGCCTTGATGATTTCTTTATCCATTTAATTTAATTAAAAAAAGAATAATGTCATTGACTTTTAAATAATTGAAAATATACTAAGTAAGCTTGCCATATTGATAGCAGGCAGGTTTCCAGAATTTTATAGATACCCACCCCAGTTTCATAACCCGTACTCACTTAAAGGAGTAATTTTATGACTACCAGTAAAGAATCTTATGGCGGTTTCATCCCCCTGTATGCAGTCGCAATGAGCGATGCAATTGCCAGTGGCGACGCAGCAAAAATGAGCGCAGCGCGTGATGCCGCCTTCAGCCACCTGGCGGCTGCCGCCGATGTGGCCCGTCTGTTGCCTGAACTGGAAAGCGCCATCAAAAGCAAGGGCGGTATTATCCGTCCCCTGTATGCCGTTACCATACAAGACGCCGTCGCCCGCGGCGACCAGGTTGAAATCGCCCGCATCAAATCCGAACTCGCTTCCTATGGCAATTTGCTCGGTGGTGTCAGCAACTCTGCCGCCGCTTTTCACCCTGTCACACCTTATGGCGTCGCGATTCAGGACGCGCAGGCGCGTGGTGATCAGGCCGAAGTCGATCGCCTGAAAGAACTCGCACAAAGCCTGCTGGCACAGCTCAACGCCAGCAAATAAGTACAGCCGCATGATCCCGGATGCCAGCTTGCTGGCATTTGCCACCGGAGCCAAGTATGGAACAAACTCAGGTATCTCAATCTTCTCAACTATCCCAACCCGCCAGGGCGCGTACGCTGTCTGATCTCAACGGCCATACGCCTGTGCACGTGGTGTGGGAAATTACCCTCGCCTGCAATTTGAAATGCAGCCACTGCGGTTCTCGCGCAGGCAAGCGCAGGGTGGGTGAGCTCTCCACCGAAGAAGCCTTCTCCGTGATCGATCAACTGGCCGCCCTGGGCACGCGTGAAATCACCCTCATAGGTGGCGAAGCCTTCTTGCGCAAGGACTGGCTGCAAATGGTGGAACGTATTGCTGGTCACGGCATACGGGTAGGCATGCAAACCGGTGCCCGCAACCTCAATACTGCAAGGCTGGAAGCAGGCAAGCAGGCCGGTTTGTTTGGCATAGGTGTGTCCATCGATGGCATGAAGGATTATCACGACAGGGTGCGTGGCGTGGTCGGTTCCTGGAATGATGCCCTGCGTGCCATGGAAACCGCCAAGTCCCTGGGCCTGGGTGTCAGCTGTAATACCCAGATAGGTGCAGAGACCATAGATCAGCTGGAGCCCCTGTTCAACCGCATCATCGAAGCAGGTGCCACTCACTGGCAATTACAGATCACCGTGGCCATGGGCAATGCGGTAGAGAATGACCACCTGTTGCTGCAACCGCACCGCGTGCTGGAGCTCATGCCACTGCTGAACCGCCTTTATCATGAAGGCCAGCAACGCGGCCTGTTGCTGACCTTTGGCAACAACCTTGGTTACTTCGGTCCTTTCGAGCATCACTGGCGTGGCCTCGGTGATGAAACCTTGCACTGGACAGGTTGCGCTGCCGGCCAGAATGTCATCGGTCTTGAGGCGGACGGTACCATCAAGGGTTGTCCATCTTTGGCAACAGAAACCTATGGTGGTGGCAATGTCCGTGACACTGCCGTGGCAGAATTGTGGAACACGTCTGAGGAACTGCACTTTGGCCGCATGCGCAATATCGATTCACTGTGGGGGCATTGTCGCACCTGCTACTACGCCGATGTCTGCCGTGGTGGCTGTACCTGGACTTCAGATTCCCTGTTCGGCAAGCCCGGCAATAATCCCTATTGCCACTACCGTGCACTGAAGCTGGAGAAACGCGGCATACATGAAAAAATCCGCAAAGTGGCACCAGCGCCTGACAAGCCTTTTGCCATAGGCAGGTTTGAACTGTATGAAGAAGCGATTCCCGGCAGGCAAATTCTGCCTGAGGAACCTGCGCCAGCACCACGCGTGGCAGAACGCACCAGCAGCAATCCCTTGCCTGAACTGGGATTGTGCCGCAACTGTCATGAGTACATCTGGCAGGATGAGACAGAGTGCCCGCACTGCCATGCCGATGTCGTTACCGCCGCACAAAAATATGCCATTGAAGAAGCCAGACGGCAAGCCGTCATGACAGAACTCAAGAGCGTACTCGATCGCCTGCATGTGCTGACCAGCACAGTGTAACGATCAAAGCCCGGCCTCCAAATTTTTTGGGGTTTGCCGGGGGAAATTTTGTATTGATGAATATTTTCCTTAATCCGCCTGGCTTTATATTGATGCCAGGATTTCTCGAAGGAGTAGATATGGTTTCCCCAACACATGCAGCACCCTTGGCCGCCTTGTATGCAGTACCCATGCATGAAGCAATCGCCAGTGGCGATGTCAAAAAAATGTCCACCGTCCGCGATCAGGCACTGGACTATCTGGCAGCCGCATCAGAAATAGAACGCCTCTTACCGTCGCTGGAAACAGCCATGAAGGCCAAGGGCTTGCCGCCACAAGCCTTGTATGGTGTGGCGATACAAGATGCAGTGACACGTGGTGATCAGGCTGAAATTTCTCGTCTGAAAGCGCAAGTGGCTTACTATAATCGTTTGTTTTAATGTTTTCGTAGGTTGGCTTGAACTTGTAGGTTGGGCTGCGGTTTTCCAGCCCAACACTCGGCGTTTAAATAACGTATGCGTATGTTGAGGCCAAGTGTCGGGCTGATGAAGCGTAGCCCAACCTACAAAATTTCAATCAACTCCCCACCTTCTCCGGCGGCGTCACAATCAACACCGAAGGCACAGCCTCAGGGTTATACAGGCGCAAATAAAAGTGCCCTATGCCCGCCGTACCCAGCATCAGGTTAGGCGTCTCACCCGTACCTGCCACGCCGCAAGGCCAGGGCATGTCGGACTGGCCGTAATGCTGCCAGCCTTCCTGCCCTATCTTTTCGGCGACCTGTGTCAGGTCAGGGCGTTTCAGACATTGTCCGGCCATGATCATCAATTCGGCATTGCCACATGCGCCGTGACACAGCGAAAAATTACCTATGCCATGCACCCAGGCAGGCAACAGTGAACTGGCGGTGGTTTGTATGGCCGCATTCAATTCCTGCATGAGCATGGCATCATCCGGCATCAGGGCAACATTGCGCAGGCGTGATAAACCTATGCCTGGTGCGCCATGGCACCAGGCCATGTTATACACCGGAGGTGCATCGGTCTGGCTGGCATCCATGATGCGCAGGTCTGGCCAGTTATTATGCTGGGCGCTGAACAGGCCACGTTCATAGCGCAAGCCTTCGTTGGCCCCATCCAGGTAGCGCTTTTCTCCTGTGGCGCGATACAGTTCCAGCAAGGCAGTGACGATGCCAGCCACGCCATGTGAATGACCGGTCAGGTGTTTTTGTCCGGGCACATGCATGGTTTCCCATGACCAGCCAGCGTCGCTTTTGCTGGCGTGCTCTAGCAAATAATCACCGTGTCTTTGCGCCATGGTGATGAAGTCAGAGCGCTGGTGTTCCAGGCCGAGTTTCAACATCGCCGGTATGGCACCGGCACTGCCGCCGATGACATCGATGAACATCGCATCCGGCACCTGCTCTTTGAGGCTGGCCATTTCACGCAGGCCACGGGCGATAAGGGCTTCATTTTTCAATAATGTACCTATGCGTACCAGCACATAGGCAAAGCCGCTGCTGCCTGCGTAAAAACCGCTGCGGGCTGGGCCCTGCATTTTGTCAGACAGCGACAGTGCCTGGTTCAATGCACCTTCGAGTATCCGTTTTTGTTGTTTGTCGCCGCTGAACTGATGCAGTTCAGCGAGGAACAGGGCGATGCCGCTGGTGCCGCCATACAGGTCACCGGCAAAGGAGCGGTAAGCTGGTACCCAGTTTTGATTCACGGCTTCCATGGACCAGCCCAGCCAGTTGCAACGCGCACCATCCCAGACCGCATCACGGCATAAATTGCGACCTATACGGTCGGCAACGTCGAGATAAATTTCTTTGTAAGGATTGATGACCGCATTGATGGGTGCAGTCATAGGCGCAGTTACAGGTGTAGTCATAGGTACATTGATCGGTGCATTCATAACAGCAAGCCTCCGCTAAATACGGGTGTTTCAAACAGGTTGACTGAATTGCGGTTCAGGTAGGGGGTGCGCATGTCTATGCCGCTCGCTGCAAAGCGTTTTTGCACGGCGTCTGCGCGTGCGCTCACGCTCTGTGAGCCTGCCAGCCATGCATCGACCATGCCTTCTGCCACCAGCCTGCATCTGTGCATGCCAAAGCTTTCACCGGTACCCGGTTCTTCTGCCACACCTATGCCACTCATCAGTGATTTACAAAACATTGGTGTGGCTGCACGCAGCTTGCTGCCCAGGCTGGCATGCAAGTCCTGCATCAGCGCTGCGACCATGGCGTAGTGGCGCTTGGCGATGTACAGTACAGCGGCATCGGCGCGGCGGTAGGCACTGGCATCGACCAGGGTTTTATACCTGAAGGGCAGGGCATAACGGTTCAGTTGTGTGGTCAGGCCGTAGAGTAATTCTGCTGCGGCATGGGCTGGTACATTGAAGTAAAAACGTATCAGTTCATAATCGTCAAACTGGTCAGACAGGTTGCTGCCAAACGCATAGTAAAAGCCTTGTTGCATATCGGCTGTGCCGGGATACACACGCAAGTTCACCATCTCACCGGCCAGCGCTGGCATGCCCGGCCATTTGTTGGCGGCGTATTCGCCTGCCATTGCGGTGCGGCTGCGTTCACCCTTTTGTATCATGACGCGGCCATCGGGGCTTTGCTGGTAAATTTTCCAGCCAGGGTCCCAACGGTCTGATGTCTGGTTGGCCTGGCTCAGGTTGGCTACCAGGCTTTGCGAAGGCAGGGCAGCTTCATCCACAGCATCACGTACATAGTACATGCCATACAGGCTGTTATTGATGGCGGCGGTCAGTGCCTGGGCTGGGCTGGCTTGGGCACCTGTCGATGTGACGGGGATGAGAGTATTATTGCCTAGTGCATAGCTATGCTGATTGTGGATTTGCAAGGCAGCGTAGATATTGTTTAATTCTTCGTGCATGGATGGCTCGCTCATGATGATAACTCCCCGCTAAACCCGTACAGGGCGGATGAGGCCTGCCGTGAATCGCGCAAAATATTCTGGCTGACCTGTAACAAGGTCGCTGCATGATTGGTCATGGTGGGCGAGTAATACAGTGATTCAAACGCAGTCTGCACCATGCGTGCAGCACCGTATTCTATGCAGCGTAGCAGGTAGGGATAGGCTTGCGAATTATCTATGCCTGCCGTTTGTACATAGCTGCGCCAGAAAGCGTGTATGGACGGGTACATGCCCTCCAGTGGATAAACAGCCTTATCGACAAAGCGGGCAGGGTCAAATTCCTGATACAGCGGCATGGAGTAAATCCAAGAGGTCAGATAGGCTTGCAACACTGCCCCTATATCCCAGCTGGCATCGCCATAATCAACCAGTTCCCAGTCTATGATGCGTAAAGCCGGTTCGCCATTGGGGTCAGGATAGACCACGCAATTATCCCATTTCATGTCACCGTGGATAATGCTGTCATAGCGCCAGCCCTGTGCCAGCCGTGCCAGGTTTTGCTGCAGGTCAGGGTATTGCCTGATCAGTGCCCCCAATTGTTGCACGCCACCACTGAGGGTGGAGCCAGCCTGCACACTGTTCAGATGAAAACTCAATATCCATGGTGCCATACGCGGGAAATTGCTGAGATCTTCTGCCTGCAGCGACTTGCCACGCAGGGTCTGGTGATAGCTTCCCAGTGCAGCACCGAGCAACTTGCCTATCCCGGCTGGGAATGTTTTTTTGCGGGCATGAAATTCTGTCAGGTTTTCACCGCCAGGTAACAAGCTGATGGTCAGGCAATGACGGCCAGCATCATGATCGACAAAGCCGGGCATCAGTCTTGCCAATGCTTCATAGCCTTTTTTTTGCGCCATGCGGTAGCAGGCTGCTTCGCGTTGCATGGTCGAGATTGCCATGGGCTCGACTTCCTTGATCTGCTTGACGAACAAGCCTGAACCATCGCGTCTGATGATCTTGTAATTGCGGTTGCGGCGGCCTGCCTCTACCACCATGAAATCACCATCGACGACCACGCCTGGTGGAACCGTGCCTCGCGCCAGCAGATAGTGGGCCATATTGGATGCGGTCAAAAACATTCCTGATTACTCCTGGTATTGCGCAAGCCTTACGCTTGCCAGTATGCCGAAACCCCAGGTGCAAAATTGCACCCGGGGTTTACAAAGAATGAGTCAACCCCCGGTCGGGAATGTATCCCGACCGTTTTTACCAGGGCTGATCAAACTGCTCTGTACTGCTTTAGTTCACTTGCTCCTTGATTAGCAAAAACCAGGTGCAGTGACATTGCCGCAAATTGGCATGTTATTCGTAGGAATAACAGGCCCTACCGTCATTGGCAGGCAAGTGTTGCCACAAACTTGCATGTTTTGGGTAGGAATTACAGGGCCAACTGTCATCGGCAGGCAAGTGCAACCCAGCAGATGGGTGGGAGCTACCGTTTGTGTGCACACCGTAGCAGCTGTGTGGCAAACAGGTACGGCGGTATGGCAAACAGCGGCAACAACGGTTGGGCAATGTGGCGGCGCTGACAGTGGTGGCTGGCAACCATGCCACGCTGTATGACCGCAAAATTGCGGCGCGGCTGTGCAAAAGTGAACGCCAGTTGGGCCAACCTGCTGTTGTGCTTCCAGGGTAGGTGGAGGGCAAACAAAGCAATGTGTCGCATTCGTTGGGTTCATTGCCTGTGCTTGCTGAGGTGCAGCCTGCTGCGCCTCAATGGTGAACGGTGGGCAAATGAAGCAATGAGTATTGGCAGTAGGATTTGTCGTTGGATGGATAGGGAATTGTGCCTGTTGCGCTTGTTGTGCTTGTGGTGGCGGGCAACCCTGCCATGCCGTATTGCCGCAAACCTGAGGTGCAGCGGTGCAATGTTGCACGCCGGTTGGACCGATGGGCGGGCAAGGCTGCCACGCTGTGTTACCGCAAAATTGTGGTGCGGCTGTGCAATGCTGTACGCCGGTTGGTCCGACATTGGCTTGTGCTGCAAATTGCTGGGCAGGCGCTGCTGCTCCGGCAAAGTTTTGTGCCTGCGCTGGTGCGGCCAGGCCACCCACACCACCATGTAGTACCGGTGTCTGATTTTGGAATACTGGTGTCTGGTTTTGGATTATGGTTGGATCGAAGGTCGTAGTGATAGGCAAGCGTGTATTAGCCTGACATTGTATGCCGCATTGAGGTTGATTATGGGTGAAATGGCATATTGCGGGGCTGGTGACATGCTGGCAGATTGGTCCAACCAGAGTCTGCGGGAAGCATTGTGGCGGTTGCGTCACATGGCAGATGACAGGCGAAGTTGGTATCAGGCATTGTGGTGGTTGTGTCAGATGATGACATGCGGCCGGAATAGTCACAGGCAGGCATTGAGGAATCAATGTGTTGATGTGACAAATCGGTAATTGAGTAGTCATGGCAAAACTCTCCTAAGAGTGGTACTGCATTTCATGAACAAAAAAGAAAACCAGGGAAAAACAAAACAACAAACTAATGGCCGCAATGCATGCCTCTGATAAGAAGCAGGGCAATGACATGCGCCATTCTTCACACATTCGCATGAGAAAAAGGCCATTCAAACAAGAGCCCTTCACATCACGAATATTCCAATTCGGGTAATTCGGTCTGAATTCTTGTCGGAATTTCTGTCAGATTATTTCGGGGTATCAGGGCAACCTGGCCATGCAGTGTTGCCGCATTGCGCCGGGGCCTGCGTGCAGTTCAGTACGCCGGTAGGGCCGCCAGCCACCGCTGCCTGGGCTGCAGCATTGGCGGCGGATGCTGCCTGCGCACTTTGTATGGGCCCGTTGAAAAAACTGAGCTTGGTGTCAGCCACGCTCTTGCCCTTGCGTATGAGCTCGGCATCGGCCTTGATCCATACATAGGCTGTTTCCAGGGGATTATTGCTGCTGGCGGATGCCGCCGCCGTGTGCAAGATTGCGTCGCTGGGGATTTCATAATATTCATTCAGGACTGCATTCAGGTACAGCCGGGTATAGCCTTCCAGTGCAGAATTACCCACAAAGCCATTGAGCAAGACCACATCAGGAATATTCGCCGGATCAGCGGCCAATACTTCTACAAAATACTTGTCTTTCGCCATCACATTCTCCATTCGGTTGAAACTGAAACACAGATCAGGCATAGGGCTTTTTCAGATACCTGGTGCTGGATTCAGAAAATTTGGACAACAATACAAACTCAATAAGCAAAAGCCAGGCTCCTGCCTTGCAGCTACAACACGTGCCACCGTTACAAACAAATGACACGTTCAAAATCCCTGCTGTGATGCAAATCCGTGCGTGCAAAAAAAAACGGCGACAACGATCCACCCCAAGCCAGTCAGAAACGGGCTCAAATGCTCAAAAATCACTTGAAAGGGAGAGATTGCAGACGAGGAAATTTAATGCATATGCTTATTACTTTATTTGCATGTCAATAATTCAAGGTTAATTTATTATTAATATTTGTCAAGGTCGAAATGCGTAACAATTTATTACTATCTTGTTTTATGAGTATCTTTTTGCTTTCCGTAACGATGTGTGAATAGTGGTTGATGTCGAGAAATTTTGCTTTGTGACCTCTGTCCAGCTTTGCCTGCAGCTTGATTTGCATCAACTCGTGAAAGTGAGGCACATCTATCCTGAACCGGAAGTAAAAAAATAATGAGGAGAAGACATGGATCTTGAAGATGCTGTGGCTAAACATTCAGAATGGAAGACAAAATTCCGTATGGCAATAAGTAAAAAAGAAGCCATGGATGCTGCCACTATCGCCAGGGACAATTGCTGCGAGTTGGGCAAGTATTTGCACGGCGAGGGCAAATCCTTATTCGGCAATCTGGCAACGCATGCGGATTGCGTTGCCAGGCATGCGGCATTTCATATTGAAGCTGGTAAAGTGGCACAGGCTATCAATGCGAAGAAATATTCCGAGGCAGAAGCAATGATTAATGCTGGCACGAATTATTCGGCAGCATCAAGTGCGGTAGGAGTGGCCATCATGAAATTCAAAAAAGAGGCGGGATTATGAAGTGAATTATGCTTTTATTAATGGATGACATTCATTTACCCCCATTAGTCTGTCGCCGGGCTAATGGGGGGGCAACTATCAGATGCCACGCTGATTGACGCGCCTGGACAGTTCCTCTGCGGTCTCCTTGCGTTCACTATATCTATCCACAAGATAAGTGGCTACATCACGTGTCAGTAAAGTGAACTTCATTAACTCTTCCATGACATCGACTACGCGATCATAGTAAGCTGATGGCTTCATGCGTCCGACCTCATCAAATTCAAGAAAAGCTTTCGCGACCGATGACTGATTCGGTATCGTGATCATGCGCATCCAGCGGCCAAGTATGCGCATTTGATTGACGGCATTAAATGATTGCGATCCTCCTGATACTTCCATGACCGCCAGTGTCTTGCCCTGCGTAGGGCGCACGGCGCCAACGGACAGGGGAATCCAGTCGATCTGCGTCTTCATGATGCCAGTCATAGCACCGTGACGTTCAGGCGAAGTCCAGACCATTCCTTCAGCCCATAGCGCCAGCTCGCGCAATTCTTGCACTTTGGGGTGACTGTCAGGTACCTCATCGGGCAATGGCAAACCATGTGGATCAAAAATCCGTGTTTCTGCGCCCATTGCCTTTAGAACTCATTTCATAAATAGGGTGAGATGCGTTTTCCTCATAACGTGGGCTGGCCAATGGTAAAAATATGGACGAGGCAGTCAATAGCGGTGCTATTGATAACGAGTCCAACGCAGTCCAGCGCGCGTTATGAGGCAAACCCTTCGGGAACTGACGATTTGGGCGCATTGCAGTGTTGTGCCCCTCGCTAAGGCAGGAGCCTTAGCAGCGGGTCACGCCTTGCACTGCATCCCAAATCATCTTGTTCGCACTCATCCTATTTATGAAATGAGTTCTAGTAACCTGGCCGCTTCCAGGGTCAGTAATTTGCTGTACGAACGCTCGCGCAAAGAGCCATAAAGGAGCAGTATTCGCGGCGCGTGGCCTGCTCGTACAGGTGCAAACAATTGCTCTGTTTCCGGCTGCCTGAACAAGTCCAGGTGCAGGCTGGGAAAGTCATTGTTGGTGAACACGATTACCCTCCTTGTCGATGACTTTCTCGCCGTCTTCCTTGAAGAATTCGCTTTGCTGCGGTAATGGCAAAATATCCAGTACGACTTCTGAAGGGCGGCATAGCCTCGTGCCAAGCGGCGTTACTACGATAGGGCGATTCATTAATATCGGATGCGCGACCATGAAGTTGACGAGATCATCATCAGACCATTTTTCATCTTCAAGCCCCAGCTCTTCGTAAGGCCCAGTTTTTTTGCGCAAGACGTCTCTTACCGGCACCTTCATTGCCGCGATCAGTTCGAGCAGTTTTGCTTTCCCTGGCGGATGCTGCAGGTATTCAATCACTTGCGGTTGAGCGCCGCTATTTCGTATCCGGGCAAGGGTATTGCGGGATGTGCCGCATTCAGGATTATGGTAAATGGTAATCGTCATATATCTTTCCAGAAAAAGTTAAGCGTTTACAGAGTGTGGAAGTCGATACAAGCAGCAAAATGCCACCGTTGCCATCACACCCTCAGTACCGCTGCGTTTACGCCCAAGTGAGTACGCGTTAAGCTGACCAGCATGCTCGCAATTTGCATTCACTGCCTTTCAGTCAACTGGTAACAGGCGTTTGAATGTGGCTTCTACCGGGAAGCTTGATATCAAAATGAAACTTTGCTTTGATTCTATACTTCAATAATATTGGAAATATAGAATTAAAGTAAAGTAAGATAGATTTGTTTGTTCTTAGACAATGCAGTATCTGACCACCTGATTAAATTGAAAGGGTATATAAAAATTGCTGCTTCAATGTGCAGATTTTTGTACTCGCACTGGCTGCAACGCAGCTGGGGCTTTTTGTGACAGGACTGACAATCTGAAATGAAGATCGAACCCACCTCAAGGAATGCCATGTTATTTCTGACAGAAGCACCGCAGTTTCTATTTTTTACTGGTAAAGGCGGTGTCGGCAAAACTTCGCTGGCCTGCGCCAGTGCGATTATGCTGTCTGACTCAGGCAAACGTGTCTTGATTGTAAGTACAGACCCGGCCTCTAACGTGGGACAGGTGTTTGGTATCAGCATTGGCAACGCCATTACTGCAGTGCCCGATGTCGCGAATTTGTCCGCATTGGAGATTGATCCACAGGCGGCTGCACAAATCTACCGCAACCGCATTGTCGGACCTGCCCGTGGACGTGTAGCTGATGCGGTGCTAAAAAGCATGGAAGAGCAATTATCGGGTGCTTGCACAACCGAGATTGCCGCATTCGACGAATTTACCAATCTCTTGACTAATCCCACTATAACGAAGTGCTTTGACCATATCATCTTTGATACTGCTCCTACCGGTCACACCATACGCATGTTGCAATTGCCTGGGGCATGGTCTGGTTTTCTGGAGGAAGGAAAGGGCGATGCTTCCTGCCTGGGGCCACTGGCAGGATTGGAAAAGCAGCGCGAGCAATACCATGCAGCGGTCAGCGCGCTTTCTGACCCGCGACATACCCGAATGATATTGGTCGCACGCGCGCAGAGCGCAAGTTTGCGTGAAGCTGCGCGTACCCATCAGGAACTGGCAGATATCGGCTTCCAACACCAATACCTTGTGATTAATGGGATGCTGCCAGAAAACGAACTTGCCGGGGATGTGCTGGCTGCCGCAGTATGGAAACGCGAACAGGCAGCCTTATCAGCCATACCCAGCGTATTGAAAGACACTCCTACTGATTATCTACCGCTGAAAGCATTTAATCTGGTCGGACTGGAGGCACTAAGGGCCTTGTTGGTACCAGCGAACACGCAGAAAAAACGGAGCGATGTTGCGCCGGTAGATATTCCTCTTGTTCCCAGTCTCGCTGGTTTAATTGACGGTCTGGTTGGTAACGGTCATGGCCTGATCATGACCATGGGCAAAGGTGGTGTGGGTAAAACCACAGTTGCAGCAGCCATTGCGCTGGAACTGGCTGGTCGCGGCTATCCAGTACATTTGACGACTTCTGATCCTGCGGCACATTTGATTGAGACCTTGGACGGCAGCCTGGAAAATTTGACCGTTAGCCGTATAGATCCGCATACAGAGACTGCACGTTACTGCGCGGAGGTAATGAAAAGCAAGGGCAAGAATCTGGACGATCGTGGGCGCGCCTTGTTGGAGGAAGACTTACGCTCACCTTGCACAGAAGAAATTGCCGTGTTCCAGGCTTTTTCACGTGTCATACGCGAAGCCGGCAAGAAATTTGTGGTCATGGACACCGCATCGACTGGACACACGCTGCTGTTACTTGATGCGACAGGCGCCTACCATAGAGAAATTGAACGGCAGATGCTCAATACCAAGGTACATTTCACAACGCCCATGATGCAGTTGCAAGACCCGCTTCAAACCAAAGTTGTCATCATCACCTTGGCTGAGACTACGCCAGTTCTGGAAGCAGCGGGCCTGCAAAATGAATTGCGCCGTGCAGGTATAGAGCCTTGGGCCTGGATCATTAATAACAGTCTGGCCCTGGCAAATCCGGTTTCTGGTTTGCTGCGTCAACGTGCACGTAGTGAACTACCACTGATTGATGAAGTAGCAAAAAAATATGCCCAGCGCTGGGCTGTAATACCCTTGCAGGCAGAAGAGCCGGTGGGATTGGAGCGACTCAAAAAATTATTACACGCAGTGAGTTAAGTATTGGCAAGGCGTCTTCTCGATAGTGCTTTAGGCGGGCAATGAAAGTTTGCTCACAATATGCCAGACAACATACAATGGCCGACATTGCCATCCAGGCGGTTGCCTTTGTCGCTCACTATCACGTATGAAAACTGCAGTTCCTGTAAAAAGGCTACCCATCAAACTGGCCATGTACATCTTCATTGTATTGGTCTGTACGGTACTGACAGGCAATAGTATCTGGCAAATGTGGAAAACCCATGAGATGGCCATGCGTGCCGGCGATGTGGCCGCCGGTAATCTGGCGCAGGCCATGGCCCAGCATTCCGGTGATACGCTCAAGGCTGTGGATGCTGCCATCATTTCTGTCATGGACAGGCTGGAGCAGGATGCCAATTACCTGCATCAGCGCGACAAACTGACGCTGACCCTGAAGCGTCAGATGGACAACCTGCCCCAGTTAAAACTCATGACGGTAGTCGATGCCGATGGCAAGCTCATGGCATCGAGCAATGCCGGTTTTACCCAGGTCAGTGAACTGGAGCGTGACAATCTTGCTTATCATCAGGAACATGCCGGGGCTGGCTGGTATATCAGCAAATCAGCCAAAGTGGTGCAGGATGGCAGCTGGGTTTTTTTGATGTCGCGCCGTTTCGACCATAAAAACGGCGAATATGCGGGTATGGTGCTGGCACATATTGATGTTGATTTCCTGCTCAAATACTTCAACAGCATTAACCTTGGCAAAAAAGGTTCTGTCGCCATGCTGACAGATGACGGTACCTTGATCCTGCGCAGGCCGCTCATCGTTGGCGCACTCGGGAAAAAATACATTAACAGCCCCATCTTCCGTGAGCAGATTGCTGTCAATAATTTCGGCACATTTTCTACAACCTCCAAGCTTGACCGCATAGAACGCATCGTTGGTTATAGCCGTCTTGAACAATTTCCTCTGATAGCGGTGGCTGCCCTGTCCAGGGAAGAAGTACTGGAAGCCTGGCGCTCCAGTGCCATCGTGCAAGGCATAGGCAATGCTGCGCTGACCATCATGCTGCTGATCTTTGGCGGTATCATCGTCCGGCAATTTGAGAGGCAATTGCAAGCGGCTGCAAAGCTGTCCCAGTTGTCTGCCATCATAGACAGTTCGGAAGACGCCATCATCGGTGTATCCCTGGAAGGCATCATCACCAGCTGGAATGCCGGAGCAGAGAAGTTGTTTGCCTACCAGGCGGCTGAAGTGCTGGACCGTTCTTCCAGGCTACTGTATGCGGACAATGATGTGATTGCCAGTGCTGCGCATCTGGACAGCATCATCAGGGGAGAGCGGGTCAGTCATTTTGAAGTCACGGGCTTGCGCAAGAATGGTGAAAAAATCCAGCTCTCGATTGCCATGTCACCGGTACATGATGGCGAGCAAAACGTCATAGGCGCTTCCACTATTGCACGTGATGTTACCCAGCGCAAGCAGGTAGATAATATGAAGGCGGCCTTTATTTCTACGGTCAGCCATGAATTGCGTACCCCTATCACTTCCATCAGGGGTGCACTGGGTTTGCTGGAATCAGGCACGCTGATGGAACTCACTCCCAGGGCCTTGCAACTGGTACGCATAGCCCATAACAACAGCAAGCGCCTGACTGGCCTGGTCAACGATATCCTCGACATGGAAAAAATCAGCTCGGGTCACATGCGTTTTGAAATTCAGCGCGTCGATCTGGCCGCCCTGGCCTTGCAGGCGATAGAAGCAAATACCGGCTATGCACAGGAACGCCAGACATCTTTTGTATTGACCGACTATCCAAGGTCGGCCTGGGTCATGGGTGATCCAGAGTGCATCATGCAGGTGTTTGCCAACCTCTTGTCGAATGCGGCCAAATATTCACCCAAACATGTGCAAGTTGAAATCCGCCTCAGGCATGAGGATGAGGTTTTCAGGATAGAGGTAGAAGACCATGGTGCAGGTATTCCTGACGAATTCCGCCCGCGTATTTTTGGCAAGTTTGCCCAGGCAGAAGAACATGGTGAAAAAAATCTCGGCGGCGCTGACCTGGGCCTGAACATCACCAAGAATCTGGTAGAGACCATGGGCGGCAGTATAGGTTTTGAATCAGAGTCTGGTGTGCGTACCGTGTTCTGGTTCACCCTGCCTGCTGCTGCACAGCGTGGTGGTGATTTAGCTACTGCGAAAAATTGAGCATTTTATGAAAATCAGTCAAGGTGTTGATTCTTTCCGGGGCGGGCGTCGGCGCTGAGCATACTCCCATAAAATATCCTGCTCTATTCAAAGGGGCAGGATATGCTAACTTTCATATCATCACTGAGGCAGGCATGGCGGCTGTGCATCATCAGCATCCTGCTGTCGCTTTTACCATCGACTTTTGCTTTCGCTGATTCTGGCCGTGAGCGCTTGTCGCTGGACAGAGGCTGGTTATTCCATCCCGGCGATATTTCCATGCCAGAGATAGTCGGTCATAGTGCAAGCTATGGCAATGCCAAGGCAGGCAACGCCCGGGGGGCGGCAGCTACAAAATACAATGACAGTGACTGGCGCAAGCTGGACCTGCCGCATGACTGGGCAGTGGAAGGACCGTTCGACCCCAGGGCGAATATCTCGCAAGGCTACAGGCCGCGCGGTATTGCCTGGTATCGCCGTTACCTGCGGGTCGACGAAAGTGAGCGTGGCCGCTATTTTGAGTTGCAGTTTGACGGCATTGCCACCCATGCCAGTATCTGGGTGAACGGCAATATCGTGCACCGCAACTGGTCTGGTTATAACGCCAGTAATATCGATATCACACCCTATCTGCGCTATGGGGATGTCAGCAATACCATTGCCATTCGTGTCGATGCCGAACAGATGGAGGGTTGGTGGTATGAAGGTGCGGGTATTTACCGCCATGCATGGCTGCTGAAATCCGATCCCGTCCACATCATGACTGACGGTGTGCATGCAACACCCAAACAAATCAATGACAAACAGTGGCAAATCCCGGTAGCGGTGACGCTGGACAACAGCGGCAAGCAGACAGCTAATGTCAAGGTCGAAGTCACGGTGTTTAGTCCCGATGATAAGGTGGTCGCCAGCAAGATACAGTCAGTCAGTGTGCCTGTGCTTGGCCAGGCTATCGCCAAATTGCCAGTAGCCATCAATCAACCACAGCGCTGGACGCTGGATAAACCGGCACTGTACCGCGTTAAAACAGTGGTGCTGCAAGACGGCAGGGCATTGGATGAGGTGAGTCTGAAAACCGGCTTTCGCAGCATACGTTTTGATGCCAGGCAAGGTTTCTTCCTCAATGATCAGCATGTGAAATTGCAGGGGGTTTGCCTGCATCAGGATCATGCCGGTGTCGGTGTGGCGGTGCCAGATGCTATCTGGGAATATCGCTTGCGCCGCCTGAAAGAACTGGGCGTGAATGCCATACGCTTTTCCCATAATGCACCGGCCCCTGAAGTGCTGGATATGGCAGACCGCATGGGCTTTCTGGTCATGGATGAAAACCGCAATTTTAATCCCTCACCAGACTATATGAAGCAACTGGAATGGATGGTGCGGCGTGACCGGCATCATCCCGGCGTGATCCTGTGGTCAGTGTTTAATGAAGAACCGGTACAGGGCACAGAAGTCGGCTATGAAATGGCACGCCGCATGACAGCGGCAGTCAAGGCGCTGGATGATACCCGGCCTGTCACTGCCGCGATGAATGGCGGATTTTTTACTGCCTTGAATGTCTCACATGCCGTCGATGTGCTGGGTGCCAATTACCAGGTGCCTGATTATGATCGCTATCACAAGGCCAATCCCGACAAGCCATTCACCAGCGCAGAAGATACCTCGGCCTTCATGACGCGCGGTGAATTCACTACTGATAAAAGCAGGAATATCGTCGCCAGTTATGACGATGACTTTGCCAAATGGGGGAATAGTCACCGCGATGCCTGGCAAGCCATAGACAGCCGCCCGTATGTGGCAGGTGGCTTTGTCTGGACTGGCTTTGATTATCGTGGCGAACCGACGCCACACGAATGGCCCTCGGTGAGTTCAGTCTTCGGCATCATGGACATGAATGGCTTTCCCAAGACTGCCTACTACATGCATCAGGTACAGTGGATCAAGGATCGCCCTTTGATTCATATCGCCCCGCACTGGAACTGGCAAGGGCAGGAGGGCAAGGAAATCCGCGTCATGGTCATGGCCAATGTAGAGCGCATCAAGCTCTTGCTGAATGGCCGTGAGCTGGGTGAGCAAAAGGTCGATCCTTACCGCATGAATACCTTCCAGGTCGTGTATGAACCCGGCAAGCTGGAAGCATTGGGCTACCAGGGGGGTAAAGAGGTGGCGCACACCAGCGTAGAAACCACAGGCAAGGCAACCGCATTACAACTTTTGCCTGACCGTGCATCACTGGCAGGTGATGGCCGTGATGCCATGCCGATTACCGTGCGTGCGCTTGACGCGCAAGGGCGCGCCGTCCCAATTGATCATAGCGAAGTCAGCTTTGCAGTCTCAGGTGCTGGCCAGTCCATAGGTCATGGCAATGGTGACCCTAATTCGCACGAAGATGAAAAAGGCAAGACACGCAAGCTGTTTAACGGTCTGGCACAACTGATCGTGCAAAGTCATTTTGACAGCAGCGGCGAATTGCTGGTTACCGCCACAGCGCCTGGCATGACAGCAGCCAGCGTGCGCATACCGGTACAGAAAACGGCGGGTATTCCTGCTGTCGCAGTCAGCTATGCCCCCACGCTGTATCTGCAAAACTGGCGCATCTCACCCACGTTTGCCACGCGACCCGACCCGGCTCAGACATTGGCAGACAATGACATGAATACCTGGAGCTGGGGGCAAGCACCGATGCTGGAAGTTGATACCAGGGGAAGTGATAGCAAGGCAAATCACTTCCATCTGTTCCGCAGCTATTTTACGCTGGATAGAACACTAGGCAGCGGCAAAGCCCGCCTGCTTTTTTCACGCATCAACGGCAAGGCCGAGGTCTGGTTGAATGGCAAATTGCTGGGAACAAAAACTTCTGCGAGCACAGGTGACTTCAGTCTGGATTTGCCCGCCGTTGAAGGACCTGCGCAAGTGACGGTGTTAGTTGAGGGCGAACCAGGCAAGAAAGCCGGGCTGGAAGGTAATATTATTGCAGAGCCAAAAAAGTAATTGGCTTGCCAAAGCCGGGACCATGCGCTTAAGGCTTGCCAGCAGCGCAGCCGTTGCTGGCAAGTCTGATATTGTCATGAACGTCTAACAGAAAACATGCTTTAAGCGAGACTAAAAAACGCTCTCAGCAATATTCTTTTTCTCGATGACAGAGCGCAAAGTATTGTGTGACGCTCCCTGGTCTTGCTTGCCTGCGAAAATACATTCACCCATCCCGCTCAGCAATTCTGCATCGCGGCCGCTGAACAGCGGGCAACGCGGGAACAGTTCTGCGACCCAGTCAACAAAGGCGCGTACCTTGGGTGACAGATGGCGGTTAGCCAGGTAGACCACCGAGATGGGCATGGGGGCGGGTGTCCATTGCGGTAATACTTCACGCAATGCACCGGATTGCAGATGCGGCATCAGCATGAAGCGCGGTGCCTGTATCAGGCCAAAACCCTTGAGTGCGCATTCTATGTAGGCTTCAGAATCATTGACGGAGATTTTCCCATTAACCGTGACATCCACGGTCTTGCCATCGACGACAAAATCCCAGTCGAGATTGCGGCCAGTGCGGCTGGAAAAATAATGTACGGCCTGATGGTGCTGCAAGTCTTCTATGGTTTGTGGTTCACCATGAGTGTCGAGATAATCTGGCGCTGCGCAAGTGATGCTCTGGAACGTGCCTATGCGGCGGGCCACCATGCTGGAATCCTGCAAATCCCCTACCCGTATCACGCAATCGACCGCTTCCTGCACCATGTCCACCATGCGGTCGCCCATGCCCATGACCAGTTTGATGTCAGGGTAGCGCGAATAAAATTCACAGACTTGCGGCAACAGTATCAGCCTGCCTATCGAAGTTGGTACATCTATGCGCAACTGGCCTTTGGGGCCGCGCGCGACGTTCTGGAATGAGGATTCAGTCTCATCGACGTCGGCCAAAATGCGCACACAGCGCTCATAGTAGGCTGCGCCGTCTGGAGTAAGGCTCAGGCGGCGGGTGGTGCGGTTCAGTAAGCGTACCTGCAACAGGCTTTCCAGGTTTTGGATGATGGTCGTGACAGTAGTACGCGGCAAGCCGAGATTGTCGGCGGCGCGGGTAAAGCTATTGCTGTCCACCACACGGGTAAAGACTTGCATTGCCTGGAAGCGGTCCATCGCGGTACTCCTGAATAACTGGTTGGCATAGTTAAGGACTATTCGTCTGAACGAAGTATAAACCTAATTTGAAGCTTGATTAGTCGACCTGACCGAATAGTCATGTTCGATTATAGGCGTTTATCCGCAAGCGCATCGCGCCTACTATTCGGTCCATTCACTAAGCTCTGGCGCGATTGGCGACAATATGATGGACGAAACAGTAACAATTCTTGGTATTTCCGGCGCTATTGGCAATCCCGGCAACGCCGTCAAGAAAAGAAAAAAGACCACAAAGACGGCTGAGCCATCTTTGCAGATAGACAATTTCCTTATCCCTGGCCAGCTTGGGGTCATTCCTGTGCGCCTGTATCGCCCAAAGGGCAACGCGGTTTTGCCAGTGGTGCTGTATTTCCACGGTGGCGGTTTCATCAGCGGTTCCCTGAATGATGCCGATGTACCGGCTCGCTTCATTGCACGTAACAGTAACGTGATCGTCCTGTCCGTAGGTTATTCGCTGGCCCCGGCCAAACCTTTTCCGGCCGCGCCGGAAGATGCTTACACCGCCATGCTATGGGCCATCAAGAACGCTGCCAGCATCAGGGCTGACGCCAGCCGCCTGGCAGTAGCTGGGGACGATGCCGGTGGCAACTTGGCGACTTGCCTGACCCTGATAGCACGTGACCGCAATGCTCCGCCGATTTTGGCGCAGGCGCTGATAGGCCCGATGCTGGACCCCAGCATGACACGCCTGGGCGACGCCAAAAAACTGGAATCTGACCTGACTCCGCAAGAATGCGCGCATTGCTATGGCCAATATTTGCCGCGTTCTTTGCAACGCCTGCACCCCTATGCCGCACCGCTGGAATCCAGCCGCCTCGGTGGTTTGTCCCCCGCCTTTATCGCTACTGCTGAACATGATGTCCTGCACGTGGAAGCCGAAAAATATGCAGCAGCCCTGATCACCGTTGGTGTGCCTGTGCAGGTTGCCCGCTTTGCCGGGATCAAGCATGCCTCATTGCCTGAGCACCAGCCTGTGCTGGTGGAAGTGGCGGATTTTTTGCGCCGCCGCCTTGCAGTTCCCAATGATTTGAATACATCTGCTTTCGTATCCCTGGAGGAAAAACAAAATGTCTGACAAAACAAAAAACTCTCAAGAACTCAGTAACTTACATACTACATCCACGAGGAATATCATGTCCGAATCTACCAGCTCCACTGTACCTAGCCGTAAATCCATCGCCATCAGCGCCGCCATCGTCCTGTTGATTGCTGCTGCTGGCACCATAGGCGCCATCAATGTTGAAGCCAATGACGCCCCCAAGGCTGCACCACCTGCAACGATGGTTGATGTCGCTGAAGTCGTCAGCCGCAATATCGTCGATTGGCAAAATTATTCTGGCAAGCTCGAAGCGGTAGACCGCGTAGAGATACGCCCGCTGGTAGGCGGCACACTGACTGCCGTGCATTTCAAGGATGGCAGCCTGGTCAAGAAAGGTGATTTGCTGTTCACCATAGACCCGCGCCCTTATGCGGCTGAAGTTGCCAGAGTACAGGCACAACTGGCGGCCGCTGAGGCACGTGCAGCCTATACCAGTTCTGACGTGGCCCGCGGTGAAAGACTGCTCGGTGAAAACGCTATCGCCCGCCGTGACTTTGAAGAAAAACAAAATGCATCGCGTGAAGCAGCCGCCAATGTACTGGCAGCGCAGGCGGCATTGAAAGCAGCAAAACTCAATCTTGAATATACCCAGATCACCGCACCGGTTGCTGGCCGCATTTCCCGTGCCGAGGTTACTGTCGGTAACGTCATCGCTGTCGGCGGCAATGCCCCGCCGCTGAGCACCCTGGTTTCTGTCTCGCAGGTATATGCATCCTTTGATGTGGATGAACAAAGCTTTTTGAAATACGTGAACCCGGCGCAGGCCAAAAATACCCAGGTACCAGTCTTCCTGGGCCTGGCGAATGAAGAAGGCTATTCGCGCCAGGGCAAGGTGGTTTCCATCGACAACCGTGTGGATACTTCTTCAGGAACCGTACGTGTACGCGCCGTGTTTGAAAACCAGGATGGCTTGCTCTTGCCCGGCCTGTATGCCCGTGTACGCCTGGGTGGTGGTGCGCCACATGCAGCCCTGATGATAGATGAAAAAGCCGTGGGTACAGACCAGAGCAAACGCTTTGTGCTGGCAGTTGATAAGGACAATCACACTGCTTACCGCGAAGTACGCCTCGGTAACAGGCAGGAAGATTTGCTCATCGTCGAAGCAGGCCTCAAGGCCGGTGAACGCATCGTCGTCAATGGCCTGCAACGTACACGACCTGGTGACGCCATCACACCGAATATGGTGCCCATGAGCAAAGTGGCTGCTGCAGCAGCGAAACCGGACACGACTGCCGAAGCAGGAAAAACTGCTGCGGCCAACAAGTCCTGATCATTGCGTACACAAATATAAACGCAGATAGAAAAACATCATGAATATCTCAAAATTCTTTATCGACCGCCCCATCTTCGCCGGGGTGTTATCGGTAATCATCTTGCTGGCCGGTGCCCTGGCCATGTTCCAGTTGCCCATCTCGGAATATCCCGAGGTGGTGCCGCCTTCGGTTGTCGTGCGGGCGCAATATCCGGGTGCCAATCCCAAGGTGATTGCAGAAACGGTGGCTTCTCCTCTGGAAGAATCCATCAATGGCGTGGAAAACATGTTGTACATGCAGTCACAGGCAAACAGTGACGGCAATCTGACGGTGACCGTCAACTTCAAGCTCGGCGTTGATCCTGACAAGGCACAACAACTGGTGCAAAACCGTGTCTCGCAAGCCTTGCCACGCCTGCCTGCTGATGTGCAACGCCTGGGTGTGACGACGATCAAGAGTTCACCTGCGCTGACCATGGTCGTGCATTTGATTTCACCAGATAACCGCTATGACATGACTTACCTGCGCAACTATGCAGTGTTGAATGTCAAAGACCGCCTCGCACGCATCAAGGGCGTCGGTGAAGTGGGCTTGTTTGGTTCTGGTAATTACGCCATGCGCGTCTGGCTGGATCCACAAAAAGTCGCACAGCGTGGCCTGACTGCCTCTGATGTCGTGAACGCCGTGCGTGAGCAAAACGTGCAGGTGGCGGCGGGTGTCATTGGTGCATCACCGAATGTGCCAGGCACACCTTTGCAATTCAATGTGAATGCGCAAGGCCGTTTGAAATCAGAAGCAGAATTTGCCGAAATCATCTTGAAGACTTCTGCCGATGGTGCCGTTACCCGCCTGGCGGACGTGGCGCGTATAGAACTGGATGCCGCTGAATATGGCTTGCGTTCCCTGCTCGACAATAAACCGGCCGTCGCCATACCTATCTTCCAGGCACCTGGTGCGAATGCGCTGGACGTGTCTGATCAGGTGCGTGCGGCAATGAAAGAATTGGCGACAGACTTCCCCAGCTCAGTCCAATACAAGATCGTGTATGACCCTACACAATTCGTGCGCTCCAGTATCCATGCGGTAGTCGAGACCTTGCTGGAAGCGATTGCGCTGGTGGTGCTGGTGGTCATCGTGTTTTTGCAAACCTGGCGTGCTTCACTGATCCCTTTGCTGGCCGTGCCGGTATCCATCGTCGGTACTTTTTCGCTGATGCTGGGCTTTGGCTATTCCATCAATGCCCTGTCACTGTTTGGCATGGTGCTGGCCATCGGTATCGTCGTCGATGATGCGATTGTGGTGGTAGAGAATGTCGAGAGAAATATTTCGGCTGGCCTGTCACCGAAAGAAGCGACTTACAGAGCCATGCGTGAAGTCAGCGGCCCTATTATCGCTATCGCCCTGACACTGGTTGCGGTATTCGTGCCGCTGGCCTTCATGACAGGTCTGACCGGGCAGTTCTACAAACAGTTTGCGATGACGATTGCGATATCGACCGTGATTTCTGCTTTCAATTCGCTGACCCTTTCACCAGCACTGGCTGCGATTTTGCTCAAAGGCCATGATGAAAAACCGGACTGGCTGACCAAGGTCATGAACCGTCTGTTTGGCCGCTTCTTCAATGCCTTTAACCGCATGTTCAATCGCGGTTCTGAAAAGTATTCCAAGGGTGTGGCCGGTGTTATTTCCCGCAAGGCTTCCAGCATGGTGGTGTATGTGGTGTTGCTGGCGGCAGCCGTGGGTGTTTCGTATATCGTGCCGGGCGGCTTTGTGCCGGGGCAAGACAAGCAATACCTGATCAGCTTCACGCAGTTGCCGAATGGCGCAACACTGGACAGGACTGAAAAAGTCATCCGTGACATGTCTGCCATCGCCTTGAAAGAACCGGGTGTGGAAAGCGCAGTTGCCTTCCCTGGTTTGTCCATCAATGGTTTTACCAATAGCTCCAGCGCTGGTATTGTTTTTGTGACGCTGAAGCCGTTTGAAGAACGCCGCAGTGCCGAGCTTTCTGCCAACGCGATTGCAGGCAAGCTGAACCAGAAGTATTTCGGCATCAAGGATGCTTTCATCGCTGTCTTCCCGCCACCGCCTGTCATGGGCCTGGGCACGGTGGGTGGTTTCAAGATGCAGATAGAAGACAAGGGTGCGCTCGGCTATGCTGAACTGGATGCCGCAACACAGGCCTTTATCGCTGCCGCCAAAACAGCGCCAGAACTGGGGCCCATGTTTTCCAGCTACCAGATCAATGTGCCGCAACTGGATGTCAATCTCGACCGCGTCAAGGCCAAGCAACTCGGTGTGCCTGTGACCGATGTGTTTGACACCATGCAGATCTATCTTGGCTCTTTATACGTAAATGACTTCAACCGCTTTGGCCGCGTGTATCAGGTGCGTGCCCAGGCAGATGCGCCTTACCGTGCCAAACCGGAAGATATCCTGCAACTGAAAACCCGTAATACGGCTGGTGAAATGGTGCCGCTGTCTTCCCTCGTCAAAGTCACGCCGAGCTTTGGCCCGGAAATGGTAGTGCGTTACAACGGCTATACCGCGGCGGATATCAATGGTGGCCCTGCCCCCGGTTATTCATCGAATCAGGCGCAGGCTGCGGCAGAACGTATTGCTGCCAAGACCCTGCCAGCCGGTATCAAGTTTGAATGGACGGACCTGACTTACCAGCAAATCCTGGCGGGCAATGCCGGTGTCTGGGTATTCCCTATCAGTGTCTTGCTGGTCTTCCTGGTATTGGCGGCGCAGTATGAAAGCCTGACCTTGCCACTGGCTGTCATCATGATAGTCCCCATGAGTTTGCTGGCGGCCCTGACTGGTGTCTGGCTGACAGGTGGTGACAATAACATCTTCACCCAGATAGGTTTGATGGTGCTGGTGGGGTTATCGGCCAAGAATGCGATTCTGATCGTGGAATTTGCGCGGGAGCTTGAACTGCAGGGCAGCACTCCACTGCAGGCAGCGATAGATGCCAGCCGCTTGCGTCTGCGTCCTATCCTGATGACTTCCATCGCCTTCATCATGGGTGTGGTGCCACTGGTGATTTCCAGCGGCCCAGGTTCCGAGATGCGTCATGCGATGGGTGTGGCGGTGTTCTTTGGCATGCTGGGTGTGACCCTGTTTGGCCTGTTCCTGACGCCGGTATTTTATGTATTGCTGCGTACTCTTGCAGGTGGCCGCAAGCTGCATTCTGCTGTCGTGCATGAAGCGCCCGCTCTTGCACACGACCTTGCCCATGGTCACGATCATGAGCACGCACACAGCGTAGTTAAAGTTTGAGAGAGCATGATGATGAATACAATCAAACCCCTGAAATCTGCTTCATCCCTGCTGATGTTATTGCTGGTGCTGGCTGGCTGTTCAGTCGCACCGGTTTATCAGAAAGCGGAAGTGACAACACCCGCTGCCTATAAAGAAGTGCAGGCAAGCAGTAACTCGAGCAACTGGAAAGAAGCCCAGCCCTCAGAAGAAGTCGCCCGTGGCGACTGGTGGAAAATCTTTGCGGACGATAGCCTCAACGAGATGGAGGTTCAGGCCATGACTGCCAACCAGAATCTCAAAGCCGCTGCTGCCCGCCTGAAGCAATCCCGCGCCTTGCGGCAGGATGCGCGTGCTGGCCTGTTCCCGCAAGTGAATGCGGGTCTGGGTGCCAACCGTGGGCGTGCTGCACCGGCGTCCCAGGGGCAGCCTGACAATACCAGGATGCCTACTTCCACAACCTACAATGCCCAGCTTGGTGCATCGTATGAGCTGGATTTGTTTGGCCGCGTGGCTTCCAGCGTTGATGCCGCAACGGCAGATACGCAAAAGAACGAGGCCCTGTTCCAGTCTGTGCAACTGGCCTTGCAAGCCGATGTCGCACAAGCCTACTTTCTACTGCGCGAGCTGGATGCAGAACAGGCTTTATATGCCGCTACGGTAGAGTTGCGCTCAAAAACCCTGAAGCTGGTGCAAACCCGGTTTAATGAGGGTGATATCAGCGAACTGGATCTGGCACGCGCCAAGGCAGAACTGGCAACGGCACAATCAGAATCACTGGGCCTTGCACGCAGCCGGGCGGTGGCAGAACATGCGCTGGCCGTCTTGTTGGGCACGACACCGGCAGAATTCAATTTTCTGCCGCGTCCCTTGTCACGCATTGCGGTCAATATCCCGGCCGGTTTGCCATCAGACTTGCTGGAACGCCGCCCTGATATTGCCGCAGCAGAACGCAGCATGGCTGCCGCCAATGCACGCATCGGCGTGGCACGCTCAGCCTTCTTCCCCAGGCTGGATATCACAGGCTCTGCCGGTTATGCATCAGCCAGCCTCGGTGATTTGCTGAACTGGAGCAGCCGTACCTTCTTGCTGGGGCCTTTATTGTCCATACCGCTGTTTGATGGTGGCCGCCGCCAGGCGAATGTGGAAAGAGCGGGCGCCGTCTATGAAGAAGATGTGGCCAACTACCGCCAGACTGTGCTGAACGCCTTCAGGGAAGTCGAAGACAATCTGGCGGATTTGCGGTTGCTGCGCGACCAGACCCAGGCGCAAGACAATGCGGTGCAGGCGGCAGAACGGGCAGCGAAACTCTCGCATGTGCAATATCGTGAAGGCTCAGTCAGTTACCTGAACGTCATCGATGCTGACCGTACGGTATTACAGCAACAGCGCATCGCCGCACAACTCGATGGTGCACGCGCCAGGTCTGCGGTCAGCCTGATACGTGCCATCGGTGGTGGCTGGAGTGGCGGCTGAGATCGTCTACCTGTAGTAAACACTGAAACTGCTCTGAAAATTATCGCGGCAAAAGCCGGCTAAGATTTCCACCCTCCCAGAACGAGTTCTGGTTTCCAAAGCGTATTCCGTCAAGGAGTACGCTTTTTTTTTGCGCCAATGGCATCTGTATGCATTAAAAATTATGTGTCAATGTCAGTCTCACAGAGCGTGGTTCTACTGGGTGAAAATGTATGTCATTGGCACCTTCCATGCTTTCGCGCGGCAGGCGTGACTGGTAATAATAATCAATGTCGCTGGCCTGCTTGTTGAACAGGTTGAACACATCCATCGTCAGCCTGGTCCTGGCATTGATCCTGTAACCCATGCGGGCATAGGCCAGTGTCGTCGATGAAGAGCGCACGCTATTGTCTTCAATCAAAGGACGTGGGCCAAAATAACGCAGCTCAAAACCACCATGCCAGCGGCCCAGGTCGGTCACTGTCACGCCAAAAGAGGCCACCTTGTCAATGGAGCCGGGGATGTAATTACCCGCCACATCATTTTGTGTATAGCGCGCCTGGGATGCTGCCAGGTCAAGATCAAACAACAGCCATGGTCTGGCGATGTAATGGTTGTTCCATTCTATGCCGGTACGGCGGCTGGCGCGGCTGGGTTCGGTTTCACCAGCATCACCGACAAACAAGAGTTCAGAGGCAATATCCAGCCGCCACAGTGCCAGCGAGCTTTGCAGACCGGGGATGATTTCTGTGCGCACACCCAATTCTGCGCCCCTGGTTTTAACCAGTGGTGGTACCGGCGTGGAGATGCCGCCATCAGGCAAGCGTGTTTGCGTGGTGCCGCGCGCGTCATTGCTGTGAAAGCCGCTGCCATAGTTGATGAAATATTCGGTCTTGTTCCATGGGCCAAAGATCAATGACAACTTGGGCGAGACAATATGGTCACTGACTTTGCCTGAATTGCCGTCTATGCTGCTGTTGACATCAAAGCGGTAGGCATCGTAGCGCAGCCCGGCAATGCTGCGAAATTTGGGGTGCCACTGTATGGAGTTTTCTGCATAAAAACCAGCGCTGGCTTCCTTCACGCTGTCTTCGCGTATTGTTGATATGCGTTGCTGTGCGATGGTGTTATAAATGCCGACGGGTGAAAGTTTATCGTAACGCAACTGCACACCTATCTTGTTATGCATTTCAAGATCAGCCACAGTCAGCGGCCAGGTTTGGCTGATATTCATCCCCAGCATCTGGCGCTTCTCACTTTGGCTGAACTGGTCACCCGTATCAGGGTTTACCAGGAAATACGTAAAGTTGCTGAACAGGTCAAGACTGGATTGCACGGCGTAAGCATCGATTTCAAACACGCCATCTTGGCTGCGCTTCTTCATGGCATAAGACAGGCTGTAACGCGAACTTTGTCCACCATCCGTAGGGTCAAGCGCACCAAAGCGGCTGATCTGGCCAGACTGCACAGCACGCAAGGGTATCTGGTCTGTGGAATTCCAGTTATTCTTGTAAGCCATGGCTGTCACGCTGTAACCATCGTCATGGCCGCCCTGGCTATAGCGCAGCACGGCACTGTACTTGCGCACATTTTCAGGTGTGACCCAGGGGCCGTCATTGCGGTTGACTTCTATCCCATACAGCAGATTGCCATTCGCTACAGCCGCAGTATCAGCTAGCACAGCCCGCTGATAGCCATACCGCCCCAAAGACAAGCTGGCAATGCCGGCACCCAGCTTGTCTGTCATACGAAGATGAGCCGCACCGGCAGAGGCAAAATCACCTTCATCGGCAAAATACGTCCCCTTCTTGTAATCAATGCGCTGTACCAGCTCAGGAATCAGGAAATTCAAATCCGAATAACCCTGGCCATGCGCATGGGTACGCATATTGACTGGCATCCCATCAACAAAAGTGGCAAAGTCAGTGCCATGGTCAAGATTGAAGCCTCGCAAAAAATACTGGTTGGCCTTGCCATCACCACTATGCTGGGTGACGATCATGCCTGGTACAAATTCAAGCAATTCACCAGTACGCAGGGCAGGGCGGTTACTGACGAGATTGGATGTCACCGAGCCCTGGCTGGCAGCATTGCTGGTGCCAACGGCATTATCGTAATTGCCCAGCACTTGTACGGTGGCGATTTTTTCTGACTGTGCTGTTTCACTGGATTGTTGTGCCTGCGCAGCCGGAGCGACATGCATCAACATCACACCAAGGCTTGCCAGCAGCAGTACAAGTTCAGTGCGGTTCATGGTCGTCTTTTGCATTATTGCTCCGTATATATTCTTTTTATGTAGTTTCATTTCAATTCTTGCTCGTTCATTTGTATGAGGAAAATAAAATTATTCATACTTAACATTTGAATGAGCAAAAACCAGGCCTGTAGTCTTTCCATTCAATATCCAGTTACCGCACATGCTTGCTTCAGAGAGAAAAGTCGATTTCTGAACCTGCTTTATTGCTGCTCTTACTTATTACGTTGAAAACAAACAAGCGGATTCACATTTTTAAAATTTTTTGCACCCTTATATCTCACCCTTATATCGCACCAGGCTTCTGCCCGTCAGTATGAAGATTCTGATAATCTTCATACTTGAGCTAAATTTTCCCAGTGTCAGACACCACATTGATCATGACTTCTATGGACGAGCCCGACATTGTTGAAATTGGCAGAGCGCTAGGGCATGACTATTTCCAGTTCGGGATGAAAGAGCCAGGGCAGGACTGGCCTGCGAGATATCCATGCAACTGGCAGGTGCACGGCAAATTGAAAAGAGCCGTTTGCAAACCTGGCGTTTGAAGACTGGTGGTTACTTCACGCATGGCCCGCGATAAATGTAAATTCACATTTTTTAAAAATAATTGAAACCGATATGATTTTTCCTCCGTAGAACTTGATGCGAACTCGCACTTATCTTAAAAGGAAATGATCATGCGCAAATTTAGCTACGCTCTTGTCTTCGCTGCCGCCATGGCTGCAACATCCATCGCCAGTGCTGCTGATGTCATGGTCGGTGGCCAGAGTATGATGCCATCCAAAGACATCGTTGATAACGCCGTCAATTCTGCTGACCACACCACGCTGGTTGCCGCAGTCAAAGCAGCAGGCCTGGTCGATACGCTGAAAAGCAAAGGCCCGTTCACCGTGTTTGCGCCAACCAATGCCGCATTTGCCAAGCTGCCTGCAGGTACCGTGGAAACCCTGGTCAAACCAGAAAACAAAACCACGTTGACCAAGATATTGACTTACCACGTAGTACCAGGCAAACATGATTTCATGAGTATTTCTACCCAGATCAAAAAGCAGGGCGGCCCCATAGAACTGGCGACAGCCAGTGGTGGCAAATTATCGTTCATGATGAATGGCCCTCACAACATCAGCGTCAAGGATGAGAGCGGTAATGTCGCCAGTATCAGTACTTATGATGTTTATCAATCCAATGGTGTCATCAATGTGATTGATACGGTTTTGATGCCGAAATAAATAACCACTTGATATAGATTCATCCATATCAGGCTATGTCCCCCTGGAAGAGCAGTGTTGCATTTCTGATGCAACACTGCTCTTCTATGTGTCATTTTATTCTGAAGGTCTGAACGGTATTAGCATCGCCATATTAAAAATATAATTTCATCTAAATTCAAAACAAGTTTTTCAATAGCGCGCAGTTTGGTTATAATCCGGCCATGCGAATTTCCCTTAGTCTCCGACACCTCACCATTTGGCTGGCATGCTTTGCATTGCTGTTCAATGGCATCGTGCCGTCTATGGCAAGCGCAATGACTCCGACGAAAGTCAAAGCAGGCTTTATCGAAATTTGTAGTGTTGACGGTAATAAATTATTCGACATTACTACCGGCAAGTTTGTCAAAGACAGTCCAGATGCTGATCCGCAACAATCAAAACATGCCAAAGCGCATTGTGCCAATTGCCTGCCGCACGCAGATCACCATTTTCTGTTGCCAACACATGCTGCAGATTCTCCCGACATGGCGTTGAGTGAATCTTTCCCTTCGCTGTTTTATCACTCTCCACAAGCACTCTTCTCATGGGCAAGCGCACAGCCGCGAGCTCCGCCAGCACAATCCTGATCATCAACTAGTTCCCTGAGCACATCGCAATGTGGCTCTGGGTATGTCTGATTGCACTCAGGGAAATTCTACTTAGTCCGGTTTTAAGCTTCTGTCGCATTCAATTGCGTAGCGATTGGCATTTGGCTTCAGGTCATGCCAAAGGATCGTGTGCGTCAAAGTAGCTTATTCCGAATTTCTTGAAAACATCAGCCTGGCAGTCCAAAAATCTCAAGATGTAATTTCATTTCAAATGACTACAAACTTTCGCGTTTCACCCTTGTTGAAACCACTTTCCGTACTGATCGCCAGTACGTTTTCTACTGTTGTTTTTGCTCAGGGAGTCGCCACAGAACAACAATTGCAAACAGTTGCCGTGGACGGCACCCGCTTGCCACTGGCGGCAAATTTGCCATCTACAACTGCCAGCCTGACAGCGGCAGAACTCCGCGAGCAGCAAAATATATTCAATCCGGAAGATGTCTTGCGCAATATGCCGAATACCACGATACGCAAGCGTTACAGCGGTGATCGCAATGCTCTCATTGGTGGCCGTAGCTTCGGCACGACCCAGGCTCCGCGTGGCTTGGTGCTGATGGATGGCTATCTGATTTCAAACTTCCTTGGAAGATTCGATGCCCCACGCTGGAATATGATTGCACCGGAAGAAATCGAACGGGTGGATTTGTTGTATGGTCCTTATTCGGCTATTTATCCGGGCAACTCCATAGGAACAACTGTGGTTATCAGCACCAGAAAACCAAAGCAGTTTGAAGCATCAGCCCGTCTGGCGGTGCAATCAGAAAAATTTGACGGCTATGGCTTGAGTGAAACCTACACCAACGCACAGGCGTCTGCCCAGATTGGTGACAAACTCGCGAATGGAGCATGGTATCGCCTTATGCTCAATCGTCAGGACTCTACTGGTCACCCCATGCAGTACTACACGGTGAATGCAAATAATGCAGGCGTATTCACCGCACCAACAGGAACCAGGCCGACGACCACTGTTACCGGAGTTCAGTACGATATAGCTCCTACCGGCCAAAAACGTGCAGTCTTTGGTGCCAACGCCGGTGCTATTGATCACACCATACAAACCACAGGGAAAGCTGCATTTGGCTATGATTTCTCACCGACCCTGAGTGCAGAAGGGATGCTGGCCTGGTGGAAAAATGATAGCGACAATCGCAATAATAGCTTCCTGCGCGATGCCAACGGTCAAACCATCTGGTCGGGTCGAGTCAGCAATAACGGCAATGTTTTTGATATACCTGCTTCAGCCTTTGCCCCCTTCAATCGCCAGGAGAGCCATGTGCAGGCAGGACTGACCGTCAAGACACGTCATCAGTCAGGCTGGAATATGTCTGTAGTTGCAAGTCAATATCGGATTATTGAAGACATTCAACGCACTGCAAACAATCCAGACCCTGTGGCCGCAAATGGTGGCGCGGGAACTTCTACCTTGCGTGACGGCACAGGATTTCGGACATTCGAGCTGCAATCTACCTATAGCCCGATACAAGGTGACTGGACCGGTGGCGTGCACTACCTGACTTTTGGTTTGCATGCCAATGACTATCATCTGGCACAAAGCACACAGACCTTGACAACGGATTGGCGTCGCGGCGCTGGAGCTGAAAGCCAGTTTGTAGGCGGTGATACACGCTTGTTTGCTTTATATGCGCAAGATGCATGGCGTTTTGCCCAGGACTGGAAGGCGACTATAGGTACCCGCTGGGAATCATGGAAGGCTTACAACGGTAGTCAGCGTTTTATTCCTGGCGCATCACAAGCTTACCCGGAGCGCAGTATCACTGCGATGTCACCCAAACTGGCTGTTACCTGGGAAGCGGCAGATGATATTACTGCCCGCCTTTCTGCTGGACGAGGTACGCGCTTTGCCACGGTTGCCGAGTTATTCCAGGGCACGCAATCCGGCAGTAGCATTGTGTTGAATGATCCTAATTTGCGCCCGGAAAAATCCGATGCCATTGAATTGATGCTGGAGAAACGCTACCGCAATGCCAGTCTGCGAGTCTCACTATTTCAAGACAATATACGCGATACCATCTGGAGTCAGACCAATACGGCTGTTTTCCCAAGTATCACCAATGTACAAAACGTGGGGCTGGTACGTACACGGGGTATTGAACTGGCTGGCGACATCGACAATCTGTTCATTAACGGCCTGAATCTGGATGGTAATCTGGCATTGAATGATTCCAAGATCATCGAGAACGATAATTTTATCGCCTCAGTAGGCAAGACCTGGGTACGCATACCCCGCATCCGTGGATCAGTCACCCTGAGTTACGCACCAAGCGGTCGCTGGAGTGTGGCGGGCAGTTACCGTTACGCAGGGCGTCAATACAATGACATGCTGAATCTGGATACCAATCCAGATACCTATGGAGGTTTGTCGCGTGTCAAGCAGCTTGATCTGCGTGTCTTGTTCAAGCCAGTCAAAGGTCTGGAGCTGGCAGCGGGAATAGACAACGTCACGGATTACCGGGCATATCAATCTCATCCTTCGCCAGGACGAAATCTGTTTGTCGAAGTGCGCTACCAATACTAAGTAGCGATCAACAAACAGGCGGAGCACTGGCGTCCGCCTGCTTCCCTAAGAATTCTGGAGTAAGAAAATGAGTGACCTGGATATACAGCATGTCAATAAAAGCGCTTTATTGCACAGGGTCTTTTGGCGCTTGCATTTTTGGTCAGGCTTGCTGACTGCACCTATCGTCTTGTTTGCTGCACTGACAGGCATACTGTACATTTTTACACCGCAGATCGAAGCATGGAAACATGGCGAGCTGGATAAGGTTGAGCAAATCAGGCCTGCGTTGCCACTTGATCGTCAAGTTGATGCGGCGATGGCAGCCTTTCCGGGTAAGCAAATCAAGTCCATAATCCCGGCTTATACAGTGGGAGAAACCACGCAAGTGATCTTTGGTGAACAAAGACAGCGCGGCAAAAAAACTGACAATACAGAGACCAGTAAGCCGAATGGGCATGAAGAGCACCAGGGACATCAGATGCCAGCAGCGTCAAAGGCTGCCAAGGTCGAAGCTAATGATCATAGCGCCCGGGCAGAAAACCTGATTGTCTATGTTGATCCTGGTACAGCCAAAATACAGGGAAGTATTCTGGAGTCAGGGCGATTCCGCAATTGGGCCCGCAAACTGCATTCCAATATGCTGCAAGGGGATGGCTGGCGCTGGATCATAGAACTGGGAGCCAGCTGGATGCTCATGATGATGATCACTGGCATTTATCTCTGGTGGCCACGGGGCAAAGCAAGCTGGCGCAGCGTGTTGCAATACAGTGGCAATAATCGCCGTGCTACCTGGCGCTACCTGCATAGCATGTTAAGTATCGTCCTGGGCTTAGTCACTCTGACTATTTTGCTGACAGGCCTGACCTGGGCTAAATATGCAGGGGAAAACTTCCGCATGGCGCAGAATGCGGCTGCACAAAATACACCAAGAGCACCGAAAGACTTAAAGTCAGTTGTTGCTATCAATGGCAACTTGGCACTGAGCATGCAAGCGGTATATCAACAGGCAAAAAATCAGGCACCTGATGTACAGATGCAATTGACACCACCAAAATCTGAAAGCGGAGTATGGAAGATAGATAATTATGATCGCAGCCAGCCTGGCAAACGCTTTCAGTTGATTTTGGATGCTTACAGCGGCAATACCATGTTCCAGTCTGGCTGGGAGCAGATGCCAGTCCTGTCCCGCGCTACTGCTGTTGGCATTCCATTTCATCGTGGTGAATTTGGCTGGTGGAACCAGGCACTGCTGGTGCTGGTGGGTGTAAGCGTGATTTTTTCAGTGGTATCTGGCTATGTCATGTGGCTGCAACGCCGCAAAGCAGGTACATTGTCTGCACCTAAGCTGGAGCGCAGGCATGCACAGGCAATCTCCTGGTGGGTATGGCTGCTCATGATCGCCCTGGGAATAGCTTTGCCTGCACTGGGTATAAGCATGTTGCTGCTGATAATGATAGAGCTGACTTATTTGAGTTGGAAAAAAACCTTGTCGCCTGATTTTTAGCACAGAAATTTCTATCAGGCAGGAGAATGAGCAGGTACAGACTTTTCTGTCCTTATGTCTTGCTCAACTCTATCATCCTATCCAGAAATCGCTGACTTGCAAGTTCTGGAGGCCAAGGCTCCCACGGCTGACTATCATAGATTTCTGCCAGCGGGTCGTCTTCGAGGATGGGGAGTTTGATTTCCAGCACATCCAGTACTTCATTGCGCGGCCAGCCGGCGCAATGCACGGCTTCTGAGGCGGCGATCAGTTCATCTGCCAGTTTATGCAGGCGGTAATCCATCTCATCCCAGGCGGGTAGCTGATAGCGTCTGACGATCGCATCTGTGAGCCTGTCGCTGACTTCCTTGAACGGCGCGCCTAATACGGCTTTCAGCGGTGAAATACAGTCGAAGGCCAGCAGGCCTTCTTCACCATCATGCAAGAGTTCGCGCAAGGCGGCTCCTGCGCTCATGGGTGTTTCTGTCATGGTACTGCGCAGGGCAAGTACGTTCAGGCTATGCTGGGCTACTGACAGTGGACGTGGCCAACAGGATTCGCCACCCCAGCGGTAAGTTCTCGACAGTCTGTCTGCCAGGTCGCTATCCAGCCAGGCCTGGGGATCGGGGTTGATCAGGTCAAGGTGTTTGCCCGACGGCAGCCTGATCCATGCTCTAGTTTTCAATGGTGCTTTTCCTTAATAGGACTTACGCAAAACCGCCCCAACTGCGTTGCAGCTCCTCTCCTAGGAGCCGCGTACTGAAGTACTGTCTTCGTCGCTACGCCTGGTTGGGACAATTTTGCGTAAGTCCTACTTAATCTGTTTATTTATCGATGAGTTAATGTTACCCGCAGCGTCAGTTGCCAGTGGCAGGGCAAAGCAGAAGCAGGCTCCCGTGCTGTTTGCAGCAGGGTTTGTACGTAATTCTATACTGCTATGGTGTAATTGCAGGATGCGGTGCACGATCAGCAAACCCAGGCCGCCACCGTGGCCTGCACCGCTGAGTGCAAATGGCCGCTTGAACAGCTTGTCCAGTAATTCAGCGGGTATGCCCGGGCCAGTATCACGTATGCAGATTTCCACTGCCTGCGAGCGTTTTGCTACCGCCACAGCCACCGCGCCGCCTGCTGGTGTATGGCGTATGGCATTGTCGATGAGGTTGGTCAGCACCCGCTCTATCATGCCGAGGTCTGCCATGACCATGGCATTGCCATCCAGCTCTGCTTCCAGCCTGACCTGGCCGTTTTGCGCCTGTAGCTCAAACTTCTGGAACACATCCTGTATCAGGTCATTCAGCATGAAGGCTTCAGGCTCTGGCGCTACGCCGCCATGTTCGAGACGCGCGAGGTCAAACAGCGCCTGCGCCAGACGGCCAACTTTGCGGCTTTGGCCCAGCGCAATCGCCAGATAGCGCTGGCGCTCAGCCGCATCCAGCGTCGCATCTCTGGCAGCCAGGGTTTCCAGGTAACCGTGGATGGATGTCAACGGCGTGCGCAGGTCGTGCGAGATATTGGCGACCACTTCGCGCCGGTCATGATCCATCTGCTTCAATGTATGCCATTGCTCATTGATGCGCGCCGCCATTTGCCCGAAACTGGTTTCCAGTACCGCGATTTCATCACGCTGGTTGGTAGCCTGTGCTAACGGTGGTGGTACGACGGGCTGTTCAGCCTGGGTATCAAAACGGCGCATGGTGTCTGCCAGCTTGTGCAAAGGTCGGGTGACCCAGCGCAGTGCAGCCCAGCCAGCCACCAGTGTCAGCAATGCTACCAGTGCCATCGATAACAGGGTGACACGCAATACCGCATTGATACCCGCATGCGCAGCATAGCGATCATGTTCTTCGCCTTGCAAAATAACGTAGATGTAATGTGATTCAGGCTTGTTACTGCGCAATGCCGCCGCGCTGAATACTTTGCGTCCGGTGATACTGCGGGGGTCGTCACCGAGTATGGGCAACATACGGCCATCAAGGAATTTGCGTATAGGTGTCAGATCAACCTGCTGGCGTTTCATACGGCCAGGTGGTGCCGCATTGCCGATGATCTTGCCGGTTTCATCGAGCAGATAAACTTCCACACTGGGGTTGACGCTCATTAACTGGTCAAACAGGCGGCGTACAGAATCCGGCCCCATTTCTTCTGTGCCTGTCAATTGCGCATTGACGGCGATGCTGGCTGCCAGTCCGCGCGATAGGCCCTGCACCACTTCCATCTCACGCATGTCATTGGCGCGTATCTGCAACCAGGCAGAGACACCACAACTGGCCAGCAACAACACAGAAAATACCAGCGACAGGCGCTGGGACAGCGTCAGCTTCACGTCACCTCTCCCGGCAGCGCGTAACGGTAACCTTTGCCCCACACAGTCAGGATGCGCTGCGGTTCCGCCGGGTTGCTCTCTATCTTGGCACGCAGGCGGTTGATGTGGGTATTGACGGTATGTTCATACCCCTCATGCTCATAACCCCAGACCTTGTTGAGCAAATCCAGGCGTGAATAGACCTGACCAGGGTGGCGTACAAAGAAGTACAACAAGTCAAATTCACGCGGGGTCAGGTCCAGTAGCTTGCCATCGGCAGTGGCGACCCGTGTCACTGGCGACAAGGCCACGCCATCTACGGCCACGTCTCCGGCTTCAGTGCGGCGGCTCTTGTCCGTCGCATCGGCACGGCGCAGCATGGCCTTGACGCGGGCCACCAGCTCCAGTACCGAGAAAGGTTTGGCCAGGTAATCGTCAGCGCCAAGTTCAAGACCCAGGATGCGGTGCACTTCGCTGGAACGGGCACTGATGATGATAATCGGCACATAGTTTTCCATGGCACGTGCCTGGCGGCAAATCTCCAGACCATCCACACCAGGCAGCATGATGTCGAGGATCAGGGCATCCCAGTTACCAGTGCGCAATTGTGCGAGGCCCTGTCTGCCGTCAGCGCAATGCGTGACCTGATAACCCTCGTCCTTCATGTGCAGGCGTAGCAGGTCGGCGATGGGCATGTCATCTTCCACGATCAGAATATTTTTTGCTGTATCCACGCTTTTCCCCGCCATCCGAATGTTGTCATTGTGCAGGATTTGCAGATAAAAAGTATCACAAATCGTTTAACTTTACGTGAAGACTTGGACAGCGATTGAGGCGCACAATAAGAACAGTGGCACAGATGCTGCACATACACCAAGGAGGATATATGCAAAACCGACGTCAATTTCTACTGGCTGGCAGCATGCTCGCCATGAGCCGCATGTTGTCAGCCGCCCCTGTGGGGAATGTGTTTGAAGTTCAACGCACCGATGCCGAATGGCGTCGTCTGCTGACCGGCATGCAATACGAGGTCTTGCGCCGTGGCGCGACCGAGCGTGCCTTCAGCAGCCCGCTCAATGATGAACACCGCAGCGGTCAGTTCAGTTGCGCTGGCTGTCAGTTGCCACTGTTTTCATCAAAAACCAAGTTTGACAGCGGCACTGGCTGGCCCAGCTTTTATGCGCCACTGGAGCGCGCTGTTGTCAATGTGACCGACACTACCTTTGGCATGCTGCGCACAGAAGTGCTGTGCCGCCGCTGCGGTGGTCACCTCGGCCATGTATTTGATGACGGCCCGCGCCCTACCGGTTTGCGTTATTGCATGAATGGCGTGGCAATGACATTCACACCGGGTAAAGCCTAATTAAGCCTGATTAAGCCTGAGCGGCATACAGAAAGCAAACATGTTGTTGATACTTATTTCTTATCTTGGTGGCGTGCTGACCATACTCAGCCCCTGCATCCTGCCGGTGCTGCCGTTTGTCTTCGCCCGCACTGGTCAGCCTTTCCGCCGCAGTGGCTTGCCATTGCTGGTGGGCATGGCGCTGACTTTCGCCGCGGTTGCCACGCTGGCTGCGGTTGGTGGTAACTGGGTGTTGCAGACCAATCAATATGGCCGCTGGCTTGCAATGGCCTTGCTGGCGTTCTTTGGCCTGACGCTATTGTTCCCGCACCTGGCTGACAAGCTCACCAAGCCACTGGTGGCTGCTGGTGACCGTTTATCAAGTACGGCACAGGCAGATGGCGGTGGCATAGGTTCATCGTTATTGCTTGGCGTGGCGACGGGCCTGTTGTGGGCACCCTGTGCCGGGCCGGTACTTGGTCTGCTGCTCACTGGCGCAGCACTCAATGGTGCGAGTGCACAGACAACTTTCCTGCTGCTGGCGTATGCTGCTGGTGCCGCGACTTCACTGGCCGTGGCCTTGCTGATAGGTGGCAAGGTATTTGCCGCGATGAAACGCTCACTGGGTGCTGGTGAATGGGTACGCCGCATTTTGGGTGCTGCGATGATAGCCGGTGTTGCTGCGATTGCGCTGGGTCTGGATACTGGCCTGCTGACACGCTTATCTACTGTTGCCACCTCAGGTCTGGAACAGCAATTGATAGACCGTTTTTCACCAGATGTACAAGCCAATCCGGCACCAGCACAGATCGCAACGCAGCAGGGGGCGATGATGGCCTCGAATGCAACGATGGCTTCCAATGCCATGATGGCATCGAACAAGCAAATGACATCCAACACCATGGCACCATCGAATGCCACGATGTCTGCGCATGGCAATAATGCAGCAACGGGTTCTTTGCCCGAAGAGGGCAGCATGCCGTCACTGGATGGTGCAACACAATGGCTCAATTCCAAACCACTGACTGCGCAGGAGCTCAAAGGCAAGGTCGTGCTCATCGATTTCTGGACCTACTCTTGCATCAATTGCCTGCGTAGCCTGCCGTATGTGCAGGCATGGGCCAAGAAATACCGTGACCAGGGCCTGGTTGTGATTGGTGTGCATGCGCCTGAATTTGCGTTTGAGCGTGACCCTGCCAATGTCAGCAAGGCCGTGCGCGACCTGGGTATCAGCTACCCGGTTGCCATCGACAACAACTATGCAATCTGGCGTGCTTTTGGCAACAAGTACTGGCCTGCGCATTATTTCATCGATGCCACTGGCCGCATACGCCACCATCATTTTGGTGAAGGCGAGTATGTGCAATCTGAGCAGGTGATACAGCAATTGCTGGAAGAAGCAGGCCAGAAAAATGTCGCCAATGATGTCGTCATTGAGACGGGGGCGGCCGGTGCACAAATGGCGGCGGACGATAGCCAGGTCAAATCACCAGAAACCTATCTTGGTTATAGCCGCGTGCAAAACTTTGCTTCAGCTGGCGGTGTACAGCAAAACCGCAATGCTGATTACAGCCTGCCAGCGCAACTCGCGCTGAATCAATGGGGTCTGGCAGGTAACTGGAAGGTGCAGGAAGAACATGCCGCCCTGACGCAAAAGGGCGGGCGCATCACTTACCGCTTCCAGGCCCGTGACCTGCATCTGGTGCTGGGGCCCGGCAAAGACGGCAAGCCTGTGCGTTTCCGCGTCACTATCGACGGTGCTGCGCCTGGTGCCGCACATGGCAGTGACATCGCCGCCGACGGTACGGGCACGGTGACTGGCCAGCGTTTGTACCAACTGGTGCGACAATCCGGCAAAGTTGCCGGGCACACTTTCAGCATAGAGTTTCTTGATCCTGGCGTTGAAACTTACGCCTTCACTTTTGGTTAAGAGGCTGCCGCAAAATTAACCTGGCGTTGTTGCGCCTCCTAGCCGTACTAAAGTACTGTCTTCGTCGGCGACGCCTAGCCAGCTTAATTTTGCAACAGCCTCTACATTAATTACAAGGAGTACGACATGAAAATAGCAAACAGTTTTACAGCCCTGTTGCTGGGCATAGGCTGTGTCGCAGCAGCACTGGTTTTCAATGGCCAGGTAAGGGCCGATGAGGCAGCAGTCATCATTGCCGCGCCAGTGGTGGATGTACCGGCAGGCAGTGCCAAGACTGAGACTGCAGTGTTTGCCGGTGGCTGCTTCTGGGGTGTGCAGGGCGTTTTCCAACATGTGCGCGGTGTCACCAATGCAGTCTCGGGCTATGCCGGTGGCAAGGCAGCAACTGCGCATTATGAATTGGTGGGCTCAGGCGCAACCGGCCATGCAGAAGCAGTGCAGGTGACCTATGATCCTAGCCAGATCAGTTATGGCAAGCTGCTGCAGATATTTTTCTCTGTCGCGCATGACCCAACCCAGTTGAACCGCCAGGGGCCGGATAGTGGTACACAATACCGTTCTGCGATTTTCCCAGCTACGCCAGTACAACACGACGTGGCTGAAAAATACATCACCCAACTAAATGCCTCGCGCGCTTTCCGTGGCAAACTGGCGACCACCCTGGAAGCAGACACAGGTTTCTTCGCAGCAGAGGCCTATCACCAGAATTACCTGACCCTGCATCCTAATGAGCCATACATCGCCATCAACGACTTGCCCAAGGTTGAAAACCTCAAGCGTGTCATGCCTGCGGTATACCGGCCAGATCCAGTGCTGGTGCGTAAAGGCATTTGAGTAGCTAGTATTAAAAAAAACCGGTCAGGTATTGGTCAACTGATACTGGCCGGTTTTCATGTCTATTGTTGATATCAAAGGTTCCTCATACATTTATACCTTGATCCCCTTGAAATTTGACGCATAATGGCAAAAATTACATAAATGATCATTATGTTGAGGAGACTGGTATGGAAATGAATCTGGCACCCGAAGTCATTGCGCAAACCCTGGAAGCCACGCTCAAGCGTTTGCGAGCTGCCTGTCGTACCCAGCCTCACCCTGATCTGCAGCAGCGACTGGACTGGCTCAGCCGTCTCGAAAAAATAACCGTGCAACATGGTGCAGAAATCAACCAGGCGATCAGCAAGGATTTTGGACATCGCTCAGCGCACGAAACTGAACTGGCCGATTTATCGCTCATCGCTTCTTCCATCAAGCACACCAGACGCCACCTTGCTGGCTGGATGAAGCCGCGTCGTGCTGCCACTGCCCTGCAATACCTGCCTGCAAAGAACAGGTTGCTGAGCCAGCCGCTGGGTGTGGTCGGCATCATCTCGCCATGGAATTATCCGCATCAACTTGCGCTGGGGCCAGCCATTGCTGCCTTTGCCGCAGGCAACCGGGTCATGCTCAAACCCTCAGAGCTGACTCCACATTATTCAGCACTGCTGGCCAAGCTGGTTGCTGATTATTTCTCTGAAGATGAAATGGTGGTCATCACTGGCGGTGCAGACGTGGCCAAGGCATTTTCTGAACTGCGTTTCGACCACCTGGTGTTCACAGGTTCAACCGCAGTCGGCAGGCATGTGGCAGTTGCCGCAGCCAAGAACCTGACGCCAGTAACGCTGGAACTGGGTGGCAAATCCCCGGCAATTGTGGATGTCAGCGCCAACATCAAAACCGCCGCAGCCAGCCTGGCTTTTGGCAAATTGCTCAATGCCGGCCAGACCTGCGTGGCACCGGATTATGTACTGGTGCCGGCAGACAAGCGCGATGAACTGGTGGCCGCGCTGGTAGCTGCCACTGGCAAGATGTACCCGGTGCTGGAAGACAATCCAGACTACACTGCCATCATCAACGACCATCATTACCAGCGCTTGCAAGGCTTATTGAATGACGCCATAGAGCAGGGTGCGCAATTGCTGCCACTCACCAGCACCGCCCAGTCAGCAGGCATGACAGCCGCACGCAAACAGGCCCCGGTGCTGGTCTTGAATCCCACGCCAGACATGCGCATCATGCAGGAAGAAATTTTTGGCCCCTTGCTGCCCATCGTTACCTATCAAGGCAACGTCAAAGAGGCGATAGAATTCATTAACAACCGGGAGCGCCCACTGGCCCTGTACTGGTACGGCACCGACAATGGCAACCACGACCTGGTGCTGCAGCAAACCGTGTCTGGCGGTGTGACCATCAATGATTGTCTGTGGCATCTGAGTCAGGAGTCACAGCCTTTTGGTGGCGTTGGTGCCAGTGGCATGGGTGCCTACCATGGCGAATGGGGTTTCCGTGCGCTCAGCAAGGAGAAGCCTGTGTTCTATCAAAGCAGCCTGAATGGCATGCACCTGCTTTATCCACCTTATGGAAAAACTTTCGCACGCATGCTGAAGTTATTGAAGCTCATAGGTTGAAAATAAAATCTGCATGCCTTATCGACTTGCATCATCAATTCATATTGTTAAAATATGGCAGGCGAGCCTGGGTGTATATACGCGCCTGATTTCTTTTGTTTTGCATGGACTTCACAATTAACCAGCCTGCCCATCTGCCCGCGCTTTGAGGTAGATAGGCAGCATCATCGCGATCCAGCATGCCAGCAGGGCCAGCCAGGCTGTTGCAGAGACCGTGATGAGAAAGCTGTATGACAACAGGCTTCCCAAAATGCGCAACAGGGCGGCAATATGCAAGCCCAGGTAAATACCCCATAACAGGCCGGAGGCCTGCAGCGGGCGGCCACTGTGACCATAAGTAACCCGGCTGACAAATGCCACCAGCATGGTACCCATGAAACCCAGGGCCAGCGCATGCACAGGCGCTGATCCGACTGATACGCCATACGCGCCCGCAGCCTGCAGTGCAAAGACGATGGCAAGCCAGGCAAACGACAGATGCAGCATGGCCAGCAGCCGGTTTGCCATGCTGCGCAACAGACCCCAGCGCCAGGAGGTATACATGAAACTCAGGCTCATCGCTGTGGCCGCACCAGCTTCCAGCCAGCGCCATTGCAGGCTGCCGCTGATCACCAGCAAACCACAGCCGCTTAACCAGGCAAGCAGCAACCAGTAAGGACGCCAGACCACGTAGGGTTTGATGATATTGCCGCTAAAAAATGGCAGCATGCGATGGCAGACGGTCAGGAACACCGGCAGTAAAAAGCCAAAGAAGGCGCATTGGCGGGCGATGATCCATGCATCTGTCCAGCCACAACTCCACATCAGGGTCGCGGCCAGTGCACATGCGCCACCGCACATGGCAAGCAAGATGGCAATCGCATGTTTTTTATCCGGCACTGTGCTGCGTTTGATCAAACCGGCCCAGCGCCAGATCACTGCCAGCCAGGCGCATAGCATCAGTGCAAAACCCGAGCTGCGCAAAGGCGACAAGCCCAGACTGGCTGCCAGCATGGCCAACAGCAGGCCGCAAAAATAGGTGGCACCATGCAGTAGGAAGTAGTCATCGTCAGCGCTGACGGCCAGCCATTTAGGCCCGGCAGTGAAAGTAAAACCCAAAATGAACAAGGGGAAGACACCTAGCGGCATCAGCAAGGCATGCAAGGGTATGGCCATGGTCTGCGGATGCTGTAGCTGCAACCACCACCAGAAGAACAGGATAAAGACAGACACAGCACCGAGAAAGAAATACAGTCTGTGGGGGCGGTGGCAAGACGTTTCATGATCATGTATCCCTTGGGTGGGGCCAGCGAGGCCCCGCAAAATATAAACCTGGCTTCATGCTTGCGGCTCCAGGGCCTGCACGGCATCTTCGACCTGTTGCCAGATATGTTTCCTCTCATCTTCAGTGGCATCAGCATGGAAGCGCTTGCGTGCGCCTTGCTGGTTCAGCACCAGATGAACATCAGGGACGACACCGGCCTGTTGCAGGCAGGCTTTGACACAGGCCAGTGCACAGCCATCCAGTGCGAGTACAGGCCTGCCAGATTGCGCCAGTTTAACCAGACTGGCAACGCCGCCACCAACGCCACTGATGCAGGACATCTGCGCCTTTTGTTCGCGGTCCAGCCTGAGCGCACAATCATTGGCCAGTTGCGCGACACTGGAACAGCCAGAGCAGGAATACACCAGGGGCAGTGGCACGGTTTTCATCACACACCTTCACCTGCATGCATGAAGCGCTGACCAAAGCGGGCGAGCCAGGCAGGGCGTTCGCTGGCATCAAGCCAGTATTTGACGGCGATGCCCAGTTCAGTGTCACCTTCCATCTTCAAACGACGGCGGAAGAACAGGGTGTCGGCATCTTCTTGACCAGTTGCCAGTTTTAAAAAATCCATGGCGCTGGCAGACAGGCTGACATCCGGCTGGGGCAGAGATGATAGTGGCTTGAATTTGCCAGCCTCGCAGTAAAAACACAGTGACAAACCGAGGTCTTCTACCCTGATACGAAAACTCTTGCCGTACAGACTCTCAGGTGCGACCAGCAGTGCCCGCTGCCTGGCCAGTTCAAGCAGCAGCATCAAAGGGGCATTCGCCAGTGGTGCTGGCACATAGCTGCCCAGTTTTTGTATGTTCTTGGGAAAACGGAAATTACTCAGGTCCATGTTGATTTATCTCTCTCCGGCCAGCCATTGCATGCCGGGCTTATCCATCCAGTAGCCATTGCTGCGCTGTGCATGGGGTGGCAGCAGGGTCTCGCTGACTTCGGCAGCCAGCTTTGCCGTTCTGGCACGGTCAAATGCCGCAATCACTTCTGCCATGCCTTGTGACTGTGGCTGCAGGCGCAAGATATCCACCTGCATGGCGGCCAGTTCAGGTAATTGCGCACCCAGATCGACGCAACTGGCACTCTGGGTCTGTATGCCATTGATGGTCAAAAAATCCTTGCCGTCACGGGTGGCCAGGGGCAGCCCGTCCGGGTATAGCTCACAGCGGAATTCACAACTATCCTTGCGCAGGCGATGATGCCTGGCGGTGAAGCAGCGTGATGAAAAAGCCAGGGCCATGCGCCCCCAGATCTGTACTTCAGTCTGCATCTGTACACCGCGTTGCTGTTGCAAGGCTGCCAGCGCATCGCGCCCCATTTCCAGCGGCGGTAAAAAGCGGCAGGCACCGAGGCTGGCCAGCCATGCCAGGCTGTCTGCATGATAGATATTCAGATGCGGCCCGGCAACAAAGGGCTTGCCCTGCATGGCGCGCACGGCGCTGTAGTCATTCGCCTCGACCAGGAAGTTTTCTGCGCAGGCGCGTTCTATCATCCTGTGCATATTGCGCCGGTCGGCCTCGCTGTCTATCAGGGTCAGGCTGGATAGCACAACCTGCTTGCCTGCATCCCGTAATTCCTTGCCCAGTGCCAGCCAGTCATCCAGTTTCATCAGATGGCGGCGCGAGCAAGTGACTTCACCGAGATAGACGATATCGATCGGCCATTGCATGGCATCGACGTAAAAATTCAAAGTGTCCTGTCTGGACCAGTAGTAGGCCAGGGGCGCGAGGGAAAGCAGAGCGGTGGTAGCAGGTAAGCTGTCAGTCATATCATTTCCACGGACGTTCAAAAGCACCCTGGGTCACTTGCGCGCCTTCGGCATGGCGGGCCAGGCTGGCTTGCCAGTCTGTGCGCGGTGAATAGCGTTCCGGGTCGCGTTGCGCGGCATCGAGTGCCGCACGCAGGGTAGCCACGACCTGGCTGACGTAATTCGGACTGCGCTGGCGGCCTTCTATCTTGATGGCGGCAACACCCATATTGATCAGCTTGGGCAAGAGGCCAATGGCATTCAGGCTGGTTGGTTCTTCCAGTGCATAGTCGATTTCACCTTCGACTTCGAAACGCCCTTTGCACAAGGTTGGATAACCGGCGGCTTCACCGGGTGCATAGCGGTCTATCAGGGTACCGCCCAAACGCGCATACATGGTCTGGTCTTGTTCTTCCCAGCTCACCGCATGCGCTGGCGAACATACGCCTTTATTATTTGGTGAGTCGCCGGTGACATAGCTTGAGAGCAGGCAACGGCCTTCCGCCATAACGCACAGGCTGCCAAAGCCAAACACTTCTATTTCCACGCTGGTCTGGCGTATGATCTTTTCTATCTCGGGCAGGGTCAGCACGCGCGGCAGTACGGCGCGCCGGATGGCAAATTGCTCACGCATGAGTTCTATCGCATCGAGCGTACTGGCCGAGCCCTGCACCGACAAATGCAGGCGCAGCTCAGGGTGGCGGTCACGCGCATACGCCATCAGGCCAGGGTCGGCCAGTATCACCGCATCTGCACCCATCTGCACGGCAGTGTCAATTGCCGCCCGCCATTCACCAACAGCGCGTGCCTGCGGATAGGTGTTGATGGCAAACAGGATTTGCCGGCCACGTTCATGGGCATAGGCAACTCCTTGCCGTATATCGTGGTCGGCAAAATTCAATCCACCAAAATTGCGCGCATTGGTCGCATTGCGCAAGCCAAGGTAAACCGCATTTGCCCCTTTATCTACCGCTGCCTTCAAGGCAAGCAGACTACCGGCAGGAGCCACCAGATCTATAGGTTTCATGCCTCAAATGGTAATGAAAATTATTCGCACAGTCATTGTGCTGGGTCAATAAAATGGGCTCTGCTTCAGTTTCAGTTCATGGCGGGAATTTGCGTCTGATATGATTTCAGTGCTTCTTCAGAAGCGATATGTATATTTGATCCACATACCCTGATCAATTGCTCATCCATTAACTGGTGCAAGACACGTGACAAGGTTTCAGGCGAGAGATTCAGCAGGGACGCGACCAGGTGTTTTTTAAGTTCCAGCCGTATATCATTGCTGTGCTGCGAGGCAGACAATTGCAGCAAATAATCGATCACTCTCTGCGTCGCATTTTGCAGGGAATAGCGTTCTACATTGCGGATGAAACCCAGCAGGCGGTATGACAGGCCAGCAAGCATCTGCCGCGAAATCAGGGGGGAGCGGTCCAGCAATTGCAACAGCGCGTGGCGCGGGATTTTCAGCAGCAGCGTATTCTCCAGCGCTTCTGCATAAAAGGGGTAGGGCTCATCGAGAAACATCATGGCTTCACCGAGGCTTTGCCCGCCGCGTATCAGCTCCAGGACTTTATCATTGCCCTGTGATGAGGGCAGGCAGAGCTTGACCAGGCCAAAGACCACAATATAGGTGGCTTCTGCCATGTCGCCCTTGCGGAACAGCATGGCGCCTTTATCCAGCTCCAGCTTGAGGACTTCTTTTTGCAGTTCCCTGACATCTTCCTGCGAAATATGGCGGAACAAGGCATGGTTTTGCAGCAGGCCCAATAAATTTATTTTCGTCATCACAGATCTCCGGCAAACTGACTGAGATCAAGTGTAGAAGTCTGATGTGGCTATGCCTATACGCCGGGAGGACTAGGCCGCTGCTGCAAATGGATAAGGGAGGATGAGGCGAGATGTGGTCGGATGAGGGGAAAGGGATGGCTTTGTTTAAAAATTAATTTTTATCCATGCCATGCTCGACTGCATACACGGCAATCTGCACACGGCTGGTCAGGTTCAGTTTCTTCAATATGTTTTGCACATGGATCTTGACGGTGCTTTCTGCCACGTCGAGATTGCGGGCAATTTCCTTATTGCTCTCGCCGCGAGCCAGGCAGACCATGGTTTCTCTTTCTCTCGGTGTCAGTTTTTCTTTTTTGGGAACATTATTCTGATTCAACCCGGAGCGAAATTGCGATACCAGCTTGGCGGTCATGGATTCGGCGATCACAGGCTCACCAGCGGCGGCACGCTTGATGGCCTGGGTCAGGTAATCTGCTTCTATATTCTTCAATAAATAACCGCGTGCGCCATTTTTCAAGGCGGTCGTTAAATCCTCGGCTTCTTCAGATACGGTCAGCATGAGCACTGCCGTGTCGGGCAAATCCTCAACGATGAGTTGCATGGCTTCCAGGCCAGACAGGCCGGGCATGTTCAAATCCATCAGCACGACATCAGGGCGCAATTGCTTGGCCCGCTTGACGCCGTCAAGACCATCGACGGCTTCGCCGACCACCTCAAATTCAGGATTACGCTGTAGCAGCAAGCGTATGCCGCTACGGAAAAGTGTGTGGTCATCCACCAGCAAAATCTTGATAGGCATGGCTATTCCGTGTCCCCAGTTTTTTATAAATGATGCTTATGCTACCAGGCGTTCCTGCCGCAATAACTCCAGTGCTATCGTGGTACCTTCGCCAGACTGGCTTGCGATATGGAATTTGGCAGCCAGCCGGTCTGCTCTTTCCTGCATGATGCGCAGTCCCACATGGGCTTCGCCTTTTTCATGGACTTCGTCCATGTTGAAACCTTCGCCATTATCCGTCACAGTCAGGGAAAAATCACGTTCATTCTTCACCCTGATCCTGACTTCTCCAGCCTGCGCGTGCTTGCGCACATTCGACAAGGCTTCCTGCAAAATGAATAGCACCTGCAATTGCTGTTCTGGCGCAAGTGGTGCGCCATTACCGACAAATTCTATCTCGCCATGGATGCCGGTCTGGCGCTGGAATTTGGCGACGACATTGCGCATCTCGGATTCCAGATTACTGTCTTGCAGGCGGGTACGGAAATTCAATAACAGTTCGCGCACATCTTCATAACTCTCTTGCACACCGGCACGCAGCAGCGGCGCGATGTCCTTGATTTCTGCTACATCATTGCGGCTTAATGAATCTTCCAGCATCTGTACCTGCAGGTTCAGGAAATTCAAGCCTTGCGCAATACTGTCGTGCAGGCCTTGCGCCAGCAGGTTGCGTTCACTGGACACAGCAAATTCTTTTTCCCTGGCGATAAGGCGCTGGTTTTCAATTGCCACGCCGAGGTTCTTACCCAGGGTTTCCAGCAGCCTGCGTTCTTCGCTGATGATATTGCGCTCTTTGGAAAAATGCAGGGAGAAACTGCCTATGACCTGTTCACGCGCCATTATCTGGAACACCGCCAGCGAGAAAAACCCTTCTTCCTGGCAGCGATAACTACGCTGCTGGTCCATCTTGCGAAAATCCCTGACGATGATAATGCCCTGATGGGTAGCTGCACCGCAGAGGCAGTCATCTGTCTTGATGCAATGCTCCTCTTCTATCATTTGTTCCGAGATGCCTTCATGCACCGTGATATGCAGGTTATCGCTCTGGTTGTCGAGTATGCGCACGGTACCGCCATCAGCCTCCATCCTCTGCATGATTCTTTTCAGGAAACCCCGGCATAAATCCTCTATCGCATGTGGGCCAGCCAGGAAACCGGCAATTTCATACAGGGTACTGATTTCATGGTTCTGGTTTTGCAGCCTGGCGGTTTTTTCAGCCACTCGTTCTTCCAGCGTGCGGTGCACGCTTTGCACATGGTCAGCCATCTGGTTGAAGGCATGTGCCAGGACTCCGAATTCATCTTCAGTCTCAATTGGCAGGCGCACGCTGAGATCATCCCTGGACATGCGCGCAATACCGGCCTGCATGCGCGTTACCGGGCCAACTATCCACAGGTAGAGCAGATAGAGCAAGGCAATGCTGGCGGCCAGTGACATGAAAATCAGGGCGGTCTGGCACAGGCGCAGCCAGGTTGTTTTTTCTGCCAGCTCTACTTCAACCAGCGACACCAGCTTGTTGATGCTCTCTACAAAAACCGGCAGTTCTTTTGCATACAGGGTCAGCATGGCCTGCTTGTTTTGCAGGTCGGTTTCAGCCAGGACTTTTCTTGCATTGACCTCTACATGCTGCTGCCATTCTTTTTGTACCAGCAGCATTTGTTCGCGTATCGCTTGTGATGCTGGCAGGAATAGCGGGCGCTTGGCGTCGCCTGTTTGCAAGTCGTTCAGGATACGGTTGAAGTCATCGAGTTCTTGCTTTATCTCTGTGGCGACCTGCTGGTGTTCGAGTTCCATGGCCAGCCGGTAAGAGCGCATGCGCAAACTGCCTGCCTCATTGATCGCTGCGCCACCGCCCTCAAGTTGCCATGACAGCAATAAGGTATAGCCGACTGCTGCCAGCGTCAGACTTAAACCTATCAGTGTCGTCAGCAGGATCCTGAAAGTCAGGCGCTTGCCTGCTGGTAAGGTATATGGGGGACCTGAGATAGGATTCATGGTAGTGGTCAGTGCTGTTTGATTAGTCTTGGTGATTAGCCGTAGTATAGGCGCATAAGGAAGTTTTTTTATGGTTCGCTGTACGAAACTTCGGGAATAAGGGTTTTACTGGAAATATTCAGGGGACAGACCATGGGCAAGAAAGTATCCGAGCGTTCTGAATAGGCCAGCAAGGCGCCATTGCTCATATCAAAGTACCAGCCGTGCAGTGCCAGTTCACCTGTGGCTTCCCGCTCGGATACCCAGGGAAAGCTGCGCAGATTATTGAGTGAATTGATCACCGCACCTAACTCGCAGGCACGCAGTTGTTCTGCCTCTGAACAATGGGCGAGTTGCTGCTTGACTTGCAGTTTTACCGGCTCTGCGATTTTCATCCAGCGGCCTATGAAATCTATTTTGCGGCCAGGCTGGTAACCCTGCATCAGCGCCCGTATGCCGCCACATTTTTCATGCCCCATGACGATGATGCGCTTGACATTCAATGCTTCTACAGCAAACTGTATCGCTGCACTGACACCATGCTGCTGTGCCGATTCATTGCAGGGTGGTACCAGATTCGCCACATTGCGTACCACGAAGATATCGCCAGGATCACAGTCAAGCAACAGCGCCGGGTCTACCCTGGAATCACAGCAACCTATCAACAGGGTCGTAGGATTCTGGCCATGATTGAGTTTTTCAAACAACTTGTCTTCACCGGCAAAATACTTGCTCTGGAAACGCTGGAATCCCTCGATGAACTGTTGAATATTTCTGACTTCCATACTTTACTCCACCCTTTTTTTCATCCTTTTTTCCATCATGGCTAGCCACCGGTTTGCGACATGAAACGGATGATTTTATGCGGTTGTTCCTTGAATTCATGGCGCTCAGGCTTCAATTCTATCGCCGTTCTGATTGCAGCTTCCAGCTCCTGGTCGCTGATGCCGGCACGCAGCAGGGGACGCAATTCAAATTTTTCTTCCTGGCCCAGGCACATATACAAGGTACCATCTACCGACAGACGCACCCGGTTGCAAGTAGCGCAGAAATGCTGGCTGATGGGCGAGATGAAGCCTATCGTGCCCTTGCTGTCGGCTGTGGTCCAGTAGCGGGCAGGCCCGCCCCCAGTTCGGCTGCAGCTGGGATCAAATTGAATTTGCTGACCAGTTGCTCACGTACCGGGCCTATGTCCATGTACTGGCTATTGCGCCCGGTTTCGCCCATGGGCATGGCTTCGATCAGGCGCAGGATGAAGCCTTCTTCAAAGCAGAATTGTGCCATGCGCATGATTTCATGGTCGTTGATGCCGCGCATGACCACCATGTTGAGCTTGATGGGATCAAAGCCTGCCTGCTTGCCTGCCTGCAGCCCGGCCATGATGCTGGCGAAACTGTCGCGCCCGGTGATTTTTTCTGTGCAGGCACGGTCCAGGCTGTCCAGGCTGACATTGATGCGGCGCACGCCTGCATCATGCAAGACCTGGGCATGCTTGTGTAACTGGGTGGCATTGGTGGAAAGCGAAATATCTTGCAATCCAGGCAAGCCCGATAATTGTGTCACCAGTTGTGGCAAGCCACGGCGCAGCAAGGGCTCGCCGCCGGTCAGGCGTACCCGCGCCACACCCATGCGGGAAAATGCCGCTACCACTCGGGTGATCTCATCAAAGCGCAGCCAGTTCTCGGGTTCTTCAAAACCAGAAAATCCTTTAGGCATGCAATAACTGCAACGCAGATCACAACGGTCAGTGACAGACAGGCGCAAGTAGCTGACGCGACGGCCAAAGCGGTCTGTCAGTGCGGCTGTGCTTGAGGGAGGGGCAGGAGTTTCCATGTCTGCATTGTGGTCTGTGACCGGCAATGACACAATTCGCCGCCAAGCTAAAGCAGGATAGTTCTTTTGACCTATATGAATAGTTTATTGAGCAAGCAACACGGCCTTCAATTCATGCCGGTAACGCAACAGGCAGATGATCAGCAGGCTGCCCAGATAGCCTTGTGATAGCGAAAATACCAGACCTGCTGCAGTCGTCAGCCAGGCAGGTGCCAGCGGTAATAGCAACAGCAGGGCAAATGCCAGTAATACCATGCGTGCCTGCCATAGCAGGCGCTGCGGCGGTAATACTACCTGCATCGTCGGTACCCGCTGCCCCATCGGCGTCTGCCTGCGCAAATGCAGGAAGACCAGGAAGGGAATGATCTTGCCCAGCATCGCATTGACAGGCAAGACGGCGCCACCGACCAGCACCAGGATACCTGTCCACCAGGGTATTGCCTTAGACATAAAATCCGGTAAGACAAAGCCGCCACTCAGGCTTTGCAAAGTGGGCAGGGCTGCCAGCAGGGCTGCGGTCATATAACTGCCAGCGCACACCAGCCATAAACCCCAGGCCGGATCAAAGCGCCGCCTGGCCTGTGAAATAGCCTTCAAGGACAAGCTGGCGATGATAAAAATGAGCAAACAGGCAAACAGCAGGGCATAAGGCTGCAAGGATGGCAGGAAGGCCGGTAACAAGGCCAGCCACAAGACGCCCGGCAAAGCTTTTTGCCAATGCGCTGATGGCCGTCTGGTTTGCCAGAACATCGGTACCGTGGTGGAAGCGACACCGAGTACCAGCGCCGCTATCCAGCCTGCCAGACCCCAACCCACGTGCAAGTCCAGTACATACATGACATCAAGCTGCCACCAGCCCGCAAAATTACCGGCCAGGCTGATACCCAGGGCGACGACCAGCAGCAGGGGCCAGGCTATCCAGCGCAGGCTGCGGGTGGTGGCATCGACCACCACGACCATGCAGGCCGCCACCAGCAAGGCGACAATGATTGAACCGTACAAGATCGCCGCCAGCACGGCTGCAAAGACAAAGCCTGAGCTCTGACCGCGCAAGAAGCCCAGGGTCAGTGCCGCCGCAATCAGGGCAGAACCCAGGGCTACAAACGGCGCTATCCTGCGGGCACCTGTCACCGCCTGTCCTGCCACCACGGGCATGAGCTGGAACAAGGCGCCCAGCATGATGGGTGCCAGCATGCCCAGTACCAGGCAATGCGTCAGCGCCAGTACCAGTGGGGAAAAACGCTCAGGCAAGCCCTGTTGTGGCCCAAAGGCCAGCAGCAGTCCCGTTACCACCCCATCCATGGGGCGGGTAACAAGCAGCCAAAGATGGTGGCTGGTGCGGGGGACAGTTCGTAGTTAAGAACTTTCAGGCTGGCCATTGAAGCACATCTTTTTTCCTGAAATGATCAGGAGCAGGAACAGGCACCGCAGCAGGTACTGCCGGTGCTCATGCCCAGCACTGTTTCCAGGTCGGGGATGCTGCCGCCGCACATGGGATAGAGAATATTCTCTTCCTTGATATTGTGTTGCTGTATCAGGACATTCAGGGTATCAAGTATGGCCAGTGCCTGTCCTGCCGCTTCTTCACTGATGGCAGCCCTGGCTTCATCACGCAGGTTGCGGATTTCTGCGTGCTCGGCGCGCATGACCACGGTAGGGCCATGCAGCATGCCAGTGGCTTTTTCCAGCGCCGGGAAAAGTCGCTCTTCTTCCAATGCGAAATGAGCATCAAGTTGCTGGCTGAACAGGGCAAAATTCCTGGCCGCAGCCGCCATATCGCCCTTGTGCAAAGCTGCTTCGCAGCGGTTCAGTTGTTCATCGCACTCCAGGTGTTGAAGCACGAGTTTTTTCATTGCCTGCGACATGATTTTACTTTCGGGTTTATTGAACTAAAGGAGTAGCTGCACCCTGGATATCGATGCCGGATATCCTTGCGCGCCCTACCAGCAATTGCAGGTACTGGTGCAGGGCACGGTCATGGCTGGCCTTTTGCATGGCCAGGGCGATCTTGCTTTCGGTCTCTTCGAAAGGCAGCAACTGGCCATCAAGTTTGCGGCCCAGCAGTATGATGTGCAGGCCAAAGCGAGTTTCCACCAGCCTGGGGATGATGTGCCCGGGTTCTGCTGCAAATACGGCTTGCTCAAACTCAGGCACCGTCATGCCACGTGTCACCTGCCCCAGGCTGCCAGCCACTTCGCTGGAGGGGCAATTCGAATTTACCTTGGCGCATGCGGCAAACTGCGCCGGGTTTTCCAGCAGCTCATCGAGCAGCAATTGTGCATGCTTGCGCAGGGCATCGAGATCCACACCTGGCGTTACCTGGAGCAGGATATGGCTGACCTCCGCCAGTTCACCGACCTTGAAGCGGGCAGGATTGGCCTGGTACTGGCGCAGGCATTCTTCACGCGCCGGTATGGGGACGATGACTTCCTGCCGCAACAGCGCATCAATGCGTTCATCCTCATCTGCCTGTTGCATACCCTGTTGCTGCGCTTCATCCAGCAGCACGCGGCGCAATACCAGGGCAGTCATGGCGCTTTTCATGGCATCTGCCGTGCCCTCGTGGGCAGGCAATTCCTTTTCCATGTCAGCGTCTGTCAGTTCGTAATCATTGACTATGACGGGCATCTTGTTCTCCTTCTTTCAAATCATGAATGATCAGGGGCGATCAGCGTGGCCTGACCAGCTGCCATGCACGGCTGATATAAGTTACTGAAGCAAAACCACTCCAGACATGTACCAGACGGGTGAATGGGAAGATTACGAACAGGCTCAGCCCCATGAACAGATGCAGCTTGAACAGCAAGGGCGCAGCGATGATAAATTCTGCAGCATCTCCCTTGAAAGTGACGATGTGCTGGGCCCAGGTCATCAGCAAGACCATCATGTGGCCATCGCTGTGATGGGCAGATTCAAATATCGTCGACAAGCCCAGACCCAGTGTGACGAAGATCCATAACAGCAAGACCTTGTCGCCCGCCTTGGTGACGGCAGAAATACGTGCGTCAGTAAAACGACGGTGCAACAAAATCAGCAAGCCCAGCATGCACAGGCTGCCAAAGACGCCACCGGCGACCATGGCGATCATTTGCTTGAAGCTGTGGCTGATACCCAAGGTATCCCAGACGATGACAGGCGTCAGCAAACCCACCAGATGACCAAAGAACAGGCCCAGTATCCCTACGTGGAACAGGATATTGCCTAGCCGCAGATTACCGGCATGCAGCATCTGTGAAGAATCGCTCTTCCAGGTATATTGCTCACGCTCGAAACGCGCGAGGCTGCCGAACAGGAAAATCGCCAGTGCGATATAGGGATAAATCCCGTAAATGAATTGGTGCAGATAAGTCATGATGGTCTCCCTGTTGATTGGGCGGCAGCAGCACCGTGCCCGGGCTGTCTGGGATAAAAATTGAGGGGGTGCGTACCCGACAGATTGGGTTTGAGCAGTGGTTCTACACCGTCGGCACCCGGGCCAAAGGTTTCCATTGCATCGTCCATGTCACGCACTGGCGGCTCCCCCTGTTCATGCGGTACGACATCGGTCAGGGTCGTCAGTATCAGGAACAGGTTGGCATAAGGGCTGTCCTTGCGTTGCAGGCGCATACCTATGGCTGCCAGTACATGGATGGCTTCTCCGAGCAATTTTTCTGACGTACTCTCATCCATCAGACTCAGGAATTCCAGGAACAAGGGAACAAAGTCAGGCAATTCACTGGCCTCTGGCTCAAAGCCATGGGTACGGTATTCTTCCAGCAAATCGACCATGGCCTGCCCACGGTCACGGCTTTCGCCATGGATGTGTTCAAACAGGTGCAGTGATAAAGAATGGGTGCGGTCAAACGTTGCCACATAGTTTTCTTGCAGAGCGATCAGGCTGTCAGAACGCAGATAGTCCAGGGTGGCTTGCAAGGCATCGAGAAACACAGGCTCGTCTTGCAGCGCCTGCTCAATCTCAGGCAGGGCGGCGATCAGATCAGCTTGTGGATAGCTCATCAGTGCCGACAGGATGCGATAAATTTGCATACGATTTCCTTTATGGTGTCTTTATTGTTTTTTACAGGTGCGCATAACACGCGCACCTGTTGTTACTCAACAGTCGATATTTTCTTGCGTGACTTGGGCATATCGACAAAGATCACACTGCCTTGTGGCTTCTTGCCAAACAAGGCACCGTCCGAAGTGCCGCCTGAGCAACCATTGCCAAAGGTGAAACCGCAACTGCCTTTTTCATTGAAGCTGTCTTCCACCATTTCCTTGTGTGATGACGGGATCACGAAACGGTCTTCATAATTGGCGATCGCCAGCGTCTGGTACATATCTTCGACTTGCGCTGCATTCAGGCCAACCTGTTTCAATACTGCGTGATCAAGCTCGCCATACACGGTTTCAGAACGTTTGTAGGCGCGCATGGCCAGCATGCGTTCGAGTGCGCTGGTGATGGGTTCTTCCTTGCCTGCGGTCAGCAGGTTAGCCAGGTAGCGCACAGGTATGCGCAGGGACTTGACGTCAGGAATAATGCCATTCATGCCCATATGGCCTGCCTCTGCTGCCTTTTGTATCGGTGACAGTGGCGGCACATACCAGACCATGGGCAGGGTGCGGTATTCAGGGTGCAGGGGGAAGGCTATCTTCCATTCCATCGCCATTTTGTAGACAGGCGATTTTTGTGCAGACTCTATCCAGCTCTCGGGTATGCCATGCTTGCGCGCTTCGGCGATCACTGCCGGATCATGTGGGTCGAGGAAACAACCTAGTTGCGCCTCATACAAATCCTTTTCATCCGGTACCGATGCTGCGGCTTCTATCTTGTCGGCGTCATACAGCAAGACACCGAGATAGCGTATGCGGCCTACACAAGTTTCCGAGCAGACAGTAGGCTGACCAGCCTCTATGCGTGGATAGCAGAAAGTACATTTCTCAGCCTTGCCCGAACTCCAGTTGTAATAAATCTTTTTGTAGGGGCAGCCAGAAATACACATGCGCCAGCCACGGCATTTATCCTGATCGACCAGCACGATGCCATCGTCTTCACGCTTGTAAATCGAGCCAGAAGGGCAGGATGCGACGCAGGCCGGATTCAGGCAATGTTCACACAGGCGTGGCAAATACATCATGAAGGTGGATTCAAAGGTGCTGTACATCTCTTTTTGCACACCTTCAAACAAGGCATCCTTGCTGCGTGCACTGAATTCACCACCAAGATCATCCTCCCAGTTCGGGCCCCAGACTATCTTGTCCATCTTCTTGCCAGTCAACACCGAGATAGGGCGTGCAGTTGGAGGTGTCTGCATCAATGGCGCATTTTTCAGGTGCTCATAATCAAACGTGAATGGCTCGTAATAGTCATCAATCGCAGGCAGGTTGGGGTTGGCGAAGATATTGGCGAGTATGCGCAGCTTGCCACCCTGTCTGGGTTCCAGCTTGCCAGCTTCAGTGCGGTGCCAGCCGCCTTTCCATTTCTGCTGGTTTTCCCATTCTTTCGGATAACCTATGCCAGGCTTGGTTTCCACGTTATTGAACCAGGCATACTCAACACCATCACGGCTGGTCCAGACGTTCTTGCAAGTGACCGAGCAGGTATGGCAGCCTATGCATTTATCCAGGTTCAGCACCATGCCGACTTGTGCGCGTATTCTCATGATGCTGACTCCTCTTCCAGTTTGCCTTCCAGCCAATCTACTTTCTTCATTTTTCTCAAGACGATGAACTCATCCCTGTTACTGCCAACGGTGCCGTAATAATTGAAACCATAAGCAAGTTGTGCATAGCCACCTATCATGTGGGTAGGCTTCAGGACTGCTCGGGTGACCGAGTTATGGATGCCACCGCGTTTGCCGCTGAGTTCCGCCCCAGGGGTATTGATGATTTTTTCCTGGGCGTGATACATCAGGCACATGCCCTTGGGCACACGCTGGCTGACCACGACACGGGCTGTCAAAGTGCCGTTACTGTTAAAGACTTCAACCCAGTCGTTATCGACCAGACCTGCTTCTTTCGCCTCGACTTCAGATACCCATACATGCGGGCCGCCACGGCTCAGGGTCAACATGCGCAGATTATCTGAATAGGTGGAATGGATGCCCCATTTCTGATGCGGAGTGATGAAATTAAGGACGATCTCTTTCTCACCATTGGGTGATTTATTCAGCATCGGTGCCACGGTCTTGGTATCGATCGCCGGTTTATACACACACAGGCCCTCACCAAAATCCAGCATCCAGCGGTGATCCTGGTAGAACTGCTGGCGACCAGTCAGCGTGCGCCATGGTATGTATTCATGCACATTGGTATAACCGGCGTTGTAGCTGACTTCTTCAGATTCCAGGCCAGACCAGGTCGGTGCAGAAATGATCTTGCGTGGCTGTGCCTGCACATCGCGGAAGCGTATCTTGTCATGTTCACGGCCTACTGCCAGATGGGTATGGTCACGGCCAGTGATCTTGCCCAGTGCTTCCCATGCCTTGACGGAGACATGGCCATTGGTTTCCGGTGCGAAGGTCAGTATCATCTCGCAGGCATCGATAGCACTTTCCAGGCGTGGGCGACCTTTGCTGACACCTTCTTCAGTCACGACCTTGGTAATGCCACCGATTTCCTTGACTTCATGCTCGGTATTCCAGTTGATGCCCTTGCCACCATTGCCCAGTTTGTCGAGCAAAGGTCCTATCGAAGTAAACTTCTTGTAGATATCCTTGTAGTTGCGTTCGACGACAAAGAAGTTAGGTGCAGTCTTGCCAGGTATCAGGTCACATTCACCTTTTTTCCAGTCCTTGGGCTCAAAAGCCTGGCCAAGTTCACCCGGTGTGTCGTGCATCAAAGGTTGCAGGACGATGTCCTTGCGGGTACCCAGATAGTCACCGCCAATTTCAGTAAACTTCTTGGCGATACCTTTATAGATTTCCCAGTCTGTCTTGCTTTCCCACAGCGGTTGTACTGCTTCACTCAATGGGTGGATGAAGGGATGCATGTCAGAGGTATTGAGGTCATCCTTTTCATACCAGGTCGCAGTCGGCAAGACGATGTCGCCATACAGGCAAGTGGTACTCATGCGGAAGTCGAGCACGACCAGCAAGTCCAGCTTGCCTTCAGCCGCCACAGGGCGGTATTTGACTTCAGACGGTTTGACTGCTTCGTCAGGATCATCAAACAAGGCATTTTGTGTACCCAGCAAATACTTGAGGAAGTATTCATGGCCCTTGCCTGAGCTGCCGAGGATATTCGAGCGCCAGACAAACATATTGCGCGGAAAGTTTCTAGGATTATCCGGGTCATCACAACTCATGTTGACCGTGCCAGACTTCAGGCTGTTCTTCAGATAGTCTTGCGGTGTCAGGCCTGCTTTTTCTGCTGCATCGCAGACGTCGAGAGGATTGGTTTCCAGTTGCGGCGCCGATGGCAGCCAGCCCAGACGTTCAGACTTGGCATTCATGTCTATCATGCTCATGTGGCTGATTTTTGACTTGTCGGCAGTCGGTGCGAGTATCTCATCCATCGCCAGTTTTTCGTGACGCCACTGGCTGGTGTGGGCATAGAAGAAGCTGGTGCCATTCATCTGACGGGCAGGGCGTACCCAGTCACTGGCAAAGGCCAGCGGCGCCCAGCCAAACTGTGGACGCAGTTTTTCCTGTCCTACATAATGCGCCCAGCCACCACCGGATTTGCCTATGCAGCCACACATCATCAGCATATTGATGATGCCGCGATAAATCATGTCGTTGTGGTACCAGTGATTTAACGCGGCACCGACGATGACCATGCTCTTGCCTTGGGTATCATGGGCATTTTGCGCAAATTCGCGGGCGACCTGTATGACCAGCTCACGCTTGACGCTGGTATGTTTTTCTTGCCAGGCAGGTGTGTAGGGGACGTCGTCGTCATACGAACTTGCCACCGCACCGCCCAGACCCTGATCGACACCATAATTCGCCATCGACAAGTCATACACAGTTGCCACCAGCGCAGTGCTGCCATCGGCCAGAGTCACACGTTTTGCTGGCAAGTGGCGCAACAACATGTCATTCGCATCAGCACCACCAAAGTAATTGAAGCCTACCGTGACAACTTCATCATGCTTGCCGACCAGACTCAGTTGCGGGTCTATGGCGCGACCAGTATTGCCGTCCTTGGCTTCCAGGTTCCAGCGGCCGACTTTTGCACCGTCGTCGAATTTACCTTCGCCCCAGCGATAACCTATGGAACCATTGGGTGATACGATTTCGCCTGTGATTTCATCAATCGCCAGGGTTTTCCAGTCTGGATTATTGGCTTCATCCAGGTTGCCAGGCAATTGCGAAGCGCGCAGCATCTGGTCTGGTACATAGCTGCCATTGCGCTCGACCAGACGTACCAGCATGGGCATGTCGGTATATTGTTTGACATAGCTGCGGAAGTAGTCTGACTTGTTACCAAGATGGAATTCCTTGAGGATAACGTGGCCCATCGCCATGGCGAGGGCAGCGTCGGTACCCTGTTTCGGTGCCATCCAGATATCACCAAACTTGACCATCTCGCCAAAGTCAGATGACACGGCGACGGTCTTGGTACCCTTGTAGCGCACCTCGGTATAGAAGTGGGCATCCGGCGTGCGGGTTTGCGGTACGTTCGAACCCCATACCATGAGGTAGGTCGAGTTATACCAGTCGGCAGATTCAGGCACGTCAGTCTGCTCGCCCCAGATTTGTGGGCTGGCTGGTGGCAGATCGCAATACCAGTCATAGAAGGACAGCGGTACACCACCTATCAGGCTCAGGTAACGTGCGCCTGCTGCATAAGACACCATGGACATCGCTGGAATCGGTGAGAAACCGATCACACGGTCAGGGCCAAATTTCTTGATGGTGTAGGCATTTGATGCAGCGATGATTTCCTGTGCCGTATCCCAGTCTGCACGCACGAAACCACCAAGGCCACGTATGGATTTGTAGCGTTTGGCTTTTTCAGGGTTCTGGCTGATGCTCTCCCAGGCTTCTATCGGCCCCATGGTCTTGCGGGCTTCTTGCCACATTTCCATGAGGCGGCCACGTATCATCGGGTATTTGACGCGCTGGGCAGAATACACATACCAGCTGTAAGACGCACCACGCGGGCAGCCACGTGGTTCATGATTGGGCAGATCGGGGCGGGTACGTGGATAGTCAGTTTGCTGGGTTTCCCAGGTGATCAGGCCATTCTTGACATATACCTTCCACGAGCAGGAACCTGTGCAATTGACACCATGGGTAGAACGCACGATCTTGTCATGCTGCCAGCGGCTGCGATAGGCATTTTCCCATTTACGGTCTTCTTCGACCACGGCACCATGACCATCGGAGAAGGTAGACTTCACCCGCGACATGAACTTCAATCTATCCAGAAAATGACTCATCGTAAACTCCTTATCAGGTGGGGGATGTACCCACATTTTCTTTAATGCATGCTGGAAGTGTAGGGAAGGAGAGGCCTTACGCCCATTCTTCGGTGCGGTGTAATAAGTTGCGCATTCGCACTAGGTCGTCTAGTCCTTTAGAACTACGTAATCCCTGATTAAGCTACTGCGCGACGCTATTTTGGGCCTGCTGTTTTTGCAAGTACGTCGTCGTACTTTTGTACGACTGCGCGTCTTAACCCAAACTAGCGCCGCTCGCTACGCTTACTCAGGTATTCCTAAGAGCAGGCTTGCAAAAAAACAGCCTGTGTATCTACAGGCTGTTTTCAGGATATTTCTGTCTATTAAAAAACTAGCAAGGCATCTCTGCGCCCTTGCGCGAGTAATACCACCAGGTGATAGCCATGCAAGAGATGTAGAAGGTGATGAAGACATACAAGGCCATGTCAGGCGCGCCTGTCATCTTGATGGAAGTACCAAAGCTTTGGGGAATGAAGAAACCGCCATAAGCACCTATCGCACCAGAGAAACCCAGTACAGCTGCAGATTCCTTGGCCGCATCCAGCCTGGCCTGCTTCAGTGCAGCTTCGCCCTTGCCTTTGGCGGCACGCTCACGCTCAGTCTGGAAGATGATGGGGATCATGCAAAACGTAGAGCCATTACCCAGACCTGTCAAAATGAACATGCCTATGAAAGATACCAGGAAGATCATGAACTGGTGATCATGCAAAGCTGGCAAGATACCCGCCAGTATAGTGATGGTCATGGCAGCAAATACCCAGAAGGTCAACCTTGCGCCACCTATCTTGTCCGAGATCATGCCACCTACCGGTCTTGCCAGCGCACCGGCCAAAGGGCCGAGGAAGGCAAATTTTGCCACATCTATTTCCGGGAACTGCGCCTTGATCAGCATAGCAAAGCCAGCCGAAAAACCTATGAAAGAACCAAAGGTGCCAATGTACAGCCAGCACATCAGCCAGTTATGCTTGCGTTTGAAGATCACCGCCTGGTCGGCGAAAGACGCCTTGGCAGAGGCAATATCATTCATGCCAAACCAGGCCATCAGGGTTGCCACGACGATAAACGGTACCCAGATAAACCCGGCATTCGCCAGCCAGTACATATGGTCTGCGCCCGTCTTGGCATGATGGAAGAGGAAGCCCTCGCCAGAGACGGCTGCGCCAAACATGGCAGAAGAAATTACGAACGGAGTCACAAACTGTACGACAGAGACCCCCAGATTGCCTATGCCCGCATTCATACCAGTCGCATAACCCTTGCGTGATTTAGGGAAAAAGAAACTGATATTCGCCATGCTGGAACTGAAATTGCCGCCACCAAAGCCGCACAGCAAGGCCAGTATCAGCAAGGTCGAATAACTGGTCGTCGGGTCTTGCAAGGCAAAGCCCATGCCAATGGCGGGGATCAGCAAACTTGCGGTGGAAATCGCTGTCCATTTGCGGCCACCAAATACAGGCACCAGGAAAGAATAGAATATCCGCAAGGTCGCGCCAGACAGCGCGGGCAAGGCTGTCAGGAAAAACAGCTGGTCTTTGCTGAAATGAAATCCCGCCTTGTCGAGATTGGCTGCCACCACACTCCACAGCATCCAGACCGCAAATGCCAGCATCAGGCTGGGGATGGATATCCATAAATTTCTGTTGGCAATCGAGCTGCCTTCCTTGCGCCAGAATTCAATATTTTCTGGCTCCCAGCGGTTTAATACATGACCCATCATACGCTCCTTGTTCTCAACTCACTTGTAATTACAATTTTCTGTTTAGGACTTACGCAAAATTGTCCCAGCAAGGCGCAGCGACGAAGACAGTACTTTTAGTACGGCTAGGAGTTGCAACGCAGCTGGGGCGGTTTTTCGTAAGTCCTTCAGGCTGGCATGGCTGCCTGTGCCGCCAGCATGCCCTCTCTGCGGAACTGGAAGTGCATCCATACCAGGGATACACAGACCGTGCCGTACAAGAGCATGAAGCAGGAGCTGCGTACTCCTGTCACATCGACGATCGCACCAAACAGCACAGGCAGGATGAACCCGCCCAGACCGCCAGCCAGGCCAACCACGCCGGACACGGCACCGATATTGCTGCTGTAGTCATCCGAGATGAATTTGAAGACAGATGCCTTGCCAACAGCCATCGCAATACCCACGACAAACAGGATGGTCGTGAACAGCATTGGTGTCAGGCCGATATGGAAGGTCTGCATGCCATTGATGGTCTTGATCGTAAAATCAGTTTGCGGATAAGACAGCAAAAAGAAGGCGACCCAGCACACCCACATGACCCACCAGGTCACTTTATAGGCACCAAATTTATCGGACAGCCAGCCGCCAAAGGCGCGCAGGACGCCGCCAGGCAAAGAGAAGCATGCGGCCAGCAGGGCGGCGCTCTTGATGTCGAAACCATACTCAGTCACGTAATACTTGACCATCCACAGGCTCAGACCCACATAGCCACCAAACACGACTGAGTAATACTGGCAATAGCGCCAGACTTTTGGGTCTTTCAGCATCTTGAGCTGGGCCAGGAAGCTGATATTGGATTTGACGTTATGGCTGGGATCAGTGGCAGAGAACACCCAGAAGATCAGGGCTGCAGCCAGCATCAAGCCTGCATACACCTTGGGCACCAGGGTCCAGCCCGCAGCAGCGATCAGGGCGGGAGCAATGAATTTATTCACAGCCGCCCCCGAGTTACCAGCGCCAAAGATGCCCATGGCCAGGCCTTGCCTGTCCTTCTTGAACCAGCGCGCTACGTAAGGTGTGCCAACAGAAAAAGAACCACCTGCCAGCCCAACGAACAAGCCCAGCACCAGGAAATGCCAGTAAGCCGTGGCATAGCTGATCAGATAAATAGGTATTACTGTGAATAGCATTAGCAGAAACAGGACGATGCGACCGCCAAAACGGTCTGTCCAGATGCCCAGTGGTACGCGTATCAGCGAACCGGTCAGCACCGGCATGGCTGTCAGCAAACCAAATTCGGTTTCATTCAGATGCAGGGCGGTCTTGATGGGTATCCCGATCACACCAAACATCATCCAGATGGTGAAACATACAGTGAACGCCAGCGTGCTGGAACCCAGCACCGCATACGCTTTGCCCTGACTGGCCATGACAGCTCCTTTTACTTTTATAGGTGCTATCAGCTTACAAAGAGTAGGGGTATTAAGAAATTCGTCTGACGGTTGCTGTTTTCCATGCAAAAGGAGGGGAGGCATATCTGGAAGAACTAGTTCTTTTGAATAGCCAGACCGGAGCAAACCATGCAGGCCGCGCAGGGCGGCGCGCTCACGATGAGTGTTTCAATTGCAAGTAATTGAAAGATTTATCGAAAAAACAACAAAATTGTGCTAGCGATTGATTAACTTTGTTGCAAGATACATGTCAATTTTATAAACTGAAATGGCAAGTAAATACCGTTGATATCTTCCTCATCCTCCTCACTCCGATTTGAGATCATCTTATGCACACACAATTAAAGCAAATGCGCCGCCTGGCTGGTGTCGCCACCGTGACCGGGGCCAGCATGTTCTGTCATGCGGTTCTGGCACAAGAGGCCAAAATCAAAGAGACGCCACCAGCACCGCCGCTTGCCAGCCAGATCGATGACCGCGATGTAGCGGCGGACCTGATCAAGCCCGCAGCCAATCTGCTGAGTGGTGAGCAGCGCAAGATGGTGGAAAGATCGGGCCGTGAAATCCGTTATTTCCTGCCCATACAGATGACACCGGGGTTTATCTACAATCCTTCTACAGGCGAGTATGACCAGGTGTCCCTGCGTTCGTATGGCCGCAATGTTTCTGGTGTACCCAATCTGCTGCGCCCCGACTTTGTTGCACCTACGGTAGTCATGAAACCAGGGCAGACCGTGCGCTTTGACCTCAGTAACCGCCTCGACAAGGAACCGGGTTGCGAGCTGGTCGCGAAAGACAATGTAAATACCCCGCATTGCTACAACACCACCAATCTGCATTCACATGGCCTGTGGATTTCACCATCGGGCAATAGCGACAATGTGCTGCTGGCGATCAAGCCCAAGGTCAATTTTGAATACGAATACAACGTGCCGGGGGATCACCCGGCTGGCACTTTCTGGTATCACCCGCATGTGCATGGCTCAACCGCTATACAGGTAGGTAGCGGCATGGCAGGTGCGCTGATCGTCAAGGGCGACAGGCAGCCCACCGTACTCAGCAATGGTGATCTCGACACCTTGCTCAATCCCTTCAAGCCTGCTGCGGGCAGCTATGGCGAAGTGATGCTCATGCAGCAGATTCCCTATGCCTGCTTCATCAAGGGACCTGACCCCAAGAACCCTGGCAAAGAAATAGACGTCATACAGACCAACCCTGATGGTACCTGGCTATGTAAAAAGGGAGACATAGGCATAGTGCAAGACTTTAAGGCGCAATTCGCCCCCACTGCCTGGACCAAGTCTGGCCGTCATACCCTGATCAACGGTTTCGCACGTAATCCTGCCAAACCTTTGGTGATGGAAGCAGGCAAACTGTATCGCTGGCGCTTGATAGATGCAGGTGTACGTGAGTCCATCGTTTTACGTATCCGCAAAATCAACGACATCAGCAAGCTGACACCCACCGCCAATACACCAGAGGCACTGCAAGCCGAGGTAAAAAATGCCTGCAACGGCATAGACGTATTGCAGTTTGAAGTCGCAACCGATGGCCTGACCCGCCCCAGCGCTTTCGCCAAGGTGACCAATACCTTGCAACCGGGCTATCGCAGCGACATCCTGTTCAGCCTTCCAGAAAAAGGTGATTATTGCGTCTATAGCGATTCCGGCGCGCCTGACTTTGTTTCTGCCAAGCCGAATAATGCGAAGGTGATCACGGTGATCCATGCGACAGGCAATAAGACCAGCGGTGATCAAACGCAATTCGTCACCAAAGAACTGGTACGTGCCGCCGGTCTGTTGTCAAGAAGTGTGCGCGATACCATCATCAGGGATTTGAAAGATGGCTTGAAACTGACGAAATTCGTGCCGCATAAAGCCATCCCTGAATCTGAACTCACCGACCCACAAAAACCAGTCGATCTGGTACTGGGTATTGATCAGCGCGGCGGCAAAATTGCCTTTGACGTCAATGGTGCACCCTATGTACCGTCAGAAGTTCATCAGACCCTGATCTTGGGCCAGGTGCAGGAATGGCATATCAAGTCTTACAACCCAACTGACACAGGTGAAGCACCGATACAGCATCCTTTTCACATCCACGTGAATCCCTACCAGATTATCAGCATCACCGATAAGAACGGTGTTGATGTCAGCGCACTCAAAGATACAACAGCACCGACCATAGGCCAATATGCCGGTATGCAGGGAGTCTGGAAAGACACCATCATGGCGACACCAGGCTATACCGTCAAAACCCGCACCCGCTATCAACGTTATATCGGCGAATATGTATTGCATTGCCATATCCTCGATCATGAAGACCAGGGCATGATGCAAAACGTCAAGGTGGTGCTGCCGGATGGTAATGGCGGTGCATCCACAGGTGGGCATGGGGCGCATCACTAACAGACTGTAATATTGCACATCTTGCACTCTCAAAATGGCTGCCTGTACGGCAGCCATTTTGTTGTCTGGAGCATTCAGCGCATCATTGCTCTGCAGCATAGTGATGATGCGGGGGAGTTATTGCATTTATCCGTGCAGATACCTTTCCCGCGCGAACCAGCAAGTAACTTGCAATTGCACAGCCCTGTTTTAAAAATGGTGAGGTTTAAGAGTCCGATACTGATACTTACTGGCTTAATAAACAGATAGCACTTTCAATTATACGTTTTCATTTACTAAAAACCCCACTCAAAATAATGTAATCGTCGACACGTTCCAGGTAAACAGACCGACGCTCCAAGGATTTACTTAACGGGTTTATCCACTGAAATTCCACCCACCCACTACCCTTGTTTTTAGCCACATCTATTTCTTCGCGAACAAAAAATTTGCCGTTCGTATCCTTAATATCAATTAATGGCTTGCCTACCAACTTAGTATTGGCTCCGTTAGCCAGCATAACGCCGTTGAAATCAAGAGCACCGATATACAAGTCCCTGTCGATGAATTGTCCTTGTGGTTTATTGAACTCGGCAATCGCTTTTTCTTTCCCATTCTTCTGGGCAAACGCAACAGCTTTTTTTACAAAGGCAATCGCCTCTTCTTTAGTCCCAGACTCGCCAGCAGCGTAAGCAACAGGTAACATCACAAAAAAAGCAACAACGGCAAACATATGTTTTATAAAAAAGCACATGGTATGACCTCCTTGCAAATTTAAACAGGTTAAAGAATTCAACAATGATTATAGGATCTTTCAAGTGCAACGCTTCATTGTTCTCCTCTTTTAGCAACACTGTCAATAGTGGGCAATCAAGTCAATCGCCATGATCAGCCAACAAACGGCACATTCACTTCAATGTGTGGTTCCTTTTGTCAATTTACTACGCATTGTTACGAATCCGAAAAAATGTCGAATATCAACCGTCGCATCCATTGATTGCCTGGCTCCTTATGAAATTTGGCATGCCAGAATAAATTGATTCCTGTCTCCGGAAGTGGTATTGGATGATCCATGTAACGAAGGTTAAACGGTGCCAGGCATTCTCTGGCATAGCGCTCGGGGACAGTTGCCAACATATTGGTTGTAGACAGAATATGTCCGACTGCGACGAAATGAGGGACAGTTAATTTAATGTTCCTCTTGACGCCTTTTCTTTCTATAGATTCATCCAATTTTGCGTGCCCGGTTCCGGCCGAGATAACAACAACATGCTCAGCATTGGAAAATTCCTCGATTGAAATTTTTTTCTTATCCAGAGCATGGCCACGGCGCAACATACAAACGTATTTTTGCTCGAAGAGGCGATGCTGAAAAAAGCCAGCCTTCAACTGAGGTAATAAGCCAACAGCCAGATCAACATTCCCTGCTTCCATTTCATCTCTAAGATTAACCGCGGTGTTACGAACCGTACTGATTGAAACATGAGGTGCAATCCCGGATAGCGCATTCATTAATTTAGGTAGGAAATATATTTCGCCAATATCCGTCATCCCTATCCTAAAAGTTCTTGAGCTACTTTTTGGATCAAATAGTGTTTGCTGGTTCAAGGTACTGTGAATAGCACTCAATGCATACGCAATAGGTTCAGCCAACTGTACCGACAACGAGGTTGGCTCCATCCCCTTTGAAGTTCGAAGGAACAACTCATCCCCCAATAGACGCCTGAGCCGGTTGAGCGCATTACTGATTGCCGGCTGTGTCTGACCAAGCTTTTCTGCAACGATAGAAACGCGCTTGTCTATCAACAATTGATTAAAGACGACTAGCAGGTTGAGGTCAATGTCCTTGAGTTCCATAGTTAAGTAATATCATTTTTAGTGATTATTAAAATTCACAGAATACTATATATTAATAAAGCATGGATTTCTATAATTCCCCCAGCCAGTCAATTGCAATAGCTAAAGGGAGAAAAAATGGAACTCGTTGTGCAACCCCTGGGGCGCGCGCTTAGCGTTCAGCCTGGACAAAATCTGCTGGGGGTGCTGGAAGCGAACGGTATTCCAATCTCTTATAGTTGCAAATCAGGAAGATGCGGAACTTGCCGGTGCCGTATATTGGAAGGCAAAGTACTCGAGTCTGGAAGAGATGCAAAAATCACCAATCCAGATGACGATAATCATGTATTGGCATGCATGAGTGTGCTGACAGAAAACTGTGTAATCGAAATCCCTGAACCTGATGAGATCGTTCATCACCCTGCCAAAATAATTAAAGGGACCGTGGTTTCCCTGGAAAATTTAACTCACGACATCAAACGACTCGTCGTGAAATCTCCCAAGCAGCTCTCATTTTCACCTGGTCAATATGCGACGCTGCAGTTCACTGCAGAACATATACGCCCTTACTCAATGGCCTGCCTGCCTGACGATGACATACTCGAATTTCATATCCGTGCAGTGCCGCATGGTCGTGTTACCAGCTACGTCTTCAACGAGCTCAAGGTCGGCGATGCGATTCGCATCTCAGGCCCCATGGGGACTGCCTATTTACGTAAAAAACATACCGGTCCAATACTTTGCATAGCCGGCGGCACAGGGCTTGCGCCCGTACTGGCTATCGTTCGCGGCGCCACCTCCGCCGGACTCAATAATCCAATTCATCTGTACTTTGGTGCTCGTTCATCAGCAGATATATACGGTCTGGCATGGCTCGAATCCATAGCACTGCAGAATCCAAATTTACACATACACGTCATCGTCTCAACCAACGAAGCCGATTCCAAATATCGCATCGGACTGGTGACGGATGCCGTTGAACAGGATTGGAGAGATTTAACAGGATGGCGTGCTTATCTTTGCGGCGCTCCGCCTATGGTTGATGCAGCGAAATTGATAGTGAAGAGAAAAGGTATTGCGAATGAACATGTTTATGCAGATGCATTTTATGCCAGTGCGAATTAAGTGAGTAACGACCCTATGAACAAAGAACTAACGAATGATGTTCACGAAGAACGTCAAAGATACTACCAGCACATCAACAAATACAGCATGACACCCCTATGGGAAGTATTAGGCCGCCTGGTTCCCAAAGAACCTGCACCTGTCGTAGCTGCCACTTTATGGAAATACAGCGAAGTACGTGATCATGTACTGAAAGCAGGCAAGCTTATTACCGCAGAAGAGGCAGAACGCCGTGTGCTTATTCTGGAAAACCCGGCACTTCGCGGGAATTCATCCATCACACAAAGCTTGTATGCTGGCCTACAGCTGATTATGCCCGGCGAAGTAGCTCCGGCACATCGTCATACCCAGTCTGCTCTCAGACTGGTGCTGGACGGCGAAGGTGCCTACACGGCAGTTGATGGCGAACGCACTACCATGCAGAGAGGTGATTTCATCATTACACCTTCCTGGACTTGGCATGACCATGGCAATCTGGGTAATGACCCAGTGATTTGGCTGGATGGGCTGGATATTCCCCTGGTCAGATTCTTTGATGCAGGCTTTGCTGAACATAGTCAGGAACGATCTCAGCAAGTCAGCCGACCAGAAGGAGACGCATTGGCGCGTTACGGTAGCAATATGCTGCCAGTAGATTTTTACCAGACATGCAATCAGCCTACCAAGGTCTTTGTTTATCCATTTACCCAAACACGCCAGTCGCTGTTGACAGTGTCTCAAGGAGAAACTGATAAACATCACGGGCACAAGCTGCGTTTTGTGAATCCAGCTACAGGTGCATCTCCAATGCCAACGATTGCTGCTTTCGCACAATACCTACCACAAGATTTTAAGAGCCATCCGTATCGCTGCACGGATGCAACTGTCTACGTCTGCCTGGAAGGTGAAGGAACAGTGACGATTGACAACAAACCATTTCACTTCTCGCAAAACGACGTATTCGTCGTTCCCTCTTGGAACAAACTCAGTCTGCATGCTACCAGTAACTGCATCCTGTTCAGTTATTCCGACAGGCCTGTTCAGCAAGCGCTGGGAATTTGGCGAGAAGAACGAATCCAAAATAACTAATAGGAAAAAGAAGATGAAATACGTCGTCAATACAGCTCCCATATACAGTCTGGAAGTGGCAGGCACAACAGATGAATTTCCCGTCAATCGCATTTTTTGCGTCGGAAGAAACTATGCTGCCCACGCAAGAGAAATGGGGAAAGACCCAGAACGTGATCCACCATTTTTCTTCATGAAACCAGCATGTGCTGCAGTCAAAGTGAAAAATACAGAATCCAGCATTCCTTATCCAGGCATGACCAACAATTTTCATCATGAAATTGAGATGGTGGTCGCGATTGGACGTGGCGGATCAAACATTTCAAAAGAAGACGCGCTGCAACATGTATACGGTTATGCCGTTGGGCTGGACATGACGCGCCGCGACCTGCAATTGGATGCGAGAGAAAAAGGACGGCCTTGGGAATTTGGAAAATCCTTTTCCGGCTCTGCACCAATCGGTCCTGTCCACCGGATAGAAGAAGTGGGCCACATCGCAACCGGAGCAATCAGCTTAACTGTCAATGGTGTGACCAAGCAATCCTCCGACGTAAAGGAATTGATTTGGTCTGTTGAGGAAAGTATTGCCTATCTTTCGCAGTTCGAAGAATTGGAACCTGGCGACATCATCATGACTGGAACGCCAGAAGGCGTCAATGCGGTCGTAGCTGGCGATGTGATGGTCGGATCAATAGATGGCCTGGGCACAATTACAGTTCGCGTTGCAGCCTGATAGCCATGAATCAAAAAAAGGGAGCGAGATATGAATGATTCAAAAACGGATGATTCAAAAACTATTTTTCCAAGCGATCCTAAATGGGAAGGAGACGGGTCAAGCCGGATTCCATTCTGGGCCTACACCGACGAATCCATCTACAAGAAGGAGCTGGAACGGTTTTTCTACAACAAGCATTGGTGTTACGTCGGACTTGAAGCTGAAATCCCCAATTTTGGCGATTTTAAACGCACAGTTGTTGGCGAAAGATCGGTCGTCATGACACGCGATGCCGACGGTGCCATTAGCGTTGTTGAAAATGTTTGTGCCCACCGGGGCATGCAATTTTGCCGAGTGCGTCACGGCAATAAAAAAGAGCTGGTTTGCCCTTACCACCAGTGGAGTTATAAACTCAACGGTGACCTGCAAGGAGTTCCATTTCGTCGCGGCGTCAAACAAGATGGAAAAATCAATGGCGGGATGCCAGCCAGCTTTAAAACCGAGGATAACGGTTTGACTAAGTTGAAGGTCGCTACCCGTGGAGGCGTGGTGTTTGCCTCTTTCGATCTGGACATAGAGCCCTTGGAAGAATTTCTGGGGCCGCAAATGCTGACGTATTTTGATCGTCTGTTCAATGGACGCCAGCTCAAAATCCTGGGCTATAACCGTCAGCGCATACCTGGCAACTGGAAGCTGATGCAAGAAAATATCAAGGATCCCTACCATCCTGGTTTGCTTCATACCTGGTTTGTCACCTATGGTCTCTGGCGCGCAGACAACAAATCGCAGTTGCGCATGGATGATCAATTCCGTCATGCCGCGATGATCTCGACCCGTGGCACCGGTGGCAGCAAAACCGAAGTCACTGCTGGTGTAAGCAGCTTTAAAGAGAACATGCAAATCAACGACCAGCGTCTTCTTGATATTGTCAAGGAAGATTGGTGGAACGGCCCAACGGCGGTAATGATGACGGTGTTTCCAAGTGTTATTTTCCAACAGCAGGTCAACAGCGTATCCACCCGCCACATTCAGCCGAATGGCACGGGTTCATTTGACTTTATCTGGACTCATTTTGGCTTTGCAGATGATACCGAAGAAATGACAGGGCGACGTTTGATACAGGCAAATCTGTTCGGTCCAGCGGGCTTTGTATCGGCAGATGACGGTGAAGTAATCGAGTTTTCACAATGCGGATTCGAACAGAAACCCAACCATCATACGCTTGCTGAATTGGATGGCATACACATCCAGGACACTGAGCATATGGTGACCGAGACATTGATTCGCGGCATGTACAACTATTGGCGGAAAGTGATGGGGCGTTAACATGATTGATCAAAAAACATACTTCGACCTATGCCAACTGCATGCGAACTACGCCTCCGTGGTCAGCAATGCAGAATGGAAGAAATGGCCGGATTTTTTTACTGATACATGTACGTACATGATACAGCCCCGTGAGAATTTTGAGCGAAACTTCCCTCTTGCCACACTATCGTTCATCAGCAAGAAAATGTTGCTGGATCGTGTCTACGGTATCGAAGAGACCATATTTCATGATCCCTATTATCAACGCAATATTACCGGCATTCCATTGGTAAAGAACTGCGAAGGCGGTCTGATTACTGTCGAAACGAACTATGCCGTATTCAGAACCAAACTTAACCAGGAAACCACCGTATTTAACGCTGGCAAATACCTGGATAAAGTACGTCTTACTCCTGAAGGAATGAAGTTCGAGTCAAAGCTATGTATTTATGACTCAGAAATGATTCCGAATTCACTTATTTATCCAATTTGAGGTACTCATGAATCAGCACTGGATCCAGGCAATTGCAGTCGATGATCTTCCACAAGATGATGTTATTGGCGTCGCTTTGGAAGGCAAGGATTTAGCTATTTATAGCTTTGACGGAAACGTCTACGCAACTGACAACATTTGCACCCATGGACATGCGCGCTTGTGTGATGGCTTCCTGGAAGGGCATGAAATCGAATGCCCACTGCATCAGGGAAAATTCGACATTCGCAATGGCAAGGCTATGTGCGCCCCTCTCACTCAGGACCTTCGCACCTACCCTGTGAAGATTGAGGCAGGAAAGGTTTTCATAGAAATTTAAATAGCACCCCAGTTAACGCTTGCGTTTGAACAAAAGCAGGCACCAAAAAACATCAGGAGACAAAATGAAAAACTTAAAAAAAATAAGCTCAACAATAGCCTTCACTCTAGCTTTCGCATCATCAGCCCACAGCGCCAATGAAATAAAGATTGGCTTTTCAGCGCCACTATCAGGAAGTCAGGCAATGGTCGGGCAAGATCAATTGGATGGTTTTAACCTGGCAGTCGAGCAATATACTGGTCGTTTGGGCGGCCGCACAGTAACCCTGTTTAAAGAAGACGATCAACTAAAACCGGAGATAGGTGCGCAGATCATTCGTAAATTTATCGAAAAGGATAAGGTTGACGCAATTGTCGGCCTGGGGTTTTCTAACGTCTTCATGGCCGGATTCAAGACTATCGTAGACTCGGGAACGGTAGCTATTGGAACAAACGCCGGCCCGTCCCCAGTCGCTGGTATCTCATGCGCGGCAAACGTGTTCTCAGTGGCATGGCAAAATGACAGTTCTGCTGAAGCAGTCGGTCAATATGTAAAATCCAAAGGCTACAAAAAAGTATTCATCCTGGCTCCCAACTATCAGGCCGGCAAAGATATGCTGACGGGGTTCAAGCGATTCTATAAAGGCGGCGTCGCGGAGGAACTCTACACGCAAGTCGGTCAAACTGACTACTCTGCCGAAATTGCCCAAATTCAGTCTGCAAAGCCAGATGCTGTGTTTGTCTTCTATCCAGGCGGTATGGGTGTCAATTTTGTAAAACAATTCAGCCAGGCTGGCTTATTGGGTAAAGTGCCGATGTTCTCGGTATTCACAGTAGACGGCACAACAATGCCAGCATTGCGAGACTTTGCAGTTGGCAGTACCTTTGGTGCCATGTGGGATGCTGCCCTGGACAACCCTGAAAACAAGAAATTCGTCGCAGCGTTCCAGGCGAAGTACAAACGTGTTCCAAGTGAATATGCCGCAACTGCGTTTGATGCTGCACGCATTTTAAATTTGGCGGTGGAAAAGCTCGGCGGCAACACCTCAGACAAAAAAGCTTTCTCAGAAGCCGTAAGAGCCGCTGGCAAAGAGTTTAAATCGGTAAGAGGTCCTTTTCAGTTCAATAACAATAATCTCCCCATCCAAAATTACTACATATTTGACGTGATAAAAAATGCTGGCAACATTGAAGTAAAGCAAAGTAGCGTTGCGCTAAAAGAACATTCTGACGCCTACAGCAATCAATGCCCGAGGAAGTAAATGGACATCTTGATGCAGGTATTTCCGCAGATCCTGAATGGCGTCCAATATGGCGTGCTCTTGTTCTTGCTTGCAGCCGGCCTGACATTGGTGTTCGGGATCATGAACTTTGTCAATTTGGCGCATGGTTCACTGTACATGCTGGGCGCATATTTTTCCGCTCTTGGCTACGAGTATGGAGGATCGTTCATATGGGCATTGCTGGCAGCAGTCGTCGGTTGCGCTACTGTTGGATTGCTTTTAGAGCGCATTGTCATTACCCAACTATATAACCGAGACCATCTGGATCACGTGTTAGCAACTTTTGGACTGGTGCTTTTTTTTAATGAACTGGTACGCATCCTGTTTGGTTCGCAGCCTTATTTTTTGCCAGTTCCGTCATTCCTTGAAGGAACGGTGAATCTTTTTGGCATCACCTACCCTGCTTACCGCTTTTCTATCATCGTTGTCGGTATCGTGGTCGCCGTGGGAGCGCAATGGCTCATGCAAGGCACACGTTTGGGGATGCTCATTCGTGCAGGCGCGAGCAACCCTGCCATGGTTGGCGCACTGGGGGTCAATATTAAATTACTCAACACGCTCTTGTTCTGCATAGGTGCTGTACTTGCAGGATTGGCGGGCGTGATGGCTGGGCCAATACTGTCGATTCAATCGGGGATGGGTGAATCTGTATTGATAACCACACTTGTCGTGATTGTGATCGGTGGAATTGGGTCAATTCGGGGCGCCCTATACGCATCAATCATCGTTGGTGTAGCAGATACGCTGGGGCGTGCTTTTTTGCCCCTGCTGTTCCGCTCGATAATGGATAGAGAAGTGGCCACAGCAGCCGGGCCAGCTGTTGCTTCAATGCTGGTCTATATCTTGATGGCAGTTGTGTTGGCTGTCAAACCACAAGGCCTTTTTCCAACGGGGAGGCGGTAATGTTGAAAAAAGTAATGCTTCACAAAATAGCCTTTTTCCTGCCAATGTTCATATTGGCCCTGCTCGGTCTGGTGCCATTAATGGCAGGAATGCTTGATCAGCCATTTTATGTATCACTGTTTGGCCGCATAGTCATTTACGCATTGGCTGCAATGGCCTTAAATCTTTCGCTGGGTTATGCAGGGTTGGTCAGTTTTGGCCATGCTCTTTTTTTTGGAGTTGGCGCCTATTGTGTTGCGATACCAGCCTTTTATGGTATCGATTCCGGGTGGATACAACTGTGCATTTGTATAGCAACATGTGCTGTACTCGGTTGCATCACCGGCCTAATCAGCCTTCGTACTTCAGGTATCGCTTTCATCATGATTACGCTTGCCTTTGCTCAAATGGGGTATTTCGTGTTTGTAAGTTTAAAAAATTTCGGTGGAGATGACGGCATGACCATCTCTAATCCATCCAAATTTTTCAGCATGAATTTAGGTGATCTGACCACGCTTTATTATGTCGCTTTTTTTCTGCTGTGCGTTGTTTTCTGGTTTATGTGGCGGCTCTATTCCTCGTTGTTTGGGATGGTGCTGCGCGGCACAAAACAAAATACGCGTCGCATTAATGCATCAGGGTTTTCAGCAAAAAAATATCAGCTTGTTGCCTATGTTATTTCTGCGATTATTTGCGGCATTGCAGGATTTCTTTTGGCAAACCTGAATGCATTTGCATCACCCAGCACACTGGCCTGGTCCGTGTCTGGAGATTTAATTGTGATGGTCGTACTCGGTGGGATGGGGTCAGTTGCCGGACCGCTGATTGGCGCATTTGTATTCTTGGGACTTGAAGAAATACTGAAAGCATACTTCGAGCATTGGATGGTCGTTTTTGGCCCTGTTATTGTTTTGATTGCCCTGCTCGGGAAGTCAGGAATTATTGGCTGGTTGAATGGCATTGATCAAAGGCTGACACGTCTTCGCAATCATTATGAAACAATGAAAAATACGAGCAATATCCCGTCTGAGGAGAAATCAGTATGACGACAAGCTTACTAAGTACCCGCTCCATGACAAAACGATATGGTGGATTGCTCGTTACTGATGATGTCACAGTTGATATTCAGCCAGGTGAACTACATGCAATCATTGGGCCAAATGGCGCGGGTAAAACTACCCTCATCAATCAATTGTCAGGAGAATTATCACCTGATGTCGGGCAAGTATATTTCCAAGGTCAGGATGTCACAAGTCTTGATATCGAAAAACGGGTTCGCCTTGGCTTGCTCCGGTCGTATCAGATAACTTCGATCTTTGAGGCATTCACTGTTCGCGAGAATGTTGTGTTATCTGCAGCCGGAGCTAAAAGAAATGCATTTTCTTTTCTAAAACCGATGCTCGCGCATAAAAACCTTACCGATATAGCAGACAGAGTTATTGAAGATATTGGCCTGGTAGCCAACCAAAACATTCCGGCAGGCGAATTGGCCTACGGGGAGAGACGACAACTCGAACTCGCAATGGCTATAGCGGCGGAACCCAAGTTTCTGTTATTGGATGAGCCGATGGCTGGAATGAGCTCTCAAGAGTCTACAGTCGTAATAGCCTTACTCAGGCGACTCAAAGGCAAATATGGAATCCTGCTTATCGAGCATGATATGGACGCCGTATTTGCACTTGCGGATCGTATAAGCGTGCTTGTTTACGGTCGCATCATGTTTTGTGGGACACCAGATGAAATTCGCAATCACCCAGAGGTGAAAGCTATTTATCTTGGCGAAGAAGAATAAGGATTAACCCGATGGACCAATTGCTTAACATTGAAAATGTTGTTGCGTCTTATGGACATGCCCAGGCCTTGTTTGGCGTTACTCTGGATGTCAGAGAAGGAGAAGTAGTCACTCTGCTTGGGCGAAACGGCATGGGTAGATCGACGACAATCAAATGCCTTTTCGGACTATTGCCGATACAAAAAGGAAATATATGCTTTGCGGGGACTGACCTTCAATCAAGCGCATCACATGTAATTGCTCGTCTTGGCTTAGGGCTGGTACCAGAAGGGCGCCAGATATTTCCCAATCTGACTGTGGAAGAGAATTTAGTCGCTACAGCAAGGACGTCGAAAAAAAACACCCGCTCTTCGCCTTGGACACTAAACCGTGTTTACGAATTTTTTCCAAGATTAAAAGAGAGACGCAGTAATCAGGGGTGGCAGCTATCTGGCGGTGAACAGCAAATGCTGGCAATTGGCAGAGCTTTGATGACCAATCCACGACTTCTGGTTTTGGACGAGGCTACGGAAGGGCTATCCCCCTTAATCAGGCAAGAGATATGGGCCGCTTTAAAGATATTGAAAAATGAAGGTCTGTCACAAATCGTGATTGATAAAAACATCAAATCTCTTTTGAACCTGGCTGATCGTCATTTTGTCATGGAAAAAGGAAGGATAGTCTGGACCGGCACTTCAGCAAATCTTTCAAATGAATCCGACATCATTCATCGATACCTTGGAGTTTAAATCATCATGTCCAGCGAACGTATTCTCTACAATTATTTCCGTAGCTCTTCTTCATATCGGGTTCGTATAGCACTGAATCTGAAATCGCTTCCATTCGAGTATCTCGCCGTGCATTTGAATAGACATGGAGGCGAGCAATTTTCGCATGACTTTCGAACGCTAAATCCACAACAACTGGTTCCACTACTGTTTGAAAATGGAAACAGTATTAGCCAGTCACTCGCCATCATTGAATATCTTGAAGAAATGTATCCTGAGCATCCGTTATTGCCATCAACGCCCGAGGACAGGGCCTACGTAAGGCAGATAGCGAATGCAATTGCATGCGAGATGCATCCCGTGAATAACCTGCGTGTGCTGAAATATCTGACTGAAGAACTCAAACTGACTGATGACGCGAAAAAAGGCTGGATTCGTCACTGGAACGAACTGGGCTTGCAGGCTCTTGAAAAGACTATTTTGAATTCGCCCAAGAGAGGGCAATTTATTTGTGGAAACACACCAACAATAGCAGACTGTTGCCTTGTCCCTCAGTTATTCAATGCCAGGCGCTTTGATGTAGATCTCGCACCATACCCGACCTTGCTAGCAATTGCGCATGAATGTGAGATGCTAAAAGCATTTGAATTGGCGCATCCTGGAATGCAACCAGACACAGAGTAATTTCAGCCAGAGTTTATCGGATGTATAGGGACTAGCTTCACCTTTCCCTGGGTCACCATATCTTGAGCGTGTCAACTCAAGATATGGCGTACCAACAAATATTGCTTAAATTGCCTCCGGCAAAGCCGGAGGTTTATTGCTGGTGCGCCTCAAAGGCGCTGGTAACCCTTGAGCCGCCTAAAGGCGGCTACAGTCCCAATTTCATTTGGTCGTAACGTTCATCTTCTTGCTCCTTATTTCGGATGTATGCCGAACCATTTCTTCATCCAGTCCCACTGTTGAGACAAAGTAACCTCTTGCCCAAAATACTTCTCCTGTGAAATTTCTTTGCCTTCCACCAAAGTGTCTGGCTATCGAAATTGCACTCTTGCCTTTCATGAATCCCACAACGTTCGATACTGAATACTTTGGCGGAACGCTCAAACACATATGAACATGGTCAATCATCAAGTGGCCTTCAACAACACTGCATTCTCTTTGCCTCGCCAATTCCCGAAATATTTCTCCAAGATGCTTCCGCAATGCCCCGTAGATCAACTTCTTCCGGTATTTCGGGATGAACACTATATGGTATTTACAATCCCACCTCGTATGACTCAAATTTTGATACTCTTTCATCTTGAAACTCCTTCTTTTGGTAGAGATAGAAGTTTCAAACCGACCGCCGTATAGGTCAAACCTTGAGGAGTCCCCCGGCAGAGCCGGGGGATTACCTTATTTATTTAAACTACTTGCAGCTTATGCTGTCAAACTTGCAGCTTATGGTGTCACCCACAGTTACTACCAATAATTAGCCTGCAAGTTAACCGCAGGCCCCGACATAGCCGCAAGAAACACAACGGCTGCAACCATCGATTTTTTGCAGGGCATGTGCGCCGCAATCCGGGCATTTTTTGCCGGTGGGGATATAGCTGATCGGTGCTGCATTTTCACCTTCATAGGCCAGGTCATCCATGCCGTAGTGATGGCTTCTTTGTTTGAACTTTTCTGCCAATACGGTGATAGGGATCTGGTTGCCTGCAGCGTCGAGGAAACCGCGCTTCATCAGTATGCGTTGCAGCGAGTAGCCTATGGCGGCGACTTCGGATTCATGGAACAGCGGTGCCTGTGAGCCATCGTCCTTGGTGATCATGCCACAGCGTACTGTGCCCTTGTCCCACACCACTTCACGCATGTCTGCCAGTGCCTTGGCGATGGAGCCACCTGAGCGAGCTGCCATCGACAGCAAGCGCATGCTGGCTGATATCCATTGCTGGCCATCGTTCTTTTGTCCCGCAGGCATGAAGAATTCAAACGGGCGCTCTATCGTCACGCGTTCGCCGCCGACCATGCCATCTATGTGGATGAAGCTGACTGTCAGATAGACTGTCTTTTTGCCTTCATACGTCATGTACTGCACTTTGGAAGTGACAGATTCGAGGTCGCCAAATGGGCGGCCATCGAATTGTTTGCGCAAGAGGTCATCATCAGGAATATGTTTGACTTCCGGTGCTGGCTCAGTAGAGACCGACAGGACGCTGCCCAGGATGCTATTTGGGCGGTAAGTTGCCAGGCCCTTGAGGCCAGCGCGCCAGGCATCCATGTACAGGTTCTGGAAGTCTTCGTAAGGATAATCTGCCGGTACGTTGACGGTTTTGGAAATCGCAGAATCAATGTAAGGCTGCACTACCTGCAACATCTTCATGTGGTCGCTGGCGGACATATTGAGAGCGGTGACAAACTGCTTGGGCAGCTTGCTGTCGTCAGATACATCATTGCCCAGGTGGCGGTACAAACGCCATGCATGGTCAGCCACTTCATAGATTTTTGGGTCACCCGCAGCCATGCGTTTCTTGCGGTTATACACCCAGGAGAATGCCGGTTCTATACCATTTGATGCATTGTCAGCAAAGGCCAGGGTGATGGTGCCGGTAGGGGCGATGGACAGCAAATGGGAATTGCGCAAACCGTGTTTGGAAATCGCATTGCGTACATTTTTTGGCAGGCGTTTGGCGAATGCGCCAGACAGGTATTTTGTGCTGTCAAATAAGGGGAACTGGCCTTTTTCTTTGGCCAGTTCTGCCGATGCCAGATAGGCTGCATCGCGCATGACTTCAGATACCTTTTGTGCGAAAGCACGGCCAGCATCGGAGTCATAACGCTGTCCCAGCATGACCAGGCTGCTACCCAGGCCAAGGAAGCCCAGGCCGACACGGCGCTTGGACATGGCTTCAGCTTTTTGCTGTGGCAAAGGCCAGGCAGTGGCATCGAGTACATTGTCGAGCATGCGTGTCGCTACAGTCACTACCGCCTCAAAGGCAGTGAAATCAAATTCGGCAGCATCAGTGAATGCACCCTTGATGAAACGCGTCAGGTTGATCGAACCCAGGCAGCAGCAGCCATAGTCAGGCAGCGGTTGTTCTGCGCAGGGATTGGTGGCTTCGATTTTTTCGCAATAGTAGAGATTATTCTCCGCATTCATGCGTGACAAAAACAGGATGCCTGGTTCTGCATGATCGTAGGTCGATTTCATGACCTCATCCCACAGATCACGTGCGCGTACGGTTTGATAGACCCACAGACCGTCTTCACGCTGGTAGGCACCGGCTTCTTTTTTGTCTTCGCCAGGTTCCGCTTTATGGACCAGACAAAAGTCTGTGTCTTTTGCCACTGCTTCCATGAATTCATCGGTAACACCGATGGAGATATTGAAATTCGTCAAACCACCCTGGTCCTTGGAGCGTATGAATTCCAGGATGTCAGGATGATCGCCACGCAAGACACCCATCTGCGCACCACGACGCGCACCGGCAGATTCAACTGTCGAGCAGGATGCATTGAAGACCTGCATGAAAGAAACCGGGCCGGAGGCGCGTGAACGGGTGCCGCGCACCAATGCATCCTTGGGGCGTATGGTAGAGAAATCATAGCCAACACCACCACCGCGACGCATGGTTTCTGCGGCATCTGCCAAAGCGGTATAAATGCCAGGCTTGCCATCGGTGGCGCTGGAAACAGAATCACCTACCGGTTGTACGAAGCAGTTGATCAGGGTGGCGTGCAAGTCCATGCCAGCGGCAGAATTGATGCGGCCTGCTGGTACAAAACCATTCTTTTGCGCCCACAAGAATTTTTCTTCGTAGTAAGCCTGAAAGTCTGGCTGCTCTACACTGGCGAGTGCTTTGGCAACACGAGACTGCACATCATGGATGGTGACTTCATCGCCTTTGGCATATTTTTCGAGCAAGACATCGAGGGAGATTTCCTGGGGAGACATTTCTGTCAATCCTAAAATTTTTTCGTTTGCGTTCATATCAATAGTTTTTCTTTGTTACTTGTTGCAGAGATGAATCCTAAGCCCTGCCTGTTCAATAAAACAGGCAGGGTGCCAGGCTGTTTTGCCTGGGTATTAGATGGGAAGCAGGATGGCGTAGTCCTTATTAAAAGAAGTATTGCGAAGTATTGCCCTATTGAATTTAAGGCATCGCAATGCCAACCATCCTGATGTCTGATGGCTTCCATTATAAACCCCGCTGCGACAATTTTTCTTGAGCTGCATCTAGATAAGAATAATCTTGCAGACAAGACATAACAAAATTACCAAGCAAAAATTTCAGCCGGAACAACTGATTTTCCGGCAGAATGAAAACTGCCGTAGCGATACAGGATTTTTGGATAGAGATGCAGGAAGTTGGGCCGGACTTTATCTTTCCGGCAACCATGTCTGTATGACATGAACAGATTTTTATCGTTAAAAAAATTCCTCATCCGGTTTGCCAGGCAGATATGTATTTTTGATATCTGCGTGCATAGTTTTTTGTTTCCACTTGCGTCCGGACAGGGCTCTGATGTCAGTAAGTCTAGCCAAACTTGCCGCTTTTTAGCGAATTCCCTACAAACTGTGAAAAACTCTGCGAATCTCAGGGGTAACAGTGATTTCTTGATGACTGTATAACATATACTTGAACAAAATTTGATCCAAGAAATTCAATAAAAACAGAGGGCACATAATGAGGCAGGGCAGTTTGGCTAGGCGATATACTTTTCCTCAGTTCCTGTTCGCCTGCATCAGCTTGCTGTGCCTGGTTTTCCTTTTGTTTTGCCAGCCTGCTCATGCGGTCAGTGTGCAAAGCCTGCGTTTTGAGCAGGTTGGGCGGGACCAGGGTTTCCAGCATGAATCCGTGCAATCCATGCTGCAAGACCGCCAGGGCTATATGTGGTTTGGCACCCAGGGGGGCTGCATCGCTATGACGGTGCCAAGGTGGTATTTTTCCGCCATGACCCCAGCCGTACAGACAGCCTCACCGACAACTGGGTCTGGGCCCTGCATCAGGATGACAAGGGCAGGATATGGGTGGGCACGCGCAATGGCGGCCTGCACCGTTATGACATGGCAACCGAGACCATGGTCAGGTATAAGCGCAACCTCGCCGATATCCGCAGCTCTGGCGGCAACCAGATACAGGCCATTATCAGTGACAGCAGCTCAGGCCTGTGGCTGGCAACAGGTGATGGCCTCGCGTATTTTGACCCGGATACTGCCCGTTTCCAGATCCTGCGTCATGACGACAAGGATGCCGCCAGCATCGCCAGTGACCAGATCAGTGCACTGAACCTGGATAAGGATGGCAACCTGTGGGCGGGCAGTAATGCCGGTCTCAGCGTCATGTACCGGGGCAAGACCGCCTTCGAGAATTTTCGCCTGGACAGCGATGCCAGACCAGACCCGCGCCACAATAATGTACAGGCCCTGCTCAGCGACAAACAGGGTAACCTGTGGATCGCCACCTCGGCCGGGCTGGAGCTATGGTCACGCGACCGTAAGCAAAAACGCCGCTTTGGGCGGGCAGAAGGCCTGGAGCCGGGCCCTGTCACTTCTTTGCTGGAAGACCGTGACGGCGTGATCTGGGTAGGCACCGATGATGGTCTCAAGCGCTGGAACGCTGCCGACAACACATTCTCATCTTACCGCCATCATGCCAGCGACAGGCACAGCCTGGCTGACAACCGCGTCACGCGGCTGCTGCAAGACCGTACCGGCACCTTATGGGTAGGCACCTGGCTCGGTGGTGCCAGCCGGACCAATCTGGCCAGTGGTGGGTTCGAGCGCCTGCTGCATTTGCCGGGCGAAGCCAAGACCCTCAGCAATAATACAGTCTCAGCCATTACCAGCAAGGACGGCGTGGTCTGGATAGGTACCGGCGATGGCCTGAACCGTCTCGACAAGGCCAGCGGTCAGGTGCGCGCCTATCATCACCTGGACAGCATGCCAAACAGCCTCAGTAATAGCAAGATCAGGGCTTTGAAGCTGGCACCTGAGGGCAAGCTCTGGGTCGGTACCCAGGATGGCCTGAACCTGTTCGACACCGTGACCGCGCGTGCGCAGCATTTCCAGAATGACCCCAAGCAGGCAGACAGCATCAGTTCCAGCATCGTGCACTCGCTGGCCTATGACAGGGCAGGTAATTTATGGGTGGGTAGCGATGACGGCCTGAACCTCATGCAGGGTGGCAAGTTCAAGCGCTATATGCATAATCCCAGGGACAGCGACAGCCTTGCCCATGGCCGGGTAGTGTCCATCCTGTTTGACCGTCGCGACCAGTTCTGGGTGGGCAGCTTTGGCGGCCTCGACAGGCTGGACCGCAGCACAGGCCGCTTTGAACATCATGCCCACGATCCCGATAACCCGGATAGCCTGAGCCATAGCCGCGTATATGCCGTGTATGAAGACAAGGCCGGGGTGATCTGGGTAGGCACGGCCAGCGGCCTGAACCAGATGGTGCAGGGCGCGGATGGCAAGATCAGTTTTATTCGTTACGGTGGTGCATTGGGGAATGATGCGACCGCCGGTTTTGCTGAAGATGAAGCTGGCAATCTGTGGATCAGCACCGATGGTGGTTTGTACAAACTCGGGCCGGACAGGAAGACCATCAAAAAATATTCCGCCGATGATGGCCTCATCGATGGCACATTCACGGTAGGGGCCAGTCACCGTGATGCTGACGGTGCGTTGTATTTTGGTGGCTTTCAGGGCATGGCCTGGTTTTATCCTAAAGCCATACGCGATAACACTGCCAAACCTGTCACAACAATTACTGATTTTTTGATTTTCAACCAGTCCGTACGTGGCGGCAAATTGCCTGCAGGTGTGAAGATGGACGGCAATATTTCTGATGCCAGATCCATCACCCTGTCTTACAAGCACAGTGTTGTATCGATAGAATTTGCCGCACTGAATTATTCCGACCCCCTGCATTATCGCTATGCCTACAAGCTCGATGGCTTTGACCAGGACTGGGTACAGATAGATGGTGCCCACCGTGCTGCCAACTATACCAATCTGGGCGCAGGCGAATATGTGTTCAGGACGCGTGCCGCCACCAAGGATGGCGAGTGGAGTGAAGAAGGTGCCAGCCTGCTCATCACCATCACGCCACCATTCTGGATGGAGTGGTGGTTCAGGATCATCGTCAGCCTTATCCTGCTGGGTCTGATCTTCCTGGCCTATCGCTGGCGTGTCAGTCGTTTCTCTTACCAACAAAGCCAGCTCGAAGAACTGGTCAGGCAGAGAACTGCCGAGGCTGACCGTGAACGCAAGCGCCTGACCGATCTCACCGATGTCCTGCCACTCTCGGTTTATCAATACCGTGAGAGGCCGGATGGGCAAAGAGAATATGCCTATGTCAGCGAGAATGTGAAAAACGTCATGGGTGTGCCAGCAGCAGACTTGCTGGCCGACAAGGACGCGCGCTGGCGCACCACACTGGCAGAAGACCGTGAAACTGCCGAGGCCAGCCTGAACCGGGCCGTTGATAACCGCACCTCCAGCAATTTTCACCAGCGTGTTCTTGTCGATGGCGAGGTGCGCTGGTTGCGCTCGCAAACCGTGGCACCCAAGCGTGTCAATGGGGATTGGATATGGAATGGTTTCTGGATAGATGAAACCGAAACCTATCTGCAAAAAGATGAACTGCGCGAAGCCAAGGAGCAGGCTGAGCAGGCTACCATTGCCAAGTCCTATTTCCTGGCGAATATGAGCCATGAGATACGCACACCGATGAATGCCATCATCGGTCTCTCGCACCTGGCCAAGAAAACCCGCCTGAGCCTGAAGCAGCGCGACTATATCGACAAAATACATAGTGCTGGTACTTCGCTGCTCGGCGTGGTGAATGACATCCTGGATTTTTCCAAGATAGAAGCAGGCAAGCTCGATATAGAATCTGCCGAATTTGTACTGGCCGATGTCATCGACGATGTTGCCACCATCGTTGCCCACAAGGTCGCAGAAAAAGACATAGAACTGGTATTTGATATCGATACCCATGTCCCGCGCAGCATGCGCGGCGACCCCTTGCGCCTGGGCCAGATCATTACCAACCTGGTCAATAATGCCATCAAGTTTACCGATCAGGGCTCAGTCATCATCCTGGTCAAGCAGGTGCAGGCAGAAATCGACAAGGTGCAACTGCAATTCAGCGTGCAGGATACCGGCGTCGGCATGACAGAAGAGCAGCAGGAAAACCTGTTCCAGGCCTTTACCCAGGCGGATAGTTCCACTACCCGTAAATATGGCGGCACTGGGCTGGGCCTGACTATCTCCAGGCACCTGGTTGAACTCATGGGTGGCACGATCTGGGTAGAAAGCCAGGTAGGCAAGGGCAGTAATTTTCATTTCACTTCCTGGTTCGCGTTTGCTACCCCGGCTCCGCAAATCGTCTTGCCTGAACAGGTACAAAGCCTGAAGCTGCTGGTCGTGGATGACCATGACGTTGCCCGCATGCATTTGCAAAAGCTGGGCCAGCAACTTGGCCTGACAGTGAATGCTGCCAACAGCGGCAAGCTGGCTCTGCACATGCTGAGCGAAGCCAGGGTACATGGTCACCCCTATGATTTACTGTTACTTGATGCCCACATGCCTGACATGGATGGTGCCGCCACCATGAATGCCATCGCCGCCAGCATGGGCAAGGAAGCACCCCAGGTCATCATGCTGACCACTATGAGTTTTGATGAAACCACCATGCAAGCCAGGACTTATGCACCACTCGCCTATCTGTCCAAGCCCACAGGCATGGCGGGTTTGCTGGAGGTCCTGCTGCGTATCAGTGCCACATCGCGTGAGGCGCCTGACAGCACTGCAGTTGAGACACATAGCGACTGCCGCTTTGAAGGCATGCGCATCCTGCTGGTAGAAGACAATCATATCAACCAGCAAATTGCTGCTGAGCTGATGACTGAGGCAGGCATGATCGTCGATGTGGCCGACAATGGCCGCATCGCTATCGACAAGCTGAACCAGGGCAACCCGTATGACATCGTGCTGATGGACTTGCAAATGCCGGAGATGGACGGCTATGCCGCCACTACCGTCATCCGCTCTTACCCCGAATGGCTGGACTTGCCCATCATCGCCATGACCGCGCACGCCATGAATGAAGAGCGGCAACGCTGCCTTGATACCGGCATGAATGACCATATCGCCAAGCCGATAGACCCCGACAGTTTCTTTGCCACTCTTGCCCGCTGGTGTGGCCAGCGCATGCCAGGTTATCAGGCTGAAGACTCAGCATCAGCACCAGCCGTGACGGCAGCGGCTGTTGGTACTGTACCCGATGCACCCGCCACAGCAACCACCAAGGCGGAGCCAGTCAAGCCAGGGGCCCCTGTCCACGACCTGAACATACCCGGTGTCGATGTCGCCCCCGCCTTGCGCCGTTGCAGCCAGAATCTCGACCTCTACTTGCGCCTGCTGCAAATCTTTGTTGAAAGTGCTGCAAGTGCGCCAGACAAGATCAGGCAGGCATTGGAGCGGGGTGACCGTGGCACGGCAGAGCGCGAAGCCCATACCATGCGCGGTGCGGCGGGCAATATCGGTGCGACAGCACTGGCTGCAGTATCCACTGAGCTGGAGCTGGCTATAGAAAATTCTGAAGAGAATGAGGCTCTGCTACAAAAATTCAGTGCGGCCAGTGCAGAACTTATCAATGCCCTGAAACAGGTTTTGCAAGATCAGGCGACTAAAGCCGCTTTACAGGAGAAAGAGGCAGAGCAGACAGGGCGAGACCGAAATACTACTGATGCAGCAGAAATTGCTGGTCTGTTCACGACCTTGCGCCAGTATCTCGAAGACTCAGACAGTGAAGCACTCGATTATTTCAATACCCACCAGCCCAGCATGCGCCAGGTATTGGGGGCGCAGGCTGATGAATTTGTGCGGGCCCTGCAGGCGTTTGACTTTGAGGCGGCTCTGCAGATACTCGATAATGTCAGTCCTGTCGGCAGTACCACATCATAGATATTTTTCCAGCATCTGCATGGTACGTGCGGTTGCGCCCTGATGCTGCAAAAAGAACGTGTAGGCTGCCTCACCCATGCGATGGCATTTTGGCTTGTCAGCCAGCAGGGCATGAGCCTGGCGGAACAGGCTCAGCGCACCATCGACACGGAAGGCTGCACCGCTGGCAATCGCCTGGTCAGTGATCTCAGAAAAATTGAAGGTATGCGTGCCTGTCAGTACAGGCTTGCCCATGGCACAGGCTTCAATCAGGTTATGGCCACCGAGTGGCACCAGGCTGCCACCGACAAAGGCAATATCGCAGGCCGCATAGTACATATACATCTCGCCCATGCTGTCACCGAGTATGACCTGTATGTCTTTACCTATAGGGGCGATCTCTTCATGGTTCAGGCTGGAGCGGCGCAGATATTTAATGCCATGTGATTCCAGCAGGCCGGCCACATGGTCAAAGCGTTGCGGGTGGCGTGGCGTGATGATCAGCAGCGGGTTGGTTTGCAGCAAAGGCACCTGCTCAACAAAGGCTTGCAGTATCAGCTCTTCTTCGCCATCGCGGGTGCTGGCGCACAAGATCACCTGGCGCTCGCCAAAGCTGCGGCGCAGGGCTGCACCGCGCTCACCCATCAATGGCGGCGGTGTCACGTCAAACTTCATATTGCCGGTCACACCCGGTTGTTCTATGCCTAGCTCATGAAGACGCAGGGCATCGGGATTAGATTGTGCCGCCACACTGCTGATGGCACGCGCCGCAGGCAAGATCAGCGAGGCCAGCCGCTGGGCCTTGCGCAAAGATTTTTCTGACAAACGGGCATTCACCAGCGTCACGGGGATGGACTTGGCCTCACACTGGGCAATCAGGTTAGGCCAGACTTCTGTCTCTATCAAGATGCACAGTTGCGGCGAAAAATGCTGCAGGAAACGTATGATCATCCAGTTGATGTCATATGGCAAAAATGCCTGTTGCAGCCTTGGGCCTACATCGGCAAACAGCTTGCCGCCCGTCTCACGCCCGGTGGCTGTCATATGCGTCAGCAAGATACGGTGTTCAGGGCAGCGCGCCAGCAGGGCTCGTATCAGCGGTTCAGCCGCACGTGTTTCACCGGCTGAGACAGCATGCACCCAGATCGTTGGCACGCTTGCAGAAGCTGGGTAAAAGCCCAGGCGTTCAGCGATATGCTGACGATAACCGGGCTCAAGGCGTCCACGCCACCAGAGACGGAACAGGGCAAACGGCAGGGAGAGGCCCCATACCAGGGAGTAAAGAAGACGCATGCTTTATGTCCGACGGAAATTCACCAATACAATACCACCACAGACCAGTATTGCACCCAGCGCAAAGCGCGGGCTAATGGGATCGTGCATAAGAATGACACCAGCGGCCACGCCGAACAAGGGTGTCAGGAAAGAAAAAACAGATAGACGCGACGCCAGATAACGCCGCATCAGCCAGAACCAGGTCAGGTAACTGGCAAAGGCAATCACCACCGTCTGAAAAACCAGGCTGACGATGCTGGTTATATCCCATTGCGTGGGCAGGCTTTCGCCACGCAGCGTGACAAATGCCAGCAGGATCGCTGCGCCCACCGCCAACTGGTAAAACAGCGTGGTCGTTGGTTCTGCCTCAGACAGGCTGGACTTGCGTATGGTAATCGTGGTCGCTGCCCACAACACCGCTGCCGCCACACCAAAGCTGTCACCGATGAGCATGTCAGCCACATCACGCTGGCTACTACTGAAGGCGCTAGAAAAGGCAATTGCCACGCCCGCAAATGCCGACAAGATACCCAGCCACTGTGTCGACTGCAAACGCTCAGCCGGGATCAGCCAGTGCAGGCCCAGCACGGTAAAAATAGGGGCGGTATATAAGAACACCGACATATGCGAAGCCGTGGTGTATTTCAGTCCCAGCGATATGCATAAAAATTCAACAGCGAACAAAACACCCGCCGCAATACCGGGCATAAGATGTTTGTCGCGCAAAGAAAATGGAAGCTTTTTAACAAGTATCAGCAGCAACACCAGCATCGCCGCAAGGCCTGAGCGCAGACCCAGTTGCATGGTGGCACCGATAACAGGCGCCGCCAGTTTAACCGCCACCTGCTGCAAACCCCAGCACAGGCACAGCACCAGCATGAGGGAAGTGGCAAAACCATCAAGATTTTTACGATGAGCAGACATCAAGCTTGGGAGTGTGGGCGAAGAGGTGGGAATATACCTGAAAACGGTGTGCAGGGGTTATGTCTTGTTTTGGGGATTTACTCCTTCCCCTTCAAAGGTAAGCTTGGGATAGGGGGGATTTTTGTAGTAAATTTAATAAGTGGTCATTCGACCGAAACCCATCCCCACCCTAACCCTCGCCCTTGAAGGGGAGGGGACTCATTCGGTGAAGTGACTCATTCGTAATTTTAAGTTCTTCAGATTGCTTAAAACAGCAATCTAGTTGCCTTCACTGCAACACCATACAAAACCACCCCCATAAAATGATATCCTATGCCTCTTAAACAACATGCAAGGACATGTTGAGCCCTTCACCATCCTGGACATGAATAGATGAGTACAGATATTTTCTGGCAAGCACTGGCAAATGCACAGCCACAATTACAGCAAATGGAAATTCGCGATGTCATGGAAGCCATCAATGCATTGCTGGAACCCCATTTCCCCAAGCTGGCTGCTGAATTGCAAGGCAAGACTGAAGATGGTGTCTATGACCTCATCATCACCGCCCACGGCGCGACCGAACATTTTCAGGATGTCATGACGCTGGCGCAGACAGCGCCCAAACTGACCATGTTCCCCAATGTAACTGCCTTCCGGGCACGCACAGAAATGGGTGAGTTTGGCATGTCCATGGATAATTTCAGCCTCAGCCCTGCCGACGTGCTGGTTGGCCATTATGCCGACGCAGGCAGGGTGGGTTTGCAATTATGGTTTGCCAAACCCATACCGCAAGACATGGTCGATCATGCCAGGCACATGTCCTTCATCCTGCTGGACCATGCCATCGGTGAATATGATTTCGCCATCAAGATAGGTCCGGTAGAATTTATGGAAGACGAAGCTGAACAGGACACTGTCAGCCTGGCTGCCTTCCCGGCTGTGCTTGACCATTTCTGGCGCGATGAACTTGGGCATACGACCCTGTTCCCGACCGGTGAAAATGAATGGACAGGTTTTGAGCTCGTCAGCAATACCGACCCTGACGACAAATTGCTGGTACAACGCAATGAATCCGCCATGGCGCTGGTTGGCAGGGCCGACATGCTGTGGCGCGTGCAAGTCGATGTGACACTGGACAATAAAGATGATCTTGAAGCCGCCCGCGAGTTTGAAGACCAGCTTGAAACCCTGCTCGCGCAAACCCAGGAAGGCATCACCAGCCAGATCACCCTGCATGGCAATGTGCGCAGCATGAACTGGCACGTCAGCGATGTAGAAACCGCTATGGCCAAGGCGCACAACCTGGCACAAAACTTTGCCCCGCTGGAGTTTGCTATCAGCAGCGAATTTGATCCGCAATGGCAAGACTACCTGCGCTGGGTATCCTAAACATATTCAGAAGCTAATATATTATTTTCAGAACTGGAATCATCTTGACTACCGTCGCCATCACCCCAAAAATTCAAGCCAGCAACCAAAGCCCCTTCGTCCTGTTCGGCGGCATGAACGTGCTGGAATCCAAAGACATGGCCTTGCGCGTTGCCGAAGAATACGTGCGCGTCACCAGCAAGCTGGGCATCCCCTATGTCTTCAAGGCCAGCTTTGACAAGGCAAACCGTTCTTCCATCCATTCTTACCGTGGCCCTGGCCTGGAAGAAGGCTTGAAGATATTCGAAGCCATCAAGGCAGAATTTGGCGTACCCCTGATCACCGACGTACACGAGCCATGGCAAGCTGTGCAAGTGGCAGAAGTCGTCGATGTCCTGCAACTGCCCGCCTTCCTGGCACGGCAGACTGACCTCGTGGTTGCACTCGCCAAAACTGGCCGTGTCATCAACATCAAGAAGCCACAATTCCTGAGCCCTTCACAAGTACAGAACATCGTCGAAAAATTCAGGGAAGCAGGCAACGATCAATTGATACTCTGCGACCGCGGCACCTGCTTTGGCTACGATAACCTGGTGGTCGATATGCTCGGCTTCGCCGTCATGAAAAAAGTGACGAACAATCTGCCTGTCATCTTCGACGTTACCCACGCCCTGCAACAACGCGAAGCTGGCGCAGCAGCCTCAGGTGGCCGCCGCGAACAGATCGTCGAGCTGGCACGTGCGGGCATGGCGACTGGTCTGGCGGGCCTGTTCCTCGAAGCACATCCTGATCCGGCACAAGCGAAGTGTGATGGGCCAAGTGCCTTGCCGCTGGATAAGCTGGAACCTTTCCTGGCGCAATTGAAATCGCTGGATGATTTGGTAAAGTCGTTTGCCAAGCTGGAAATTTAATATCAGGTTCATTTTAATGAGGCGTATGTTCTCCTTGCATTGACTCGCGATTTAATAAGAAAACATGTTTAAAAATCAAATTTCTATTCGTTATATTCTTTTATTTGTGCTGTTGAATTTAAATTGGGGGCTATCCTCAGCGCAGATACAAACTGATTCAAGAATAAATTCTAACAACGCGAAAATTTCGGAGATGCAAGCATATTTTTCTGACAAACCCTTGGCATTTCACCGTTGCAAAAGAGCTGAATATCCACGGTTTGCATTGCGACACGAATTTGAAGGAAAAACTGAAGTTGATGCCGTGACTGACTCTGAGGGTCGCGTTATTATTGCTGAGATCGTGAGAAGTAGTGGCTGGCGCCTATTGGATGAAACTGTTTTAATAAATATCATGGGATGTAAAATATTTGATAATCCAGGGTTGGAGAAAGTATATGTAAAGGGTGGTTTTGTTTGGAAATTGGAGGGGCCTGCTGAGATTCCGGCAGAGTTGTTGACAGATACATGTAGCAAATCTGAATTTGTAAGTTTCGCAAGATCAAATGAACCTGGACGCGGTATTGTAGTTGGCGTTTGGTTGAATAATGAGGGAGGAGTCGATGTGGCTGAACTTCAATGGCGGATGGAAAACAAATTGGATCAAGAAAGTTTAAGACTTGCTCGTTCCTGTAAATTCAAGCCAGCATCGAATGAAAAGGGAAATCGGGCATCAACGATTTCTCTGAGGTTTCTGCCGTTGCGAGCAAATTGAGAATTACGAATACCAGTAAATGAATTTCTTAAGTAAAGATGTTTGAGTAAGCCATGTTCGAAAACCTCGATCATCTTTACCGCTTCCCCACCAGAGCTGCTATAGACGCACTGGCAATACGCTTTAATCTGCCCAATACAAAAAATATGCAGGATTGGGAATATGAAGTTGCTGATGCAAACAGGATAGATGAATTTCTTGTTGCCTATGATAGTGGCGAGTTGAGGGAAGACGAAAAATTCACGCTCATGGCTATGTTAGTGTAATCATCTTGCGACGCCATAGATAGAAAAGAGAATTTTCTGCGTAGCGAGAGCTGGACGCAGTTTCTGGACTTGCTTGAGCGAGATATTGACATACATATTCATCTTGTCTGGTATTGGTCATGCACTGATACTGAGGATTTGAGCGACGCATGGTCGATTACCCCATTTATCCGGCCCATTCTTTTGCGGCATCAGGGCAGATTTGTGAAAAATTAAAATGTCTGAACACAACACAGCAAGCGACATAGATGAGTATTCAGCAAGCATGTTTAGATGAGATACATAGACTTTGGCTCGAAGCTGAAGAAAACATGCGCCCATACTCAGTCTGGATAGCTGAGCACAGCCATATCTCAAAATATTGCGCGCACGCTGATACACCGGTGTGTCACGCATGGTTAATGGATCACGATGGGATCGAAGAGCGGTCAGCATCTGATTACGTCCGGTTCAGGACAGTGCAGTCTGGCGTGCATTGGAATAGTCTGACAATCCCGGTTTTGCCATCTACAATATTTAACGACAGGCCATTTCGCATTCACTCCATAGGTTTGGCTTCTTTTGCACCAGTAAGTGATTCGGAATTGATTTACCTGGATTTTATTTGGGGCGGCACATCTGGACGTGGGGCACATTACAAATTCGGCGAAGAAAAGCAGTTGATTGTTTGTGTGAAAAATGTCTGGATTTCTTGAGTAAGACATTCACGTACATATTTATCTTGTCTGGTATTGGTCATGTACAGATCTTGACGATTCGAGTTAGGCTTGGTCGATCACCCCATTTATCCTGCCCATTCTTTTGCAGCATCGGGAAAAATTCTCTACTATTTTTTTCGCCTAATTGAGTTTAGCGCTCACTGTACGCAGGTGCTACCTGCGGACGTCCGTAGGCCGGACAAACGCACATTCGTTGACAGACGTAGCGATCGCTGACTTGTTCCCCCGAGGGAGGGCACTTGGGCTTTGAGATGGGTAAAGGGCAGTTTTCTTCAATACTTTGGCGAAGTATCCCGCCACCATTGACTCCTTTCCATTCTTCGATCGGAGTTGAACATGACAGTATCAAATTTGCCAAAATTTCCAGCGGCATGGCAGCCATTGGTTGCGCAGGCGGCGAATGAACTTCGCCAATTGGCACTGGATGAAGAAGCCAAGGAGCGGTTTTGTTACGATCCAAGCTTACGTCCCTATATGCAACGCGTGGCCAAGCGCTATGTCGCTGGCGAGACAATTCCAGATTTGCTGCGGCGCATAGAACAAATCAATGCAAGAGGCCATGCCGGGTCGGCTGAATATATGGGAGAAAGTTGCCGCGACGAAGGCAAGGCACTGGCAGAAACAGCCATATTCCTTGAATTGATTGCGGCTATCGATAGACTGAACTTGCGCTGTTCGATTTCCCTGGACCTGTCACACGTGGGATCTGTGATTGATGCCGAACTTGGGTTCCAAAATATGAAACGTATCGCCACAGCCGCAGCAGCGGTGGGGCGTGAGGTCATGATTTCCATGGAGGGATCGGATCGTGCTGACAATATTTATGTCACCTATGGCCGCTTGCATACGGAGGCGGGCCTGAGCAATGTTGGCATTACCGTGCCCGCCAAGCTGCATCGCACCGAGCAGGATCTTCCGGCGTTGATAGCGTATCCAGGGCGGATACGCCTGGTCAAGGGCGCATTTCTGGAGGCAGAGAATATCGCTTACAGCCGCGATAGCCCTGAACTGGCAGCCTGCTATCGACGCTACGCAAAGGCCTTGCTCACGAGCGGCCATCTATGTTCGATAGCGACCCATGATGGGCAAATTCAAGAGGAATTATCTACCTTTATCTCAAGCGAGGATGTAAGTCGCGATCGCTATGAATTTGAATCCCTGATCGGTCTTGGCACTGATTTGCTTGATAGCTTGCAGAAGCAGGGTTTCCCGACACGGGAATATGCGGTATTTGGCGAAGAATATTTTCTTTACGTACTCAACCGTATTGCGGAGGAACCTGTGCGGCTATATCAGGCAGTGATTGACGTCATGGAAGCATCATCATAATTCGCTTATGAAGGCATGAGTCTATCCGCGACCGCGATACTGACCGGGTGTGGCTGCCAGATGCTGTTTAAAAGCGCGCTGGAAATGCGCCTGATCCGAGAACCCAATGTCGATGGCAATGTCGGCTATGGCATGGCCACGTCTGAGCTGGGCGCGGCTCTGTTGAATGCGGTGATTGATCAGATAGGCATGAGGCGTCATGCCAAAATGCTGCTTGAATGCGCGTATCAGATAGGCTGGCGATAATTCTGCTGCAGCGCAGATTTCTTCAAGCTTAAGGCTACGATTAAAGTTTTCCTTGATGAATTCTGCCGCGCGCATAAGCTTGACGTTGGCATCCTTGTTGCTGGTGGATGCAGGATCAAGCCGGTTTTGCAGCATTGAGAAAAAATCGATGACAGCGCCATGTTTTTGCAATTGATCCGCATGTTCATCCGCCAATATCGCACACAAGGTGGTCAGTTCCACAAACAGGGAATTGGTCGATATAGTTGAAAACGGCCTGAAGTCTGCATTGGCGCTAAAGCCAAGTTCGTGCTGAAGCGCCGCCAGCCATGCATGATCGACATATAGCATGTGGTAAGACCAGGGCTCATCAACAACGGGATTGCAGGCGTGCATCTCTTCAGGATTGATAATGACGACCGTCCCCGCACCTACCTGCTCTTTCATTTTGCCGTTCAGGTAGGTACTCTTCCCGCCAGTGATTGCGCCGATGGAAAAGCTCTCATGCGAGTGCTTCGCATAGCCTATGCTACGCGCTCCCTTGATAGACCGCATCTCAACAAAAGGCAGTTTTTTGTCGTGCCAGAAACTGGGTGAAGCGCTGTGGCTGGAAGGGGATGCCATGGTTCGCGGTATATTGACAGGCGGGGGTTTATTTTACCGTATCTGGCACTTTCCTGGCATCTTGGTGAATGCAAGAGAAGGGGGGGATGTTGGGCTACCTCTGGCCTGCCTGAATGACTTACGAAGATATTTGAAAATTTAATGTGTAAATTTGTACGGGCATGAAGTAAATACCTTCTGTGACGTGCTACGAACGCTGCTGGAGCGCCAGCCCGTTGGATTCCAGCTAAAGGCACGCTGGAATGACGTTACTAAGTAGAAGGTTTATTCTTAACCGCCAGGCTATTGCTGTGCGCTGGTTACTCTCATTAGTACGCTAATCGCCCCGCGAACTTCGTCAACAGTCGCAGGCTGCCCGCTATCCCCAAGATTAATAATCTTGTCTGACCAGTTGCCCTCAGTCTTCCAGCGCGGTGAAGCGCAATAGATTTCTATGGTGGGTGTTTCATAAGCTGCTGCGATATGCGTCAGGCCGGTATCCACACCAATGGCTAGGTGTGCTTTTTGTGCCAGCAAAGTTGCAGCCTGCATGGAGAGCGCAGGTAAGACGCTGGCGTTAGGCATGACCGCAGCCATCGCTTCGGCCTCGGCTTTTTCAGCAGCACTACCCCATGGGAGCAGTATCGGTAATTCGTAGTTTTTTAATTCGGCGGCAATCGCTTGCCAGTGATCGCGTGGCCATTTCTTGGCTGCACCTGCAGTGCCATGAAAGAACACTGCATATGGTGTAGCTGGCAACCATGCATGCTGGTCAACTGGTATATCCGGTGCCTGCAAGCCAAAGCTGGCAGGTGTGTTGACGGTATAGCTGCCAGCGGCGGCAGCAACCAGACGGCCGCGCAGGACGGCATGAGTACGCTTATCTACTGGTACGCTGATGTCGTGGAAAATTCTGGAAATGCCTTCATAGCCTGAACCCTCAGTGCCATTGGCGAGGCCGACTTTTTTGCCACCTTTGACGGTTTTTGCCAGGCCCATGATGATGCCTGTTTTGAGCAAGCCCTGGGTATCAAGTACCAGGTCGTATTGCTCCTGCCGTAACTGGCGAAAGAAATTCTTGATTTCTTGCCGCGTTCCCGCCTGCCCCAGGCTCTTGCGCCAGCGGCGCAGGGCGAATGGGAATACCTGATCGACGCCGGGATTCAGGCGCACCAGTTGTACATAGGCTTCTTCCACCACCCAGTCTATGCGCGCCTGCGGAAACTGGCGACGCAAGTCATCCACGATGGGCATATTATGCAAAACATCGCCCAGCGATGAGACACGAACAAGAAGGATTTTCACTTGGATAGTAGATACGGGTGAAGACCTAACTGCTCACCACAGAGACACTGAGACACAGAGGAGCACAGAGAAAAACTAAAGATGTGAAGAGTTCTTACTAAACACCCTTATCTCAAAAGATTTTCTCTTGCCTTTCTCTGTGTCTCGGTGTCTCTGTGGTGATCTTTTCGGTCTTGGAAATTAATATGGCAAGACAGCTTCTGGCTTCACAGCCAGCACAGCCTGCTTCATTGCACCCTGTATGCGTGCCAATGCTTCAGGGTTTTCGGCTTCGAAGCGCATGACGATGACGGGGGTGGTATTCGATGAGCGGGCCAGGCCGAAACCGTCGGGATATTCCACGCGCAGGCCATCGATGGTGATGATTTCATCGGAACCAGGGAAGCTGGCATTCGCCTGCATGGCGGCGATGATCTTGAAGTTTTCGCCTTCGGCCAGTTGCAATTGCAGTTCTGGTGTCGAGGTGGATTGTGGCAAGTTGTTCAGCGTGGCTGTCATGTCAGCCACGCGGCTGACGAGCTCCAGCAGGCGGGCACCAGCATACAGGCCATCATCAAAACCATACCAGCGGTCTTTGAAGAAAATGTGGCCACTCATTTCGCCACCGAGAGGTGAGCCGGTTTCGCGCAGCTTGGCCTTGACCAGGGAATGACCGGTTTTCCACATCAGCGGGACACCGCCACGGGCTTTTACCCAAGGGGCGATATGGCGTGTGCATTTGACGTCATACAAAATCTGCGCGCCGGGGTTGCGTGTCAATACGTCTTCGGCAAACAGCATGAGCTGGCGGTCTGGGTAGATGATCTGGCCATCCTTGGTAACGACACCGAGACGGTCGCCATCGCCATCAAATGCCAGGCCTATTTCTGCATCAGTGGTTTGCAGGCAGCGTATCAGGTCTTGCAGGTTTTCCGGGTGAGCTGGGTCAGGATGGTGGTTGGGGAAAGTGCCATCGACTTCGCAAAACAGTTCGATGACTTCACAACCCATGCCGCGAAACAACTCACCGGCAAATGCACCAGCCACGCCATTGCCGCAATCGACGGCAATTTTCAAAGGACGGGCAACTTTCACGTCACCAATGATGCGTTCAAGATAAGCCGCCTTGATGTCATGCGTGCGGTAGTTGCCGCTGCCTTGTTTAAAGTCTTTATTCAGGATGGCCTGGTACAGGGCCTGGATTGCATCACCATAAATTGCCTCGCCTGCCAGCACCATCTTGAAGCCATTGTAGTCAGGTGGATTGTGGCTGCCAGTGACCATGATGCCGGATGTCGCGCCCAGCACATTGGTGCCAAAATACACCATGGGGGTGACGACTACACCGAGGTCGATGACATCCACGCCAGTCGATTGCAAACCTTTGGCCAGCGCAGTGATGAGATCGGGGCCGGACAAGCGGCCGTCACGGCCTATGACTACGGTTTTCTCACCTTTGGCGATGGCGGCACTGCCAAAAGCCTGACCGATCAGGTGGGCAACTTCTGCATCGAGGGTTTTATCGATGATGCCGCGAATATCGTAGGCTTTGAATATGCTGGGGGAGAGTAGGGACATGATTATTTTTCTATAGTAAAAAGAGTCAGTGGAGCAGTCCGGTAGCTGTCTGGTCTTTGGGGCCAGTTTGCTGGGCTTGCCAGATCAGGTCTTCAATACCGCATTGTGGCTCATATTCTGCCACTATTTGCAGCAACAGGGCACGGATTTGCTCATAATCAAAGGCGGTGCAGGCAGCTTGCAGGTTTTGCAACAAGGCATTCAGTTGATCCCATGGCAACTCGCTCTCCTGGGCGCGCATGATCAGCGGGTGGGAGGTGCCTTCAACATTGTCGCCTATCAGCAATTCTTCATACAGTTTTTCACCAGGGCGCAGGCCTACGTGCTGGATTTCTATGGTGCCGTCGGGCGTGGTTTCGCTTTTCACTTCGAGGCCACTCAGGTGCACCATGCGGCGTGCGAGGTCAATGATACGTACCGGTTCGCCCATGTCGAGCACAAATACATCACCGCCTTCTCCCATGGCACCAGCCTGCAAGACCAGTTGCGCGGCCTCGGGTATGGTCATGAAGTAGCGAGTGATCTCGGGATGGGTCAAAGTGATGGGGCCACCTGCCATGATCTGCTTGCGGAACAAAGGCACGACTGAGCCGGATGAACCCAGCACATTGCCAAAGCGCACCATGCAAAAGCGGGTATGTTGCTGGCGGCGTGAGCAGGCTTGCAAGATCAGTTCGGCCAGACGCTTGGTCGCACCCATGACATTGGTCGGGCGCACCGCTTTGTCGGTAGAAATCAGCACAAAATTCTTGACCTTTGCCGCCATCGCCGCTTGCGCTACAGACAGCGTACCAAACACATTATTGCGTATGCCTTCTGCGGGATTATGTTCTACCAGTGGCACATGCTTATAGGCGGCAGCGTGGTACAGGGTTTCAACTTCACAGGTGGTGAATATGCGGTCAAGCTTGGCGCTGTCGAGTATGGAACCGAGAAACGGCAGTATCTCGACATCCAGCTTCAGTTGCTGTCGCAGGCCAGTCAGTTCCTGCTCTATCGCGTACAAGGCATATTCCGACATTTCCAGCAAGACCAGTTTGGCCGGGCGCTGGCGCAAGATCTGGCGGCATAGTTCAGAACCTATGGAACCACCAGCCCCGGTCACCATGACACGCTTGCCAGTGATGCAGATACTCAGCAGGCGGGCGTCTGGTTCTACCTGGTCGCGGCCCAGCAAATCTTCTATCTCTACTTCGCGTATATCTTGCAAGCGCAGCTCGCCATTCACCAGGCTCTGTATTGATGGCGTGACCTTGATCTTCAGTTTCAGCGGTTCTAGCTGGTCAAGTATCTGCTTTTGCCGGGTCTTGCTGATGCTGGGCATGGCCAGCAGGATTTCGCGTATATCGTGGCGCTCAGCCAGGTCCTTCAACAATTCAGGTGCAAATACCTTGACGCCGCCTATGGTGGAGCCCTGTATGGATTTGTTGTCGTCGATGAAGGCGGTACAAACATATTCACCACCGGCACGCAGGGCAGTGGCCAGTTGCGCACCAGCCTTGCCCGCACCATAGATGGCAATGCGGGTGGCGTTCTCGGCCATGTCGGCCTGCAACAGCCAGGCCCTGGCCAGGAAGCGGCTGGCACCCACATACAGGATGGAACCGGCCCAGAAAAAACCAAACACGGCACGCGACAAAGGCGTGATATGCAGCATCACCGCCACAAAGGCCATGAACAGCACCGACAGGGTAACGCCAAAGACGACGACGCTGATGATTTTCTGGTCGATGAAACGGATCACGGCACGGTATAAACCTATGCGTATGAATACCGGTATGGCGATCAGGGAAGAAGAAACGATGAGCCAGAAGTAATGATTGAACAGGCTGGCATTAAAGGTTTCATAACGCAGCCAGATCGCCAGGATAAACATCAGCGGCAGGCAGACGGCGTCAGCCAGGGCAGCTATCACCTGTTTTTGCAGGCGGGGCAGATTGAGTACGGATTGCATCATGATAGCGCAGCCTTATTAATGTGTAACACCATCACGACGCACCACCTTGTAGAAGGTCAGGAACAAGATGCGGATATCCAGCATGAAGGACTGATGCTGTAGATAATACGCATCCAGGTCTACTTTGACGGGGATAGGTAACTCATCCCTGCCGTTGATCTGTGCCCAACCCGTCAGGCCAGGTGGGATAGTATGCACTTGCTTTTCAGTGCGAAGGGCAATCAGGTCATGCTGGTTGTACAAGGCAGGGCGCGGGCCGACAAAACTCATGTCACCACGCAGTATGCTCCACAATTGCGGCAATTCATCGAGGCTGGATTTGCGCAGGAAAGAACCTATGGGTGTCAGGTATTGGTCAGGATTACTCAGCAAGTGAGTAGCCACTGCGGGCGTATCAATCAGCATGCTGCGGAACTTGGGCATCTTGAAAATGACATTATTGCGCCCGACCCTGTCAGACCAATACACAATAGGCCCGCGCGAGGTCAGCCTGACGCAGATGGCAACGATGATCAAAGGTATCATCAAAAACAGGCTGGCTGTCAGTGCAAGGACGAGATCAAAAAGACGCTTCAACATATTCTTCATTCAACGGGTATGGCTGCGGCTGTGGCCTGCAAGCCTTGTTCTACGGTATAGGGCGGCGACCAGGCCAGCAGCTTTCTGGTCTTGCTGATATCGACTTGCAGTGACTGGCACAAACGGTTTGCAACATTTTTCTTGCCTAGCATGCTGGCTGCGAGTGTCAGCAAAGCAGCAGGGAATGGTAATAGCCGCGACTTGACTTGCAAGGCCTGCGCGCACAGGCGCAGTAATTCTGTTGTCGATAAATCCCTGCCATCGGATGCCAGGAAAACCTGGTTGCGCGCCGCTTCGTTCAAACGGCAATGCAAGACAAGATCGACCAGATTGCCAAGATACACAAAGCTGCGCTGGTTGTGTATGCTGCCCAAGGGCAAAGGCAGGCCACGGCGCACCATGCGCAGCATGCTCAGGAAATTGGCTTTGACACCCGGCCCATACACCAGCGGCGGGCGTATGATGGTGGCAGCCATGCCCGTTGTCTGTGCCAGTTGCAGCAAGGCCTGCTCTGCCTCCATTTTGGATATGCCATAGGCATCTTGCGGCAAGGGCTGGTCATCAGCGGTATATGGATGACCTGGCAAGGTCGCTTCGCCATTCACCTTGACTGAACTCAAATAAATAAATTGCCTGACGCCCGCTGCTGCTGCCTGGCGCGCCAATTGCAGGCTGGCATCGACATTCACGGTGCGGAACTGTGCCAGGGGATCACTCGCTGTCTCTTGCATCACATGTACCCGCGCTGCGCTATGGATGACGACATCCACACCTTGCAAATGGGCAGACCAGTCAGTGTCCGCACTCATATCGCTGACAATGGGATTGCGCATGTTTGTATCCTGCCAGGCCAGGGGACGGCGGCTGGGGCAAATCAGGGCAACATCCTGAGCCAGGCAGGCACGCGCAATAGCCTGGCCGACAAAGCCGCTGGCACCGGTCAACAAGATTTGCTGCTTCATACCTTATTTGGCAGCAGGCAAATTCGACCGCCTGTCATAGACAAAATAGCGGCGCGACAAAAATTTGAGAAAACTGCGGAAGAACCAGCTCGCATGGCGTGATACCAGGTTGCGGTTCTTGTGGGCGGCAGTGTGGGTAGCATCGAGTTGCGGATAAAAACGTATGCCCTTGCCCAGTAATTGCTTGGAGCGGTAGCAGATATCTACATCTTCAAAATACATGAAGTAGCGGGTATCAAAACCTTGCAAGGCCTGGTAGTGCAGTGCATCAAAAGCCAGGAAGGCACCTGAAGCCCAATCGACATGGCAGGTTTCTGTCATGGTTTTCTTGTCGTAAGGCTCGGACAGGGAGCGTACCGCCACCATGCGCAGTAAAGAAATCACATTCGGGAAGCGGCGTACATTCGCATCCACATACAGGTGCTGGTCATCGCGGTAGAGATTGATCGTCGCCACCGGAAAAGCATCGCGCCGCATGTTCTCTACCAGGGTAAAGATGGTGTCAGCATTGATGGTGATGTCGGGGTTCATGACGATAAAGCTGTCACCTTCGGCAAAACCTATACTGCTGCTGATCAGGTCAAACAGGTAATTATTGTTTTCACCAAAGCCCAGGCCAGGCTTATCGTCTATATAAGACACGCCATGTTGCAGGCAATAGGCTTTCAACTCCGGCGAAGGCTGGTTATCCTTGATCCACACATGCATGCCTTCGGCGGCATCGCGCAGGCCACCCACGCCGCTTGCGATAAGCAGGTTTTCATGGCCGTGGCTGACGATTGCGACATGTATCATAAATTAGCTGCAGCATTAAGCCTGGCGAGCAAGCTGCCGACTTTGTATCCAATACTTTAAAAATAATACGCCCAGTTTCCAGTCAGGGAAATTATGGATGGGCGGCGTAAACAATTTCCTTGTGTACCAGATTTTCTCATAGAAATCACAGTTTATAGGTGCCGGATTTGACCATGGTGGTTGTTTTTCTTGTGCATTCGCAGTTTCTGCCCTGCTGATACGCTGTGCCACCTGTTCTATGCCATGCACTTGCCTGATTCCTTGCAGTATCCCAGTCTGGTCCATTGCCGGGCGTTGCTGTTGTTGCAGATAATAACCCATGTCATCCAGCAGGGCTTGCTGACTCGCAGATTTAAGCTGGTCCGCTGGTGAATAACCATGTGCACCTGTCAGTATGCCAAAGCAGGGCAGGCCCTTGACCGCCATCTCGGGGAAGGCCGTGCCGCCGGTCAGCGGGAAGCTGTCAACATACACACTGGCGTCGCGCATGCAGGCCAGATAATCCTGATAAGCCATACGCTTGTGGAAAATCGCCTGCTTGCCCATCTGCCGCGCAGGTTTCCACCACCACCAGTTGGTTTTCAGGTTGGGGCCTATCAGCATCAGCTTGCGTCCCGTCCTGGCTTGTAATTGCACTGCAAAATCAGGGAAGGAATAGTCACCGCCGGGTTTATATTTATAGGCTGAACCTGCGCTGGCGATATGGCCAGTGGCATTTTCCTGCCTATCGGCAGTGGCATCCGGCAACTTGAGCGGGATACCGGCAAACACGCATTTCTCATGCGTGCCGCGCAGCTTGCTGAGTTCCCAGCCAAAATAACTGAGTTCCAGCACTACATCCGCCATGCCGTGACCATAAGAAAATACATGGTCTGCATGGTTGTACATATAAATGCGGGTGCCGCACAATTGCCTGGCCAATCCTGCCGCGACGACAGCATCAATGTCATAGGGGTGGATATGCAGCACAAGGATTTTGTATTGTGCAAAATGATTCAGTAAGGCCTGTATCTTCTCTTGCCTGTCGCTGTACCTGGGCAGGCAGATGCATGGATGGCCGGGCGTACTCAGCTTCTCCCAGGTAGCAGGCGGTGCTTTTTCTGTTACCAGTACTGCAGAATTCTGCAAGGCCTGGCTGGCGATCAGGTGTTCAACGACGCGGGTATGGCCGCTGGCGGTATAAGCCTGGCTCAATACATGTAGATAGCTTGCCTTGATGTCTGTTTGTGCTGGTGCTGTGAACAAATGCTGGTAGCGTTGCAGTAAAGCCTGTTCCAGTTCAACCAAGGCATACTGGCCCAGATTGTTTTTCCATAGCAGCTCGCCCAGCGCGCGGGCACGCCGCATGCAGCTATCGAGTTCGCCCGCCGCGAGTACACGGGCGATGCATGCCTGTATAAAACTGGCGAGCTTGAGTTGGCGTTCAGCGGTAGGCATATTTTTTTAAAATCCAGGCGATACATGCCCAATACAATACATAGTTAATGCAAAAAGCAATCACCGCACCCTGCAAGCCAAATGCCGGGGTCAGCAGATAAGTCAGGATAACCAGCGACAGGCTGAAGACAATCTCGGTAATCACATAAGGTGTGGTCAGCGCCCGACCCAGCATGACAAAGCCCAGTACCCAGCTGCCTATCTTGATAAAGTCCCCTGCCAGTTGCCAGGCCAGTAGCTGCAACATGGGACGGAATTCTTCAGTAAATACCAGCCACAGCATGAGGTCACGCAAGAGATAGACCATGACCGCACCCAGCGCTGTCAATGGCAAGACAAAGCGATATACCCGGGCGATTTCTTTTTTCAATTCTGCCGCGACCTTGATTTCTGCCAGGCGCGGCAGGTAATACACGGTCAGCGTGGTTGTGATCAGCATCAGGTAAATATCACTGATGCGTGTCACCGCCTGCCAGTAACCCGCTTCTTGCCAGCCAAAGTCTTGCACTAGCTGATTGCGTATCAGCATCTGGCTCAGCGGCACGACCGTGGCCGTGACGATGGCCATCAGCGCATACGCGCCTAGTTTGCGCAGCATGTCCTTGTCTGCCTTTGCAAACAGCATGCCCATGCTGAACCACTTGCTACGCAGGCAGAGTACGAGTGTAATGATGGCGACGAAAGACTGGTTCACCGCCAGCGAGACCAGTGCACCATACAGACCCCAGACGCTGGCCAGCAGCCAGGTTGCCAGCAAGGTGACTATACTGGTCGCGATATTCGCCCCCACATAGGCAGCGACCGCTTTCTTGCCATTCAAAATCGCCAGCAAGAGCGTATTCAAGACAAACAGCACCAGGCTGGCTGCCAGCCATAAAAACACGCTGCCATACTGCGCATCTTTTAAGAGTAATACCGCCAGTTGCTGATGAAATACCGCAATGACGGCAGAAGCAGCCAGCGAGCAATAAACAGAGATACGCGCCGCGCTGGCCCATACTCTTTGCTGGGCTGCGGCATCGTCGCCATGTTCAGCAGTATATTTGGTCACGCCTGTGGAAATCGCGCCACTGGCAAATGACAAAATCATGGTCACAGCATTCTGGAATTGCCCTATGACGGCATAGCCGCCTGGCCCTACATACACTGCCAGCAGTTTGTTCAGACCCAGCATGGTCAGCATTCTGACCATGACAGCAATTGCATTCAACAGGCTGGTATGTACCAGTGTCATTGTCAGAGAGTTGAGCTAGCTTGCAGGACGAAATCGCGCACAGCGGCAATGACGCGGCTGACGTCTTCCGGTGCAAGATAAGGATCAAGCGGCAGGCTCAGTTCTTCTGCATGGATTTGCTCAGACAACGGGAAACTGCCCACACCCAGTTGCAATTCAGCATAAGCTGGTTGCAGGTGCGGTGGGATAGGGTAGTGCACCAGGCTGCCTATACCGGCATCCTGCAAATGTTTTTGCAAGGCGTCACGTTTGGCATGACGTACGGCATAGATATGCCAGACCGGTTCAGACCACTGAGGTACAAACGGTATGACCAGGCCGGGCAAGTCTTTCAAACCTTCATGATATTGCTGCGCCAGTGCGCGGCGCTGTACATTCCAGCCATCCAGCCTGTGCAGTTTTACTCTTAATAGTGCGGCCTGTAATTCATCAAGGCGCGAGTTATAGCCTTTGACTTCATTATGGTATTTGATTTGTGAACCATAATTGCGTAAGACTTTCAATTGTTTGGCCAGCTCGGCATCATTGGTGGTGACACCGCCCGCATCACCCAGGGCACCGAGGTTCTTGCCCGGATAAAAACTATGAGCAGCAGCATCACCCAGGCCACCAGAGACTCGCCCTTTATATGTTGCGCCATGCGATTGCGCCGCATCTTCTATGACCTTCAAACCATGTTCACGGGCAATGGCAATAATCGGGTCCATATCTGCCAACTGCCCATACAGATGCACGACCATGATGGCCTTGGTCCTGGAAGTAATAGCCGCCGCGATTTTTGCCGGATCGATATTGTAGGTCGCCAGGTCCGGCTCCACCGGCACTGGCCTAGCGCCCGCATACGACACCGCCAGCCAACTGGCGATATAAGTATTCGAAGGCACGATGACTTCATCACCTTCACCTATGCCATAGGCACGCAAGATCAGGTGCAGCGCATCCATGCCGTTGCCAACACCAACGCAATACTGGCTGCCGCAGTAAGCAGCATATTCAGCTTCGAAGGCTTCCAGCTGTTTGCCCTGGATGAACCAGCCGCTCTCCAATACTTCATTAAAAGCCTGATTCAACTCCGCCCGCAAATCCTGATGCTGAGGCTTGAGTTCCAGATAAGGTATAGGTTTCATATTGTCCATTCGTTCAAAAGAATGGAGACACAGAGAGTTTGCATGGATTTTCTCTTACGAATTTCTCTGTATCTCTGTGCCTCTGTGTTGAGAGGTTTTTTGTGATTTACTAATTCAGGTGGTTTCAATGAACTTCAAAAACTCATCATACTTGCGCAAATAATCTGCCTCGTCATAGTGTTGGTCAGCAAACACCAGCAAGACGCAATCTTCAGTGAAATTTTTCATTTCATGCCAGATGCGCGTGCCTATGTAAACGCCCTTGGCCGGGGAATCAAGTTCCAGTTCTACTCTCTCTTTGCCGTCATCAAACACCATGGTGCAGGAACCGCGCACGGCGACTGCCACTTGCTGCAGAGTCTTGTGGGCATGGAAGCCACGCTCCACACCTTCCAGCGTACCAAAAATATAGTAAACCCTGGCGATAGGAAAAGGGATGTCCTGATTGGCCTCAACGGCGACCAGGCTGCCGCGCTCATCACCGAGCACGCGCATAGGTATCATTTGCAGTTTCACGTGATCTGACCTTGAGCTTGAGTTGTTGAATTTAGTTGCGCAGAAGCAGGAGCGTGAACGCTCTGCATGCAGGCATCCAGGGTGGTGCGCCAGTCCGGTATGGACAATCCAAAAGCAGCCTGCAATTTTTCTGTATTCAATAAAGAGTTGTGAGGTCGGCGTGCAGGCACAGGGTATTCACTGGCTGGTATGCCGCTGATCTGCGGCGCAGCCTTGCCCAGTTTGTTTTGCTGGTCTGCCAGTTCTATGATGGCGGTGGCAAAGGCAAACCAGTTGTTCGCGCCTGTAGCACTCAGATGATAGATGCCACCAAATTGCTGCCACCATGCCGCCGCATCTGTGGATTGCTGTAGCTGAGCCAGTATTTTGCAAGTAGCAGCAGCCAGCCAGTCAGCCGAATTGGGCGTGCCCCACTGGTCATTGACAACGCGCAATTGATCGCGTTCACGCGCCAGCTTCAACATGGTCAGGAAAAAATTCTTGCCAAAGTTTGAATAGACCCAACTGGTACGCAAGATCAGATGCTGACAGCCACTGGCGATGATGGCCTGCTCGCCTGCCAGCTTGGTTTTGCCATACACATTCAAGGGGCTTGTCGCATCAGCTTCTACATAGGCTTGCCAGTTGCCCGCTGCATCTGCCTTGTCACCGGCGAAGACATAATCCGTTGAATAATGGATCAGGCCAGCACCAAGCTTGCGAGCTTCTTCTGCCATGATGGCAGGTGCAGTCGCATTGATGGCATGGGCTTTTTCTGGCTCACTTTCGGCCAGATCTACTGCCGTATAAGCAGCCGGGTTGATGATCAGGTCTGGTTTGAAGTCGTTGATGCACAGTCGCAATTGCGCGGCATTGCTTAGATCCAGTCCTGCTCTTTGTGGCGCATGGATGATCGCAGTTGCAGGCAGGCGTGACAAGTGCGGCAGCAGGGCATGGCCCAGTTGTCCGCTCGTGCCTGTCAATAATATCCTCATGCAAAGACCTCAGCATCTGCCAGCAGTTTGCCCAACTGGTCTTTGCCAGACAGCAGTGGTGCATCCTGCAAGGGCCAGTTGATGTCCAGTACCGGGTCATTCCACAGCAGGCAGCGTTCATGCTCCGGTGCCCAGTAATCGGTGGTCTTGTACAAAAATTCTGCGCTGTCGCTGGTGACTAAAAAGCCATGGGCAAAACCTGGCGGTATCCACAACTGGCGCTTGTTTTCTCCAGACAGGACGACAGCCTCAGACTTGCCAAAAGTCGGTGAAGACTTGCGCAGATCAACAACGACATCAAAGACTTCACCAGCAATCACACGTACCAGTTTGCCCTGGCTTTGCTGTATCTGGTAATGCAGGCCGCGCAAGACATTTTTAGCTGATTTGGAATGATTGTCCTGGACAAAATTGACATCCAGGCCTGTCAGTTCAGCAAAGGTACGGGCATTGAAGCTTTCATAGAAAAAGCCACGGTCATCGCCAAAAACCCGGGGTTCCAGTATCAATACGCCGGGCAAGCCGGTTTCAACCACTTTCATCGTAAAACTCTCATCTATCAATACGCTTTCTTGTCCAGTAACTTCAACAAATACTGGCCATATTCATTTTTCTTCAGTGGCTGCGCGAGTTTTTCGAGGTCGGCGTCACTGATGTAATGGCGGCGGTAGGCAATTTCTTCAGGGCAGGCTACTTTCAGGCCCTGGCGTTTTTCTATGGTGGCGATGAATTGCCCGGCTTCGAGCAGCGATTCATGGGTGCCGGTATCGAGCCAGGCCATGCCCCTGCCCATCAGTTCCACATTCAGCGTACCCTGCTTCAAATATTCATTATTGACGTCGGTAATTTCCAGTTCACCCCGGGCCGAAGGTTTGATGCTGGCGGCGATGTCACAGACCTGGTTGTCATAGAAATACAGGCCAGTGACGGCGTAATTCGATTTCGGTGTCTTCGGTTTTTCTTCTATGCTGATAGCCTGACGTTTTTCATTGAATTCAACGACGCCATAGCGTTCAGGATCTTGTACATGATAGGCAAATACGGTGGCACCGCTTTGCTGTGCATCAGCCTGGCGCATTTGCGGCTCAAAATCATGGCCGTAATAGATATTGTCACCAAGTATCAGCGCCGTGCTGGCATTGCCTACAAATTCACGGCCTATGATAAAGGCTTGCGCCAGGCCATCGGGCGAGGGCTGGACGGCGTAACTCAGTTGTATGCCCCATTGATTGCCATTACCCAGCAATTCGGCAAAGCGCGGCGTGTCCTGCGGTGTAGAAATAATCAGGATGTCGCGTATCCCCGCCAGCATCAACGATGTCAGCGGGTAGTAAATCATGGGCTTGTCATATACAGGCAGCAATTGCTTGGATATCGCCTGGGTTACCGGATACAGTCGCGTGCCTGAACCACCGGCCAGGATAATGCCTTTGCGTGCCGAAGTACTGGCCATGTTGTTGCCACTCATACTACGTCCCCGTCTTCATCTTCTTCATATTGCAGCGCTACCCACTTCAGGTATTCGCCAGACTGTACCTGCCTGGTCCATTCATCATTGTCCAGATACCATTCCACGGTTTTTCTGAGGCCGGTAGTGAAAGTCTCTTGCGGCTTCCAGCCCAGTTCTTTTTCTATCTTGCGGGCATCAATCGCATAGCGACGGTCATGGCCTGGTCTGTCAGTCACATGCCTGATCTGGTCTTTATAGCTGCCTTGCGCCTTGGGTTGCAGCTCGTCGAGCAATTCACACAGGGTGTGTACCACGCTCAAATTGGTTTGTTCATTCCAGCCACCGACGTTATAGGTTTCTCCGGGTTTGCCAGCTTCGAGCACGCGGCGGATTGCGGCGCAATGGTCCTTCACATACAGCCAGTCACGCACTTGCAAACCATCGCCATACACCGGCAAATCTTTGCCGGCGCGGGCATTGGCTATGATCAGCGGTATCAGTTTTTCCGGGAAATGGTAAGGGCCGTAATTGTTTGAGCAATTGGTTGTCAGTACTGGCAAACCATAGGTATGGTGATATGCCCGTACCAGATGGTCGGACGCTGCCTTGGTGGCTGAATAAGGGCTGTTCGGTGCGTAAGCCGTGGTTTCGCTGAATGCCGCATCATCTGTAGCCAGCGTGCCATACACTTCATCAGTAGAAATATGCAGGAAGCGGAAGTTGGCCTTGTCTTCGCCTTCCAGGCTTTGCCAGTAAGTGCGTGCCGCTTCCAGCAGGTTGAAGGTGCCGTTGACATTGGTCGTCACAAAAGCTGCCGGGCCATGGATGGAGCGATCTACATGGCTTTCTGCTGCGAAGTGGACGATAGCCCTGGGCTGATATTCAAAAAACAAGCCGCATAAATGCGCACTGTCGATGATGTCACCTTTGACAAATACGTGACGTGCGTCGTTATTGAGGCTGGCCAGGTTGTTCAAATTACCGGCATAGGTCAGTTTGTCGTAATTGAGTACGGACTCATCTGACTGGGCCAGCCAGTCCAGAACAAAATTGGCACCGATGAAACCTGCGCCCCTGTGACAAAAATCATGCCTCACTCCTCTAATAATCGCTGAAATCTGCTGAATTGCTCGCAACAGGCGATTTTACTTGAGAAGAGCGTGCTTTCGTTGACGGGGCCTACTAATCTATACGTTTATTTAATATGTTTTGGCAATTGTTTATGTACAGACAGTCCGCGACAGCGTGTAACAGCGCACAGTAAAGTAGCGGGCTGGCTTATAAACTTGCCAATATGAAAATGTTGCAATGTCTTGATGGTCTAGGAGGCCAGCGGGTTTGTCTGGGACAGGCAGATCCAGGCGACGGTGGCAACGGTGTAAGCCAGCAAGAGCAGGGAGATGAGTGAGAGTTTCATGATGAGACCTCCAGGGGAGATATTTCTTACTCATTAGTTTAGAAGGCGGCGCAGCAGATGCCAGTAATGAATTGTTCTGACTTTGTTACGAAATGTGTTTATTTGTACATCATTTGTACATCAAATGCTGCTTGCAGCTTGGCTGCCTAGCCCCAATATTCTGTCAGGAAAGCTCAGTTTAGGAAAATTCAGGGATGTTCAGGAAAATTTGCTGATAAAGCCTTGAAATCGTAAGAATATATCCCCAGATGCAGGGGTAATGTACGTTTTTGATCGGGAGAGTAAGTATGCAAGAGCAAGAAAACCAGCAAGCGGAAAAGGTAGAAATAAAAGAAGCCGCCGCGCCGGAAGTTCAACTGGACGGTGTAGTTCAAGGTGAAACGGTGCAGACATCCGCACCAGAAGCTGCCCAGGCTGCAGCGCCTGTACAGGATACTGCCGAGCAAGTCATTGCCAAGTTGGAAGCAAAAGTGCAAGAATTGCAAGATTCCTTCATGCGTGCCAAGGCCGAGGGTGAAAATATCCGCCGCCGCGCCCAGGAAGATATCAGCAAGGCACACAAATTTGCGATTGAAGGCTTTGCTGAAGCCATGGTGCCAGTCAAGGACAGCCTGGAAATGGCGCTGAAGATAGACACGCCTTCCATAGAAGCGCTGAAAGAAGGCGTGGAAATGACATTGAAGCAACTCAGTTCTGCATTTGAAAAGAATCGTTTGACCGAAGTCAATCCGGTCCAGGGCGATAAGTTGGATCCTATGAAGCACCAGGCCATCTCCATGGTGCCAGCCGAGCAAGAGGCAAATACCGTCGTGACGGTATTGCAAAAAGGCTATACCATTGCCGACCGCCTGTTGCGCCCGGCTTTAGTGACAGTAGCGCAAGGAAAGTAAGAAAAGCGTAAAAATACACGCAAAAGTGGCTTGAAAAGCGTGTTTTTTACCATATATCCGAAACAGACGAGTTAGTTGCAGCTTAAAAAAACGCACTGACTCACCAACATTGACAAAAAAATCTACATTCTGAGGGAATTATCATGGGAAAAATGATTGGTATTGATTTGGGTACTACCAATTCTTGCGTTGCTATCATGGAAGGCGGTCAGCCAAAAGTGATAGAAAATGCAGAAGGTGCACGTACTACGCCTTCCATTATTGCGTATCAAGAAGACGGTGAAATCCTGGTTGGCGCGTCCGCCAAACGCCAGGCTGTTACAAATCCCAAGAACACGCTGTTTGCGGTAAAACGCTTGATCGGTCGCAAGTTCGAAGAAAAAGAAGTGCAAAAAGACATAGGTCTGATGCCTTACTCCATTTCCAAAGCTGACAATGGCGATGCATGGGTGTCCGTGCGCGACAAAAAACTGGCTCCACCGCAAATCTCTGCTGAAGTTTTGCGCAAAATGAAAAAAACCGCTGAGGATTACCTCGGTGAAGAAGTGACAGAAGCAGTCATCACTGTTCCTGCCTACTTTAACGATGCACAACGTCAGGCAACCAAAGATGCAGGCCGTATCGCCGGTCTGGATGTCAAACGCATCATCAATGAGCCAACTGCTGCTGCGCTGGCCTTTGGTCTGGACAAAAAAGAAAAAGGCGACCGCAAGATTGCCGTGTATGACTTGGGCGGCGGTACTTTCGACGTCTCCATCATTGAAATCGCTGACGTAGATGGCGAAATGCAATTCGAAGTATTGTCCACGAACGGCGATACTTTCCTCGGTGGTGAAGATTTCGATCAACGCATCATCGATTACATCATCGATGAATTCAAAAAGATCAATGGTCTGGACTTGTCCAAAGACCCTATCGCTTTGCAACGTATCAAGGCATCTGCCGAACGTGCAAAAATCGAATTGTCGAGCTCACAACAGACTGAGATCAACGAGCCTTACATCGCCATGGCAAACGGCGCACCTGTGCATTTGAACCTGAAAATCACACGTGCAAAACTGGAAGCCCTGGTAGAAGAACTGATCCAGAAAACGATCGAACCTTGCCGCATGGCGATCAAGGATGCAGGCGTTAAGACAACTGACATCGATGACATCATCCTCGTTGGTGGTATGACACGTATGCCTAAAGTGCAGGACGTGGTCAAGGAATTCTTTGGTAAAGAACCACGTAAAGACGTTAATCCTGATGAAGCCGTTGCCGTTGGTGCAGCGATCCAGGGTTCTGTCCTGTCTGGTGACCGTAAAGACCTGTTGCTGCTGGACGTGACACCTTTGTCCCTGGGTATCGAAACCCTGGGCGGCGTCATGACCAAGATGATCCAGAAAAATACGACTATCCCGACCAAGTTCAGTCAGGTGTTCTCTACTGCAGACGACAACCAGCCTGCGGTGACGATCAAGGTTTATCAGGGTGAGCGCGAAATCGCTGCCGGTAATAAAGGCCTGGGCGAATTCAATCTCGAAGGTATCCCACCAGCAGCACGTGGTACACCACAGATTGAAGTGACTTTTGACATCGACGCCAATGGTATCTTGCACGTAGGTGCCAAAGACAAAGCTACTGGCAAAGAAAACAAGATCACCATCAAGGCCAATTCTGGTTTGACCGAAGATGAAATCCAGAAAATGGTCAAAGATGCTGAACTGAACGCGGAAGAAGACAAAAAGGTCAAGGAATTGGCCGAGTCCCGTAATCAGGGCGACGCGCTGGTGCACTCCACCAAAAAAGCGCTGGCTGAACATGGCGACAAACTGGAAGCTGGCGAAAAAGAGAAAATCGAAGCTGCCATCAAGGAACTGGAAGATGTCTTGAAATCCGGTGACAAGGCAGAGATCGACACCAAGCTGGGCGCATTGTCCACCGCATCACAAAAGCTGGGTGAAAAAGTCTATGCCGACATGCAGGCACAACAGGCAGCAGCAGGTGCGGCCGGTGGTGCAGGCGCTGCTGGTGCAGAAGCCAAACCAAAAGATGATGATGTCGTGGATGCTGACTTCAAGGAAGTCAAAGACAGCAAGTAAGACGTCGCCGGTGGACTGTTCCAGTCCACTGATATGACGGGCTTGCCCGTCATGACGCGCCGGGTGGCTCGCTTTGCGGTGCTGACCCGGCGTTTGCGCTTAGGCTAATGCTTAAGTCCGCAGCATAAGTTCAAGAACAATACTGAGGTTAACAAGAGATGGCGAAGCGTGATTTTTACGAGATTCTTGGGTTGGGCAAAAACGCCACTGAAGAAGAAATCAAAAAGGCTTACCGCAAGCTGGCGATGAAATACCATCCGGACCGCAATCCGGACAGCAAGGTCGCGGAAGAAAAATTCAAGGAAGCCAAAGAGGCTTACGAGATGTTGTCCGACAGCCAGAAGCGCGATGCCTATGACCGCTATGGTCACGCCGGTGTCGATCCGAATATGGGTGGCGGCGGTGGTGGTGGCGCAGGTGGTTTTGCGGATGCCTTTGGCGATATTTTTGGTGACATCTTTGGTGGTGGCCGTCGCAATGCGGGCCCGCAAGTGTACCGTGGTGCTGATTTGCGCTACAACCTTGAGATCACACTGGAACAGGCTGCCAACGGTTTTGATACCACCATCCGCGTACCTAGCTGGGATTCTTGCGAGACTTGTCATGGTTCTGGTGCCAAGCCAGGCACTTCACCTGTTACCTGTACCACTTGCGCCGGACATGGCCAGGTGCGCATGCAGCAAGGCTTGTTCAGCATACAGCAGACCTGCCCCAAATGTCATGGCACAGGCAAGATGATTCCTGACCCTTGCCCTAGCTGTTCCGGCGTTGGTCGTATCAAGCGTAACAAGACGCTGGAAGTCAAAATTCCTGCAGGTATCGATGACGGCATGCGCATACGCTCATCCGGCAATGGTGAACCGGGCGTCAATGGTGGCCCGCCAGGTGACTTGTATGTGGAAATCCATATCAAGCAGCATCCGGTATTCCAGCGTGAAGGTGACGACCTTCACTGCGAAATCCCGATTTCCTTTGTCAAGGCGGCCCTGGGTGGCGATATCGAAGTGCCGACCCTGAGTGGCAAGGCATCGTTCACTGTGCCTGAAGGCACCCAGTCAGGCAAGACTTTCCGCCTGCGCAGCAAGGGTGTGAAGGGTGTGCGTTCCGGCTATGCGGGTGATCTGTTCTGCCACGTTGTCATCGAAACACCGGTGAAACTGACAGAAAAGCAAAAAGAACTCTTGCGTGACTTTGAAAAGCTGACGGTAGAAGGCGGCTCCAAGCACAATCCGCAAAGCAAAACCTGGATGGACAAGGTCAAGAAATTCTTTGAATGAAGTTGCAGAATAAAGCCGCATCCTGATTATTTTGCAAAAAGACCTGCAAAATAAACTGAAAAAGCCTGTTCAAACTTGTTTGGACAGGCTTTTTTGTTGTTGCCAGACAGCTTAACCATTTCTTGCGCATCAAGGGTGTAATTCTGCCTGTCACCCATATGGCATTCTGCTACTATGATAAAAGCAATTTATTGTTGCTCCTGAGTTAAAAGATTGATCAGAAGCAGGCAAAAAAATAAGTAAAAATTCAGCAGAGAGCAATGGCTTAAATCAAGAAAGCGGCACATTCAGCCTGTTTTCAGGACACTTATCGCCTTGATGGATAAATCATATATCGGCTTGTCATCCAGATACCCCAGGCTTTTTGCCTTGGGGGTAGCCCTGATTGTGTTCCTGGGTTTGTGGGCCCTGGACAATAATGAACGCGAACTGGCAATACAAAAGCAAAAAGTCGACATCATAGAAAAACTGGTGGTCTTGCGTACCAAGCTCGGTACTGGTATGACTTCAAATATTTCTGCCGCCCGCGTACTGGCTGTCACCTTCGCCACCAAGCCGGATTTATCTGATCAGGAATTCAAGGTACTGGCGGCTGAAGTGGCCAGTGCCAATTCCAGCATACGCAATCTGGTGCTCGTCAAAGGCACGGTAGCCAGCTATGTTTACCCTTATAAAGGGAATGAAAAAATCCTCGGTGTTGATTATCGCCAGTTGCCCAAGCAATGGCCAGTCTATCAGCGCATGATAGAAGAACACACCATACAGATAGCCGGGCCACTGACCCTGGTGCAGGGCGGTGTCGGGCTGGTGGTACGTATTCCTGTTTATCAGCATGAAAACCGCGACGAGTTCCTGGGTTCTATCGCCATGGTCGTTAATTATGACCAATTGATGGAGCAGGCTGGTATCGCCCAGGTGCAAAATGAAATCAATCTTGCCATACGTGGCCGCGATGCCAAGGGCAGCAAGGGTGAAGTATTTCTCGGTGAAGCCAATTTGTTTACTGGCGATGCTGTCAGACAGAGCATCATCTTGCCGGGCGGTAGCTGGGAACTGGCTGCCTTGCCGCATGGCGGCTGGCAAGGCACGACCAGGTTATCCAGATTCATTGAGGTTTTTGGCCTCATCGTCTGCCTGATGGCATGGATGCTCAGTTACCAATCAACCATCAAACGCCGTCAGCGCGAACTCAATGCCGAAGAATTGCGAGAAAGTGAAGCCCTGCTACGCCTGCGCAATGAAGCCCTGAGCGCAACTTCGCAAGGCGTCATGATCGCCGCACGTGATGGTCATATCAACTACGTCAACGAAGCTGCCTGTCATTTAAGTGGCTATGCTGAGCACGCCTTATATGAAAAAAAACTCGGCGACTTATTCACACCTGCTGTTGCCACCATGCTGGCGCAAGACAATCAGGAAAAAAAACCGCTGACGCTGGAATACAGCCGCAAGGCCGACAATGGCCAGTTGTCATGGCTGGAGCTGTTGTTGACCCCCGTGTATGACCAGAAAAATGTTTTGCAACAATACGTTGCCCTGTTGCGTGACATCACAGATAAAAAGCTGGCCGACAAGGAACTCGAAATCGCCGCCATGGCCTTTGAAACAGAAGAAGGCATCCTGATCACCGATGCCAACCTGGTCATCCTGCGTGTCAATAAGGCATTTACCCGCATTACCGGTTATGAAGCCAGCGAGGCCGTAGGCCAGGGCACCAGGTTGTTGCAATCCGGTCGCCACGACGAGTCTTTTTACAGCCAGATGTGGGAAGAGATATGCCGTAATCACCACTGGCAAGGCGAATTGTGGAACCGCCGCAAGAATGGTGAAATCTACTCCGAGCGCCTGGTCATTTCTGCAGTACTCGATGAAGACGGCAAGGTCAGTAATTACGTTGGTTCTTTCAATGACATCACCGAGCACAAGGTCTCCGAAGAAAAAATCCATCAACTGGCTTTCTTTGACCCACTCACGGGTTTGCCTAACCGCCGCCTCTTGCTCGACAGGCTGGCGCGCGCCTTGTCGTTAAGCCGCAGGCATCAGCGTTACGGCGCGATTTTAATGATAGATCTGGACAACTTCAAAACCCTGAATGATACGCAAGGTCACAATATGGGTGACTTGCTGCTGACCCAGATAGGAAAGCGCATCCATGCCTGCATACGTGCCGATGATACGGTTTCGCGCACCGGTGGTGATGAATTCGTGGTCTTGCTCGAAGGCTTGCATGAAGACCTGCAATATGCTGCCGGCCTGGCTGAAAACGTCGCAGAAAAAATCCGCATTACCCTGAGCCAGACCGTCAATCTTGGGCATATTGATTATGAAAGTTCAGGCAGTATAGGTATCACCATGTTTGGTGCCGAAGCTGTTGGCATCGATGAATTATTGCGTCGCGCCGACATGGCCATGTACCAGGCCAAGGCACTCGGTAAAAACAGTGTGCGCTTCTTTGACCCCAGCATGCAGGCCGCGCTGGAATTCCGCACCGCAATGGAAACCGATTTACGCCATGCCCTCATGCACAGGCAGTTTGTCCTGCATTATCAATTGCAGGTCAGTGCGCTCGGCGACCCGATAGGGGCAGAGGTATTGTTGCGCTGGCACCATCCAGCACGTGGCCTGGTATCGCCGCTGGACTTTATCCCGCTGGCAGAAGAAACCGGCCTCATTCTGCCGATAGGGTTATGGGTACTGGAAACAGCCTGCAAGCAAATCACCATCTGGGCCGACGACCCGGTTAAATCCGGCATGCAACTGGCCGTCAATGTCAGTGCCCGCCAGTTCCGCCATCCCGGTTTTGTCGATGACGTCAAACGCATCTTGCATGAAACTGGTACCAACCCGGTCTTGCTGAAACTGGAACTGACAGAGAGTGTCGTTCTCGAAGATGTCGCCATCGTCATAGAAAAAATGCATGCCATCAAGAAACTCGGTGTCGGTTTTTCCATGGATGATTTTGGTACTGGATATTCATCCCTTTCTTATCTGCAACGTTTGCCTTTGACGCAACTCAAGATAGACCGCAGTTTTGTGCATAATCTGCCTGATGATGTAAATAATGCCAACATCGTGCGCACCATCATCAGTCTCGGTGCCAGCCTCGATTTGAACGTCATTGCAGAGGGTGTGGAAACCGAACAGCAGCGCGAATTTTTACTGCAGGCTGGTTGTCAGGCTTATCAGGGCTACCTGTTCTGCAAACCTATTCCCATAGACGAATTTGACCGCTTCATCAGTACCCGCCACGCGCTGCAAAAAGCCGACAGCCCAAAAGTTGAAATTCAGGTAAGCTAGTGGCACCGCCTTCGTAACCCAAAGCGAGGTGGGCAGTTTTCAAGTGGTATTAAAATAAAAGGGGAGACAAATGCGATTGAACAAAACAGTAATGCGCCTGGCAGGTCTGGCGCTGGTCATGTGCATGAGTGTGCAGGCCAGAGCCACCGAAGTTGCCGGGGTCAAGTTTGATGAAAGCGTACAGGTAGGTGGCACTGATCTGAAGTTGAACGGTGCTGGCATACGTTACAAGGCCATTTTCAAAGTCTATGCAGCGGGACTGTATCTGAAAGAGAAAAAGACCACAGTACCAGAAGTACTGGCATCACAAGGACCACGCCGTGTGACTATCGTCATGCTGCGCGACCTCAGTAATGAAGAATTCGGGCGTGGCTTCATGACCGGTATTCAACAAAACACCGACAAGGCAGAAAAGTCCAAAATGACTTCGCAATTCATCCGTTTCGGTGAATTGTTTGCCTCCGTGCCTGAACTCAAAAAAGGCGATGTCATGACCAATGACTGGATACCCGGTGTCGGCACCGTTGTAGCACTGAACGGCAAGAAAATGGGCGATCCTTATCCGGACCTCGGTTTCTACAATGCCTTGCTGCGTATCTGGCTGGGCGAATCCCCGGTAGACCGCAGCCTCAAGAAAGCCATGCTGGCTGAGGAAGATACACGCGGTCGTTGATCTTTCAACTTAGGTAATGGGAAAAACGCAGGGATGCAAATCCTTGCGTTTTTTTACGCCTGTACCATTTGCGCCGCGAGTATCTTGTTCATTTGCTTGATTTACGTGACTATAGGTGACCTCATATTTACTGTCTAAATGCAATATAAGCCACAGCCCCGATTAAAGCGGCTGCAATGAAGGCGAAAACCCAATTCAGTGTTTTCTCAGTTGCTTGATCTGTCTGCTCCTCAATGCTGTCATCGACCTGATCCTGGATCTGGGCGAATTCATCTACATCAACAGGATTCGCAACTATGTGGCTTGGGTCACGCAAAAGTTGCATTGCGTCCTCGTACTGATGATCCAACCAAATGGCCAGCACTCGATGGTGAGGGCCAATCTTGAAGCCAGGGACGTTGGAGAACTTTGAAGGTTCGAAAACAGGAATTCCGCTCTCAATCAATCGATCCCACGCGATGGTATATTCATTGTCGTCTTCTGTTGCAAAGATAGGGCGCATATGTAAGATAACGGCTTAAGGAATGGCTGATTAAGCCCTAATTTTCTGAGATTTCAAAATCTTTTCCCGCCATACGGAAAAATGTGCTGACGATAACATAGGAATTTTCCAGCCGTATCACTCAGGCGAGTATTCCTTGGCAGAATGCGCTGTTTTTTTCGGTTCACTATGTGTAAACATCAGAGGCAATGAACTGCTTAAGTATGTTGCGGTATAAGACCTGCTTCAAGTTTTCACGATAAGGACTATCAAAAAATGGCATACAACATATTTATTTTTGGTGATTCTCCTTCTGATGAGCCAATACTTGATTTTTTCTTAGGGACAGCAGTGACTATTGATATTTACTGGGAATCTGTCGGGCGCAAATTAAATTTACCAATTATTTCTACATTGACAGAAAACGCAGATTTTGAACAAGGATTGATACTCTCTTCTGATAATTTAGTTCTTTTTAGAAATGAAGTAGAGCAATTAGAAAAATACTGGACTGATGGCGACCCCAGAGTAGGTGTGCCTGAAGATTTTTTTCAGCGCATAAATGAACTGAAGGATGGAATAAGCTATGCAATTGATCATGGATTGGAACTAATGATAGCTTAGGCTCAGGTAGATGCAGACCCACGCGTTTTTAATTACTCATTCCTGTAAAAATCACATTTTTTTTGCGCAGAAATACCGGAAGCGGGTATTTTCGTGACACATATCAAGTATTCAAATCTGCTTATTTCTCAGTCGCTATATATAAGTGTATATTACGCTTCTTGTTCGACACTTATTCTTCTGGATAACTCATGCAAATCAAGACCTTGGGCAAGTTAATTGCCAGTATTGCTTTCTGCACAATTTCTGCTATCAGCCTTGCCGCAGAAGTCACAGTCTCTGCCGCTGCCAGCCTGACCAATGCCTTCAAGGAAATCGCACAAAATTACCAGGCGCAATATCCTGGGGCCAAGGTATCGCTGAACTTTGGCGCATCTGGCGCACTCTTGCAGCAAATTGCCAAAGGTGCGCCGGTCGATGTGTTTGCCTCAGCTGACCAGGAAAGCATGGATGAAGCACAGAAGCAGGGCCTGGTCGTCGCCGCAGACCGCCGCGATTTCGTCAAAAATACCCTGGTGTTGATTGCGCCCATAGACAGCACCTTGCCCATCAAGCGTCTGGAAGATTTGAGCCAGGCTGGCGTCAAGCGCATTGCCATTGGTAACCCTGCCAGCGTACCGGTCGGACGTTATACCCAGCATGCGTTGACTGCAGCCAAGCTCTGGCCTGCGCTGGAAACCAAGGCTATCTACACCCAGAATGTGCGTCAGTCTCTGGACTATGTGGCCCGTGGCGAAGTCGAAAGTGGCTTTGTGTATGCCACAGATGCAGCCATCATGAAAGACAAGGTCAAGGTCGCCATGGAAGTGCCTCTGGACATGCCTATCACTTATCCTGTTGCGAAAATCAAAGCGAGCAACAATGGGGAAGAAGCCAAGCGTTTTATCTCCTTTTTGTTCCTGCCGCAAAGCCAGGCTATCCTGAGCAAATATGGTTTTCAGAAATCCTAAATAAAATTAAGGCTATTAATGAATCCAGCATGGACAGCGCTGCTATTGTCATTGAAAGTCGCGGGCTGGGCTACGATGCTGAACCTGATTTTTGGCATAGGCGTGGGCTATCTGCTGGCACGCAAACGCTTTCCTGGCCGTGACCTGGTCGATACCATACTGACCCTGCCCATGGTCATGCCGCCCACGGTACTCGGTTATTACCTGCTGGTCTTGCTGGGGCGGCGTAGTGCGCTGGGTGCATGGCTGCAAGATCACTTTGGCTTCAGCTTTATTTTTACCTGGCAGGGTGCTGTGATTGCCGCAGCCATTGTCGCCTTCCCGCTGGTATTCAAACCAGCGAGAGCGGCTTTTGAAGCGGTCGATGGGCAACTGGAGCAGGCGGCCAGGGTGTTGGGTATTTCTGAAATGGCAGTGTTTTTCCGCGTGACTTTGCCACTCGCATGGCGCGGCATTCTGGCGGGTGTATTGCTGGCCTTTGCCCGCGCCCTGGGTGAATTTGGTGCCACCCTGATGGTGGCTGGCAGCATACCCGGCAAGACCCAGACTTTGTCGATTGCTGTGTATGAAGCCGTCCAGGCCGGGCAGGACGATGTCGCCAATACCCTGGTCTTGCTGACCTCGGCAGTCTGTATTGCAGTCTTGCTACTGGCGGGCAAACTGGCCCCTGGCCGTGTCGCCAACCGTATATGACGCCTTTGAATATGAGCAAATAAAATGCAATTTGACCTGCACATACACAAGACTCTGCAATCTGGCCAGCGTCGTTTTGAACTGGATGTTGTAGTTCGCAGCGATAGCCAGCGCCTCGTCATACTAGGCCCATCCGGTGCGGGCAAGAGCCTGGTGCTTAAAGCCATCGCAGGTTTGATGACGCCCGATACTGGGTATATCCATGTCGCTGGCAATACCCTGTTCGACCATACTGCGCGTATCAATCTGCCGCCACAGCGCCGCCAACTGGCTTATCTGTTCCAGGACTATGCCCTGTTCCCGCATCTGAACGTGGCGCAGAATATTGCGTTTGGTCTCAGTCATGGCTGGCGTAATCCTTCTGCCAAAGTGCAGGATGAAAAAGTTGCATACTGGCTGGATGCTCTGCATATAAAAGCCCTGGCCGGGCAGATGCCGCATGAATTATCGGGCGGGCAAAAACAGAGAACCGCCCTGGCCCGCGCCTTGATCGCCGAGCCCCGGGCGCTTTTGCTCGATGAACCTTTCGCTGCCCTCGACCAGCCCCTGCGCATCAGCATGCGCAAGGAGTTGGACAGCCTGCAAAAGCAATTGAATATTCCCATGATACTCATCACCCACGATGTAGAAGACGCGCAGGTGTTTGGTGAGCATGTATTGAATTTGCAGGATGGCAGACTCGTCGAAAGCACAAAATATGCAGCATGAAAGCCAATGAGGACTGTAGCAGATGAATGCAAAGAATAAAGAAATTACTCTGCAAGGCTCAGTCTGGATGACCGTCGATGGAGAAAACCTTGGAGGCCAAAGCCGCATCGCCCTGCTGGCCCAGCTTGCCGAAAGTGGCTCCATTACCCAGGCTGCAAAAGCCGTCAAGATGAGCTATAAAGCCGCCTGGGATGCCATAGACACCATGAACAATCTCGCAGGCGAACCCCTGGTAGAACGCCTGACCGGCGGCAAGGGAGGTGGTGGTACAAGACTGACGAAGCGAGGTGAACAACTGGTCAATAATTTCAGGATTATAGAAAAAGAACACCGCGACTTCATCGCCCAGCTAGACCGGCAGGCAGAGGGCATTGCCGACGACTTTTTACTCATCAGGAAAATGAACATGAAAACCAGTGCACGCAACCAGTTCCTCGGCAAAGTCAGCCAGGTCAAACCCGGTGCCATCAATGATGAAATTGAACTTGAAATAGCCGGCGGCCAGAAGATCGTCGCCATCATCACCCATGAGAGCACGCAGGAGCTGGGTTTGCAAATTGGAGCAGAAGCCTTTGCTTTGATCAAAGCGTCTTCCATCATCCTCATGGAAGAAGACCGCAAAGCCAGACTGTCAGCCCGCAACCAGCTCACCGGCACCATCAGCCGCATCCTGCCAGGCGCAGTCAATACCGAAGTGGTGCTTGAATTGCCAGGTGGCGCGACACTGGCCGCCATCATCACCAATGAAAGCGCGACCAGCATGGGTCTCGTCGTAGGTGGTACGGTGACGGGCCTGTTCAAGGCTTCGAGCGTGATTTTGGGCGTGGCAGGCTGATTGTTTGATAGTTGGTGCAAGAGGTGTCAGACCTGGCACCTTACTTCAACGTATAGCCCTGGATTTAGTGGTGCGGATAATTTTGCCAGAATATGCATTGACTACAATGGATTTCATCTCTATCGCATAGCCGTTGTCAGATAATACCTTGGTATATTTCCAAACGAGAGTATCAAGTTTTTCATAGTATTCGAGCCTTACAGTCATATTGTTTTCGAACAAACCTTTCTTGACGATGACACCATCTTCATCGTATTCGAGCTTGTAAGCCATGTTTTTTTCGAGAAAACCTTTTCTGGCTATGACTCCCATTAAATCTTTGAAAGAATGAAATACTTGTTTGTCTGTTGAATCGGCATAAGCTGGTAGATTTATCTCCTTCATTACGCTTGCATTGGCCCTGAGTGAAATTTCAACAGGAAAAATGACTTTGGGTGTACCAGGCAGTTCAAAATCGAATTGCAATATATAGGCCGGAATTTCCCATTGATAGTCTCTGGAGTCCGGTTCTGTTTTACGCAGCTCTTTTGCGTCTATCACCTGGCCACCTGCAAATTTCAAATGTGCATATTGTGCTTCACCCAGGCGTTTTTTCAGGTGCTCAATAAGTCTTGCTGCTACAGACTGTGGGATGTCTGCAAGCGATTTTGGTTCTTTCGGTTCGTATTTTCCGAAATAGACACTACCGTGTCCAGATGACTCTTGAACAATCTCTGCCAATGCAGGGCAAGTTAGCTGCATCAAAGCAGCGAGAAAAAGTAAACGTACTATGTGAATATGCATCATCGTGAAGAATTTGTACTATCCTTAATGTGGTAGATGATTACCAAGTGCTTAGCTACTATTAGCTACAGTGTGCTTGCAAAAGCATTATTCCAAGGTGAATCTCAAGTCCCGATTATCCTTCGCCACATTCCCCGCAAAATCCGCCGCATGGATACGCAAGACATAATTGCCCGGCGCCAGCTTGCTGACATCCCAGCTGCCTTTCTTCGCAATACCATCCTTGACCGTATTGCTGGCCATATACAAAAAGCGGGTTTTCTTTGCACCATGCACGGTGATGCCGCTTTCTTCTGCATACAATAATTTGACCATTTCACGGTCGGGTGGCAGGGCGTTGAATTCCATGGTCATGCGCGGGGTTTCATAGCCAGGCACGGGGCTGCCATCGGTATACAGGAGCTGGTAGCCTAACTGATACAGACCCAGACGACGGCGTTTGGCATTGTCATCGACCTGGTCATAGGCATCCACGACGATGCCATAATCCTTGACCTGGCTGGACAGGAGCAAGCGGCCCTGTTGTTTGTCCTTGATCTCTTTGCCGCTGCCATCAACGATAGTGATGTCTTCTATCTGCGGTGCGACAGTATCAACCAGGCCGGGGAAGTTCAATTTCAAAGGATTGATTTTAAGACCCGCATGATTATGTTCCAGATGCACATGGAACATGCGGTTGATGCTGCCCAGTGCTTCACCAGTCTTGAAACGGGTGCCGCGCCTGACACGCACGGCATAGGGTTTGCCATCTGCCAGTGTTTGTAGCTGGAATTTGTCTTCGTCAATCAGCGCATCTTTGGCGGTGCGCCCCACCTTCATGTGGATATACGCCATGCTGTCGAGCTTGATGCCTTCGCTGAGCCCGGCATAACCCCAGCTACTGCTGGTGCCGCGCACTTTTTCACTGGCGATGGCATATACGGTCGTGCCCATGTTGGCCTGTACATCAAGGCCACCGTGGAAGTGATCGCGACTTTCACCATCATAATTGCCACGCACTTCACCCATGGTGCCTACCACTTCATGCGGAGAATTTTGTGGCTTGATGGGCCAGGGGTAGGATTTGATTTCATCATCGGTGCGGGTATTTTTTATTTCCTGAACAGGCGCTGGTGCAGCTGATTTTTGTCCGGCCATGCTGTCAGGCATACCTTTGCTATGCAGGCTCACCAATTGCAGGCGGGCGGAATCGCTGACCAGCAGACCATCTTTGTCATTCAGCGCTATACCTGTGGGCTGCAAGAAGCGTATGGCCTTTTCATCCCCGGCTTCAAAATTGATGCCCACACCTGTGAGACCACGCATTTCACCCGTGGGAGAAATTTGTATGATGCGCCCCTTGCCACCTTCACCTATGTACAGATGATCGTCATAAGTGGCAACAATACTCAAAGGGCGGCGCATCAGCGGTTTCTCTTCATCATCCAGTGCACGGGCCAGGGTGGTGACTTGACCATCCTTGCTCAGCCTGCGTATGGCGTCGTTCTTGCTGTCGGCGATGAGTATGTCGCCCTTGCTATTGATTGCCAGACCGGTTGGCGTATCAAACAGGGCAGTGGCTGCTGCTCCATCCAGATAACCCGAGCCATTGCCACCGGCGAGTGTGCTGACCTGGCCATCAGGGCTGATCTTGCGTATGCGGTCATTGTAGGTGTCTGCCACATAGATATTGCCAGCAGCATCTACGGCTATGCCTACCGGGCCATTGAATTGTGCCTCAGCACCCATGCCATCGCGATAGCCGGGTTTGCCATTACCGGCTAATGTCGTCACTATGCCTTCAGGGCTGATGCTGCGTATCGCATGATTGCCGGTATCAGCCACCAGCAAATTACCCTTGCCATCCAGCGCCATGCCAGACGGCGTATTGAAAGCCGCCTGATCAGCCTTGCCGTCGGCAAAACCTTCGACAGAACCGGCATAAGGCGCAACTGCGCCATCAACACTGATCTTCAATATCTGATTATGCTCACCTGCATCGCTGACAAAAATAGTGCCGTGTTTGTCTATCGCGACTGCATAAGGATCAGAAAAATAACTGCTATCGACGTCAGGCACGCCTGCATACACATCCAGTTCAGCCTGCCAGTCAAATGAAGTTGCTGCCGGTTTTTTGATGATACCTACTTTCGCCAGCAAGTTATCGGGCGCAACATTACTGCTGTCTTTGCCCAGATAGCGTGCCAGTCCCAGGACTATGGCGATCAAGGCGATAACAAACAGCAGGCGTATGAGGATGGTTCTGAGCATGAGGCAAATAATAGTATGTACGGCACAAGTCGTGCAGCTTAGCCCAAATGTCGTCCACTCGCCATCACAGATATGATGGCCCTGCGCAGAAATTTCATAAATGGATTAGCATCTGGTTTCTACGCCTGAAAGGCCGCTATCAGATCAACCCAGGAAGGAAACACCATGTCCAGCTCTGTTCTCAATAATTTTCCCATCACCAAAAAATGGCCAGCCCAGCATCCTGAGCGCCTGCAACTGTATTCATTGCCGACACCGAATGGCGTCAAGGTTTCCATCATGCTCGAAGAAACCGGCCTGGCTTATGAGCCCCACCTGGTTAGCTTTGAGACCAATGACCAGACTTCGCCAGAATTTTTGTCGCTGAACCCGAATAATAAAATCCCCGCCATCATCGACCCGCAAGGCCCCGGTGACAAGCCACTGGCGCTGTTTGAATCTGGTGCCATCCTGATCTACCTGGCAGACAAGACCGGGCAGTGCATCCCCACCGATGCGGCAGAGCGTTATGAATGCCTGCAATGGCTGATGTTCCAGATGGGTGGCATAGGCCCGATGTTTGGTCAACTTGGTTTCTTCAATAAATTTGCTGGCAAGGCCTATGAAGACAAACGCCCGCGCGACCGCTACGTGGCAGAATCCAAACGCCTGCTGTCTGTCGTCAACCAGCGCCTGGCAGACCGCAAGTGGATCATGGGTGATACCTACACTATCGCCGACATCGCGATATTCCCATGGATACGTAATCTGATCGGTTTCTATGAAGCAGGTGATCTGGTAGGCATCAATGACTTCCCGCATGTGCAACGCGCCCTGGCTGAGTTTGTCGGGCGTCCTGCTGTGCAAAGAGGCTTGTTGATACCGGCACGCGGATAATGCTCGTCAAAAATATCAGTTTGCTAGGCAGTGCCTTGTTATTTTCAGGCACTTGCCTGGGCGCCACCTTCAGCGATAAGCCACTTAAGTATGTCAGCAAGAATAATATGGGTGGCAAGACAGAACTCACTATACCCTTCATCTCGACTGAAGATCAGCAAGTGGCAGACCGCATCAATAACTTTCTGCACATACACTTGCTGAATACTTTGTCACCTGCAAAAGAAGATGCTGCTAAAAAAACGGCATTGTTAGAGCTGGAATTTCCTCTTGAGTCCATGGAGCCAGCATCTTCTGGTCTGGTGAATGGCAAGCGGCAATATGCCATCGCTGTCAATACCGAAGGCTGCGGTGCATATTGCTCTTCGAGTGAAATACATATTGACTTTGATACCAGAAGCGGGCGCGTCATCACGCCTGTGGAATTATTAAGTGAGTCTGGTAAAAAGGCACTGGGTGCGCTGCTACAAAAAGACAGCCTCAGGCGTTTGCGCACAGAAATAGCCCGCCTGGAAAAACTCTTGGCCAAGGGCACGAAACAGTACAACAAAGAAGTGATAGCGCAACAGCTTGAACTATATGAGCACTGCCTGGAAGCTCGTAATGGCAAGGCAGGCAACTACCTTGGGTCTATACGCATACTCGACGGTGCCCTCAGTTTTGATATTGGACCTTGTTCTGCGCATGTTAACCAGGCCCTTGATGATCTGGGCAATCTGGTCATGACATTCAAGGCACCACAGTTGACTGCCTACCTCAGCAATTATGGAAAATATATTTTGCTGGGAGAGGGTACAGGAAGCATTGATGACATCAATCCCTATGCACAAGTTTTTCGTGGCAAGATTAATGGCAATATGCCCATTACCTTGATGTTGACAAGCAATGTTGAAGGAATATCCTATCCCAGTTCCCGCTATTTTTATGACAGGCATCGCAAGGCCATAGAACTCAGCGTTGAGCGCAAGAAAGATGTCACTGAACTGACTGAGTCAGACAGCAAGGGAAATACTACGGCAAGCATAAGTTACCGCCGCGCAGGCAATAAATTGCTTGGGCAATGGCGCGGGGGAGGCAAGACACTGACATTCGAGGCAGCTCCTTAAACCTTGTCATGACATACAATAAAGATTGCTGTATAAAATATTTTCACTGCTTTGTCGATTTGCCAGTATCCCAAACGTCATTGTCATGACGGCGCATCCTGCCCGTTGACTATTAAAGAGGAGAAAGTCATGCAATACATGTTATTGATCGCTGCAAATGAAGCCGAAGAGCAACAAATTCCTGATGCCGACATGGTGCAGATGATTGCCGCCTATGGTGCCTATACTGAAGCGTTGATACAGGCAGGCGCGCTGGTGTCCGGTGAACGTTTGCGTGAATCGACCAAGGCAACCACGGTACGTGTGCGGGAAGGCAAGACCACGGTGCTGGATGGCCCTTATGCCGAGGCCAAGGAACAACTGGGTGGCTTTTACATCATCGATGTGGCCGACCTCGATGCAGCCTTGCACTGGGCGGCGCGTTGCCCGGGTGCTGCTTATGGTTCTATCGAAGTCAGACCCATCTGGCCTACAGAAAACATGTCTGGCGACGAATGCACGGCAGCAGCCTGACTGGTGTTGGCGAAGTAGAAAAGGCTGCAAAGGTAGCCGGGGCCGCCGCCCGCAACAGTTATGGGCGGCTGGTCGCTATTCTGTCGGCACGTTCGCATGACGTGGCCTGGGCAGAAGATGCCTTGGCCACGGCTTTTGAAAATGCCTTGCAACATTGGCCGCAGACTGGCATACCGGCAAAGCCAGAAGCCTGGTTATTGACCGTGGCCAGGCGTGCCATGATCGATGGCGCACGTCAGCGGCAAACCCAGGCAGCAGCCTTGCCAGATTTACTCTTGCTCAGCGATGATTTGATGGAGGAGGTCGACAGTGCTGCTATACCTGACCAGCGCCTGGCCCTGATGTTTGCCTGTGCCCATCCGGCCATCGATGCCAGCATGCGGGCACCGCTGATTTTACAAACCATCCTTGGCCTGGACGCGGCAGCCATAGCCTCGGCCTTTCTGGTATCACCTGCCACCATGGCACAAAGGCTGGTGCGGGCGAAAGCCAAGATACGCGACTCTCGCATTCCCTTATTGATACCAGACCAGAGTGTTATCACAGCAAGACTGGATGCCATCAATGACGCCATCTATGCCGTTTATACAGCAGGCTGGGCAGATCTTGCAGGGGCAGAAGGGCAAACCAGTCTGGCTGATGAAGCCATCTGGCTGGCCGATTTATTGGCTGCGCTGAAGCCGGATGAAGCTGAGTCCCTGGGTTTGCTGGCACTCATGCTGTACACAGAATCGCGAAGGCCAGCAAGGCGTGATGCCAGTGGTGAGTATGTGCCTCTGGCTCAGCAAGATACCCAGCTTTGGGATGGCAAACTAATACGCACTGCTGAAAAAATCCTGAAACGTGCCAGTGTCTTGCAACAGGCCGGGCGTTACCAGCTGGAAGCCGCCATACAATCTGCCCATGTCGCCCGGCGCTTTAGTGGCCAGACGGACTGGCCAGCCATAGTGCAACTCTATGTGCAGTTGATGTGTATGACTGATTCGCCGGTAGTCGCCATCAACTATGCCATCGCTGTGGCAGAAACAGCCGGCCCGCAAGCAGCGCTGGACATTTTGCCCACAGTACAGGCACAGCCGCGCCTGCAAAACTACCAGGCTTACTGGGCGGCGCGTGCACATTTGCTAAGAAGTGCCGGTGACGTGGAGCAGGCCCGCCAGGCTTATGATATTGCCATAGGGCTGGAGCCGGATGCAGCAGTGCGGCGCTTTTTGCAAAAACAGCGTGCCAGTCTGGATCAGTGATTTTTGCGTAACAGGATTTCCAGCTTGTTTGCCAGTGCCGCATGTTTTTTATGCAGGTAGTGGTAGAGTGGGATAGTGCTGATTGCCGGCGTCAGCATGTGTACCGTGCCTTCCAGCCCCAATTCTTTCACCAACTGCAAACCAGCCTGTTCATCAATGACGATCAGTTCTACCCGTTTGTTTAACATTTGCCGGAAGGCTGTCTTGATATTTTGTTCGGCATGGCCGGTACTAAACCCCTGGGTGTTTTGTTCTATAAGCTTGGTGCCGGTTTCATATGAAAAACTATGTTCACGCAAACTGTCCCAGCCATGATCAACAGCGATATTTTTATCCAGAGCAAAAGCGACGGTATTGGTGGTCGCCAGCGGCACCAGGATTTGCAATAGATTGGGATATTCCGCACGCAGGCCTGCCTTGCGCATGAGTTCGCCATCCAGTCGTCCGTTATTTGATTCTTGCAAGGCGCGATTGCCGGGCAGGTTGACGAACTCAAGCTGCACGCCCAGCTTTTTATATTGTTCAATCAGATAGGCAGCCGCAGCTTTTTCCATGGGGCCGCCCTGACCAAAAGTGGCGATACGCAAGTTTTTTTGCTGCGCCTGGGCTGTGACAGGGGCTGTGATGCCGAGGCAAAACATGCTGACTGCGTAAAGCCAAATTACTATTGTCTTGCCTGAGATCATGCCTGAACTCCATCTCCATCACTGGACGTTTGTTTCCTGCAAGGATTGCCATGTCAGATCGACTATGCCAGATTAGCATGCCAGATTAGCATGTCAGGATATATTATGCAGGCAAACGCCAATACGGTTAGAATCTCGCCTGTCTAGAATAAATGGGCGAGAGCATGAGCGCAACAAGCAACACAGGATTGACTCCACAGCAATTATTTGAAAACAACCGCAAATGGGCTGCTGCCATCACGGCAAAAGACGCCAATTTCTTCAAGACGCTGGCGGCACAGCAAAGCCCTGAGTACCTATGGATAGGCTGCTCTGACAGCCGCGTTCCGGCCAATGAATTGCTGGGCCTTTTGCCCGGCGAACTGTTTGTCCACCGTAACATCGCCAACGTTGTCGTGCATTCTGACCTCAATTGCCTGTCTGTATTGCAATTCGCGATTGATGTACTGGGTGTCAAACACATCATTATCTGCGGTCATTATGGCTGTTCCGGCGTGCATGCTGCCATGACCAACCGTCGCGTTGGCCTGGCCGATAACTGGCTGCGCCATGTCCAGGATGTGCATCAAAAACATGAGAAATACCTGGGCGAGGTATTGTCTGTGCAAGAGAAAAGCGAACGCCTGTGCGAGCTCAATGTCATTGAACAAGTCGTCAATCTCTGCCGCACCACTGTCGTACAAGACGCCTGGGAGCGTAGCCAGCCATTGACCGTGCATGGCTGGGTGTATGGCCTGCGCGACGGTTTACTGAGCGAATTAGGCATGACCATCAGCTCTGCTGATGAACTGGCTACGCATCACGCAGCCAGCCTGGCACGTTATGATCAATAAAGACGCCATTTTTGGAATCAGTCAGTAGCAATACAGATGGCTGCACAATGCAGCCATCTCATCATTTGCAAGATCAAGGCATCTTCCTGATGGTCGTATTCAGATGAAATTCAGATGAAAATGCGAAAAAAGGCGGACCTGCCCAGCAAGCTTTGCCAGACTTGCGGCCTGCCATTTAACTGGCGCAAGAAATGGGAAAAAAACTGGGACGAGGTCAAATACTGTTCCCAGCGCTGCCGCAGCAACAGCCAGAGCAGTCGCAGTGGCAAGTCACAGACTTGAGAGCCGCCACCAAATCGGAGAACGCCATGCAAACTGCCGCACCCGCAACCACATTACGCCTGATACTCGGTGACCAGCTCTATCCTGCGCATAGCTGGTTTAGCCAAACTTCTGACGACATCGTCTATGTCATGATGGAAATCCGGCAAGAGACAGATTACGTGCTCCATCATGCGCAAAAAATTATCGCCATCTTTGCCGCCATGCGCGCGCTGGCTGCACAACTCCAGGCTGCTGGCCATCGCCTGCATTATCTGACTATCGATGACGCAGACAATATACAATCCCTGACAGCCAATCTCGACTGGCTGCTGGCACGTTATCAGTGCAGCCAGTTTGAATACCAGGAGCCTGACGAATTCAGGCTCGATGAACAACTCGCCGCCTATTGCGATGCCAGCAAGATCAATTGCCGCATGCGCAGCAGTGAACATTTTTTTACCCGCCGTGATGAAGCCGCCATCCTGTTCGAAGGTCGCAAGAAATGGCTGATGGAAAATTTCTATCGGCACATGCGCGTCAAGCACCAGGTCTTGCTGGAAGAAGCCAATAAACCAGTCGGCGGGCAATGGAATTATGACCACGACAACCGCAAAGCCTGGCCCGGCATACCCTGGGAACCGGCAGACTTCCGGCCTCGACATGATCATTCAGGTTTGTGGGAAACCATACAGCAGGCAGGTATCAATAGCTTTGGTGAAGCGAATGCGGCAAATTTTGCCTGGCCGCTGAACAGGGCAGAAGCACTGGCACAACTTGATGCTTTCATCCAGCATGCCCTGCCGCATTTTGGCGAGTTCCAGGATTCCATGAGCAGCAAGTCATGGCGATTGTTTCACTCACTGATTTCTTTCGCCTTGAATGTCAAAATGCTGCAGCCACAAGAAGTGGTCAGCAAGGTAGAGGCTGCACTTTGGGCCGGCCATGCCGCACTGCCTGCGGTAGAGGGTCATATACGGCAGATACTGGGTTGGCGAGAATATGTACGCGGCATTTACTGGGCGCAAATGCCTGGCTATGAAGAACATAATTTCTTTGGCCATGAGGCAGAATTGCCAGCATGGTTCTGGACTGGTAAAACAAAAATGCGCTGCCTCTCCAGCGCCATCAGCCAGTCGCTGGAGCAAGCCCATGCCCACCACATACAGCGCCTGATGGTCATAGGCAATTTTGCCTTGCTCGCGGGCTTGCAGCCACAGCATGTTCATCGCTGGTATTTGGGCATATATATAGATGCGTTTGAGTGGGTTGAATTGCCCAATACCCTGGGCATGAGTCAGTTTGCTGACGGTGGTATGCTGGCAACCAAACCCTATGTATCTGCCGCAGCCTATATCGACAAGATGAGTGATTATTGCAAGGGTTGCCATTACGATAAAAAGCAACGTACAAGCGAACTTGCTTGCCCCTACAATGCGCTGTACTGGGATTTTTTTGCCCGTAACGAAGACAAGTTATCCAGCAATCCTCGCATAGGCATGGTGTATCCTCAGCTCAGAAAAATGGATAAAGACACCTTGCAGGCGTTGCGTGACAGGGCAACAGATATACGTGCCAGACTCGATGATCTTTAAGCAGATATAGCACCATTTGAAAGCCAGAAAATGAACCCCATACAACCAAACAAGCTCATGCTCTCCAAATGGACTGCGGTAGAAGTCGTTGCCAAACAAAAGCATTTTCTGGTCAGTAAAGTCTATTTGCCTGAGCAACAAGAAGGGCAGCTTGTCATGAATGCCCAGGTCGAATTTGTTGAGCTTGAAGCTGTCTATAGCAAGGCCAAACGCAAGATCGCCTGGCGTGAACTGGCTGACACGACCATGTGGAAGCAAGGGTGGGTATGATGGCTGATAGTTTGCTAAGCTCCTTCCCACAGGGCTTCAGGGCGCTGGTGATTGGCGCATCTGGCGGCATAGGTGCGGCATTTGTAGAACTATTGCGCGCGCAGGAACATTGTGGACTGGTTGTAAGTCTGCATCGCCAAAGCCAGCCAGTACTGGACTTTGCTAGTGAAGACAGCATTGCTGCAGCAGCTAGCGAGATGAAAGAGCGTGGTCCTTTTCATCTCATCATCAATGCGACTGGCGTATTGCATACCGCTGACTTCATGCCCGAGAAAAAACTGGCCGATTTGCAGTATGCACAAATGCAGGCGACTTTTCTCGTTAACACCTTTGGTCCTGCCTTGCTCCTGCGTCACTTCGCACCTCTGCTCGACAAACAGAGAGGTGTCATGGCCATGCTATCTGCCAAGGTCGGCAGTATAGAAGACAATCGCCTCGGCGGCTGGTATAGCTACCGCGCATCCAAGGCGGCGCTGAACATGATGATCAAGACCGCCGCCATAGAACTCAAACGCACCCATCCCGATGCAGTCTTATTTGCCTTGCACCCCGGCACGGTCAACACCGCCTTGTCTCAACCTTTTCGCGGTGCCAGCATAGGCCGCCCGGTAGCGCAGGCAGCCAGTGAAATGCTGGCGGTGATCAACAGCATGCGGCCTGCACAATCGGGTGAGTTTTATACTTATGCCGGTGAGACGCTGCCCTGGTAAATCCTCAACAGATTCTCAAACCAGTTGCATCACTTCATGCACTTGCTTGCGTGGTTTTTGCGACCAGTTGCCTTTGGCGGCATAGCCCACCGTGATCAGCATGACCGGGATTTCTGTGGCATGCAGATCAAATTCACGCGCCACCGCATCTGCATCAAAACCACTCAACGCGCAAGATGCCAGCCCCTTGCCTTGTGCTGCCAGCATCAAGGTCATTGCCGCCAGCGATGCTGAGCGCAGGGCTTCATCCCTTTGCAGCACCGCATTATTGGTATGGCTTTGTTCAGCCATGCCTACCCATGTTGTCAACATCTTGTCGTCAATGATCCCGGCAGCAACAGCAGGGCGCAAAGCGGGTTCGAGCTGGGCGTGGGCATTCAGGGTGCCGCAGATGATGAAAGTCACTGCAGCATCGCTGACCTTTTGCTGATTAAAAGCTGCTGCCTGCAAGCGCTGTTTAGCCTCGTCGCTGACAACCGCCAGGAATTTCCAGTTTTGAAAATTATAGGCAGAGGGCGCCAGCGTTGCCAGCCGCACGAGCTCGGTGATCTCGTCATTGCTGAGCTTGCGGCTGCTGTCATAGTTATTCGCAGAGACGCGAGATTCAATAATTTCTTGTATGGATGCGTGCATTTTATTTTCCTTGATAAAGATGAGAGTGATAAAAATTCAGGCCTGGCTACGCATGCTTTTTTGCACGACGATGACACTGGCAAGAACGATCAATAAACCTGCCAGCGAGAGTCCCCGCATGCTTTGATCAAGCACAATCCAGCCCAGGATGACGGCGGTGATGGGGCTTAACAAACCCAGTGAAGACACGGCCACCGGTGACAAGCGTGCTATACCGCGAAACCACAGACTGTAGGCCAGCAAGGCACCAACGATGGACAGATAGGCATAACCCAAAATCTGCGTCAGGTTCAGTGCAGGCAGCGGCGCATCCACCAGCAGGCTCAAAGGCAGCAGGATCAAACCACCCAGCAAGAGCTGCCAGCCAGTGAAAGCCAATACCGGCAAACTGCTTTGCCAACGTCGCGACAGATAGGTACCACCCGCCATGCAAACCGCCCCTGCCGCAGCAGCTGCCAGACCCACGGCATCCATGACCGCTGTGGCTGATAGCAACAGGGCCGCCATCCCCAGTACGGCACAGACACTGGCCGTGATCGCCAGCGCGGCTGGCCTGCGCCTGTCCAGCAGCCAGGCCATCGCCATGATCAGCAAGGGCTGTATAGAGCCAATCACCGCTGCCATGCCACCCGGCAGGCGGTAAGCCGCAATGAACAGCAGCGCCTGGAAGAAACCGATATTCAGTGCAGCCAGCACCAGCAAACGCCCCCATTCACGCGACAAGGGCAGGCGCTTGCAAAACAGCACCAGCAAAATCCCGCTAGGCAGGCAGCGCAGCAGGGCGGCAGTAAATGGCCGGTCTGGCGGCAGGAATTGTGTCGTGACGATATAAGTCGAGCCCCAGATGGCAGGGGCAAGGGCAGTCAGCAAGGTGTCGAGCCAAAAGCCCAGACGCGAAGATGCATTTGCAGTTTTCATGATAATGTCTTGAGTTCAAGATAAATTCATCTTAGCATAAACTATCTTGATATCAAGATAAATGCATATGCCTTGTGTGGTCTTTAAGGTCGCTGCAAGAGGTGAAAGAGCGTAAATACATGAATCGCCAGATGGCTGCCCATATAATGGCGACCTATACGCAAACGAATAATTGATGCGCGAATGAATAATCAGGGGAGCAAGATGGCGGAAAAGAAGATGGATGCAGTCGACAAGATTCTGGAACAATGGCGCAATGCCAGACCAGACCTCGATTGCAGCCCCATGGAAAACATAGGCCGCCTGCGCCGTTGCAGTGACCTGCTGAGCCGCGCGCTTGAGAGTACCTTCAATACCTTCGGCATGAGCGCCTGGGAATTCGACATGCTGGCCACGCTGCGCCGCTCCAGTAGCACCTTCTGCATGAGCCCGACTGACCTGTTTTCCAAACTCATGGTCACCTCAGGCACCATGACCCACAGACTGCAAAAGCTCGAAGCCAGCGGCTGGATACTACGCCTGCAAAACCCCGACGACGCCCGCAGCATGCTGGTGCAATTGACGGATACCGGCAAAGACCTGGTAGACCGTGCGCTGGTTGCTCACGTAGAGAACGAGAGACGCATCATGGCTGGTTTAAATGCTACGGATTTGCAGCGTTTGAATGAGGGATTGAGGGCGATGCTGGCGGTGTTGGAGAAGAGTTCAGATGATATCTAAACCGCTGGTCTTATAGACCCAAATCAGCAAGCGTGAAAGCAAAAATTTTGCAGGTGCATGAACAATGAAGTTGAGAAAGTCAGGCAAATGACAAAGCAACTGAATACCCAGGACATGATGGAGCAAGCACTTGCGGCATGCAGTGAGCTTGACTATAAACAAGCACTACCCTTGCTGGAGGAATTGGCCGCCTTGGAAATTCCAGATGCATGTGTACATCTGGCTTATATGTATGCTGACGGCAATGAAGATGTTGCAAAAGACGAAGCTCTATCGACAATCTGGTATTCAAAATATTTCTTTTTACTCAGACGCCAAATTCAGGAAGGTGATGCTGAAGCCAGTTTCAAATTAGCCAGCAGCTATCAGTATGGAAATGGCATTCGATGCGATGAAAAAAAAGCGGTTGAGTTTTACACGCTTTCAGCCAGTAAGGGTCATGCAGAAGCGCAATTTCATTTGTCCTGCCTATGGAAATATGGATGGTGTGGTTTGAAGGCAAATCCAGAGCAACAGATGTATTGGCTTCATCAGGCCGTCCGGCTTGAGCATCCTGAAGCCTTATATAGTTTTGGACTGATGTATATGCAAGATGATTTCGATAATGAGCAAGGGCTGCGTTTTATAAGACGCTCGGCAGAACTTGGATTTTGGGTAGCGAGTGATTATCTGAAGAGCCAGTGAGCAGGTGTGCATGTCATGCCAAATGCGTTGTCATCCGAGCTCTAAGGGTGATGATCAGGTGCTAAAAAGGTAGATGGGTAAAACAGCTCTTGTGTTGCAATACTTATTTGTTCGCCATTTTGACTACTTCCAGTTTTTGCAAATAGCCTTATTATCAAAAATTGACTTTGATATAATGAATTAGAGTATTTTTCCAATTTTTAATTGACTCGAGCTATTGAAATTTATGACAGAAATCAAGATAACAAAAGATAAAAACCAGGGCGCTTTTTTCCGTAATATAAAAACTTCCTTGCCACTGTGGTTACTCGCCACGATGATAATTTTTAATATCCTGTTTTATAAATCCTGGATATATCCAGTCGTCCTGATCGTGGCGTTGTTGATTAGTTTCCCATTGATTTTTCGCAAGCGGAACAAGTGGGGTGATCAATTAATTTTCACTCCAGAAAGGCTGACAATAATGAACGCAGATGTAGTTACGAATACCATTACTTATCAAACACTGAAGCATAAAAATTTGGACAATAAGACATTTTCTTGTTTGTGGGAAGTCGATGGCAAGAGAAATTACGTCATTGTTGGACGGGAAAGTTTTAGTGACGACAGTTGGCAGAAATTGGTGGAGGCGGTGAATTATTTGACTGTCCCGGCTACGAGATAACTTCAATAGACAGAGAATTAGCAGGAGACTGCGATTTTGCGCTTGCAAAATAGGTGCGCTACTCAAAAATAATCGCCTCAACACGCGCAGCCACATCATCAACGATGGCCAGTGGCACTTTTTCTTTAAATTTGGCCTGACGTATTTTCCAGTCCAGTGATTTCATTTGATGACAATGGACTGCACCCTGGGTATCAAGTCCCAACCCCATCAGGGTAACGATCATCCCGTGTGTCCTGGCAGCATCTGCAGCACCTTGGGAAATGGGGCAGATCATCGCCAGACCACGTTGATTGAAAGCCTTTTGGCTGATCACCAGACCAAAATGCTTGCCTTTCATTTCATGACCGGATGCCGGGTCAAATTGTAAATGGACGATATCACCACGAGCCGGAACATATGCCGCCATCAGAGAACTTCCAATCCGGCGGGAGGCATTTCATCCCAGCCTTCTACTTTTGGCAGTTCCCCGCCCGGCATTTCTGCCAGCAGCTCTTCGAGCTTGTAACGACGCTTACTTGGTGCATTGACAGTCATGCGCGCCCCTTCCAGCGAAAGCTCTACTTGGGAGCCTTCCTGCAATTGGTTTTGTTCTATAAACGCTTTGGGAACCGTCATCACCAGTGAGCCACCGGCACGTCTTAATGTTTGCAGCATAATGCCTCCTGATATTGCATCAGTTTTATTTTAGTAGGACTTTTTGTTTTACACAAGTAGGATAATTTTGAATGCACGCGCTTGGCATGCGTCAGATTACGCATGTTGCTGATTAACATTCGTAGGGCGTGATGTACAAGTACATCGGGGCATCACCAGTTTTTGTGCAGCCCTTAATACACTTGAATCTTTCGCCTGGAGTTTTCCCCGTTGCATCGCAAGCATCACGCCCATGTTTTTGAAGTCTGTAGGTTTTTCCTGCAAGAGGTGTGCGGCTATTTGCTTTACACGAGAACTGGTCTCCGTCACCCGTACATTCTTCCTCAACTGGAAAATGCCCTTCTTCACCATTTTTCTTACCGAAAAATATATGAACGCTACTGTATTCGCAGCCTCTGTCAGAAATTTCGATAGCTACATTGTGGCTCTTACCTGAAACTTCGCCAGAACAAGCAGCGGAACTTGTCAGCGGTGTCAGCAGGGTGGCTAATATATATAAGACCAGTTTCATATATTTTTTCGATGCGTCCGATTACGCTACGCTAATCGCACCTACCGCTGTTGCAGGCACTACCTCGTAAAACCCCAAAAACATCCCTGCTGTCAGTTCTATCAACACCTTTTGCTGCGGCTCTTCCAGCATAGGCTGTCCCATCGCCACCTGCGGCCAGAAGGCCAGGGACTTCAGTTGGCCTTGCAGCATGTCGCCCATGAAATAGGGATCGCCAGATTTCAGCTTGCCATCGGCCTGTGCTGCCCTGATCCAGGCGACGATGCCTTCTTCGCGTTTGCTCATGCGTTCTACCATGTCGCGGGCGCGGTCTGGGGTGTGGATGGTGGCGGCGACAGCGACGCGGACGAGGTCGATGAAATTGGTGTCGCTCATCAGGCGCATCTTGTTGCCAAGGAAAGTTTCCAGTTGTTCGCGCAGGTTTTTATCGGCCTGATAGCGAAAATCATCCTGAGAAACAGCGCTTTGCCACAATTTTAACAATATTGCGGCGAACAAATCGTCTTTACTGGGGAAGTGGTTGTACACCGTGCGTTTGGAGACCACCGCCGTGGCGGCGATCTTGTCCATGCTGGTTGCATCGAAACCATTGAGGCGAAATTCATGAATGGCTGCCTGCAATATGGCTTCGCGTTTGCGGTCGGTCTGGCGTACGGGTTCTGACATTTGTAATTTTATTATCTGGTGTGCTGGTTGAGCCTGTCTGGCTGCGATAAAAGAATTTTACACTAACTAGTTTACTTTTTAAGATTTAGAAACTACACTGTGTAGTGTAAATATTGGGCGCAGCATTTTTCTTGTGTAGTTTTATGCAGTCATCAGGCGCAATCATTTATGCCCCGAATTTCGCGGTTTGTATTCAGTCTCTTCATGACAGGAGTGTTGATCATCATGGCTTATGTTTCTTACCCCAGCAATGCCCAGAATTTACCTGTCGTTGCTTCTGCAATTGCGCCAGCAACACAGGCTCCCGCTACTACAGGCGGTTTTGTCAATGACAAAGAGATGCGCGAACCAGGCTTGTGGGGCAGCCTCAAAATCATGTGGAAGTTTTTCTTTGACAAGCCTAAAGACACTGTACCGGGCGGCAGCATACCCGTGTTTGATCTGACTCAAGAGCAGTTGCTGGCTGCACCGGACAATAGTCTCTACCGCCTTGGCCATTCAACCATACTGATGAAGTTGCAGGGTGAGTTCTGGCTGACTGATCCTGTGTTTTCTGAGCGTGCATCGCCCTTCCAGTGGATGGGGCCAAAACGTTTTCACCAGCCACCGATCAGTATTGCTGACCTGCCGCCCATCAAGGGCATCATCCTGTCGCATGATCATTATGATCACCTTGATTATGCCGCTATTTTGCAGTTGGCGAAAAAGACCGAGCACATCCTGACGCCGACAGGTGTTGGTGACCGACTCATCAAATGGGGTATAGACGCAGACAAAATCCAGCAACTGGGTTGGTGGCAAAGCACCTGGATCAATGGCACGCAGTTTGTCGCCACACCTGCCCAGCATTTTTCTGGCCGTGGCCTGCATGACCGTGACCAGACCCTGTGGGCATCGTGGAGCATACTGACGTCTGAACTGAAAATATTTTTCAGTGGCGACACTGGCTACTTCAAAGGTTTTAAAGAGATAGGTGATAAATACGGCCCCTTTGACCTGACCATGATAGAAACCGGTGCCTATAACAAGATGTGGCCTGATGTGCACATGCAGCCAGAAGAGTCCTTGCAGGCGCATATCGATTTGCGTGGCAAGACCATGCTGCCTATCCATAACGGCACCTTTGATCTATCCATGCATAGCTGGTTCGAACCGTTCGAGCGTATCGTCGCACTGGCGAAGCAGCATGATGTGAAAATCAGCACACCGCAGATGGGCGAAGAAGTCGATATTGCCGAACCACAAACGGGCAAACGCTGGTGGCTGTTTCCTATGGTTCAGGCCAGCAAGCCTGTGTCCTTGCAGTCAGCACTTGCCGAGTGATATTACACAGCAAGCGCGCAGAGACGATCACACATAATACGATTACAAAGGCAGGGCCAGGTTTTATTCAAAAATCTGGCCTTACTTGATGATTGGCAAGGCCGCACCAGCCAGCACAAATAAAGTCCCGCAAGAGCGGTTGAACAGCTTTTCGCCGCGCTCCAGCCAGGGGCGTATCTGGTGGGCCAATCTGGCCAGCAGGCATTCGACCACGAATTCCATACCTGCAAATGTTGCGGTCATGATCAGGAATTGTGTCAGCAAAGAGCGCTGCATATCAATAAACTGAGGCAGGAAAGCGCCATAGAACAAGATCACTTTTGGGTTGGCAATAGCTGTCAGCAAACCGGCGCGAAACAGGCTGGACCCACGGGCACTTCCCTTGTTTTCCTGCATTGACATATGCAGCGCGGGTGCGCGCCATAACTGTATACCCAGCCAGACCAGATAAAGCCCGCCACCTATCTTGAGTACCAGCAGGGCATGTGAAGATGCCTGCAGCAAGGCACCGAGGCCAAACATGGACAAGGCAATCAGGGCAGTAAAACCCACCACGCCGCCAGTGATTGTCCACAGCGCTTTTTTTGCTCCATACATCGCGCCATGGGTCATTGCAAGCAAGCCATTGGGGCCCGGTGTCAGCGACAGTCCCAGTACTGTGATTGCGTAAATAATCCAGATGTTTAAAGCCATGTTTTCTCCTGTTTTCCATGAAGTCAGTGTAAACAGGATCATGTTTTATAAATGGTATTATCTGGACTTATTTAGGTAATTTATGGACATCGATTATGCCACGCTATGTGCATACTGAAACGACTGTGGCAGACATACGCCTGCTGATCATGCCTATGCCTGAATTTGCGATGCTGCCGTTTGGGGGATTTCTCGACAAGCTGCGCTTTACCGCAGATGACGCAGACTACAGTCGCCAGCGGTACTGCACCTGGCAAATCCTGGGACTGGAAGCGGGCAGTATCAAATCCAGCAGTGGCATCGATATTCAAGTTCAGACTACCCCGGCAGAAATTAATTATGCAGACTTTGATTATCTGGTAGTTTTTGGTGGCAGGAACGCGCAGGCAACGCAGGCGCTGGCACCGCGCTACAAAAACATCCTGCGTAAAGCGGCAGGGCATGGCGTGAAGCTGGTCTGTATTGATAATGCCTGCTTCCTGCTGTCTGCCTGTGGTTTATTGACTGGGCATAAAGTTGCCTTGCACTGGCGGCATGAAGCTGAATTCCGTGCCTCATTCCCACGCATAGAAGTCGTCAGCGGACAGATGTATTGTTTTGATGGCGAGCGCGGTGAACGAATTTCATGCGCCGGTGGCATGGCAGCGATAGACCTGGCGATAGAAATGCTTGCGCGTGCCTGCGGCCGCAGCCGTGCGCTGAAGGGCCTGGCCGACATGCTGGTCGATGAGGCACGCAGCAGCGGTCATGAGTTGCGCTCATTTGATATAGAAGCTGCAACGAGCCGCCATACAGGCCGCGCCATTGCCCTGATGCGCAGCCTGCTCAGTGCCAGCAAGACCATCGATGAACTTGCGGGCATGGTCGGCATCAGCAGGCGGCAACTAGACCGCCAGTTTCTGTCTGAGCATGGCATGACGGCAAAGAACTATTGGAATGAGTTGCGACTGCAGCATGTGCAATGGCGCTTGCTCAATTCTGCCCACAGTATTGCTGTCATCGCAGATGAAGCAGGCATAGCCGATGTCAGTTATCTGGGGAAAATATTCCGCAAGCGTTTTGGTATGTCGCCTGCGCAATTTCGAAAGACATCACCGGGCATGCCGCCAGACCTATAGCTGCACATCTGTAATATGAGCAACAAACATGAGTGCAGAAATACCGTGACCTAGGGCGCATTGCAAGGCGCCCTACATCTTCCGATTTTTCACCACTGCCATGTTCCGCTCTCAAGGCTGCCGTATAAAATCGACGAGATCCAAGGTCTTTTGATCCGGCCTGGGCGTGAAAAAACTCACTACCATCATGGTGATGAACCCAGCCGGGACGCCGAATACACCTGCCGATATAGGCGCAATGCTAAACCACTGATTCGCCGGGCTGCCACCAAATATAGGGTGGGTATACAGCATATAAAACACGCAGACGACAAAGCCAGCAATCATGCCGCAGATGGCACCCTGGCGGTTCGCACGTTTCCAGAATATGCCCAATACCAGGCAGGGGAATAGCGCTGATGCAGCCACTGAAAATGCCGCACCTACCAGTGACAGAATATCAGCAGGCTTGAGCGAAGCCACATAGGCTGCCACCAGTGCCACCACCAGTAACAGCAGCTTGGATATTGTCACCCGCTTTTGTGTTGAGGCTTGCGGGTCTATGATCTTGTAGTAAATGTCGTGCGACAGGGAATTCGATATCGTCAGCAGCAAGCCATCTGCAGTAGAGAGTGCAGCCGCCAGGCCACCAGCAGCCACCAGCGCTGATACCACATACGGCAGGCCGGCAATCTCGGGTGTTGCCAGCACGACGATGTCACCATCAAGCACAATCTCGGCGAGCTGGACTATGCCGTCATGGTTGATGTCGGTGATATTCACGAGCGGGTTGTTGCGGTCTATATTGGCCCAGTAAGTGACCCAGGCAGGCAGTTTGGAAAATTCTGTGCCGACCAGGGAATTATAGATATCGTATTTGACCAGGATAGCCAGCGCCGGTATCGTGATGTACAGCAGCATGATAAAGAACAGTGACCAGAACACCGAGTCACGGCTCTCCTTGACCGTGGGCGTGGTGTAGTAGCGCACCAGCACATGCGGCAGGGCGGCAGTACCCATCATCAGGCATAGCACCAGTGCCATGAAATTATTGCGCTTGCTGTCAGATTCTTTCTTGTCCTTTGCCGCATACGGCGTGTATTTGGAAAAACCGGGTTGCGCCTTGGCGAGATAATTATTGCGTACCTCGTTCCAGCGGTTTTGTGCTTCTTGTTGTGACTTGGGGTAATTCGCCAGCACCCGGCCTGCAGCCTTGATCTCCAGCAGCGAGGCATTGCCTGATTTTAATTCTTCGAGTTTGTGCTGCAATTCAAAACGGCCGTCTTCCCATGATTGCGGCAATTGTTGAATTTTCTTTTGCAGCTCGTCGGCACGCTGGCGGTAAATGGCCCTGACTTCTTTTTCCCTTGGATCTGACTCAAAAATCTTTTCCTTGTTGCTCAGCTCTGGCAGCACCGCCCCGTAAGAGAGCGGCGCGACCGGGTTATTGGTGTGTTTGACCGACAACCAGGCAACCGGGATCAGGAAGGCGATGATGATAATGATGTATTGCGCGACCTGGGTCCAAGTCACCGCACGCATGCCACCCAGGAAAGAACACACCAGTATGCTGGCCAGGCCGAGGAAGATGCCGACAGAAAAATCCACACCGGTAAAGCGTGAAGTGATCAGGCCCACACCATAGATTTGTGCGACCACATAGATGAAGGAAATGAATACCGTGGCAATGACAGCCAGTATTCTGACCATATTGTTTTCCGGGCTACCGGCAAAGCGTGCACCGAGAAAATCAGGGATTGTGTATTGACCAAACTTGCGCAGATAAGGTGCAATCAGCATGGCCACCAGGCAAAAGCCGCCGGTCCAACCTATGACGTAGGCAAGGCCATCAAAACCCTGCAAATACAAGCCACCCGCCAGACTCAAAAAACTGGCGGCAGACATCCAGTCGGCTGCCGTCGCCATGCCATTGAAAACCGCAGGCACGCGCCGCCCGGCGACATAATACTCGCTGATGTCAGCCGTACGGCTGACCACGCCTATGCCTGCATATAGCACGATGGTGGCAAACATGAACAGATAACCTATCCAGGCGCGCGGCACGCCTTCTTTTTCGAGGATGGCCAGGCTGATCAGGAAGATGAAAAACAGCAGTGTGTACCAGAGATAATAAACCGTCAGTTTTTGGGTAAAACGCTTTTGTGCCATGCGATCAGTCCCCGGTCTGCCTGCGGCCTATCCAGCCCATGCTGAGTGAATAGATGGCAAGTATCAGCACAAAGCTCAGCGTCAGGCCTTGCGCTGCCATGTAGAAAGAAAACGGCCAGCCAAAGAAAACCACGCTGGACAATTCACGCGCAAAGAACAGTACACAAAAGCACAGCACAGCCCAGCAAGCCATCAGGGCCACGGTCAGTCGCCGGGTATGCCGCCAGTATTGTTTGCTGACACTGCCAGTCTGCTCAGGTGCTGCGCTCATGACAAGCCCTCCATGGCAAGTTCATCGTAAGGGTTCAACTGGAAAGAGATGCGGAATACGCAACCGGGGTAGGCCGGGTCTTGCGGTTGCGGATTGTCGAGTATTTCTATCCTGGCCTCATGCTGGCTGGCGATCTCACGCACGATGGCCAGGCCCAGGCCGCTACCTTGCACATTGCTGCCGAGGATGCGGTAAAAACGCTCGAACACGTGCCCGCGTTCTTCAATCGGTATGCCACGGCCATTGTCTTCGACCTCCAGTACCGCCAGTGCCTGTTCATGGTCGGTGCGCACACGCACGGTCACGCTATGGCCTTGTGGGGTGTAACGTAAAGCATTGTCGATCAGGTTGCTGAGCATTTCACGCAACATCAGCGGGCTGCCAAAAATCAGTACCGCATTTTTATCCTGCTCAAAACCCAGATCTATTTTTTTTGCAAAAGAAGCCTGTATCCAGTCCTGCACGACATTACGGGCCAGAATGTTCAAGTCTATCTGTTCGCGTGGCTGATTGGCCGGGGCCAGGTTTTCTGCGCGTGCCAGTGTCAGCAACTGGTTGACCAGGCGTGTGGCTGCTTCTGAGCTGGTGGCCAGTTGCGTTAATGATTGATGTATCTCTTGCTGGTCAGTCTGGCGCAAGGCCAGCTCTGACTGCATGCGCAAACCGGCCAGCGGGGTCTTCATCTGGTGGGCGGCATCAGCGATAAAGCGTTTCTGGATGGCGATGGTTTGTGCCAGCCTTTCCAGCATTTCATTGAGTGATTTGACGAGTGGTGTGATTTCTTCAGGCACATGGCGTGAATCGATGGGGCTGAGGTCATCTGGCCTGCGCGCGCGTATGCGCTGCTGCAGTTCTGCCAGAGGCGACAGGCCACGGCTCAATGCGAACCAGACCAGCGCCAGGGCAATCGGCAAGATAATGAATTGCGGCAGGATCACACCCTTGATGATTTCATTGGCCAGCAGGGCGCGTTTTTCCAGTGTCTCTGCGACCTGTACCAAGGCTAAATGCGGGTCTGTATTCGGGCCGGGTTTGCCTGTCTTGTTGAGGTCGATATAACTATAGGCAATGCGTATATCTATGCCGCGCAAGACGGCGTTCCTGAACTGGACTGTACCTATGGTCGGTTTGTCTTCTTCAATGGGAGCGGGAAGGTCACGGTCACCATCAATGAGCTGGTCTTTGCTGACCTTGATCTGGAAATAGATATTGTCGAGATCATCTGCCCGCAAGATATCCCTTGCAGGGTTGCTGAGCTGGGTCACGACCTTGCCGTCTATCTCTTTGACCTGCTGTGACAGTACCAGCACATTATCTTCGAGCGCGCGGTCAAAGGGCTGATTGGCGATGGATTTTGCCACCAGGTAGGTGATGGCAATGCTCATCGGCCATAACAGCAAGAGCGGTGCCAGCATCCAGTCAAGGATTTCACCAAACAGGGAACGTTGCGTTTTTTCTTCGGGCTGCTTGCCAGCCAGGCTGTCAGGCGCTGCTGCGTCGCTGTCGTCCCTGCCTGGCTGTTGACTCATTTTTGTTCAGTGCTGGCGGTAGGCGTGGCAGTAGCAGAGCTTGTTGCCGGGGCAGTTGCAGGAACAAAGAATTTTTCCAGGCAATAACCAAGACCGCGTACCGTGGCTATACGCACGCCATCCACCTCTATTTTCTTGCGCAGGCGGTGTACATACACTTCGATCGCATTGTTGCTGACCTCTTCACCCCATTCGCACAGGTGATCGACCAGTTGCTCCTTGGATACCAGCCGGCCGGTACGTTGCAACAACACTTCGAGCAGGCCCAGCTCACGCGCAGACAAGTCCAGCATCTGTTCATGGATATAGGCGATACGCCCGACCTGGTCATAAGTCAGCGGCCCATGCTTGATGACGGTAGGCCCGCCACCCGCGCCACGCCGCGTCAGTGCTCGCACTCGTGCTTCGAGTTCAGACAGGGCAAAGGGCTTGGCCATGTAATCATCTGCGCCCAGGTCCAGTCCCTTGACCCTTTGTTCGACCGAATCTGCCGCTGTCAGTATCAGCACCGGCAAACGTGAATTACGCGCCCGCAAGCGGCGCAATACTTCTGGTCCGCTCAATTTGGGCAAGCCCAGATCAAGGATCAGCAAATCAAAGTCCTGGGTAGTCAGCGCAGTATCTGCCGCTTCCCCATCATTGACACAATCAGTGGCATAGCCGGATTGCCTGAGCGAGCGGGTCAGACCATCGGCCAGTACACTGTCGTCTTCTGCTAGCAAAATACGCATGATGAATTCGTTTTACGGTGGTTTGTCTCTGTTATCGGATGTCAGCATACGTGGCAATGGTCTTTGCCCGGCTGCATCTCTTTCTATTTTTGCACGCTGCTGAGATTTGCGCTGCATGCAGGATCAACTTTACCTCAATATCAGGTTTTGCTGGAGTTACGCAGGGATATATTTGCGCCATGACAAGGATTTGTCGTTGAGGGGCATCAGGGAAGCTTGATATTAAGATGTGTTGGCAGGCTATTAACGGTAGGAGACCTTGGAGTGATGAGCGCTGGTGCTGGCGCTTGTACCTTCGCGGGATCAAAATCCTAAGATGAAGCAGGCAAGTAAAAAACCTGCTCATATACTGCGATGGCATAGAATATAAAGAATACGCAGATATTCGGATATGTTTAATGAATAATGATGAGCCCCTTAAAAACAGTGCTGAAAGTGACGATCTTTCGGTGTTTGAACAAGTTTTAGAAAATGTATTCAGCAGTTTGACTCCCAGTGAAATGGAATTGATTTCCTCTTTTTCAAAAGAGGAAATAATAAGCCAGGCCCATCTGACTCTGGGTGCAAAAATCCGTTCTCATCTGCAGCTTTGGAAACCTGATGCTGAAAAACTGTTGAATCTTGTTGCCGCTCATGAACCAGGCTATCCAGGCGTACTTGAAGTGGAAAACGGTTCTTTTTATATCAATGCCGATGGTGCTTCTGCGATTTTAATTCGGGCGCTATGGGAAAAAATTAATGCGTCATCAGAAGTCTGAACCCGTTCACTTTCAGCTTTGTAAAAAGCAAACTCCAAAGCCAGAACCGGTGCGTCAAGACGCACCCTACGGGCACGGCAATAGGTTGCGTCTTGACGCACCGCCTGGGCGTTTGAATTATGGTAACTGCTTGTTTATCGCCACCCTGAAATAATCCACATCGACATAATCATCGTCAGCAGAAGGTGATACATCGGGCCGCACGCTGAACAAACCCATCTGTGCACCAACCCAGCGGCCCATCGTTGCATTGAACTCATCGCCAATCGCATTAAATTGCTGATTGTCGGTGCTGTAATAGAATTGCGTTTTGCCACCTGCCTGCACCACCATGCGCAAATAGACAGTGCTGCTGTTTAATGGCAGGCTGGCGCGTATCACTTCTGCGCATTTTGCTTCTGTCTTGTCGCAAGTCGATAAGAGTAACTGTCTTGCCTTGTCTTGCTGGCGCACGCCCAGCCAGGCATAGTTGAAACCATACATGATGAGGCCAGTGCTGCTGCCATTTTGCAGGTGACTCACATCCAGTCTGGTATCTACCGTGAATTGTTCGGCAGGCAGTTTTTGCAATAGCAAGGAGGGCACGTCCCACAGGTTGTTGCGTTCTGCATAGCTGCTGTCAGCTTGAGTGTGCAGGCGCAGGTGCTGTGGCCTGGCTGTCAATGAATACCATGCTGGTTTCCAGTTGGCATTCCATTGCCATTGTAAGCCCAGCTTGCTGTCCCTGAATTCATCGCTAGTCGCAGGCTGTATTTGAGGGAAATTGCCTGCTACTGGCATCGCATGCCTGAGCACAGGTTCACCGGTACCAGTGTCCTTGGCATCTTCACCGATGACGGGCCAGCCATCTTTCCAGTGCATGGGTTGCAGGTGCACGATGCGGCCATAGGCGCGCTTGTCCTGGAAGTGGTAAAACCAGTCAGTGCCTGCTGGTGTCTGTACCCAGGCCCCCTGGTGCGGGCCATTGGTGGTTGACTTGCCTTGCGCCATAACGATCTTGTCTTCATAGGGGCCCTCAATATGGCGTGAGCGGAATACCGATTGCCAGCCTTCTTCCACGCCACCTGCCGGGGCAAAGACATAGTAATAGCCCTGATGTTTGTAGAGCTTCGGGCCTTCCAGCGTTTTGTAGCCAGGCAGCTTGTTGCCATCGATAACGACCTTGCCCCCGGTATCCAGTATCTGTGTCGCCTCCTTGTTCATGCGGCGCAGGCTCAGCATATTGTTGATACCTGCGCGGCTTTTTGCCCAGGCGTGTAGCAGATAAGCCTGACCATCTTCATCCCACAAGGGCGTAGGATCGATGATGCCCTTGCCTGCCAGCAGCAGGTGGGGCGTAGTCCAGGGGCCACTGAAATTGTCTGCCGTCATCACATAAATGCCCTGGTCAGGGTCGGGATAAAAAATCCAGAAGCGCTGGTCGTGATAACGCAGGCAGGGCGCCCACACTCCCTTGCCATGCTGTGGTCGGGCAAAATCCGCGAGTGGCAATTGCTGGGGCAGGGCATGCCCCACCAGTTGCCAGTGCACCATGTCTGCCGATTCCAGCAAAGGCAGGCCGGGTGCACTATTGAAGCTTGATGCCGTCATGTAATAGTGCTTGCCTACACGGATGACATCGGGGTCGGAATAATCGGCGTGGATGATGGGGTTCTGGTATTGCGCCCGGTCGGCATGGGCAGCATGTTGGGCATGCGCCCGTATAGTCAAAACGGGCAGTAGCAGGCACGCTGTCAACAGTTGAGGCAAAAATCCGGCTTTTCTTGTCATCACGCATTACCTTGGAGTTTGGTTGACCAAATTTAAATTGGTAAGACCAATTATGCGATGCAAAGTTGTGCTGTGCAAGCGTGGTTTGCAGGTGCGTGACAAAAATCAGTGGATTGCGCAAACCAGCGAGCTGCATTTTTTTGTTGACTTCATTGATTACACGTGTAATCATTTATTGTCGATTACATCTGTAAATGAATGCGTCATGCAAATTTCTCCCTGGAGCCCGCAATGAAAAACATCGCCATCAGCGAAGCAGAATCGTTGGTCATGGAAACTCTGTGGAAACAGCATCCTCAGTCAGCCGAAGAGGTCAGTGCCGCTTTGGCACAGCAACAGGACTGGCAGGAAGCCACAGTCAAAACCCTGCTGAACCGCTTGTTCAAAAAGGGCGCGATCGCCGCCGAGAAGGATGGCAGGCGTTTTCTGTATTCGCCCGTCCTGCAGCGTGAACAATGGCTGATGTCAGAGAGCAAGGGTTTTCTCGACCGCATGTTCAATGGCCGCATCGCACCACTGGTGGCGCACTTCAGCGAACAAAAGAAATTATCGAAGCAGGATATCGCTGAACTCAAACGTCTCATCAAGGAGCTCGGTGATGATCAGTAATTTCTTGCAGTCATCAATACTCGCATGCCTCGTCATCAGCGGCCTGATCGTGCTCATCCTGCTGGTCAGAAATCCCTTGCGCAAACTGGCAGGTGCCAGTATTGCCTACCAGCTCTGGGCGGTCTTGCCACTCTCCCTGCTCGCCATGTTTTTGCCGCACCGGCAATACCTGGACATGGCGGAAAAGTTGCAGGCTCCTGCTAACCAGCTCATCTCCGGTACAACTCTGCTGGAGATACAAACTGCCAGCGTCTGGCCTGTGATGATGGTGGTGGTCTGGCTCACAGGCAGTCTGTGCGCTTCGACCCTTTGCGTCATGCAGCACCGGCATTTCTTGCGCAGGCTCGGCAAGCTAACTGAGAGCGAGGGGGTCTATATCGCCAGCGATGTTGATACCGGCCCTGCACTGGCAGGCTGCTTCAGGCCAAAGATCATCGTCCCCGCCGATTTTTATGAACGTTACAGCGACGCAGAGCAGGCACTCATCATCCGCCATGAACTGGTGCACAAAGGCCGTGGTGATGTCATTGCCAATATCCTGTTTGCATTGCTGCAATGCCTGTTCTGGTTCAACCCGCTCGTGCATGTCGCTGCCCGCTATTTCCGCCTCGACCAGGAGCTGGCCTGCGATGCCAGCGTGATTGCGCAAGAGCCACTGGCCAGGCGTACCTATGCCGAAGCCATGCTCAAAACCCAGTTAAGTGTCACCCCCAGTGCCCTGGCCTGCCATTGGCCTTCCCGTCATCCCTTAAAGGAGAGAATCATGCAATTGCAACAGAATAATCCGAGTAAATTGAAACGTGTTGTCGCCTACGCGGTATTGAGTTGTATTTGTGGTGCCAGTGCTTACAGCGCCTGGGCTAGCACTCCTGTCAGTGCCGTAGCAACAAGCACCCAGAGCGACAAGGAAGCCGGCAAGCCAGATGCGGACAGTTATTCGGTAGCGATGGATATCAAGGTGGCTGGAATAAAAAGCTCTCCCCGAGTGATCGTCAGGCAAGGTACGCAAGCCAGGGTCGCTATCCAGTCTGAAGATGGCCATGCAAAATGGGACTTCAGTTTTACGCTGACTCCTGCACCCGCCGAGCAATATAAAAATGCAGTCACCATTGATATGGTAGTCAAAAAAGGCGATGAAGTGATCGCTAAGCCAAAACTGATCACAGGCCTGGGCCAGCAAGCGAAGTTGCAAAAAGAAACGCCTGACAAACAACAGGATTTTGATATTGCGATGACGGCTAGTCTGGTCAAATAGGCGCAATGATCCGTGTAGCTTTAGTCAGGAATCGCCAGGCTGCTCTGGTAAAATATTTAATTCTTATTGATAGCAAAAGAGCAGGCATTACATGCAATTCACATTTTCCAGATTTACTGCCTTATTGTTATTTCCCCTGCTGCTGTTATGCGCTTCCACTGCCATGGCAGCATCTGCCAAAGTTTGCACAGGCGACGCCGCCCTGAGCAAGCTAGACGGTTACTGGACCAAGACTCATTTTCTGAGTCTGTTGAAAAAGCATGGCAACTGGACAGGGGTCATGAAAGCCACTGACAGCCAGCAAGTTGCGCTCACAATCGGGGACGGACTCATCAAACAGAACCTGGCCTGGCATGAGGGTGACGAGACTGCATATTGCCTGCGCGTAGCAGGCGATAGAATCTGGTTAGTGGGTGACGGCAAGCACAGGGCAGAGCAGGGGCCTTATCAACGCCTGGGCATACTTGAGCAGAATGAGGCCGATCTTTATCTGGCACGCATCATACAAGGCTGCTTTGTCAGCGAAGAAAAAGAGCAATGGTGTTTTGCAGACGGCAAGCTCAGCATCAATGGCAAACCGGATAAAGCCAGATTGTCCCTGGATTTGTCTGAGCTGGATTTGTATGGCACGCCATTGCGTGTTGAAGGCCGCAAGCTGCCGTTCTGGTATCTGGTCAGGCGTGGAGATGCATGGGTAGTCTTTGAAGACGATTATGCGAGTAATGAAAAACGTGTGCCCGTCGATCCAACAACCAGCAAGCCCTGGCGCGTGATAAGAAAGTAGCAGGCCGGCGTGAAGCTTCATTTTCCTGGTTTGCACCGCTACTTCCGTATCAAGTATATTCTGCTGCTGGCATTGATCATCGCGCTGGCTGACTTTATCCAGGTCATGCTGAGCATTGCTCTTTATCCTGCAATGCTAGCGCAACAATCTGCCACGCCTGAAAAGATCAAGGCTGATGCGGCGATAGTGTTAGGCGCATCTGTATGGAAAGACAGGCCATCGCCCGTATTTGCAGAGCGCATCAAGCATGGCATACACCTGTACAAAAACGGTCAGGTGCAGTATCTGATTTTTACAGGTGGTGTGAGTGAGGGCGACACTCTTTCTGAATCAGCCGCTGCCCGCCAATATGCGATTGCCGAGGGTGTTCCTGCTGATAATATTTTGACAGAAGAGGTATCGAAAAATACCTATCAAAATCTGGTGCAGGCCTGCAAGCCCATGCGCGCGCATCAATTAAAGAATGTAATGATAGTCAGTGACCCTTTGCACATGAAGCGGGCGATGACGATGGCGAATGAACTGCAACTCCATGCCATTTCTGCTGCTACACCGACCAGTCGTTATATCAGTCGGCGCTCAAAAACGAAGTCGTTGTTGTATGAGAGCTTCTTTTATGTGAAGCATCAATTGTTGCGAGAGGAAGATCATGCTTGTTGAACAGTCGCAGCACAGGAGATTGATCAAATGAATGTGTTCATGAAGACAGGATTTACCATATTGGGCCTGATCGCTGTGCTGACTGGCGTGGCCATGCTCTATGCCCCAGATAGCGTGAAGTTGTCTTGCAGGAGGGGCTGTGCATTCGAGCATCTGGTGATTATGCTGTTCGGCCAGCATACAGGAATCAGTCTGCTTGGCCTGGGAATCATTGTCATTGGAGTGTACATGATGTGGCATACATTGCAGGATGGCAGATAGGCATGGTACGCTGTCTTTCAGGCGACAGCAGTGTTGTAGTGTTGTTCACTTCACATGGCAAGGACTTTCTTTCCACAATCAAGCTCTGTTAGAAAGCGGCTCCAGCTTTTCCAGCATCACAAATAAACCCCTGTCCTCTTCAGAATAGGGATAGTCAAAATACGCTATCTGCATCCATTGCGCCTCTTGACCAGGATGGACATAGATTTCAAAATCATCCACCAGGATGATATCGCTGACTGCTGCATCAGGTACAAATTCCAGATTCTTGGTTTCGCCATGCCAATGCACATACTCTATGTCTGCATACCAGGCTGGTGCCATGCCTTCGTCCACCAGCAAGCGGGCGATTTGCCTGAACTTGTCTTCTTTTACTGTCGTGAACATGACCAGGCGTGGAAATAATACAGCGCAGCGTTCGAGAAAAGCATAAAGGCCAGGGCGTGGTATCTGGCTCATGGCGTTGGAGATCAGTGTGCCTTCAAGGTCGAGTGCTAGTACGGAGGGCAGGGGTATTTTCATTTGACTGAAGCTCATTGTCAGCGAGTGTATGAACGTGATTTTTGCAGCGGGGGTACCATTGTACTTGAAGTTGTGGCCATAGTTGGTGCGCATGGCGCTCCCTCCGATTGTGCGGCACTGCGTCTAGATACGAAATGGTCTTGCATTTGCAGTAATTTATGCTTTATTATGTTTGAGTACATAATTTATGCAAATGAACATAATTGCGCATAATAAAGATAAAATAGAGCAAATAAAGGGTATCAGCCATGAGTCTATCCTTCACTTTTCGCCGCCCTGAGCTGGCACAGGATCTTTGCAACAGATTGCAGGGCAAAGGCTTGAGTGATGCACGTTCAGGGCTGTTCCTGGCGGCCCCAAGGCGTGTCGGCAAGAGCACCTTCCTACGCGAAGACCTTGTGCCAGAGATCAGTGCACGTGGCTGGCTGCCAGTGTATGTGGATTTGTGGGCCAACAAAGAACGTGACCCTGCGCTCATCATAACCGAGGCCATCAAAAAACATTTGGCCGACACCATAGGCATCATCAGCAAGGCGGCCAAGGCCGTGGGCCTCTCCAAAGTCAATGTCATGGGCACGCTGACCATCGATATCAATCAGCCGGGTTTGCCAGACAATGTCACGCTCTCAGATGTGATTGCCGAGCTCAGTCACCAGGTTAAAAAACCTATCGTGCTCATCGTCGATGAAGCCCAGCATGCACTGAGTACGACAGCGGGCCTGAATGCCATGTTTGCACTCAAGTCAGCGCGCGACACCCTGAACTTCAGTGCTGAGCTGCCCGCGCTGATGCTGGTGTTTACCGGCTCTAACCGTGACAAACTCGCTCACCTGGTGCTGAACCGTACCCAGCCTTTCTTTGGTTCCAGCATCACGGCTTTTCCCTTGCTCAGCAAATCATACACTGATGCCTTCACCAAATGGGCGAATGGCAATCTGGCCAGGGGCAACAAGCTGCGCGCCGAGAGTGTGTGGGCAGCATTCCAGTTGCTTGGCCACAGACCAGAAATGCTGCGCGACCTGATCGCCCACATCGCGCTGGAAGGCCAGGCACAAAGCCTGTCCGAGATACTTGAAGACGGTGCCCGCAAAATCAATAACCGCCTGTGGGAAGAATTCGCCAGCGAGTTCGATGCCCTGACAGCGATACAAAAAGCCGTGCTCAGCGTGCTCATCAGCAAGGGCGAACTATGGATACCGTTTTCTGATGAGTCCATGGCGGCCTATATGGCCATCACCAAAACCAGACGATTATCCAAGGCAACGGTGCAAACAGCCATCGATGGCTTGCGCGAAAAAAACCTGGTCTGGAAACAATCGCGCGGTATCTATGCTTTGGAAGATCAGGGATTTGCTGAGTGGTTCAGGCTTAACAGGCTGGCCGGGGAGGGGCAGGTTTGAAGCTACTGTAGCAAAAACTTATCAGCAAAATTAAAAACAATATCAAGGTAATATTGAAGTTATCTGGCGCCACATTATTGAGATCGTTGTGGCTTCAAAGCCTTGCAAGTGTACGATTACGATTCACTCATCGTATCTACAATTACTGCGGTTGCTAAATAATTTCAAAAATTCCAATCCTGAGGCAATGCAGCTTCACACAACGCACATTCAAGCACATCGTCCTTGATGATGTTGATAGCCTGGCATAGCCTGCAACGGCGAAATTCATAGTGGCTGCTGAAATGTCCGGGCCCAGCTATGCCCGCGAGTTGCAAGGCGTTTGCCACGTCTGGCCATGACGAGGCTTGTGGGCAATAGCCAGTGGATTGATTGGTGATGGCACTTACTTCGAGCTTTTCTCCATTGATGACAAAAGTGATTTCACCGGCAGACAATACCGGGTTGCCACCGGCGCAAGCGACATGTTCGCTATGCCGGTCAGCGAGGTGCAGGGTGCCATGCTGGTCAATGGTGCAGGTCGCAATAATGCTGCCGTCACGGTTGATATGCTGTTCAGTTTCTTTTATCTAGCGCATGACATCCTGTAACTGGCGTATCGCAAAACCTATGGGGATGGCTGCAACTGCGGCGGCAATTTCATCTGGGCCAACGTAGTGATAGAGGCGTGTCATTGATTGTTCAATCTATGTCTTGCACTTCATCTGCTTGCGCAGTTTGCCCATGTCAGTTGCCGCTGTTGATTTCAGGATGTCATCAGAGATATGTCCATATTCTTCACGCATGAGGGTGAAATTATTTTTTGTACCAGCTGGCTGGAACCATATCAGGTAACCACAGGTGATAGGGGCGATGCTTTGTTTGGTTTCATAATCGACGGCGACATAGGTGCCTGCTTGGTACGCATTTGGAGGGTTGTCATAGACGGTAATGCGCCAGAATTCGCGGCTTAATTGCTTGCCTATTTGTGCCTGATAGGCAACTGTCCGGGTTTGCCATTCTTCCAATGGGCCGAGGTTTTTCAGGCTTTTGCCCAGCATATTGTAGGCAACTTCATAGTAGCCATTATCGATGGCTGACATATAGGCATTGCTGAGTTTGTTGCCTTCTATCTTGAATCTGGCGATGTCATCTTCACTGAGTTTGCTGCTTGCCTGCTTGGGGCGTTCTGGTATGTCAGCTACGCAGCTTAGTATTTGCACCATGTTGAAACTGGTTTTGTTACTTGCGGGCTGTCCCGCAACGGGGTCATTGCTGCTGAATTTGTATTTACCGAATTCTGGTATTTTGCCATTGCATAGCTTTACTGCTGGTTCTGCCATCATGGCTTGCGCCTGATCGACTGTCAAACTGGTGTCACTGCTGAGCACCAGTTCAAAGCTTGTGCCTGAGAGTTTTTTATAGGCGAGGTCAGCAGCCCACGCCGGGCTGGCGCTGATGAAAAGGCAGGTGCTTACAGCAATGGCAAGGCGGGATGGTGTCATGGCAATCAGTGATGAGAGAAGATCCAGCAAAGATACGGGATGCGACCTGATTTAACAATCACGAAACTGTTTCAAAAAATTACCTGAGGTTTGTACTGCATCTGAAGCGCGTGACTCCGGAGCGAAAAATATATGAGAAGCAAATGGCATCAGGCAGCAGTTATTGTGACTCCTTCAAACCCTCCAGTACGCCAAAGTACGCTGGTTTGGCCTGTCCTTTGTCGTCAAACAGAAGCGGCCAGTCCGGATAAGGTTTGTTGTCCAGCAACCATGAGTCCTTGTCCAGCAAACCCCAGAAGGTGATGCCGCCGCGCTGGGCAGGTGGTACGCTTTGCAGGTAGGTGCTGACAATGTCCCGGTATCTGGTTTTTTGCAGTTGTGCCCGTGCCGGGTCCAGGCTGGCTGCCTTTTGTTGTTGATTCAGGCTGACATCGAGTTCAGAAATGCGTACCTGCAGGCCACGCGCAGCCACCGCCTGCAGTGCAGTTTTGATCTGCGCGATATCCGGGCTATCGATACTGACATGCATCTGAAAACCTATGCCATGCAAGGGGATGTGTCGGCGCTGGAAGTCATCCACCATATCCAGCATGAACTGCAATTTATCGGACTTGCTCTCTATGTTAAAGTCGTTGTAGTACAGCACTGCGGCAGGGTCGGCTTCATGGGCGGCGATGAAGGCCTGTTCTATGTAGGCAGGGCCCAGCTTTTCAAGAAAGAGGGTGGCACGGTATTGTTTGGGGTGCTTGTTATCTATCGCTTCATTGACGACATCCCAGCTTTTGACCTTGCCTGCAAAATGCCTGCAAATTTGCTGTATATGCTCGCGCAGCATCGCTTGCCAGTCACCCTGATAGTTTTTCATCCAGACAGGTAGCTGGTAATCATGGTGCCAGATCAGGGTATGGCCATGCAATATCATGCCATGTGTGCTGGCATAGTCTGCCAGCGCATCTGCCGCTGCAAAATCATAGGTATCAATGGCGGGGTGCAGGAAGCGCATTTTCATGCCATTTTCTGCGACGATGCTGTTGAACTGCGAATTGATGAGTGTCGCACTTTCCCTGATGTCGGCCATATCACCAGGTTCATTGCCCACATTCAATGCGACCCCGATGGGAAACCTGGCATTGTCTTTCAGTGCGGGCACAGGTGCTGCAGATTGCGCCCGGCTATCAGGCTGGCAGAAACAGCAGATCAAAGCGAGCAAGGTCGCGGTAAAGCGGTAAGACATGATGTTTGGCATGTTATTTGCAAGGTAGTCATCCTACAACATTGCCATGTAAATGCCAGTGAAGCAGGTAAATAATCATGTTTTTCTGATAAGACATGGCAAATTTCATGTGCTTTGTGATCGGTTGTCATACAACAGTCATGTGCATACTTTATGATCGCCGGACTTTTTCACTTCAGATCAGACCTGCATCATGACCTCTGCTTATTGCTTGAAACACTGCTTGAAACGCCTGCCCCTGGCTTTAATGATCAGCACCGCACTTACTCTTATGGCTTGTGGCGGTGGCACGAACACCGTGGCGACCGATACCGTCGTCGTTGAAGGTCCACTGGTGATACCTGCACCGCCTGCTGATCCTGGCACGGTTGATAGCGCACCGGTGCCTGCTGGTGTGCCCGCCTTTGTCGATAATGTCGCCAGCAACCAGCGCGGGGACGCCAGATATGCGACGCTGGAAACCAATGCGGGTGTGCGCGTGTTGTCAGGCTTTCTCGCCATCTGGCAGCCGCTGACCCTGATCGTGGATGCTGGTGTGACCGCACCGGCGGTAGATAATTTCCCGGCAGTAGTCACTTCCAAATGGACAGGTGTGCCAAATGACGGCACGCCAGATGGCACTATCCTGAACCGAGCAGTGCATGATGCCAACATCAGTTACGTTGCGAACCTGACTGGCAAACGCACGCCTGAGCAGGAGCTGGCTGCCTACCTCGATGACCGTCGCGGCAAAGGCTATAGCGTCACCGATGGCCTGGGACCACTGACAGCCGCATGGCGCAGTGCAGCCCAGCAAACCACCAGCATCACTGCCATCCCGGCTGATGCAGGCACGGTTTTGTACAATGACAGCGGTAATAATACAGGTGTGGGTGGCGCGGCCAATACCAGCTTTGGCAATGCCGTCGATCTGTTGTCGCTGATAGGCAATAACGGTTCTACCGAACCGGCCAAACGCTTTTATAAATATGCCCGCCCTTACCGCTGGAGCAGCCAGGTCATCGTCGCGCCATCACTGGTACCAGCCAAGAGCACGACACCGGCAACCGATGGTGGTTTCACCAGCGGCCACTCGGCAGAAGCGACCCGCGACGTCATTGCCATGGCTTATATGGTGCCTGAGCGTTTTCAGGAATTGTTGAGCCGTGGCCTGGAACTTGGTGAAAACCGCATCATGGCAGGTATGCATTCACCACTGGATGTCATGAGTGGCCGCATACAGGCACAGGCCGTAGCCGCCGCCAACTTGTATGATGCTGCCAATGCAGCCAAGAAAGCCGCAGCTTATGCACAGGCACACGCGACGCTGATCACGCAAACCAATACCACGGCAGACAGCTTTAATGCCTATGCCCATTCTGCCACTGCAACGACTGACCGCTTTGCTGACTATGCCAGTAACAAGGCCAACTACCTGCGCCGCATGACCTATGGCTTTGCGCCGATTGCGGCCACTAATGTTGCACCTGTCGTACCCAAGGGGGCAGAAGTCTTGCTGGAAACCCGCTTGCCTTATTTGAGCGATGCGCAAAGGCGCGTGGTCCTGAAAACCACCGCCATGGCGTCTGGTTACCCCGTCATGGATGATGCTGAAGGCTGGGGCAGGCTTAACCTGTTTGCCGCCGCTGATGGTTATGGCAGTTTTGTTGGCAATGTCATTGTCAACATGGATGCCACCAAAGGTGGTTTCAATATCATGGATATCTGGCGCAATGACATCAATGGCAGCGGCAAACTCAGCAAACTCGGTAGCGGCACATTGAAGCTGGCAGGCAATAATAGCTGGACAGGCGGCACGCAAATTGATGCCGGTACAATTGAAGCCAATTCAGCCACGGCCTTTGGCACTGGCGATGTGTATAGCGGCGCTGGCGTCATCGTCAATACTGCAGGCAATCTGGCAATCGCAGGCAAATACACGCAGTTAACCAGCGGCACACTGGAGATCAACCTGCGCAGCGCGCAAAGCCAGATGCAGGTTGGCAGCACAGTCACCATCGCTGGCGGCAGCTTGCGCATACGCTTCCAGAATGGCTACAAACCCGGCGTTGGCGACACCCTTACCGTTATCAATGCAGGCAGCCTGAAAGGCAAGTTCACCAGCATCACGGTGGATGGATTTACTGCGACGCCGACTTACACTGCGACCAGTCTGCAACTGAAGCTGACTGCCTGATGCGCTTGTGAGTAGTTTGGCTTTTTTGGGTTTGTGTAGCAATGTATGGCAAGGATTTAATTTTGCTGTGCACGCGTGTAAGATGTGGGCATTCTTTTTCAGTACAGATTTGTACCACATCGCACCATGAGCGAAACACCACAACGCTTTAAAGCAGGCGATTTTTACCTGGAGCTGCCCAAGGGCAGTTCCATCTCTGCCGACCCAACTGCTGCGCCAGTCAAAGCAGACAAGCCGGAAACACCCGAGCCCCTGGAAGAGGCGCAATACGTCTATCGCCCAAATGATCCCTTCCAGGCATCAATAGACGAAGCCCGTGCAATTGCCAGTATCAGTAGCAGCCAAAAAAGTTGGGTCAAGAAAACCTGGTTTGCCCTGTTTGTTGTTGGCCCACTGGTCTATGCAGAGTTATTTGCGATAGGCCTGAGCATCAATGGTGATATGGACAGTCCTGGTCTTGCCTTCCTGATTTCAAATGCGCTCATCATGCCGGTCTGGCTGATCTATTACACGATCTGGCGCAGGAAGGTGAAGTCTTAGAGCTACAGAGTTCAGCCACAGAAGTTCAGCCGCAAAAGCATGATCAGGCTGGATGTCCGTTGCTGACGCGTATGCAATTGCGCCCCTGAGACTTGGCGTAATACAGTGCTTTGTCGGCGGCCTCTATCAATTCCAGTGGTTGATTGTTTTCCCTGACGGGGACAAAGGCATCTATGCCAGCGCTGATGGTGACTACGCCGGTGGCATTTCCTGAGTGCCTGAGTTCCAGCGGGTAAATTGCCTGTCTGATGCTTTCAGCGACCTTCATGGCACCGGCAACATCGGTGCCTGGCAATAAAACGACCATTTCTTCAACGCCATACCGTGCGCTCAAGTCCCCTGGCCTGTGTTTACCGGCGGCCACTTACTGATCGCGCGCAGGCATTCATCACCGGCTGTGTGGCCGTAGATGTCGTTATATTGTTTGAAGCAATCGACATCGATCATGATCAAAGCCAGGGAACTGGCATTGCGCATGGCGCGGCTGGATTCATCTTTCAGGACAATATCAAACTGGCGCCGGTTGGCCAGACCCGTCAGGCCATCCTGCATGGCGAGTTTTTCCAGTGTCCGGTTTAATTGTTTGAGAGAGTTGCGTGCCCTGACCAGCTCGGCTTCTGCCTGCACACGCAATGCGATCTGTCGTATCAGGCGTGAGCTTATGAATGCCAGTACGATGACCAGACAGCTCACACCTATGGCGTGAATAATGGCGTTAGATTTCCAGTCCGCCAATACTTCGTCGCGTGACAGGGCGGCAGGAACTACCAGCGGGTATTCATCGAGTTGACGGTAACTATTGAGGCGGACAACACCGTCCTGGGCAGAAGTAAATGTTTTCGTCGCAGCCCTGGCCTGGGGGAGATACTCACGGAACAAGTGGAATTACGAGATATCTTTGTCCAAAGTTTTTTCTTCAAACGGACGCCGTCATAAAATAATGCCTGGGTTGGGCGCTCGGTAATTATGGCTGTCAAGGTGGTCATGAAGGGGCACCTTCCATCATTGTTTAAGGCCACCTGCAATAAGTGGCAAGAGTCTCATAATCTTAATCGGCAAAATCAGTGCAAAATAGATAAATATTATGGAGATTGATTGTAGAGCGCATTGGCAATCAGATATGATTTTCTTCAATTCTGTGCCGTGCCCCCTTTGTTTTTTGCCAGCAAGCCTGTTCCTGCATAGCATGCTATCAGCATGCTATTACTTGTGCCGCGATTGTTATTTTTTGTGACGCAGCAAAAGAATTACTCCATTCTTATCCCTATTTTTGGGCCAATTTCGGTCAATTTCTCCTATGACAGCGACATATATCTTTGTTGCTGCAATCAATTTCCATGCTGCCCTGCAAAAAATTTTAAACTGGTATAAACTGTTGACTAGTCAATGAATATTGTTGCTTCCATGAATCCCGAAAATCAAAATTCAGAGTTTTTTGCTCATCAGGTTGAAGAAAGCGTGGGTTACTTGCTTGCCCGATCCCGCACCATGTTGTCACGTGCCATTGATGAATCCCTGCGTCGCCTGGATATTACCCATGCCCAGGGCAGTGTATTCATGATGCTGTCCATGGGGAGTTGCCATACCGCGGCTGACCTGGCGCGTGAGTTGTTTATTGACTCTGCCGCTATGAAACGCACGCTGGACAAACTTGAAAGCAAGGGTTATGTGCAGCGCATCGTCGATGAGAATGACAAGCGCCTGTTCAAGCTCGCGCTGACCAGTAGCGGCAAGCAACTGGCGGCACAATTGCCCGCCGTGTATTCAGAAGTACTGGATGTGGGTTTTACCGGGTTTGCTCCTGAAGAAATCAGTTTTCTCAAGTATCTCTTGCGCAAATTGCTAGCCAACAGATCTACCCTTGAAGCATGGATGGCAAAGAATAATTAGTTGCTTGGGCAATAAATTCGTTAGCCAATTTTAGTCATCATTTTTGACATCATCCATATGAAAAAATCATTTTTCAAACCAGCCACAGCTGCAGCCAGCCTGCGCCTGCTGCTCAGTGCCTCTGCATTGTGCCTGCTGTCGGCTTGCGTCAGTTATCAGGGCATACAAAGCCAGGCGCAACTCAAGACACTGACGGCGCAAGCGGGAGCCTTCCCTGACCAGGGCGGCAATGCTGGCTGGCCGGATTTGCAATGGGCAAGCAGTATAGGTGGCGCAGAGTTGCAGGCATTGATAGACCGTGCGCTGGCCAACCACCCCAGCCTCCAGGCTGCTGCTGCGCGTTTGCAGGCAGCGCAGGCTGCTACTGCTTTCGTAGGTGCCAACAAATTGCCATCGGCTAATCTGAGTGTCGACAGCACTTACCAGCGCTTTACCGAGCATGGCCTGGTGCCGCCGCCACTGGCAGGTACATACAATACAAATAACCAGATCAGTTTCAATGCCACTTATGAGCTGGACTTCTGGGGCAAGCACAGTGCCGAAATGCGTGGTGCATTGTCGCAGGAAAAAGTCGCGGAAGCCGAAGCGCAAAGCGTGCGCCTGATGCTCAGCAATGCCATCGCCCGTGCCTGGTTACAACTGGCACGCCAGAATGCACAGCTGGAACTCAGCAAGCAGCAACTGGCAGTGCGTGAACAGTTTGACAGCCTGACGCAGCAACGTGTCAAGGCTGGTCTTGACACTAAAGTAGAAGTGCAGCAAAACCTGGTGCAATTGTCTGGCCTTAAAAACGACATCGCCCAGTGGCAGGAAGCGATGGCGCTGACGCGTAACCAGATCGCTGCCTTGCAGGGCCTGGGTCCGGAGGAGGGCAAGCTGATTGTCACACCAAAATTCGCGCCTGCGGCAGATGTCGCTTTGCCGGGTAATTTGCCACTGGAATTACTGGGCCGTCGTCCTGATATCGTCTCGGCGCGCTGGCGCGTAGAAGCGGGGCAGGGTGACATTGAGGTTGCCAGGACCCAGTTCTATCCCAACATCAATATCGCTGGCTTCGTTGGTTTGTCCAGCCTGGGTCTCTCCAATCTGGCCAATAGTGGCAGCGGCATCATAGGTGCAGGCCCGGCCATACGCTTGCCGATATTCGAAGGTGGCCGCCTGCGTGCGCAATTAAAAGGCAAGGTCGCCGCTTATGATGTGGCGGTGGCGACGTATAACCAGAGCCTGACGGATGCCCTGCATGAAGTCGCTGACCAGGTGCAGATACTGCAGGCCAGTCAGTCACAATTGGCTGAGCAGCAAGCCGCCGAGCAGGCTGCCCGCGTTGGCCTGCAACTGGCGCAGCAAAGACAAAAAGCGGGCACTGCCAACAAGCTGCCTGTACTGGCTGCTGAAAGTGCCGTGCTGTCGCAACAAAAACTCTCGCTGGATCTGGCAGTGCGCCATACCGAAGCACGCATCAACCTGATCAAGGCATTGGGCGGTGGATATGAGAGCAAGGCCTTGCCTGCGACCAATGTTACTGCCGCCAGCACCAATCAAACCGTCACTCAATCACTAGTTAAAAACACACCGGAGGCTGCGTTATGAACGCCCCAGATCAAAACAAATCCGTCAGCGTACCTGCTCAGCCTGAATATGCCCCAGATAAAAGCGGCAAGCGCCGGGTACTGCTGATCATCATCACCCTCATCGTACTGATCGCCCTGGCAGCCTATGGCACATGGTGGTACGCAGTGGGCCGCAATTTTGAACATACTGAAGATGCTTATGCCGCTGGCAATGTCGTGCAGGTGACGTCGCAAGTTGCCGGCACTGTAGTTGCCATCCATGCTGATGACACCGACGTGGTGCAGACTGGCAAGCCCCTGGTAGAACTCGACAAGACTGATGCCAAGGTTGCGGTCGATCAGGCCGAAGCCCAGTTGGCTCAGACCGTGCGCGAAGTACGCGTACTGTTTGCCAATAACGGCAGCCTGCAGGCAAATGTCAGCCTGCGCAGCAGTGAAGTCGAAAGAGCCAAGGCTGACCTGGCACGCCGTACCCAGTTGCTGAGCACAGGTGCGGTTTCTTCTGAAGAACTCGAACATGCGCGCAATGCCGTCAAGAGTGCAGAAGCCGCCTTGCAAGCCGCGAGTGAGCAACTGACATCCAACCGCACGCTGACAGAGAACACCACCGTCACCCAGCACCCGAATGTCTTGCGTGCCGCTGCCCGTGTACGTGAAACCCTGCTGGCATTGAGCCGCACCAGCCTGCCAGCACCCATGAATGGTTTTGTCGCCAAACGTGCCGTGCAAGTGGGCCAGCGTATTGCTCCCGGCTCACCTTTGCTGTCCATCGTGCCTTTGAATACCTTGTGGGTAGATGCTAACTTCAAGGAAGTGCAACTCGCCCGCATGCGCATAGGTCAGGAGGTGGAATTGCATTCTGACCTGTATGGCACAGATGTGACTTACCACGGCAAGGTACTTGGCATGTCAGCAGGTACAGGCTCAGCCTTTGCTTTGCTGCCTGCACAAAATGCCAGTGGTAACTGGATCAAGGTCGTGCAGCGTGTGCCTGTGCGTATCAGTCTTGACCCTAAAGAGCTGGAAGCATATCCATTGCGCATTGGTGTTTCCATGCAGGTGCAGGTCAATATCTCGCAACAGCAAGGCGCACCAGTAACGGCGGCTGCCCGCACCGTACCTGCTTATCAGACTGCTGTGTTTGAACAAAACGGTAAAGATGCTGACCAGCGCATCGCCGAGATTATCGCGGCGAATTTGCCGGGTGCTAAAGATCACAAAGACGACCATAAAGAAAATCATAGTGCTGCCGCATTGAAAACCACAGGCAAGGGTGCGTAATGAGCGCGCCACGTCCTCAGGCACCGCATCCGCCACTGAAAGGTGGGCAACTGGCAATGGGCACGCTGGCCCTGTCGCTGGCGGTGTTCATGAATGTGCTGGATTCTTCGATTGCCAACGTATCGATACCGGCCATTTCGGGTAATCTCGGTGTCTCACCACAGCAAGGTACCTGGGTCATTACCTCGTTTGCGGTGGCGAATGCGATTTCCGTGCCACTGACAGGTTGGCTGACGACGCACTTTGGTCAGGTCAGGTTGTTTCTGTCATCTATCCTGCTGTTCGTCATTTCATCGTGGCTGTGCGGTATGGCACCGAATATCGAGATTTTGATTGCTGCGCGTATCTTGCAGGGCGCAGTTGCCGGCCCGATGATCCCGCTGTCACAGGCCTTGTTGCTTGGTAGTTACCCGCCCGCCAAAAGCTCGATGGCGCTGGCGCTATGGGGGATGACGACCCTGGTCGCGCCCATTATGGGCCCCTTGCTCGGCGGGTGGATATCGGATAATTATTCCTGGCCCTGGATTTTCTATATCAATATCCCGGTAGGTTTGTTTACTGCCTGGGCCACCTGGTCCATCTATCGCAAACGCGAATCTGCCATCAAGAGTCTGCCTATCGACAAGGTTGGTTTGTTCCTGCTGGTGGTTTGGGTGGGTGCCTTGCAAATCATGCTCGACAAGGGTAAAGAGCTGGACTGGTTCAATTCTGGAGAGATCATCCTGCTGACTGTGATTGCTGTCATCGGTCTGGTGTATTTCATTGTCTGGGAGCTGGGGCAGGATCACCCTGTGGTTGATCTGTCGCTGTTCAAGGGGCGTAATTTCAGTGCCGGTGTGATTGCGATTTCGATAGGTTATGGCCTGTTCTTCGGCAGTCTGGTCATCATGCCGCTGTGGTTGCAAACCCAGTTATCGTATACCGCAACAGAGGCGGGCAAGGTCATGGCACCAGTTGGTATTTTCGCGATTATCCTGTCACCCATCATAGGCAAGATTTTGCCCAAGGTGGATGCCAGGAAGGTTGCCTCGACTGCCTTCCTGGGCTTTGCCCTGGTGTTTTTCCTGCGCTCACATTTCAATACTGACGTGGACACTGCGACCCTGCTGATACCCACACTGATACAGGGCGCAGCGATGTCGATGTTCTTCATCCCGCTGACATCGATCATCCTGTCAGGCCAGCCCCCGGAAAAAATCCCGGCAGCCTCGGGTTTGTCCAACTTCGTGCGCATCATGTGCGGCGGTATGGGAGCCTCCATCATGACCACCATCTGGGACAGCCGCAGCACCCTGCACCATGCCCAGATCGCCGAGAACACCGGCAGCAGTTTCCCCAACTTTGTACAGACCGTGCAGGGCTTGATGCAGCAAGGCATACCAGAACAAGGTGCCTACGCCATCATCGACCGCACTATCAGCGTACAGGCCAGCACCATGGCCGCGACGGATATTTTCTGGATGTCTGCTTATATGTTCATCGGCCTGATAGGTCTGGTGTGGCTGACCAAACCGAAGAAATCAGCCGCCCCTGTGGATGCGGGCGGGGCACATTAGGCTCCAGGTTCAGGCAGGCAAGAAGAAGCGCTCATGACATGAGCGCTTTTTTTTCGTCTTTTTCAAACTGTTTCATCTCCATCTTGAGGTTTGCTCAGGGGGAGCTTGAAAAGTAAACTTGAATAATAACAGTTTAACTGTTATAAAGTACTGTATGAATACTTATTCTGATAAAAAAGACAGCAGCTATCTGCTCCCTGAACTCTGTTTGATGGCAGAGATGTCAGTACGCACTGTGCGTTACTACATGCAGATAGGTCTGGTCAGCAAGCCTGAAGGCGGGACGCGGGCGGCGCGCTATGGAGCGCAGCATCTCGAACAATTGTTGCTGATCAAGAAGTGGAGTTCTGCGGGGGTATCGCTGGAGCGCATACGTGAATTGTTGCATGGCGCACCAGCCCCGCTGGAAGTAAAACCGCAGCAAATCGGGTCAATTTCTGTCTGTACACATTTAACGGTAGCGCAGGGGGTGGAGCTGGTGATCGATGCTGGCAAAGCAGGCTGGACCCCGGAGCAGCTCAGGGAATTCGTCAGGCAGGCTATCGAATTGGCAGAGCGTATGAAAAACAGCCAGGACGCATGACAGCACGCATAACAACACACGTCAATGCGAATGGCTAGCACAGAGAGGATGAATATGTTTAACCAAAATACAGCCACAATACAATCCAGCCTGGGACAGGCAATGGCCCTGACCAAGGTCAGGGCGACGGGTGTCATACAAGGCATGCTGCTGGACATGCAGCTTACCCAAAGTTTTATCAATCCATCGGACAAAGAACATGTGGAGGTGTTATATACCTTCCCTTTGCCTGTGGATGCAGTTTTGCTGGATATAGAAGTCGAGCTGGATGGCAAGAAGCTATCCGGCGCTGTCGTACCCAGGAAAAAAGCTGAGATCGATTATGAAGAAGCTATCTCTGAAGGCAATACGGCTTTCATGCTGCAAGAAAATGGTGATCGCAGTTATAGCCTCAGTATAGGCAACCTGGCGCCCGGTGAAGCGTGTACGCTGAGCATGCACTACGCACAAAGCCTGCGCTTTGCCGAGGTGGATGGCATGAATGCCTTGCGCATTTGTGTACCAACAGTGATTGCCCCACGCTATGAAATGACAGAGGCGGTCGCGAGCAAAAAGCAAAATCTGTTTGAGTGTCTGACCACTCCCAAGCATGATATACGCGTCGAATATCCGTTTGAGATCAGCTTGCGCCTGGCGGCTGAAGTGGCGGGCGCACGCATTGCCTCGCCCAGCCATCCCATCAGTGTCATGCCTGGCGACGGCGGTACGATAATCAGCCTGTCACGCAAGGGTAACCTCGACCGCGATTTTGTGCTGTGCCTGGATCAGTTCAGCCAGCAGGCTTTCAGTGTCCTGGGACGGGACTATCATCAGCCTGCGCATGTCGCTTTGCTGGCCAGTTTTTGCCCGCAAATTGCTGCTGCTGACATGACTGATGTGGCCGTCAAGTTGCTGGTTGATTGTTCTGGTTCCATGCATGGTGACAGCATACAGGCAGCACGCACCGCCCTGAAAGAGATCGTCGAACAACTCAGTGTCGGGGATCATATTTCCCTGTCACGCTTTGGCAGTGAAGTGCAGCACCGCTCACCGGCGATGTGGAAGTTTGCCAAACCCATCAAGGCGGCAGCGCTGCGCTGGGTAGATGAGCTTGATGCCAGCCTTGGTGGTACCGAGATGGCATTGGCGCTGGAATCTACCTTTGCCATTCAGAGCAGCGGGCGCAGCGATGTGCTGATGATTACCGATGGAGAAATCGACAGCGTCGATAGCCTGATCAGCAGTGCCCGCGCTGCCGGGCAAAGGGTGTTTATTGTTGGCATAGGTTCCAGCCCGGCAGAAGTGCATCTGGAACGCCTGGCCAGGGCCAGTGGTGGCTCTTGTGAATATGTGGCGCCGGGCGAAGACGTGGCACCCGCCATCCTGCGCATGTTCATGAAGTTGCGTTCACCAGTCTGGCAGGATATCCGCATCGACACCGGCTTTGCCAGCCAGCCACTGTGGTCCACGGCTTTGCCTGCAAGTGTCTTCAAAGGTGAAACCCTGAATATGTTTTATCTCTTGCCAGAAAAACCTGAGGGTCAGATGAAGCTGTTTGGCCGCTTGTCGGGGCAGGCAGAAGAAGTCGAATTGGGCAGCCTTGCATTGACAGCGGACTTGCAGGCTGAAAGCAGTTTGTCACGCGTGGCTGCAGCGACTTATTTGTCCGGCATGCAAGGCATGACTGAGCAGGTATCTGTCGTGCAGGAGCTGGCGGTGCAATATCAATTGATCTCAGCAGAAACCAGCTTCCTGATCGTCGAGGAAAGAGCCGAAGATGAGAAACCACTGGATATGCCAGCCTTGATAGAAGTCGCTCACATGTTGCCAGCAGGCTGGGGTGGGCTGGGAGCTATCGCGGGCGGTGTTTGCTCCGCGCCGGTCATGGCTGCGCCCGCTGCCGCCGGTGGTGCGGCCTATTCCTTGTCCATGCTGGCAGCACCTGTGGCTGCTGCGCCGCCGGACCTGCGAAGCAGGCTGGCGACCTGGAAATTGTCGAAACGGGCCGCTCTGGACATGGCTGGTGAATCGGGCGAGCGCTACATGGACGCCAGTAATTTGCCATCGCCTGTCGCAAAATGGTTGGTACTTGATGCAGAGGCAATGCAAGCGTTTTTTGAATACGCCAGCGTTGTCGGGGCAGACAGGGTAATCCGCCGTGACATGCATTACCAGGGGCTGACACCGCTGGGCCTGACACTCTTGCTCAGATACTTCGATGAGCAATTGTGGCCAGACAGTTTTGCCGGGCTCAGGAAGATACTGCTGGGTGAAGCTGTCATTGAATGGCTGGAACTGGCAATCTGGGAAGACTGCAAAGACCAGCTCAGCCCACAGCAAGTCATTAAACTCTTCTTCAGCATCATGGCTGAACCAGAAATGCTGGAACGCCTGCTGCCATCGCAAGAGAAGAGGGCAGGGCTGCAGGTGAGCGGCAGGACAAGTGCGGATACTGCGCAATTGCTCAGTGTGTCAGCAAACCCTGCTGCCAGTGTCAGGCTGGAAGCCCAGCTACGCAAAACAGTGCGGGAGCTTGATGCTGTAACCTGGTCAGAGTCTATCTTTTTGATGAATATGGAAGGGTAGGCAAGCTGTATCAGTCTGAGTCAGGGGCGGGCAGGGACATTTTGCAAGGCATGGTGTCCTGCTTTCGCATCAAACGACTCTCCCCGTATATGTGGTCGAGATAAATAGACTCAGCAGGCCCGGTTTATCCATTTTTAATGTCAAACGCATAATAGAGTTTCGGTGAAGGGAGCCTGATGACGGTTCGCCATCTATCCCGCATCACTTACTTATGCAGCATAAATCTCCCAGCTAGGCTAATATCCCTGCCTTGAGCCGTGATTTTGGATTTATGTGAGTGGGTATTTATGAATAAGAAGTTTATTGGCCTGGCAGTCGCGCTGGGTTTGCTGTTTGCGGGTTTGGGTATCTACGCGGGCAACCGCCAGACCACGCCCAAGCCACCTGCCGACAAGTCGGTCGCGCAATTGATGGCGCAGCAGTTCAAGGATAGCGAAGGTAAACCGCAATCGATGGCGGAGTGGCAGGGTAAGTTCCTGGTCGTGAATTTTTGGGCAACCTGGTGCGCACCTTGCGTGCAGGAAATGCCTGAGTTATCAACCATGCAAGATGGATACAAGGGCAAGTCCATACAGATTTTGGGCTTGGGCATAGATAGCCCGACAAATATTGCTGATTTTGCAAAAAAATATAAAATCAGCTATCCCTTGTTTTCTGCGGGCATGGAAGGTTCTGAGCTGTCGCGTCAATTAGGTAATACTGGTGGCGGCTTGCCGTTTACCGTGTTGATTAATGCCGAAGGCAAGGTCGTGAAATCCTATCTTGGCCGCCTGAAGATGGATGAATTGCATACCGATATTGCCAAATATTCTTTGGAAAAATAGAAGACGCGTCGTTTTTCCTTGCCAATCTGCGTCGATTAGCGGCAAAATGCGGCCATCTTCGTCAAATTGAATGTGACTATGGCGCGCAAACTCTTGCTGCTGAATGGCCCCAATCTGAATCTGCTCGGCACGCGCGAGCCTGCCACCTATGGGGCCACTACCCTGGCTGAGATAGAGGCTGCAGCGCAGGAACAGGCAAAAACAGCTGGCGCAGAGTTGTCATTTTTTCAAAGTAATCACGAAGGCGCATTAATTGACCGCATCCATGCTGCCCGCAATGAGCAAGTCGATGCTATTATCATCAACCCGGGCGGCCTGACGCATACCAGCGTTGCCCTGAGGGATGCGCTGGCAGGTGTGGCGATCCCGTTTATAGAAGTACATATATCGAATGTACATCAAAGAGAATCCTTCAGACATCATTCATACTTGTCTGCAATTGCCAAAGGCGTCATCTGCGGCCTCGGTACTGAAGGTTATCGCCTGGCGATTGACTTTTCCCTGAAAAATATTTAAATTCTCGCATCTTCGCGTAATTTGCTGATAATGTCAGCTTATTTCGTATATAATCCAAACTTCGGCGGCAATTGCAGAGCTGTTTTCCTGCTCAGTATTGTGCGTCCCAATTAATTCAGAACCACTTTTTTCAAGGGGATTCCACATGGATTTAAGAAAACTCAAGACCCTGATCGACCTCGTAGCAGAATCAGATATCGCTGAACTCGAAGTGACTGAAGGTGAAGGCAAGGTCCGCATCGTCAAATCTTCTGCGATGCCGCAAAACCAGGTAGTCATGATGCAGCAGCCGCAGCACCAGCAAATGATGCCAGCTGCCGCGCCAGCCGCCGCCGCTCCTGTCGCCGCCGCACCAGTGGTACCGGATGGTCATATCGTCAAATCCCCTATGGTTGGTACTTTCTACCGTTCTTCTGCTCCTGGCGCAGCGCCTTTTGCTGATATTGGCAAAAGCGTCAATGCTGGCGACACCCTCTGCATTATTGAAGCAATGAAATTGCTGAATGAAATCGAAAGCGATTTCACAGGCACGATCAAACAGATTCTGGTTGAAAATGGTCAGCCTGTTGAATACGGCCAGCCGCTGTTCGTGATTGGCTGATCCAGGCGCGCGTGTGCAAACTCAAGTCCTGTGCCCGTGTTGAGGGCAAAATGACCGGACCGTGTTTCCTGCTCACGCAATTGCAACCATTGCCACCGCAAAGTTAAATCATGTTTGAAAAAATTCTTATCGCCAATCGTGGTGAAATCGCGCTACGCATACAGCGCGCCTGCCGCGAGATGGGTATCAAAACCGTGGTCGTGCACTCTGAGGCTGACCGCGAAGCAAAATATGTGAAGCTGGCTGACGAATCTGTTTGCATAGGCCCGGCTCCGTCGAATTTAAGTTACCTGAGCATGCCAGCCATTATCAGCGCCGCTGAAGTGACAGATGCCCAGGCTATCCACCCTGGTTATGGTTTTTTGTCTGAAAACGCCGACTTTGCTGAACGTGTAGAGCAATCCGGTTTTGTTTTCATCGGCCCGCGTGCAGAATCCATACGCATGATGGGTGACAAAGTATCTGCCAAGCATGCCATGATCAAGGCTGGTGTGCCTTGTGTACCAGGCTCTGAAGGCGCATTGCCAGACGACCCTAAAGTCATCGTACAAACAGCCCGCAAGGTCGGCTACCCGGTCATCATCAAGGCCGCTGGCGGCGGTGGTGGACGTGGCATGCGTGTGGTGCATACTGAAGCAGCTTTGCTCAATGCAGTCACCATGACCAAGACAGAGGCTGGTGCAGCATTTGGTAATCCAGAAGTGTATATGGAAAAGTTTCTGGAAGACCCACGTCACGTGGAAATCCAGATCCTGGCTGACCAGCACGGCAATGCCATCTGGCTCGGTGAGCGAGATTGCTCCATGCAGCGCCGTCATCAAAAAGTTATCGAAGAGGCACCTGCACCTGGCATCCCGCGCAAGATCATAGAAAAAATCGGTGACCGCTGCGCTGCCGCCTGCCGCAAGATCGGTTATCGTGGCGCTGGTACTTTTGAATTCTTGTACGAAAACGGCGAATTCTATTTCATCGAAATGAATACCCGCGTTCAGGTTGAGCATCCAGTGACAGAAATGATTACTGGTGTTGATATCGTGCAAGAGCAAATCCGCATCGCCTTCAATGAAAAGCTGCGCTTCAAGCAAACCGATATCGCACTCAAGGGTCATGCCATTGAATGCCGTATCAATGCCGAAGACCCGTTCAAGTTCATCCCTTCGCCAGGTCGCATCACCTCCTGGCATACACCAGGTGGCCCTGGCATACGGGTGGATTCGCATGCCTACGCAGGTTATTTCGTGCCGCCGAATTATGATTCCATGATAGGCAAGGTCATCGCTTATGGCGAAACCCGCGAACAGGCTATCCGACGCATGCAGATCGCTTTGTCAGAGATGGTGGTGGAGGGCATACAAACCAACATCCCCCTGCACCGCGAGCTGATGATAGATGCGCGCTTTATTGAAGGTGGTACGAATATTCACTACCTTGAGCATAAGCTTGCAGATATGCCGGAGTTGTCGAAGAAAAGTAAGTAAGAGCTTAAGACCTTAAGACCTTTCAACACCGAGTCACGGAGTAAGGCTTTGGAGTGTAGGTTGGGCTACGGTTTACCAGCCCAACACTCGGCGCTGGAATGACGTATATGTTTGTTGAGGCCCAGTGTTGGGCTGATGAAACGTGGCCCAACCTACGAGAATAGGCGGGATGTAAAAAAATGCCGTCAAAAAGAAGCACAGAGAAAACACAAGTTTTTCCCTGTGCTTTTGGCTTTGTTATGGAGCCTCTGTGGTAAGCTTTTTGCTATTGAGATTTTTAACGCATGAAGTTAAACAAACACAGCATATTCATCTTTATATGCGTCGCGTCGATGAGTGATTTTTTCTCTGTGCATCTCGGTGCTGTCTCTGTGGTGAGCCTTTTGGTCTTGAAGTACTTTGAAGTTTCTGGAAGTAATAACGCTGTATATAGAACGTAAGAAAGTAGCAATATGGGCTGGATAGAAATAGTCATAGAAGTAGCGCGTGAGCAGGCTGAGGCTTTGTCGGACGCTTTGATGGATGCGGGTGCCTTGTCGGTGTCCGTGGAAGATGCCGATGAAGGTACGGATGCTGAACGCCCGCTGTTTGGTGAGCCAGGCATGGAACCTGACGAAGCTGCCTGGGATCGCAGCCGAGTGGTTGCCCTGGCCGATATCGATGCCGATCACGCCGAACTGGTGGCTGAAGCTGCCGCTGCGGTTGGCCTGACAGCCGTGCCAGCCTATATCACCCGCAATGTCGAAGAGCAAGACTGGGTGCGCCTGACGCAATCGCAGTTTGCCCCTATCCATATCGGCAAGAATATCTGGGTCGTGCCTAGCTGGCATGATGCGCCTGATCCTGATGCCCTGATCCTGGAGCTTGATCCTGGTCTGGCCTTCGGTACTGGCAGTCATCCCACCACCAAGCTGTGCATGGAATGGCTGGAAGCGCACGCGCCCAAGGATTTGTCTGTACTCGATTATGGCTGTGGTTCCGGCATCCTGGCCATGGTCGCCAGCAAGCTGGGTGCGGCCAGCGTCATTGGTGTGGATATTGATCCGCAAGCAATTGAGTCTGCGAATTTCAATGCCGAGCGTAATAGCTGCCAGATAGAATACGCGCTGCCAGAAGGATTTGGTGCAGCTCATCCAGCCACCCAGAAATTTGATGTGGTCGTGGCGAATATCCTGTCCAGCCCACTCAAGTTGATGGCACCGATGCTGGCGGGCCGTGTTGTCCCTGGTGGCTCGCTGATACTCTCAGGCGTGCTGGCAAGGCAGGCCGACGAAGTGGCCGCAGCATATGCGCCTTTCATCAAGCTCACTGTCTGGGCTGAGCATGAAGGCTGGGTAGCATTGTCAGGTTCTTTGGCTAACTGAGGCGACTATGGCACTGGCGACCCGCTGCCCCCACTGTCAGACTGCCTTCAAGGTAGCCAATGATCAGTTGAAATTGCATGCGGGCCTGGTGCGTTGCGGCTCATGCCAGCAAACCTTTAACGCCGTAGAAAACCTGTTGCCTGGCGATGGGCAAAAACCTGTACCGGCACAAACACCTGCACCAACGCCTGCCAGACCAGCAACTATGGCGAGTGTCGCGACTCCGGCGACAGCGACGGTAGCCACCGTGCCAGCGGCGGCCAGTGCTGCATCAACCACACCATTCACACCAGCAGCACCTGATAAACCTGTTGCACCTGTCAGGCCGCAAGTCAGTGCAGCGGTGCCAGCGTCAGCGGCAAAACCAGTCATGTCTGCTACGGCAAGCGAAGTTGTGGCAGAAAGCAAGCCAGAATCCAAGCCAGAATCCAAGCCAGAATCCAAGCCGCAACCCAAGCAGGACGCCAAGCCACTGCCAGCAGAACATCTGTCATCCCTGATAGAACCTGAGCCCAATTTCGAACAGACGCGTATAGTTCCGCCGTCTCCCGTCACTCCTGTGGGCCGCTTCTTCCCGCCCGATGCGCTGCCGCAAGAAGACATGCTCTTGCCAGACAGCCTGGTGCCGCCAGAAAGGCCAGCAGCTGTCGGCAAGCCAGCAAGCAGCGCGATGGCTAGGCCCGCAACAAAAGTGCTGGCCGCCATCAGCAAGGCCGAGCTGGAATTTGAGGCAGAAGCTTTTGACATGCCCAGGGATAATCCTCCTGCAGCCAGGCCCGCTGTGCTTACTCCCGCCGCTGTTACTCCCACCGTTGTTACTCCAGTCAGTGCGGCGCCCACCACCGCAGAGACGCAAAAGCTTGAGCCTGTGCTCGACCCGCTCAGCCAGTTCAAGGCTGACCCTGAACCGGCAGGTTTAAAAAAAGAACCTGTCATCACTAGCTCATCGGCTCTCGATTTTGACCTCGGTGATGGCGGCTTCCTGTTACCATCTGAAGAAGTGCAGGAAGCTGATCTGTCCCGCATGGAACTGGAAACCCGTGCCGCCCTGATGGACCCACCAACTGCCGACTGGTCAGTCAGCGAAGGTGCAGAAGAGGTAGCAGACAGCAAGAAAAAACTACCGGAATTCCCCGCCACTGAAATAGCCGATGCGCATGGTGCCAGCAAGGTCTGGCGTCATAAAGACCATGCTGACATCGCCACGCCAGATGAGGCTGTTTCCATCAATGATGAAGTTGGAACCGACACTGCCGCCAATACCGCGGATGAAGTACATGGTGAATCCTATATAGGCGAGGCCGAAGCTGCACTCGCCCAGCAGGCTGCTGCCAATGAAGACTCCAGCAGTGATCCTGAAGAAGAGCTGGCCAAACCCAATTTTGTCATCCAGGCAGAAAAACAGCGCTCACGCAAACGCATGGCCAACATCATGCTGGGCCTGATGGTTGGTTTGTTGCTGCCTTTGTTGTTGGGCCAGTCTGCCTATATCTTCCGTAACCAGCTCGCTGCACGCGTGCCAGAAACCAAACCCTGGTTGCTGCAGGCATGCAAATACCTGGGATGCCAGGTGGCTTTGCCGGCACAGATAGATAAGATTGCCGTTGATTCAAATGAATTGCAAAACCTGGCACCAGAACGCAATGTCTTCATGCTGGTCATGCAAATCCAGAACCAGAGCGATGTCGTGCAGGCCTGGCCAAATATAGAACTGGTCCTGAACGACGTCAAAGACAAGCCCCTGTTGCAGCGTGCTTTTACCCCGGCAGACTATCTGGCCGAAAAAGACAAGCTGGCAAAAGGCTTTGCAGCTGGCGGCGAACAAAGCATCAAGCTGTATTTTGAGCTGCCCGTACTTAAACCTGCGGGCTTTCACGTAGGTGTGTTTTATCCTTGATAGACTGATAAAACCATACTCGCCAATACATCCTGATCCATATATCCGGTACAGCGAAGCCGGAAAATTTATTTGCATCTGATCACAGATAAACATTACAACCACGTTCAGCAATGCAAATCCATCAAGACGCCGAAGTCTGGCTGCCCACAGTCCCCCTTGTTGAATACCAGGAGTGGACGAACGAGAACATCGATGCCCTGGACATTGATCCTTCACCTGCAACCACAGCCGCAGCCATCGCCAGCAAGACCGGACAGCCGCGCATGCCTGACTGGTATCAACTCAGCTTCAGCGGGACTGGCAAAGAGTATTTTCGTATCTGGGTCGTCAATCTTTGCCTGAGTCTGGCAACACTGGGCATTTATTCGGCCTGGGCCAAGGTCAGGCGGCTGGAATATTTTGACCGCAATACCAGTCTCGCCGGTGCCAGTTTCAATTTTCATGGTGAGGCAAAAACCATCTTGCGTGGCCGTATTGTTGCCGTGGTTTTACTGTTCTGTTATCACTATCTGTTCACTTTGTCAAAGAACCTGGCATTGCTCTTTTTCGTCATATTCGTGCTGGGTTTGCCTTTCATGATGCGCAGCGCCTTGCGTTTTCGCTTGCATCAGACCAGTTACCGTGGCTTGCGTTTCCAGTTCCATGGCTCGGTACAGGATGCCTATGCGGCCTATGCACCGGTTGCTCTCGTGATCCTCTTGCCGGGTCTGTTTGGTGCGCTGTTTCCTGAAGAAAGCTATATGGCATTCTTCGCTTTTCTGGGTTATATTTTCTGGCCCTGGCTGCATGCCAGAATGCGTATCTACCAGCATGACAATATCAGCTACGGTAATTTGCGCGCCAGTTGCGACATGAAAAGCGGGGCCTTTAGCTGGAGTTATGTCGGCGTATTGCTGGCACTGTTTTGTTCCCTGATTGTCGGCATTTTTCTGAGTGGCATAGTTGCCGTCATCATAGAAAAAAATGGTGGCAGCCTGTTGCAATACATCCGTAGTACCAAAGACGTTTTTTTCATGGTCATAGGATTTCTCATGCTGCTGGCTGCGGTGCTGGCCGCAATCGGGTGCCTGAGCTATATACAGGCCGTGGCTTGGAATAAATCCTGGGACAACACCAGCTTCCCAGGTATAGACATAGACTCTTCACTGCCATACTGGCCTTACTGGCGCCTGCAGGTGAAAAATTTTTTCTTCACCTTGTTCAGCCTTGGCTTGTACCGGCCATTTGCTGTCGTGGCCGTGTATCGCTTTCGCCTTGCGTATGTACGTCTGCTGGCAGAAGAACTGGATCAGGTGCAAGCCATCAGCAGAGCCGGGCAGACGCAAGCCACTGGCGACAGTTCTGCCGACATGTTTGGCTTTGATTTATCCTGGTAATTGCCCCATGATTAAAGCCAATTATTTCGACCATCGCCAGAGCCGGATACAACCCATCCAGCTGGATTTGCAACAAGATATTGTGAATGTCATTTTTGATGGCAAGCAATATCCCGTCAGGAAAAAGAGATTGCAGGTGTCAGAGCCCTTTGAGCATGCGCCCTGCATACTCAGTTTTTCAGATGGCAGCCATTGCGAAATCCATGACAGGGCAGACCAGCAAACCCTGCTGGATTTTCTTGATTACCGGCCCAGCCTGGTGCAGCGCTGGCAAAGACAATGGAAATGGGCACTGGCAGCAATCACCGTGATGGCGGCCTTGCTGCTGGCCGCGCGTGAATGGGGCGTGCCTTTATTGGCTGACAAGATCGCTGCGCGCCTGCCAGGCAAGTATGAACAGGCCCTTGGCGACGAAGTCATGAAACTGCTGGACAAATCAGTGCTGAGCCGCAGCCATTTAAGTGATCACCGCATAGCCCAGGCCAAGGAAGCGATAGAGCGTGTCATGCCCGAACATGGCCGTATACCCATGCGGCTGGAAATCAGGAATGCACCGGACATAGGTGCCAATGCCTTTGCCCTGCCAGGTGGCACCATAGTCGTTACCGACGCCATGATAGAGATGCTCAGTACCAGTAAAGACCGTGGCCTGAGCCCGGCAGGGGCGGAAGAACTGGCGGGCGTGCTGGCGCATGAGATCGGCCACGTCGAAGGCAATCATGGCATGCGCCGTCTGGTGCGTGATGCCATGGTGACGGTGATTGCGGGCAGTCTGTTTTCTGATTTCAGTTCCGTCGTCAGCCTGGCGTCTGCCGGGGTCGTGAATATGGAATTTTCGCGTGAAATGGAAACCGAAGCCGACGGCTATGCGATCAGGCGCATGAAGGAAACAGGCTTGTCACCCGCCCGCCTGGCCGATGCGCTGGAACGCATGGAAAAAATGCACAAGCGTGAAGCCGCACAAGAATCCACCACCAAGCGTATCACCCAATACATGTCCAGCCATCCGGCGACCGAAGACAGGGTGGCAAGGTTCAGGGCGGCAGCACGTTAAATAGATAGGTTCAAGGTCACCAATTCCCCACCTGTCTGAAGCAAAACAAGGGCGGATGAGTGAACTCTGACTTAAGCATAGGTATTTAAAGACGGGGCATCACTTATTTTGTATCGGGATCTGCTTGATCTTCCGCCATGATGGCACGCAAGCCTGAGGCATTGGCGCGCTCTGTAGCCTTGCCATGGCCGCTGCGTATATCGTCCTGATCGCGCAAGATCAGGTGTACACCTTCATTCTTGTACATGAAACTCAGGGTTTCTATGCTTTCATTGCGATTATTGAAATTTTCAGAAACCTCGAACTGCACATCCTTGTTTAATAAGTAAATGGCAACTTCTTTGGTATTGTCGGCAAACAGATGCAAATGAATGTCGGAATGGTTGCCAGCCGTGCCATTCAGTACCGCACCTACGACATAAGGATTGTAGCGTGCCAGTTCTTCCATCAGTTCAAGGGTGAGTTGTCGCAAATGCAATAAGCGCTGTGGCTGGGTATCGCCAAAGAACAGTTCATTGTATTCGCGTACTTCCTGCTCTATCTGGGCATTGTCAGGCAGGACATCGCCCTTGACTTTATGGTTGCCCAGCAATTGCTTGGCTGCCTTGCGCTTGGCCGAGGCATAGTCGGCCCCATCCTCGGCGATCATGCGCGCCGCCAGCGCCGCAATCTCAGCCCGCAGACTCTCTGCTTCATTCGGTGTATGGATCATCATGGGGTAATCATAACTGAAACCTTGGTTAAATCCAAAGACAAGACTTCAAGCCAGAGAAATGCCAATTTTTTGCCTATGTAGTCATAGGTTTTCAGCTTCTGTTACGAGTGGTGACAAGAACATGCCTTCTCTCAGGTAGAATTGCGGGATTCTGGAATTTGGTTCAATTATGCATATTCATATTTTAGGTATCTGTGGCACTTTCATGGGTGGCCTGGCCGTATTGGCAAAAGAAGCAGGTCATACCGTGACGGGCTGTGATGCCAATGTCTATCCGCCCATGAGCACCCAGCTCGAATCCCAGGGCATCAGCCTGACCCAGGGCTTTGGGGCTGAACAGATAGCGCTGGAACCTGATTTATATGTCATAGGCAATGTCGTTTCGCGCGGTAACCCGCTGATGGAAGAAATCCTCAACCGTGGCCTGCCCTATGTATCTGGCCCGCAATGGATGGGCGAACATATTCTGCATGACAAGTGGGTACTCGCTGTCGCTGGCACGCATGGCAAAACAACAACGTCAGCCATGCTGGCCTGGATACTCGAATATGCCGGTTACGCACCTGGCTTTCTGATCGGTGGCGTGCCGCTGAACTTTGGTATCTCTGCCCGTTTATGGGGCAACCATGCCTCTGACTTTTTTGTCATCGAGGCTGACGAATACGATACCGCCTTCTTCGACAAGCGCAGCAAGTTCGTGCATTACCATGCCAAGACAGCCGTACTGAACAATCTGGAGTATGACCATGCCGACATCTTCCCCGATGTTGCCGCCATAGAAACCCAGTTCCACCATCTGGTGCGTACCGTACCTGGCGTAGGCCGCCTTATCGTCAATGGCAATAATGACTCGCTGGAACGTGTGCTCAAACGCGGCTGCTGGAGTGAAAAAGAATTCTTTGGTAATGAGCAGGCCTGGCGTCTGCTCATGCAAGACGGTGAAGACTTTGATGTCTATTTCAACGACCAGTTGCAAGGCAGGGTGCAATGGAATTTGAATGGCGAACATAACCGCCAGAATGCACTGGCCGCGATTGCTGCTGCCCGCCATGTCGGCGTCACACCAGAAATTTCGATAGAAGCCCTGGCTCAGTTCGTCAGCGTCAAGCGTCGCATGGAAGTGCGTGGCGTGGCCGATGGCGTCACCGTCATCGACGATTTTGCCCATCACCCTACAGCAGTTGCTACAACGGTGGAAGGTTTGCGCCACAAGGTCGGCAATGCCCGCATCCTGGCTGTGCTGGAACCACGTTCAAACACCATGAAGCTGGGCACCATGAAACAGGCCTTGCCTGGCAGCCTGGAACGAGCTGATCTGGTATTTGGTTTTGGCGAGGCGGATGGCAAATCAGCTTTAGGCTGGGACCTGGCAGAAGCCCTGGCACCATTGGGTGACAAGGTTGCCTGTCATCACAAGATAGATCAACTGGTGCAGGACATCGTCAGCAAGGCCAGGGCCGGCGACCATGTACTCATCATGAGTAACGGCGGCTTTGGCGGCATACACCAGAAATTGCTGGATGCGCTGCAAGACCGCGCGCAGCAGTCTGGTAATCACGGTAATAGGGCAATTGCAGCATGATCCTCTACCTGCACGGCTTTCGCTCATCGCCAGATTCTTACAAGGCGCGTGTCATGCTTGCGCATATGGCGAAGCTCGGCCGTAGCGAAGAGATAGCCTGCCCCGACCTGTCACCCTCGCCGGCGCTGGCGATACAACAGGCCGAGGCCTTGCTGGCCGGGCACAAGGCAGAAGACATCTGCATCATAGGCTCATCTCTGGGTGGTTATTATGCGACCTGGCTGGCAGAAAAATACGGCTGCAAAGCCATCTTGCTGAACCCAGCCGTCAAGCCACCGCGCGACCTGGAAAGCTATGTAGGTGTAACCACTTATTACCATAGCGATAGAGTCTTTGAATTCAAGGCAGAATACGTGGCTGAACTGCGCACACTCGCTGTGGAACAGATCAGCCAGCCTGAACGCTATTTTTTGATTGCCGCGACTGGCGATGAAGTGCTGGACTGGCGCGAAATGGTCGCCCATTATCCGCAAGCCAGGCAGTTCGTGATTGAAGGCAGTGATCATGGCATAGCAGAATTTGCTGATTACCTGGATCAGGTGATGGCCTTTGCGGATGGCAGGGCCTGATTTGGACGCAGCGATTTTGCACACGAGTTTGCAGACAAGTAAGCAAATGCGGCGCCCTCTGGCCGCGCAATGGTATGCGCATGTGAATGCTGTCGATACCAGTGCGCTGATGGAAGACTGGCTCAGCAACCGCGATTCGCTGACTGCCAGGCTGGTAGCCAGGTGCCAGCAGTTTCGCGTACAGCGTTTGTCGCAGCACAAGGCAGTGTGCCTGCAGGATGAATATGCTGCCATAGGTTTACCGCGTGCCATGAAGGTGCATGAACGCGAAGTGTTTTTGCGTTGCGATGGCGAGGCCATGGTCTATGGCCATACGATAGTGCCGCTGAGTGCCACGGCGAACGAATGGCCGCTGTTTCATGCACTAGGTGAAAAGTCTTTGGGCAGCACCTTGTTCAATGACCCGCTGGTGCGCCGTGGTGATTTGCATTACGCCAGGCTACGCCAAAGCCACCCGCTGATACGCCGCATCGTGGCGAGACAGCCGGAGCTGGCAGGCGTGCACAGCATGCTGGCCCGCCGGTCTTTGTTCTGGCGCAAGGGCGGGTGTTTGCAGGTGACGGAAGTGTTTTTGCCTGGGGTTGAGGGTTTGCGGATTATTGAAAAGCGTTAAGGACTTAAGACCTTAAGACCTCTCAACACAGAGGCACTGATGAGGGAAAGGTTGCTTGCAGACAGCCTTCGTTACGCAGGCGAACGGCATGCCGTTCGAAACCCCAGCTGGACCACAGAGGGGCACAGAGAAATGCAGAAAAGATTTAGAGAGAAGCAGGCCAGCATCGTATAAGTGAAGTGGTACTACCAATGTCGTCATTTCTGCGGAGGCAGGAATCCATCGGGCTGGCGATCCAGCGGCGTTTGTAGCAAGCTAATGTAGCCAAAACGCAAGCCGCAATGTATTTACTCCTCTCCTTGGAAGGGAGGGGAATTGAATAGGTATTTGAATGATTTTCGCTTTGCTGATAAAGCAAAGTAAGAATAGAAACAATAAACGTTTCAACCAATAGTAACTGACAACAGCAGGGTAAAAAAAGTGCAAAGATTTTCTCTTGCTTTTCTCTGTGTCTCAGTGTCTCTGTGTTGAGCTTTTTGGTCTTAATTAAAGAAGTATTGAATGAATTTATTTTTCGAAGAATCCGGTGATTTCAAGGCAGGCAGCATCATGACGCATGCTGGTGAGGCTTATCAGGTCGAGATGGCCAGTGGCAAGCGCACGAAGGTCAAAGCCAAGGATGTGCTGCTGCAATTTGCCTCGCCCGATCCCGCCAGCCTGATCGAACAGGCCAAGGCCGCTGCGGCTGAGATAGACCTGGAATTTCTGTGGGAAGTCGCCGGACAGGAAGAATTTGGTTTTGCTGAGCTGGGCACAGAATATTTTGGTCATGCACCACAACCGGTAGAAGCCGCAGGCCTGATCTACGCCCTGCATAACGCCCCCATTTATTTCTACAAAAAAGGCCGTGGCCGTTACAAGGCCGCGCCTGAGGCGTCGCTGAAGGCTGCACTGGCCGGTATAGAAAAGAAAAAACAGCAAGCCTTGATACAGGCTGGCTATGTCGAAGAACTCAAGCAAAACCATCTGCCAGAGGCGATGAAATCGCTGGCACTGCAGCTCTTGTTCAAGCCCGACAAGAACAGCATAGAATACAAAGCCCTGGCAGAAGCCTGCGATGCCATGCAAATGTCACCACAACGTCTGATGCTTGCCGTCGGTGGCATTGCCAGCCCCAAGCATTTGCACCTGGCCAAATTTCATTACGAGCATTTCCCAAAAGGCGTGGGCTTCCCGGCGATTACCTTGCCAGCTTTGCCCACTGATTTGCCCGTGGCAGATGTACAGGCTTTCTCCATCGATGACGTTACCACCACCGAGATTGATGATGCTTTCTCTGTCGTTGATCTTGGCAATGGTCAGTTGCGTGTGGGCATACACATTGCCGCGCCAGCACTGGGCATACAGCGTGGTGATGCGATAGACCAGATGGCACGTGGCCGCATGTCCACCGTGTATATGCCTGGCGACAAGATCACCATGCTGCCGGATGAACTCGTCAATGTCTACACCCTGGGGGCAGGCCAGACCCGCCCGGCAGTATCGCTGTATGCGACTTTGAATACTGAAGACTGGTCTGTCATCAGCACCGAGACCAGGGTAGAAGCCGTGCCCATGGCCAGCAATCTGCGTCACAATGATCTCGATGCGCTGGTGACTGAAGACAATCTTGCCAACGATGCCGGTGAATACCCGCACAAGGCCGACATCGCCCAACTGTGGAAATGGGCGCTGGTGCTGGAGCAGGGCCGTATGGTCAAGCGCGAAAGCTTTGGCATGAAGCCTGAGCAAAACAATCGCGTCGATTTCAATTTCTATGTAGAAGATGATGTGGTCTCCATCGTGCGCCGCAAGCGTGGTGCGCCGCTGGACAAGATCGTCGCCGAACTGATGATCTTTGCCAACAGCACCTGGGGCAAGCTCATGGCTGACCATGGCATCCCTGGCATCTACCGCGCCCAGGGTGTGGCAGGTGGTCGTGGCCCCGGCGGCTGGACAGCGCGCATGCAGGTACGCATGCTGACTCATGCCGCGCCGCATCAGGGCCTGGGTGTCGATCAATATGCCTGGAGCACATCGCCACTGCGCCGCTATACCGACCTGGTTAATCAATGGCAAATCATCGCCTGCGTGCAACATGGCATCACTGCGCCGCTGGTCGCCACCTTCAAACCCAAGGATGCCGACCTGTTTGCGATAGTCTCCGGTTTTGATGCCGCTTATGCCGCCTATGCTGATTTCCAGAACAATATGGAACGCTACTGGTGTCTGCGCTGGCTGGGCCAGCAAGAGCAGCGCCAGGTCGAAGCTGTTGTTTTGAAAGACGAAGTCTTGCGCCTCGTCGATATTCCGCTCATCATCCGTTTGCCGGGCATGCCACAGACAGCACGCGGTGCCCAGGTGCGCCTGGATATCCTGCGCTGGGATGAAGTCGATCTTGAAGTCGAAGCGCGCCTGCTGGAATTGTTATCTACCGTCACCGAGCTTGAGGAAGAAGAACTGGACGACGAAACCAGCACTGAAGTTGCAGAAGACTTCAGCGCAGAAGAAGGCGCACCTGCAACAGAGACAGTAGCAGAGGCGGAGAGCGCGCCAGCAGAGGTGGCAACTGAGCTTAGCAATGAACTTGCCAATGACGACGCGAATACTCCAGACGAAGAACAGCCACAAGCCTAGTAATGAAAAGTCAGAATAAAAAAACCAAACCTGCGAAACAGGTCAAACAAGAACAACTGCCAGACGGGCAAGAACAGGCCGTCAAGGCAGGTGAAGTCGCATCCTCCGTTTCTGCACCTCCTGTTGTGGCAGGCAGTGCTTCAAGCAGCAAGGTCAAAAGCAGTACCGCCAAGCCTTCTTCCGCCCGCTTGAGTCCAGGCAAGGCCAATTTTGAAAAACTGATTTTCACGATCGCCATCACCACTTCCCTGGTTTTGCATGCGGGTACAGTTTTGCTGGTACATTTTGTTGCACCCAAGACGGTGGATAGTAAACCGCGCGATACTGACCTGGAAATTATCCTCGTCAATTCCAAGCATGCCAAACCCCCGGCCAAAGCCGAAGCACTGGCCCAGGCTGATCTTGACGGTGGTGGCGCACACGACACTGGTCGCAGTAAATCACCTTTGCCTGACATGAAGCGCAGTGAAGATGGTGATGCCCTGCAAACCAATACCCGCAAAATTGCCGATCTGGAAGAGCAGCAAAAGCAGTTGATGGATCAGGCCAAGCTCAAGGACAAATTCCGGCAAGATAAGCAGGAAAAGAAAAATACCGACGACACGCCCAAACCCTCCACAGGCAACGATAATGTCGAGACCACCAAGGCTCTGGCCCGTATGGCGGCCGAGATTTCTCAAACCATAGAAGATCAGAACAAGCGCCCCAAAAAAAACTATATTACTCCCAGTACCAAGCGTCTTGACCATGCCATCTATTACAAGGCTGTACAAAAGCGCATAGAAGATACCGGTACACTAAACTTTCCACAGAAAGATGGTAAAAAACTGTATGGAGAAATGTTTGTCTCTATACCGATTTTCCAGGATGGTACCATCTATGAAAAAGAAGGCGGCCCGCGCATAGAGGTCTCTTCAGGCGACAAGGCACTTGATGCTGCGGCGCTGCGTATTGTCCGCCGCTCTGCACCTTTTGGACACTACCCAAAAGCCAGCCTGGGGCCGGACAGCAATGAGGTCTTCATCATGTTCGCGAGATTCAAGTTCACACATGAACAGCAACTGGAAACTGAATTACAAAAGAGGCCAAATTGAGCGCCGACCACTACGTCGTCATCGGCAACCCGATTGCGCACAGCAAGTCACCTGCCATTCATGCCCGCTTTGCTGAGCTGACAGGCCAGCAAGTGGATTACCAGCGCCTGCTGGCACCGCTCGATGGTTTTGCCAGCACCGTGCACGATTTTATTGCGGCTGATGGCAAGGGCGCCAATGTGACCCTGCCTTTCAAACTTGAAGCTTTTGCCCTGGCGACTGAACTCAGTGAACGCGCCAGGATTGCCGGTGCTGTCAATACCCTCAAGTTTGAGCATGGCCATATCTATGGCGACAATACCGACGGCATAGGCCTGGTGGCAGATATCGTGCGCAATGCCGGTGTCAGCCTGCATGGCAAGCGCCTGCTCTTGCTGGGTGCTGGCGGCGCTGCCCGTGGTGTCTTGCTGCCGTTGTTGCAGGAAGAACCCGCTTCATTGACGATTGCCAATCGCACCCTCGCCAAAGCGCAGGATTTGCAGCAACAGGCCAGCAGCCTGAGTGATCGTTGTGAGCTGCAAGCCTGCAGGTTTGAAGATTTGCAACAGCCTTTTGATGTCATCATCAATGCCACCTCGGCCAGCATCAATGATGATGTGCCACAGCTGGCTGCAATAGTATTTGGCAAAACCACACTGGCCTATGACATGATGTATGCCGCCGCACCCACCGCGTTCTTGCGGCTGGCTGCCAGCCACGGTGCGCAATGCCGTGATGGTCTGGGCATGCTCGTCGAGCAGGCAGCAGAAGCATTTGCCCTGTGGCGCGGCGTGCGCCCGCCATCTACACCGGTACTGGCAGAAATGCGCGCAGCATTGCAAGCGAGCCTGTGATGAAATTATTTGGCCGTATCCTGTTCTGGTTGGTACTCGTACCCCTGTTGCTGTTCACGCTTTTGCAGGCTTATTATCTGGCGCATGTCTGGTGGTGGATAGACCACAACCCGACATCCACCAGCTTCATGCGCCAGCAACTCAGTGTCTTGCAAGAGAAAAAGCCCGACTTCCAGCTCAAGCATAAATGGGTGCCGTATAACCGTATCTCCAATCATCTCAAGCGTGCCGTCATCGCTTCAGAAGATGATGGCTTTGTCGATCATGAAGGCGTGGATTGGGAAGCCATGCAAGCCGCTTACGAAAAAAACCAGAAAAAAGGCAAGGTCGTTTCTGGTGGCTCCACCATTACCCAGCAATTAGCCAAGAACCTGTTCCTTTCGCCTGACCGCAGTTATTTCCGCAAGGGCGAAGAACTGATCATCACCTATATGCTGGAAAAATGCATGGACAAACAACGCATACTGGAGATCTACCTCAATGTTGTAGAATGGGGCGTAGGTGTGTTTGGGCAGAGGCTGCTGCACAAAATTATTTTCATACCAGTGCCGCCAATCTCGGCCCTGCCCAGGCAGCCAGGCTGGCCGTGATGCTGCCCAAACCACGCTATTTTTATAAAAACCCGGGCTCTGGTTATTTGCAAAGACGCAGTGAAGTCATCCTGCAGCGCATGAATAATTCGGAACTGCCATGAAATATACAAAACAACGCGGGCTGAGCCTGATTGCCGTCGCCTTGCTTTCCATGCTGATTGCTGCATTGGGCATGGGTTTTCTGTACTACATGCGCTATGGCCGCCTGCCCATGCATGATATGTGGGCGCGCTTTGGCAAGGCGGCTGCCGTTATCAGCAATGACGTCAAAGAAACCACGGGTCTGCCAACCGGCAGCAGTGAGGGCCCCGGCATGCGCGAGGCTGCCACCACCAGCGAAGGCGTGCATCGCTGTACTATTGATGGCAAGACCGTGTATTCAGACACCCTGTGCCTGGACAATAACCCTACCACAAAAAAAATCAAGCTCAACGACTCCAAAGGCATGGAGCCGCCAAAAACTGCCGTCGCCAAAGAAGATGGCGGCAAGGGTGCAGATAATAATTATCCGGCTTCCATGAACAATGAAGAAATGAAGAAAAAAATCATGGAGCAGGCCTTGGGTAAAAGCGCCCCGGCATCCAGTGCTGATGAAGACCTGCATCTGAAGGCCATGAACCGCGCAATTGATAAGGCAACGAAATAGTTTACAGGGCTGCTTACAGCGCCACTATCGCTTTTTATTGATTCGCAGGGTGCGCTGCGCGCACCATTCGTTTTACAGCGATAAATCTACGACGGTGCGCACGACGCACCCTGCAAATTAAAGCACGGCGTCTTTAGCTTTAAGCCATCCTTTTGGCCTGATGTATCAACTCAAATACCTGTTTCGCACCGGCGATGGATTGAAACTGCGTCATCGTCTTCGCGTTCATCCTGCCAGGCAGGCCTGAGAGTCCGCCAAACAGGGTTGCCAGTGGGTTATTGCCAAACACGATACTGCCTTCACCCTCTTTTGCTTCAACCAGGCTGATTTCACCCAGGTTTTTCAGGTCCAGTGATTTCAGATTGCTGTTAAACAGGCCGGAGACTATCAGTATGCGTTCACTGGTGACGGCATAATAAGTGCCAGCGCTTTGTCTTGCTTTAAGAAAGAAGCGACCTCCTATCATGTGTAAGCCTATCAGTACAAAAGGGATGCCCCACAAGCAAAAAAACAGGGGAGCGCCAGAAGTGATGACGCTGTATTCCCAAAACAGCGCAAAGCCACCCCATAGCAGGCTCAAGGGTGCCATGTTCTCTACCATGACGGGATTGCTGTAAGACAGTAGCAATGCCAGGGCGGACAAGAGAGCTCCTGGCAAGCTAATCAATAAAAGTAGTGCGCGTATCATGTTTTCAGATCAGGATCAAAGGCATGTAGCCAAGTCGTTGGCAAATAGTAGTCCGATTTCCATTCGCAGCCTATATACAGAAGTATGCTCTCCCGCTCATCGTTCTAATCTGCCATTCGAGCCTCCGGTCTTTCCACTAGTCGCAGCATGCTGGCTTGCAGGAATGCCGAACTTTTATCATGCGCAAGCGCTGCAAGAAACCATGAAGGCAGCCACAACGATCAACGACAATCAAGGAGACAGCATGACACAGCAAGATGAACTCATCACACAATTAAGCCGCCAGAATCGTTTGCTCAAGCAAGTGCTGACGGTCGCGGGGGCCGGTCTGGGCATCATGCTGCTGACGGCTGCCGCATATACAGAGAACCGTGGCAAATTTTCTGAAATCGATGTCGAACGCATCAACATCGTCACGCCAGAAGGCAAGCATGAGATGGTCATCGCCAATCACCTGCGCCTGCCTGAGCCTGTGATAGACGGCAAGCAAAGCAAGCGCAGCGGCCCGCAACGCCCAAGCATGATTTTCTATAATGCGCAGGGCGATGAAAATGGCGGCTTCATCTTCGACGGCAAGCTTGACGACAAAGGCAAGCCTGTCGCCGGCATGCATTTCTCTATGGACAGGTTTGGTGGCGACCAGCAACTCTCGCTCGGTCATTATGAGAGTGGCGGCAGCATGGAATCGGGCTTGAAGATCTATGACTGTGGCCTGCAAAAAGATTATGATGGCTTGTACCAGGCCTATGAAAAAGCCCCGGCCGGCCCAGAAAGAGATGCGTTGCTGCAGAAGTGGAAAGATGCGGGCGGCCAGCAAACCAACCGAATGTTCGTCGGCAAGACCCGTGGAAAATCATCTGCCATCATCATGGCCGACGCCAAAGGCAAGCCGCGCATCATGATGCTGGTGACACCAGAAGGCCAGGCCATGCTGAACTTCCTGGATGACAAAGGTGAGGTGATACAAAGTTTTCCGCAGGCAGAGCAGGGGGCTGTGAAAGCCAAATAGAAGTTGGATGTTTTTTTTGGGGGGGGCTACAAGCTTCGCAGGGTACGCCGTGCGCACCCTGCTCATGCGTGCTACAAATACAGCATCTTCTGCCGTTCATCCTCAGACAAATTAATATCCCTGGCCTCATAAAACGCAAAAATGGCATCGACGATATTTGCTGGTTCGTCTATCAGTTGCACCAGGTTGAGGTCACCAGGCTCTATCATGCCATTACCTGCCATCTGCACCTTGATCCATTCCAGCAGGCCGCTCCAGAAGCTGGTGCCCACCAATATCACCGGGATATGGCGGGTCTTGCCAGTCTGTATCAGTGTCAGGACCTCGCTGACTTCATCCATGGTACCAAAGCCACCAGGAAAGACCACATAGGCATCGGCATATTTGACAAAAGCCACCTTGCGCGCAAAAAAATGACGGAAAGACAGGCTGATGTTTTGCCAGGGATTACTACGTTGCTCATGTGGCAATTCTATATTCAGGCCAACAGAAGGGGAGGCACCCTCGAAGGCACCCTTGTTGGCCGCCTCCATGATGCCCGGGCCACCGCCAGAGATGACGGCAAAACCTTCGTCCGACAAACGACGCGACAAATCCACACATTTGACATAATCAGGGTGGTCATCCTTGGTGCGGGCAGACCCAAAAATCGTCACGGCAGGGCGGATAGATGAAAGCCGCTCGGTGGACTCGATAAATTCTGCCATAATCGTGAACATATGCCATGATTCGCGCGCCTTCAGCGAAGTTGCTTTTTCCTGATCGATAATCTGGCGCAACCTCGTTACATCTTTTCTGTTTCCGTTCATATGCAAAATACTCTCTTGTTAGTTGATGGCTCTAGCTATCTGTACCGCGCCTTCCATGCTCTGCCCGACCTGCGCAATGCACAAGGAGAACCGACTGGCGCCATACACGGCATGATCAATATGTTACGCCGTTTGCGTACGGATTACCCGGCAGCATACATCGCCTGTGTGTTTGATGCCAAAGGCAAAACCTTCCGTGACGACCTCTATCCCGAGTACAAGGCTCAGCGCCCCTCCATGCCAGACGACCTGCGCCTGCAGATAGAACCTATCCACGTCGCCGTCAAGGCCATGGGCTGGCCTATCCTCATGGTCGAAGGGGTAGAGGCAGATGACGTCATCGGCACGCTGGCAGTAGAAGCCACCAAGCTGGGCATGAACACCATCGTCTCTACCGGTGACAAGGACTTGGCACAACTGGTCAATGCCAATGTCACCCTGATCAACACCATGAGCAATGAAAAGCTCGATGAACCCGGTGTACTGGCCAAATTTGGCGTGCCGCCCGACCGCATCATCGATTACCTGACACTGATAGGTGACACCGTCGATAACGTCCCTGGTGTTGCCAAATGCGGCCCCAAAACTGCCGTCAAATGGCTGACAGAATACGATAGCCTGGATGGCGTCATCGCCAACGCCGACAAGATCAAGGGCGTGGTCGGCGACAACCTGCGCAGTGCGCTGGAATGGCTGCCACAAGGCCGTGTGCTGATCACCGTCAAAACCGATTGCGACCTGACCGGGCATTACACATCGATACAGGACAGTCTGGTCGCGAAACAAGAAGACAAGACAGAACTGGTCGGCTTTGCCAGCCGCTGGGGCTTCAAGACCTGGTTGCGTGAGTTGACAGGTGATGCCACCGCAGGTGCAACGCCATTGCCTGCTGCCAAGGTGCAAGCGGCTAATCCTGCACAAGGCGGCCTGTTCAATGAAGATGCGCAAACCCAGGCCAGCGTTGTGACCAACTACGAAACCGTATTGACAGAAGCCGCCCTCGACGAATGGTTGGCCCGCATCAATGCCGCCAAACTGACCTCGGTGGATACCGAAACCACCTCGCTCGAACCAATGACTGCGCAACTCGTCGGCGTCTCGCTGTGCTGCGAAGTCGGCCATGCGGCGTACATCCCGGTTGCCCACAACTACCCTGGTGCGCCTGAGCAATTATCGCTGGCTGTGGTGCTGGGCAAGATGAAAGCCTGGCTGGAAGACGACAGCAAACCCAAGGTCGGCCAGAACCTCAAATACGACAGCCACATCTTCGCCAATCAGGGCGTGAACCTGCGCGGCATCGCGCATGACACCCTGCTTGAATCCTATGTCTTTGAATCGCATAAATCGCATGACATGGACAGCCTGGCCATGCGCCACCTCGGCAAGAAAACCATCAGCTTTGAAGAAGTCTGCGGCAAGGGTGCAAGCCAGATAGGCTTTAACCAGGTCGATCTGGAACGTGCTACTGCCTATGCTGCAGAAGATGCCGACATCACCCTGCAACTGCATCTGGCCATGTGGCCAGAGATAGAGCCGGACGCCAACCTGCTGCGCGTCTATCACGACATAGAATTGCCCACCTCGGTTGTCTTGCAAAAGATAGAGCGCAACGGCGTACACATCAATAAAGACCTGCTCGAAGCGCAGTCGCATGAAATCGGCATACGCCTGCTGGAACTCGAACAAAAGGCCTACGAGCTGGCAGAGCAGCCTTTCAATTTGAACTCACCCAAACAACTGGGCGAGATTTTCTTTGGCAAGCTGGGCCTGCCCGTCGTCAAGAAAACACCTTCCGGCGCACCATCGACCGATGAAGAAGTCTTGCAAAAACTGGCCGAGGATTATCCCCTGCCCAAGGTCTTGCTTGAATACCGTGGCCTGGCCAAACTCAAATCGACTTACACTGACAAATTGCCCAAGATGGTCAACGCCAGCACAGGCCGCGTCCACACCAATTATGCGCAAGCCGTGGCTGTCACTGGCCGCCTGTCATCGAATGACCCCAACCTGCAAAACATCCCCGTGCGCACTGCCGAAGGTCGCCGCATACGTGAGGCCTTTGTCGCCGGGCCAGGCAATGTCATCATCTCTGCCGATTATTCACAAATCGAATTGCGCATCATGGCTCACATCTCTGGCGACGCCAGCCTGCTGGCTGCCTTTGCCAATGGCGAAGATATCCATCGCGCTACCGCCTCAGAGATTTTTGCCGTGCCGCTGACTGAAGTAACAAGCGAACATCGCCGCTACGCCAAGGTCATCAACTTTGGCCTCATCTATGGTATGAGCGCTTTTGGCCTGGCAGGCAACCTCGGCATAGAACGCAGCGCAGCACAAAGCTATATTGACAAATACTTCCAGCGCTACCCCGGCGTCGCCCAATACATGGCCGACACCCGCACCAAGGCCAAGGCCCACGGCTATGTAGAAACCGTCTTCGGCCGCCGCCTGTGGCTGGCCGAGATCAATTCCCCCAACGGCCCCCGCCGCGCCGGCGCTGAACGCGCAGCGATCAACGCCCCCATGCAGGGCACAGCAGCCGACCTCATCAAACTCGCCATGATCGCCGTACAAAACTGGCTGGAAAAAGACAAGCTGCAATCAAAAATGATCATGCAGGTGCACGATGAACTGGTGCTTGAAGTGCCGCAAGCGGAGCTGGAACTGGTCAAACAAAAATTGCCTGAGCTGATGGCGAATGTGGCGAAACTGGATGTGCCTTTGCTTGCCGAAGTCGGCGTGGGCGGGAATTGGGAAGAGGCGCATTGAGAGAGCATCGAGTGCTTCCGTAGGTTGTGAACCTTGTAGGTTGGGCTACGGGTTATCAGCCCAACACTCGGCCTTTAATAAACGTATGTATCTGAATAAAATGTAGGATAAATCTGTATTCCACCAGGGTTAGGGGGTACGTTATTTATAAGCTGAGTGTTGGGCTGATGAAGCGTAGCCCAACCTACGACATACTACGAATCTGCGATAATTTTGATGTACTCTTTAATTCTTTCTAATTTAATACCATGCGCTATCGCCGCGCCAATGTCCCCGGTGCTACTTACTTTTTCACGGTCAATTTGCAAGACCGACAGAGTCAGCTCCTCACAGACCACATAGACGCGTTGCGAAATGCATTCCGGACAGTACAAATAAGATACCCCTTCGAAATCATCGCCATGGTTGTCATGCCTGAACATCTGCATAGCATTTGGCAACTACCAGAAGGCGATGTAGATTTTTCCTTACGCTGGTCACTGATCAAGGCAGCATTTTCGAAAGCCTTGCCCAAACAGGAAAACATCAGCTCCAGCCGCGAGAGAAAGCGTGAACGTGGAATTTGGCAGCGTCGATTCTGGGAGCATATGATACGAGATGACGACGATTTGGAAAAACACGTCGCTTATCTGCACTACAATCCAGTAAAGCACGGCTATGTAGATAACGCCAGCGACTGGCCTTATTCTTCATTGCATAAATTTGTAGAAAAAGGCCTGCTCAATACTAGCTGGGGTGACAATGTTTCTTCGCTTGATCTGCCAGGGTATGAATAAGTCAAGCTCATTTGTTATCGCTTTAAAAAAAGGAAAACCATGGGAGTTGATCTCTGCCTTGTCCCGGTAGATTTTGAACATGACGATGGTGAACTGGTCTGCACCAAAGGATTTGAGCTTGACTTGAATGCAGTCATTGGACCTTTTTGCGAAATGAAGCGGCATAGTTATCCCGGTGCTAAAGTGTATTGGCCTTTTGTTCCTGTCCCTAAAAACATTCTTGAGCAGTTGCCATTTGATCTGCCGTATATCGGCGGATCCTACGGTCATGTCATGTTTGGCAAGGCGGTCGAAAAAGAACTCCTCTACATTTTTGCTAAAGATGTCAAAAAAGCCTACCCGCCAGAAAGATTACAGTCGATGGACATGAATGACTATTAACGGGCAGGCCTTTCATATATCACCTGTCTGCATGATGAAGTAAAGGTGTTTATTTTCACTTGGTAGTTTCTGTTGAAAATACCTTTTAAAAGGCGAGCCTCTGTTGCTGCATAGTGGAATTAAGGCTCAAAGATGTAGTATCGTAGGTTGGGCTACGTTTCACCAGCCCAACACTGGGCCTCAAATTAAGCATGTTTCGAAACACGAAGTTCAATAAATCTATGCCTTATCCAGAATTAAAATTTACGTTATTTATATGCCGAGTGTTGGGCTGGTGAAGCGTAGCCCAACCTACTTACTGATGCCTGACGGTGATCCGGTCATTTACTGACGAGCGGCATTGCTTGATGGCTTTGCGTCATTTTTCAAAAACAGAGGACGCGCTATTTCTGGCGTTGCCTCTGGCAACATCAAGATCAACATACTGTGTTTGGTATCGCCAAAGGCATATCTGTTGGCTGTGACATACACGTTCTTGTTTCCCCAATATATGCTTTTGTGCTTGACACCATACACCTCAAATTCTCTTTCATAGCTTGACTCTCCCATGCGCTTCGTCATGTTGGAAACCGTGGATGAAAATTCGTCAGCGGGTAAAGTGATAATGGTAGAAATCAATTTCCCGTTTAGCAGGGTCAATTTGAATGATGCTGGTGCTCCACCAAATTTAGCTTCTTTGACGTCACAAAAACTGATGTCCGTACTTACTTTTTGAGGATCACATTTGCTCAGTTTCAGTGAAGACGCAACCAATTCCTGCGCAGCACCGGGTAAAAGGTAGGCCGGGATTTCGGTACTGGCCTTGCAGGCAGAGAGCAGCAATATGGGAACTGCCAGTTGAAAAAGACGTGAGCGCATGTATAGGTTAGATTTTAAATACGGAGTGCAGCAATTATGCATGATACATCTGGTTTCTATGTTCCAATTCTTTCATCAGACGAACCAGTAAATCAGATCGCTATGTCCAGATAAGAACCTTCAAGTATGGCGAGTTCCTTATCCTCATAGAAAAAGATGGGTCTGCCTTCGCCCAATAATATCGTCATACCTTGCGGAAATCCAAGATATGGCAGACATGCAGATGCATGCATGACTACTGCTTCGTACAATGAGATACGTTCCAGATTGTCCACGTTATTGTGATCATGTCCTTCCTCGCAGCAACCAAAGAACCAGCCACTGTCTAGGTTTTTCTCTTCTTGCCTGACCATCATGATCTGTCCATTTGCAGTCTTCAATTCATTGCAGACGATGCACTCTGCACGAAATGAAGGGATGGACAGATATTCCGTGGGTACGACGCTTTCGACAATATCCTTATGCAGACGCAAGTGGCGCAAGGTGTTGGAGATACCAATATTCCAGACCAGGGGCATGGTCTGAAAATCAGCTTCTTTGAAACCAAGGCTGCCGTCTTGCTGTGTGCTGAGCATGAGATAAGACCAGCCCAGCTGCATTGATTGCCCATCCTGAAAACAACTACCCTTGCTGACCATGGATTCAAGCAGGCTGGCAACAAACTCAGCATCGGTAGCCAGAGCTATGTCTGGATCAAATTGCAGACAAAATTCTGGATGTCCAAATTCTTTGCAATGTGAAGTATAAATTTTATTCATGGAGTTTTACGAAGGCGGTAATTAGTATTGAATACCGTCATTGTGTGATGTTGAAAAAAAACTTCTGCCTTGATTATGTCAGTTTGACGGTAGTCTTACCAAGGTATGATCCATGCCATCCAGTTCTTCATCAATGATGGCCGCAATGGTCGCCCAGTCGCCACCAGCAAGGCCTGCACCTATCAATGGATACGCAATACGAAAGCCATCGAATTCTTTACGTATTGCGGCAAATGCCTTGCGTATTGCTGCATAGTCAGCCTTCACACCCTGGCCGCGCCAGTCAAATTGAGTATAAGCATTGAGAATGACAAATTGCCTGTCGTCTCTTTGTATCCGGGCTTGGCTATAGCTGCCCAGCTTGGCATGATCGGCAGACAAGGTGGTTTGATCCGCTGCATAGGCTTCTGGGAACTGTTTTTTGATGCTCTTGGCGATGCCAGCGCCCATATTGCAAAAACAATTGCAGCCATGAACAATGACATCAAACTCACCTTGCAGGGCGAGTACCAATAAATCTCCTCTGCATTCTTTCATGCTGACTCTCTAGCTTGTGAAATGTCCCTGCTACCAAACCTCTCATACAAGTCCCGCGCCATACGCAGTATTTCTTCACGCATGGCGAGGCGTTCCAGCCATTTTGCAGGGATGCCTTCCACACCGTAATAGGCACCGGCAATTTGCCCTGTGATGGCGGCTGTGGTATCTGCATCGTCACCCAGGTTGGTAGCAGTGAGGATGGCGCTTTCAAAGCTGTCGGTGTGCATGAAGCACCATAGCGAGGCTTCGAGGGATTCAACTGAATAGCCGCTGCCACGAATTTGTGTACTGTCTTTATCAATGAAGCCGGCCTTGCTGAGAGCTACGATTTTTGGCTCGGTCGGCGTGAAAGACAGGTCCGTGAATAAATCAGCCTTGCCACATCCGGCAAACAGCTTGCACAATATCGCCGCCAGCAACTGGCAGCTTTGTATGGCTTCTGGCGCGGCGTGGGTAGTGCGCGAGCTTTCTCCTGCATAGTGGATGGCTTCGGCTATATTTGGGTAGCTAAACATGACGACAGGGGCAAGCCGCATCAATGAACCATTGCCAGCCGTGCTGGGATGTTCTGCGCCAGAGTAGGGCTCACCGCTAATGGCGTAACGTGACAGGGCTGCACGCACGGTATTGCCGATGTCAAAGCAGATGCCGGTAGAACTCAGGTAACCCCATTTCCACCAGTTCAGGTAACGCCCCATCTGGTCTTTAGCATCGAAGCCATCCTTCGTCAACAGGCTTTCTGCCAGGCACAGTGCCATCGAGGTGTCGTCTGTCCATTCACCAGGCAGCAGGCCAAAAGGACCTTTGCCAACCATGTCAGTCACAGGCGCGAAGCTGCCGCGCGCTGAGAATTCTACCGTGGTACCTACGGCATCACCGCAGGCCAGGCCGGCCAGTGTACCGAGATAGCGTTGTTCTAAAGTGACACCCATGATTTATTCCATTATTGGCACGCTCAAAGCTTGCATTAAGTAGTTCTATGAGCAGATATTAATCTTGTTAGTATTTAATTGCAACTATCTTAGTTTTGTTTTGGATAAAAGAGAGATTCGCGCGCAACTATCAACGTGTTGCGAGCCCCGCGCGCACTAATATGTACAAACGCGGTGTAAACACTGGAGGAAAATTTGATACGTATGGCGCATCTGATTGACTACACCACCAGATAACCACGCCTGTCGGCCACGCCTATCTCAGCCGTCAGGCCTGCATTAAACTCCAGGTAATCTGCTTCTATGCCATCGCTGAAGATGACGCCGTGCTCCGGCATCAGGGAGGTGACTTGCAGCTTGCTGTCTTCCTGAATCTGACCACGGACTAAAGTCGCAGAGGAAGTCTTGCTGGGGAAGGGTTCGCGTACGGCAAACATCAGTTCGCGGGCATCCCAGTCTGTGCTATATGTCGGCGGCTCGGCGGCGATGTTGCATATCATCAGACGCGGATCATCAAATCTCTCTTGCAGCGCTGCTGCGCCTGTCAGTATGCTCTTCATCCAGCCTGTGGAACCCATGCCAGTGGAGATGATGATGCCGCTTGATGACTGTCGTTCCTGGCGTTCTTGCAGTTGTATTGTGTAGCTCGCAGAGATATGGGATTTGGGCCCGATGAAGATGTCATTCACGCCCAGCATGGTCTGGCCGTTGTTCAGCCTGGCCATGGCCATGGTAACTTCGCGCACCGGGCGGCGCTGTTGCAGTACCTCAGGGACGATTTTGGGTAAATCCCTGACCTGGAAAGGCAGCAACACGCCATCCCAGCGCTGCACGTCAGGGTTGATGCCTATCAGGCGCTGGCCGTCAAGATATTTCATGGTGTTGACGACCAGGCCATCTTGCCCCACAGCGATGACGATATCGTCACGACCAAAGATCATGTTGGGTAAGAAGCTGCGATCTATCTTTTGCAGGCGCGCAAGCTGCGTGAGACTGCTTTCTGCCGCGCTGACACAAGCCAAGTAATTGTCATGCTCACTTTGGTAGGTGGCAAAGTCGCCGCCCAGATGTTCTATGTAAAACCTTGCCTGGCCGACGGTGTTGTACTTGACGATGAGTTCTTCGAGCCTGGTCTTGCGGGTGATCAGGATGATCTTGTTTTCTGTATGGCGCGTTGTTGTACTATGGATGCTGCTCATATCATTTCCCCGGTTTATCCAGGCTGGTTTATCAGTTCACGCAACAGGTCTGGGGTGATATTCAACTGGCCTATGGCACCGGCTTTTTCTGCCAGTTCCTGGAAGGCGAGGGCGATCAACTGACCGGATTGCATATTGCCCATGGATAGAGCCTGCAAGACTTTTGGGTCGACGCCACTGTAGGCGTTCATCAAGGTTTGAGCAGCATAGGCGCGGCTGTCTGCTTCTGCCCTGGCGTTTTCTGTCGCTAGTTTGACAAGCGTGGTTTGCTGGTTTTCTTCTGCGATTTTGGCTTGTACCTGGGCGAGTTTCAGTTCGCTTTGCTTTTGTTGTATGCTTTTCTCGGCTTCCATCTGGGTTTCGCGTATCTGGCGTTTCTTACTTTCAACGGCGATTTCGGTATTCAATTCATTCTCGCGTATGCGGCGCTCTTGTTCAACAGCAGCATTGCGACGCTCATAGATGGCATCGTCAGCGCATTTGAGAATTTGCTCGCGCGCCTGTGCTTCCAGCGCTTTGGCTGCCTCTGGCGTTGGTCTGAGTGCTAGAAAATTCAGGCCCAGCAATTCTACCCCCAGTGCCTGCAATTCCTTGCTGTCGCGTACTGCCATGGTCACCGCAGAACCCAGTGTATCAGCCGCTTTCAGGGCATCACGCAAAGCCAGGCTTTGCAAGCCCTTGCGGGTCAACACCTTGACCAGGTTGACGATGCGCTGCGAGAGCTTTTGCGGATCATCAGAAATGTATTGCTGGGTCACAGGGTTGATGGCGAAATTGAGTAAGGCACCGACTTTTTGCGGATCGCTGATGCGATAGGTCACCTGACCTTGCACGGTGACGGTCTGGAAATCAGCGGTATTTTCTTCAAAGATAAATGGTGTATCCGTACTCACCATGGGTATCGCCAGCATGGACGTGGTAGGTGCATAGTAAAAGAAAGCCAGCCCGGCACCCTCGCGCCTGAGCTTGCCATTCTTGAATTGCAGCACATAGGTGGTGGGCTGGAACTTGATGAATTTGATGCTGAACATGGCTATTCCTTTTCTTGTCTTCAGGTGCTCAGAGGTGTTTTTGGATCGTTTATTTTGATCTCGGTATGATTCGCTTCTTTTGCTTGAATATAGAATAATCTACTTAAATATAAAATGCAACTAAGTTAGTTTTTTATTTCAACCAAGGTAGGTTGCAGCAATTTTCAGATGGGGCATGTAAAGACTGGTAGGGTGCGCCGCGCGCACCATACTGGCATGGAAAACTTGTTAACATTTTCTCGGTTAGACTATGTAGAAAAAACTGGAATGAGTGCAAAGACGATGAATATCGGTGATTAGGTCAGATTGCAGGGTGTGACAGATTGGTTTGTTCATGATTTACCTGAAGATGAAAAGACCGAAATCATTTCATGCATTGGTAGAAAGGCGATAGTTACCGACATTGATGCACACGGGTTTTTTTGCGGCGTGAGCGATGTCAGGAAAGAGAAGAGTGGCGAAAAGTTTTTAGAGCATTTTTTCGCTTTTTGATTGATTGCATAGAGAAAACTTAAAAAACAGTCATATACAATTGATAAAAGGATTGAAGATCATTTTATGAGCGGGACGATATTTGTATCAAAGGGTAGGTCAGTTACATTGAGCACAATTAGCTTTGACTATTTGCTTGAAAAAATGCGTCCTCTTTACTTGGAGAGTGAATTTTATTTAAAGAATGAAATCTACCAAGTTTATGATGATGAGGGACATGATTTCTTGTATCTTGAAACTTTAAGTAGCGAGGGTTTCAATATTTTTGTTCTTGTATTATTAAGATTGTTCAGCTTAAATTCGACTGAGAGATTTTTTGAGACAAGGAAAGCAACCCTGATTGATTTGATTTTGTTGTTGAAAATTGATGCTCGTTGCGATAACAGTCTAGGCTTGCGTTTAGGTGCCTTGTACGCGGGAGCATGAATTAAATGTGAAACGTCAATGGGGTGAAAATATAATTCTTTGCTATTCCTCCATCATCAATCTCTCATAATCCCCTGCCATACGCCGCAATTCCAGCATCGACGATGCATCATAGATACCGCGGATACGGGCCATCGCATCGATCAGGAAGGCGCGCTGGCCGTGCAGGGGTTCGCCATTGCTGGCGCGGGCGTTGATGTCGGTCATCAGGCTGGTGGTGAGCTTTTGCATTTGCCTGGAATCACCTGTGAGCATGTTCCAGTCCGCAGGCAGTTTCAGTTTATTTGCATAGGCGGCCATGGTTTTGGCATCGTCTTGGTCTGGAGTGACAGTCAGTAAAACGAATTGGGGTGTGGCGATGGATTTTTGTTTGATCTGTGTTTGCAGTTCACGCATGACTTCGAGTGAAATGGGGCAGAGTGTGACGCAGCCTGCGTAAAAGAAACCGACAAAGCTGGCTTTGCCGCGCAGCAGGCCGTGATCAACTTCTTGCGCATGCTGGTTGATGAGTTCAAACGTGGCAATGCGCTGCAGGGATGCCCAGGTGTCCCAATGCGCTTGCAGGTCTTGCTGATAGTAGTAGGGTAGCTTGTCGTTGTTGAGGGCATTTTGTGGTGCGGCGAACGCACCTGTCAGCCAGCCCAGGGTCACGACGGTGGCGATGAAGCTGAGCATCGACAAGAGCAATGATTTTAGCAGGGACATATTGAGTAAGTCTCAGTAAATTTTGTGCGGTCTTTATTTTTCGGTGTGCGCAGCGACAAACAAAAGCTCAGGATGTTTTTCTTCTTCTGCTCCTGTTTTACTGGAGCTGCGCTAATGCACAGTCGCTGGCGTCCCCTTGTAGCAACCAATTGTGTATGGAAATTCCCTGGTCTGGTGGTAGTGATATTGTGTGACCATGACGCCGTTGCGCTCTACGGCGTGGGTATGTCCATGGCATTCGTCGAGGTCGGCATTGGCCAGCGCCTTGCCGTTTTCACCCTGATTACCATAGATGCCAAAGCCGTCTGCGATGTAGCCGACCAGCGGCGAATGCTGGCCCGGGGTATCTTTTTGTGTCAGGCAGGAAGTGATATTGTGATGATGGTATTGACCCGTGCGTTCTGGGTGGCCCTGGCAGGCATCCTGGATTTCCCAGGCGACGGCATCGCGGTATCCGCCATCGTCAGCATTGTAGAGGCGCACGCCATCCAGCAGTACGCCAATAGCGCCGAGGCTGGTACAGGTGGGCTGTGCAGCGACGACCGGGTTGGCAGGCAAGCCCCAGGCGATGTTGGCCTGGCTGATGCTGTTGGGATTGCGGTCATATACGTAGGCTGGATCAGTGCTGGCGATGGGGAAGGTGCCAGTGGGATTAGGCGGCAGGCCATTACCCGTGATGCCCAGGGAGCTGCCCACGGTCACCATAAAACTAGAGACCCAGTTAACCGCACCCTGTACGCTGATCTTGCTGAGTGAATTCCAGGTCATGCCATCGGCATTAAACCATGGCCCCTTGCTGCTCGCACCACCCGAGCCTGCGGTATAGCAGGCATAGACATAACCAATCGCCGGAGTGGTGCGGGTGAATTTGCCATCGCCAAGTGGCAGTTTGCTGGCATCAACACTGGTGCTGCCAGAGGATGCGCCAGGAGTTATCCCACTGCTTGTTCCAGTCGTGGCAGGTGTAGTGCTGCTGGCAGTTGCCGCCGCCCCGCCAGAGCTGCCGCCGCAGGCAGCAATACTGAAGATGAGGCTGGTGAGCAAGATGGCTGGCACTCTGGTTTGCAACTTGGCGTGTTTCATATTTTCTCCTGATTGCGTATGGCAGCGCAAATCGTCATCTATGGCAATAGATGTAGCTTGCGATCCAAATATGGAGGAAATATGAAGTGAAAACGATTTTTACAGCCGCCTTGCAGCGAGCAAGACAGTAGTACTTACTTCGCCGTTACCCGCCATACGCTCCAGCCAAATAATGCGGTAGCGATTGCCAGTGTTATCGACCCACTACCCAGGAATGGCCCTGCCAGTGCGAGTTCACGCCTTTCCATGAATAGGCCAGCCAGCAAGGCTACGAGCCCCAGGTTATGCAACCAGAAGTGCACGCGTGCCGTCAGCATGGCCTGCAACTGCGGCCAGGCAAAATGCACCAGGCCGAACAGGGCGCAACTGACCCAGCCGAGCAGCAAGCCATGCACATGCAATTGTTTGTCGAGATGCTGGTGCGATATGCCCATGCAGATACCCAGCAAAATGCCGGCCAGCATCCACAACACGGCGATACGGATAAAGAATTTGCTCATGGCCGCACTCCTGCATCAGTTTCATCCAGATTGCGCCAGAGTTCAAATACTTGTTCGCGCGCTATCAGCCCATCGCGCATGGTGAAATGATGAATCAGGCGCAGCTCAACGCGGCTGCCTATAGGCACTGGTGCATTCGTCATGCCAGGGCCAACCAGGCGCATGCGCACTATCATGTCATCAACCACGCGATGTTCAGTGGCGAAGCGGTCTAGCGGCTGTAATTCAACTTCCGCCATTGAGGGCCACATGGCGAGGTAGTTGGCGCGGATGGCGTCACGCCCGGCAAAACGCAGACCGCGCCCCGGTACTTCCAGCACGATATCGTCAGTATACAAATCAAGTATGGAATCAACGTCGCGTGCCTCGCCCTGTATATGGCGATCAACGACATCCAGATTATGTTCTATGGTGTTCATTACTACTCCAGTCATCAAGCAAATGCGGATGCTGCCCGCACAACAGGTATTTTGTCTTAATTCAAATAGACAGAATGTCTGCCTATTATAGACAGTCATTCTGTCTTGTGCAATACTCACTAAATGAATTCCAAATCCTTACCAGAAATCCACGCAACCCTGGGCACACTGTTGCGCAGGCCGTATGAATATATGTCCGTTTGGCTCTATGCGGAACTTGCCAAGCTGGGCTTTGATGATGTTCGTCCTGCTTATAGTGCGGTATTGCGCAATATGCCTTTGGGAGGCGCGCGCGTGGTGGACCTGGCGGCGCGTGCCGGCATGACCAAGCAAAGCATGGGATATCTGGTCGATCAGATGCAGGCTGCCGGCTTGCTGGAAATTGCGCCAGACCCGCATGACAAACGGGCCAATACCGTGAAGCTGACAGCGCGTGGCGAAGAGGTGGTGAATGCCAGCATAGAATTATCCCGGCAGGGAGAGGCTTATCTTTCGACACTGGTGGGCGAGGGCAAGATCAAACAGCTCAGGAATATCTTGCAAGAGATTTATCAGCACCTGGAGGAGTCTGGTGATGGACGCAAATAGCTGTTCATGCAATTCGTCCTCATCCGCACTGATGATGTAATTTATATCAATAAAAAAGTAAAAAATCGTTTCATGGGCTGTTAAATCGCCATATTGACATTTTCCGCAGTGAAGCACGGGCGTACTATTAAGCACATGTCCACGTAGGGGCATGCCATGCTTCAGGAGAAATATGCTCAGCCAGGCTCTCTTGTTTTTGCAGCAGATGTGCGCACGGCGCTTGCCGGTGCTGATGTTTGGCATCTTGTGTCTTGTGTTTGCCCATGCGGCGCAAGCGCAAAAGCTGACAATCTACACGGAAGACTGGCCACCGATGAACTTCAAGACCAAGACCGGTATTGATGGCATGGCGGTCGATATCGTGAAGGCCATGCAAGCCATTACGGGTAATAAGGAAGAGATACAACTGGTGCCCTGGGCACGTGGCTACAAGGCCGTGCTGGAAGATGACAACGTGCTGCTGTTCAGCCTTGGTCGCTCACCAGAGCGCGAAAAACTCATGCATATGCTTGGCCCGATAGCGATATCCAAGACTGCTGTCTATACACGCAAGGGTGAAGCAGCAAGACTCAAGGCCCTCGATTCGGATATCTACAAGCTGCCAATCGGTGCTTACCGTGGCAGCATCTTTGCTGATGCCGCAAAAAAGAAGGGCTTCATCAATCTGGCCCAGGCTGATTCCCCGCTCAATTCTTCAAGGATGCTGTTTGCACGGCGTTTTGACTTGTGGGTGGAAGGTAGCCTGGCTGTCAACTCTGTACTTCAGGAAAGTGGCCGTAGCGTGGCCGATGTAGAAGAAGTTATGGTGCTGGATAGCCTGGAACTGTATCTGGCGTTTTCTCTTAAAACCCGGGCAGCAAGCATCACCCTGTGGGAAAACGCCTTGCGGCAAATGAAGAAGGACGGCAGCTTTCAAAAAATACACCAGAAATGGTTGCCCGGTGAAGTCCCTCCCATGGAAGTACACAGGGTAGAGGGTGGGCATTGATTCCTGCACCAGACGCGTGCCTGCCAATCTGTATTTGCCTGCAAGGCATGCGTGCAAAACATTGCCTGTTTTCAATTCTGTTTCTACATGTAAAAGCTGGCCCACGGCTTTTACATTGCCCTTATCCTGTTACGCTTTCATGCTGAACAGTGATCTTGGCTGCTTAACAAGTGTCAATGCTGAATCAGCAGATCAATCTCCATTTCTGTTTGCGTCATGCTGAAAAAATTAAAGAATCTCATTTCCGGAAAATCTTCTGCGGTAGCCCAGGCGCCATCAACAGGCTCTGCAAGTTTGGCGGTGGCAGAGGTAGCGGCAGTAGCAACTGCAGAAGCAAGCCCGGACGCAACTGCGGCAGCAGAAACCGAGATTGATATTGACAGCGCCAGCAGTATACTGATCAATGCCTATTGCACATGCGCGCAATTGCCACCCCTGAATTTCCCGCACAAGCTCAATAGCCAGCGCGATATGAGCGACCCGGAGCTGCATGGGCACCTGCAAGGCTTTATTGGCTATGTACTCAAGCGTGGTGACGGGCAGATGACACATCAGCGTTATCATGTGATGCGCCATATCCAGCGGGTGCAGCAACACCTTAGCCTGTGGCTGGATGAAAGCCAGCTTGATGCCTATTCCGACTGGGCCGTGGCGGCAAATGCCATCGCCTTCATGCCTGATGGCGATATCCGCGACCCGCATGGATATGTCTTGCTGGGCGCTGCTGATGGCGGTATCGAAACCGGCGCGGCTATTCCTTATCCGGCACTGGCCTGGCAAAGAAAGGCGCGTACCGATACCTTGCTGACTGAAATGGGCATACAACTGCCTGCCCATCTGCCGCCACTGGTCAGCGAGGCCGAGCTGCAATTACGTCCGGCGGTTGAAATACTGGGCAGGGCACTGGCTTTGTATGTCGTCGCCTTGCGCGCAGAATCTGTGGCAACTAACCAGCCCATTCCTGCTTATGAATTGACAGATCGCTTCCCGCAGGTACATGCGTGGTTGTCGCCGGTAGAGCGCGAATTTCTGGAGACTGAAGAACCGACAAAAGATATCCTGCCGCAATTTGCCTGGCGTTATGAATCTCTGTATGTGCTGGAATGGGCGCTGGGCTTGCAGGAAGAATTACCTTTTGCTGACGATATCTGCGATGTGCCGCTGACGGCACGTACCATCATGAACATGGATTTTGACGCCGCCTTGGCAAAGGCGAAAACACGTCCGGCCAGCCAGATACTCGATGCGCTGGACCTGCATTATCGCCTGCACTGGCTGGTACGCCAGAACAGGATGAAAGAAGAAGCGCTACCGCTCAACCTGGAAGCCGGTGTCATCTATGAGCGGCACTATGCCCTTAACTGGCTGGTCAACTTTGAGAATGCAGACTGGGATGACGTGGATACACCGACCTGATCTTTAGGGGCCGTCTGGCGGTCCTTTTAATTCAACCACATTGCCTTCCGGGTCAGTGATGTAGATCGATAAGCCTTCACCCTCGGCACCATAGCGCTGGCCGACTTCTCCAACGCTGACATCGTGGCTTTGCAGGTGCGCCTGTATGCTGGACAGATCAAAGGGTTCAACGCGCAGGCACAGGTGGTCCATATTGTGGCCTTCCTTGCCAGGTGCAGCTCCACCCATGCGGCCCAGTTTACCTGTAACCGTGATCAGGTCTATCAGTGACCTGCCTGCACGCAACTGTGTCAGGCCAATTTCTTCCTGCCTGCGCTCGATAGTGCAGCCCAGTACATCACAATAAAAATGCAGCATGCTGTCCAGGTTTTTTACTCTGAGCACAAGATGATCGATCTCGCGTATCTTGAACATGGTTAAGACTCGTCAGTAGTGGCGATTTCTTATCTTAAACCTGTTTGATGAATTGTGCTGACGCCTGGTAGGGGACGCATGACGCACGCTACAGCACCATCGTCATGTGCACAACCGGTGCGCATGGCGCACCCTACTGAGAGCGTATTGGTCGGACGAACGCAGAAGATTACTCAAGCACCTTCAGAAAAATTAAGCTCTATGCCATTGCCTTCAGGGTCGCTAAAAAATACCTGGTGCTGGGTTGCAAAACCTGCTGATGCTTCCACCGTGGCATGGCGATACACAATGCCAGCTGCCTGCAATTTTTCCAGCATGACAGGCAAATCCGTACAGGCAAAGGCGACATGGTCGAAACCGGTTTTTAACGCGGTCTGGCGAGTTTCACCGGGACGGTTTTCTGACAGGTGCAAGACATCACGGTTACCGGCATAAAGCCAGAAACCAAAGCTCTTCAGCGGGCGAGGGCCTTCTGTCAGACCCACATAGTGGATATAAAAATCCTTAAGTTTTTCCAGCGTGGCACGGTCGCCGCGCAGATTGTAGTGGCCAAGGGCGATGGCGGGCATAGGCTTGTGCTTTCTATCTGCTTATTTTATCTATGGATTACTTCAGCCAGCCACGACGGCGGAAGTACCAGAACGGCGTAATCGCTGAAGCCAGCATCAGCGCCAGCGCGAACGGGTAACCGAGTTGCCAGTCCAGTTCCGGGAACCAGCCCTTGAAGTTCATGCCATAGATACTGGCGATCAGGGTAGGCGGCAGGAAGGCCACGCTGGCGACCGAGAATATCTTGATGATCTTGTTCTGGTTGATGTTGATGAAACCGACGGTCGCATCCATCAAAAAGTTGATCTTGTCGAACAGGAAGGAGGTATGACCATCAAGTGATTCTATATCACGCAAAATCTGGCGGGCTTCTTCAAACTGGTCGGCATTGAGCAAACGTCCGCGCATCAAGAAGCTGACAGCGCGACGCGTGTCCATCATGTTGCGGCGTATGCGGCCATTCAAATCTTCTTCAACAGCAATCGAGTTCAGCGCGGCGGCGGCATCCTGATCGCTGAAGTTTTTTTGCAGCACGCTGCGGCTGACGTCTTCCAGGTTTTGATAAATACCTTCGAGCGCATCGGCAGAATATTCGGCGTCTGTCGCATACAGGTCCAGCAGCACGTCCTTGTAATCAGCAATCGAACCAGGACGCGAACGCGCACGCATGCGTACCAGGCGGAATACTGGCAAATCGATAGTATGGACAGAGAATAAAATATCACGCGCCAGGATGAAAGCCACGGTCACGGTACGTGCCGGTTCATCGTCATCATCGATCAGAAAATCGGTACGCAGATGCAAGTCGCCATTATCGGCTTCGTAATAGCGGGCTGATGCCTCGATATCCTTGACCTCGTCTTCCCCCGGCAAGGTCACGCCATAGATACTCTTTACCCATTCGCGCTCTTCTTCATTGGGGTCAGTCAGATCGACCCAGATAGGCAGGGTATTTTCAAGATCAGCGCGGTTTTCCACATTGATCTGGCTCAGGCGGCCATTATGCAAGACGAAGACATTAATCATAGGCAAATTCCAGGAAAGCAAAGTCTTTGGTTTGGCTGGATTGTAAACCTGTTTTATGCCCGTGGGCGGGTTGGGGCGGGATTTTATTTGGGTTTTTCGTGGGGATTTATATGTCTTTTGTTCAATTTTTTCTGATTGAAGGGGATTTGGCATTTTTGAAGGGTGCGCCGTGCGCACCATTACCGTGTCTTTTAACCTGCGTAGATGTCCTGTGTGAACTATTGGGCTTGATACGAACCGGTGCGCATGGCGCACCCTGCTGTATGCTGGCACACGTTTCTCGCCTATCTGTGATAAATTTCTCTGCTCATTGAAATCAATAAACCAGTGTAAAAATTAATCTGAAGAACAGCATGAGCACAAACACTTACCAGGCGGTTGCCGCCATCCCTGATATTGCCACCTACTGCCACTTGCGCAAGGCATCCGGTTTAAGCACCAAGACAGTAGAAGCGGCGGCGCGTGGTTTGCCAGCCAGCCTGTTTGCCGTGCAAATCATGCTAGGTGAGCTGGTCGTTGGTATGGGGCGTGTTGTCGGCGATGGCGGTACTTCATACCATGTTGTCGATATCGCGGTCTTGCCAGAGCATCAGGGCAAGGGCCTGGGCAAGATGATCATGCGCGAGATCACCCACTACCTGCAACAAAATGCGCCAGAGTCAGCCTATGTCAGCCTCATTGCTGACGGCCCGGCGCAAGACTTGTATGCACAGTTTGGTTTCAAACATACAGCGCCGGCCTCGGTGGGCATGGCTTATAAAATCTGACGCAATTCAAATCCAATTCAGAATCCGTTCCAGAACCTATTTCACGGAAACACGCATGCAAGAATTCCTGGCAAGTACCACCTATATCGACTGGCAACACCCCGCCGTACTGGCGCAGGCGCAAGAATTGGCTGCCGCCGGTGGCGAGCAGGCTGATATCGCGCGACGCTGCTTTCATTTTGTGCGTGACCAGATCAAACATAGCTGGGACTACCGCCAGAATCCCGTGACCTGCAAGGCATCTGATGTGCTGGACCACGGTACAGGTTACTGCTATGCCAAGAGCCATTTGCTGGCTGCCCTGTTGCGTGCCAATGGCATTCCGGCTGGTCTGTGTTACCAGCGACTGACCATAGGCACAGAACCGCCATTTTGCCTGCATGGCCTGAATGCCGCCTACTTGCCGGAACATGGCTGGTACCGGCTGGACGCGCGTGGTAATAAGCCCGGTGTGGATGCAGAATTTTGCCCGCCAAAAGAACAACTGGCCTTTGCACTTACCACGCCAGGCGAACAGGATTTCGCCGGTATTTGGGCAGAGCCGCATGCAGCGGTGCTGCAGTCATTGTTGACGCAGCCAACGGTAGAAGCGGTGATGGCCCATTTGCCTGATGGCGATTTGAGTAATGATCCCACGCCTGCCAGGCTCGCGCATCTACTTTGAAAGGATTACCTGAGCCCATGACAACTACCAATGACCTAAGTCCTGAAACCGTCGTTCAGGCCCAACTCGATGCCTATAATGCCCGCGATGTCGAAGCCATACTCAAAACCTATGCCATCGATGCACAGCAATTTGAATTTCCGGGCAAGTTGCTGGCAACAGGTCACGCAGAAATACGCCCACGCATGGCAGTGCGCTTCGCCGAAGCCAATCTGCATGCAAAACTGATACGCCGTGAAGTGATAGGCCACATCGTCATTGATCATGAAGAAGTCACGCGTACTTTTCCAGAAGGTACGGGGCGCATGGAAATGATCGCCATCTATGAAATTAAAAATGGCTTGATACAAAGCGCTTCCGTGGCTTTGGGTGCCAAGATACTGGATTGATGTCGGATTTACATTGTGGTGGCCAGCTATGGTCAGCAATTTGCGGGCATTTTTTTGGCTGCGCGTTAAAATAAGGTTTTATCCAGCTTTATTACTCCAGCTATGGCCCGCCTGCAACTACATTTTCCCGAAGACCAATATTATTTCACTACCCAGTTGACAGTCAGGGTGACTGACATCAATGGCGCCAACCACTTGGGTAATGACTCCATGATCTCCATGATTTCTGAAGCGCGGGCACGCTTCCTGTATGACTTTGGCATACGAGAAACTGCGGCTGGTGGTAGCGGTATTATCGTGACTGACCTCGCAACGACCTACAAGGCAGAAGCTCATGCGCGCGACCAGTTGCTGTTTGAAGTCGGTGTCATGGACTTTAACAAATATGGTGGCGACATCACCTTCCGCATCACCCGGCCAGCAGACCAGACCCTGGTCGCCATGGCAAAATCAGGTTTTGTGTTTTTTGATTACCGCGCCGGGCGCGTGGTGGAAATGCCGGAAGACTTCAAGGCCAAGTTTGCACGTGTGAATTTTCTGGATTGATTTGCCTGAAAAACAGCTCATGTCTTTTTTGGTCAAGACATGTGGCCAGATGAAGGCGACATTCCTACAACTTGGGCTGCGTCGGTGCCCGAGGCACTTCCCTGAATTGCGCCAGCATGCGGCTGGAAGGGCTGTCGGCAACCGTCAGCAAGCCGGTATCTACCGCTGGTTTGGCGCCATTCTTGCACTCCTGTGTCGTGGCTGGCAAGGGCCTGGCGGCGTCCTTGCTGCCCAGCCTGATGTCGTCCACACTATTCGTTTGGGTACCCAGGGCTTTGGCATTTTTTGCATACTGCTCCATTGCCGGGTTCATGGGCTCCATTTTTTTACCGAATAAATCCAGGCTATTACTTTCCCCGCGTTCTGACATCTTGATCCAGTACACTTTATGCTGTGATGAATCATGTATTACGCTCATGCCAGGGTCTGCAGGAACATCAAGTTTCTTGATGAGATTGTCGCCCAGCGTGCCATTCAGAAACTGCGACATCATATTGAAATTACGGTAAGGCAGGCCATTCTTTTCATAGCCACCGCCAATATCACTGTGCGCACCGGCGACCATGACCTTCAAGAATCTACCGTCCGCAGACAAGCCGTCATAGCTATAATTGGTTGCCGGAAATTGCAGCCTTCGCTCATCCGCAGCACGGATCTGGATACCCGTAATCACAGTATCTGGCGGTCTTCTGTCATTCATTGAGGGCACGCCGGTGGCAACAGGATCAAACAAACCCAGGGCTTGCGGTATGGTGTCGCCTTTGACTAACGGGGGAGCTGCATAAGTGATATTTGACTGGTCAGCATCATTGCTTGCAGGATGATTAACCTGGGATTGAATATCCTGGACACCACGTTCGGCGACAATGCGGGAAAAGCCAGCAGCCTGTTCAGCACCACGGCTAAAACCGACGGAAACGACACTGATTTTGGCATTAGGGTTTTCCTGGAGCCAGTTTTCGCACTGCAATTGGAACTTTTCATACATGCTTTCAATGCGCTCGTTGTAAGTTACGCCTAGTGCACCATCAAGTGTTCTCATCGCTCCGGTTTGGGTTCCCGGACCTGCAATATATTGACCTGTTATATGAGGGTTGTTCCTGCTGATATTTTCAAGTTGCTTGTTGAGAGTCCCTACATTGGTTATATGAGCCGGATCATTAATTGCATCGTTACCCGTGCCATCAAATAGTGCAACGAAAACTCTGGCGTTAGGATCTGCAGAGTCGTACAAACCCGGCACTTTGAAATTGTCTACTTGGGCTTGCGCTTTGGTGTAAGTGTCGAGATGTTCTGGTGTTGCAACCTTCACATCTACGCCATCATTGCCTGCGGTCTTTGCCATGATTTAGTCAGTCAAAATGTTTTGGAATACGCAAGGATCCGATGATCACGTCTGTCACGGCGCAATGCATTGGGGTCTTTGGGAATCAACTGTATAGGGGTGAACATGTACACATTCACAGTCCTGTCATCCACCTCAATAATGATGGTGGGGCGACGACCTAATATTGGAGCAGGCTTATAAATATCGGCTGGATTTTCATCATGCAGTACTTTCCTGTCTTTGAAAATGCTGTCCAGATCAAGTGTGTGTGTAAACTTGCTACCATCTTTTGAGCGCCATTCCATTTCTACCAGACTGGCAAAGGTCGGATATATACCGGAGGTGAAGCCAGGGTAGCGAGTGGCATCTGCAGGAGTTTTTTCTCTGGCCGTTTCACCAAATGCGAGTTCGTGTGGCAAGCCCGCATAAACAAGCCGTAAATCGCCAGCACTGTAGACCTGGATATTCAGATCGTGTGAATCGAATTTCAAAACATCATCTTCTGCTGCCATGGCGAGGCTTCCCATTTGTGTTTGTAAAAGAATAGTCAGTATAGACGCCGTCCATTTCAGCACTTTTCTTCTTGATACAGTGTCAGTTTTTACCGTTAACATTTGCAATTTGACCGTGATAGTGCATGCTGATCCGAGTCAGGCGAGGCTGGAAAAAGAATGTAGAAATACATTACTTTAATCACTCGCCTCACTACTGCCCATTCAGATTGAGTGCATCAATTAGTTGCTTCAGGAAAATTCAAGCGTTGCGCTGTGCAATACTAAATATTCCTTATGTTTATAGCATTGATAGTGCGAAATTGTCCAGAGTTCCATGCATCATTACAGCATGCGATATTTATAAGGCCAACCGTGTGGACGGTCTATCTTTGGAGGTGCTTGCATCATGGGTAGCCATGCAGCATGTCAGTAGCAGAGTGCCAGTGGGGGATTGACGGGGAAATGTACATCAGCCAGCAATTGCTACTCTCCAGGCCGGAGAGTAGCAATAACTACTAAATCATCATGCACCAAACTTGTAATTGACTTCCACCCAGCCCTGGCGGCCAAGCGGGCTGAATGAACCGACCGGGTAGTTGGGCCAGCCACCGCTATAGTCATACTTGATCTTGTTCAAGACATTGTTGACGATGACGGATACGCTCAGGTTTTTATTGGCCTGATAGACTGTGCTCCAGTTGGCGATGCCTGTCGGTGACAGGTAATACTGGCCAGAGCCATTTGGTATCTTGCCATAGCGCGTGATTGTCAGGGTATTGGAAAAATCTCCTTTTACCCAATTGACGCTGGTGATGAGCTTGTCGCGCCAGTCGGTGTTGCCAAGGTCGGCCAAATCATCATACAGGGCATCGCCTTCAAACTGCTTGGATTTTTTGCTCAGGGTCTTGCTGTAATTGGCCTTGACGATGAAGCTGCCATAAGCACTGGTTTTGAGCTGATACTTGCCACTGATGTCGATGCCACTGGTGGCCTGATAAGCCGCATTGATGGGATTGACCCAAATCTCCTGTATTTCACCGGCATGGCTCAACGCATCTTTGGGGTAGCGCTTGATACGGTTGATGGTATCAGCACACAGGCTGGAACCTATATCGCGTTTGCCGGTGCGGCAATCAGCTTCATCGCGCAAGAGCTGGTCGGCACTGAGGTTGACGACCATGTCGCTGATCTTGATGTTCCAGTAATCAAGCGAGACATCAAACTGATTGCTGGGTGACCAGACCACACCAAGGCCAAAGGATTTGCCTTTTTCTGACTTCAGGTCAGGGCTGCCAAACTGCACGTAGTTGGCACCTGGTGAGTAATTTGCATAATCGCAATCCTTGAGTTCCTGGCCTTCAGCCTTGCAGCGGTAATAGTCAGTGGTGCTGGAATAATAGCCAGTGCCACGCGCCTTGAAGATGTAGTTCATGTCCGGCGCGCGGAAGCTGGTGGCGTAATTGGCGCGGAATAAAAGCTCGGAAGTCGGGCGAATCTCCAAGCCGCCGTTATAGGTCAGCTTGCCATCCTTGCGGCCAGCGAAGTGATAATCATCATAGCGGCCAGCCAGGCTGGCGGTGACTTCCTTGAGAAGCGGCACATAGACTTCTGCACCGAGTGCATAACGCTGGCGCGAGCCACGCACATCATCTGATTTGGTGACGGTATTGAACACGCCCTGGTTGATCTTGGGATCAGGCAGGTTATCAAAACTCTGGCGGCCTATCTCTGCAATGGCGGCAGTCTTGACCGCGCCTGCGGGCAGCTTCCATAGCTCTGTATTGACTGCCAGGCTCAGTGTTTGCGTGCGTGAACTGTCTGAGCTGCGAGATGCCGAGGTGATCTGGTCAAATTCTGCCGGTGTCAGTCTTTGCGTCAGGCGTTTTGGATCAGGTGCATAGATGGCGATGCCTGCGGCGTCCACACCCAGCTTGGGGCCCAGGAAAAACTGGTCTATATTGGCCAGTGTGCGCGGTGCCACGTTCTCGCTGCGGTAAGCAGAAGCGCTATACGCTGCCTCATAATTCCATTGCGTGCCAGGAATGACGCCTTTGATGCCGAGATTGATACCGGCAGACTGGTCATCCCACAGGCGGTTGAAGCGGTTCACGCCATTGATTTCTTCGGGTGCGAATACCTTGCTCCAGGCTTCATAGGTATTGCTGTTCTTGTTCCAGAAATAGCTCTGGTTGGTCGAAGACGATACCCAGCTTGGCGAGCGGGTATCGTTTTCTGTCTTGTTTTTGCCCAGCAGGATATCGGCGAACAGGGTAGTGTCTGCGTTCAAATCCAGGTTGCTGCTGGAGAAAAAATTCAGGCTCTGGTTCTTGGTCTGCACTGTCCAGTGCATGGGGCTCAGGCGCGGGCTCGCGCAATAGCTGCCCTTGCTGGTTTTATAGCTGATCTGCGTGCCTTCAAAAAAATCGCTGAGCTGGCTACAGGCATCACCCAGGTCGAGGTATTTGCCAGATTTCATATCCTTGCGGTAGAGCGTCGCGCTCGGTGTGCTGCGGGTCGCCATGAAATCACGCTGGGTCGCACGCAGCGGTTCACGTTCGCTATACTCCAGGCTGAACAGGCTGCGCAACTGATCGACATTGGCGGTGCCAGAGAATTGCACGCGCTTGTTGCTGCCGCCGCCGCGGTCGGTATCACCGAGTTTGACATTCAGGTTATAGCCCTGGCTTTGTTTTTTAAGGATGATATTGACCACACCGGCAATCGCATCAGAACCATAAATTGCCGACGCACCGCCATTCAGGATTTCTATGCGCTCTACAATATTCGACGGGATATTCGCCAGGTTGGTAAAATTGACCGTGCCCTCATAAGCGATAGGGAAATCAGCCATGCGTCTGCCATCAAGCAGGATCAGGGTATGGTTAGGCCCCAGACCGCGCAGGCTGATGGTGTTGGCAGACGGCGTGAAGGTATTACCAAAGTCTTCGCCCTGGGTAAAGCCAGAGTTTTGTACCGCGTTATTGATCGCATCATAGACATTTTTGTAGCCTTGCCTGGTGATTTCTTCTGCGGTGATGATGGTCACCGCGGCGGGGCCTTCCAGGCTGGCGCGGGGTATTCGTGAACCGGTGATGACGACGGCTTCCGGTTTGCCTTCTGCCGTTTGAGCAAAGGCAGAATTACTCAGGGTCTGGCTGTAAAAGAGCGCCAGTAAACAGGCTGCAAGGGGTTTCAGCGCGGGTTGGCTTGCAGCTTTGCGGGGATAGTTTTTTTGATGCATGGGTCTTCTCAGGTATGAATGAAGACCGAAAAATATCAAGAATATATTTATATTAAAACGAATATATCCGTATATCCACATGCATAGCATGATTGGTATTACTACTTAATGACTGCCCTTGATCAGCATCTGCCTGGAGAATGTGTGGCACACTTATGAAAGTGGTTTCGTTTCCAATATTTCAGAATACGCGCAGTGTTTCTTAAAAAATCCTTGTATAACTTGCTCTGTCTCCTGTTGTGCTGTCTCGCATGCGCAGGCAGCACCGATGGCAAGGCAGAAACCATCACGCTCATCGGTGAGGATAGCTGGTACCCGTATTCTGCCCTCAAGGATGGCAAGAACCGGGGCTTTGCCGTCGATGTCATCAAGGCTGCCTATGCGGCGGTGAATATTGATGTGCGCTTTATTGCCACCCCATATTCACGCTGCCTGATGCTGGTCAAAAGCGGGCAGGAGCTTGGTTGTTTCGACAGCCTCAAAGATACTGCACTGGAGCCGGATTTCATCTTCCACAAGGAAGCCATCTTCAAGGCCAGCGTCGGCATCTATGCCAGAACAGACAGCCCGCAATCAAGAGTCAGCAAGATCAATGTGCAGGAATTGCATAAATATGTGATCGGTGTGACTCATGGTTATACCTATGGCAGCGCATTTGAAAACGATGCGCGCATAGTCCGTGAAGCTGCACCCAGTGATTTATCCAGCTTGCGCAAACTCCTGCTTGGGCGTTCTGACTACTCTCTCATCTATACCCGTATTGCTGATTACCTGAGCAGCATACACCCGGATGAGTTCAAGGGGAAAATCCAGCAAACCGGCATCCTGCTGGAAGACAGTCTGTATGTAAGTTTTTCCAAGCGCCGCCCGGAATCACAGCGCTATGCAAACGCCCTTGATCAGGGCCTGCGCCAGATCAAGGCAAATGGTGTGTATGCGGCCATAGAAAGGAAATGGGCCAGGCCAGAGCCATGAATCTTGGGTAGGGTGCGCCATGCGCACCGTTTTAAAATCCCAAGCGAGGCGAGATTTCGGTGCGAATGGCCCACCCTACCAAGCTGTATATTGATAACGAAAATTGCATTTGCAGACAGTGAAGAAAAAAATGAATTACGTAATGGAAGAAATTTCCAAGCCTGACCAAGACAAGATTTTTAGTGATCTCGCCAATGACTTTAGAAAGACGCGATGGTTGCAGATGAGAGGAGGTTATTTTAACGATGGCGTGCCAAGAAAATGGGTCATAGACAGAGAAAACGATACTTATCTGTTTTCTGCGCCGCCAGTCAGCATGTCGGAAGAAAATAAATATTATTTCTTCTTCAAGAAAGTCATGCATGTCCTGCACATAAAAACGAGGGATTCACAGACAATTTATTTTGCTGAACATGTGAATATGAAGCCTGCAAAGCTGGAAGAATTGAAATCGGCAATTAAAGCTGCTTTTGCTGAATATGGGCTGGGTGGCGATGGGAGATATCTTTGTCCTCCGAATAAATTTGGGGACATGATATTGCCATGAGTTTGATATCAAATAAAGTAGTCCCCATCAATAAAACTGACTCGGCACACCGTCTCTCCACCCGCCTCGCTTTCCTCGCCGCTGGCCTGGTTGTTTCTGCATGGGCGCCACTGGTGCCGTATGCCAAAGACAGGCTGGGCCTTGATGAAGCTGCACTGGGTCTGCTCTTGCTGTGTCTCGGTGGTGGCTCTTTGTGTGCCATGCCTGTGACAGGCATGCTGACTGCACGCTTTGGCTGCCGGCCCGTGATCTTGACGGCAGGTGCATTGACTTGCCTGATCCTGCCTTGCCTCGCTGTCGTCAGTAGTCCCTTGCTGTTTGGTCTGACGCTCCTTTTGTTCGGGGCTTCAGTAGGCACTCTCGATGTGGCGATGAATATACAGGCCGTGATTGTTGAGAAGAACAGCGGTGCCGCGTTGATGTCCGGCTTTCATGGCATGTTCAGTGCCGGTGGTTTTCTCGGCGCGGGTACCATGGCCTTGCTGTTATGGTTGAACATGCCTGTCCTGGCCGCCAGTATCTGCCTGAGTTTGCTGGTCGCATTGATGTTGCTGATTGCCAGCCCGAATCTGCTGCATGAACTCGAAGCATCCGAGCGTGATGGCCCGCAATTTGTGATACCGCATGGTGCAGTGATTTTCATCGGTGTCCTGTGTTTCGTGGTCTTCCTGGCTGAAGGTGCCTTGCTCGACTGGGGCGCATTATTGCTGACCGCCGGGCGCGGGCTGGATGCCGGGCAGGGCGGTATAGGCTATGCCGCATTTTCGGTCGCCATGACATTGGGCCGCCTGACGGGTGACCGCGTAGTGGCGCGCCTGGGTGGCAAGCTGGTCATGCTGGCTGGGGGCGTGTGTGCGGCGCTGGGTTTTTTTGCCGCTGTACTGGCCAGCTCAGCAGTCATTGCCATCCTGGGCTTTATTTTGATAGGCATAGGTGCATCAAATATCGTGCCTATCTTGTTCAGCGCCGCAGGCAAGCAAAATGCCATGCCTGCCAGCCTGGCCATTGGCGCCATCACCACCATAGGCTATGCCGGTGTGCTGGCTGGCCCGGCGCTGATAGGATTTGTTGCCCATGCCATCAGCCTCAACATGGCTTTTGCAGGGCTGGGTGTGGCGATGTTGCTGGTGGCTGCCAGTGCGAGGTTGAAGCTGTTTTCAGGGAGCTCAGTCTGATTGATTTGCTGGCGCAAAGCTGTTTAAAAAAATCTTCAGCTACAATAGGCTTTCATTTTCAGCCTACAATTTTCGCCATGACCTCATCCGCATACCGCAAATTCGCCCAGCCACAATTATCAGAAGCCAGCATACAGGCCGTGGTAGATGTGCTGCGTTCCAACTGGATTACGACTGGCCCCAGGGTCGGTGAACTGGAACAGGCGCTATCAGCAACTTTTGGACATCGCCCCACCAGGTTGCTGACCTCGGCCACAGGTGCGATGGAGGTGGCGCTGGCACTGTGCAATATAGGTGAAGGCGATGAAGTCATTACGTCTGCGCAGACTTTTTTCTCGGCCATGAACATGATCGTTAAATGCGGTGCCAAACCCATATTTGTCGATTGTGACCTGGTCACCCGCGCCATTGACCTGGCCCAGGTCGAAGCAGCCATCACACCTAAAACCAAAGCCATTATGCCTACGCATTTCCCTGGTGCACTTGGTGATATGGATGCGCTGTATGCACTGGCCAAGAAGTACAAACTGCGCGTCATAGAAGATGCAGCACTGGTGCAGGGTTCGAAGTGGAAGGGAAAACCCGTAGGCTCATTTGGCGACATCGCCATCTTCAGCTTCCATCCAAACAAAAACATGACCACCATAGAAGGTGGTGCGATTGTCGTGAACGATGAGGCTGAGGCACAGCGGGTAGATGTACTGCGCTTTCACGGCATCGTCAAACTGCCAGACCAGACCCGTGATGTGGTAGAGGCCAGCGGCAAGTTCAATATGTCGGATGTATCAGCCGTGATAGGCCTGCATCAACTGACACAGTTCGACGACTTCATGGCCCAGCGCCAGGTGCTGGCGGATCGCTATTTCGCCAGCTTCCCGCAGCTACCTGGTGTCGTGCTGCCACCGCAGGACCAGCCAGAGCAGACCTGGAATATGTTTTGCGTACTCATCCCTTACGAAAACTTTGGCCACACCCGCAGCAGCTTCCGTGCGGCGCTGCATGATGCAGGTATAGGTACGGGCGTTTCTTATGAAGCTTGTCACACGACTACCGTGGGCAAGAGTTTTGGCTATGGCGAGGGTATGTTCCCCAATGCAGAACGCATCGCCCGCGAGACTGTGACCCTGCCTTTGCATGTGGGTTTAACGGTGGTGGATGTGGATGAGATTTGTGCGGTGGTGAAAAAAATATTAATGGGGTGATTATCCAGCAACGGTTTTAGTGAAATTATTCGGTCTTTCAGCTATTTGAATATCGTAGGGCGTATTGTAATACGCCGCATGGGATCGTGAAATGAGGGCGATCTGTTGATTAAGCAAACATGCGGTGCATTACAATGCGCCCTACGTCAAAGAGTATGGCTTTGGTATGGGTAGTTTTGATGCTGAGTCAATCGCCCGCATCCTTGCGCTTTTCCGTCGCATCCGGCACTGCAACTTTTTGCCCATCCACGCCTGCCTTGCTAAGCTGGCCTTTATCCCAGAACAGCATCTCACCCTTGACGCCGCCTTTTATGCCGGAATCGATGGAGATGACTTTGCCCTGGTAGTGGGAATACACACCATCCATGGTGGTGTGGCCAACGACGATGCGTTCGAGCTTGAGTTGCTGCAGCATCTTATCAAGGTCGGCAAGGGGTAATTTGGGTGCATTGAAATAGCCACGGTACCATAACGGCCCTATGCTGCCGTACAGCCAGCTCAGTACATCGTCAGTCTTGATTTGTGCTTTGCTCAAACCCAGCGTGCTGCGGTATTTTTCATTGATCTGTTGCAGACTCATGTTGAGGCTTTGATGATCGGGATGCAGGCCGCCATGCATGAAGAGCATGTCATTGACCTGCACGATCACAGGTTTGCTGCGCAGCCAGCGACCGAGCACGCTGCTGTTATCAAACATTTGCTGATAACTGACACTCAGGTGCTGGGCGACGGCAGCATATTTTTTATTCAGGTAACGCACGTCGCCTGCCATGGAGATAGCTTCATGATTACCCAGCAGCAGGTGCACGCCACCACCGGCGGCGCTGGCCTGGGCTTCGAGTGCATACAATAGCCACAGGGATTCAGTGACCTTCGGGCCACGGTCCAGTACATCACCGGCGATGACGAGATGGCCTTTGCCATAGGTCCATCGCCAGTCCTGGTTGATGATGCCATTGGCCTGCAAGAGCTTGAGCATGAGGTCAAACTGGCCGTGGATGTCACTAATGGCAGCGAGCTTGTCGGCCTTGAATTTGATGGTCGCAGGAAAGGCAGTTTCAGCCGGACGTATCGTCAATGCCTGCGGATAACCGCAAGCTGGGGGCAGGCTGATGTTGGCAGAAGTGCTGAAGTTTTGCTTTTGCAATTGGTCATTGCATATCCAGTTCACATCCAGGCCGCCCTTGTCGGGCTGGTTCGGCGACTGGTAGAACGCATACGGGCCATCATTGATGCCAGTGACCGGTGTGGTGGACGCAGATGCCGTTGCAGCTGATGCCGGCACCGGTGCGGTATTTTGCGCCAGCGCCGTACTCAGCATTAAGACACTGGCGAGGGCGGCAACGCTACTGCACAATACGAATGAATTGAATGAATTGAATGAATTGAACGAGCGAAGGCGAAATAGTGATGCTGATGCTGGCATGATCTATCTGGAAAATTTTTGCTTAGTTTTTTAGATAATAAACTTCACCCCGATAAATCTCGGGTTTGGCTTGATTCGTGTTCAAGACCGGCAAGACCAGCCTCGGTGGCAGATTGCCGAGCTTCCATTCGCTGGCCAGTGTCATGGCTTGCTGTATTTCTTCTGTCTTCAGTCGGAAGGCCAGGCCCAGCTTTTGTTTGTTGGGCATGTCCTGCATTTCCTTGGCGGTATCGAGCCTGTCGGCGATAGAGAAATACAGGTAGGCGCGGGGCAGGTCGGCGGCAATGCCATTGCCTTCGCTATAGATATTGCCCAGCCAGGCAAACGCCCGTGCGTGACCCTGGCGGGCAGCCTGTGCCAGCAGGTGGATGGCGAGATTGACATCGCGTGGCATGCTGGCACCGGACAGGTACTGGGTAGCCAGATAAGTCTGTGCCTGCGGGTGACCCTGGTTGGCAGCCTGCGCCGCATAGATATTGGCGACGCGCTGGTTGACCTCGGTACCCAGGCCCAGCGCAAAAATGCGCGCCAGGCGGAACTGGGCTTCTGCATCATGCTGGTCGGCGGCAGCCCGGTACAACTTGTTGGCCTGCTCCATATCCTTGGGCACACCCAGGCCCATTTCAAGGCAAATACCCAGGGTGACCTGGGCGCTGGCCAGACCTTGCGCAGCAGCTTTTTGATACCAGGAGATGGCTTGCGCCATGTCTTTTTCTACACCTATGCCCAGGCGATAGCCTTCTGCCAGGTTGAATTGTGAACTGGCATAGCCAGAAGCAGCAGCCTTGCTAAACCACTCCATGGCCTTGGCTTCATCCTTGTCTGGCCCTTTGCCGCTCAGGTACAGGGTGCCCAGATTATGCTGGGCTGCGGCTTCGCCGCTTGCTGCCCGGGTACTCCAGTCCTGGAAGGCCAGGGCAAAATTACCCTCTCTGAAGGCGGCTGCGCCGACATCCGGTGCGGCTGTGGCAGCAGGTTTGGCTGGTGCGGTGACTGCTGTGGCAATGGCATTAGCATTAGCATTCGCATTCAGGGCATGGGCTGAGAGCAGAGAGCAGAGCAGGGGAGCGAGGAGTGTGGATTTGTACATGGATGATGAGAGGCTTGCAGGCGGACGGCTCAGGTTTGCTATTGAGGGTGTTAGTGTAAATCATCTTGCTCTGCACAGGTGAAATCAGCACTGCTGCTGGACATCGTCCAGCATCTGCTGCCATTCTTCTGACCAGGCCAGCAAGGGCAGCATTGCCTTGACCAGGTTCAAGCCTGATGGGCTGAGGCTGTAACCGCCAGCAGCACCCATCTCGACGATGCGGGTTTCGCGCAGTTCGCGCAGGCGCTGGTTGAGCACGGTGGGCGACATGGCGTCGCAGCGATCACGCAATTCACGAAAACTCATCGGCTCGCCCCGCAATTCCCAGATCATGCGCAAAGTCCAGCGGCGGCCCAGCAAATCCAGTAAGGCCATGATGGGGCGACCAGTCTGCGATCCCCGTACTGCCTGCCCTGGTTTTGGTGTCGTCATATTTTTTCCTTGTGCTACATTAAATGTAGCGGTATGCTGTTTGCTACTGATAGCGTAGCGGTTTGTGAATTTTAACACCGGGTGATGCCTTGTTGGCATTGGCCCCTATTTCATGGCGAATTTTTCAGGAGAATACGATGGACATGCCAAGAATTGCCCCACTGGAGCCACCTTTTGATATTGACCTAGAGCAGGCTCTTGCCCGCATCATGCCACCCGGCATGCCGCCCTTGGCGCTATTCCGTACCCAGGCGCATAACAAGCGTGTCTTGCTGCGCATGTTTGCCGGCAATCTGCTGGACAAGGGCGAGATATCCTTGCGGGAGCGCGAACTGATCATCCTGCGCACCTGTGCCCGCTGTGGTTCGGAATATGAATGGGGGGTACATGTCACCCTGTTTGCCGCCAGGGCAGGCTTGAGCAGGGAAGACATTGCTGCCACGCTCTGCGATGCGCCAGCATCAAGCGCTTTGTCAGCCAGCGAAATGCTATTGCTCAAAGTCGTCGATGATTTGCATGAAACATCAAGCATCACGGATGCGTTATGGGCAAATCTGGAACAGCATTTCAGCCAGGCGCAACTACTCGAAATCATCAGCCTGGTGGGCAGCTATCACACCGTGTCCTTCGTCACCAATGCCGCAAGAATAGAGCTGGAAACTTTCGCCGCGCGTTTTGCGCAATACCAGTGAGCCGGCGATCTGAATCAGTTACCGGTTTTTCGCATCATGGCCTGCAGCCTGAACAAGTCACTCATTGCATACAGGCCTACCGACGCAACCAGGTGGCTCTGGTCAGGTTTGTCAGTAATGCCCGTGGCAATCAGGTGGAACTGGTTAGCCGGGTCAGGCACATGGCGCATGCCACAGACTGCATGTAATGAAATGCGTGTCTTGCCATCATTATAGGTCTCACCTTGTGCTGTGCATCCCTGCAAGGCGGCCATGTCCGGCCTGTGCTCAAAGCGCGTCCGGTAAAACTCGATAATGGGGTATTCATTAAAGCCATTGATCTCATGCACATAGGCGGCGTAATAATACTCTTCCAGTCTGATGGCAATGACATCCTGCGCCCGCAGGAATGTCAGGCTGTCTCTCGTCGATGGCCGCTTTTTCAAAGCCTGGGCAGGGCTGTTCAGCAAGGCCTTGATGGCATCGGTATTTCTGAAAAAAGCATCGCTGAGTGCCACTGCTGCATTCAAGTTGTCTATCGCCTGCAGCGCAGACACGGTAATGGCTGCCTCGGTCATGCCGTGCTTGTGTAAGAGCAGCGCCAGTGCCAGTGCAGTCTTGTCCCTGTACAAGGGCGTGGCTTCATCGTCACTGGCGTTGAGCACACAATTCCAGCGCGCCAGCAGTTTGGGCAACACATAGCCAGCCACGGTCAGTTGCTGATCATGTTTGGCATAGCTCATGGCAGTCGATGTCAGGCTGGCGACATCATCTTCTATGACCTGCACCAATTGATGGGCGGCCAGTTTGTCGAGGGCTTGCTGGTGGGTGATGTCGGGCATATATTTCCTGCGGGCTGTTCAAGGTTTTACAATAACAGCTTGCTCACTCCAGCAAAAACAGATTTTCATTTGCTCACACTTGCATTCACATGAGCATTTTTTGCACAAGCGCTGGTAGAAACTGCCAGGCATGGCCTCAATGTAAACCTGGCTGCTTTGCCCTGTTTCGCTGATCAGGTTATGTCATGACACCGGAATACCCACATTCAGGCTCATGAATTTTTGCATAGCACCATCTGGCGAACAGAAGTTTTTGATATTCAACCTGCAAAGTCATGGGCTACCGAACAAGTCGCAAGACTGTGTATCAGGGCGTGTCACTCCATCTTTTAGTCAAGCGAATGGTTGAGAAACCTCGCCTGGTAAGGCGTGTGGAGCGCTACTTTGCTAGCTGAATGAGCCACGCCCATCTTCTCGCAAAGGCACATCACCAGACTGGTGCTGGTGACGGTATTGGCGACTTGGCTACAGCGCAGATATCATGCCGCCGCAAGCTGGCGCGGTTTTTTCCAGAAGCCTGATTTGACTTCACCCTTCTTCCAGGCCAGGTACAGGAATACCACACCCATCAAGGTCGCCAGAAAAACCGCGAGCACTGAAGCTTCTGCCCCAAAAGCACCACCGCTGAGCCATTCAGAACCTGTCATATGGGTTTGCAGCCAGCCCTTGCTGTCTGTGCCTGATACCGCAACAGAAAACACCGCACCCTGGGTAAAGTTCCAGGAAAAATGCATGGCGATGCACAGCGCCAGGCGACGAGTCAGCATATAGGCTGCGCCAAATGCGATACCCGCTTCCAGCGCAATCGCAATTGAACTGAAGACAGTGGCACCCGGGTTGGACGCATGGGCAAAACCAAAGGCCAGGGCAGAGATCAGGATGGCGACGGCACTGCCCAGGGATTCTTCCATCATGCGAAAGATCATGGCGCGAAAAAACAGCTCCTCCATGACCGCTACTACCACAAAGATGGGCAGGTATTTGAGCATCAGCCTCGGGTCATTATAGCCATCGACATGAAATACACCCAGCAAGGACAAACTACCCAGCACCAGCACAAACAACATGGCGCCCAGCACCAGGCCGATCAGCCATTCTTTCCAGGCAGAAAATAAGGCCAGCTCAGTCGCCTTGCGTTTTTCTATGACGCGTACATAGAAAGCATAGCTCAGCCAGCCCAGCAGCATGGCTGTGATATTGCGAAATACCACCCAGTCCGGCCCGCCCAGGAAATGTGACATGGCCTTGCGGGAAACAAATTGCACGCCACCGACGATGAGTACCGCCAGCAGGAATTTGACGATGGTGTATTGCAAAAGTTTTTGATGCCAGACTGGCTTGTCCAGGCTGGTGGTGATTTCTGCAGTTGTCATAAATATCCCCATGGATTTTGTTGTGAGTATAGTCTGCGTCAGCCAGACCCATCAATGGCAGGCAATGCCCGACAATAATTGCGTGGATGACTGGCTGGCACTATAAACAGGTGACAAACTATTTACATCAGGGATAAGACAAAGTGCAAAAAGCAGGGATTGAATGGGAAAATACGCCGATAAAAAGCAAGTCCGGATTGAGAGCCCGCCAAGCTGCAATCCATCGGGCCAGTCATTCTCCTTAATGCAAGTCCCTGTATTTTGTCTGCTTCCTGTCAATCTGCGGGATGAAGTTGTAATTCGCCTGCGGATTCTTGACACAGACTGGGCAGTGCGCATTACACTTAAATGTGGCACCAGCCTTACTGCAAACCTTTTTACCAGGATATCAGATGAAATTGCCTAGACTGCTGATACTGCTTTGGATGATCATGGGCTGCTTGTACCCGGCGCACGCCAGTGATGTTGCCAGCAATTCCAGTAATGTCAGCAGCAATGCAGGCAAGCTCATACGCTATCCACGTCTGTCCACGCAACTTGATCCGCATAGTGACTATGTACTGGAAGTGTTAAGGCTGGCGATCAAGGCTAGTGGTCAGCCTTATCAGTTGCAAGCAAGTGAGGCCCCCATGCAACAGGCGCGCGGTATCTATGAGCTGAGCTCGGTGAAGGGGAATGTCGATATCCTGTGGACCATGACCACAGATGAGAGGGAGGCGCAGCTAATCCCCATCCGCATCCCCATCGACAAGGGCCTGATAGGCTGGCGCATTGCTCTGCTGACAGAGGCGAATACGAATATCTTCAAGGATGTCAAAAACCTCAAGGACCTGGCGGCCTTCACTGCCGGGCAAGAGCTGGACTGGCCCGATGGGCCTATATTGAAAAGCAATGGCCTGCCGCTAAAAACTTCGGCATCCTACGAACCACTGTTCAATATGCTCAAGGCGGGGCGCTTTGATTATTTCCCGCGTTCTGTTTTTGAAGTGCAGGTAGAACTCGATGGCCGCCCAGGTCAAAAACTGGTCATCGACAAGCATATCGCTCTGTATTATCCAGCTGCCCTGTACTTCTTTGTCAGCCCGCGCGAACCAAAAATGGCAGAAGACATACAGAACGGCCTGGAAGAAATGATCAAAAATGGCAGCTTTGAAAAAATATTCCAGCGCTACCAGCAAGCCACGATCAAAAACATCAACCTCAAATCCCGCACCATCATCAGCTTGCGCAACCCTTTGCTGAACCCGGAGAAAATGCCTTTGAACAGGCCGGAATTGTGGTTTAAACCTTGAAAAGACCGACTGCGTTTCAACGCGATTTTTGCCGCTGAAAAATTGGGGTAGGGTGCGCCCTGCGCACTTCTCAAAGCTTATCCAAATTTTTTTGTGCAGGCAAATCACGGTACAACTTCAAAAACCTGAACATCTTCGGCCATTCTTCGCGCGGCTTGAACACAATCGCAACTTCCCGGTGATCAAGCGCAGATTCTGTCAACACTACATGATCTTCAACCAGTTTGGCATTGTCAAATTCTTTGGCATTGACACGACATACCGCTTTAAAAAATGGCCCGGCCAGCCATGCTTTGACTTCAGGTGTATCCTGAAAGCGCAGATAGCCCGCCAGGGATGCATGGGCCACCGCCACCATTGCAAAGCCAAGAGGAACGTCTTCTTTGACGAGGATATACATTTTCATAGAGGAGCTTCAGCAAAAGTGAAATATGAAAGCAGGTTAAATTGCATAGGCCAGGGTGCGCCGTGCGCACCGTTTATCGCTACATGGCAAATCTATCGATGCGCAAGACGCACCCTGCAAATTGCCATGATCCATAAAACGCTTGTGTGCTGTCTTATAAAGTCGATTCCGTCGCCGCATCCAGCTTGTCCTGTGCCGGAAACTCTGATACCAGATAGCGTTCAGGATAGCCTTCCTTCTTTTGCATGAGCTCGCCTGCCGTGCTGCACAAGTCATCCCAGCTCAGTATCTTGCTGGTGTATTCACCCTCCTGGCTTCCAGGGATCACCATGGCGACCAGGTCGGTTTTAGGCAGCAGCGATACTACACCCCGGGTCCAGGTCGAGAGTGAAGTCAGTTTGTCGGTGTCATTGTTCTTGAGTACGGTATAGCTGGCGACAAAAATATCTTCCCCGGTCTTGTCATGCAGGGCTTCGAGCAATTCTTTTTGCGAGCCATAATCTTCTGCCCTTTGTGCAGTCAGCAGGTTTTTCAGGCGGTCAAGTACATCGGCATTTTCAGGTAGATAACTGACTGCCTTGCCATCCCTGAGTTTGTACATACCGGCTGAGACTACCCGGCCTTCCTGTTCCATGCAGGATTGTGCATGCTCCAGCATCGCTAATTGCGAGGTGCTGGAATTGGCATTGCAGAGCAATAACCTGCCACGGGTGGGCACCATCAATACCGGGTCACTGCCGCAACCGGCGCGATAAATCAGGTCGGGCAACAGTATGCGTGAAGAGTCATAGGCATCTTCCCACACCCCGGCGACGACACCTTCACCAAGATTGACAAACTTGTCTTCAGTGCGGTCACGCAAATTATCCAGTGCCACTTTCAGGGCATCTTCCAGGCTGATGTTCCAGCTTTCATAATTACTCTGGTTGACCAGCGCCATCGAATGTTCGGTATCGTAAGCCAGCATCAGCATGGCATCGTCGCCAAAGGGCAGGGCAGCCTGCTGATAAGACATGGACTTGTCCTGCATCAGCGAAGTCAGGCGCAGGTATTCACCCTGGCCGCAGGGTTTGAGACTGGGCATCAGATGTTTGCTGGCACTGGCAAAATCCTCGGGTATGCCATTCACCTGCAGACCTGCGGTGTACTTCAGCAGCACATGGTCACGCTGGCTTTTGGCCGCAGCACAATAATCACGGTAGGCATTGTGCAGGTTCAGGATGTGCGAGCCATTTTCACCAGCCACCAGGCGGAACTCCGCTTCATCAAAATGCATGGTCTGGGCGATGCCCTTGTTGCGTGCATACTTGATGACGATCTGGGCAAATTTGTGCGTCGATGGCTTGGACTTGAATAAATCGAAGAATCCCATGAATCTCCCGGCCTGCTGTGTGGTTATCGTAAATCCAGTGATGCCCTACATCTTTGCTGCAGGGCATTTTCTGTATGATAACGTCAACGATGGGACTTGTGTTCGCCGTATTTGCGTCCTTCCCCCCGGTTTGTCAGTCCATTAATTCCCGTTCAGTCATGTAAACGTGAAATTCAGCTTTGATTGGCAATGAGTATCTGACTTATTTGCTCAGATATTCTTTTTTTTTCGTCTATGTAGGCCGTCATCTCCGAAGTGACATGTCTTGCCACCACTGAAGATTTATCGCTTTTCACCAGTGTAAATGCATTTACCAGTTCTCTAAGGCTAATCGCCTGGGTTTTCGAGCGCTCAGTCGAGGCTGCCGCCTGTTCAACAAGGGTTGCATTTTGCTGAGTAATGTCGTCCATTTTCGTGCTTGTCTGAGTGACTTGTTCTATGCCCGCACTTTGTTCTTGATTGGTGACGGGAAAATTATTACGCATGATGGAATTCCATGAAAGTACCAGTTCTTTAATAAATGATTTGGTCTTCGTTCAAATTGCCAGCCTGGACCCTGGCAAGCCAGGCGTTTCGTGATTGAGGGCCTTTTTAATTGCCTTGCTTAAAGCTTGATCACTCACAGGTTTTTGTAAAACTGCAATAGCGTTCGACAAGCAAGCCTGTTTAAAATCTTCTGTCAGTTCGTGTCTGGTCAAGACGATTACTGGAATTTTTTTCGCCAGTTGCTCGAGCTTGGACATGATCGTAAAGCCGGACATATAAGGCATGTGCAAATCCAGAATGATGCAGTCAGGCTGTGTAAAGGGCAGGCTGGCTATGAACAGGTAACCAGAGCTAAAACTCAACGCCTTTAACTCCATTGTTTCCAACAGATTGACTAACGCCTCCCGCGTTGCTGCGTCGTGATCAATGACTGCTATCCATGTAGATTTGTTTCTCATGAGCATTATCTTATGATGTTACTTCGTTCTGAGATATTGGACCTTGGTCCAATATGGGACGTGAATTTGTAAAGCCGTGTTAAACCGATACAAAAAAAGACTGCAGATTTTTTCTGCACTCTCTTCAAAAAGCCATACACCCGTACTAGGGGCTGTTAACATTCAAGAAAATGTGTTTACATACGGTATTGAAAAAACGGGATACCGAAATGCAAGGCGACCGCAAGATGTTAAGAGATGATCAATGGGAGAAAATAGAAGCCTTGTTGCCGGGAAAAGTGGGTGATCCTGGTCGGTCAGGGGAGAATAATCGTCAATTTGTTGAAGCTGTGTTATGGATAGTGCGCACCAGTTCACCCTGGCGTGATTTACCAGCGGAATTAGGGAATTGGCATACGACTTATACGCGCTTTAAGCGCTGGGGTGAAGCAGGTGTATGGCAAGAAATAGTGGAAGCAGTGAGCGGCGATCGGGATATGGAAGCATTGATGATTGATAGTACGGTGGTGAGAGCACATCAACATGCTTCAGGTGCTGCAAAAAAGAAGGGCGTCAAGCGATAGGACGTTCACGCGGCGGCCTGACCAGCAAGATACACGTCGCGGTGGATGCGCTTGGCAATCCTGTGCGTTGGTTACTGACAGGGGGAGAGGGATCCGATATGAATCAAGGTTTGCCATTGATTAAAGGCTTTCAGGCGAAAGCGATATTGGCTGACAAAGGTTATGACTCGAATGTTTTTGTGGATTACATTCATGCTAACGGGATGCTGGCCGTTATTCCGCCAAAGAAAAACAGACTGGTGCAGCGTGAATATGACCGCCACTTATACAAAGATAGAAATATTGTTGAACGTTTTTTCAATCGCATAAAGCAATTCCGTAGACTTGCAACACGGTATGAAAAATTGGATAGAAACTTCCTTTCCTTTATCAATCTTGTATTTGCTTACCTTTGGATTTGTTGAATGTTAACAGCCCCTAGAACTCATTTCATAAATAGGGTGAGATGCGTTTGCCTCATAACGTGGGCTGGCAAGGGTAAAGCAGGGGTTTCGTGCAGCATTCTGCACGCCTGCGTACGATGTGCGCTTACCAGCGCACATGCGCCCTGCAAGGGGACGAGGCAGTCAATAGCGGTGCTATTGATAACGAGTCCAACGCAGTCCACGTTATGAGACAAACCCTCCGGGAACTGACGATTTGGGCGCATTGCAGCGTTGTGCCGCTTGCAAAGGCACCAGCCTTAGCTGCACAGGGTACACACCAAAGGCCTTGCACTGCATCCCAAATCGTCTTGTTCGCACTCATCCTATTTATGAAATGAGTTCTAGAAACCTCGACAAATAAACTTACTATTTCTCCTGTTTTAATACTGTCCCCACTGACCGATGACTGCTAAGATAGGAGCCACCCAAGGTCAGAGGATGATTGCCTGCGCATGGCGCTTAGTCGAATTTCGACTAAGAGCAAGAAAACTAATCAAGCCAGGTGTGTCTTTGTATTTGAGTAAAGTGGTTGCGACCCATTTAAGCAGATTATTTTGAGAAAGAAAGCTGTAATTTTTGTCATTTCTAATCAATGTTTATTTTCGACACCATTATTTCGTCAAGCGGCGATGGTCTGTGCATTAAATATCCTTGCGCATAATCGACACCAATCGCACGTAGCCGGTCGAAATTGTCCTGCGTCTCGACAAACTCAGCAACAGTTTTAACACCCACGGCCTTAGAAACTTCAACAAAGCAGCGAACAGCTGCCACATTCAACTGATCCTTCGCTAAATCACGGATAAATTGACCATCTATTTTTAAGAAATCGACAGACAATGATTTTAAATAGCCGAACGAAGATGCACCTGCACCAAAGTCGTCCAATGCTATCTTGATTCCTGCCGTGTGTGCCTGCTCGATAAATATAGCAGCGTCTGCAAGATTGGTTACCACCGCCGTTTCTGTTATCTCGATGCACAATTTATGACAAATCTCTTTACCTGCCTCATTCATTTTTTCGAGCGCCCATCGATGAAAAGCGCGGTCGCCAACGGATTGACCAGAAAGATTGATGCTGAGATTCTCAATGTCGTCGATCGACGGCAATGATTTAAGCCAATCTATGGCATGCATAAGGACCCAGCGGTCAATGCGTGAGGCCAGATGAAACCGTTCTGCAGCTGGCATAAAAGCACCTGGCAGCACGAGAGAGCCATCACTGTCGACCATCCGCAAAAGTACTTCTGCATGCAGCCCTTTGGATGAAAAGCCTATCGGTGAAATATGTTGCGCATAGAGCACGAAAAGGTCTTCATCGAGTGCCTGCCCGATACGATCGGTCCATTTCATTTCGCCATGCCGTGTCCGCATCGCCAGATCAGAATCAAACCAGACATGTACTCTGTTACGTCCAGCCTCTTTTGCGGCATAACAAGAGGTATCTGCCGCTTTCATGATTGATTCGATGGTTGACCACCGATTATCAACGGGAACCAAACCGATACTAGCCCCGATCCGGAAACGTCTGCCATCATGCATAAAGCGAAAATCATCCATTTTCTCGCAAATTTGTTGCGCGACCCGTTGTGCTGGATCATCAGCACAGTGTTCTAAAATAATCGCAAACTCGTCCCCACCTAGTCGCGCAAGCGTATCTCGTTCCCGTATTGCAGATAATAATAATTTCGCTACCTGCTGCAAAAGTTGATCACCAACCGTATGTCCGCAAGAGTCATTAACCAGTTTGAATTGATCAAGATCAATGTAGAGTAAGAAATGCTGACTTCTTTCATCGTGTGCTTTTTGCAAAACGCGACGAAGCCGATTTTCAAATTCCGCTCGATTGACAAGTCCTGTCAGTGCATCATGGGTTGCGCGATAACTCATTTCACCGGATAGACGTCGTTGCTCCGTCACGTCATGAAATACCAGCACGACACCTAAAAGATCGCCAGTTGTATTGCGAATAGGCGCCGCAGAATCTTCAATACCGTACTCCTCTCCATTACGCGACATCAGTACAGTGTGGTTAGCCAATCCCACTATCTTACCTTGCTCTAGACAGACCAAGACTGGATTCTCAGTAGCTTTGCGCGTTTCCTCGTTAACGATATGAAAAACTTGACCCAGTGGTCTTCCTATCGCCTCAGCCACAAGCCAGCCAGTCATTCGCTCAGCAACTGGGTTAAGCCAGGTAACTTGTCCCCTATCATCGGTCGTGATGACCGCATCACCAATCGAACGCAAGGTCACTTCTAACAGCTCACGTTGCTCTGCCAAATCGGCAGTCAAGCTTCGAGATTCGGTAACATCCCAATTAGCACCAACCATACGTAATGGGCGTCCCGATTCATCACACGTGACGCGACCCGTACTACAGATATGATGAATAGAACCATCGGGCCAAACGATACGAAATTCTGTAGCAAAAACACTACGTCCAGAGACCGCTTCCCGCAAGGCTAATTCTGCGTTCTTACGATCCTCTTGATGAAGGCTTCGTGACCATAACTCAAAAGGGGCAGCATCTTGCCTCGGAGTCAAACCATGCAAGCGATACATCCATTCATCCCAGGCCAAGGTATTGCTTAAAATATCCCAATCCCAAATGCCAATGCGACCAGAGTCTGTCGCCAGAGATATTCGCTCTTTCGCTTCTTGCAATGCGACTTTTTCCGCATTGCGTTCCGTGATGTCTTCGTGTGTGCCAAACATCCATTCAGGTTTGCCATCGGCAGTCCACGTCATGACACGACCATGACTACGCACCAGTACTAAGTGTCCATCCCGGTGACGCATTCGAATTTCACACTCGTAGCGCACGTTAATATCTGCAAAATGTCGTTCAAGTAATGCTTCCGACACCTTTAAGTCATCCGGATGTACAGTATCGACCCAGGTTTGGATTGACAGAGGATAAAAATTCTCTAAGGAATAACCAATAATTTCAGCCCATCGGTCATTAAAAATCACTTCTCCTGTCTGAACATTCCACTCCCACGTTCCCAATTGGGTACTATCAATGATGTGTGCTAACCGTTGACGCTTTTGTTGCAGCTTATGCTCAACGATGCGTCGTTGAGTCACGTCTTCGATTACAGCAACACTACTGCGTGGCTGTCCATTTGCATCGTATTCGAGAATGGCCGAAAGCAAGACATCAAGTATTGAGCCATCTTTGGCCACCATTTGATAGGCAATGTTATCGCATCGTCCAGTTTTAAAGAATTCTGGTATTACAATATTTTTGGCATGTTCTTGTGACTCAGGGGTCAGATATTCTGAAGATAAATGTCCCAACACCTCGTCGCGGCTATAACCGAGTTTAAGCAACCACGTATTGCTTACAACAATCAATCTTCCGTTCACATCAATCGAATGCAGCATCGTGGGAGTTGTATGATAGATCTGGCGTAAGTGATTTTCACTGGCCTGCAAATCAAGTGCCGCTTGTTGGTATTGACGTACTGCGCGCCGCCCTTCCAGAGCCGCTGCGGCAGCGAGAGCCAAACATTGCAGATTTTCACGCTGCTTTTCATCTAAATATTTTGGCTGACGATCAATAACACATAGGGTGCCAACACGATTCCCATCACTTAAGATGATCGGTGCACCAGCATAAAACCTGATATCAGGATTACCCGCAACCAGGGGATTGTCAGCAAAACGCACGTCTTGCTTTGCATCTGATACCTCAAATACCTCATCCCCTAGAATCGCATGCGCGCAGAAAGCGATATCGCGCGGTGTTTCCGATACACCAGGTAACCCAATATTTGCCTTGAACCATTGGCGCTCTATATCAACCAGGCTGATCAATGAAATAGGCACACCGCAAATGGAAGATGCAACTCTCACCAAAGCATCAAATTCAGCTTCAGGAGAAGTGTCAAGAATGTCAAGTGATTGAAGTGAGGCTAATCGGTCTTTCTCGTTGGCTGGCAAGTGTGCTGGATTCATTGCTTATCATTCTAGGGAAAATATCAAAATTAGAAAATTTAATGAACTAACATTAAAATGTTTGATTGTTGGCGATTGACTAACGTACGATTTCAATGCACTACGTACCTGAGGCCATCTAATAAAATATGACATCTAATTTAAGAGATAAAACCCCATCAAACTAGGCTATGCTTACTTTCAATAAATCCAAAGGAAAGCAAACACATTTTCTTGAATGTTAACTACCTCTAATCTTTTGCCGGAAAATCAAACCAACACGACACAATAATTATGCTCAAAACTCTTCCCAACTACCCTCATTTGCCGTGACAAGCTTGGGCATAGGCTTGGTCTTTGCAACTGCGCGCTGGATTTTTTGTATCCCTGCAGTAGTCGATTTACTGATGCTGGCAGGCTGCGCCTTTATCGCAGGCGCTGTTTGCAGATGATTTGTTGGTTCGATTTTAAATTGTTGTACCAGGTTGGCCAGGCTCGCCGCCTGCTCTTGTAATGAACCGGCAGCGGCGGCGGCTTCCTCTACAAGGGCCGCATTTTGTTGTGTGACTTCATCCATTTGTATGATTGCAGTATTGATCTGCTCTATGCCCGATGTCTGTTCTGCACTGGCAGCCGTGATTTCACCCATGATGTCAGTCACGTTACTGATGCTGCTGACCACTTTGTTCATGGTCACGCCAGCCTCATCAACCAGGCGGCTACCCACGCCAACCTTTTCAACGGAATCATCGATAAGTGTCTTGATTTCCTTCGCAGCAGATGCACTACGTTGTGCCAGGTTGCGCACTTCGCTGGCCACTACGGCAAAGCCACGGCCTTGTTCACCAGCGCGCGCTGCTTCAACCGCTGCATTAAGCGCCAGAATATTGGTCTGGAAGGCGATGCCATCAATGACGCTGATGATATCGACGATCTTTTTCGATGAGGTATTGATATCGCCCATCGTGCTGACAACCTGGGCAACTACCGCCCCACCCTGGATGGCGACTTCACTGGCGGCGATGGCCAGTTGGTTGGCCTGGCGGGCATTGTCGGCATTTTGTTTGACGGTAGAAGTCAACTCTTCCATGGACGACGCTGTTTCTTCCAGTGCACCAGCCTGTGACTCCGTACGGGATGACAAGTCCATATTACCCGTGGCAATTTCGCTCGATGCGGTGTTGATTGTTTCTGTGCCCTGGCGTACCTGGCCAACCAGATGAGCGAGGCTGTCATTCATCTGCTTCAATGCCTGCATCAATTGACCCGCTTCATTTTGCGCCTGTACTTCAATCTGGCTGGTGAGGTCGCCTTCGGCCACGCTCTGGGCTACTTGTATCGCCTTTTTTATTGGGGTGGTGATGGCACGTGCACTATTCCAGGCAATTGCAATGCCGATAGAAATGGCTGCAAGTGTCGCAACGATCATGAAAGTCATTGACGCCTTATAGGCTTCCTTGGCATCGACTTCGTCCTTAGCATTTTCTTCACCTTGCAACAAGACAAATTCGTGAATTGCATGTTGCCATTTGCTGTTAACTGGAACGACATCTTTCAACAAAAATTTGACTGCTGCATCTTTATCCGTTTTTGCCAATTCGACAAATTTGTCATTGAGCGTCCGCGCTGCTTGCTGAGCTTCCTTGATTTTGGGCATGAAAGTCTTATCCGCGTTATCCATAGGCATTTTTTCCAGTTTGGAATATGCCTTGTTGTACTCCACGCGGGCTTCGTCAATTTTTTTATGCTGCTCTTGCGCCATGCTGTCATCAGACACCAGGGCAATGGTTCTGATCACCCTCGATTCAATATGCACAGAGCTGGCCATGTCTTCCAGGTGATTGATTTTGGCGACATTGATATCGACGACATGGTGCAGCGCTTCATTGGATTTATGCATGCCATTAACGCCAAGCAAAGCGACGATTGCCAATATGCAAAGCAACAGGCCATAACCTATGCCAAGTTGCTGGCCTATCTTCAAATTGGATAATTTCATTTTCTGTCTCCGGCTATTTAGCTATTACTGGATTGGTGCTGTGATAAAGTGGTTGCTTGTCTTTTTTAATCAGGGCGCTGGTTATTGCGGCAAATAATTCCTGATCGTCGACTGGTTTTTGTAAAACTGCTAAGGCATGGGCAAGATCAGCATTTCTTTGTTTTTCACTGACTTCTTGCCCTGTCAGAATGACGACAGGCAGCTCAGGTGCAATTTGAGCCAGCTGTGCAATCACGGCAAAGCCAGACATATCCAGCATGTGCAGGTCGAGTAATACGCATGCAGGTTGCCTGGATTCAAGGCTGCCCAGGAAGACTTTGCCCGATACGAAAGCGTGTGCTTCCAAACCAGCCGAGCGCAATAGGCGCAGCAAAGAGCGACGAATTCCTTCTTCGTCATCAACCACCGCTATCCATGTAGATGTATTTCCCATGAGCATCATCTTATGTTTGAAAAGATGATGAGGCTATTGGACCTTGGTCCAATAGCAGGCATTTCATTGTTAAACAAGGTGAGTTGGCGTGGGCGGGACCAGCTGGAGCTGGCAGATCTCAGACTTTTAGTTTTCCCAGCAAATGGATAAGGGCAGCGATGGATGTCACGTCCATCTTGCTCATCACCTTGGCGCGGTGTACCTTGATGGTTTTTTCGACTGTCCCCAGCTCTGCTGCGACTTGTTTGTTGAGCTTGCCTTCTATCAGCAGGTACAAGACTTCAAGCTCTCGTGGTGTCAGGCTGTCCAGGCGGGCTTGTATTGCTTGCTTTTCGGCTTTCGCAAGTCTGGCGCGTTGGTTACGTTCAAAGGCGGCCTTTACCGCTGCCAACAGTTTTTCGTCATCCACTGGCTTGGTCAAAAAATCTTGCGCACCCAGCTTCATGGCAAGCACACCGGCATCTATGCTGCCATGGCCTGTCAAAAAGATAATGGGCAAATCACTATCCACCTCGCTGAGCCGATGCTGTAGTGCCATACCATCCATACCCGGCATGGCAAGGTCCAGCACCAGGCAGCCAGCCTTATTTGCACTGTCGCTGTCCAGGAAGGCTTTTGCTGATTCAAAGGTGACAGCATTCAGGCCGGCAGATTGTAATAGGCGCGACATGGCCTTGAGTATTGCTGGCTGGTCATCGACCAGAAATACGCTGGGTGCTTCTGTCATGAGGCGGGCTCGTTCGAAACAGGTAAGTGGAAGCGGAAACTTGCGCCAGTGCCAGCGTGATTGTCATGGTTTTCGTACCATAATTGGCCGCCACTGGCTTCGATAATATTCTTGCAAATAGATAAACCCAGTCCCATACCATTTTTCTTGGAAGTGTAGAAAGCTTCGAATATTTTGTCGCCCAGAGCTTCTGGTACGCCAGGGCCATGGTCATTCACACTGACTTCGACTTTGTTTTCTGGTGTTAGTCTGGTGTTGATTTCTATGACGCGTTGGTTAGCACTGAGTTCAGAGACAACTTCACTCGCATTCATAACAAGGTTGATCAAGACCTGTTTTAATTGCACGGTATCCGAGCTGATCAGAGGTAAGTTTTCTTGCAGTTCACTTAACAAAGTAATTCCCTGATTAATCATGTCATTACGGAGGATATGCACGACTTTCAACACCACTTCATTGATGTCCACATTTTGATGCTCATTACTGCGCTTATCGAACAAGCGACGTAAACGCCGGATGATTTCGCCGGCACGCTTGTCTTCGTCCACGATATCTTGCAGAATTTCGCCCAGCTCCTGTAGGTCCACTTCGGGCTTGGCCAAAAAACGCTGGGCAGCCTGGGCATTGCTGAGTATGGCAGTCAGTGGCTGGTTTAGTTCATGCGCCAGGGCACCAGACAATTCACCCATGGTGGCGACACGTGCCAGGTGCATGACTTCCACACGCTTTTGTGCCAATTCAAGTTCTGCCTCCTTGCGTGAAGAAATATCTACAGCCACGCCACGGGTCAGCAATGGTTGGCCTTGTTCATCAAGTTCTACCTGCCAGACTACAGCCACCCATCGTTCGGATTCGTGCGGAAAAATCACCCTGAACTCGGCCTGGAATCGATGCTTTCCATCTTGAGTATAATTGCCTGTGACGTTTTGTATATGGCGGCGGTCAGCTGGATGGATGCGCTGAATGACCATCTCCATATTCAAGGTTTCATCCTGACTAAAACCAAATTGCCTGCGCCATTCCAACGAGGCCCACAATTCTCCAGTTCTCAGATCTCGTATCCATGTGCCTATATTGGTAATATCGCTGGCCATGGTCAGGCTCAGCTGTATTTCGCGCAAATCGTTTTCACGCACTTGCAGGCGCTCGGATAGCCGCAATTCTTGTGCCCGGCGCTCGCGCTCGGTTTCTGTAATATCGCGGATGATGGCGATGACGGTATCCTGGGTGCATGGCACTATCCTGGCTTCGAACTGCATGTCACCTCGGTCAGCAACTGGCAGGTCATGGCTAAATTCCTGGAGTTTGCCGCTGGTCAGTGCCTGGTCAATTGCGTTTATATATTGGCTTGCCACATTTGGCGGTAACACTTCCTCAATTTTTAATCGCAGTAGTTGTTCCTTGCTTTGCAATAACATGCCTGGGTCAGGGGCATGCACGTCAAGATGGCGGCCATCGCGGTGGATAGTCAGAATCAAATCCGGGATAGCTCTTACCAGGGCGCGGTTCTTGGCTTCACTTTCCAACAGTGCTTTTTGCGATTTTTTGAGCAAACTGACATCTGTCACCAGCACAAAGAATCCTTGCACAATACCATCAATGGTATGAGCGATGTATTGCGCCCAAGTATGGCCAACATCGCCATTGGCCTTCACCAGAGTACGTTCAAATTGTTGATCTACACCTTTCAAGACTGCCTTGATATAGGCGATATTTTTGGAAAACAGCTCCTGGCCAAGCAAGTCCTGCATATGTATGCCTCGCATTTGTTCAGTGGTGCGGCCAAACCAGCTCAGGTAATGGTGGTTGGCATAAGTGCAGCGCAAGTCCGAATTCCAGTAGGCCACCATGCCTGGTACGTTCTCGGCGACAACGCTGGCAAAATATTGCCCCTCAGCCTGGCTCATGAGCTTGCCTTGCTGGCGCGTTATATCTGTCAATTGCACACCCAGACAGCTTTGCTGACTGTTGGAGTTCAGGACGATCATCTCTAATCTGAGCAAGATTAGTTCCCGGTCAGCCTTTACAGCCCTTATCTCGCAAGTAGATGTCTCGCCAAGGGCGGTCAGTGCAGACAATTGAGTTTCTAGCACTGCCTGATCTTCAAAGACAAATGTCCGTAGTTGCTGCCCCTCCAGGTTTTCTGGTGTTGTGCCTAGCAGGCTCGCTGCCGACAGATTGACATGCATTACCTCCCCAGCGGGATCGATGAACAGGCAAGGGGTGCGCGAATGTTGGAAAAAGTCTTCGTAAAAACTCTGTTTGGCCTGTTGCGACTGCAGGGTAAGTTTAAGAGCTGCATTTTCGTGCTCAAGCTGCTCCACCCGCGCAAGCAAATGTTGCGCAGCAAGCTGATCACTTTGTGTTGTATTCAGCGGGTCTTGCAGAGTTGTATGAGAAATTATTTGCATGAGCTCGAGTTAGATTACTTTTGCAACTTTGCACAATAAAACATTAAACGTATTGAGCTAAATCAGTCTGGATTGTAACTTTGTTGTCCGCAATTTCTGCATAAATAGTGTGTCTGAATTGCGGGCTTTACAACAGAGCGCGAAGACACAGTGTGGTTTACGTAGAGAAAATATTATTGTCGTAGTTGTAATTTCATGATGCAATTTATAATTATTGAATTCATTCAGTAATGCTATATCAATATCATTTAAGTGAAAGAGATATTCTTTGTGAAAAATACCGCCTCTGCCCTGACTTTACGCTTGCTGGCTGCGTTCCCTCTGTTGCTGGTCTTTCATCTCTCAAATGCTGCGGATAACGCTACCTGGCAAGGTGACATCAAAACCAGAGTCAGTGAATCAGCACAGGCGATAACACATGCAATGGATGGAATATACCGGCTCAGGGGCGAGGCCAGCAGTTTGTCCAAGCCGGATGCCAGTAAAGAAGACCTGCAGGCAGCTCTGGCCAAACTTAAACTTGCTCTGGCGGCGATAGATAGTAATGAATCACTTAACCTAAGCGCAGATGCTTTGCACTTCAGGGGTCGCCGTTTTGATTTCATGCTCGATGCAGCCGTGCTGGAGCTACGCCTGGGTAATAAAGAAGCGTTTTTGAATTTCCTCGAAAGCAGCCAGACCTGGGTATTGATTCCTGCCCTGAAGAGCTATCTGACTACACCAGCCTTTGCCACCGTCAAGGATGAACCGCGCTTTAAAGCTTATCTCAAACTGATAGAGTTGCCCGCAAAAATGGGACGTGCTTCTGTACTAGGAACGCCCTACAAAGAGCAAATCAGCACCGCAGAAAAAGTCGCAGGCCTGTCGATGTTCTGGGCCGAGGTCAAGCGCAGCTTTGTGAATTTCCATAATGTTCCTGACCTTGATTGGGACAAGGTCTATCTGGAATACCTGGATAAAGTCATGCAAACCAAGAGTACCCGTGAGTATTACCAGGTCATGATGCAACTGGCACCTTTGCTGCAAGATGGGCACACCAATATCTATGCACCGGAAGAATTGCAAGATGGGTTTTATTCACGGCCAGCGCTGTCAACTGCCCTGATTGGCAAAAGCGTACTGGTCACCAAGGTGCAGAACCAGCAGCTTGCCCAAAAAATCCAGCGTGGTGATGAAATCATCAGCATAGACGGTCAGCCAGTGCACGAGTATGCGCTCAACAATGTAGCTCCACGCGCCAGTAGCGGCACCCCACAGGACAAGGTTGTGCGCATGTACAGCTATGGCTTGTTTAGCGGCGACCAGAGTAAAAGCATACGCCTTGGTTTACGCGATGCAACCGGTAAAGAAAGGATAGAAGTTGTCGCTCGCGGGCAAGACCGGGACGTGCCAGGCGACCCATCTTTTGATTTCAGAATGCTGCCCGGCGACATCGCCTATCTTGCCCTTGATCACTTTGAAAGCGATGCTGGTGTCAAGAAACTTGAATCCGTGATGCCCAATATCATGAAGGCCAAAGGATTGATACTAGAACTCATTTCATAAATAGGGTGAGATGCGTTTGCCTCATAACGTGGGCTGGCAAGGGTAAAGCAGGGGTTTCGTGCAGCATGCTGCACGCCTGCGTACGATGTGCGCTTACCAGCGCACATGCGTCCTGCAAGGAGACGAGGCAGTCAATAGCTTTGCCTATTGACAACGAGTCCAACGCAGTCCAGCGCGCGTTATGAGGCAAACCCTCCGGGAACTGACGATTTGGGCGCATTGCAGCGTTGTGCCCCTCGCTAAGGCACCAGCCTTAGCTTCGCGTCACGCCTTGCACTGCATCCCAAATCGTCTTGTTCGCACTCATCCTATTTATGAAATGAGTTCTAGATATACGCAATAACGGCGGCGGCTCCAGTTTGCATGGCGCTGCCATACTGAGTTTTTTAAGCAAAAAACCCGTACCCTACGCATACAGCGCAGAAAGACAGGAGAGTAACTTCATGCGTGCCAGGAGTGACGTCATCCTGCTTGATACGGTACGTGGTGGTATTTCCAAACCGTATGTGAATGAGCGCAAGGAAGTTTATGCAGGCCCGGTCGTTGTGCTGGCTGGCGCAAAAACTTTTTCAGCCGCAGAAGATTTTTTGATGTCTTTCGTTACCTTGCAGCGTGGTACCGTCATAGGCAGTGCTACTGCTGGCAGCACGGGTATGCCCATGTTCTTTAAATTGCCTGGTGGTGGCAGCGCCCGCATTTGCGTCAAGCATGACAGCTTTCCAGATGGCCGCGAATTTGTCGGCAAGGGCATAGCGCCAGATATAGAAATCGCCCCGACTGTTGCAGATATACGTGCCGGGCGTGATGTGGTGCTGGACAAGGCGGTAGCTGTGCTCAGTAAATAAGGGGTTGATGGGCAGATGCAGGCAGCATGTGCTTTGTCTGCACCTGCCCGTAATACGCTCAATTCGTCAGCAAACCTTGTAAGTCCGCCGCCGCCATGGATGGCAGGAATTCTGTCACTGTGTACCGTGCAATGCCCTCACGCTGGAACGGATCTCCCTGCAAGATCGATTCAAGTGCTTCCCGGCTTGCCGTATTCGCCAGAATAAATCCACCCGTACGCGGCTCCTTGCGCCCAGACAGCAAAAACTGTCCTGTCGCATAATGCCGTTCAAGAAATGCACGGTGTTCGCTGACAAAATTATCCACTATCGACAAGGGCTGAATATAGGTGAGTTCGATGACGAACATGATAGATAAATTTTCTGCGGATAAAGTATGTTCGAGCAAATGAAGCCAAGTGTTTGTGGTGTAGTAGGGGGCGCGCTGCGCACCATCGTCAAATACTCATGTATGTGAAAACGGCGGGCATGGCGCATCCTGCAAAATGATCACCGCCCGCGGCCACTCGTTTCGACAATAATTTCATTGTCACACTTGTCGGTCTGGCGGTTAAATCCCTCCGCATCACCAACCAGTTTTGCCAGGCCCTTGCCCGTTTCAAAATTCGTTGGCAACTTCAGGCGTATCTCTTGCAGGTATTTACCATCGGCGCAACTGAGCATGAAGTTTTGCGCGATTTTTTCGCCTTCCTGTTTCTTGACCATTTCAAAGAAATCTTTCACCGCGAAAGATTTACCAGCGTGATCGAGGATGAACTTGCCCACCGCTGAATTATTGACTTCCTCAACGGCTGCCGCCGCGGTCTTGAAATACGTATCCGCATCGCGTGCCTGGCAAGTGCCATGCTTGCTCCATTCATACTCACCAAACTTGCTTTCAAACTGGAAATTCGGCATCCACTTGGCGATGCGTCTGATGGTGTCTGAAGATAGCTTCATCGGCTCGGTAGAACAGTTGCCGTAATTGATGCCGCATTCTTTTTTATTTGGCCACAGGCCATGCAGGGTCAGGTTGTTGATCTTCAGCTTGCCGCTATTGATGGCGTCGCACTCAGGCTTCTTGCCGCGATAAGCAAAGTGCTCGCAAAAGCCGGGCTGCCAGGTGATTGCCAGTACATAGCTGTCTTCAAGATTCGGCGTGCTGCACATGGTCTGGCGGTCAGCCTCCCGGTTCGCCTTGGCCCGGCCTGCTGGAGGATTGTCTTGCGGCACCTGGTCCAGTTGTGCAGTACCACAATCCCGCGCCACCCAGCGCAAATTAGGATTGGCACCATCCACATCCACCCGCAACCAGGCATAGTCACCCGGCTTGTTGATCTCCTTCACCGCATAGCTCTTACCGACCACGGTATGCACAGCACCAGGATTACTCTGCTTGTTGAAAGACGAGTACAGTTCGCAAGATTTGTTGGCGGTAAAGCTGCCATTCACGGGTTCGCTGGCGTAGGTAGAAAACGCTACGGCGGCCAGAAATGCAAACGCGACGATGTTGCGTGATCTCAGTTGCTTCATTTTGATCTTGTCTTCCATGGCAGATGGTAGTGAACAGGAGTACTTGGTACGCAAGCAAAGTAAAAATTGCCCTGCATTGTATCTTCAATAAGGAAAAACTGGAAAAGTATGGAAAGGACTGGAGCGGGTAAAGGGAATCGAACCCTCGTATGAAGCTTGGGAAGCTGCCGTTCTGCCATTAAACTACACCCGCATGACGTATATTCTACGCGTTTTTTTGAGGTGATGTCTATCGTGCATGTGGCAGCTTCGGGCTATTCGCTGATCACTACGCAGGATTCAGCTTTGCTACGGCTTCAATTTCTATCAGGGTATCCGCTGTCGCTAAAGAAGCAACACCGATACCGGTTAATGCCGGGCGTGATGTGCCCAGGTATGTTAGCAGCACAGGTACTACCTTTTCCATATGGTCGGCGAGTTCTCCCCTGACATAGACGCGTAGTTGCAGGATATTGGCGACTGAAGAATTTGCTGCTTCCAGCACGGTCAGCAGGTTTTTGATTGCCCCTCCTGCTTGCGCTGCGATGTCTTTATGCTTGACCTGGTAGCCGCCGTCCCAGTCGACCTGGCCTGAGATAAAAACCAGGCCGCTGTCAGTCTCTATTGCTGCTTGCGACATGCCAAATGGCGCGCCGTCATATAGCGTGGCGGGATTGATTTTCTTGATGGTCATATGAACTCTCTGTTGAATAAACATGCAGAGAGTCTGGAGGAAAGGGCCGCGCTTGACCATCAAGGCAGGCTTGTAAGCGATACAAGCGATTTATGTAGCTGGCGAGAACTTTTGCTTTATCTTGTCCAGCAGCCATACCATGAACGCATCATTCCGTGCGCTGGGGTGGTAGGCGGCAACGACTTCATACCCGGGTGGATATTTCTTGAGTGGTATTTCAAACAGGCCAGCACATGGCATCAGGCGTGATGGTAAAAAGCCGACCATGCCTGATTGCTTTAAATATTCCTGCGCCATGAAAAAAGAGGGTACTGATACCTGTACCTTGCGTCGCAGCTTTTGTTGTTCAAACCAGCTGTCTGCCGAGCCTTTGAAGCTGGCGATGCCCGGCGATGTCACGACAAAGTCATATTCGATCAGGCGTTCCAGCGGTAAATAGTCATCAAAGACAATGTCTTTGTTGGCGGATACGCAGACATATCTTTCCGTGAAAATCGCATCTGACACCAGGCCCTCAGGCACGTAGCCATTCGATGTCAGCGTCAGGTCTATCTCACCCTGGTGCATTTTCTGGATCAGGTTTGCACTCTCGATATTGATGATGGTGATTTTTACCCCGGGTGCAGAAGTCCGCAGTTCATTGATGAGCTCGCCTACGATGATTTTTTGCGTGTAGTCAGTGGCAGAGATGACCAGGGTTCTTGCTGTATTTGCCGGAGTGACTGAGCCAGGCAGGGGGATGTCATTGAGATGCATCAATACCTGGCGGACATGTGGCTGTATCAGTTTTGCATATGGCGTGGCGACAACACCATGACCTGTCCTGACAAAGAGCTGGTCACTGAGGATATCCCTCAACTTTTTAAGCTGCAGGCTGACGGCCTGCTGGGAGACGTCGAGATATTCTGCCGCTGCCGACAGGTTCTCAAACTTGTACAGGGCATCGAGGGTTCTGAGATGATTTATTTCCAGCTTTTCTATCATGCGGCCTCGTCTCGTGCTATGGTCGTTTTCCAGCTTGATTCCGGTGATTCATTTTAGCATTGTCAGCATGAATGCCGGGCTGCGCATACAGTTTGAAAAGATAAAAATGAGTGTGCATTACAAGACGATAAACAAACTAAAAGAGACGCAAGAGCTGATAGACCTGTACCGCGACGATCTGGATAGCAATGCATTTACGGGCATCATTGCCGATTACTCAGACAAATTTGTACTGTTAAGCTTGTTTACCGAAGAGGGCGTGGCGAATGGATTCAGCCTTGTCTATGGCGAGGATATTACCCGGATACGCTGGGGTGGCAATTTCCTTGAATCACTGTACGCCTTAATCAAGCGCAACCAGGCCGCGCCATGCATGCCCGGGATTGCCATCAATTCGCTACATGAAGCGCTGGCCTCTATTCAGGAGCAGTTTGGGCATGTGACTCTGCATACAGAGCGCGTGCGCAATGATGTCTGTTTTATTGGTGAAGTAGAAGAATTGGATCAGGATTTTCTGGTGCTGCACGAATATGGGACCAGAGAAAACCGCGACAGGAAGCATACTTTGCTTGCCCTGGATTTGATTACCCGTGTTGATGCGGAAGCAGTGTATGAGAAAAATCTGAAATATTTATATTCGAGATCCTGATAACGATTCTGATAAATATCTTGATAAAGAAACAGATGTGCAGCGCATTGGTCGCAATGCCTGAACCGGTGCTGCGTCTGAGCAGAAGCAGTATCACTTACCGAGCCCGCGAATAGCCCATATCCTTCGGGAGGCATAAATTTTCCTATTGCCACGCGCCAATTGAAAATTTTTGTGCCTGTACAACTTATATCTTTGTTTTTTCGATAAGTCGCATTAGAATTGACAATTAGATAATTCAATGCAAGGGTGAACTCCCCTTCATCCTTGCTGCAAACCTTCCGCATTGTTCTAGCCCTTAACGCACAAAGGATGATCATGAGCACAGCAAGCCTCAACGCCAGTAATTCCAATAATTCGAGTAGCAATGCCAGTGACAGTAGCGCGCCACCAGCCAGGCCGAATATCCTGTTCATCATGGTTGATCAGATGCGTTATCCGCCGCGTTATGCGGATGACCCGCTGGACCCGCTGTACCAGATTTTGCGTTTTGAAGAGGGTAGTCTGGCGGACAATCCGTATGCAGAACAGTTCCCCGGTTTCGTCAAGCTGCGTGAGAATGGGGTATCGCTACAAAACCATACCTGCTCCAGCATTGCCTGCGTGCCTGGTCGTGCCACCATCATGACGGGGCAGTACAGTGCGCATAGTGGCGTGACACAGACCGAGGGCATGTTCAAGGTCGATACTGATCCGGCCTTCCCATGGTTGCCGCAAGATGGCGTGCCAACCATGGGTGACTGGTTCCGTGCGGCGGGTTATGAGACGCATTATTTTGGCCGCTGGGATTTATCGAACCCGCCTGATGGCAGTCTGGAGAACTGGGGCTTTGGCGACTGGGAATATTCAACCCCGTCTGACCAGCGCTTCGGTACGCCCAACCTCGGCGTGTATCGCGACAAGACCTATACTGACCTCGTCACCACCTTCCTGCGCCGCAAGGGCGTGGGCGTGGAGGCGAATATGATCAACAGTAACAACCCCACCAATGCCAGTTTTAAGCCGCGGCCCTGGCTGGCGGTGGCGTCTTTTGTCAATCCTCATGATATCGGTGCTTATCCATTTCCTTGGCAACCAGCGGTAGAAACACCCACTACACCGCCGACGCTGGGCGACATCATTGCGCCCTATGGTGCACCTGTCAAAGGTACGCTGAGTCAGCCGCCGACTTACGGCAAGGCACCCAATCAGTTCAAGGCAACTTACCGCGTGCCGCTGAACCCTGATGGCTTCAAACTCGGCGATGTCAGGCTGCCTGCCAACTGGGACGGTGACCTGTCCAGCAAGCCGGATTGCCAGTACGATTATTCCTATAAATTCCAACTTGCACTGACGACCTTGCGTGGTCAGCATGCGGTCATTCCATCGCCTTATCCATTCAAGATGCAAAGCAATGCCGAGGACTGGTACCGCAACTACCTGGCGTTTTACCTGTACCTGCAATACCTCGTCAATATCGAAGTCAGCACCATACTTGAACGCCTGTATGAAAGTGGTCTCGACCAGAATACCATCGTCGTTTTCACTTCTGACCATGGTGAGCTTGCAGGTGCGCATGGCGGGCAGATAGAAAAATGGTGTGGTGCCTATCAAGAGGCCACGCATATTCCCGCCATTATTTCTTCACCACTGGTCAATGGTGACAAAACCATGCGCACCGTGCAATGCCACACCACGCATGTCGATTGGGTGCCAACTTTGCTGGGCCTGGCAGGCTATGATGAAAACGACAGGCAGGCACTGGCTAAATTCATACAGGGCCATGATGTCAAACCCCTGGCTGGCGAAGACCTGTCACCCGTCATTCGTGGCACGGCAAATGAAACTGAACGCTGTGGCGTGCTGTTTGTCTCTGACGACAACATCACCGCACCGCTGGACACCAACTATCTGCCTGACAAATACCAGTGGTATGTGAATATCACAGAACGCCTGACCAGCCCTACTGGCAAGCCTACCGAAAAGCAACCACTGACAGCATCCGGCCCTGTCGTACAACCCAACCACATACAATCATATTTTGAGAAACCATGGAAACTCGTGCGTTACTGGGAACCGCAAAATCCCACGAATACCCAATGGGAATTGTATAACCTCGATGCCGACCCGAATGAAAACCACAACCTGCTGCACTGGGACAAAACCACAGGTGCGCCTATACTGCGCTCTGGCCAGCTCGTTGAGCTGGGCCTGAACCTCGCACAGACAGAATTTGACCTCGCCTATTTACGCAAGGCTCTGAACCAGTCGCTGATCAAAGCTGGTTATACGCCGCAGAACATGCAGGACATGGGCATCGTGGCAGATGGACAGGCACCGAGCTGAATTGCTACCAGCAATGGCAGATATAGTTTTTGCGATGACACTGCCGTCAACGCCTCTCCCTTCAAGGGAGAGGCGGGGTGAGGGATGGGGTTCTGTTGGTTACTCCCGTCATTCATTTGAACTGAAAGCGATGGTCAAAAAAGCGGTGCGTATGAGATTGGTATTGCTTCAGATTGCCCTGATATGGCCCGTTATAAGTCGTCAAGTCAACAACTCATGGTCTGCCAAACATCTTCCCTAAAAATGCCGTCATCGCCTCCACCGTTGTTCCCAGCCATGGATCAAACAACCAAAAGCTATGCGGTGTATCCGGTAGCAGCACGGTCTGATTGGCGATGCCAAGAGCATTTAATTTCTCCACCATCTCATCCCGCCCAGGCTGAAGCGTCTTTGTGCGCTGCCTATGAACAGGATAGGTGGGGTATTTTTGTTGACATGTATCAGTGGTGACGCGTCTTTCCATACTTCAGGCTTTTCTGCATAGGTACCGCCAAACCAGGCACCCGCCGCAGATGGCTGCTTGCGCGGGTCGTCTTCATACTTGCGCGCTTCCTCTGAGGTAAAGTCGGACAGGCCATCGATATTGATGATGGCTTGCACTGCACTGGAAACGGCGCTGGAAACCGCACCGGGCTGTGCCTGTGGGTCAAATTCAGGCCTGTCATTCGTGACACCCACCAGGGCTGCGATCTGGCCGCCTGCCGAACCACCGGCCACGGCAATGTGCCTGGGGTCTAGCTGGTATTCAACCGCATGCGTGCGCAGCCAGCGTATCGCCGCCTTCACGTCATGGATGGCGGCGGGGTAACGGGCTTCATCTGATAAGCGGTAGCTGATGGCGGCAGCAACATAGCCGCGTTCAGCCAGCCGTATCGCCATGGGGGCGAGGTTGTCGCGTGTGCCTGAGCGCCAGCCGCCGCCATGCACCAGGACTATGCCAGGCAAGGCTGGGTTGCTGCTACTGCTGCGGGCTGGCATGAACACATCCAGTTGCAGGGCTTGGCCCTGATTGCTGACATAGCTGATATTGCGCAAGACCCTGACAGTTGCAGGCGGCTGTTTGCTGGCGATGTGGATATATGGATATGCCACCACCAGCTTTTTATAGGTGTTCTCGGCTGTATAGGCATTGTCTGCAGGCGCTGGCTGGGCAGGTTTTGCGCATGCTGTGAGCAGGCTTGCTGCCATGCATACAGAAGCAAACAAGGTGATGATGGCTGGCTTCAAGCGCTGCTCCTTCATGTATTTCTATTAATATTGCTGCCTGCCTGCCGCAGGCAGGCGCAAGAATTATCGCATAATCATAGAATAAGCGGCTAGTCCACATTGCATTATTGGACAGACCAATTTAGAATGGTCTGACCAATTGAGAGCAATAATATCGCTTCAGGTAATGAATTCAATAAAAACGCAAACGAGACAAACCAACAAATCTTCCAGGCGGGCGCACATGAAACCAAGTTCTACCCTTGTTAAAAACTTATTGACCATGGTCATCGCATCCTTGTTTTTGTGTGGCACGGCCTATGCCGACGGCGGCTACCGTAACAGGGACAATAAAGACCTCAAGGATACAGGCGAGGGTACTTATCCCGTGCCTTACCAAAAGCCGGAAGTGGCAGAAATCACCGAAGCCCTGCACCGCATACGCGCCTATATGGAATCAGTCACGCCTACCCGCGTGATCCAGAAGAATACGGGTGCCGAAATCACTGACTTTAGCAAGCCACCGGTTGCCGATGCGATTTTTGAGCCAAGCAAGGGGGACTTTGGCATCCTGGTCTATGAAATGGGTGTCGTGCATGCAGGTCTGATGAAGGCAGCAGAAGTCACGGGCGACAAAAAATTCACCGCCATGACAGAACGCCATTTTCAGTTTTTTGCCAAGACCATGCCTTATTTTGATGCGCAGGAAAAACAGTTTCACCTAGAGCGCGCCAACAGCTTTGCCCGCTTCCTGGACCCACGCTCGCTCGACGATAGTGGCTCCATGTGCGCGGCACTGATCAGGGCCAGGTTTGCCAATATCGGGCCTGACCTCAGTAACATGATCAAGGTGTGCAGCAATTTCGTCGCCAAACAGCAGTACAGGCTGGCTGACGGTACGCTCGCCAGAAAACGCCCGCAGGCATCTTCCTTGTGGGCAGATGATATGTATATGGGTGTCATGCCGCTTGGTGAAATAGGGCATTACACCAAAGACCGCAGCCACTTTGATGATGCTGTCAAAAACGTACTGCAGATGTCTGCCTATATGTTCAACAAGCAGGCGAATATTTACACCCACGGCTGGAATGCGAATAATCCTGACGCGCCGCGTTTTTACTGGGCGCGCGCTAATGGCTGGGCAGTACTGACTATGTCTGATCTGCTCGATGTGCTGCCCAAGGATCATCCGGGTTATCCAAAGGTACTGGCGCAACTGCGTGCCACTCTGAATGGCGTAGCCGAGTTGCAGTCTGGCCAGGGCCTGTGGCACCAGATGCTGGACCGCAATGACTCTTACCTTGAGACCTCGGCCAGCGCCATGTATGTGTATGTGTTTGCCCATGCAATCAACCAGGGCTGGATCAGCCCGACGACTTATGGCTCGATCGCCCAGGCTGGCTGGAATGCCCTGTACCCGCGCATCAATGCCAAAGGCCAGGTTGAAGGCACTTGCGTAGGCACCACCTTTGCGAGTGATCAGGTGTATTACTACAACCGCCCCACCAGTGTTGATGCCCTGCATGGCTATGGCCCCATGCTGCTGGCTGGTGCTGAAATGATCAAATTGTTGAAAAATCCGGTAATTGAAATCCAGCACAAGGTACGCACTTACCACTATCTGCCTGCTGGAAACAGCAAGACAGATTATCGCGAACACCATTGATGCCTTACATCTTATGGATACCAACAGGACACCAACAATGAAATCCATCGTCATGAAACAGACTCTGCATCTCTCTCTGCGCTATCAGATACTTCCGTTTGTATTGCTCAGCCTGTTTGGTGCGGGAGCGGCCAACGCTGCCGACAAGCTCACTATCCAGGTCAGCCATGATCTTGAGGCCGCACGCCCGTCCGAAACCATTACGCTGCCGTGGTCAGAAGTCAACAAGGCCTTGCCCGGTGCGCTGATACAACGCATTGCCGTTAAGGATGCCAAAGGCAAAGTGCTGGCGCACCAGGTCACCAATGTTGCGCCCCTGTCGAAAGACCCCAAGGGTGAGGGCATTGCTTATGGCGAACTGATTTTCCAGTATGATTTTGCGCCCGGTGAAAAACAGGCCGTCTTCAGCGTAGAAAAAATCGATACCCTGATACCGGTATTTGAAACCAGGGCCTTTGCCCGCTACATACCAGAACGCCTGGACGACTTCGCCTGGGAGAATGACAGGATAGGCCACCGCACCTATGGCCCGGCACTGGAAGCACCCGCACCGGCGGGCAGCAATAAAGAAGTCTTGCGCAGCAGCGGACTCGACATCTGGTTCAAGCGCGTGACCTACCCCATCGTCGATCGCTGGTACAACAAGGGCCATGACCATTACCACAAGGATGAAGGCGAGGGCATGGACATGTACAATGTCGGCCGTTCACGCGGCTGTGGCGGCACCGGCATCTGGGATGGCCAGACCCTCTATACCAGTGCAAACTACGCTACCTGGAAAATCATCGCCAACGGCCCCATACGCACCGTGTTTGAACTCAATTACGATAATTGGGATGCGGCGGGTGTCAAAGTGTCTGAAGTCAAACGTTTCACCGTTGATGCAGGTCATTTGTTTGACCAGATGGAAAGCACATTCACTTTCAGTGGCCCGGCACAACTGAAGGTTGCTCTTGGCCTGAACAAGTCGCCGACAGACAAGGGCCAGAACCCCGTCATCAAACTCAGCAAAAACCAGGCTACGCCATCCATCACCCAATGGGTAGATCAGGCCAGCAATGGCTCGATAGGCACGGCCATTATCTTGCCAACGGCAGAGGGCTATGCAGAAGACAAGCTCAATGATCTCATCGTCGCCACAGTCGCATCAGGCAAGCCCCTGCGCTATTACGTAGGAGCAGCCTGGGACAGGGCCAGCCCCTACAATAGCAATGAAAAATGGCAGGCCTATGTGAAGGCCCATGCCGAGAGAATGCAGCATCCCGTCAAGATTGTGACGGTACGCACGCCTTGATATTGAGGTCTGTGTCATTCAAAAAAGAACCAGATATGCCGCCATGCATTTCTGGTTTTTTTACGTTGCATCTGCTCAATTGAGCAGCTACCATTGCGGTTTTCAGGCAATGCGTCTTTGCACCGTATAGTGCGCTAACAGGAGAAAGTAATGGGACTGGGTATCAGCATAGGCACTCTGGCAGATTGCGATGATGAAGAGCTTGAATGGTCACAGGAGGATTTTGCGGCAATTAACACCGTGCTGGCACAAGCCGGTTTACCTGCGCACGTAGAACCCAGGTCTTTGCCTGCATTGGAATCCCGTGCGCAGCTTGATGGTTTCCCCTATTCCTTCCTGCATTATCTGCGCCGTGCTTATGCGCACCGCAAGGCAGACCCTGCATGGCTTGCAACACCGCTGGCAGACAATGAAGACCCGGGCCAGGACGAGGCATTGCAGGCAGAATATGACAATCTTGCTAGCCATTTGATCTGTCATTCAGATGCAGAAGGTTATTATGTGCCTGTCGATTTTGATGAAGTTCTGTTCGACAGTGAAGAGGCCGGTTTGCCAGGCGGCATGCTCGGCTCCTCTTACCGCCTGATGGACGAGCTGGTACTGATTGCACCGGCGCTGGGCATACAACTCGACAACGGGCAATTGTCAGATGCCGAAGTGGCACGCATACAAGAACAAGCCGAAAAAGAAGGTGCCTGCTACCGTGAGCTGGAAACATGGATCACGCTGTTTGAAGCAGCTCGCCTTAGTCTGGAGCACAAGACTGCCATCGTGTTTTGCTGAAGAATTTATGGCATTTGCTTGATGAGTCGCTGCTTACAATAAATGTTGACAATAACCGCTTCTGACAAACCTTCCAATAAAGGTCTGCCATGAAACCACAAATCACCGTCATCACCCTGGGTGTCGATGACCTGGAAGCATCCTTGCATTTTTATCGCGATGGTTTGGGCTTTGCCACAGAAGGTATCATCGGTAAAGAATTTGAATACGGTGCCGTGGTATTCATTCAGCTACAAGCGGGTTTGCGCCTCGCCCTGTGGCCACGCAAGAGTATTGCAGAGGACACTGGCATTGCAGTGCAAACCGCAAGCGCAACAGAAATGACGCTGGGTCACAATGTGACATCAAAAGCAGAGGTGGATGCCGTCATGGCAAAAGCTGACTCAGCCGGGGCCAGGATCGTCAAGCCTGCGCATGATAATTTCTGGGGTGGCTACTCGGGCTACTTCCAGGACCCTGACGGGCATCTGTGGGAGGTCGTGTGGAATCCGGCCAGGGAGCAATAAAGCTTGCGCCTGTTCGTGCCAGCCTTATTGCTGCATGTTGCGTTGTAGCACGCCTCGTAATCTGCAATTCATTGACTTTAGTTGACGCTTGATAAGTGGCAACACATTTTTGGTTTCTATGTGATTACTCTGATAATGGAGTTCCAATTAAGTACATTCGGTCCAGCTGGATTTGAGATGAATACTAGGGTTTATCTTTTCCTACTTTCAGCAAATTAATAACTTGATCGAGTCCATCAAAAGTAATAGGAATTTTATCTACATCTGAGACTATCCCACCAAAGATTAATGCCTCAAATTTCGATAAATCTCCATCTTTATTATCCTTCTTATTATTGTGCTTATTATTGCGTTAATGTCGCACGTATCTCCATCAATATCCTGCCCAGCATATTCTTGCCACGCCCATCACTGCCACAGCCCCAATAGTCATCGTCGCTGGTGTCTTCAACCAGTTTTGCAGCGCCTGTACTTAACAGCAAGGCTTTTAAATCGGCATGCTGCTGGAACTTTGCCATCAGCGCATCCCGCATGACCTGTACTTTGACTGACTCCCAATCCGGGCGTAATTTTTCTGTGCGTGCTCGTCCCAGGCGGGCCGCAATGGCTGGTGTATTGGCCTTGCGTATCTTTTCGCGATATGCCGCATCTACAAATTTTTGCGCCTGGAAATAATGTTCAGAAGTGGGCCAGGTTTTTCCCTTGATGGAGATGGAATAGCGTGCGAAGTTGGAGAACTCTCCAAACTCATCTTCTACTGAGTAGAATTTGATGATGGTGTTTGAATTTGCGTCTGGAGTTGTGCTTGATTTACGGTCGTTCAAAATAAATTAATCACCTTAAAAAATGAGAGGGAAAACCGGCCACCATGCATGCGATGACCGGATTTTAATTCTGGAAATATCAAGCCCGTGTATACGCAAGAATAAAAGAAAACATATCCAGATGCTTGGCAATGCCGATTTTCTTGGTCGTGGAATAATGCCCTGAATCATAATCAACCCGCATCAATACCGGGCGCTTGGGATCATAATTTTTTTGCATGCGGGCAGCCATCTTGGCGATTTGCCAGGGTTCTACCCGCATGTCGTTGGCGCCCGTCATCAGCAGCGTTGCCGGGTAGCTGGTTTCAGCTTGTACATGGTGATAGGCATCCATCTCCAGCAGGGCGCGGAATTCATCTTCTTTTTTGACCGTACCAAACTCTTCATCATTGCCAGGGCCATTCGATGTCAGCTCAAAGCGCAGGGTATTGAATACCCCGACTTCACCGATTGCCACGGCAAACAGGTCTGGTCTTTCAGTGATGGCGCGGCCCACCATGATGCCGCCGGCAGAGGTACCCCATACAGCGAGCTTGCCGCGTGCAGTCCAGCCGTCTTTAATCATTGCTTCTGCCACATCAATCACGTCGCGCCAGGTATTTGGCTTATTGGCTTTTTGCCCGGCAGTGTGCCAGGTCTCGCCCTTCTCGCCACCACCGCGCACATGGGCGTAGACAATCACGCCACCCTGGTCCAGAAAAGCCAGCATGGAACCCTGGAAGCCAGGGTCAAGTATGATGCCGTAAGCACCATAGGCAATAATCAGCAGAGGGTTCTTGCCATTCAGTTTGGTATTGTTCTTGTGCAGTATTTCTACCGGTACAGCCGTTCCGTCACGCGCCTTGATGTCCTGGCGCGTAGTCAGGAACGAAGATGTGTCAAATGCTGCCTTCGGTGTCAGGCCCGTGTCTTTGGCGACCAGATTGGGGCCGGTTTGCAGAGTGCGGGCCGACCAGGTCAGGTCGTCCATGCCAAACCAGGCACCTTCTATGGCCGGGTGGCATTGTATATTCCATACCGCACCTGTCAAAGGCAGTTTTACATCCTCCACCTTGCCTGTGGCAAAGCTGTAACGCCGCAAGGCACCGACCTGGCCACGCAGCTCATGGATGTATAAACCATCTTTTGCCAGGCTCAGGCTGTCGATGACATAATCGCCTTGTGGCACCACCACGACACGCTTGCCCTTATCTGCCTCGCGCAGGCTGACCTTAAACACTTCACCACGCTCAGACTTGCCTTTGGCCAGTACATACACATCGTCACCCACGGTCAGTGCGTGGGTCGCGATATCGTCCTTGCGGAACACTTCTGCCCAGCCGGGTTTGCCTGCCAGCAGATCATTGAGACGTGCGACCATGCCATAGGCCGGCCATTCACCATTGCTATAGATAGCACCCAGTGCCCAGTCACTGGCGGTATTCACATGCACGACAGGCATTTCACGTTCTGTCTGGCCCATGGCCGGGCCATCTGACCAGCGGAAGGCCAGTGTGTCTTGCACAGGGTCTTTATCCATTTTGTGCAGCCATGTTGCCGTGTCGAAGGAGAAATCGACTTTGCCCTTGACTGCACCGTCGCGCAGGCGTGCATAAAACAGGCCGCTGGAATCGGGCAGCCAGCTTGCCGGTATGCCATTCAAACGGGTAATCAGCACGTCCTTGCCACTATCCAGTGTCAGCACATGCAACTCATGCATCTCATCACCACCCTTGTCGATAGCGTAAGCCAGATGCTTGTTGTCAGGAGACATCAGCACTTCGGTCACGCGCCTGGGTTGACCACCTTGGCCACCCGGGCCACCCTTGTTACCGGCTTCGGGATCAATCAACAGGCGTTCTGCACCACCCGCGTGTGGGGCAGCATAAATCTTGAGTACCTGCTGGTCTGGCGAGCGGCGCGCAAAAATCAGTTGGGTACTCGTGACTTGCCGTATCGCCAGCGTAGTTGTTGCTGCACTGAATCGTTGCAGAGATGCTTCTATCGCTCGTCGCCCTGGCAACTTGTCCAGCACTTGCCTTGCAAAAGCGCCTTGCGCTTTAAGGTAGTTAGTGAATTCGGCAGTGTCCGGCTTTTGTTCCATCCAGCGGTAAGGATCAACGATGCTCTTGCCCCACAAGCTGTCGGTCACCGGCTCTTCGCGTGCCAGCGGTGGCAGCAAGGGCGAGGGTGTTTTCCTGACGGCAGCATGCACATGCACACTGAGAGGTGAGAGGGCAAATGCGGACAAGGACAAGGCAAATTGGCGACGGGAAATCATAATCTGCTACCTCTCAGTATGGGGTCTGTCACTGAGTATAGACGGATTTGCAAGCCACTGACAATGCCGCCTTTAATTTGATCTGCGTGCGGCCAAGTCCCTGCTATCATGATTACGTTGCCGATTCACTTTCTACCCAAAGATGGGGAATGTCATGGCTGAAAACAAAACCAAAGCAACAGACTCCAGCGTAGATGATTATCTCGCCGCGATACAGGACGAGACGCGCCGCAATGACTGCGCAATATTGATCAAGCTCATGTCCAGGGCCAGCAAACAGCCCGCCGTCATGTGGGGCAGCATCGTCGGCTTTGGCAACTACCACTATGTCTATGAGAGCGGCCGCGAAGGCGATATGTGCCTCATCGGCTTTGCATCCCGCAAGGGTGACATCAGCCTGTATGGCCTCAATGCCGCACCCAACCATGCGCAATTATTGTCTGAACTCGGTAAAACCAAATCCGGCAAAGGCTGCCTGTATATACGGAAATTAAATGATGTGAATATAAAGGTGCTGGAGACCCTGATCAAGGAAGCTGTGTCGGTGAAGAAATGAGTCAACACCAGAATAGTGAGCCAGCGGCTCAGTTTAATATTCGTGGTAGAGTACGCCGTGCGTACCGTTTCTTATGAATTTTCTTTGATGTTTTTTTGAGAGTGGTGCGCATGGCGCACCCTACTGACTGACAGTCCTTATTCTTCAGGCTGAACCGGATACGTCAATTTTTCTGTATCCCATGCATTCTCTTCACGCTTGCGCCAGGTTAGCTTACCCTTCAGTTCGCCCTCAGCATCATATATGCGGATATCGGCAGGGCTGGATATGCCGGGGCCGTGCCAGCTATGTGCACCCGGGAAAATGCACCGTGGCTCCATGCTGCCAAAGTCGCAGCCCGCGTGCTTGAATAGAGGTTGCTCCACGTCGGTGTATAAGAAATCATGGCTACCGCAGCACAACGCTCTTGGTTTCTGCTGACGCGACATTCTCCAGCGCAGATAGCTCTGGATTTCATGGATCGCCAGCTCCTTATTCATGTGCTCTGTTTCCAGCGGATATTCCACTGCCTTGCCACTGCGTACCGCACCAAAGGCATTTTCAAAATCACGCAAGCTGGCAATATCCTCGGCTATACACAGGTTCGAACAGGTCTTGCACCAGGCTGGGCGGACTGGTATCGCGAACAAGTCTTCATTCCTTATCAATTGCCCCATGGTGCTTGAGCCAAGGTAGTAATAAGCCTCGCGAAACGGCAAGAAGAGTTTTTCATTGCAACTGGTACAGATATAAAAATTGGGCAACATGGTTCACCGCATATTCGTTTAAACAGAAGAATTTCTTTTGTTGTACCTGTAGATTTTTTATCGATAAACACTCTTGATCATCGCCTGACCCAGTGTATCGCTTCTACCAGATAAAGCCTGATTATGTTTTAATTGAGCAGCGAGATCATCTGGATGGCGGCCATCAAGTGTCAGTTGGATAAGCTCGCCATTGCGTAGCGCAGCATCTATGACTGCCGCATTTCCCTGAGCCGTGATGTTATTGCGGGTCAGGTTAAGCCTGCGCAATGTCGCAGAGGTGTTGATCAACTCCACGGCGTGTAGCGCACCCTCATCTCCCATGTGATTGGCCTGTGCACCCAGCACCCTGGTGGATGGTGCGTAGCCAAGATTCAGGTTTTGCAATGAAGAATGCCGGGCTGCGTCCAGCAGAGCAGATGCTCCCTGTGTGCCTATGCCATTGCTTGCCAGTTCCAGGGTTTGCAGGCTGTGGTTGTGGCACAGCGCATCGGCGATGCATGTTGCACCTGTATCACCTAGACGGTTGACGCTAAGGTAGAGTGCCTTGAGATGTGGCGCTTCGCGCAGCAGGCGTGCCAGGTCGTTTGCGCTTGCTGCGTTCAGACCGTTGCCGCTGAGGTAAAGGCTTTGCAGGTTCTTGTTATCACTGCACAGGGCATCAACGATGGCGCGCACGCCTTCTGCACGCAAATCGGTATTGACCATGTCCAGCACGCGCAAGTGCTGGTTGCTGCGTAACATGCCGGCAATGCTTGTTGCGCCATCCGGGCCTAGTGGATTACGCTTGAGCCACAGGCCGCTAATGTTTTGTGCGCCATCTGCCAGCGTCGTGCCCAGCGCATGTGCTCCTGTCGGGCCGATATTATTGCAACCCAGGTAAAGAACCTCAAGCTGAGGATTGATGCTGGCCAGGCCAGCCACCGCTGCCGCACCAGCATCGCCTATTGCATCGGTGCCCAGCATGAGGCTGCGGACGCGGGTATTGTCTTGCAATGCCTTTGTGATCGCCAGGCAGTGGCTGGTTCCCAGGCTTTGCTTGCATAAATCCAGACGGCCATCGGCGGTCAGCGTGCCACGGGGGAATTGCTGGTCGCTGTGGGCAGCAAGATTGGCGCTCAGGTGCTGCAGCAAGGGATCAAGCTCGTCAGCATCACAAGGCGTGATACTGACGCGGTGTGCCGGACACTGGACAGCCGTGATTGCATCACCAGGCAATGCAAGAGATGCTTGAGCAGTATCACCATGCATAGGGTTCAAAGTCCTTGAGGAAATGGCCGTAAAGCGGTGCCTCCGTTTCATTGACGCCACGGATGACAGGATCGAGCAGGCGCGCCATGCCATCCGTCACGTCCAGTGGCGTGTAAAAATCCTGGGTCTGCCGCACATGCATGGCTTGCGGATAGGGCTTTTCATCGGTAATCCAGCCGGTATCCACGGCATTCATAAAGATGCCATCGCGGGCCCAGTCCTGAGCGCTGGTACGCACCATCATATTCAGCGCTGCCTTGGCCATATTGGTGTGCGGATGAAATTCTGTCTTGCTGTCGCGGTTGAACTGTCCTTCCATGGCCGATGCCTGGATCACAAAGCGGCGTGCATGTGGTGAACGCAACAAGGCTGGTTTAAAGCGGGCAGTCAGCATGAAGGGCGCTACCGCATTCACCAGTTGCACTTCCAGCAGTTCAAAAGTTGATACTTCATGCAGCCGTTGCGACCAAGAGTTGGCGGGCCGTTTATCCAGCCCCTGTCCATACATATCGACCTCATGCCGCGGAAAATAATCGGCATAGCCGGGCTGATTGCCCAGATATTGTTGCCTGGCTTCCAGCAGCCACGGGGTTGCTTCGGCAGACATCAGTGCTGCATAGAATTCACCTGGGCGCTTGATGGTCTGTGCCGCATTATTGATCAGGACGTCGAGGTGTGGCAGCTCTGCATTGAGCCTGTCGGCGAATTGTTCGACATCGGGGATGCAGCGCAGGTCCAGTGCCTGTATGTTCAGTCGCTCCTGCCAGTCGCCATAGTCCGGCAAGGCGGCAAAACGTTTTGCTGCGTCCTGTGGAAAACGCGTGGTCAGCGTGACATGGGCTCCGGCGCGCAGCAGATGCAGGGCAGTTTCAAAGCCTATCTTGATGCGGCCACCAGTGACCAGCGCATAACGCCCGCGCAAGTCTGCCTGCTGGTGCCGTTTTTGCCAGTTCTTGTCCGCACACACCGGACACAGGGAATGGTAGAAATGATGCAGTTGCTGAAAACCCTGCTTGCAGACATAGCAGCGTTGTGAACGCAATGTACCGGCAGTTGCGTCGCTGAGCGTCAGCGGCAATGATGCTGCAAGCTGCGTACGCACCAGGCCAGTCTGCAGGCGTGCATGTTGCAGTTGTTCTTTGGCTGCATTGGCGCGCGCCTGGCGGTGGCCACGCTTGGCTGTTTTCTGGATTTTGGCAATCAGAGTCTTGAACTGCGGGTGATCATCCATCTGCGATGGATCGTTTGCAATGGTGTGCAGTACCCGCAAGGCGATGCTCAATTCTTCATCTGTGTATGCCACGGCGGCTATCCTTACTGGTCAAATGCGCTTGCGCATCCACGCAAAAATCAGTGGGAACAGGTTGGGCTTGAACCAACACCTTTTTCTTGCAAAGAAAATGCGCTTCCATTACACCACCGCTCCCGGCGGCGATTATAGCGGAGCTTGCCTGACACGGTCAAAAAAATACAGACAGGATTTGCCTGCGTCAATAGTGAAGGAGAGAGGGCTAGTGGAAACCGTGGAATTAAATGGGAACGGGTTGGATTTGAACCAACACCACTTTCTTAGCTGGAAAGTGCGCTTCCATTACGCCACCGTTCCCGCTAGCGATTATAGCGGGGCATACGCCCGTCATGCTCAAAAAGCCGCAGGCTGGTTTTGCTCATGCATCGATATTGGCGAAGGTTGGAGAATGCAAACTGTTGGGGACAACGGAATGAAAGGGAACGGGCCGGGTTTGAACCAGCGCCTTCTTCTTTGGTGATAGACATGCTTCCATTACACCACCGTTCCCGGTTGCGATTATAAAGGGCGCTGGCTCATACATGCAAAGCCGTAGCCACACTAGCCCGTATCACTTCAATAAACCTGCGCAGCCGCGCCGGGTAAAAGCGGGCATACGGATAAACCAGATTCACTGGCAGTGGCGCGGCCTGCCATTGCGGTGCCAGTTGTATCAGGTGCCCGGCGGCGATGTCGTCGGCCAGTATCCAGGTAGAACCGATGGCGACACCCAGTCCTTCCAGCGTGGCGATGCGCAGCGCATACAGGTTGTCAGTGCTCAGGCGCGGGGTGAAGGCCACGCGCTGGATTTCGCCGGTTTGTACATGGTGCAGGAATACTTCGCTACGGTAAAAGGTGCGCAGCGACAGCCACGGCAGGCCGACCAGGTCGATGGCTTGTTGCGGCATGGGCCTGCCAGCCAGGACGGATGGTGCCGCCACCACGATGCGTGGCACCTCTGCCAGTTTGATGGCGACCAGGTTGGTATCTCTGAGCTCGCCTATCTGTATGGCGCAGTCTATGCCCTCAGAAATAAAATCCTGCAACGAGGTATCGTCATGCAGCAGCCATTCTACTGACACACGCGGGTAGCGCCGCAGGTAGTCTGCCAGCGGTCTGACCAGGCGTTCCTGGCCAAACGCATGCGGTGCAACGACGCGCAGCACGCCTTCAGGCTCGTCATTGGTGCCACGCAGGTCAGACTCAAAGGCGGCCCAGCCTGCCAGCAGGTTGCGGGCATGTTCATAGCAGCGTTCGCCATCTGCAGTCAGGCGCATGCTGTGGGTGGAGCGGTTCAACAGGCGCACACCGAGGGATTGTTCCAGCGATTGCAGGCGGCGGCTGACCGTGGGCTGGGTCGTGCCCAGTTGCGCCGCAGCAGCGGACAAATTGCCCGCCTCGACGATGCGTACAAAGGTCTGCATGAGCTCTATGCGATCGCCCGCGCCTGCCATGAGGGCGGCGGTAGCAGAATTGTCCGGGCGGCTGGTCAGGGTTTTGGTCATACGTCAAATGTATAACAAATCTGCGTGACATGCCACTACCGTTTGAAATGCGAGAGTCTTACACTGCAAGACATCAGTTAAAGCAGAGAGAAAGTCATGTCTTCCATTCAAAATTCGCATAATCATATAACTGCCATATCTCCGGCGACAGATACGCAGGTACATCAGCAACCATCGCCTGCACTGGTATTTTTGCTGGCCTGTGGCGCTGCCTTGTCGGTGGCGTCGCTGTACTACAGTCAACCCATGCTGGGCGTATTGGCGAGTGACCTGGGTATCAGCAATGTCGCAGTGGGTTATGTGCCCACGCTCACGCAACTCGGTTATGCACTCGGCATCTTGCTGCTGGCTCCACTGGGCGACAAGCATGACCGCCGCAATATCATCCTCATCAAGGCTGGTTTGCTGGTGGCTGCATTGCTGGTGATGGCTGCTGCACATTCCCTGAGCCTGCTGCTGCTCGCCAGCCTGGCGATAGGACTCACGGCGACGATGGCGCAAGACATTGTGCCTGCTGCGGCCACCCTCGCGCATGAATCGCGCCGTGGCAAGGTCGTGGGTACGGTCATGACAGGCCTGTTCATGGGCATCTTGCTGTCGCGTGTGGTCAGTGGCTTTGTGGCTGAGCAATTTGGCTGGCGCAGCATGTTCGTCGTGGCAGCGCTTGGTGTGACACTCATCGCTGTTGCAGTCTGGCGTGGCCTGCCGCATTTTGCCCCAACCACCTCCATGAGTTACCGTGCCTTGCTGGGTTCACTGTTTGAACTTATTCGCCGTCATGGCAAACTGCGCCGCGCCGCACTTGCACAAGGCTTGCTGGCGATGGGCTTCAGCGGCTTTTGGTCCACCCTGGCCGTCATGTTGCATGCAGAACCGTTCCATCTGGGCAGCGCAGTCGCAGGTGCCTTTGGCCTGGCCGGTGCTGCAGGTGCACTGGCAGCACCGCTGGCTGGCCATCTCGCAGACAAGCACGGACCAGAGCTCGTCACCAAGGTAGGTGCCAGCATCAGCGCTGCATCGTTCGCCATCATGAACCTGAGCCCGCTGTTGCCGCCCACTGCACAACTGTGGCTGCTGGGCATAGGCACGGTAGGCTTTGACCTTGGTGTGCAAAGCACCCTGATCGCTCATCAAACAATAGTCTATGGTATAGACAATGCCGCCCGCAGCCGCCTTAATGCTGTGCTGTTTGTCGGCATGTTCATCGGCATGGCAGCCGGTGCCACCCTGGGCAGCGCCCTGCTGGCGCAATGGGGCTGGATAGGCGTGACGGGTATGGCAACAGTTACTTCGCTGGCGGCATTGGCGGTGCGGTTTTGGGGGAGGAAACTGGTAATGCATGAAAGATAGGTACAAGATTAATACCTGTTCGTTTGCTGCATGTGCGGCATCTGCTGAGTAATAGATTAAAGCCAGTTGAGTGCAAACTCAACTGGCTTTTTTATTGCCTGAATTCCATTCTTTTTATAATTTTGTCTGATTTGACAGATTTGACAAATAGCGTGGTAATGGTGATATTTGATCAATGATTGTTTAAAATAAATGAGAAACAAAATTTCACAATGATTATGCTTTTACCATATAATTGCCCAGAAATTGTTGAGCAGTAAGCATTTAATTGTTAATGAAATAATTTAAAACGCCAAGATTTATCCAAATAAGCTGCGTATAGTTATACATATGGCAGCGTTGATTTTTTTGATTTTACAGATGTCAACTCCCGGCACTGGTCATTGAAAGATCATATCAGCCGGAATTTATCTGCAGATATGACACTCTGTCATTGTTGACCGGAATAATTGCTCCTGTCATCGCAGCTTTTATGCATTTTTACCCCATTCTTTAAAGTTCAACGACGAATTGGCCATGCCCGCCATGGTCAAGGTTTGTCCTTATGGAGTTAGCACTTTATGAAGTTTATGCAATCCTTTTCATGCCGTCTGTCAGCGTTGCTGATGCTGATGCTGGTGTTCAGCTTGAGCGCCCCGTTTTCCTTGAAATGTAATTAAGCTGAGTATTTTGTAGTGATGAATATTTTGCTGCTCTCGATATCCACATCGCTTAACACACCTGTTTATTTGACCAGGGTAGTTAGCAGTTAGCCTGCTGGTTTTACCAGACCCTTGCTGTATCTGCTTGCCTCATTAATTTTTTGCTCTGTTGTGTAGCCTGTACTCTTAAAGTTTGAGCTGTCGTTGGCTGACACATCGCTGTGACTACAAATTTTGTTTATTCGTTTGGAACTTGTTTATGTATCTTCGTAAGCCACCCGAAAGGCCCTTAATGACTTGGTTTTTAACCGGGAAAAATTTTCCTGCAGTGTTTTCTGTGTCCACACGGTTCATTATGAGCCTTGTTTGTTTGAGTCTGATGTTTTTTTTCGCAAGCAGTGCATATGCGCAGTCTTCCAGTACGTCGGTTATCGATGAAGGGTATTGGTTTGGTGACAAAAAATTTTCTTCAGACAATGAACATGCCAAGTTTGTTTGTGAAAATGCAAGTTGGCTGGATGGTCAAGCAGGGCGCTTGAAAGAAATTAAATATACGTCACCTCCTGATGAAAATGAAGAGCATCCACTATTTGCGATTTATTGCAGCAATTATCTGTACGATGGCAGAGAGGTCGTTTCAGAGCATGGGATGATTACGAGTTATCAATATGTTTGCCCATCCAATACCATATACAGTAAAGCTGCAAAGGCATGTGTCTGCCAAGCATCTTATTACCGCTGGTTCAGCAAGCAACAGGCTTGCATTAGCGTTTACAATCAGCCGCCGCAACCTGAGCCACCCAAAATGTGTCCAGGCTCTGGTGATGGTGGTGGCCCCAACCCCTCTTGCGGTAACCCTATTTCAATTGCAACTGGCGCAAAAGTTCAAGCTGAAAAAGAATTTAGCGTCGCTCATATCAGTGATCTTAGCATTACCCGCTTTTATGACAGTAATCCATTCAAGCCTGGTTCTGCAGATGTTAATCAGTTTGGTCGCAGGTGGACACACAACTTTGAATCCCGCATACAGCCAGAGGCGGCTTTGACACTCAATCAGTCACGTTCTGATTGCTATATTTCTGCAGACTATCAGGCATACTGGTGTGAAAACAAACCAGCAACGACAACTGCAACGGTCCCTGAAGCGGTATCTGTTACACGCCCACGGGGAAATAAAGTCTTTTTTAATCGCAATGGCCTGGTCTGGCAGGGTGATTCCAATGCTGACTTCAAGCTGCTCGCTCAGTACAATGCCGACAATACGACTGTCACTGGCTGGACTTTGCGCAATACATCAATCGACGAAGTAGAGCAATATGACGCTAAAGGCCGTTTGATTTCCATCACCAAAAGAAATGGTGTTGTCTATAAACTGACGTATAGTTCGGGCGCGACGAACGACACCACAGTCAGTCGTCTTCCGGCCGATGCGCCGGTTTGTGGTACGGCAAATGCAGGGCCGACGCTGAAGGCAGGCAAGCTCTTGTGCGTGACAGATAACTGGAACAAACAGATCAAGTTCAGTTATGACGCCAAGGGACGCATCAACAATATTACTGACCCGGCGGGTGGACAATATCAGTATGCCTACGATGGTGTGACAGGGGGGTGCGGCAGCAACACGCAGAGTATTTCTTGCAATGCAAGTAATCTTACTTCAGTCACTTATCCTGACGGCAAAACCCGCAGCTATGTGTACAACGAGGCCAGCAATATTAATGGCGGTAATGCCTGCGACTATGCCAGTTCAGTGGGTAATGGCTCTGGTGGCCTGCCCTATGTATTGACCGGCATCATAGACGAAAACGGCAAGCGCTATGCCAGCTGGACCTATGACTGCATGGGCCGTGCAACATCTTCACAGCATGCAGGCGGTGTAGAAAAAGTCACCCTCAGCTTCGTTGCTGCCAATGCCAGCGGCGTGCAATCTACAGTGGTTGATACCTACCTTGGTACCAGCGCCAATCCGCAAAAGGTAACGGCAACCTACCAGTTCAAAGCCATGCTCAATACTCTCGGCAATACCGGCGTTGACCAGCCTTGCGTGAATTGCGCCAACATCAGCAACAAAACCTATGACGCCAACGGCAATATCGCCAGCACCACTGATTTTAATGGCACCATCACCACCTACGAATATGACCTGAGCCGTAACCTCGAAACTAAACGTGTTGACGCGAGCGGCACGGCAGTGGCCCAAACCACCACCACCAGCTGGCATGCCAATTTTACGTCTCCCCTGCAAATCAACGTCCCCTTGCTGCGTACCACTTATACGTACGACAGCAAAGGCAACGTCCTGACCAGAACAGAACAAACCACCAGCGACGTGAACGGTAGCCAGGGTGCCAATGCCACAGTGACAGGCAGCCCCCGCACCTGGAGCTACACCTACAATGAAGTAGGTCAGGTCCTGACCGTCACCGGCCCGCGCACCGATGTCGTTGATAAAACCACCTACGTCTACGACACCAAAGGCAACCTCAGCACCATCACCAACGCCGCTGGCCACATCACCACCCTGGATAACTACGACGCCAACGGCAGAGTAGGCCAGATCACCGACCCCAATGGGCTCGTCACTACTCTGACGTACACGCCACGCGGCTGGCTCAAACAAAAAGTCAGCACAGGTGACGGCCAGTCAGAAACCACCACCTACGATTACGACAATGCAGGCCAGATGATCAAAGTCACCTTGCCAGACAACAGCAGCATCAGCTACACCTACGACGATGCCCACCGCCTCACAAAAGTCAGCGACAACTTAGGCAACAGCATCACCTACACCCTCGACAATATGGGTAACCGCATCAATGAAACCACCACTGACAGCAGTGGCAACCTCACACGCCAGATTGACCGCATTTATGACGCCCTCAACCGCCTGCAAAAAGTGACCGGAGGCGTCCAATGAAAAAATCTATCCTGATGAAACGAAGCATACTCGCCGCCACATTGATCAGCCTGTATGGCCAGACTGTTGCCAGCACCACCTGCCAGTTTGCCTATGATGCCATGGGCAATGTCACCAAAAGCTTCAATGCCAACAACTCCATCACCATACTCGAATATGATGCACTCGGTCGCCTGAAGACCCAGACTGACGCTGACAATAAAATCACCCGCTATGAATATAACGGACAAGACCGCCTCACCAAAGTCACCGATGCCCGCAACCTCTCCACTTTATATAATGTTGATGGTCTCGGTAACCAGCTGGGCCTCACTAGCCCCGACACCGGCGACACCATACTCACCGTCGATGCGGCAGGCAATGTCCTCACCAAAAAAGACGCCAAAGGACAAATCACCCGCTACACCTATGATGTCCTCAACCGCATCACCAGCATCACCTACCACGACAACAGCGTCACCACCTATACCTATGACCAGGGTACCAATGCCAAAGGCCGCCTCAGCACCATCAGCGACCAGAACAGCAGCATCAGCTACACCTACGACATGCGTGGCCGCGTGTTGACAGAAACCCGCGTGATGAACAGCGTCAATAATGTCACCCGCTACCAGTACGACACAGCAGGCCGGTTAAGCAGTCTGACCTACCCCAATGGCCGCCAGATCAGCTACACCCGTGATGCCCTCGGGCGCATCACCCAGATTGACACCAGCAAAGACGGCATTGCTGCCACCATCCTGAGCCAGGCAACTTACCGCCCCTTCAGCGGCGTACAAAGCTACCGCAACAGCGCTGGTCAAAACTACACACGCGGCTTTGACAACGAAGGCCGCATTGCCAGTTTTACCCTCAGCAACAAAGTACAAGCCATTACCTACGATGCCGGTGGCCGTATTGCCACCATCAACGAAGTCAACAACCCCAACCGCCAGGCTACCTACGGCTACGACACCCTTGACCGCCTGACCAGCTACCTCACACCACAAACCAGCCAAAGCTTCAGCTACGATGCCGTCGGTAACCGCAGCACCAAGACCAATGGCGCCGCCAACACCAGCTACAGCTACGCCAGCACCAGCAACCGACTGGCCCAGGTGACTGATAGCCAGGTCAAACCTGTTGCCACTGACCCCAATGGCAGCATCACCAACAACGGCATCAACCAGTTCAGCTATGACGCCCGTGGCCGCATGATCACTGCAACGACAGCCATTGGTACTGTCCAATACCAGATCAATGCCCTGGGCCAGCGCGTACAAAAGAACGTTCCCGCCAATGGCAGCAATCCCGCAACGAACACCGTCTACCACTACGACATGAACGGCAGGCTCATCAGCGAACGCAATGGGCAAGGTGATGTGGATTACGTCTATCTGGATAACATTCCGGTGGCGGTCATCAAATGATGAAACTGGTAGCCAGAGACAAGCATCCAAGAGTCAAACCCATTACTGAAAAAACAGCCATCAAGTCACCCACGAGAGCAGACCTGATGGCAGGGGAGAAAAATTTGTTTTACCAACCATCACTCAGCAGAGCAGCCCTCAGCGCAGCCCTGACCTGCATCACAGGACTGGGCAGCCTCGCCATCAGCAGCCCAGCCTTCGCCGTCGCACCCACCGTCGGCCTGAACACCCCGACGAACAATGCCCGCTACACTTCACCAGCAGCCATTACCCTGACAGCCGTTGCCGCCAGCAGTGGCGACACCATCAGCAAAGTCGAGTTCTACCAAGGCAGTACTTTGCTGGGTGCAGTCACCACGCCCCCTACGTCTACAACTGGACCAACGTCACCACCGGCAGCTACAGCCTCACCGCCAAAGCGACAAATAGCCACAATGAAAGCAAGACCTCCACAGCAATAGCTGCCATCGTCAACAACGCCCCCACGGTCAGCCTCACGGCACCCGCCAACAACAGCAGCGTTGTCGGCAAAGCCAGCATCACCCTGTCAGCCAATGCGGCTGACAATGATGGCACGATCAGCAAAGTCGAGTTCTACAACGGCACCACCTTACTCGGCAGCAGCACGACCGCTCCCTACAGCTACAACTGGACCAATGTCGCCCCCGGCAGCTATACCATCACCGCCAAAGCCACCGACAACCTCAGCGGCACCGCGACAAGTAACTTCATCAGCATCACCGTCACCAACCCCATCACGGTGAATTTGACCGCACCGGCCAACAACGCCAGCGTCACGGTAGGCACGCCCATTGCCATGACAGCCACAGCAACAGACAGCAAAGGCACAATCAGTAAAATCGAGTTCTACAACGGCACCACCCTGCTCGGCAGCGCCACAGCCAGCCCTTATACCTACAACTGGACCAATGCCGCAGTCGGCACTTACAGCATCACCGCCAAAGCAACAGACAGCCAAAGCATCACACAAACCAGCAATGCCGCCAGTGTCCAGGTCAAGGCAGCAGCGACAACGCCACCAACCGTCAGCCTGACGCCTGCCCTCAAGCAGACGACACAGACAGCACCGGCGAACGGCAGCTTCATTGCACCAGCAGACATCAGCCTCGCAGCAACAGCCACCCCCGCATCCGGCAGCACGATTGCCAAGGTCGAGTTTTACCAGGGCGCAACACTGATAGGCACAGCCACCGCACCAACGACCACCAACGGCAACACCTACAGCGTCAACTGGACGAATGTGACAGCGAACAGCTATAACATCACCGCCAAGGCGACCGACAACAAGAGCGCCACGGCAACCACAGCACCTGTGACTGTCAATGTCATCAACAACAGCGCTCCAACGGTCAGCCTCACAGCCAACCCCGCCAACGCCACCGCACCAGCGACCATCATCCTGAATGCAACAGCAACAGACAGCGACGGCACGATAGCGCAAGTCGAGTTCCTCAACGGAACCAACAGCATTGCCACAGTCACGCAGGCACCGTACACGACCAACTGGGCGAATGTGGCGCAGGGGAGTTACAGCCTGACGGCAAAAGCCACGGACAACCTGGGGGTAAGCACGACCTCAGTAGCAGTACCGGTCGCAGTGACGGCAAGTGCACCAAAGATTTATGATATCCATACGGACCAGATAGATACGCCGCGTGTGATCACAGACCAGAATGGTAATGAGGTCTGGCGCTGGGATAGTGCGCCGTTTGGAGAGTCACTGCCGAATGAGCAACCGACGCAGGCAACGGCTAAGTTCGTCTTCAATTTGCGATTCGCTGGACAGCAGTATGATGCTGAGACGGGGCTGCATTACAATTACTATAGGGATTATGATCCGCAGGCGGGCAGGTATGTTCAGAGTGATCCGATTGGTCTCTATGGCGGTAGTCTCTCCACTTATGACTATGTGAATAGCAGTCCACTTGATGGCGTTGATCCCACTGGATTGTGTCTCCCATGTATTGGGGTTGTAATTGGTGGTGCTTGGTATATGAGCCAAAACACTAATTGGTCAAAACCAAGTGCTAATTTGCCGACGTGGAATTGGGACAGTGTTCGAAAAGCAGCGAATTGGGTCGCAAACGCTGGAGCGAAACCAGGCAATGAATCAAAACCAACTGATGCCCCACGAGGAACTAGAGGTATTGATGAACAAGGTTGGGACAGAGATACGGTACACGAAATCAAGGATGGGGTTAACGCGGGACCTAAAGATTGGACAGGCATTTCACCAGCGGGAGATGTTTGGACCAGCGATGTTGATGGAAAGGGAATTAATCACGGTCCACCAGATACAAAGTCAAATAAAAAGCCTGGCGGAAAAGGAGGAAAGAATGGTCGAAACGGGAATAGAAATAAGAGGGATGACTGTTGATGAAGACGCCACGCAAGAATAAGGAATTTTCTCTATCTTTAAGGATGACGCATCCTGAGCTAGATTTATTGGTATTTTGTGATCTTATTGGACTGATTCCATGGAAATGGAATACTGCCGGGGAAGTAAGAAAAACTAAAGACGGCAGATTGTTGGGTGGAGTACATAAACAGTCCTTTTGTACATGTACATTAGATTTTGATCAGGATGATACTTTGGAGGCTGCCATCAATCGAACGCTTGACCTATTGGAGTCGAAAAAGAGCGACATTGTTAAAATGACGTCTTCCGGCGGTCAAATGCACTTTTTTATTGGATGGTTTTTTGAAGGGACTGCTGGATTAATCCTTGATTGGCAAATCCTTCGTAGGGTTGCTGATTTAGAAATTTCTATTCAATTGGATGCATACGGCGCTTTTTTGAAGTAATTAGTAGTGTTGATTTGCACGGGAATTCCCCTCCACTTTGCTGGACAGCCCACGATGCCTCCGATTAGATTCTATGGTTCCCGTCAAGTTTTTATTGTGATCAGATCAGGATTAAAGTCGGTCTTGTTCTTGAACAAGGTAAAAGCGATCCGTAATATTTTACGGGCGATGATCATCATGGTGGCCGTTGATGGCCAGCCAAGTTGCCGGTAATGTTGGTACACAGGTGCCCAAACCTTTGATTTTGCAAAGAAAGGTGGGGTCAGGTCTCTTAAGAAACAAATCTAAGTCTTTGATTTAGTTGGATTTAAATTGGCAGCCCTCATTGCTGACGAGTTTTAAACCCAGTTTTTCGGCTTTCTTTGCGAGATGATGGAGTACGCGTTCGCGATAGCGCTCTTCATAATATTGTTGCCCTTGATCAGTGTACTCTTCACCTTTTGTCAGCATCATGTAGATAAGCCTGGCCAGCTTGTGTGCAACAGCAGTAATGGCTTTCGCTTTGTCCATACGAGAGCACAAGCGACGATAAGAGGCACCCAATGAAGACTTGCTGCTACGCGGAAGCCGGGGTCAGGTCTCTTAAGTAAACATTCTAAGTCATTGATTTTCAATGAATAAATTTTAATGTTTGTTTCGGCGCGATTTTCGGCAGCGAGCCGATTACTACGCTTACATTCATACATTTCAAAAATTGTGTTGAGCTTGAGCAATGGCCAGACCCCTAAGACTAGAGTTTGCAGGTGCTTTGTATCACGTCACTTCTCGCGGGGACAGGCGTGAGGATATCTTTTTGGATGATGAGGACAGGCAAGAGTGGTTGACGGTACTGGCAGAGGTCTGCGACCGCTTTAACTGGGTGGTGCATGCTTACTGCGAGATGAGTAATCACTACCATCTGCTGGTGGAAACCATCGATGGCAATTTGTCGCGGGGCATGCGTCAACTCAATGGTTTATATACCCAGTGTTTCAATCGTCGGCACAAGCAAGTGGGGCATTTGTTCCAGGGTAGGTACAAGGCTATCCTGGTACAAAAAGAAGCGCATTTATTGGAACTGGCGCGCTACATTGTGCTCAATCCGGTGCGTGCCAGGATGGTGGCAATGCCAGAGCAATGGCACTGGAGTAGTTATGACTACTGCGTGCGTGATCAGCATGCGCCGCCGTGGCTGGACACTGACTGGTTATTGGGACAGTTCGGCAGTAAACGTAAGCAGGCCAGGGTGGCCTATGCCAAGTTTGTACTGGACGGAATAGGCTTGGCTTCACCCCTGCTGGCGACCCGGCACCAACTGCTGCTGGGGGATGATGAGTTTGTCGAAAAATACCAACATCAATTGCGCCCGGAAGACCTCAGAGACGTCTCCATTGCACATCGACGTGCGATATCTTTACCATTGCATACCTACCAGGTAAGCGTCCAGCCGCCCCATCTAGCATTGAACGATGACCTCATCCAGACTCACGCTCCCATCACAAGTAAAGAGGAGCAGTATGAAACGAGATCAAGCCAAGCGGCAGCAGTGGCAACAGCACATCACCCAGTGGCAGCAGAGTGCACTGAGTCAGCGCGCCTTTTGCGAGCATGCAGGCCTCAAGTTCTCCACCTTCGACTATTGGCGGCGCGCACTCATCGCCGAACAGTCTGTTGAGAATAAGTCAGCATCCCAAGCGCAGCATCCCGGCATTGCGCTATTACCCGTGCAAGTAACATCTGCTCCTTCTGCTCCCACAGGGCTGATGTTGCGCAGCCCGCAAGGCTGGGAACTGCGTCTGCCACCCGAGGTCAAGGCGGACTGGCTGTCCGACCTGCTGCGTGGCCTGTGATGCAATGGCAGGCAGATGCCATCTGGCTGGCGGTGCAGCCGGTCGACATCCGCGCCGGGATCGACCGCCTGTCAACCTACGTCCAGCAAGCACTGGGGCGTATGCCTTGCGACGGTACTGCCTACGTTTTCAGCAACCGGCGCCACACACGCCTCAAAGTGGTGTGCTGGGATGGCAACGGCGTGTGGATGTGCGTGCGCCGCCTGCACCGTGGTCAATTCGTCTGGCCCAAGCCTGGCGAGCTCAGTTGGCAATTGACCGCCGAGCAATGGCAGTGGCTGGTGGCCGGCGTCGATTGGCAGCGCTTGTCGGCACCGGCTCCGGCAGCCTGGGCACTGTAGCAAGTCCCTGTTAACTTCGACGCGAATCTGTTAACATGGCGCCATGGATCTGCTCGAACAACTCGCCCATACCAACGCCGACCCTGCGCTCCTTGCGCAGTTGCAGGCCATGCTGGCCCAGAAGGACGAGTTGATCGCTGCGAAGGATGCCCAACTACACGTCCTGCAGAGACAGCAGGATGCGTTGAGTGCCGCTGGGCACGCCAAGGACATCAAGATCAAGGCACTGACGCTGGAACTGGCGCATCACAGGCGCATCCGTTTCGGCAAGGCCAGCGAAGCCTACAGCGGCGAGCAACTGGATATGTTCAACGAAGCCGGCGATGCCGACCTGGCGGCGATGGAGGCCGAACTGGAGGCGCTGCAAGCGCCGCGTCCGGCCAAGCCGCGCAGCCGTGCCGGTCGCCAGCCGCTGCCCAGCGAACTGCCGCGCATTGAGTACCGCCATGAACCAAGCTCTTGCCAATGTGCAGCCTGCGGGCGCGACCTGGTCAAGATCGGCGAAGACGTCAGCGAACAACTTGATGTCGAACCAGCACGCTTCTTTGTGCATCGCCATATTCGTCCTCAATATGCCTGCCGTGGCTGCGACACGGTCACCGCTGCGGCGATCCCGCCAGCGGTGATCGATGGTGGCCTCGCCGCTCCCGGCTTGTTGGCCTGGGTTGCGGTCAGCAAGTTTGCCGATCATTTGCCGCTGTACCGGCTGGAACAGATCGCCGCCCGCCAGGGTGTGCCGCTGGCGCGTTCTACGTTGGCAGGCTGGATAGGTAAGCTCGGCGTGGTATTGCAACCCTTAAGCGAGCGACTAGCCGGGCTGCTGCTGCAGCGGCCTTGCCTGCATGCCGACGAAACCCCGGTACGCCAACTTGATCCCGGCCAGGGCAAGACCAAACACGCCTATTTGTGGGCCTATCGCTCCAACCATCTGGACCAGGGGCCACCCATTATCGTGTTTGACTACCAGAGCGGCCGTGCCGGTGCTCACGCACGCACCTTCCTCGGTACATGGCGCGGCCATCTTATGGTGGATGACTATGCCGGCTACAAGGCACTGTTCGCCGATGGCGTGACCGAACTGGCTTGCCTGGCCCACGTGCGGCGCAGGTTCTTCGAGCTACATGCGGCCAACGGCAGCCCGGTGGCGGCCGAGGCACTACGCCGCATCGCAACACTGTACGCCATCGAGCAACAGGCCGCGAGCGCGACGGCCGAAGCGCGCCTGCAACTACGGCAAGTGCAAGCCAGGCCGGTACTGGTTGAACTGCATGCCTGGCTGCAGACGATGCAACAAGCTGTCGCACCAGGCAGCGGCACGGGCAAGGCCATTGAGCACGCACTCAAACGCTGGCCGGCGCTGGTGCGCTATATCGATTCGGGCACGCTGCCGATTGATAACAATGCGGTCGAAAACGCGATACGTCCGATTGCCATAGGCAAGAAGAACTGGCTGTTCGCCGGCTCAGAACGCGCCGGCCGCCGTGCTGCCGCCATCCAGACCTTGCTGGGCACCGCCAGGCTCAATGGCCTTGATCCGATGCAATGGCTGACCAGCGTCCTGGAACGTCTCCCGACGTGCCCTAACAACCAGATCGATTCGCTGCTGCCATTTCCGAACTCTACACAGCTATAACTTCTTTTTATAGGTGGGGCGGCTGGACGCTTACCCTACCAGGAAAACTTCAGTGATCGCAATGAGGCCATGGCCCAGGCTTATCGCTCTGGCGCATATTCCATGGCGGAGATTGCTGCTTTTTTCTCTGTCCACTACGTCACGGTCAGCAGGGCAGTGCGGGCATTTGAAGCAGGGCAAAACCACTCATGCATTTCTTAGTTTAGAATTGTCGTAATGTGAGACCTGACCCCATCTTCGCCAACAATGCCAGTGTCACGGTAGGTACACCGATCGCCATCACTGCCACAGCAGCAGACAGCAAAGGCACCATCTCAAAAGTCGAGTTCTACAATGGAGCAACACTGCTGGGTAGCGCAACAGCCAGCCCCTACAGTTATAGCTGGACCAATGCCGCAATCGGTACTTATAGCCTGACAGCAAAAGTCACTGACAGCCAAAGCCTCACGCAAACCAGTACCGCAGTCAGTGTGCAAGTCAAGGCCGCAGCGACAACGCCACCCACTGTCAGTCTGACACCCGCACTCAAGCAAACTACCCAGACTGTACCAGCGAATGGCACCTTCATTGCCCCGGCAGGCATCAGCCTGGCAGCGACAGCTACACCCGCATCCGGCAGCACGATTAGCAAGGTTGAGTTTTATCAAGGGGCAACACTGATAGGGACTGCCACCGCACCAACGACCACCAACGGCAACACCTACAGTGTCAACTGGACGAATGTGACAGCCAACAGCTATAACATCACCGCCAAGGCGACCGATAACAAGAACGCCACGGCAACGACAGCACCAGTCACCGTCAATGTCATCAACAACTCAGCACCAACGGTCAGCCTCACAGCCAACCCGGCCAATGGCACGGCACCAGCAACCATCATCCTGAATGCGACAGCAACAGACAGCGACGGCACGATAGCGCAAGTCGAGTTCCTCAACGGAACCAACAGCATTGCCACAGTCACGCAGGCACCGTACACGACCAACTGGGCGAATGTGGCGCAGGGGAGTTACAGCCTGACGGCAAAAGCCACGGACAACCTGGGGGTAAGCACGACCTCAGTAGCAGTACCAGTCGCAGTGACGGCAAGTGCACCAAAGATTTATGATATCCATACGGACCAGATAGATACGCCGCGTGTGATCACAGACCAGAATGGTAACGAGGTCTGGCGCTGGGATACTGCGCCATTTGGAGAGACCTTGCCGAATGAGCAGCCGACTCAAGCAACGGCCAAGTTCACGTTCAACTTGCGCTTCCCTGGGCAGCAGTATGATGCTGAGACTGGGCTGCATTACAATTATTTTAGGGATTATGATCCGGCGGTGGGGAGGTATGTCCAGTCTGATCCTATTGGATTAGCTGGTGGAAAAAACACGTACGCCTATGTTGATGGAAGTCCTATAGACATGATAGACATACTTGGATTGTGCCCTAAATGTGAATATGCTAGCCGTGAGCGGGCTGCTAGGGAAGCAATAAAAGATTACAATCCACGCTCAATTGAACAGAATAGAGAGTATGCCGGTTGGATATATAGAAATCCTAATGGTACGTACTCGTATACCGAAGGTAGAAAATACTATGGCGAAGAAGGTAGCCATAATTCAAACCCAGGTGAGCGACATAGTACTGCTGTGGCGATGTACCATACGCATGGAAAATATATACGGCCCTCTGACGAGGATTTTTCCGACAAAGATAAGATACATGCATATAGAGAGCGTGTACCTTCGTATTTAGGTACTCCTCTAAATCGCATAAAGCGTTATGACCCAGCAGAAATTGGTATCCCTGGAAAAACAACAGACTTGGGTAAATGTGAATGAAACGAATATTATGGTTATCCTTTTTTGTGATCAACTTGTTGACTTCTTATGATTGCCATGGTCAAGAAGGTAGCGTCGTCTATGATAGATACCCGCCATTAGCACCGAAAGTGGAGATGTCTGCTGAACTGTTAAAAGTCAGCTACTTGTCATATATTAAAATCACAAAAATTCTGAAGAAATTAAATTACAAAGCTGACAATGGGTTTTATAGCAAAGTCGAAAATTACGAAGTAAAAATCCTTGAAGAATCCAATTCGTATACAGTTCAATTTTGGCCAAAATCTGGGAGTAAAGTCGAATTTGTGTTTGGAGGATGTATTTATCTTGTATATAACAAAAAAACACTAGCGCTTGAGGATACTATTTTTACTAAGTGAAAGACGGAGTTACCCTTTAGCCCCCGGTAGTCAAGTAGTCGAACAACATACTCGCAACACACCGCGATAATATTTACTGCGCCACCACACGCTTGTTTCAAAATGCCGTCGTGCCTTTTGCTTCAACGTGTGGTTGCGTGAATCGCAGCTTCACCCATGTGGATCTAGCGAAACATCAAGCTGGATTTCGCCCAAGTAGCACAGCTACTCCAGAAGCATCTCAGTACCGCGTTGCGTCCAATTGATGGGCAGATCTGTGGCTACCGGATTCGGTTCCAACCCCTTGTGGCTCGCATTGCAGACGACTCATTGTAAAACAACGATTATGATGGGTAAGCGTCCAGCCGCTCCACCTATAAAAAGAAGTTATAGCTGTGTAGAGTTCGGAAATGGCAGCCGCCAATGCCCGCTACGGTGCACCCGCAGCCATTACCCTGACAGCCACTGCCACCAACACCGGCGACACCATCAGCAAGGTCGAGTTCTATCAAGGCACGACATTACTGGGTACAGCCACGACAGCCCCCTACAGCTACAACTGGAGCAATGTCACCACTGGCAGCTACAGCCTCACCGCCAAAGCGACAAATAGCCACAATGAAACCAAGACCTCGACCGCAGTTGCCGTCGTCGTCAACAATGCCCCCACCGTCAGCATCACAGCACCCGCCAACAACAGCAGCGTTGCTGGTAAAGCCACCATCACCCTGACGGCCAATGCCACAGATGCAGATGGCAGCATCAGCAAAGTCGAGTTCTATAACGGCACTACCTTGCTCAACAGTGATACAGCCGCACCCTACAGCTATAGCTGGACAAACGTCGCACCTGGTACTTACAGCATCACCGCCAAGGCAACCGACAACCTCAGCGGCACAACGACCAGCACCCCCGTCAGCATCATCGTTACCAACCCGATCACTGTCAATGTCACCGCACCCGCCAACAATGCCAGTGTCACGGTAGGTACACCGATCGCCATCACTGCCACAGCAGCAGACAGCAAAGGCACCATCTCAAAAGTCGAGTTCTACAATGGAGCAACACTGCTGGGTAGCGCAACAGCCAGCCCCTACAGTTATAGCTGGACCAATGCCGCAATCGGTACTTATAGCCTGACAGCCAAAGTCACCGACAGCCAAAGCCTCACACAAACCAGTAACCCGGTTAGTGTGCAAGTCAAGGCCGCAGCAACGACGCCACCAACTGTCAGCCTGACACCCGCACTCAAGCAAACTACCCAGACTGCACCAGCGAATGGCAGCTTCGTTGCACCAGCAGGCATCAGCCTCGCAGCCACCGCACCCACAGTCACGAACGGCACGACCTATAGCGTCAACTGGAGCAATGTCACGGCCAACAGCTATAACGTTACGGCCAAGGCGACAGACAATAAGAACGCCACGGCAACCACGGCACCTGTCACCGTCAATGTCATCAACAACTCAGCACCAACGGTCAGCCTCACAGCCAACCCGGCCAATGGCACAGCGCCAGCGACCATCATCCTGAATGCGACAGCAACGGATACAGACGGCACGATTGCGCAAGTGGAGTTCCTGAATGGCGCAACCAGCATTGCGACAGTGACGCAGGCACCGTATACGACCAACTGGGCGAATGTGGCTCAAGGGAGTTACAGCCTGACGGCAAAAGCTACAGACAACCTCGGTGCAAGCACGACTTCAGCAGCAGTACCAGTCGCAGTGACTGCCAATACACCAAAGGCGTATGATATTCATGCAGATCATCTCAATACACCGAGGGTGATTACGGACGCGACAGGGACGGAAGTCTGGCGTTGGGATAGTGCGCCGTTTGGGGAGACGCTGCCGAATGAGCAGCCAGCCAGCCAACCAACTAAGTTCGTGTTTAATCAGCGGTTTCCGGGGCAGTATTATGATCAGGAGACGGGGCTGCACTATAACTACCATCGGGATTACGATCCGCAGACAGGAAGGTATGTGGAATCTGATCCGATTGGGTTGAATGGAGGAATTAATACCTACGGCTATGTTAAAGCGAGGCCGCTCACATTATCAGATCGATTGGGCTTACAAGCAGGGGCGATCGACTTCATGAATTTCTTTAAGCAATATATTTCTCCTGTGCACGACAAACAGGGTGGCGCAATGAACATGCAGGTTTCTGTCGGTGCGCAAATCCATGCCCTTATGAAAGGTGGCACTGTCGAGTATGGTGTCGGTTTTGATAATAAAGGCCATTGGGGCGTCTACCAAAAATATTGCGTAGTCGTGGGGCCGGGGATGTATGCAGGCGGTGGTCCTTCTGTTGGTGTTGGTGCAGGTGGGGTAGAAATAGGTTGGTCAGAATCTAGTGGCATAATAATGACTAATCCAACTGGAGGTGTCTCATTAGAACAAAGTGATGGCAATCCAAGTTTCAATTTTGATCCAATGAAGATTTTCTCGGTGAGGCCTAAAATTGGTATGGGAACTGTATGCGGGGCAATGAAATGTTGGAGTAAGTACGTTTATACAAATCACGAAGAAGATGACGCGTCGAAAGATTAAATAGCAATAAATGAAGTGTTTTTTGAGGTGTAATATGAAAAAAAAGTCTAATTCACTACTCCGCATCTATCAGGTTTTTGCGGCCATGTTTATCTTCATATTGCCATTGATAATATTGCATAAATTTTTTCATATTGATATTGGTCCTTATGTGATTCCTGTTTTAGTAGTTTTATGGTTTATTGCTGCATATTATTCTACTAAACGCATATTTTTTGAAAAGGACCAAGTTGATGGTGAGCCTGAAGATTGATGATGCCTGCCAACTGTAAAGACGGGGTCACCCATTAGCCCCCGGTAGTCAAGTAGCCGAACAACATACTCGCAACACACCGCGATAAGATTTGCTGTGCCATCACACGTTTGTTTCAAAATGCCGTCGTGCCTTTTGCTTCAACGTGTGGTTGCGTGAATCGCAGCTTCACCCATGTGGATCTAGCGAAACATCAAGCTGGATTTCGCCCATTAGCACAGCTACTCCAGAAGCATCTCAGTACCGCGTTGCGTTCAAGTGATGGGCAGATCTGTGGCTACCGGATTCGGTTCCAACCCCTTGTGGCTCGCATTGCAGACGACTCATTGTAAAACAACGATTATGATGGCAGATACTGCGTGTCCAATCAGTTCTGATGGCTTGTGATCCAACCCCAGAGATGGCTAACCTGGTCGTTAGCCTTTTTTGACAAGAGCGGAATTCCCATTCAGGCATTAGAGTTGTAGATGCTATTAGACAACGGCTAGAGGTTCTGCTGGAGATATTCTTTTTCCGTTCCCACAAATGTACGATTACGTAGCGTTAACAGTATCTTTTGGGTAGGGATGCTGGTTCTATTTTTGATCAAATAGACAAGTTATGTTATATTCTGGAAAGATTTAATCCGTCTGATGGCAGGCTTGTAGGTCTCTGGTCTGAAAGAGGGAAAAAGCCATTAAGGCCATGAAAAAGTTTCCCCTCATTGCAAGCTGCTCGCCAGCAATTGGGACCTGCACATCTGACACGCTTTAAAACAAACAAGCAATATCCATATACTGACCAGAAAATAATTCCATGCAAAATTTTACGACCAGCCAGTTCTATGGCCTCAAAGACCATGGTACGTTCATGAAACTCATACAGGAAACTGTTGATCAGGTAGAGCACAAAGTCGGCATCTTCGCTGGCGATAATATGTACACCTATAACCGCAACCTGAGTTTTCTTGAAGACGAGAAGTTTATGGCTGCCTTCCATGCGCATACAAGTAATACGGCAGAGCAATCGTTGATATGGCGTTACGCAACTGTATGCTGGGCGGCAAAGAATGGTAAAAAACTCGACGGCGATTTTGTTGAAATTGCCTGCTACAAAGGCACGACAGCTCGTATTGTATGCGACTACGTCGATATGAAAGAATCCAGTAAAAAGTATTTTCTGTATGATTTGTTTGAACATGACGACAGCATGCCGCATCACGACATGCCTGAGCATGGCAAGAACCTGTATCAGCAAGTTCAGGAAAGATTTTCCGACTTCCCCAATGTCCGTGTCACGCAAGGCAATATCCCTGACAGCCTGACAATCGCAGCCCCCGAGAAAATCGCTTTCATGCATCTGGATATCAATAACCCGGAAGCAGAAATAGGTGCGCTGGATGTTTTGTTCCAGAGAATGGTTCCAGGTGCCGTGTTGATACTGGATGACTATGGCTGGGCATATTATAGAAAGCAGAAATTGCTTGAAGACCCCTGGTTCGAAAAAAATGGCTATCAGGTGCTGGAGTTGCCTACCGGTCAAGGCATGGTCATCAAGCATGCATAAGTACTCTGCCATCACTGCTGAATGCCCGACACTATTTATCAATTATTGAGAGCACCTGATGTTTAACTGGTTCAATGCAGACGCTGCGAAGAATTTGGGGCATTTACTGGCAGAACATATAGTCAGCAATTTGCCGCAAGAAATGGCGATGGAAAATGACAGATTTTTAATCAAGAAACAGGAAGTCTTGCAGTATCTGACGATGAAAATCTATCAGTTCAATCTGATGCAAAGCATGAATTTCTACAAAAAAGTGCAATTCGCCAAAAGCTTCAAACTGCACCTGGCCGGGAGTGGCTTTCAAGAAAGAGCAATATCGAACATGCTCGGGTTTGTCATGAGCAAATTGAATAAGAATAGCTAAGTTCAGGCTTTTCTCAAGCTCTCCTACGAGAGACGGTGATGTGGTGACTTTTTGCGATTGCAATGCACCGTGCCTACGAGTGCTAACGCTCATCCCTCATAACAATCCATGCTTTCTCAGAAAAAACGGGGGCACCCATTATCCCCCGGCAGTCAAGTAGCCGAACAACATACTCGCAATACACCGCGATAATATTTACTGCGCCATCACTCGCTCGTTTCAGAATGCCGTCGTGCCTTTTGCTTCAACGTGAAAGGTCTCTTAAGCAAACATTCTAATTCATTGATTTTCAATGAATAAATTTTAATGTTTGTTTCGGCGCGATTTTCGGCAGCGAGCCGATTACTACGCTTTCATTCATACATTTTCGGCCATATCTTAGCGGTTATGTTTTGCTTTACACATGGTCAGACCACTACGTTTAGAATTTACTGAAGTTTTGTATCACGTGACGTCGCGAGGTGTTTGTAAAGTAAAGTCCAAAGCAAAGCCATGCGGCGTTTTTGCGTACTGGTTTGGAAAATGTTGGAATATTAGAACTGCCCCCGTCTTCTTTTGAAAATTTGATTCCAGATATAGTCGCGATCTTGCCCTGCTCACTCATTTTCTTTTATTTTATTCATTCTCCACGGATATCATGCCCGAATTGCTCATCAAGAAAAAATTTCTCTTCCTGTCTTTCCTGCTCATTTTATTCTGCGCAGCCGGATGCTCTTATAAGATTGAAATTACACCTTTTAAAAGAGTTTTAAGATGAAAGCCAGGGCTTTGAAGTCGACAATGATGTTTCATTCCAGATCACTAGTGTCCCAACGTTTCTCATAGTAGAGACATCTGTTTTGGTTGATTTTCGTCATTGATATTTCCCGATGGCGGCGTAAGTAATTGATTTATTGGTGTTGTTTCAAACATGGTGAGACTCAGGATTTGTAGAATCTCGTAAAGACTGTGAGGCAAATGCAGACGTTTTTTGACGATAGCGATGAGTACATAAGTACAGACTGCGATCCATATTTGCGTCTTCACGGCATTCTCGCTGGTTCCCAGGAAGGTTTTGATACGCAAATGTTGCTTGATCCACTTGAAGAACAATTCGACCTGCCAACGCTGCTTGTAAAGCGCAGCGATCATCTCCGGTTTGAGAGTGAAATTGTTGGTCAAAAAATGATGCGTTCCCCAGTGTCGTCCTTGACGACGACACGACGCAAAGTCGCCGGGTAGTCCTTGCTTGCGTAGAAGAGCGGGAGGACGCCCGTCTGATCGCAGATAACGCTGCTCGTCGCCCGATCGACTGGCTGCGAATACCGACGCTTGAACTTGGTATTGCTTTTTGCTCTCGTGACAAAGAAGGCGCCCGCCGCATGCAGCCTGTGCAATCGGGCGAAATCCAGGTAGCCGCGATCCATCAGGTAATACGCTCCTGGCTCGATGAGCAGATCGTCGAGAATATTGACCTCGTGGGTCTTGCCGTCGGTGATATGAATGAAGCTGGGAATAGAGCCGCGCAGGTCCAGCAGTGTATGCAATTTGATGGCCGCCTTGGCGGATCGAAAAGGTGCCCACGGATACACCGATAAACACAGATCGATGGTAGTGGCATCGAACGCATAGACCGTTGCATCGAGGTCCACGCCAAATGGTTCGCTGGCATACAACGGGCGCGCCATTGCAATCAGATGTTGCACCAGATCGGCGTAAATTTGCCAGGGGCGCGTGGCGTTTGCATTGGCCAACGTATTGCGGGAAATCGTCGCGCAGCGAAATCCCATGTGGTACAGCCGATGGGGCTGAGCGCGCAAATTGACTTCGATATCGCGCAGCGATTCCCGATAGGTCAACTGCGCAAAGGCCATGGCGAAGAATTGATCCAGACAGGAAAAATCCTTGACCTTGTGATCGCCCCTGTGGGCTGCGACGCATCATCGAAAGGTGGTCAGTGGCAAATACGTCATGACCTGCGAGAAAACGAGTTTGCCCTGATGCATAGGAGCCTTTGGCGGATATCCGCAAAAAGCTCCAATTCTGCGCCTCGACGTTCAAATCGAGACCAGATAAAAACATCATTTTATGCAAACAAATCATTGACTTACAAACCCCTGATGTGTAAACGTTGGGACACTAGTGATTCCAGATCAGATGTGACGCAGGTTTGTTACGATCTGGGGAAATTGACTGTTACGGTTGAGTCATCGCAAGAAAATAAAAGCTATCAAGCGAGCTTTGCAGAAATCTGCGGATTCCGTCTTTTGGATGAAGGTGATTTACTTGAATTTTGGCCGGCATGTGCAGATTCTGAACACTGGGTGTTTCAAATTGAAGAAGGCGGTTGGTATGCGCAAGAATCATTGCGGCCCGGTTTTCTGAGAAAGGATATCGCCGCCATCCAGGAATTTTTAATCACCAGCAGCAATGGCTGTGTAAGCGTGCTGGCCTGGGAAGAACCTGAAATAAAAAGTTGCTAGGTTTAAAGCGGAGCCAGGGCATTACAATGTCATTTATCGATTTCACAAACAGGCTGGCGATTACTGATGACAGACCATTCTTTTTCCACTTTAGCACAGCGCACTGCGCAAAAAGTTTTTTTGCCATGGCTGCTTTATGTGACTTATATGGCTTATGTGGCCCTCGCATGCGCTGCACTGTCGCTGTCACATCCTGCCCAGGCCGAGAACGCGAGCGACCCGCGTCTCGTGAGTTTGATGGGTCTCATGCAGCAACGCCTGAATCTCGCGCAAGATGTCGCCATGTACAAGTGGAACGCCAAAGCAGCGATTGACGACCCCGTGCGTGAGCAGCAAATACTGGATGCACTGGCGCAGCAGGCAATTCAATATGGCCTGGCACCCAGACAGGTACAGGACTTTTTTACTGCACAGATAGTGGCTGGCAAGATGATACAGACGGCCTTGTTTGCAGAGTGGGTGAGCAAAGCGCAGGCCCCGTTTGACAATCCGCCTGACCTGAAGACAGCAATCCGCCCGGCACTCGACAAGCTGACGCCACAGCTATTGGCAGCGCTGGCCGAAGCGCAACCGGCCTTGCAGACTAAAGATCGTCAGCAGGCAGTGAAGCTGGCAGCGGCAGATACCGGTGTGCGTGCAGGCGTATTGCAAACTATGCCCGGCTATGCGGCTGCGTGGGAGCATGCGCTTGGAGGTTTAGCTGACAGGTGAACTTACCCAACTAATCTGGTCGATAAAATTGAGAAAACCGTTTCCGTGAATAGAGCTCTTTTATTTTGCATATTGCTTGTTCTGCAGATTTCTGTCTATGGAAAGCCTGTGTGGCAACCCCCGGTATTTTTGGATGTGTCACCCGGTTGGCGCTTTCAAAAAAACAGATCTCCCGATAGTCAGGCATTTAGCTTGAGCAAGGGATCACAACTCATTGTGTTTGATTATGGATTACGTGTGTCAGATCACCAGCTTGATTGCGAAATTTCTGATATGTCTGTGATGATCACATTGGATGATCTGAAATGTATTTCGTCAGAGCGGCATCATCAAAAAATAAAACGAAAAATCTCAATCAAAGATACTAAAGACGAAGCTAACTTTGGATTGATTATTTTTACCATCTCTGGATTGCCTGAAGCAGATAACAGAGAGTTGGTGAGCTTATTGAAAAGCCTTCGATTTGTAGGCAGTATCGAAAATTTGAAACTGGTTTCAGTCGATTCTCGCAAGCGACAAGCAACAATTGTCGATGAATCAGGCATCGCTCGCATAGTCAGAAAGAATGATCTTATTACGAGGAATTTTGGAAATGTCCGCGAAATAAAGAGTGACCATCTGTTGATAGAAGAATGGGAGCTTGATGCTAGAGGTGAATACAAGCCAAAACAAATAGAATTGCATTTATCGCGGTAGTTGTGATGTTGCGTGGCCAGATCGGCTTGATGCAGGATGACATTGTGTGTGCATAGTCTCGGGAAGGTCTGCACGCGCATGGAAATAATTTAATTTTTTAAGGATGCCGTGAAGGAATTAGCCATAGTAATGATGCTGCTTTTCCTGTCAGCGTGCGCCGGACGGGATAAGATGATATTAGAGTCGCGGGATGTGCAAGCCTTCAAAGTTGCTGAGCACGTAACCGCGAAGTCATCTTCAATTACAATATCTGGTCTCGCATTTCATAGTGCATTGGCCGTGCAAGAAGTAAGAACAATACCAGAGGGAAAAACATTGCATGTTTATGTGCATTTGGCACCAGCGCATGCAAATTCATCTGTCAGTTTTTCGTCTGAGATCGCTATTCCGGCAACGGTAGAGACTATATATTTCGGTCTTGAAAAAACTGTGATCTGGCAGAGAAAGAAGTCCGTCTGAAGCAGGCTGAGCTTGCCAGTGCCGGTAATATGATCTGCAAGACGTGATAGTCTCTTATTTCTCACTGTGGTTTCTGACCAACATGCGGCGCATTGCAACGTACGTTACGTTACTTCGCTAGAAGCTGATGAACCAAATATCGAGAGTTTATTTGAAGTCATATATTCTCATTCACCTATTCCAGGGCAATATCGATGCAAGAGTTATTTGCTTATGAAGATATTACTGATTATTCGCATTTAATCAGTCCCTACACATTTGTTGGCGTGAAAAATGTTGGATGGTTAAACTTGAAATCTGATTTTCAGAAAGGAGAGTTGCGAAGCTCCCTTCTAAGAAAACTCAAAGATGTCGCCAGACAGGATGAAATTTTTCAGCCAACGGTGGAACCTGGTAGAGGCTTTCCATTCTGCGAAGTCTGCGGACCAGTCAAAATCTGCAATTCTGGCGGTGAGTTAATCCGGGATGCTGAATTGTGGATACCATACGAAGACATTATTTTTGCGTCCCCTGTCCTTATCCTGCATTACATGGAAGTGCATCATTATCTTCCCCCGGCCGAGTACATTGACGCAATCATTGGTATCGATATAAGCCAGCCATTTGATGCAGGAAAGGCTTATCGAGACAGGCTTGCTAGCAGTGGCTGGTTTCACCGACCAAGGTAAGTCAGTGGGGTGAGGCAATCCATCCATGCGTCTTTTTCAGAAAGTCGGTGGCGAGATGTGGCGCATTGTAACGTGCGTTTCGTCGTGGCTGCATTTTAAAGCTGGTTTTTAAAAACCCAAGGCTCTAATTCTCTGCCACTTCCATCATCACCCCCCTTAACCACAAATGCGCATCGCTACGAGCATATTTGCTGTGACTATAGACTTTCAAAGTATAGGGCGGTATCGCAAACGGGGCTGGGTAGATGGCGATGCCTGCGGCCTGAGCCAGGGTATTGGCGGCGTTGCGGGGCAGGGTCATGATGAGGTCGCTGCTGGCGATGATGAAGGGGGCGACCAGGACATTGGGGAGCTGGACGGTGACCTGTCTTTGCAGGGCCATGCCGTCGAGTACATAGTCGATGACGCCTCGGCTTTCATTCCAGGGGGTGACGACGACATGGCGAGCCTGCAGATAGGTTTTTAATGTCAGTTTGCGTTTGATATGCGGGTGGTGTTGGCGGGCGATGGCGACGTAGTCGTCTTGCAGCCAGTCAAATTCTTCCAGGCCTGCGGGTAGTGGGCTGCGTTCTTCATCGTAGCCAAGGGCGAAGTCGATATGACCTGCGGCCAGTTCTGCGATGGCGATTTTTTGGCTGGTGTTGATGATGCGCAGGGTGATATTGGGGGCGACCTGTTGCAGCCTGCTGATGAGGCGCGGCAGTATCGCAAAGGCGGTATAGTCGCTGGCTGAGATGACAAAATTGCGCTGGCTGGTGGCGGGATCAAAGCGCTGTCTGAGACTGAGCCCGGCAGACAATTGTGCCAGTGCCGTGCTGATGGGTTCAGCGATCTGGTCGGCGCGCAAGGTTGGTTGCATCTGGTTGTCTAGCCGCACGAATAACTCGTCTCCGAGGGCGGTGCGCAGCCTGGCCAGTGCATGGCTCAGGGCCGATGGGCTCAGTGCCAGCTCATGTGCGGCAGCCGTGACCGAGCGTTGCTGGTACAGGGCATTAAATACCAGCAAGAGATTGAGGTCGAGCTTGCGCAGGTCAAGATGCATGTTCTGCATGATAGTCTGAAGTAATTGCACTTGCCGCATTGTAGGCTGGCTTGTTAGGATGTGGCAAATGCGAGGTAGATGGCCTTCAATTTTTGCTGTTACTTTGCTGTTACGCTCATTGAGCTAAGACTGTCCCACCCTAAACTTCTCCCCCGATCTTTGAAGAACGAGGGATACCGAATGAGATATTCATGAATATACAAATCCGCCCAGCCCAGCCCGAAGACGCCGCCCTGATCCATGCCTATATCACCGAGCTGGCGATTTATGAGAGAGCCGAGCATGAAGTCATTGCCAGTGTCGAGGATGTCAGGCAAAGCCTGTTTGCGCCAGACAGCCCGGCGCGTGGCCTGATATGCAGCATCAATGATGTGCCGGTTGGTTATGCGGTTTACTTTCTCAGTTATTCGACCTGGCTGGGACGCAAGGGCATGTATCTGGAGGACCTGTATATCTCGCCCGGCCAGCGTGGCAGCGGCGCGGGCAAGGCCTTGCTGCGGCATCTGGCCCAGGTGGCCGTCGAGGGTGGGTGTGGTCGTCTTGAATGGAGTGTGCTGGACTGGAATGAACCGGCGATACAGTTTTATTTGTCGATAGGTGCGCAGCCGCAGGATGAATGGGTGCGTTATCGTCTTGCTGGTGAAGGTTTGCAGGCTTTTGCTGCAGGTGGCAAGACGCTGGCTGCAGCCTGATTTTGTTATGATCATCGACCTTTTTCCTTCTCGGTCCTTGCAGTTTTTGAGGGTGGTGTTGGCATTATGTTAGCATCCTGCTTTGCCAGGGTGAGCAAAATGTAAATACAGTGTTTTAAATCACTCACAGGCCACCTGTCTGCTGGTACCGGTTTTTCAAGGCAGAGACAGACAGCATGATCAATCGTTGAGATAAATAAGGGCAGGATGATGACTATCCAAAAACATATATTGGCAGTTTTATTATTGGCAGGCAGCACATGCGTTGTCCATGCAGGCGATGTGTCGGTCAATATGCCGGGCATCAGCGTCAAGGCGCAGGACAATGGGGGCAAGGCGAATGTGCAGATGCCCGGTGTGAGCGTGAATGCAGCGCAAGGTAACGGTAATGGCAACGGCAATGGCGCTGGCAAGCAGGCTGGACGCGCCGATGGCGGACGCATCATGGGCAATGACATGAGCAAATCTACGCAATGCAATGGCCAGCCTGTGAGCATACAGGGCAACGGCAACCAGATCAGCCTCAGCGGGGTTTGTCCCCAGGTCAGTGTGAACGGGAATGAAAACCAGATCACGATAGAACAACTGGGCAAGGTGCAGGTGGTGGGTAACGATAATCAGGTCAGGTGGGCGCAGGGAGTGAATGGGGCTAAGCCGCAGGTGCAGAGTTCGGGTAATGATAACCAGATCAGCAGGCAGTAAGCAGGCAAGCCGTTGACTTGAAAAGGGTGTGGATAATCAAACAGATATCCACACCCTTTTTATTTACCAATCAATATACCCATCGCTTTACTCATTATTTGGATTACTCATTGTTGGGATTGCGTAATGAGCGGCTGAGCTGGGCAAAGTGAGGCAAGGCTGCTTCTTCTGTATCGGCGGCCTCTGTTACCTGCGCTGCCTTGAGTGCCATGGCGGGTGCTTTTTCTGCGAGGTCGGCCTGCTCGGCGGCAGTCAGGGCAGTCAATGGCTTGTCGAGAAACTTGTACAACAGGCTGCGCTGTCCTGCCGTCATATCGCGTGTGACCGGCATGAACAGGTAGGTTTCAAATGCGGCAGGCGCGGTCAGGCGGCGCAGGATGCTGGCGTATTGATGTACCTGGGCCGGGTTGGCCAGGTCCAGCCAGTTGTCCATGCAGGGGGCCATGGCATTCCAGTTGATGAGCACGTATTTATACACATTGTCCCAGGTAGGGGCCATGGCTGCGATATTGCTGTCTGCCTGGCGTACGCGTACATAGGCATAGGTATTGGTCTGGGTATCAAGGCCCTGGGTTGGTGGCGGGGCGCTTTTTGAGGGTACAGGCAGGTAGGCATAGACCGTGCCCTTGGTGGCGCTGGCCGTGACATTGAGCACGCCTTGTGCATCGGTCTTGAGGTTTTGTGTACCCGTCACCTGGCCACCGCTGGCCGATAATTGGAACAGGGTGACATCGCTGACCTGGTGCAGCGGCTTGCCACGCGAATACAGTGTGAACTTGACATTGCCTGCCGGGCCCTGGTCCAGATACAGGTTGGGCGTGTGCGGTATCAGGCGCAGCACAGTCTCCTGTAACAGCAGGCCATATTTGGAGCTATGCAGTTCAAGCTGGCCTTTTTCTATATCCACAGGGTTGACCTTGCTGATATCAAAAGTGACGATACCTGCGCCTGCCTCATAGGCCTTACGGTCATATTTGGCATAGTCGATGCTGGCAATGGGATCGGTCTTGCCAGTCAGGAAGAGTTGCAATGCACCCAGGTCCTGCTTGGTCAGGTCCATGCCGGTTTCGCTGACGCTGTTCGACAAATCGACTGTCATGATGCCCTTGCCCTGGCGTGCATGGGCAGCCGCGACAAAGGCCTTGTCATTATCGACTGGCAGCAGGGCGCGGTCACCTGGTTCATGCATGGGTTCGTCCTTGCGCCAGACGCCTATGGTACCGACCACCTGGCTGCGCGCAGGGTTGGGCTGGAAGCCGCCTTTCGTCAGTTTGTCGCGTAATGCCTGGAATTGTGCCGTCGTGGCAGAGGCACCTGCTGTGGCCAGGCTGGGGTCATCGAAATAAACTGTGCAGTAGGCATTGAAGCTGACGACGATGCCTTGTGCATCACTGTCTTGCAGTGCATGGTGCAGGGCGGCGAGGGCATCACTCTTATGTACATCAATCTGCAGGCCGTGCTTGGAAAAGGATGTCTGCCAGTTGACCGAGGCAACGCCTGCGATAATGCCTTGTGCATTGCGCTGGAAGTTGATATAGCGTGCCGTAAAGCGCTGGTTGCATGGCGCGGCAACACGGCAGCCGCCATCTATGCCAAAGCTGATGCCGTCAAAGAATAATTGCGAAGTGCAGGCACCATAGGGTTCCAGGTCTATCAACATAGCGCTGAGCTTGGCCGGGGCACCAACGAGCTTGTCTGTGGTGACCGGCCCCTTGCCCAGGTCGACACTGGAGACTGCGGTATTAAAGAATTGCACGCGGTGGGTGCCATGCGGGTTCCAGTTACCGCCACCAGCGCCGGTCTTGACCGATTCAATCGCGCTCTGGCGGAACTGTTGCATGGTCTCGGTCGGTGTCATGACGGTCTGGGAAGTGTTTTCGTCATAAAAGCGTTTGTAGTTATTGGTGACGATGGGGTCCCAGGAAATCTGTCCCTTGAAATGGATGCGCGGCGTTTGCAGGATACTCATGCTGTTCTCTCCCGATTCAGGTTTTTTTGTAGATGAAGGCTGGCCCGGCGACTTTGTGCTTGTCGTTCAGGGGCGTATGCAAGGCTTCGATGGCCGCCATGCGCAAATCAAACATCTTGCGTACCGCAATGCCGAGTTGTGCCGCATCACCATTCAGGGCCAGGTTCAGTGCATCGACCATGGCGCTATAGGCCTTGGTGCAGGCATTCTGCGCTGCCCTGGCTGCCGCCGGTTCTTTGGAAAAATCATGCAGTTGCGGGTCCGCAATCGCTGGAAAGACCTTGGCATAATCCACACCCAGCGGCCCGCCCCAGGAAAAACCTTGCGGCGAATCACTGGCTGTCAGTACCTGGTTGCGGTAGATTTCTTCAAAGCGGTAAAAGTGCGCGAGTTCATTACTGAAGTCCAGCGGGCTGGTGCTGGCACCTTCACCTTCAGAGACGATGATCTGTATGGCCTTGTGGGCATCTGCATAGTTATTCACAGCAAACAACTGGCCCGGGAAGAATTGCTTGTCGTCGATCTGGTTGCGGTTGGCCTGCCAGGCCGTGGCGGGCAGGGTTTTCAAGTAGGCATCCAGTGCTTCATAAAACTGGCCTATGGTGACCGCCTTGGTCGGCGATGCTGCCAGTTTCAGTTGCGGGAAATCGATAGGATCAACCGGCATTTCTATATTCATGCCTTGCTGCATCGCGGGCTTGCCAAACGGCAGTATGTGCAGGGTCAGCACCTTGCCGTCGTGGCCTATGTCACCGGGTAATGGGCCGGGGTATTTGGGCGGCTGCAGCTTGGGGCTGCCACCGAGGGCATTGAGGATATTTGCCGCCAGGCACAGATGGATCATCTCCTGATGCGTGATGGAGCGCAGGCGTCCGGCAGCGGGTGCATTGCTGCCCGGCAGTATCGTCAGTTGCGCATACAGGTAGGGCGGCAGGGTGCCAAATTCCACATTGATGGCAGTCTCCAGCATGGCCTGCGCCTGCGCCACACTGGTGATCGGGGATAGTTGTAAGCGTATCATGCTTGCCCCCTGCATGCATGGTGGCAGTCAAGCGTCAAATGCGTATTCATATTGCTGTTCTCCTTGGCAAGAAGTGATTTGGTATAGACAAACATGGACCAACAAACACAAACGACGGGTGAGACTGCCTGTTGGCAATCCCCGGTTTATCCTGCGACAGATATTGCAAGCCACAGGCAATGCGCATACATGATCAAAAAGACCTGGGCATAGCCCAGGCCTGCGCTGCTGTCCAACAGCAGACACGCAACAGACACGCAGCGGACATACAGCAAAAGCACGGCAAAAACACAGTGCGCAACAAACAGTGAAGACGGGACATGGCAGCAAGCCAGAACAAAACCGGCGGACGCGACCATGTTGTTTATTGGAAAGATTTCCCTGTTTGCGGCGGCTACAGAAGTCAGATAAATTAATAATTTGAATTTACTATATGATAATAGTCAAGTAGGGGATGTTTTGTCAAATTTGCATTAATGAGACAGATTTGTCAGAAAAATGCTGGAACAGGCGCTGGAACAAGCCCAAGGCAGGGAAGAGTTGCCAGGCGGGTATGAGCAGTTGGGTGCGACCTGCCGGCCCGGCTTGTGGCTTCGCCTCAGGGGGCAGTATTTTCATTACCAACGTTCGTGGATACGCAGTCACACACCTACAGAGGATGAATGCCTGACCAAGCGCCGCAAATCAGGCGTGCGTGCCAAGCTTGACCATAACGGGCGTCAACATCGTCCTGGACACCCGCTACGTTCCAGGCTACTTCAGCATGCAAAGTTTCTATCAAATCAGAACTTGTAGATCGCCCCGATGTTGATGAAACGCCCCACCGCACCTGCCGAGTGCAGCGACAGATTGTATGGACGCCCACTGCCGTAGGTGCTGACATCGACAGGTGGGGCCTGATTGAACAGATTAGAGACCGATGCATGCAAGGTCCATTGCTTGCCCATCTTGTAGTTAAGCGACAAATCAGTTTCCAGGAAGGGCGAGACACGGCAGAAACGTGCAGGTGTATTTCCTTCCGGGAATACGCCATTCATTTTGCCACCCTCACTACATGTGGTCTGACCAAGGGTAGGATCAGTCAGGTCGTAGCCAGATATCCAGTGCAGGCTGGTGGCGACCTCCAGCTGTCCCATATTCCATGTCAGGTCCAGCTGCGCGCGGTCTTTGGGATTGGCGGTATCGGCGCCAATACCAGCCGGCCCGTGGGTACCCGCCAGTTCGTAAGTCTTGTTATCGATAGTCATGGCATAGCTGAAGGCGTGCGTATATTGAAACTCGGCCTTCAGGCTGCCATATTCACCCAGCTTGAATGTGTAGCGGGTGTCGAATTCTATGCCGCGGGTGCGCGTGCTGTTGGCATTGACCGGGGTAGCCGGATAGTAGGCGATCCGGCCAACAGGGGGCGTACACGAGGTGGTGCCGCCATTACCGTCAGCGCAGTCGCTGAGTTCAGGGGAATTGCGTACCGGTGTGCTAGAAAGTGGGCCGCCAATGATCTGATCCTTGACGGTGATCTGGTACAGATCGATCGCCGTGCTCCAGCCTTTGACTGGTTCCAGTATGACGCCGAGGGTGGCCGAAGTTGACTTTTCCGGCTTCAAATTTGGATTGGTCGTGGTCAAACCGATCAGCGACTCGTTGCAAGAGGCGATGACAGTGCCTTTGGGATACATGCCATTGGCCAGATAGCCGCCCGGGCACAGCACGGGATCGTTCGCATTACCGACTCCGCCGCTGCTCGCTGAATTACCGTTCTCGGCCGGGCCTGGCGCACGGAATCCTTTAGCCACTGTACCGCGCAGCGCAAATGCATTGCTCGGCGTCCATTTGAACGCCAGCTTGGGCGTGCTCGAATTGCCAGCCAGGCCGTAGTGATCAAAACGGACAGCCCCATCGATTTCCAGACCCTTCAACACCGGCGCGATGAATTCCGCGTAGGCAGACGTTGCCGTCTCAGAACCATAGGCATATGCACCGTTGGTGTGCCCGTCCGCCTGCGGCATCGAAGGCGCTGACAACTTGGTATGGAAAGACTGCAGGCCCATACTTACCATCAGATCGCCACCGTCAAGCTTTGTCAGTGCACGCGCGGCGCGCAGCTCGCCAAAGCTGAGCTCTGAGGTGTCGAAGGAGGAAACTGTCCTGAAGATGTTTGCCATGTCGGCCGCGCTGTTGGCCCCCGTCACAGAATACGGATTGCTGCTGCGATTCAAGGCAGCATTCATCGCCGGTACATTCACATTGCCCGTGCTTACCCGGTTCAGGTTGTTACGTGTATAGCCGAGCGAGGCGTCGATATCCCACGCGCCGATGGTGCCACTAAGATCAGCCACCAGGCGGTAGGCCTTGGAGTCGGTAGTGATGTTACGTGCCGGAGCGCCCGGGATGGGGCCGCGCACGATGGCTGGTACACCAAACGGATTGCCCGGATAGTCGGCGGGAACGCGGATGGAGGGAATGGCTGTGCCTGCAATATAGTGTGGTGCCACGCCGGATACCATTTCCAATTGGGTGGGATAGGACGATGGGAAGTTGCTGAAGCCCTGTGGCAGGGTAACCTTGCTCTCGAACAGGGATGCCTTGATATTCACTTTCCAGTCCTGGCCCAGATTTTTGGTATAACTGCCCAGGATATTGATGTTTTCCGTCTTCGGCTGTAGCTGTTTGAACGGGTCATCATAGGCGCACCCACCGGACGCCAGTTGGGAGTAGCTGCCACAAACCGTACCGGGGAAGAAGGCGAAAGCGGCACTGTTGTCAGCACCAGCTACCCGCTTCACGTTGGGATTCAACAGATAAGGCGACAGCACGGTGGGGGCAGTTGATTGCGGGGTCACAACGCCCAACGCCTTGTTCGCGCCGCCATAGGCCGACATATCCAGGGCCTGCCACAATCCCGCGTCACGTCGCTGCGTATAATAAATTGGGTCCTGCTTGCGATATTCCACGCTGATATAGGAATTAAAGCCATCCTGGTCCAGTTTGCCGATGCCATGGCTAAACGTTGCATGAGTTGTGCTGCCGCCTCCCTGGCTGGTAGTGCCCGTCTCGGCAGACAGCGTCGTGCCGACCAGATTCTTTTTCAGAATGACGTTGACCACGCCGGCCATGGCGTCGGAGCCATACACCGCAGAGGCACCGTCCTTGAGGATTTCAATTCGCTCCACAGCATCAAAAGGAATATTCGAAATATCGACAAACGAGCGCGAGCCATCATCGGCCAGCGGGTAGCCGGCCATGCGGTGACCGTCGATCAGTACCAGGGTAGCGTTGTTGTTCAAACCGCGCAGCGAAATGCCGCTGCCGCCAGCCGCAAACCCGCCCGAAAATGTCTGGCTCAGCGTCCCCGCCCCGTTGGCTGTTATATGCTGTAATACCTCTGACACTGAGGTGTAACCGGAATTTTTCAGGTCGGCTGCATTAATCACCTGTACCGGACTCGGGGTCTCAGCGTCAGCGCGGCGGATGTAAGAGCCGGTGATCTCGACGCGATTTACAGGGCTTGCCTTGGGTTCAGTTTCTTGTGCAAATGCGACGCCGGCGAACGAAGCGGAAAATGCTCCGGCTGCGATGAGAGAGGCAATTGCCTGGGGTAATACCTTCAATTTGTTCGTCATATCAATTCCTTTATGTTTATTCGAGTCTCTGTGTTTACGCCCTATGCAGGTCAGCCATCGCTCGGCAACGATGGCCAGACCAATTCCTTGATACGTGATTTTTTGACGAGGCGTGAATCTTGACGAGGTCGCAATGATGGCGCCCCTTGCGCCAACCAATGCCAGGCCCGGTTGCTTCAAAATTATGTTGCCATCGTTCGCGTCACCAGGTCGGCGCGGCTGGCAAACACGGCTCCTAATCGCTCTTGCAAGCGAGCTTCAGGCTTTGAATATGGCGAGCGCCAGTATTCGACCGTATTTCAATTTTTTAAGCGCATCAGCATTGCCTTGAGCAGTATCAAATACCATTGCGTGCGTTGTTTCCGTCGTGTCAGGCCGCCTTTTGCATGCACTCGATACAGTGCCAAGTGAGAAGCCCTTTGCTTCATTCAAGTCCTGGCATATTCATGTCACAATTATTGATATAAATAATATAAATAATATAAATAATTAATGCGAAAATTCACTAAACAGAATCATGAAAGGCAAACCCTGGCGATAACTCATCCTAACTTTGTCTGGAAAATTCAGTCAATCAGAGCTTATTTGCGCTTTTCAGTTTAGTTTGTTTGCGAAACAACAATGACGGAAATTAGCAACGGCTTTTTTGAAAGGGAGGAGATGTAAAGTGCTACCGAAAGAAAGCCTGGAGCTTTTGAAATTGATGTCGAATAAAGCGAGAAAGTTTTCCAGAAATATCTGACCTCTTGTGAAGCGCTTGTATTCTCACATGAATTATCTCGACTCCGTGCTGAAGTTGCCGGTCTATATCAGCAAGAGTGCATTGGCGGGGGGCAGTTTCATTGATAGGACTTACGCAAAACTACCCCAAAGCTTGCAGCTCACCGTACTTCTAAATTCGTCATATCCGCGCAAGCGCACTGCTGTCCGGAATAATTATATTGACTTGTTCTGAAATCAATATATAGCCGACGTCTTGGCATTTTTTCTGTGTCGGAGACTTGATTTTGTAATTGAATATTTTCTGCCAGCAGTCATGCTTGAAGCTCCTTCCCCTTCAAGGGGAAGGTTGGGATGGGGATGGGTTTCTATCGTAAATTCAATTGCCGTTGATCGACCGAACCCCATCCCCACCCTGACCCTCCCCTTGAAAGGGAGGGAATCTGCTCATCATTTTTTTCAAGCACGCTATTCCGGACAGCAGTGCGCGCAGGCGGGTATCCATGTCTGATCGGCCACACCTGTCTTAAGCCTGTGCGGTTAATCAACGATGGATTCCCGCTAAAAGCATGCGGGAATGACGGTTTGTGGTGCATAGGATGGCTTGTGCCCATTGTGCTGATTGCTGTGCATGCATGGCCGACAAAAGAACTGTCAAGGCCAATTTTGCATAAGTCCTCATTTAGTAACCTTTAGCATGGATACCAGAGGCGATATGTTCAATCCGTCAAGGCTGCTTTGGTCGCATCGATGTTTCCGTCGGACGCCAGTGCAGGCAGCTTGATGAGCTTCATCAGCAGCGGATATACATTGACATTGTCAAACGGTGGCAAGACTGTCGCCTTCTTGAAGGCCGGGCCGTTTGCGATGAACAGGGCCTGCATTTCCTTGCTCAGGTTGTCGTAGCCGTGTGAGCCCCGGTTGGCCTTGGTGGCTGCCTTGGCATCTGGCACCACCAGCCAGCCTACATCGGCTGAACAGACAAAGCGTTGCACGCGGGCGTTTTGGCCAAAGTGAAAACGTTCTGGTATGTTTTCTTTTTTCCAGCACTGCATGTGTTCATGCTTTTTCAGTAGTGTATTTGCCACGACTGCTTCCTGCCCGGGTTTGGGATTGACGCCTGCATAGCTGCCATAGTTGACGACATCATAGCTGGCTGGGTCAGCAATCTGGTCCAGCAAGATGGTGCGTTCAGGGCTGGTTGCGGCCATGCCGTGGTCAGAGACGATCACAACATTCGCCTTGATGTTGCGGGCGCGCAGGCCTTTCATCAAATGGGCAATCGCGGCATCTACATCTGCGGCGGCGTCCGTTACTTCTTTGGTATCCGGGCCAAAATCATGGCCTGCGTGATCGACCTGGTCGAAATACACGGTCAAAAATCCGGGTCGGTCAGCGACAGGTTTGTCGAGCCAGCTGAGCATGGTATCAACCCGCGTGGCAGGGGCAAGTTTGTCATCGAAGGGACGGTATTCACTGGGGCGCACGCCTTGTATGGCAGCCTCAGAACCTGGCCAGAACATGATGCCGGTTTTTACCTTGTTCTTTTCTGCAGTGACCCAGACCGGTTCAGCCCCGTCCCACCAGCGTCTGTCGAGCACGGCTTCTTTATTGCTGAGCTTGAAGCGCACGCCAGGTATCTTGCTGTCTTCCATGGTATTGCCGACGATGCCGTGATGATCAGGGCGCAAGCCGGTGACCAGGGTGTAATGATTCGGGAAGGTGATCGACGGGAAAGAAGGGCGCATGGCCTCGGTGCGTACACCATCTGCTGCCAGCGCATTCAGCGTCGGAGTCACGCCGCGCGTCAGGTAGTCAGGCTTGAAACCATCTATCGATACCAGGATGACGGGATGGTAGTTGTCGTCAGCATTGCTGACAGTTTGCTGTGGCTTGGAAGAGCAGCCAGCGATGGCCAGGCTAAGCAAGCTGTAGTTCAGGATTTTTTTGCAAGATGGTTTCATCATGGTGACTCTTGGTATAAACAATAGCTAGGGGCCAGGCACAAGGTATTTTGCCTGAGGCGGCAGGATGGATTCTAAGATCAGTGTCTTACTACGCGATGACAGGTCCTAAAAACAGCACAGTCGCTGGCCCGGCGCGAAAGCTGGGGCTGTTGGCATCGGCCTCTATCATATATGGCATGGCGTCATGTGCATCCAGTGCTGCCTGGGATGTCCAGGTTTCTATGAGAACGAATTTGTTTTCATCGCCAGCAATGGGGTGCATTTCATATTGCAGGCAGCCTGCTTCGGCACGCACCAGTGGTGCGAGTTGTGTGAAGGCGGCGATCTGTTCGGCAGCCTGACCAGGTTTGGTCTGTATCAGGATGACGAGTTTGAGTTGTTCGGACATGGTGGGGTTTCTGTGTTTTATGTTGGGGGATTTGTACGCGGTAGGGTGCGCCATGCGCACCATTGTGTGTGCAAAAATTAGGGCTGTGCGCACGGCGCACCCCACGAAATTACGCATCGGATTTTAAGTCCGATGCGTGGTCATCAAGAGCAATACTAAAACGGTGATTACACCATATCCTCAGGTCTGACCCAGCCATCAAATTCCTCAGCCGTCACATATCCCAAAGCCAGTGCGGCTTCGCGCAGTGTCGTGCCTTTGGCGTGGGCATGCTTGGCTATGGCGGCGGCGCGATCATAGCCTATGTAAGGGTTGAGGGCAGTCACCAGCATCAGCGAATTGTCGAGCAATTCCTTGATACGTGTGCGGTTGGCCTGCATGCCACGGGCGCAGTGTTCATCCAGGCTGGCCATGCCGTCGGCCAGTAGACGGCAGCTTTGCAGGAAGTTGTGAACGATGAGGGGTTTGAAAACATTCAATTCAAAATTGCCGGAGGCACCACCTATGCTCAGTGCCACATCATTGCCCATGACCTGGCAGCACAACATGGTCACCGCTTCGCACTGGGTGGGATTGACCTTGCCCGGCATGATGGATGAACCCGGTTCGTTTTCTGGTATCTGCAATTCACCGAGGCCAGAACGCGGGCCGGATGCCAGCCAGCGTATGTCGTTGGCAATCTTCATCAGTGCGGTGGCCAGGGTCTTGAGTGCACCATGGCTGCTGACCATGGCATCATGCCCGGCCAGTGCGGCAAAGCGGTTGGGTGCTGCGTCAAAGGCTATGCCGGTATCGAGCGTCAGGCTGGCCGCAACCAGCTTGCCAAAATCTGCATGGGTGTTAAGACCAGTGCCCACCGCCGTGCCGCCGATGGCCAGCTCTTGCAGGGCGGGCAGGGTGTGGCGTATGGCGCGCTCTGCATAATCAAGTTGCGCAACCCAGCCAGATATTTCCTGCCCCAGTGTCAGTGGTGTGGCATCCTGCAAATGGGTGCGGCCTATCTTGATGATGTCGGCAAATTCTTTCGCCTTGGCATCCAGCGTGGTGCGCAGTTTGGCGAGCGATGGCAATACCTGGCTGATGACGGCAATGCTGGCCGCCACATGCATGGCTGTGGGGAAGACATCATTCGATGACTGGCCCATGTTGACATGGTCATTTGGGTGCACCACCCGGCTCATGCCGCGCGTGCCGCCCAAAAATTCAGAGGCACGGTTAGCCAGTACCTCGTTCATGTTCATATTGCTTTGCGTGCCGGAGCCAGTCTGCCATACCGACAGCGGGAATTCTGCTGCATGCGTGCCTGCCAGCACTTCTTCCACCGCCTGGGCAATCGCTGCTGCCACTTTGGCATCGAGCAGGCCGAGGTCACTGTTGACCTGGGCAGCACTGCGCTTGACACGTGCCAGGGCCAGCACCAGTTCTGGCGGCATGGTTTCTGTGGAGATGGCAAAGTGATGCAGCGAACGCTGGGTTTGCGCACCCCACAAGGCGGCTGCGGGGACGGCGATGTCGCCAAAGGTATCGCGCTCTGTTCTTTGCGCGACAGTAGTATCGGTTTTCATTTACACCTGCTCCTGAATGAGTTCTAAGATTTGGCGATGGCTGCCGACATTGTAGCGCTGAAGCCAGATGTCTGCCACGACAGTTGCCGAGACAGTTGCGCCTGCTGCCATGCCGGGCATTGCCATTACTTCGCCTGCATCAGGGCACTCAGGATGATATGCCGGTCGGTATCCTGCATGCGCAGGATGTTCCGGTACATGCTGAGGATGGCATCGCACTGGAACATGGGCTGGTCGTCATAGGCAGCCAGATTGGCAGTGACTTGCCGCTGCAGCGGGCTCAGGCGCTCTTGCAGTTTGCTGGCGCTCCTGGCAAATTCTTTTGACCCCATGTAATGACTGACACTGCGCGGGCTGCTCGCCAGCATTTTCTCCATCAGGGCCGTATCACGCTTGACCAGCTCTTCCGGCATGGTGCGATGTATGCTCAGTCTCCCTTTGATCAACTGGCCGCAGGCTTGTGGGCTGATGTGCCGGGCGGCTTCCAGTTGCTCGGACAGTAATTGTGCGTGTTCATCGAGCAAATCATCTGGCGCACTTTTCAAGGCACGCAGATAGATATCTCTGGTCGCCGTCTTGACGGCATCCTGTATGTCCAGATGGTCCTTGCCCTGCTGCTTCATGTTCCAGATCAGGTCAGCCACTTCATTCATTTTGCCGGGTGAGTGCCTTTCATACTGGCGCCAGATACTGCTGTTGCTGAGGTTTGCGAAGACTTCATCACGCGACTGCAAATCAAACAGGCTATTGGCTTCACTACCCAGCGAAACCCGGGTGATGACCCTCGCCTGGAGCAATTCTTCGCGGTCTGGGTACCACATGCCTTCGGGCTTGATCTGCAGCACTCTCTGGATAAAATCGTCGGGCAAATTTGCTGACCGGTAGTATTTTTCCATGCCAGAGCTGGCAATCGCCAGCGTAGTGTCGCTCACGCCAGGAAAACTGGGTTGGTGAAAACCTATATGGGCATTCGGGGTTGCAGCCCTGTCCTTGCCCGCCAAAAACACATAAGTACAGGCGCTACTGCACTCGCCCTCGACATAGGTATTGAGCTGTCGCGATTTGAGCAAGCTGGCTATTTGCTGGGCTTCGCGCAAGCGCCCGCCGGGCGAATTCAGGGAAATGGTCTTGACTTGCGGTGTTTTTTTCAGGGCGGCGGCAAAGCGCGCCACGCTGCCTTCGCCCAGAGTGCCTCGCAGGTTCAGGACATCGCCTTTGGGTGTGCTGGTGATCACGACCGTGCTCATGCTGTCGTGCCCTGTCGCGATCAGCGCATACTCTTTCATTTGCGGCAGATAAGACGACAAGGTACTCAGCAGCATGGCCAGGGCATTAAAAAAAACCAACATCATTGTCAAACCTGCGACCCAACCTGAGCCGCCGCGCTCAGCATGTTTGCTGGCAGAGCGTATGATGCCAGTGATGGCCCATAGCCATAACATCCCGGAAATAACGAAGCCCACTATGTTGATCGCCGCCAGCATGCGCAAACTGACATCTGTCACTTCCAGCAATCTGGATAAGCCTATCACCATCAATGCCGCCAGCAGGCTACCTATGCCAAAGCCATTGACCCAGAATGATTGCGCCAGCGACAACTGGCCACGCCAGTGTGCCATCATGTATGCACCCCAGGCCGTCAGTCTCTCAGGCTGCTTAGGCAGGGGGCCGACGGCCAGTTGGAGATGCTTGTACTTTTGATTCAATCCCAGGAAATTCAAAAGCGCAAGCAGCGCCATGAGCAACATGCCCATCATAAATGGGGGCCTGTTGAGTAAGTCCGGGTTCGATATTACGCGAGCACATAAAGCGATGGCAAGCATCAGGTTGATGGCCGCAAAGCCTCTGGCAAAGCGCAGAAAACGCGGCTTAGCCGTATCATTGAGTGCGTACCAGGGAATCAGGTGAATGATTGGCAGCGCCATTAATTCAGTCCAGGGCCCAAATAGCGTCACCAGTCTCTGAGGCAATCTGCCAGTTGCTTCCAGTAGTAAGACCAGGCCCAGCAATATCATCAGGGACAAATTGGCAATGCGCGTGAACTTGATCATGGGTGTTACGGAGAGGCTGGCAGGATAAAGCGAGAGCATCGCATATCAGGCTGGCAGATGGCAAGGCGCATCTATTTGTGCTGCGTGGACAAAGGGCACAGTGAGGTGTTCTAATACAGGATTATGCTCATGCCAGAAAGACGCTGACAAGAAATTTTATGCAAACCGAAACAGATCAAACCCTGCAAACCCTGCTCCACATATTGCCACCTGGCCCGCGTATTGCGATCATAGGTAGTACTGCCTTCTGGCATCCCGATAGTGAACAGACTTGTCAATTGCTGGGGCAAGCTCTGGCATCCATCCCTGGTCTGGTGCTGCTGACGGGTGGCGTCAGTGGCATAGGCGAGGCCTGTGGCCGCAGTTTTTACCAGCGCCGCCAGCAATTGCAAATGCCGCCCCAGGTATTCCACATCCTGCCGCAAGGCATGGCTGCCTGGGATTATGGCCAGACCCTGCATGCAGGCAAGGACATGCAGGAACGCCGCGCCGTGCTGGCGCGCATGGCACCCGTGTATATCGTCATCGAAGGCGGGCCAGCGACGGCAGATGAAGTGCAGATCGCCTTGAGCAACGGCGCGCTCGTCATTCCGATCGCAAGATCAGGTGCTTGCGCCCGTGATGCGTATGCGCAAATCAGCAAACTGGCCAGGGTGGATACCGGTTTATGGGCAGTGCTGGGAGATGCTGCTGCAAGTGTGGAGCAGACGGTGGCAGCGGTGATGGCGGTGGTGGCTGGTTTTCTGCAATTGCAGGCCAGCTGATTAAAAAGAAAGTACCAGCGCCCATGGTGGAGTATTTCTGGCAATGCAGCCATAGCCTACGGTACCTGGACGCGTCGCATTACCGACGCTGGTAGGTAGCAGGTTTAAGCCCGCTTGCCCAGACTTGTAAACAAAATCTACCGGGCTGAGTGCGAGGAGCATCCCAACCAGTAAAAAAATGGCGGCAGTCAATGTGAATTTGCTGCTGCGCCAGATGGCAACAGGCAGCACCAGCATGGCGAGAAGCATCCAGTAAGACAGTGAATGTCTGCTGGCATAAGATACCAGCACAACAAATACCAGCATGATGCAGGGCATGACAGCCAGCACTTTCAACAACTTTAGCAAGCTAGGCGGCATGGCGTTTCTTATGTTCAGCACGACATTGCTGATCAATGCTCTGTTGCCCGTTAGTTTCATGAATTATTCCTGCAAAACTGATATGCAAGCATAACATGGTGACGTATTAAAATCTTCATGCATGCAATGACGCATGCACGGGTTATTTTCCCTTTTTTGTTCATAGAGCCAGTATGCGAACTTCCCTGACCTGCTTTTTCATTTTCTGTACGATGCTCTCTCCCATGATGTCCAGCGCCGAGCCTGAACTCATCATCCTGGTGCGTCATGCAGAAAAAGCAGTAGAAAATCCTGCTGACCCCAGCCTGTCAGCAGCAGGGCAGGCGCGTGCGCAGGCACTGGCGTTGGCTTTGCAGAATGCAGGTGTTAGCAGCATCTTCACTACCCAATTCAAACGCACCCGCGAAACGGCACAGCCGCTGGCACAAGCAAGAAATATCACGCCGCAAGTGCTGTCTGCCAAACGCGGCGCCGAGCATATCAAAGAGGTGGCTGATGCCGTGCGTGCCAGCAGCGGCACCGTGCTGGTAGTGGGGCATGGCAACACCGTACCCGCAATTGCTACTGCGCTGGGTGCACCTGCGATGAAGGAATTTTGTGAAAGCAGTTACAGTCACATGCTGGTTTTACGACCCGCCGGACCGGACATGCATGTAGTGCAAACACGTTATGGTGAAGCAGATACGGGAAAGTTCAGCGCAGATTGTCAGTAGCAGCCCATTTATTCATGGCAAATCAAGCTGCTGCTGCAGGAGTGTGCGGTCGCAGGCCCCTTCCCAGATGCTGACAATGAGGCAAACTACAACATTGCTGATGGTACTTGTAAGGGCCCGGGCTTCTGACATGAAGCGGTCTATACCAAGCAAAAGAGTAGCACCTTCCAGTGGCAAATCCGGGATAATCCCCAGGGTTGCCACCAGCGCTACAAAGCCACTGCCGCTGACACCTGCTGCCCCTTTAGATGTCAGCAACATGGTTGCAATCAAGCTCAGTATTTGTGCATTGCTCAGTTGTATATCGCAAGCCTGGGCAATGAATAGTGAAGCCAAAGTAAGGTAAATAGCAGTCCCATCGAGGTTGAAGGAATAAGCCATTGGTAACACGAGGCCTGACACCTCTTTTTTGCACCCCAGCTTCTGTAGCTTTTGCAAAAGCGGTGGCAATACCGGTTCGGACGAGGAGGTGCCAAGAACCACCAATAGTTCCTCACGGATATAGCGTATTAACTTCCACAGGCTAAAACCGTGCCATCTTGCCAGCCCACCCAGGACGAGCAATACAAAAGCCGTACAAGCAAGATAGAAGCTCAATATCAGATAGCTGAAACCGGCCAGGGATTGTATTCCATGCTGGCCTACAGTGAACGCCATGGAAGCAAAAGCTGCCAGCGGTGCCAGCTTCATGATGACGTCAAAGATGCTAAAAAATATCTTTCCCAGTTCGTCCACGAGCTTCAAGGCATAGTCGTTGCTGGGTTTGGCGCTCGCTATGGCAAAACCGGTCAACATGGCCAGCAAAAGCACCGGCAAGATTTCCGGTTCAGTAAATGCGCTGACAAAAGTTGTAGGAATGATTTGCATCAAAAATCCGGCTACCCCCTTTTCTGCCGTGTTGGCAGGCAGCGCTGGCAGCAAGTGTTTATCTATAGCGGCGGTCTGCAAATGCCATCCCACCCCGGGTTGCAATAAGGTGGCTGCCAACCAGCCCGATAACAGGGCGAGCAGGGTCAAAAAATAGAACAGACCCATCGATTTAAAAAGCGTACTTGCTACACTACTGCCATGTCGATGACTGTGACTGGCAATGCCAAGGACGATAGTGGAAAATACCAGTGGAGCCAGCATCATCCTGATCAACTTTATAAAGGCATCGGTCACCGGCTTTATATCGCGTCCAAGATCTGGCCATAAATAGCCAAAGCAAATACCCAGGATCACCGCGAATATCACTTGTATGTAACGCTGCCTAAACAGGGTTGATGACTTCATTTTGGCAGTGATCTCTTGTTTTTTGCCATGCTGCTGACCAGCATGTCAAATAGAGTTTGTGCCGCTGGTGGCATAATGCGGCCCCGCTTGCTGATCATACCCAGAGTTCTTTGTATGACAGGTTCAGTCAGTGGAATACCGACCAGCCTGGGATTTGCGGGTAATGAGAGACGTGGTACCGCCGCTACACCCATACCGGCTTCGACAAGCGCAAGCAGGCCGGAAACATGATTGACTTCATAATAAATCGTGGGGTGCTTTTCTACTCCTGCCAGCGCATTGTCGATCAGGCTTCGGTTGCCGCTTGATTTGGCAACTGCTATATAGCGCTCCTTGGCAGTTTCTTTCCAGGTCAGCTTCTTTCGCCTGGCGAGCGGATGATCTTGTGGCACCGCCAGCACAAAGTGTTCTTTATAGATGGGCTGGAAGTCAATTTCCGGGTTTTCTGCGCCTGCAAAATTGATGCCAAAATCGGCTTCACCTGCCAAGACCAGGTTCAAAACGTCCTGCGCGCTTTCGTCATGGATTCGTACACGGATTTTGGGAAAACGCTCAGTGAAACTCTTGAGCACACCGGGCAGAAAATAATGGACAGCAGAAGGCACGCAGGCGAGGCTGATGACACCCGTACGGTGTGCCGCAAGATCAGACACGCTCAGCATGGCACCCTCAAGTTCATCCAGCGCATTTCTGACATTTGCCAAAAAAATTCTGCCCACATTCGTCAGCTGCACGCGACGGGTAGTACGTTCAAACAGTTTTACACCAAGCAAGTCTTCCAGCTTTTCTATGCGGCGGCTGAGCGCTGGCTGTGAAAGGAACAGGTCCTCCGCTGCATGCTTGAAGCTGCTACGTTCAGCTACTGCAACAAATGCCTGTAATTCCTGCAAATCGAAATTGATGCGTCCCATGCATTAATCTTAATAAATATTGCAATTCACAAATTATGCCATGTGTTGGATGATGCGTACCAGCCTGAATAAGAACATTGATCCGCCAGGAGCGGCCAATTTTTTTGGCAAATACTTAACGCCTCATCAAGAAGGCCGCAATGAAAATCCTTTGGAGACAATGTGAGAAAATTTATCTACCTTGCCATTTTAGTATGCGCAAGCGACAGCGCTTATGCACAATCCCAAGTTGACGTTTATGGCATCGCTGATCTTGGTGTGCACTACAGCCGCGGCATGAATGCTGGCAATACACCTGTTTCTGGTGCTTCAGTTGGCAGTAGTCTTGCATTAAATAGCGGCGTCAATAATACCAGTCGATGGGGTTTTAAAGGGCAGGAAGATCTGGGTGCCGGTGTGGCAGCGGTTTTTCAGCTCGAAGGCGGCTTGAATTTCGACACTGGTACATCGGCAAAACCCGACAAATTGTTTGACCGGCTTTCCTTTGTCGGTATCAAGTCGAACTACGGTAATCTGACCGCTGGTCGCCAGGCCACAATATTGTCGGATGCAATCTCAAGCGTTGATCCATTGGGCATGCGCTACGCCAGCTTTAATCCGAATATTAATATAACCGCACTCAGCAACACTGCTTTTGGCACGCATGCGTTTGGTGTGCAGTATGGCAGCAGTGGCTATGCAGATAATTATTATCGCCTTGATAATATGGTGAAATATACACTTGAAACCGGCCCCTACACTGTACGTAGCTCCTATTCCTTTGGTGAAGTGGCAGGTAACAACTCTGCCTTGTCCAGTGTTGCCGCTGGTCTCACTTATCAGCGTGATGGCTGGTCAGTTTCCGGGGCATATATGAAATTGAAAAACAGCGCTGGCTTTAACCTGCAGGCTTACACACTGGGTGTTGCCTGTCAATATGGTGGCCTGGTATTCAGGGCTAATGCAGGCGATAACAGTGCGGAAACGGGTCCGGGTAAACAAACCCGACAGCGGATTGCTTCTGCCGGAGTGGCTTATTCGATTAACCCTGAGCTGAATCTGACGACCGCCTATTATCGTGTGCGTCGCGAAGCAAGTACTTATTCCGATGATGGTTTCGATCGCAGTTTTGTTTATCTGGAACAGGCATTATCCAAACGCAGCATGCTCTATGTGGAAACTGACTATACCAGTTGGAGAGGCAATGCTGCCGGCATCACTGCTGGTCAGGCAAACAGAGACCGCGGCCTTGGCTTAAGCCTTGGACTAATGCACAAGTTTTGAATCAGTAAGGAGAAAGTATCATGTCCACACCCAAACACATCGCAAGCCTGGTTAGCATTATTTGTATGAGTGTCGCTGCATTATGTGCAAGTGAGCAGGCTCAGGCAGCCGATATACGTGTCGTCAGCTCTGGCGGTTTTGCCCAGGCTTACAAGAACCTCGCACCCGCTTACGAGCTTGCCACTGGCGACAAGTTGCTGTCGGACTGGGGCCCATCAATGGGTAAAACTAGCAATGCTATCCCGGCACGCATGGCACGCGGCGAAGAAATAGATGTTGTCATCATGGTTGGCGACTCATTGGACAAGCTGATGAATGAAGGCAAGCTGGTCGCTGGCAGCAAGGTGGTGCTGGCTAATTCTCCCATCGCGTGCGCAGTAAAAAAAGGAAATTCAAAACCTGACATCAGCACGATAGTCGGCCTGAAAAATGCTTTCTTGAAGGCGCGCAAAGTCGCCTATTCTGATAGCGCCAGTGGTGAGTACATCAAGCATCAATTGATGAAAAAGCTGGAGATAGAAGAGCAAATGCAGGGCAAGGCCGCGCAAATACCTGCCACCCCTGTTGGTGAAATCATTGCGCAGGGTGAGGCTGACTTTGGATGCCAGCAACGTAGCGAACTGTTGCCTGTACAAGGCATAGAAATTGTTGGTTTGCTTCCGCAAGAAGTGCAATTGCAAACGCAATTCTCTGCTGCTATCGTCAAAGGAAGCAAAGTGCAGGCACAGGCACAGGCATTGCTGAACTTTCTTGCGGCGACGAAAAATGCTCCAGTGATTGCAGAGACAGGTCTGGAGCCAGTTGCCGGTAAATAGGTGTCATGAATGCCGTTCGCATCCATCCTGTCCGAAATCATTCCGTCTCATCCGGTTTCATTCATTTTTTTAGCAGATATGGCCAGCATGAACGCCCGCCATCAGAGTACAAAGGTCGAATAAAATGTCCAGCAACCCATCAGTAGCACCAACTCTCGTTGATCAGGTGCCCATAGCTCCTGCACAGCGTCAGTCGAAGTTTTCCAGCGTTATTCGTGTCACCAGTGGAAACTTCATAGAAATGTATGATTTTTTTCTTTTTGGATTTTATGCCACCTATATTGCCAAAGCCTTTTTCCCGGCCAGTAGCGAGTACGCTGCATTGATGATGACGTTTGCCACCTTTGGTGCTGGTTTTTTCATGAGGCCATTGGGCGCGATTATTCTTGGTAGCTATATTGACCGCATAGGTCGTCGCAAGGGCCTGGTGCTGACATTGGCTATCATGGCTTCAGGAACGGCCATGATAGCCTTTATCCCCGATTATTCCACCATAGGCTTGCTCGCACCCTTCCTGATATTGATCGGACGCTTGCTGCAAGGCTTTTCTGCAGGCGTGGAACTCGGTGGCGTGTCAGTGTATCTCTCAGAAATGGCGACACCGGGACATAAGGGGTTTTATGTCAGCTGGCAATCGGCAAGCCAGCAAGTAGCGATCGTATTTTCTGCGGGACTGGGCTACTTTCTCAATGAAACGCTGAGCAAGGAATTTATCGCTGACTGGGGTTGGCGCATCCCTTTTTTCATTGGCTGTTCCATCATCCCTGTTGTATTTTACATCCGTCGCTCATTGCAGGAGACAGAAGATTATCTGGCTCAAAAGACACATCCCAGCTTCAAAGAAATGTTGAAAGCCATTTCGCTTAATTGGCCACTGGTGGTCGCTGGTACCATGTTGATCGTCATGACAACGGTGTCGTTTTATCTCATCACCGTTTACACACCGACCTTTGGTAAAACCGTACTGAAACTGACAACGGTAGAAAGTCTGCTTGTGACCCTGTGTGTGGGTGTATCAAATTTTATCTGGTTGCCCATAATGGGCGCACTTTCAGATCGTATTGGCAGATGGCCGATCATGGCTTTGTTTTCTGCTCTTACAATGGCGACAGCTTACCCTTTGTTATCATGGCTGATTGTTAATCCCAGTTTTGAGCACATGTTAATGGTAGAACTGTGGCTGTCTTTTCTATATGCCAGCTATAACGGTGCCACCATTGTCGCACTGACGGAGATCATCCCGGTGCGCATACGCACCACCGGCTTTTCCCTTGCTTACAGTCTTGCAACGGCATTGTTTGGTGGCTTGACGCCGCTGATTTCTACCTGGTTGATAGAAAGCACGGGCGACAAGGCCGCACCTGGATACTGGATGGCTATGGCTGGTGCCTTCGGCTTGCTGGCCACCTTCCTGATTTATCGCGGTGTGGTAAAAGAACGTTAGCCCCCCGGCAAGGTATGGTTCCACCGTCTCTGCCAGATGAGAAAAGATAGATTCATCGGGCTCCTGATACAATGCGTCAACACGCTATGTGTTGACGTTTTTTTTGCCCCCGGACTCCATACATGACGATATCTGCTAACTTGCCGCGCTGGTCCATCATCATGCCTTTTGCTGCCTGGGTCATCCTTGGTGGCGGCATGCTGATCACCGCCCCCTTATATGCAATCCTGCTGACCATCGCCCTGTTTGGTGGTGTGCTGACTGCCGTCTATCATGCTGAAGTAGTCGCGCATAAAATTGGCGAGCCCTTTGGCACGCTTTTGCTGGCTCTGGCCGTCACCCTCATAGAAGTGGCGCTGATCGTCTCTTTGATGCTGGCTGGCGGTGAAGTCACGGCTGGTCTGGCACGCGACACCGTGTTTGCGGCCATCATGATTATCCTTAACGGCATCATCGGCCTGTGCCTGCTGGCCGGAGGCAGCCTGCACAAGGAACAAAGCTTCAGCCTGCGCGGTGCCAGCACTTCACTGGCGACCCTGGCTGCGCTGGCGATACTGACCCTGGTATTGCCGAACTTTACTTCGACTGCACAAGGGCCTGTGTATAGCGCCAGTCAGCTGGCTTTTATTGCGGTCGTTTCGCTGGTCTTGTATGGCACTTTTGTACTGGTGCAGACTGTGCGCCATCGCGATTATTTCCTGCCCGCTGCATCCAGCGGTGATGAGGAGGCGCACGCAGCGCCACCCAGCAATGGCGTGGCCTGGGCAAGTGCAGGCCTGCTCATGTTATGCCTGGGGGCCGTGGTATTGTTGGCCAAGTCCCTGGCTCCAACGCTGGAAAGTGCCGTCGCTGCTGCTGGCGCACCACAGGCACTGGTAGGCATCATCATTGCCATGGTGGTTTTGCTGCCAGAAGGTGTCGCCGCCTTTCGCGCCGCCCGCGCCAACCGCCTGCAAACCAGCATCAACCTGGCGCTGGGCTCTGCACTCGCCAGCATAGGCCTTACCATCCCTGTCGTTGCCGTTATTTCGCTGACCACAGGCTGGTCACTGAACCTCGGCATTGATGCGAAATCGACGGTGTTGCTGCTGTTGTCACTGATGATTACTTCTTTGTCTTTGGGGACGGGACGAACCACCATCATGCAGGGCACTATTCATTGCGTGATCTTTGCGGTGTATTTGTTTACGACGATAGTGCCGTAAGCTTTTCTTGAGATTTGGTGTGATGATGGTAAAGGCGTAGTCGTAACCATAGCCGTAGCCGTAGCCGTAACAGGAGGTGCATTGCAATGCGCTCTACATTACTGCCTTGAACCAAGACGCATCATTTTAAAATTTGAATTGATCCCGCGGTGGCACATCAACTTCATCTTTTGCAAAATACGAAGCCGCTGTCCCCAGTGCCTGCACGCTGATTTCATGTGCCTGCGGATTGTTGTACTCAAGTTTGAGTTTATAGGCTTTTGCTGAATCTACCGTCAACACGGCGAGTATGGGTCTGTGCGTGGTCTCGACCTGCATTTCATCAAACAGTGATTGCATCAGCGGTGCCAGCAAATCGGTGTATTCAGGCTGTACAGGCAGGGTGTAGATGGTTCTGCCCCAGCGGATAACGAACTCAAAGCCGGGCCTGGTTTGACCTTGCGCTAAAAAGCGGCAATATGACTGGTCCCAGGCTTGCGGGGATTCGGAGCTGAGTTTTAAAAGAACTTTTGCCATCAGCAGGGTAAGTTCGTTTTTCTTGGACATGCAAATTTCCGGTAAGGGGTATCCCGCAATTTTACTATGTTCGGCGGTTTTTACTATTGCCTTGAAGTATCGTCGGGCTTTGCTGTCGTTTAATCTGAGCTTGGCATAGGCCGCTTGTGCAGGGCAAAGTTGATCTTGAGGTACACTAAGCCAATATCTTTTTGACAGGAATACCCATGGCAAGCCAGCAGATGCCGTTTGATCCAGTACATGGTGCCAGCAACCGCGGCCTGGGGCACAGGCGCATGTTGCTTTCACTGATGGCAGTGTTTTTCCTGTTATGGATAGTCTTGCCCTTGCTACTGCCTGCCCAGGCTTATTTGCTGTACTGGCTGACCGCGCCCCTGCGCTATCTGGGGGTATTCGTGCATGAGATGGGGCATGGGCTGGCCAGCCTGCTCAGTGGTGGCTCGTTTTACTGGTTCCAGATGGATGGCGATGGTGGTGCGGCGATTACCAGCGGTGGCTGGCAAAGCCTGGTCTTGCTGGGTGGTTTATTGGGGCCAGCGGTGTCTGGCAGCATCTTGCTGATGGTCTCGACCAGGGCAGAGAAGTTGCGGATAGCGTATTTGATCCTGTTGCTCTTCTTTGTGTGCGGTGCTTATTACATGATCAAGCCGCTCTTCATGAGCAGCAGCACTTATCCCATACTGGCGCAGTGGCATGCCACGCATTTGCTGGGCCTGATCTTGCCCGTTAGCCTGATACTGATGACTGTCATGCTGATGCGTGCCTCAGACGCCTGGCAGCGGCTGGTCTTGCAATGCCTGGGCATTGTCATGTGTTACTCGGCCTTCAGTGACACGAGTTATATTTTCCAGTATGAAGCCTTGCGCAATGGTATGTATTCAGATGCGCGGGAATTTGCGGCACTGTTTTCGCCCTTCAGCGTGCAGGGCTTGCCCTGGCTGGTGTTTGTATTTTTTGCTGCCTTGATCGCCGTACTGAATTTTGCCTTGCTGGGTCTGGGAGTAGGGCGGGCACTACGCAAACCCGCTTAGCAGAGTTAGCCGCGTCAGTGGTGGCATTCGCACTTCACTGACTCATGCAATTACCGCAAGATCAGGGCAGGCCAGGCTGATCAAGATGGGCCGTGGTGAAGTCAGCAATAGGGACAGGTTTGCCAAAGTGATAGCCCTGATAAGCAAAACAACCCTGGCTGGCGAGGTAATCCCTCTGTTCGGCGCTTTCCACCCCTTCGGCGATGACGGACAGGCCCATGCTCTGGCTCAGGGCGACGATGGTCCTGGCGATGGCGGCATCATTGGGGTCAGTCAGGACATCGCGTACAAAGGACTGGTCTATCTTGAGCTGGTCGAGCGGCAGGCGTTTCAGGTAAGTCAGGGAAGAATAGCCGGTACCAAAATCGTCAAGAGAGAAGCACAGGCCTGCGGCTTTCAGTTGTTCCATCTTTGTGATGGTATCTTCTACATCATCGACCAGCAGGCTTTCTGTCAATTCCAGTTTCAGCAATTGCGGATTGACCCCGGTTTCTTGCAATATGCCCAGGACCTGTTCGACGATATCTATCTGCCTGAACTGGCGGGCACTGACATTCACGGCAATGGTCAGTTTTGCACTGATGGGGTCGTCAGCCCAGTCCAGTAATTGCATGCAGGCCGTGCGCAAGACCCACTGGCCCAGCGGCAGGATCAGGCCGGTGGCTTCTGCCAGCGGGATAAACTCGGCGGGCGAGATCATGCCGTGCTGAGGGTGCTGCCAGCGCACCAGGGCTTCTGCCCCCAGCAACTCACCATCGCGGCCAACCTGGGGTTGGTAAAACAGTCGCAATTGCTGCTCGCGCAAGGCATCGCGCAATTCTTTTTCCATGCGGGCGCGTGAGCTCACCACGGCTTGCATGGCAGGGTCAAAAAAGCGCAGGGTATTGCGGCCTGCGGTCTTGGCTGCATACATCGCGAGGTCGGCCTGCTTCATCAACTCTTCATAGCCATTCTCGTGATCGGCAATCAGGGTCGCGCCTATGCTGGGCGTGCTATGGCATTCATAGCCTTCGAGGTCATACGGCTGGTTCAGTGCAGCGAGTATTTTCTTGCCTACCATTTCTATCTGGCTGGCAGCTTCATGAGACGATTCGCTGAGGTTTTCCAGCAAGAGCACAAACTCGTCGCCACCTATGCGTGCTACCGTGTCACCTTCGCGCACACAATTGGTCAGGCGCCCGGATACCTGCTGTAGCAGCAGGTCGCCCTTGTAGTGGCCCTGGGTATCATTGAGCGTCTTGAAATTGTCGAGATCGATGTACATCAGCGCACCCTTGCGGCCACTGCGGGCGCAGGCCAGCAGGGCCTGTTGCAGGCGGTCGGTCAGCAGGCGGCGGTTGGGCAGGTGGGTCAGCGGGTCATAGAAGGCCAGGGTCTTGATTTCATCTTCTGCAGCCTTACGCATGGAGATATCAACCAGGGTGCCAACATAATGCAGCAATTCATTATTGCGGTCATACACGGCGGTGATGGCCAGCCACTGCGGGCTGATATGGCCGTTCTTGTGACGGTTCCAGATTTCACCCTGCCAGGAGCCACCCATGCCCAGGTGCACATCCATGTCGGCAAAAAAATCCTGGTCGTGGCGGCCAGAGTTCAGAATCTTGGGGCTTTGTCCTATCGCATCTTCGCGGCTATAGCCGGTGATCTCGGTAAACGCACGGTTGACTTGCTGGATAATCTTGTTGGCATTCGTCACGAACATGCCTTCATGCGATTCAAATACGGTAGCTGCCAGGTGCAGGCTTTGTTCGGCCTGCTTGCGCGCCGTGATATCGCGCACAAAGGCGGGGAACAATTCCTGGCCGGGCAGGTAGCGCACCGATACTTCGACATCAATGATGTGGCCATCCTTGCACCTGTGTCTGGCCTCGAATTGCTGGGCACCAGCCTGGCGCACGATGTCCAGCCTTTCATGCACCAGTTTGCCTTCATATTCATCGAGCACATCGACATCGTCGATACTGAGTTTGAGCATTTCTTCACGGCTGTAACCCATCATGCTGCAGGCAGTTTCATTGACGGCGCGCAGCTTGCCGTTCTTGTCGACCAGCCAGAAAGCGTCCATGGCAGTTTGCAGGATCAACTCATCAAGGTCGGTCATGCGCTTGCGTTCAGTGATATCCACGGCCAGGCCGCCAAGCTGGCGCTTGCCTTCCGAGCCGGTAAACACAAACTTGTTGACCAGCCACCAGCTGACACTGTCACCGGGATTGTCCGAAGGCCAGATAGCCTCGTCCTGCTCGCCACTGGCCAGCAGGGCAAGGTCACTGGCGCGATAGCTGTCGGCAATTTCTGCCGGTAGAATATCGTGGTCAGTCTTGCCTATGACCTCGCTGGCCTGGAAAGAAAAACGCCGCAGAAAATTGTCGCTGACAAACTGGTAATGACCATCTTCATCCTTGATCCAGGCCACGATGGCGCTATTGTCGAGAAAGGCGCGGAATAATTCATCACTATGCTGTTGTGCCGCCAGCATGCGGTTGAATTCATTTGCTACTGCCTGCAATTCTCCTGGCCCCGCCAGGGTAGCCCTGGCGCTCAGGTTACCCCTTTGCACCGCACGGGCAACCCTTTCCAGTGCTGTCATGGGCCGCGTGATGCGTTGCCCGAAAGCGCGTGCGACTACCAACAGCAAGCCTATCATCAGCAGTGCTAGCATAATGGCTTCGACAGCACGCGTCCTGGCCTGGGCAAAGATGGTGTCAGCCGGTACGCCGACAAAGGCAATCATGCCATATTCAGGCATGGGCATGACCGAGAAAAAGCGTCTGACACCATCCACCGCCACGCTCTCGAATTCACCTTTTCTGGTCGCCACAATACGTCTGGCGGCTTCGGCACTGGGGCGCGTACCTATTGACTGTTCCGGGTCCAGATTGCGCCAGACCATGATGCCGTCATCCCTGAAAAAACCAAAGCGGCTGGCTTCTGGCAAGGACTCGGCAGGAATGCCGGGATCATAGAAATTCACATCCAGCGACAAGACCACCACGGCGATGATCTGGCCTGCCTGATTGTGCACAGGCAGGCTCATAACCGTGCTTAAGGGAGCTGATGCCTGTACCTTGTGTGGTGCTGAGATAGTCAGGTGCCCGCTCTTGACGGTTTCTGCAAATTCGGCAACGTTGACCATGTCCTTGACCAAGGTAGCAGGAATGTTGCGGGCACTGCACAGGATATTGCCCTGCAGATCGACGATGGCCAGGCGTGTATAGGCAGGGTCGAGGCTGGCCAGGTTGGTCATTTTTTCAGGGCAATCCTGCAACTGCAATTGCTTCACCAGCGGCAGGCTGGCAACCCCGGCCATGATCTTGTGCGCCTGGTCCAGCTTGCTGTGCGTATTCTTGATCATGACGCTGGTCATGGTCTTGAGAGTGGTCTTGGTGAAATTGGTCGATTGCTGGAAATCGTAATAGATGCCAAAAGCGACCACCGCCAGCAGTGGCAAGGACACGGCCAGTACCAGCATCAGCAAATAACTGCGTATAGACCTCGCAGGCGCTGCTTGCGCCGGTGCCGGTAAGCCTTTACGCGTTTCTGTCATCTTGCTTTCCCACAGGGCAGGGTCTGGAATGAAAAACCGTTTGAGATCAATAATTTAACATGAAGCGGTAACTATATCCTTTTCAAAAGGTGACTTGCGGCAAGATGTGATTTGACGAGAGATAACTTGTATTGATCTTAACCATCTCTGCTTGGCTTGACCAGTGCTTAGTCAGTGCTGCATTGCACTGGCAATTCGGCAGGAAATCCAGACGGCAAATCCAAAGGGAAGTTGACAGCAGCTCAGGCGACACGTTGTTGTGGTGTCAGTGTGTTGATGACTTCTTCATGGGGATGGCGCATGACCAGCAATTCATGGTCTGCCGGAGAAGCATCTTTATCGATAAACAGCTTTTTGACCAGATGGGCAACGCGGTTTCTTTGAAAGTCATCAAATACTGCCAGAACCCTTTGTATGGCCGCTGTCTGCGACTGCAGCTCTACTTCTACCATGGGTGAAATCCAGTCGGTGCGCCAGACCATATCACTGCCATCGTCCAGTGGCAGGTGGGCAATCACCCCGGCTCCGCCTGCATTATTGTGGAGTGGACTGACCAGTGCTGGCTCGAAGTTGGCTGCGTAATGTTTCCTGACCGAGCCGAGGCCAAAATCGATGAGGTATTTGTCTTCTACGAGGCAAACTGCATGGCCTTCTTTTTGCCCCTGATGGGTAAAGCCCTGATAGCCTATGTAGAAAACCCCATTACCCTGCCTGATCTCGCCATAACAGCCCTGTACTTTGGCCTGATAACCTTTAGCTGTCAGTATCTGTGCCAGCATGGCCGACATGCCAAAACAGGAGCTGCCAAAGTGATGGAAAAAACCGAGTATGTCAAAATCATCCGCAATCCGGCTCAAGTCTCTGGCCAGGTCCGGGTCTGTTACTACGTGTAGAAATGCTGTGTTCATTTGCAAAAAAATGGTCAAACCCTAGCTTCTGGCTAGCTCGCCATCTGTAAATCTATTTACCAGCAGCAATACTATCAAGTTTACATTATTTAACAATATTAATTGAGTGACACTTTATGTACATTTGTAAGCAAACATGTCGGAAGCCAAATAGTGGCGGGATTTTGCAGTGATTCTGGTCAACTGCAATGTAATTTCATAACTAAAAGGTAATTTGTTATTCCTTTTATACCTTAATGAGAGATGAACAAAATTTCCCTGATCCAGCTATGGCTGGCTCGCTTTGCCTTGTGATTACAGAATAGGAGCTTTTGTTCATGCCATCAATGTGAGATGGCGAACAGACATGCTAGGCAGATCAGTGTTTCCCTGATGCTCATAGTTAAGCACCGTTGGACATAGCCGAACCACATTTTTCTGTTCAGGAGCATTCCATGAAGCACCACCGTCGTCACCCGCACCTCCTCCGTACTTGCGTTTTTTTAAGCATGCAAACCTGTGCGTTGGCAACTGTGCTTGCAGCAGACGCGCCAGGTTTTGGCAGCCAGCCCACTTTGCCCGATCCAGAGAAGAAAAAACTTCTGCCGACCGTGAACATCGCCAAAGCCATAGGATGGGCAGAAGGGGAGAAGCCTGTCGCTGCAGATGGTCTCGCTGTTTCTGCTTACGCATATGGGCTGGATCACCCGCGCATGCTGCATGTTTTGCCAAATGGCGATGTGTTGGTGGCTGAAAGCAATGCGCCAGCAGTGCATGATGCGGTGGACGGTATCAAACGTATCAAGAATTGGGTGGAGTCACTGGTCAAGGGATCTGCCGGGGCGAATGTAAAAAGTGCCGACCGAATTACTCTCTTGCGGGGTATCGATAGCCAAGGCAAGGCAACGACTCGCACCGTATTTTTAGAAGGACTGCATTCACCGTTTGGCATGGCGCTGGTGGGTGACTACCTGTATGTCGCCAATACCGATGCCATCATGCGTTACCCTTACCAGCGTGGGCAGACGCAGATCACTACACCCGGAGTAAAGCTGGTCGATCTGCCTGCCGGGAAAATCAATCACCACTGGACCAAGGACCTGATTGCCAGCCACGACGGCTTGCGCCTGTATGTCTCGGTAGGCTCGAACAGCAATGTAGGTGAAAATGGCATTGATAAAGAAACAGACCGTGCTGCCATTCATGAGATTGATATCGCCACTGGCCACACACGTGTATTTGCCAGCGGCTTGCGCAATGCCAATGGCCTGGCATGGCAACCGCAAAGTGGTGCTTTATGGGCGGCAGTCAATGAAAGGGACGAGTTGGGCAATGACCTGGTCCCCGACTACATGATTTCAGTGGTGGATGGCGCATTTTATGGCTGGCCCTACAGTTATTTTGGTCAGCATGTGGATGTACGTGTCAAACCACAAAGGCCCGATCTTGTCGCCAAAGCCATTGCCCCGGATTATGCATTGGGTGCGCACACGGCATCGCTGGGTCTGACATTCTATAGTGCAAAAATGCTGCCTGAGCGCTATGCCGGCGGCGCATTTATTGGGCAACATGGCTCATGGAACCGCCAGCCGCATAGTGGCTATAAAGTCATCTTCGTGCCATTTGCCAATGGCAAACCGACCGGCATGCCGCAGGATGTGCTGACAGGTTTCCTGACGGGCGATGGCAAAGCCAAGGGCCGTCCTGTAGGTGTCGCGGTGGATACTGCGGGTGCAGTGCTGGTGGCAGATGATGTTGGTAATATCATCTGGAGAGTAACTGCAAAATAAGTCAGGTGCCAGGCTTACAGCATGGTAGTTAGAGAATGCTATTACACCGCGGCAGTTTGCTTTTGATCCTGCAAACTGCCCAGCGAATAAGCATACTGGCGAGTGAATTCTGCACCTAACAGGAAAATCTGGGCTGAGTAATATACCCACAACAAAATCGCGATCATTGATCCGGCTGCGCCAAAGCTGTTGGCGACACCACTATTGCCTATGTACAGGCCTATCGCATATTTACCGGCGTGGAACAAACCCGCCGTACCAAGCGCACCTACCCAGACATCATTCCAGGATAGTCTTACCTGTGGCAGCATCTTGAAAATAACCGCAAACAGACAGGCAATGACGGCAAAGCTGGTCATCGCAGACAGGGGCAGGAACACCAGGGAAATAGCAATCTGGCTACCGCTCCAGTAATGTTCCAGCGCTGCCAGCACGGCATTGATCACCAGCGAAACCAGCATCAGAAATGCCAGTACCAGCACCAGGCCAAAAGACAGCAGGCGGGTACGCAGCAAATGCCAGATGCTGCTGTCGGTCTGGTGTGGCACTTGCCAGATTTCATCAAGGCTTTCCTTGAGTTCGGCAAAGACACTGGTGGCACCAACCAGCAGCAGCACACTGGCAATGATGGTCGCCAGACGGCCCTCCTCTTCATTGCGTGCACCCGCCAGCATGGCTTGTATGGCCTCAGCACTGGTGTGTCCGACCAGGGTCTGTAATTGATGGAATAACTGCCCCTGTGCTGCTTGCTGGCCGTAGAAAAAACCGGCGATGGCGAGCACCAGTACCAGGATAGGTGCCATCGAAAACAGGGTATAGAAAGCCAGCGCCGCGCCCTTGCTGGCGGCGCGGTGGCGTAGCCATTCACTCAGGGTGCGCTGCAGGATGTGGACGAGGTCCGGCGACAGCAGTGGCAGCGTAATGCCACGTTTCAGCAGCGACCCGAGTGCAGAAAACAAAGGCTTCAGAGTCGTTCGCCGCGTATGACACGAACCAGTATCATGACAATGGCGATGACCAGCAAGATGTGGATAAAGCCACCGATGGTGTAAGCCGACACCATGCCAAGCAGCCACATGATCAGTAAAATGACAGCGATGGTATAGAGCATGATTTTTCTTCCTGTAAAAGTGCACAAGCGTAGCGATTGCGCACAGGGTTTAAGATTGCTGGCATCAGATAAGTGATCAAACCGTGTTGAAGCTATTCTCATTGTCATATCGCTCAACAATCCGCATCAACAATGCAACGCTTGGTCTTACCTGAAGCACACTTGCATCGTGATGCAGCAGCCGGCCAGCGTCTGTTCGCCAGCGTACGGACGCCAGGGAAGAAATTGACCAAGATAATGTCAGTTAATTCTTACTGATGCAGTCAAGGCAAAACTGCCAACCCAGAAACGTCAGGAAAAGAGTACTTACGCAAGATCACTCCAGCACAAACGGTGGCCCATACCGCATGCAAATATGTATGCAAATACAGTAAGGGTCGCTGGAGTGGTTTTGCGCAAGTGCTTGTTTTCCTGTGTTTACTCAGTTTCTGAGTACGCCAGCGCACAGATTAAGTTTCTGTTAAACGGCAAGCTGTTGAGCGTGTGCAAATAAAAGAATCCATCATGCCTGCTGCTCCTGTCAGTCCCATCAAATCTGCCACCAGAGTGGCAAGCGAAGTTGCCAGCTCCAGGGTTGCCAATGATCCAGCGCGCATGCCTGCCCGCATACTGCAAACTGCGCCTGGTGTATTGCAATTTTCCGGTACATGGACAGTCTGCCAGCTTGGCAATGTCATGCGTCAGCTAGATGGACTGCTCATGCGGCATCCAGCGGTATTGGAACTGGACGGGCAGCAAATTCAAAAGATAGACAGCATCACGGCCTGGGTCTTGCAAACACGTTTAAAAAAATTGCGTGACAGCGGTGTGCTGATCAGCATGCAAGGCTGGCCTGCGCAATATCAGCAAATGCTCGATGGGCTGGGTGAATTGCCACAGGATGCTGTCCCGGACATAAAAATGCCGGGCGTGCTGGCAAGAACCGGCAAAGCCACTGTCGATATCTTCAAAGACAACCTGGCGCTACTGAGCTTTGTAGGGGAAACTGCCGTCAGCCTGCTGGGCCTGTTCCTGCATCCGCGCCGCTGGCGTGGTCGCACGATCCTGCACAATATCCAGATCGCCGGTTTTGAAGCGCTACCCATAGTCGGTGTCACTTCATTCTTGCTCGGTATCGTCATCGCCTACCAGGGAGCAGACCAGCTCAAGCATTATGGCGCGAATATCTTTGTCGTTGAACTGCTGGGTTACGCCATGCTGCGTGAATTTGCACCGCTGATCACGGCCATCATCATTGCTGGCCGCTCTGGTTCTGCCTATGCGGCACAGATAGGCACCATGGTCGTCACAGAAGAAATCGATGCCCTGCAAACCATAGGTATCAAACCCATAGAGTTACTGGTGCTGCCCAAGCTCATCGCGCTGATGCTGGCCTTGCCCTTGCTGACCCTGTTTGCCGACCTGATCGGCATCATTGGCGGCATGCTGATGGCCAGTAGCCAGCTGGATGTGGGCATGCATGAATTTGTTGATCGCTTTGCCACGGAGATCCCGCTCAAGACCCTGCTCATCGGCTTGGGTAAATCACTGGTGTTTGCCGCGGTGATCGTCATCATCGGCTGCTACCAGGGCTTCCGCACCAGAGGTAATGCCGACAGCGTCGGTCGCCAGACTACCCGCAGTGTGGTGCAGGCGATCTTTATCGTCATCGTGCTCGACGCGGTATTTTCCGTCATCTTTAATTTGCTGGGACTTTAATGAGTACAAACCAGCCCACAAGCCCGACGCAAGCGTATGACTACGCCATAGACATGCAGCAAGTCTGCACCCGATTTGGTGACAAGATCGTGCATGAAGGCCTGGACTTGCAGATACGCCGTGGCGAGATATTCGCAATTGTTGGCGGTAGCGGTTCTGGTAAATCGACCTTGCTGCGCGAGATGATCTTGTTGCATACACCAGACTCAGGCACGGTCAAAGTGCTGGGCATGGACCTGGCTGATATCAGCGATGAGCAAGCCAGCTCTTTACGGCAGCGCTGCGGCGTGATGTTCCAGAAAGGCGGCCTGTTTGGCACCCTGACTGTCACAGAGAACATAGGCCTGCCCTTGCGTGAGCACAGTGAGCTGGATGATAAGAGCATCAATGATATCGCCGCACTCAAGCTCGCACTAAGCGGCCTCAAGCCCGAAGCTGCGGGCCTTTATCCGGCAGAGCTGAGTGGCGGCATGTTGAAGCGGGCGGCACTGGCCAGGGCACTGGCGCTGGACCCTGAGCTATTGTTTCTTGATGAGCCGACTGCCGGGCTGGACCCGGCCAGCGCCGGTGGGCTCGATAACCTGCTGCGTCATTTGCACGAGCTGTACCAGCCTACCATTGTCATGATCACCCATGATCTTGACCTGCTATGGCAAGTCACACACAGGGTGGCGGTACTGGGTGAGGGCAAGGTGCTGGCAGTGGGCAGCATGGAAGAATTATCGCAACTGCAGCATCCCGTCATCCGCGATTATTTTGATGGTGCACGTGGCAGGGCTGCACAGCAACAGGCGCAACAGGCACGCGACATTGAATTCAGGAACGAACAAAAGAATGATCACAACAGCGTACACAAGAGCGCACAGGAAACCCCATGGAAACCAAAGTAAATTATGCCGCTGTCGGTGCCTTTGTGCTGGCATTGGGCGCGCTGCTGGTGGCCGCGGTATTGTGGCTTTCCGTCGGTTTGGGAAAACGCCAGCAGACTGTCTTGTATCAATCCATCGTCAATGAGTCGGTGGCGGGCCTGAACCTCGATGCGCCTGTCAAATACCAGGGCGTGAATGTCGGCAAGGTGCGCACTATCAGCCTTGACCCTGCCAATCCCCAGCAAGTGCAACTGGTGTTCGCCATCGCTGCAGGTACACCCATCAAGACTGATACCCTGGCTGTTCTCAAGACCCAGGGCCTGACCGGTATTGCCTATGTCGAGTTGAGCGGTGGCTCACCGGCAGCGTCATTATTGCAGGCCAGGGAAGGCCAGGCTTATCCACAGATACCCACCAAGCCGTCCCTGAGTGCCAGACTGGAGAATGTACTGAGTGCCGTGCTGGCCAATCTCGACCGTACAGCCGCCAACGTTAACGCAATACTGAATGATGAAAACCGCGCTGCCTTTGGCAAGATTTTGCGTGATACCTCGACTGTCATGGATACACTGGCCTCGCAAAAAGATGCCATGCGCGTGGCCATCAGCAATGCCGCCATCACCACCGCCAACACTGCCCAGGCCAGTGCCAAGATTGATCTCTTGTTCCAGCGCATAGGTAAGAGTGCCGATGCCGTCGCCAGCATGGCAGACAAGGCAGGCAAGGCCAGCGACAGCACCAGGAAAACTGCAGACGAGCTCGGTGGCGGTGTGCGCCAGTTAAGCAGCGATACCCTGCCGGAATTGCAGAGGCTGATGGCAGAGCTGACGACCCTGTCAGCCTCGATGACCCGTCTCATAGAGCAGACAGAACATAATCCCAGCAGCCTGATCAGAGGGCGGCAAACCCCACCGGCAGGTCCGGGTGAAGCTAAATAAAACTAAAGGAGTCACCCCATGAAACACTTAACCACAAGCAGTTTTGTCTCCGTGATGGCAATCGCCCTGACTGGCTGCTCCGCCCTGCAGCCTGCCAATGTGGCTCCCATGGCCGTCTATAGACTGGAGGCCACCGCACCCGGCAGCTCAGTCGCACCCGCCAATGTCACGGCCAGTATCCTGGTTGGCAATATCCGCGCGGCTGCCGGTTTTGACACCGGTCGCATGCTTTATACACGCCAGCCGTATCAGGTAGAAGAATTCCAGCAAAGCCAGTGGCAAAAACCGCCCGCTGCAATGCTCATGCCGCTGGTGGCAACGGCGCTGGAATCGACCGGCATGTTCAAGGCTGTTCTGCAAGCACCCAATGCGACGCTGACAACTTACCGTCTGGACCTGGAGCTGTTGAGCCTGCAACAAGACTTCAGCAGCAAGCCCAGCCATGTTCAGTTCAAGCTGCGCGCCCATTTGTCGGACCGCCAGACTCAGCAGGTCATGTCCTGGCGTGAATTCAGCATCAGTATTCCCACTGCGAGTGAAGATGCCTATGGCGGCGTGCTCGCCAGCAATCAGGCGGTAGCCCAGGTCTTGCAGCAACTGAGGGTATTTTGTGTAGAGCAGATTACGCTGGCAGCGCAGGCAAGAAAAAAGCAGCCCTGATACTGGAACAGGGCTGCTTCTGCTTTCTTGACCTTACTGTTGTAGCAAGCCTGTATGGCTTGTTACGATAGCCTGCTATTTACGGCAGCACAGCAAGCCAACCAGCAAACCCACTGTGGCTGCTGCTCCCAGGGTACTCCAGGGATGATCCTTGACGTAAGTATCGGTAGATTCAGCCACCTGCTTGCCGGTGGCGAGCACGGATGCCTGAGCGTCGTGCGTCTTTTGCATGGCTGAGTCTATCATCTTCATCCCGCGTGCGCGCATTTCATCGGCTTTTTCGCCGGTGAGGGATGCTGCAGCGGTCAGCAATGCCTGAGCATCCTTGAGTAATACTTTGATGTCTTTGTTGACAGATTTAAAATCAGATTCGAGCATGATGCATACCTTTCAGTGTGGGGGTGGGCGCTGCAATTGTTGAAACGGTCGTTGAAACTGCTTGCGGCCTTGGTGTTGCCTTGGTTCTCAAGCCAGCAAATCTCTCATGTCATCCGCATGTTCTTCTTCTTTAGCCATGATCCCGACCAGCATGTGCCGCGTGGTTGGATCACTGTCGCCGATTTTTGCCAGCATCTGACGGTATGATTCTATGGCGACCCGTTCAGCAATCAGATTAGCTTTGAGCATCGCACGCACATCTTCGGCATCATCATATTCAGCATGACTGCGTTCAGTCAGTGTGGCGGGGTTAAAGTCGGGTTTGCCATTGAGCTGGACGATGCGTTCTGCCAGCAAATCAGCGTGCGCCTGTTCTTCAACTGCATGCTCCAGAAATTCTGCCTTGATAGGGCCATTGTGCACGCCTGAAACAGTGTAATAATGACGTTTGTATCGCAAGACGCACACCAGCTCCGTAGCCAGTGCGCCATTAAGCATGGCGATGACTTCTTCACGATTGCCTTGATAACCTGCAGTGACTGCACCGTCATCAAGATTTTTGGCTGCTTCGCGGATGGCAGCAGTGTCCATGCCATTGCGGAGATTGCTATTGACTTCATGCATGATGAGATTCCGGTTAAATTAAGAGAGAGAATTCAGACGGACGATTTTTTTCGTCCAGGCTCCTTTATATCCCTCACCAAAAATAAGGTCAGTACGCTGCCGTACATAGAGCTATATAGTTTTGCGTTAGCCTGTAGGCTGGCGAAAAAGAAGATGATCCATGACACTCAACAATAAAATATTGCGTATCAGCCTCTGGCTACTGTCCGGCATCATCGTGCTGCTGACCGTTGCTGTGGTGATCCTGCTCAATATGGACTGGAACCGTGCCAGGCCCTGGCTCAATGAGCGCACCAGCGAAGCACTGGGGCGGCCCTTCAGCATACGTGGCAACCTTGCACTCAGTTGGGAAAAGCAGCTCAGCGGGCCGGAAAACGCGACTGGCTGGCGCGGCAAGATACCCTGGCCACATCTGCTGGCACAAGATATCCATATTGGCCAGCCGCCGGATAGTCTGACTGGAGCGCCGCCAGCCAGGCAATCTGCCGCATCTGCAAAATCTGCCGCCGCGCCGGCAGAAGACATGGCACAGATCAATGAAGTCTCGTTTTCCCTGAATCCGCTGGCCTTGCTGGACAAACGACTTGAGATACCCCTGCTGCGCTTCCATGACAGCAGCCTGTCCCTGCAACGTTTTGCCGATGGCAGCAATAACTGGACCTTCAGGAAAAGCAGCAATGCATCTCCGTGGCGGCTGGAACTACGCAGGCTGGTACTCAGCCAGGGCAAAGTGCATTATGTCGATGCCATACGCCATGCCGATGTCGTCGCCGATATAGAAAGCCTGACGACGGAGGCCAATTACGGCATCAACTGGAAGCTCAAGGGCAAGCTACACGGTGAAGCCGTCACTGGCAACGGCAAGGCCGGGGCCATCCTGAGCTTACAGCACCAGACCCAGCCTTTCCCCATCATGGCGCAGTTGCAAATGGGGCAAACCAGGGTCAGTGTTGAAGGCAGCGTTACCAAGCCCAGCGAACTGGCTGCAGTCAATATGCAATTACAAATCTCGGGCAACAGCATGGCAAGGCTGTATCCATTGACTGGCATAGTCTTGCCTGAGACCCCGGCATACAGCACTGCTGGCCATCTCAGTGCCACCCTTGGCAAGATAGATAATCACTGGAAATATGAAAAGTTCACAGGCAAGGTAGGTTCCAGTGATCTCGCTGGCAGCCTCGGTTACCAGACCAGAAAGGCAGACAAGCTGCGCCCACTGTTGCAAGGGAATATGAGTTCAGAGGTACTGCAATCCGCCGACCTGGCGCCACTGGTCGGTGCTGATTCCAATGCCAACAAACTCAAACGTGGCATGGCTGCAGTACAACCGGGTGATAAACTCCTGCCAGTAGAAAATTTTCGTACTGAGCGCTGGCGCAGCATTGATGCAGACGTGAACCTGAGCGCCACCAAACTGATACGTGAAAAAGTGCTGCCCATACACAAGCTGCAAACCAGGCTGATCATGAAAGATGGTGTCATCAGCATGCTGCCTCTGAGTTTTGAACTTGCAGGCGGGCAATTGCAGGCGCATATCACCCTCGACGGCAGTGGCGGCAACAAGAACAAGCCAAGCGAGCAGGGCGATGAAGAGACACAGGCGCATGCCATACGGGCAAAAATGCGGCTTGTTGCGCGGCATATACAATTGCAAAAATTCATCCCGACACTGGCCGCATCAAAGCTGACAGTCGGCGAGATCAATGCCGACGGCAACCTGACCGCGACCGGCAATTCTGTCGCCGGTCTGCTGGGAACATCGAATGGCGAGCTCAGCAGCATGATAGACCGTGGCACGGTCAGCAAGCTCTTGCTGGAAGAAATGGGCCTGAACATAGGCAACGTCATCCTGACCCGACTGTCTGGTGATAAACAGGTCAAACTCAATTGCATGCTCGCAGATTTTGCCGTAAAAGATGGCCAAATGAATGCCCGCAGTTTCCTGGTTGATACTGACGAAGCACTGATAGACATCAGTGGCAGTATCAATATGCAAAAGGAGGACCTGAACCTGACCATCAAGCCCAATAGCAAAGGCTTGCGTGTCTTCTCCCTGCGTGCCCCTTTGTATGTACGCGGCACTTTTTTGCATCCTCAGGTCTCAGTCGATAAAGGTGTGATGGCCCTGCGTGCCGGTGGTGCCATAGGCCTGGCCCTGCTGACGCCATTTGCCGCACTCTTGCCACTGGTGAGTACCGGGCCGGATCAGACCAGTGGCTGTGGCAGCTTGTTGAAAACGGCAAAAAAATAGCAGCCCTTTTAAGAGCTGCTATGTTTAAAGACTGCCATTGCAGTATTGCACGATTGCAGATGGCATTGCTGCCATCAATACGGGCTGGTCCTGATCATCGTCGCTACTTCACGCGTTTCAGCCAGCACATCATTGACCGCCATTTGCAAAGTGTATTTTGCTTCTTCCGCTTCACGTACAGATTCTGGCGTCCGTATCAAATGACGGCTGCGTTTGTTGAGGGCTTTTTCATATACCTTGAAGGCAAACTGCATTTCTGTGTAGTCCATGTCTTTCTCCTGTTCTCTTGTTTTGCTGATGCTCAGTTGATGCTTGGTTAAGGCTTAGCTGATTACTGCTTCATGTTTTCGTGCCGTAATGGGCGTGTACTGAATCCACCCAAATTTCATCTGCCATGTCTGGCCACTGCTCAGGATCAAAGCCCGGGGCATTGTCGAAATGGCTTTTTTTATATTCAGGATGAAGCGTTTATTGACTGTATCCAGTGTCAGCGCTGTCCAGGGGATGGCAAACAGTTTTTCGCCTATGCCCAGCAAGCCACCGTGGGCGACGACCACATAGGCTATCCTCCCGGCTTGCATGTCCAGCATGATCTCTTTGACTTCACCCAGGTATTCGTCAGCATGGTTGACGACATTGTCACCTGTCAGCGTGCGTGCGCCCATGAGCTCAGGGCCAGGCCCCTTGTGATCATTGTTACCCGGGCCCGTATCGTAAATGTTGGAATTAATATCAATCATGATCTTTTCCTTCATAAGAATTGGAGCCTCCAGTATGTGCGCCGCAATGAAAGTGATCGGTACGATAGCGTACACAGACAGCAAATTTTGAGTGCCGGTTTGAATCCGGAAGAACAGTCAGGCACTGGGTTCCGGCGATCAACCACCCAATGGAGGGATTTGCTTCTTTAAAGCAAACGGCACTGCCAAGCTTGCGCTTGCAGTGCCGGTTTATGCCATTCATCATCGATAAAAACGAAATGCTGCTGTTCATAGACCAGGGTCGTCATTCTGACCCCTGCGATCTGCGCCTGCAGCGCTTCGTCATGCAGTCATACAGTCATGCCGTAGTAGCTGTGTATGGAATCTGCCCAGGCCTGGTTTGCCATATCTGGCCAGTGATCAGAGTCAAAGCCTGGTGCATTTTCAAAACGGCTCTTTTCTATGTTCAGGACAAAGCGTTTGTTGGTAGTGTCCAGCGTCAGTGCTGACCACGGTACCGCAAACAGTTTTTCGCCTATGGTCAGAATGCCACCGAAAGCCACGACCGCATAGGCAACGCGGCCAGTGCGCATATCCAGCATGATTTCTTTGATGTCACCCAGATTTTCATCCGCCTGATTGACGACATTGTCACCAGTCAGGGTGTTGGCACCCATCAGTTCAGGGCCCGGACCCTTGTGACCATTTGTAGAGCTGCCGGGAGTATAAGTACTGGAAGTAGTATCAATCATTGTCTTGTCCTTCAGGGTGAGTGGAGAGCTGAGCATGCGCTTTCTTGCAAGTCTTAACAGTTCGATACCACACATAAGAAGGTCTTTTTGACAGGAATTTTAAACAGGTCCATGAGTGTTCTGCACGTAACCGTATCCTTCACTGAGTTAATCTGCTGAAATGGTAAGTCGCAGTTGATGGTTTATCCAGATACTGATGATGCCATTTACACAGGAATGTGAATTCATATTGCACACGGTCAAACATTGCTAAATACGGTTTTCCATCGGGCAATTCTCTTATAACTTCCTGTCTAATACAGTAAAAGAATTCCGCTTGCGATCTGGTCTTGAAAAAATAAAAACATGACAAGCATTGAGGCCGCAGGGAGTTCTGGATTTTGCTATTTTATTTATACAGATTCACGACCGGGGCAGGGCAATGAAGACGACGTTGAAAACCAGACTCATGCTGGTGATGGGTATCATGAGTACACTCATGCTGTTGTTGGGGCTGACGGGTCTGTATGCGATGAAAGCCTCGCATGACAGCTTGAAAAGCAGCCATGAAGAGCGCAGCCTGGGGCTGTATAAGCTCGCCAGCATGGACAAATTGTTATTGGCAAACCGGCATGCCATCCTTGCAGCACTGGCTGAACCGGACGCCGGAAAACTCAGTACCCTTGCCGATACCATGGAACACGACAGGCGCGCCATAGAACAGTTATGGCTGGACGTTGCGACACTCCCCATGTCACAGGATGCCAGGAAAAAAGCGGATGAACTCAGTGCAGCACGTCTCAGCTTCGACCATGCAGTGACCCTGCCTGCGATCAAGGCCATGCACGCCGCTGACATCGCCAGTCTCAAGGAAATCAGGCTCGTCGCAGACAAACTCAAAGACCCCGTCATCAGCGCCATGGACAGCCTGCGCAGCCTGCAACTTGATACACTCAATATAGAGTTCGGCAGTGCCGAGGCTGCTTATGCCCGGATAAGCAATCTGATGTGGGCCGCCATAGGCATGGGCCTGGTGCTGGCCGCTGCACTGGCTTATTTCCTCATCCATGTCATCTACCACCAGCTCGGCGGTGAGCCTGCTTATGCTGCGCGCATAGCCAGACAAATGGCAGATGGTAATCACGCTGTCAGTATCACGCCAGATGTGCATGACGATGCCAGTTTGCTGGCCTCACTGCAGCAGCTGCAAAGAGAGCTGGAAAAAATCGGCAAGGACTTGCACCGCCATACTGGCAGCATAGCCAGGACATCCGTGCAAATACAGAATAACAATGCGCAACTGTCCTCGCGCATGGATCAACAGTCCGCCTCGCACACGCAGATTAGCCTGGCCGCCAGGGACCTGAGCGCAGCCATACGCCAGAATTCAGAGCAGGCGCGCCAGGCCATGCTGCTTGCTGACGAAGCCAGCGAACTTGCCATTAAAAAAGCGCAGGCAGGCAGCGGGGCAATGGCTGCCATGACAGAATTGCGGCATGCCTGGGACAAGCTGGACACCAACATCCAGGTGATAGATGAACTTGTTTTCCAGCTTGATACCGCAGTGCTCAGGAGTACGGTAGAAGGCAAGGCTGTTGAGACTGCAGAGGGCGCTGAACTGTACTTTGCCACTGTCGCATCTGAAGTACGCGGCCTTGCACAAGGCGCTGCCTGTGCCGTTCATGAAATCAAGAACCTGCTCAATGAATCATGGGAAAGCCTGGGCCGCGCTGGCAGGCTGACCAGCCAGGACAATGCCGATGCAGAAAAGCTGCTGTTCACCCTGCAGCATGCCAATAAGCTCATGGCAGGAATCGATGCCGCAGGCAAAAAACAGGAAGCAGACCTCAGGCAGATCAGGCATGCCGTCAGTGATCTCGACTATGCCAGCCGCAAGGACGCTATCCTGCTCAGCGCCACCACGACAGCCGCCAAACTAATGGAGCAGCATGCCAGCCATCTCACGCGGCTGAGTAATGGATTCAAACTTGGCGCAGGGCACAAGGCGAAGTCGCAATTGCAGGTGGTTAGCTCAACAGTGACCGGACATGTGCCACATAAACGCCCGGACTTGCGCTTGGTGCGTACCTGAACCATGATTCATGCAAGCAGTCTTTGTTGCGCAGGCGAGTGACATACCACCCTGCGCGGGCCGCAGGAATTCCCTGCTGTACCGTGGAGACAACGGGCTAGCGTAGAGAAAAGAAGAATTTCTCAGGTCTGTCTGCTAGCAGTCCTGCGGTTTCCATCGAAAAATATTTTTCAAAAATAGCTTGCAAATAAATAGTGCGCTATTTAAAATGCAAAGCATGAAAACCGCAAACGCCAAATCAGCAGCAAAAGTAGAGCAAACGGCAACGCCGCAACTGGGTGACCAGCTTTGTTTTGCCCTGTATTCGACTTCGCTGGCGATGAACAAGCTGTACCGCAAATTGCTCAAGCAAATGGGGATCACCTATTCGCAGTACCTGGTGCTGATGGTCTTGTGGGAACAGGATGAGCAAACCGTCAATGACATAGGTGAGCGCCTGATACTGGATTCAGCCACGCTGACGCCCTTGCTCAAACGCATGGAAGCGCAGGAGTTGATCAATCGCGTCAGGTCAGCCGCAGATGAGCGCCAGGTGATCATTTCACTGACCAAAGCCGGCAGTGATTTGCGCAAGCAGGCAGCCAGTCTGCCGACCTCGGTCTTGTGTGCAACAGAATGTTCAGCCGATGAGGCGCGTGACCTCAAGCAAGAGATACTGGCCCTGCGCGCGGCATTGATGAAGAATGTGTGAGGATAGTTCAGAGATTTTTGGAGTATTAAATATATAGTGCGCTATTTAATAGCTTATTATTTTATTTGTTAGTGCTCATTTGCATTGATGACGTAGGAGCGGCTTCAGTCGCGAATCGCTGCGCAACTTGAATAATCGATATGGCTGGATGTTCGCGGCTAAAGCCGCTCCTACGGGATATTGCGGACACGGCTGATGTTGAAGAGATGGCTAATGACACTATAAGCATGGGCGATTTTGTCTGCCCGTGAGTTTGTTACGCCTTCAGCAGTTTGGTAAATATATAGTGCGCTATTTAATAGTTGTTTATTTAAATTGATGGCTAAAAGAAGATTTTGGCAAGAAGAAAGAAAACTAGTTTGTAGCACCCCAACGTAGTCACCGCGCAGTAATCACACTGCCATAACATGAAAAGGAAATGACCATGACACACCTGAAATCCCTGCTCGCTGCAACCGCCATCAGCCTCTCCATCAGCAATGCCTTTGCGGCAGGCAGTCCCGGTGTTGAACCGACTACCCAGGCTTTCTTGCAGGCACTGGAAGCAGGGGGCGGCAAGCCGCTGGAACAATTGCCAGTAGCTGATGCACGTGGCGTACTGGTCGGTGCACAGGCTGGTGTCAAGCTGACATTGCCCGCTGCCGATGTATCCGAAAAAACCATCAGGGTCGATGGTGGCGACATCAAACTCACGATCGTGCGTCCGGCTGGCATCAAAAAAACCTTGCCCGGCTTTATGTACTTCCACGGTGGTGGCTGGGTACTCGGCGATTATCCTACCCATGAAAGACTGGTGCGCGACCTGGTGGCAGAATCCGGCGCGGTTGCCATCTTCGTCAATTACACACCTTCACCAGAAGCGGGTTATGGCGTCGCCATCCAGCAGGCTTATGCCGCCACCAAATGGGTTGCAGAACACGGCAAGGAAATCCAGGTCGATGGCAGCCGTCTGGCTGTCGCAGGCAATAGCGTAGGCGGCAATATGGCGGCAGTGGTCAGTCTCATGGCCAAGGACAAGGGCGGCCCCAAACTGCGTTCACAAATCCTGTTGTGGCCGGTAACGGATGCTGATTTCAATAATGAATCCTATAAGCAGTTTGCCGATGGACATTTCCTGACCCGCAATATGATGAATTGGTTCTGGGACAATTACACGACCGACGCTGCCAAACGCCAGGAGATTTATGCATCGCCACTGCGCGCGAGCAATGCGCAGTTACAGGGCTTGCCGCCAGCCCTGATACAGACCGCAGAATTCGATGTCCTGCGCGATGAAGGCGAAGCCTATGGCCGCAAACTCGATGCCGCAGGCGTCAAGGTTACGACCGTGCGCTACAAGGGCATGATCCATGATTTTGGTTTGTTGAATGTGCTGGCCAAGGTACCGGCAGTGCGCTCAGCGATGTTGCAGGCAGGTGGGGAATTGAAGGCGAGTTTGAAGTAAGGGCTGCTTGATAGCTTGTCCAGGTTTGTAGGTTGGGCTACGCTTCATCAGCCCAACACTGGGCTTTCAAATGACATATAGTTTGCAAATGCTAAGTGTTGGGCTGATACTCCTTAGCCTAACGAGGCCCGGCCTAACCTACGTACTAAATTAAGACCACTCACCACAGAGGCACAGAGGAAGGAAAGACCGCTTGCAAGCAGTCTTCGTTACGCAGGCGAACGGCATGCCGTTCGAAATCCCTGCTGCACCACAGAGGGGGCAACGAGAACTAAAAGATGCAGGCAATTTACTACTGCCCACATATCTCTCAGCCTTTCTCCGTGCTTTCTCTGTGTCTCTGTGCCTCTGTGGTAAGATTTTTGGTCTTTTTCAAAACAATAAATCAAGCTCACCGCTTAAACGCCAACAACAAAACCCCGCCCGCCACCATGCCTATACCTGCCCATTCCCGCAAGGATGGCCGTTCATCGAGGAACGCAAATGCAAACGCCGCCACCAGCACCAGGCTGAATTTATCGACAGGCGCGACCTTGGATGCATCACCCAGCTTCAAGGCGCGGAAATAACATACCCATGATGCGCCCGTGGCCAGGCCGGACAACGTCAGAAACAACCAGGTCTTGCCAGACAAGGCCAGCGGGTTGGCCCATTTACCGGCATACACCACAAACAGCGACAGCACGACGATGATGACGGCGGTACGGATCAGGGTGGCAAGGTCAGAATCTACGCCCTGTATGCCTATCTTGGCAAAAATGGCCGTCATCGCTGCAAACATCGCCGACAGGGCAGCCCAATAAAACCAGGCGTTGGATGTACTCATTGCTTGCCCCAGGTTTTCAAGTTTTTGATTGCGCCACGTCCAGCCTGTAAAAACCTGCGGCGGGATCATTTTCCACCGTCTCTACCGTAATCGTCGCATTCTCGTCACTGAATTGCACCGGCGGCAGGGTGATGCCATTGATAACGGCTTGCAGCATATAGGCTGGTCCGCTTCTTAATCTGAATGGCATAAAGCCGAGCGACTGGGTGATTTCCTGCTCGAACAGGCCATGCATCTGGATGATGAAACTGACGGCTGGTGTGCAGGTCTTGTACAACTGCATGAAGGGTGGTTCGCTGCTGCCGCTTTCCAACAGGCGCAATACATAGGACTTGTTTTCCAGGTCCTGCTCTATCTGGGCGATATAAGCGGCGGTGTCGTTCAACTGCATCCTGGCTGACACGTATTCCCGGTTCTGGAAGGTGGCCTTGGCAACGATAGTGCCTATGATATGGGTCGGTATTTCCAACTTGTGGCTGCTACCTACACGTGCCCAGCGCGCGATGACCAGGTCACCTTTGTTGATGGTGAGAAACGCTTCGTAGCCAGTATTGTTGACTATGGTGATCGCCATGGGGACACTCCTTACTGAAGGTAGGCAGGCTAGGGGGTGGTGTTATTTTACCTTCTATTTTGATTAAGAAAAACCAGCACCCTCGTGCATGCGCAAGACACTGCGCATTTGCCTGACTTCTTCGAGAGGGCTGCGGCCAAACAGGCGCTTGAATTCGCGGCTGAACTGCGAGCTGCTTTCATAACCCACGGTATTCGATGCGGTGTAGGCATTCATGCCTGAACGTATCATCAGCAGGCGCGCCTTGTGCAGGCGCATGGCCTTGATGTACTGGATAGGCGTGGTACTAGTCACTTGTTTGAAGTGCAGATGAAAGGCGGGCAGGCTCATGCCCGATTCACGCGCCAGACTATCGACATCAAGTTTGTCACTGAAGCCATCGTGTATCTTGCGCAGGGCACGTGTGATTTTTTGAAAGTGACTGCCCTGGTTCAGTGCCGCCCGCATTGCCGCACCCTGTTCACCCATGAGGATGCGGAAATAAATTTCCCGCACGATGGCAGGCGCCAGTATCCTGGCTTCCAGTGGTGATGCCAGTGCCTGCAACAGGCGCAGCACGGCGGCTGCCAGGGTATCGTCCACCTGAGTGGCATACATGAAGGTGGGGTAATTGTGGCGTTGGCAGGCACATCGGCTTGCAACTGCTGTGCTTCCTGCACCGCCAGTGCCAGTTCGGCAGCCAGCGTCTGCTGTATGCCCAGGTGTATGCCCAGCATCGGCTGCTCGGCGCTTGCTTCAGTATCCGCCTCAAAAGGCATGGGGGCGGATACCACCAGGTATTGCCGCGCATCATAGGTGTACATGGCCTCACCCAGATAGGCGCGCTTGCGCCCCTGCACGATGATGCAGATGCAGGGTTCATACATCACCGGCGTGCGGCTGTAGGCTTGCTCGCTACGCATGAAATGCACATAGTCGAGTGCTGATGCAGTAAAGCCTTCCTGCTGCGCCAAGGTGGCGACCATGGCGGCCAGTTGCTGATTGATGTCGTCCTTGTTTTGCATGGTTTGTTTATATCTTGCTTGTAGATGAGCCAGAGAGGAACAGGCATTCATCATAGCAATAATCCCGGGCACTTTGCTCGCCGAATGAAGCCAGAAATAGGATTAGGCAAGAATCAGAAAGTTTCCGGCATTTAGCTTATGACGCTGTCTGCCTATCATGGCTACATTCCGCAATGAGCGGTCATCCTTGAAAGGCAGATCATGAAACAAAAAACCTGGTTAATTACTGGTGCCACCCGTGGCATAGGCGCAGCCATCGCCAAAGCCGCACTCGATGCCGGCGACAGGGTTGTCGTCACTGGCCGCGATATCAGCAAACTGCAAAGCCAGTTCGCCAGCTATGGCGACAAGGTGCTGGCATTGACACTCGATGTCAATGATGAAGCCCAGGCACAAGCCGCCGTCAAGGCAGCCTGCGCACAGTTTGGCAGCCTGGATGTGCTGGTCAATAATGCGGGCTATGGTCAGCTGGGCCTGTTTGAAGAAATCAGCACGGCAGAGATACGCCAGCAATTCGACACCAATGTGTATGGCAGCATGAACATGGCACGCGCTGCCTTGCCGGTGATGCGCGAGCAAAGACGCGGGCATATCTTCAACCTGTCTTCAATAGGTGGTGTCGCTGGCTTTGAAAGCGCATCGGTGTATTGCGCCAGCAAGTTCGCCATAGAAGGTTTTTCAGAATCACTGGCGCTGGAAGTGGCACGCTTTGGCATACACATCACCATCGTTGAACCCGGCTTCTTCCGTACGGATTTCCTGGATCAAACTTCGGTACGCTATGGTGACAAAACCATCGCCGACTACGCCAGCAGCGGCATCAACAGCCGCGAGACTTTCGCCAGCTACAATCACCAGCAAGCCGGTGACCCGGTCAAACTGGGTGCTGCTGTGGTGAGCCTCAGCAATATGGCAGAACCACCATTGCGTTACGCCGCAGGTTCCGACGCGATAGAGGTTGTTGGCGCCAGCCTCGAAAAACACCAGCAAGAGTTGCAGCAATGGCGGGTCTTGTCGGTATCGACAGATGGTGACTTTGCTTATGCTGGAAGTCATTGATCAGCATGGCAAGGTACGTGATCTGGCTGCCTTGGCTCATCCTTGCTATATCAGTGCGCATGGCAATGAACTTGTGGTCGAATCTTCTGGCGGACAGCTCAGCAGATATACTCAGGGTGGCGAGGGGGAAGTATTCCACAAGCTGGAGAGACCCAGCACTGGTTTTGCTATTGATGCTGAAGGTAATATTTATGTCGGCGGCTCCTGGGACAAGGATAATATTTCACTTATCCACAAAATAAGCAAAACTGGCGAGGCCAGTGTGTATATTACTGGTGGGCGGGCAGGCAAGCTCGGTGTATTGGGTTATATAGGAAATGGCTACCTGATCTTTGCGCAAGATAATGACATACTCACCTTGTGGCAATCTGCAAATATGAGTTTCGTCAGGAAGACTGCCTATCCCGGCTTTGTCGCAGTCAGACGTGACTTCAACTTCCCTGGTTGATCAGAACTCAACTCACAACTGGTTCTTACTTCAATTGGATAGCATTGATGAATGGCTTTGTGCGCCTACGCAGGCCAGGAAGATCTATTCTATCGGCCGTGCTCAAAAGACATGCGGTTTCGACAGCATCGATGCAGAAAATGATTTCATCGCAATGGCTAAAGAGCTGGCAATAAATTTGCAGGAGGAACTCGGGGATAGTTTTTTCGTATCGATGTGGCAGGGGGATGCAAGCTGACCTGCTCACAGCTAGTTTAGCTGGAACCAAGTTGGTAATAGTGTTGAATTGGTAATTTTCGCATTAAACTCCATCTTGCTTGCACATGTCAATGCCGTATTTCTTTAATGATATTTGACTTGTCTCGCCCATGCTACTTGCCTATACTGAGCCAACAAATCACCATAAGGGGAGACGCGATGAAACGACGTGCAGTGATTTTTCTGGTCTTGTTCTGCTCCATGATTACCCCTGGCGCTTACGCCGACAACCCGTCTGATGCCATCGACATGGTTGAAAAAGGTCTGGCCTATGTCAAGAAAAACAGTATTGAAGCACTCATCAAAGAGGTCAATAACAAAAACCCTGAATTTGTCAAAGGCGAAATGTATCTCGTTGTACGTAGTCTCGATGGCACCACCCTGGCCCATCCCGTCAATCCCAAGCTGATCGGCAAGAACATGATCGTCTTGCCAGATGCAGACGGCAAACTCTTCCGCAAGGAAATCGTCGAAGGCGCAAAAGCCAAGGGCAAAGGCTGGGTCGATTACCGCTACAATAATCCCGTCACCAAACAACTGGAAAATAAATCCACGTACTATGTACGCAGCGGCGACTACACGCTGGAAGCAGGGATTTATAAAGGCAATTGATGTAGTTGGGATGCATCGCGTAGGTGCGATTAGCAAAGAGTGATCGCACGTTTTCAATCGCTGAATTACGCTGATACGTAAGGCGTATTGCAGTGCCCGCATGCATGCGGCGTGTACGGCACCTGTATTTCTCTCTCGTTTGCAATGCTCTCATGCGGCGCATTACAATGCGCTCTACGGTCACGGCCAGTCTGATATCTCTTCTTTGATTCAATCATCTGAAGTGACAGGCTGAAATTGCACAAGCAATCATCTATACAATCATAAAAATATAACATGCAACTCCTCTATCCTTGCGATCCCTTTGACAAGAACCAGCCTGATGAAGCCTATGCAGAAGAATTCCATGCGGCCAAAGCAGCAGGCCTGACCTGTTTCCTGTTTTCGGCAGAAGACTTTGCGTCCGGTGACTTCAGGCCCAGACCAGCAAACCAGTTTTCCGGGAATATACTATACAGGGGTTGGATGCTGACACCAGAGCGCTACGCCCAACTGGAACAGGCAATTGCAGCAAAAAATGCTGCTTTGCTCACTACTGCCCATCAATACAGGCAATGTCATTATCTGCCAGCATGGTATGAGGCTTGCCGCGACGTGACACCGGGCACCATTTTCCTGACGCGCGATGACGACTTTGATGCGGCACTGGCAAGCACAGGCTGGCAAGCGTATTTCGTCAAGGACTATGTGAAGTCCCTGACCACGAGCCGAGGATCAGTAGCACGCAATGCAGATGAGGTGCGCGAAATCGTCGGTCTGATGGAACGCTACCGCGGCCAGATTGAAGGCGGCATCTGCGTACGTGAGTTTGAAGAACTATTGCCTGAAACAGAAGAGCGATACTTTGTATTGAGTGACCAGGTGTATGCGCGCGAAGATGTCGTGCCCGATATCGTGTTGGATATTGCGCGGCGAATAGACAGCCCGTTTTTTTCCATCGATATCGTTTTGAATAGTCACGGTGTAGCCAGGTTGATGGAACTCGGCGACGGTCAGGTTTCTGATCGCAAGAAATGGGATGCGGCAAAGTTTGTGGGAATGTTTGAAGCCTAGTCTCACAGTGAGTTGCCTGCAGGCGCGCTACACGGCACAGATATTTTCCCCGGCGTGCAATGCTCTCATGCGGCGCATTACAATGCGCCCTACGGTCACGGCATTAAAGCGATAGACTTTTACTTCATTTGTCTGCAATTGTTAAAGCTAGTAAGATCGGCATCGCAATGATGGCTGGCACGGCTACGCCAGGTTGATACTGTGCGCAAATTTCACTGGAGTGTAGAGGATGTTTTATGGTACCAAATTCTTTGGGCAGGTTGAGTCTGTTGATCGTCACTTGCATATAGCGACACGATTCCATCATTTTTCTTTGATACCTCTGGTTTATCAGGGCAGCTATATTGTGATCGACAATACGCATACCCTGCGTATTCCCATCAATTTCAAATCTATCGCCTTTGCATATTTGAGGTTACTGATAGGTGCTGTGATTATTGTGTCGATTTTATCTATGTTGATCATATTGTCCGGCAGCCCAATCGACCGCGACGCATGGTGGTTTGTCGCTGCCTGCACAGGCGTCATAGCCCTGTCTTTTACCGCTGCCTATTACAGCTTTAAATTTGGAAAGGCGAACCCAGAAAAAAGGGCGCAGATGATCGCACTCATAGAAAAGAACAAAGAAAACATCGTCAAACTAGGGCCTATGCGGGTACATGCTTATTGACTGGGATATGACTGTAGAGTGCAGAGCATTTTACAATGCACTCTGTGGTTCTACGATGTCGTCCTGAACTCACTCATCACCAGACGTATGCTGTCTATTCCGCTGCGCCGTATGCTATTGGTAACCGATACCAGGCTCGCATGGCTGGTCATGAAACTTGGTTTCAAATATACCGCTGGCGGCAACGCTTCAGTCTTGTTTATCTGAGACAAGCGGGTTTGCATTTCCTCAAGATATATCACATGCCCGTTCCACAATATGCTGTCATCAAAATCTATAGCAATTTGTGTCACGGATATTTCCATCATGCCGTCGCAGCTAACATTTGCCAGGCTTGACAGTTTTCATAGCAACATATCCCGCTGCCTTGGTACGCCAATGATCATTACCATCATCAGCACCAGAATGACGCCAATCAAGGGCGTCATATTCATACCCAATAGACGATCACTGTCTTCGTCTGGTCTGGCTGAAGTTGAAAAAAACATGATGGCATCCTGCTGACGGTGTGATGCCTTAGCATTGCCTTAATCTGTTTAGGGCGCAAGTAGCTGTCGTTTGGATGGGTACAGTTTAATGATGCTTACTTCGCCACTGGCAAATCACCATGGCTGGCGGGAGAAGCTGTTACCTCCAGGTCAGCAGACTGGCTGGCAGAGGCTGAGCTTTGCTCGGTGGCTGATGCTGCGATGTTTTCTGTACTGGCTGCCGTAATCGTATCGGCCAGGGTTTTGGGGGCCGGCAAGGGGGCGAGCTGGAGAGGTACGCCGCTGGCCAGCAGTTGTTTTTTCTCTGCCGGCAATTGCTGGTACAGCTCCCATTGCCTGGTTTTTTGGGCAGTCTCGATTTTCTTGGCCTGTGCGTAGTTCAGGCGGGCGATCTGTTTTTGTTCTGGGCTCAGTTGCGCCCACAGTTCCATGCGTTTTTGTATGCGTTTTTGTTCTTCAGGTTTCAGGCCCGGGTAGCGGTCGGCAATGGTGATCCACTTTGCCTTGTTCTTGTCGTCAAGCTTGGCCCATTGGCTTAGCAAGGGCGACAGGGTTTTTTGCTGGGCTGCGCTTAATTGTGACCATTCTGCTTTACCGACCAGGCGCGATGCTGGCCTGGCATTGCCTGCGGCCATTTTAGCGTCATTGCTGGCCTGCAGGCCAGCGACAGCAGCCTGCCTTGTTTCATGGATATTAAAAAACAGCAAGCCGGCCAATGCTGTTATGCCTGCTAAAGCGCTCAGGCTGGCCAAGTCTATGGTTTTGTTCACTGGTTTCATGACGCTACTCTCGAATTGATCGAATCAGGATTACTGCAACAGGCCCTGAGATTGCGTTTGTAAAATCTCGCTTGTACCAGCATGAGACCATATTGCAGAGATGAAGTTTCCTCCATTGTAAGCTTCATTTGGATTTTCGTCAGCGTCACCGGGCGTCGCGTTGAGCGCTGGCTGCTTGTTTCACGCATTCATCTGTCAATTAAAGCAATCAGTTCCATCACAGTGATAGCTTTGTGGACACACTCAGATACTTATCATCCCTGTCCGACATGATGCATGCTGTCGAAGTTGTCCATTTCCATCTGCCACAGCCTGGCCTGCTCGCGTAGCCAGGTGGTAAAGGCCAGTACCTCGGGCAGTGCCGCACTGTCTTCGCGCAAGACCAGCAGATTGTCGCGAGAGGTAGGGCAGATGGTATTGTTAGCCAGTACCAGGCTGCCAGCCTGCAGGCGTCTCCAGGCTATTGACAGGCGGCCCAGGGCGATGCCCTGGCTGTGCTGGGCAGCTTCAAGCAGGACATCGGCATCGTTATAGGCCTGGCCTTGCAGGCTGAAGTCCTCAGGCAGGCCAGCGGCAGCCAGCCAGTGGCCGGGGTCCAGTGACAGGTGTTGCAGCATCATCGATGCGGGCCAAAGGCGTGCATCTGTACCCAGCCTGCTCTTGAGTTCTGGCGATGTCACTGCCAATAAGCGGTCCGTGAACAGCGTCTCGCAAATCTGGTCTGTACTTTGCCTGGCACCGTGGCGTATCGCCACCATGGCCACGCGCGGGGCAGGGCGCACCAGCGCATAGTCGGTATCAATGATCAGGCGTATATGCGGGTGGGCCGCACTGAAGCTGGTCAGGCGTGGCAGCAGCCATTCTTTGGCGATGGATGCCAGGGTGGAGATGTGCAGGGTCTTTGTTGCTGCATCTGCCGGTGGGTAAATCGCCTGGTGCAGGGCAGACAGGGGGCCGGCAAGGCGAGTTAGCAGGGCTGCACCGTCATCGGTCAGGCTTACTTTGGGGCCGTGGCGCTTGAACAGGGTCAGCCTGCTCCAGTCTTCAAGCTGGCGTATCTGGCGGCTGATGGCACCCGGCGTCAGGCTCAGTTCATCGGCTGCCTTGCTGAAACTACCCAGGCGCGAGGCTGCCTCAAAGGCTTGCAGCGTGAACAGGGGTGGCAGTTTTCCTTGCATATTGAATTTTCCTCACTTTCATATTGCGAAAGTATCGTTTTTTTACCTGTCTATGTTACGACAATAATGGCGACATCGACACTTGACGGGGAAAAGAGCATGCAGGCTATCATTGTGAACCAGTTTGGCGGGCCAGGGCAATTGCTCTTGCAGGATGTGCCTGCACCCACCGGCGATGTCATCGTAAATGCTGCCTGGGCAGGTATCAATTTTGTCGATATCTACCAGCGTGAAGGCCGCTACCCCGGTGTTAAACAACCCTGGCCCATGGGCATAGAGGGTACAGGCATAGTCGCTACTGCACCGGCGGGCAGCGGCTGGCACGCGGGCGACAGGGTAGCCTATACCACAGGCGTGCAAGGCACTTATGCCAGCCAGGTGGCCGTACCTGCTGCGCACCTGATACGCATCCCCGCTGCAGTCAGCCTGCGTGATGCCTGCGCCGCCATAGAGCACGGCCTGACTGCCATCATGCTGACCGACAATGTCGCTCGCCTGCCAGCCTCCGGGTCGGTATTGGTATATGCTGCCGCTGGCGGTGTTGGCGGCTGGCTGGTGCAATTACTGGTGGCACGCGGCCTGACGGTATTTGGTACGGCATCGTCCGCCAGCAAGGCTGACTGGTTGCGCAGCGTTGGTGCCCAGCCGGTGACGTATGAAGATGGCAAAGACTGGCTTGCCCACATCCGCGATAGAACCCAGGGGCGTGGTGTCGATGTCGTATTTGATTCCGTCGGTAAAAGTACTTTCCCCCAAAGCCTGGATGTCGTCGCCCCTTGCGGCCACGTCGTTTTATTTGGTGCCGCCAGCGGCCAGCCTGATCCTGTCGATGTCCTGCAACTCATGCGTAAGAGCATCACCCTGACACGACCGGTTTTGCCGCATTACCTGACAACTCCGACGGTCTTGCAGGCGCATGCCAGCAAGGTGTTTGACTACCTGGCCAATGGCACGGTCAAGTTGCGCATCCATGCCGAATATGCGCTGGCAGAAGTCGCACAAGCCCATGCAGCATTGGCAGAACGCGGTACGCAAGGCAAGCTTTTGTTAGCAATTAATCCCACTCTCGTTTAGGAAATACCATCATGACTACGATCGCAAAAAAACTGCAAGAACTCGGCCACACTTTACCGCCCGTCAAAGCACCGGCGGCCAATTATTTGAGCTACACCCTGCAAGGCAACCTGCTCATCATCGCCGGGCAGATAGGCAATCCAGGCACAGCCAAAGACGGCGTGCTGGGTGCAGGCGGCTCAGTCGAGGCAGCACACAAAGAAGCGCAAATGGCAGCGCTGCGCCTGCTGGCCGTTATTGATGCAGTCACCGGCGGTGACATAGAGCGCATAGCACAGGTACAGCGTCTCGGCGTATTCGTCGCCGCCAGCCATGACTTTGATGGCCATAGCACCGTTGCCAATGGGGCTTCTGATCTCTTCGTTGCTGTCCTCGGTGAGCGAGGCCGCCATGCCCGCACGGCAATAGGCGTATCGAGCCTGCCCACAGGTGCAGCGGTAGAAGTCGATGCGATAGTCACTTTGGTGGAAGCATGATCAAGCCCGTGATTAACAGCGTGATCAGTGTTGAACAACTGGCGCAATTGCGGGCGCAAACACCAGGCCTCGACAAAAGCACGCACTTGAACCATGCCGGTGCCTCGCTATTGCCACGGGCTGCCCTGCAAGCCATACACGCCCACCTTGATCTCGAAGCGCAGGTCGGCCCCATGGAGGCTGCCCTGCTGGTGGCTGACAGGCTGCAAAGCCTGCGTGAAGATGTCGCCGCACTGATCAATGCCAGCAGCGATGAAATCGCTCTCATGGGCTCTGGCTCCAGTGCCTTTGGCAGCGTATTTGCCGCCATGCGACAATTAAGACCGGGCGACAGAATACTGACAGGGCGACAGGAGTGGGGCGGCAACCTTGCTAATTACCAGCGTGCCGCACAGCGCGCGGGTGCGACGGTAGAGACTATCCCCAGCCAAGCAGATGGTAGTGTCGATGCAAATGCCCTGGCACAAATGATCGACAAACATGTACGCCTGATTTCACTGACCTGGCTACCCGCCAATGGTGGCCTTATCAATGACGCCGTTTCCGTTGGCCGTGTCGCCGCTGCGGCTGGCGTGCCTTATCTCATCGACGCCGGGCAAGCCCTAGGGCAAATACCGGTTGATGTCAAAGCCCTGCAATGCGATGTATTAAAGAGCGCAGGCCGCAAACACTTGCGCGGGCCACGCGGTACCGCCTTGCTCTATGTGCGCAAATCATTTCTCGACAAGTTGGAACCCGCCTGGGTCGATGTCTCATCTGCCCCCATCGCGGCAAATGAAACCCATCTGCGCAATGACGCCCGCCGCTTTGAAACCAGCGAAGCCGCAGTCGCCCTGCAACTGGGTCTGGCAGAATCAGTCAGGCTGGCATTGCACATGGGTGTCGCCGAGCTGGGAGCCGTCAGTGCTGCATTGGCGGCAGCTTGCCGAGAACGTCTGGCGACCATCCCGGCCATCAGCCTGCATGACCTGGGGGAGGGCGCACGATCCGGCATAGTCTCTTTCAACTTGCAAGGACATGATGCGATGAGCCTGAAAAACAAACTCGCCCGGCAACGCATCTACATAGGTGCAAACGGCGTGCCCTATACTCCGCTGGACATGCAGGCGCGTGGCTTGCACAGCATAGCGCGGGCGTCGTTTTCTTATCTCAATACCGAGGATGATGTGGAGATATTGGCGCGGGCTTTGGCGGCAATGATTTGATTTGCAGGGTGCGCCGTGCGCACCGCCTGCTAACTTTGATCGTCACCTCATGGTGCGCATGGCGCACCTTGCAGGGAATCTGCATGCTCTTCACCATGGCTGCGACGCATGTTCTGTTAATTCAGATTTTTTCTACGGGTTTGGGGCGCAATACCGACTTATAACGCTTTTCACGTTCCATTGATCCCGCCCATTCGCAAGAATGCTTTTGATAACTGACGAAAAAAAACATCAAGGACAGGAAATCCGGATTGCTTGTGTCGTTGATTTCGTAAGAAATATCTTCTGCTAACTTTTCTTGTGTATCAAAGTCCAGGTAGGTGATGGCATATCGCGTAAGTTGATGCGGCAGTTCTTGATGCTCCCTGCGAAAACCGTATCTGAAAGTACGCTTGTCTAACGTTGACTCTTCCGCACTGCCTAGTTTTTTTACATGAAATTTTTTTCCCTTGTCCTGATATTCAATCTGGGGGTAAATACCCAGAAAAAGTTGATTGATATCACCGTACCGGCCTGTATTGTCATCTTCCAGATAAACGCCTTCAACATCGACCGCTTGTTTATATACTTTCCAGCCACAATCTTGGGTAAATGCGTCTATCTGGTGTTGTTTGACGATATCAGAGTAGTTGAAAGCTAACCAAGCCGTAAGGACAAGCACGAATACACTGAGTTTATGAATGACAGAACGACGACGGGCGCTTTGTGCGCTGAATTTGCGATCGACTACCCATCCGCAGATTAGATATAGTAAAACTGCACCTGCAAGGCAAACCAATAAACCGGCAAAGGCAATTATTCCCATTAGTGACTACTTTCTCGCCGAGATAAGCCAGAATTTTTAGAAATTAAAATCATTGTAAGCCTTGTTTTAATGCGAAAACCAAACCACTGCCACAGCTCTGAGTGACAGAACTTTTCACCATAAAGTTGATGTCTGTACTTAGTGATTTTATCTGGTTTTTTTTACATTTATGCTTGAGAATATCATCAATAGGCTCATTAATTAAAAAATGCCATAATTCCCAACTTACTTCTCAATAGGAACGACAGATGCAGCGCTGGCGACATGCAGGTGACAGAAAAAATTTTGGCGACTGGCTGGTCCTCACCATAGATATTCAGATGGATGAGACTGGCCTGCAAGCAGCCTGCGAGCAATTGATTGCGGCTACATCTGACATGGAAAAATTTCTAGATCTTGGCAATGGAGAACGATCCAGTGATTACAAGATCATTTTCAGGCATGGCGACACCATCGTCCATGAACGTGCCTTCTTCCATGAAGCGGTAAAGTTTGCTGCCCTGAGATCATTGATCTCGCAATATGTGAGCAATGTCAATCATGAGAGCAACACCTGGCAGGACGAATACCACCCCAGGGGCAGTTATGCCATTGCAGAACTGGTGCTGGCTGATCAAAACTATATACCGCAATTTGCCCAACTCCTGTTCAACTGGGACATGGGCCATGAGACCTATCATTACAGGCTCATCGATAAACTCTTTGAAAAATACGGCTATACAGAACAGACACTGTTCTTGCTGGCAGCGCGTGTTTGCGCCGATGGCCAGCATAGCGGTGAGAATGTCTTGCGTGCCTTGTATCGCCATGGTTTCAAACAGCAAATCGCGCTTGAAGATTTTGTCAGCACTGCGTTGGCTATCTTGCCTGATCCTGAATCTGCCTGGAAATTACGCGAATTCGCCCGTATCTACGCAGGTGAGGACAAAGCGCAATATGCGCAGGTCACAGAAATTTTCCTGAACGCCTTGCGCAAGGATAAAAGGTTTGCGGCGGTGATGGGGGAAGTGCAGGACAGTTTCGCTGAAGACTATGACGAGCACCGGTTGATGGAAGTCGCAGGTTTTCTCGCTGAAGAAAACCTGGGCGACTGGAACGAAGGGCTGGATGATGCCCTGGTAGAGAGCACGGATTTGAGCAAGCTGCTGCGGCTGGACGCGTAATAGTTAGCCTTGCGATAGGAAATACGATCTTGTAGGGTGCGCCATGCGCACCAGTCTTTGTCATCAATAAACCTGGCGCGCACGGCGTCCCCAACAAGGAAATTGCCACTGTTGCCCACATGTCCGACCTGACTAATTGACAAAACTCCCGCCCGTATGGTTTCATCTGCAATCCTGTCTCTTGCGAGGCAAAGAGAAAACATACAAAAAATCCGGGGCCACACCATGGGACTATTCGACTTTTTCAAAAGCAAGCCACCTGCACGCACTTCGCTGGAGCAATTGTCTTATAACATCGCCTACCAGATATTGCCGCACTATGTCTTTCGCCAGGCCGCGCAATTGTTTGATATTGTCGAAAAAGCCGACGAAAATTCCCACTACCTGTTTTATCACCTTGGCTGCAAAGCGCAGGAAATACCCAGCTTGCAGGAAGAAGCCACGCAATACCGCTGGCATCAGTGTGAACTTGATGCCAGCCATACTTTGTTGGTGCTGGCTTATCCCCAGGCCACGCCGGTTGACCTGACGGGCAAGTCGCTGGAAGAAGTCAAGCAAAGCGCAGGCACTTGGGTGCTGGCACCGCATTTCTCGGGCATCGTGCGTAACAAGGCCAGCCAGCATATCCGTTACTATGTACTGGGCCAAACCTCCATGGGTGGTGGTACGGTTTTGCGCGAGATTGATGCCATGGGGACAAATGCCAATCTGGGTGCCGGGCCACAACCGACGCTGGATGCCTTCGTTGATTTCATGCTGCAGCGGCTTGAATGTTAGAACGCTTGTATATACAGAAAGAAGCGCATGCTAAAAACGGATTTACTTCAATTGCTTGAAGTCTTACAAGAAAAATCGGACGTCGAGTATGATCAAGGCGGGCTCCTTTACACATACACAGAGGCGTCTAGACAAGCACACAGTCGTATGCTTAAGCCGGGAGACGCAGTTTTAAATACATTAGAAGTGAAAGAATTTGCCAGGTTCTTGCAACAAAGCCAGAGTGAACAGCATTATGGTATCAAAGAGGCGAATGAAGAATCAGTTTTACTGGCAAGCACTTTCATTACTATGCTGCAAGCCGATCTTGAATATGATGAAATAGTGATGACAACAGATGATAAGGGATGGGATATGGAAGTTACTTTCTCAATGGTTCGTCGTTCTGATAATCGCTATTTCTCGCTTGAATTGTGGTGGTCGGTAGATTAAAAATTGGTGCCACGATTTGGCCAAGAATCCACTCAGGCGTGAAAGTGAATGCAGGTGACAATGTAGGTAGAGCAGATCGCTCTCATCAGTTTTAATACGAAAAGTGATTGACTATATGCTTCACTTTCTCCAGCGCCAGCTTCAGCATATCCATATCAACCGAACCCAGTGCCAAACGCAAGGCATGCGGCACCTGTTCTGTGGTCGCAAAAGGTTCTGCCGTTGAGACGGCAATCTGCTCACGTTCCAGTGCCATGGCTATCTGATCTGCGCGCAGCTCTGCGGGTAGGGGCAGCCAGATAAAATACGATGCCGGGTGGCTGATGTAATCAAATCCATTCAGTATTTTTCCCGCCAGTGCCTGCCGGGATTTTGCATCGGCACGCTTTTCTTTTTCAAGGCGGGCTACCGTGCCATCGCCCAGCCAGTTGCACACCAGGCTGGTCATTAAGGCAGGCGTGTTCCAGGTCGTGGCCCTTATCGCACGTTCAATCGCGGGCAGGTGTTGCGTGGGTGCTGCGACATAACCCACCCTGAGCCCGGTAGAAATATTCTTGGAAAATCCTGATATATACACCGTCAGCTCAGGTGCCAGTGCTGCCAGTGGTGCAGGTGGCCTGGTCGCCAGAAACGCATAGGCAGCATCTTCCATGATCAGCAAGCCATGCTTGCGGGCGATGCGCACCAGCTCTTGCCGCCATGCCAGACCCATGACCAGGCCCAGGGGGTTATGCATGGTGGGCATGGTATATACCGCCCGCACTTTGCGTTGCCTGCATAGTTTTTCCAGCGCGTTCAGGTTGGGGCCGTCTTTGCCCATTGCGATCGGCAACAATTCCAGATGCTGTGCTTGTGCAACAACTTTGAAACCAGGATAAGTCAGCGCATCCACAGCGACCACGTCACCCGGTTGCAGCAAAGCCATGGCGGTCACTGCCAGCCCATGTTGCGCACCGCTGACGATGGCTAGCTGCTCAGCCCTGACATCAACGCCACGACTGGCAAGATGGCGGGCCATGGCGGCACGCTCATGCTGCCTGCCGCCATGCGGCTGATAACGCAGCAGTGCATCTATGTCGCCTGAAGATGCTAACTGGCGCAAGGCGGCGCGCAATAATTCTGCCTGGCCCGGCAGGGATGGATAATTAAAATTAAGGTCAGTCATCCCCGTCGCAGTCGCATGTTGGTCTATGCCCATGCCGGGTGAAAGCGTCGTTTCACGCACAAAGGTACCACGCCCGGTTTCACCACTGACCAGGCCCATGGTTTCGAGTTCGGCATACACGCGGCTGGCCGTGACCAGCGCCAGACCATGTGTTGCCGCAAGTTTGCGGTGCGTGGGCAGGCGGGTGCCTGGCGCCAGGCGGCCAGAACGTATCTCGCTGGCGATTGTATCGACGAGTTGTTTATAGCGGCTCAGCGGCATACTAAAGCGTATCCATGACAATTATTTGATTGTATTGTTTTGCCAGCATATTATGCCTCATCGCCATTGCAAACCCAAAGAGAGATTATGCACATCGCCATCCTGACATTTGAAGGTTTTAATGAACTTGATTCCCTGATCGCTCTGGGTATTTTGAACCGCATCAAGACGCCAGGCTGGCGTGTGTCCATCGCCAGTCCTGCAACGCAGGTTCGTTCCATGAATGGGCTCTTGCTGGAGTCGCAGATATCCCTGCAGGAAGCAAATGCAGCAGATGCCGTCATCATCGGCAGTGGCATGCGCACCCGAGAAGTGGTGGAAAACGCCGCCCTGATGGCGCAATTGCGGCTTGACCCAGCCCGGCAAATCCTGGGCGCACAGTGTTCAGGCACGCTGGTGCTGGCCAAACTGGGTTTGCTGGGCAGCGTGCCAGCCTGCACTGACCTTACCACCAAACCCTGGGTGCAGGCAGCAGGTATTGAAGTCTTGAACCAGCCCTTCTTCGCCAAAGACAATGTCGCCACTGCAGGTGGCTGCCTGGCTTCGCAATACCTGTCTGCCTGGGTCATTGCCCGCCTGGCAGGAACAGAAGCAGCAGAAAGCGCCATCCACTATGTTGCACCAGTCGGTGAGAAAGAAGACTATATACAGCGCACCATGCGCAATATCACTCCGTATTTGTGACACCGGCGACAGGTTCAGGATAAGATGCGTGTTCCCGATTTCCACTGTTACAGTCCACCAGTATATGAACGAACACCTTGCTTACTTCAAGGAACTTGTAGAACCTCTGATCCCCGCTTCCTATGTCCTGACCTGGACTGAATATCTGGAAGGGGATTTTGGTGATTTGAAAAGACTGGAATTTTCATCATCCTCCAAAATCGGCGCGATCGATTTCTGGTCCAAAGACTGGCTGGCGATTGACGTCGTTGATCTTGATGCGGAGGATCAGGTCTTGAATGTGCTTTATTCACCCGAACAGATGCATGAAATCCCAGCAGGCTTTGCGCGGCTGCTGGAGATTTTGTCGGCGTCCTAAGGCATTGTTTGTAGATACTGTTATTCCGGTCAAGCTAAATGTAAGCTAGCATCGAATGGTTTGCCGGATTTCAATACGCCTAAGGCGACATGAACCAGCTTTCGCATCATAGCGCCAATAATGAGCTTGGGAGGTTTTCCAGCAGCAGCTAATCGTTGTTGGAAAGCCTTACCCCAGGTAGTTCGATACAAAGTCACCATGGCAGGCATATAGAGTGCTTTACGGATAAAAGTGTGTCCGACCTTTGACATTTTTGTTTTTCGACAGACGCTGCTGCCAGACTCATGGTGCTGCGGGTCAAGACCAGCAAAGGCCACCGCCCTCTTCACCGAAGTAAAACGTTTAGTATCAGCATAGTAGGAGAGCAATACAGCGATCGTGCGGTCACCGAGTCCAGGAATACTGTCTAATAATTTCTGCTTGTCTTTTAAATCTGGATCGTTGTTCATATGGTCGTTGATAGACCTGATAAGTGACTTGATTTCTTTATCCAGCCATTCGATATGATCAACTATTCCTTGTCGAATGGCATCACGGGCGACGTCGAGCCGGTTCAGCTCTTGTGTCCGCATGACTTGTAACGCGTCGAGGCGCAACACCATGGCGCGTAAAGATTGTTCTGCCAATGACGGTGCGATCCAAAGTTCAGGCTTGCGCTCAAAAGAAAATTCAGCAATCAGTTGCGCATCTATCTTGTCTGTCTTGGTTCTGACCAAGCGAGAAACGCCGAAAGCCTTAATTTGCGCAGGGTTGACCACACTGACAGGAAATTTATGTTGAACAAAATAGTATGCCACGGCCTCCCAATAGACGCCAGTAGCTTCCATGCAGACATGGGCAATTGATGCACCTTGCTTGTTGAGCCAGACGCCTAAGTCCTGGAATCCTTGTTGGTTGTTCTGAACCACCTTATGGCGAAATTTGCCAGATGTCAGGCGCAAAGTACAATCTAATTTCAGCTTCGCGACATCAATTCCTAAATGAAAATCATGCATACAAATCCTCTGATAACCAACCTTGTGAATGCGGGCTGCCAGCATGCTGGGCCAAAGATACTGTCCGATTTAAGACGAGGGGTGAGTGACTGGTGCGGGAATCTACGTTGCAGGTTTCAAACCAAAGGTACGATGCGGCATCCAGTCACTCGATCTTGATATGCCTACCAAGAACTTGTTGGTCGCTATATTAACGAATAACTACCGAAAGCGTCATAATACAAGGTACGATTAGAAAAGCGAAATTACCCGCCGGGCTGAAAATGTATGTATGTCAAACCTACCCCCGCGCTTGCAACAACCTCTTAGAAAGAATACCAGATGAAAAAGCTTCTCATCACTTGCGGCACGCTGTTCGCCTTGTCAGCCAGTCTGCCTGCATTCGCGGAAGACCCCGTGGGAGATTGGACAGGTTCAATAGAAGGCATGATTCGTCTGAATATTTTCTTCACTAAGACACCATCAGGCCAACACGAAGTCAATATCATCAGTCCTGACGACGACAAGGAAACCATTAAAGCCGACAAAGTAGAAGCTCGAGAAAATTTCATGCGTTTTAGCATTGCGAAGTACAACGCCAACTACGAAGCAAAATGGGACGAGACCCAGAAAGCATGGCTCGGTACATGGACACAAGGGCAGTCACTCAAACTTAAGCTTACGCGTTTAGACGCCGAAGCCTTAGCTGCACAAACGCAAAGGCGCCCGCAGGAAGAAGCAATAGCAAAAAGCCCGCGCAACTATTCGAGTAAAGATGTGAGTTTTCAAAATGCAAAAGTCAAGATAAGTTTGGCGGGCACACTGACGCTACCGCAAGGAAAAGGTCCATTTCCCGCAGTCGTTTTGGTGCATGGATCAGGTCCCAATGATAGAGATGAGACAATTAAAGACCATAAATTTTTTCTGGTGTTGGCAGATCATTTAAGCACACAAGGGATCGCGGTGCTGCGCTACGATAAACGCGGCATCGCAGCATCGACAGGCGATTACAAGAGTGCTACGACCTTTGACTTTGCCGACGATGCCCAGGCAGCAGTCGATTATCTGCGCACCCACTCTGAAATCAACCAGGACAAACTGGGAGTGATAGGCCATTCCGAGGGTGGTCTGATCGCGCCCATGCTGGCAGCAAACAATCCCAAACTGAAATTTATTGTTTTGATGGCAGGTCCTGGCGTACGCACCGATGCTGTACTACTGGAACAGAGTCGACTAACTTTACTTGCCAATGGTGAGAGCCAAGCCGAAGTCGAGAAAGCTCAGAAAGTATTTCGTGAAGCCTATTCCATTATGAATTCAGGTGCAGACAACAAGACGATCAGCGAGCGACTGAAAGCATATTTCGACCAAGCGGAAAAAAACGGCGATCTGGACAAGGGCGCAGGAGCAAAACAATTAAGCAGATTGGAAAGGCCCTGGTTTAGAGCATTTATCAAATACGACCCCGCACCGACCCTGGCGAAAGTGAAGCAAGCAACACTGGTTTTGAATGGCGAATTGGATCTGCAAGTTCCCGCTAAAATGAATCTCGATGGCATTCGTGCCAATATGAAAGCAAACAAAAACGTCGTGATCAAAGAACTGCCTAAACTAAACCATCTGTTCCAAACCGCGACCACCGGTTCATCGGCTGAATACGGAAAAATCGACGAAACTTTGTCACCTACAGCCTTAGAAGCTATGTCTGGTTGGATACTGCAACAATAAATTTAACCCGTGTAGGTACAATTAACAAAGCGTAATCGTACTCATGACTTTATGATGACTATTGATATTTTTATGTCTCTACGTGTCATCTAAATTGAATTGAAAGAAAATGCGATGATTAAGGCGGACGAGAATTCATCTCAAAGTTTATTTGACCAGGCCAACGATGCATGGGACGGCGGAGAAAACGAGAAAGCTTTTGAATTGCTACATTTAGCGGCCAATCAGGGCGAAATTTATGCCTATAACACTATTGGCTATTTCCTGGACGAAGGTGTCGGCGTGCCTCAAAATAAGGATATAGCATTGCTCTGGTATAAAAAGGCTGCAAAAAATAAGGACATCTGCGCTTTTATGAATATCGGTGCATGGTATCGTAATGTGGGCAATTTTAAGCGTGCTTCTTATTGGTTTTTAAAAGCTCTACATAGCGGCGACGGTGACGCTGCAATTGCTTTGGCAAAAATTTGCGTCCATAAAGGAACAAAGCAAAGTAGAGCCCAAGCAGTTAAATATTTGAATATATCCCTTGAATCAGACAATGTCATGCCTGATACGCATGATGAGGCACACAAAATTTTGAAGCAAATCAATTCGTAGGGGCGAATGGCGTCGCGTAATCGTACACATGTAGCGCAAGAAAATGACAGAAACCCAGACTATATCCTGAGTTTCTGTCCGATGACTGCCTGCAGTTATGCTGAACTTATACCGCTAGCATTCGCTTATTCAACTACCTGCATCCAGCGTTTTTCCTGCACGGTACGTTCCTTGAAATACTTGCGCGGATTGCCGCACATATGGCAACTGCAGGTGGTTGGTGTATGCAAGACCATACCCAGGCGCAAGACACTGAGCTTTTCTTCCCAGCTATAAAAATAATACTGACGTTTCTTCTTCAGGCGCGCAGCATGATGCCTGCGCAAAGCACGAGAGAGATCTTTCATGATAGTTCCTCAATACCCCGGGCGGCCCGATTGCCGCCTTGTGTGGCATGAAGAACTTTTTGCTGTGCTGGTTCATGATGGGCTTTCTATATTTGAAATATCAATATCGCGTATTTGCGGATACGCCAGATTTTTGCAAGAGGCTATATGACGCTTTATTAGAGAAGATAGCGTGCTGCATACCGCCAGCTTACGGTGCATTGCATATGTTCTGCATTTGCTATGTAGGTGGCGACGTTCGCAATTGGGTAAATGCGTCATGCGCCCCATTCACTGATTGTAAATCGGTGCGCGTGGCGCGCCCCTCAAATCTATGTAGCCTGGATACTGTCAATACACTGTAAGCTCAGTGCATCCAGATACAAGGCCAACTCTTGCGGGGCTTCGTGCATGATGAGCAGGTAGGGATGGATTGAAGTTTTCTTCTTGAACAGCATGGTGACATGTTGTCCACTGAAGTACCAGCCTTCCAGTGCTTTGCTCCAGGCCAGCCTGTTGCCGTTTGTGTTGATGCGGTAACAAGAGACGACATCATCACGAAACTGATATTCTGCAGTGAATGGCAAGACTTTTTTTGGGGCCTTGAGTATTTTGGCTGCACTAAGATTGGCAATCCGGCGCCAATAGGGCAGGATGATTTTTTCCTGTGTTTTCAGGAACCTGTCGGTATCCCAGGTGCAGAAAAAAGCGACAGAGAACAGGAAAAAAAGTAGCAGATCAACCCTGATGCCATGCATTGTTGATCCATCCAGGGAAATCAATACCACCGAGAGACAGAGCCCAATGGCGCTGACATATTTCGCCAGCCTTGCGCGAAATAATTGTATGGTGTCTGTAAAAATCCGCTTGCGGCAAACAAGCAGGCGGTCATACACCAGGCTGCGCAGTTCTGCTTCAAGAGCCGCAAAAAAGTCCGCTTGTACCTGTGTTTGCAAATCTAAACGCTGTTTGCACGTATCTGTCGCGACGGGTATCTGGTGTATGGAATCTGTACTTTCGGTCATATAGGGGGAATATCTGTTTTGGCCTGCCTGGGCTGGTACAGTCCACTATTGTATGCTGCCAGTCTAACACAGGCCATTATTAGTCCAAGGTAGCCAGCGCCCGTTCAAGATCTGCCAGCAAGTCATCAACATGTTCCACCCCCACATGCAGGCGCAGCAGCCAGCCGGTTTTTGGCGCGCGCTGTGGGGCAACCGCAATCAGGCTGTGCACACCACCCCAGCTATTGCCTAGCGTGAATAACTGTAGTGCGGCGACAAACTTTTCTATTGCGGGCAAATCATCCTGTTTCAGACTGAAAGACAGCAAGCCATTGCCGAGTTTGAAATCGCGTTTCCAAAAGTGGTGATATGTGTCCCCCGGCAGTGGTGGGTAATTGAGCTGGGCTATCGCGGCATGGCTTTGCAAGAATGCGGCGATGCGCAGGGCAGATGCATATTGCCTTTCCAGCCGCAAGGCCAATGTCGGCAAGCCGCGCAGCGCCAGGAAGCATTCATCAGGGGCGACGTAATAGCCCAGCAGTTCTGCGGTGTCACGCAGTGCATGGTAGGCTGCTTCATCGCGTGTGCTGACTGCACCCATCAACAAATCAGAATGCCCGCCCACGTATTTGGTCAGCGCCTGTATGCTGAAATCGACGCCGGCATCCAGCGCCCTGAAGCCCAGTGCCGTGGCCCAGGTATTGTCCATCACTACCTTGATCTGGCGCGCATGGGCAGCAGCAACGATAGCGGGTATGTCCTGCATTTCCATGCTGTTGGAAGCAGGGCTTTCTGTCCACACCAGTTTGGTATTGTGTCCAAAAAAATCAGCGATGCCAGCGCCAATATCATTCGGGTAAATGCTGTGGCGCACGCCCCATTTGGCAAACAGGGATTTGGTGGTCTCCAGCGTCGGGCCATAGATGCTGTCTGGCAGCAGCACATGGTCGCCGGCAGCCAGCAGCATGCTGTTGACCAGCACCGCCGCGGCAAGGCCAGTGGGCACCAACACGGTATGGCCACCACCTTCAAGCTCAGACAATTTATTTGCGAGTGCATAGTGGGTGGGCGTGCCATTTTGCCCGTAGCTATAACCCGTATGTGCCTGCGCCTGCCTGCGCAGGAATGATGCAACATCCGGGAAGACGATAGTCGATGCATGGAATACACCCTGCGACAACGACGCAAATCCATCCGGGATATCGCTGGCAGGTTTTACGAGGCTGGTATTGATGTCAGTCATGGCTATACTCTCCAAACACTGATCAGAATGGCAGTTGCGCAGCCGGTATCACGCTGATCTGCCCCATCTCGCTCCACACCCAGTTGTGGTGATTGCTGATGGTCGCTGCATCAAGGTGAGGGCGATTGCGTGTGGTATGGGCATCGGCAATGACGTTGGTCTTGATACCCAGCGCCGCTGCCTGCCGTATTGCACTGTCAAGACAAAACTCGCTGGCATAACCACAGACAAAAATTTCAGTTATGCCACGTTCAGCAAGCCCGGCTTCAAAACCCGTTTGCTGAAAGGCGCTGCTGTGCTGCTTGGCACAGACATAGTCGCCAGCCTGTGGTGCAATGGCGGCAGGGAATTGCCAGCTGTCGCTGTCTATTTCCCAGGCGGTACCTGCTTCATTGTGCTGTACATACACGACCGGCATGCCGGCCTTGCGTGCCCTTGCAATCAATTCGCAGATGCGCGCCAGCACCTCGTCTGCCCTATGGGCTGGCGGGTCGATGAAAACTGCATTTTGGAAATCGATGATTAGCAGGGCAGATGACATGGTTTACTCCAAAATTGATAAGCAGGCTTACAAAGGGGGACTTAAAGGCTTATGCAGAAACAGTAGTTGCGATCACCTGCAATAAATCCGGTGGCAGAGTCCAGTTTTGTTTGATGGCCTGCACTGCTGCCTGGGTATCACCAGCACGCAGCGCCGCGATGATGGTTTTGTGTTCTTGTATCGATTGCGGTGCCATGCGCTGGTCATCAAAATGCGCTAGCTCTATGCGTTTAATGCGTGGTCGCAGATTCGCCAGCAGCTTTTCTATCTCCGCATTCTGGCTGGCCTGCACGATGAGGGCATGGAATTGCGCATCGAGTTCAGTCGCTTGCTGCCGGGCATCTGCTGCAATCGCCTTTGCCAGTGCGACATTGATGGCTTCCAGTTCTTTTATATCCGCCGCTGTCAGACGCGGCATGGCCAGCTCCAGCGCCGCTGCTTCCAGCGCAGCGACTACAGGGTAAAGCGCGGTAATCTCTTCGAGATTGGAAGGTGCAACCTTGGTCCATTTATGAAAACTGGTGACCACCAGACCCTCATCTTCAAGCTGCCGCAAGGCCTCGCGCACAGGCGTGCGCGATACCCCCAACTGCACCGCCAGCTCCTGATCACGCAAGATCTCGCCGGGTGCGAGCTGCAATTCTATTATCCATTGCTTGAGGCTGCGGTATACCTCTTCACGGGCGAGTGAGCGGTTCAGAGGGGTTGTGCTGGTGGGGATGGGCATGTGATGCGATAATAAAATAGGTAGTATGTAATATACTACAGGATAATAATTTAGTCACTGGACGAATTTAATTGATTCTTTGATATGGCATATGCTGTAATGGCGTTTAAATCTTCTTCGATAATCAGGACGCACGACTGATTGGGACGCGGATTAAGGAGGCACTTATAGGGATTAACGCAGCATCAAATGAGGGTAAATAAAGTGAACTGGCTAAAGAAATTGTTGGGAATAAAAGAAGAAGTGCCGCTTGTAGCCAAACCTGCAGTCAATTTACGCTACAGCAGTAATTTCCCACCCTATACATTTTCCCCAAGAACAGTTGATGCCCCCAAGTCGCTGCCTGAACAGGAAAAGCGCCAGTTGATTGATGTTGAGCTTCAGGAATTGAAAGGCTTATACCTCATAGTCCGCCATCCTACCGGGGTGGAATATACCCATCAATGTGCTGGGCTTTCGTGCTCCCATCTTTCGCTGGAAGGATATCTGGTGCCCTTGGAACAAACTGACGGGGCAGAAGAAGAGTTGGCGCAATACTTCATCTCGGGCCATAGTTACTCAGGCCTGGAATGGGAAGAGATCGCAGAAATCGAAGCTATCTTAAATAGAAATGGCCTGAATTGGCTATGTATTGCGCCTAACCGTCTCAAAGAATCTTATGAAGCCTGGTTGCATGTTTGTGTCAGGCCAGAATACACCTGGGTACCATTTTGTACTAACTCAAATCCACGCTCAGAAATGGTCCTGGTTTGGCAAAATAGTGATTAAAGCAATTTGAATTTCCCATCAGGTGATCAACGTATGCAAAGCAATTTTTTGCAACTCATGCGTGCGTTGAGATGTGCCTTGAATGCGCAAACTTAAACCCGTCATGCCGGACTTGATCCGGCATCCAGTGTCACTAAGTGCTGGCACTTTGCATAGGTATTTTGTTAGCAAGAGAGTGAATACCTGTCATGCAACGATCAGTAAATTTTTCTTTGCCTGATATTTTTTTGAGTATGTGAGTCTCTAATGCTTTGATGTTGCTGTCCATGAGCAAGAACGCGTTTATAAAATGAGTAAAAGAAGATGGTGAATTGATTATTCTTGTATGCAGGATTTCACACCAACGCGGGGAATTATTCCAAATAGCAGATATGTTTTCCACTAGAACCGCGAAGTAGGACTCGGCAGGGTATCTTTCCACGGCGTGCACTACGCTGAACATGACTTCGTCAAATTCACACTTGTCATCTAAGGTTAATAGCAATGGCAAGATCATTGAGATACTTAAACCATCGCTTGCCTCGGCTATTAAATGCTCAAATCGCTCAACCTTGTCTTCTGTGATTGGGCCAAAGTCACTCAAGTTTTTAGCTATTTCAAATTCAGATCGTGACATAGTTAATATTCATCTTATGGTGAACAGATTCTGTATAGTGAAGTTTAACAAAAATGCAGGGTGGATTGTAATACTGAGCGAGCAATTATCGAACGCAGAAGAGCATGATTTAGCTTTATAGTTTTCCTACTGGGAAGGCTCAATTATCCAGCTTTAGGCACACTGGAGGAAATAACTCCTCCGTATCTTGCTGTGCATACGGCGCATTGCAATGCACCTCCCGTTACGGCTACATCACAGACATTAACGACACTCTGCTTGTTTTACTATCACCCTCAAACTCGTCATGCCGGACTTGATCCGGCATCCAGTGTCGTTGAACTCTGGCTAAAGATCGTTACTGATATTTGCAAAAGACGTGTGCAGCTTCCGGCTTGTGAATTCTGCCGCAAGTGCGCAACGAACGCCGCTGGATGCCAGATCAAGTCTGGCATGACAGTTTTTTGAGTTTTTGCTTTGAATAAGCGATACGTCTTTTCAGACTATTCAGAAAAATATCAAGGAAAAATTCAAACTCAAATTCAATCTCAAATCCACACATCCAGCGGACTGGTACGCTCCCCACCTTCATCACCGGTGTTGACCACACCACGCGGTTCTATCAGCAAGAGTTTAACTTCATGTTCTGCACTGGGTTTATGTTCCACGCCTTTGGGTACGACAAACATTTCGCCTGTAGATATCAGTACATGGCCATCGCGAAAATCGATGCGTAACTGGCCTTCGAGGACAATGAAACTTTCATCAGTGTCGGCATGGTCATGCCAGATGAAATCGCCTTGCAGTCTGGCGACTTTGAATTGGTAGTCATTCATCTCGGCGATGACTTTTTGTGACCATTGTTCGCTGAACAGACTGAACTTGTTGGCGAAATTAATGCTGTGATAAGTCTTGCTGTCGTTGACTGCTGCGGTATTCATGGCTGGCGCTCCTGGCTTTTGTTTGAAAAGCCCCAGCATACGCAAGCTGCTGCCCCAATTCTTGTACGTTTGTGCGTCAGCTATCCAGGCCGTGATGCTTTGCCATGCATGTTCAGCCAGCGCAAAGGCGTCAGGCCAAAGGCCTTGCTGAAGTGTTTGCTCATGTGGCTCTGGTCGCTGAACCCGGCAGCCAGTGCGGCATTTACTAGCGTGTAGCCTTGCATCAGCAGGCTTTTGACGAGGTCAAGGCGGCGCATGGTCAGGTAGCGGTAGGGGCTGGTGCCAAACAGCAGGCGGAAATCGCGTGACAGGCTCCAGCGGTCACGGCCACTGTGGTCTGCCAGTTCATCGAGGGTGATGTTGTCCGTTATGGCGCTGTGGATATATTCGCGCGCCCGTTCGGCGGCCTGGTAATCGAAATGTAATTTGCTGGCCGCTGCGCCAGCGAGTTTGTCTGAGCAATTGTGCATGGCATGGGCCAGGTCGAACAGGGCGTCTTGTTCTTCCAGCGCATCCATGGGTTTGTCCATGGCTTGCAGCAGGGGCAGGGTGGCGGCAAACAGGCGCGGGTCACTGGAGATGCCGTGCTTGATAAAAGGCAAAGCCTGGCCGCCCAGGATTTGCTGTATTAGCGCAGGCTCGACATAGATCATGCGGTAATGAAAACCATCGCCAGTACCCGCCTGGCCATCATGTGCTTCATCAGGATGCAGCACAATGGTGCCGCCTGGCAAGCTGTTACACTTGCTGCCACGATAGGCAAAGCTTTGCACGCCCGCCAGCGTGCTGCCTATGGCATAAGTGTCATGCCTGTGCATGGCATAGGCATTGCCTGAAAAATAAGCTTCGATACGTTCCAGCCGGGCAGACCCTGGCGCGTGGCGTATCCAGTCGGTGTTTTTCTTGCTCATGGCGGTGTGCTCGCTTCCATGGGGTATATGCTAGCACTTGTGGGTGGTTTTTACACAGAGTCTGAATTTTCTACCAGATACCAGATGAAGTCGGGTACGGTGGTTGCAAGGTTTTCATCCGTAATGCGGGATGAGGTCTTTGAGATGCTGAAAAGCGGATGATCAGACTTTGGTAGGGAGAGCACGGCGCACTCTGCAGCGCATCATTCCAAATCAGGGTAATTCTTTCGGTGGTATTGCTGGCATTCCCTTTTGTGCGAGTACAAAATCACAGCGCCGCTTTTGTTCATTCTCATCCAGGCCAGACATGGCGCGTTGCACGTCTTCTTTTATATTTTTACCCAATTTCACTTCTTTCCACTGTGCGGGGATTTCATACCCAGGTTTGGCGCTGTCGGCCAGCTCTTTAGACATTTCCATACCTTTTTCAAACTGTGCGCGTAAACCTGATGTGGCCTTGTCACCAGTTGCCTTGTCGGTAGTTCCTGCGCGGCTGACTGTAAGCGACATCATCGCGTACATGGTCTTGATATTCTTGTCCCACTCCAGTCTTTTTGCTGCGAAGCGTGGGCTGTAGGCGGGATCAAGGCGGGTGCAAAAAGCCTCGATTTCATCCGCGGTCGTGTATTGAAAATTGACCAGGGCCAGCGAGAGAAGCCGGCGGGTATCGCTGGCGGTGTCTTGTGCGAAGCTGTTGCCTGAGGCCAGCAGCAAGGCTGTGGCGATACATACGATGCTACTTTTCATTACATTTCATTTCCAAAATGGGCGGGCTGCGGTCAATTTGAATGGAATGGCAATGCTATCATTCCCACCATACAAATAACGCAGAGGCAGGCATGAAAGCATCTAATTTCTTTTGCAGGCTGGCATCCTCGACGCTGGCTGTTTGCTGTCTTGTGCAGCCTGCCAGTGCCGCACCTGCCTGGCAGCGTTTGCATCTTCCTGTACCTGGTCAGCAGGCTGGATATGATTTTCCGGTATATGCGAATCATAGGCTCGATGACAGGCTCGATACGATACGTGAAGTCATCATCGTCCAGCATGGCATACAGCGCAATGGCAATGATTATTATGCGGCGGCGATGGCTTTGTTGCAGGCGTCTGGTCGCTCGCTGGACGAAGTGCTGGTGATTGCGCCCAATTTTCCAGGCAAGCCTGATAGCGGTTTTGATGGCATGCCGGTCTGGTCTGTGCAGGGCTGGACCGGGGGTGATCCTGCCTTGCCGGGCACAGGCACGCAGGCGGGTTTGAGTTCATTGCAGGTCATCGATGATATCGCCCAGCTGCTGGCAGACAAGTCGCGTCTGCCTCTGCTAAAGAAAATCACGTTCGCCGGGCATTCTGGTGGCGGGCAATTGATACACCGTTATGCCGTCCTCAATCATGTGGATGAAGCCTTGCGTGCGCGCGGGCTGGATGTGCAATATGTGGTGGCGAATCCTTCCTCCTATCTGTATTTCACGCCTGAGCGACCAGCATCTACTGGCTTTGCTCTCTACGACAAATCAGTGTGCCCTGCCTATGATGACTACCGCTATGGCATGCAGAATATGGTGCCCTATGCAAAGGGCATGAATGGCCAGGATTTATTCAGCCGTCACCTGCAAAGACAGGTCACTTATCTGGTTGGCAGCTTGGATACTGATCCGAACCACCGGGTGCTCGACAAGTCCTGCGGTGCCGAGGCAGAAGGGCCAACGCGCTATGACCGTGCCCATGCCTACTGGGCTTATGAACAATACCTGGGCAAGCAAACCCCGGTCGCCAAAGCCCTGCCAGCCAGCAACCATCATTACCTCGATGTGGAAGGTGTAGGTCATGACCAAACCAGGATGTTCGGTTCACAATGCGGGGTGAAATTGCTGTTTGGCGACAAGGCCGTAGTGGATAAACAGGCCGCGCAATGCAAGCCTGTAAAGCCATAAAAAAATGCCCTCGGACAGCAGGGCATTGTAAAGAGCATCTCCAGATGGGGACCTGGAGTACTACCGGGTGGGGTTCATGGGGGCTTCTTCAAATGCACTCCGTGACTGCAGAGTAGCGATGCGCGCTTGAAAAAATCCCGCATGCGTAAAAAAATCGTGAATACTTAATTTTGTATAATTAATCGACCTTAACGGTGCATGCGGTTACTCGCTTCTATCAATTCATTGTAGGCCTTGGTGACTTTCTCCTGGCTGCCCTCTACCATCCAGGCTGAACCTGGCTTGAGCATCATCTTGTCGCCTTCACTGTAGGGCACTTTGTCACGGATGCGGCGCACGCGTTCTTTGGCGGCCTTGCGATAATCTTCGCTGGCTCTCTCCAGGCTGGACCAGCCACTGGCCGCGCTTTCACTATTCTTTTTGACATAGGCAATCGCTTCGTCAGTCACGCTTTCATACTCGGCCAGTGCCTTGGCCGCGGTGGCGGCATCGAACTTCTCTTCACCTATCAGGCGTATCAGGTGCTTGGCTTTGCTCATCAGCGCCATTTGCAGATAGGGTAGCTGGCGGCCCTCGGTTTTTTCGAGTTGCTGCATTTCTGCATCGAGTACCTTGTCGTTCTCTGCTTCGATTTCATCAGAAAAAACATTGCTCTTTTCTTCAAACAGCTTCATCGCTGCTGCCAGCGGCGCGTGCATTTTTTTGCCCTTGGCAAAGGCATCATCCTTGTAATTGTCGCGGCTGTAATACTGGTCGGCATCGGCCACCAGTGTGCCCAGCTCTGCCAGGCTGTTGATGTAAGCCGTAGCAGCCACATCAAGTTTGCCCGGTGCTGCCTTGCCTGCCTGGGCAAAGCTGGCCTGGCATTTGGCTATCTCATCGACATCGATTTTATACAGGCCATACACCACGCTTTCTTTTCCGCTGGGGCCAGTTTCCATGTTCTTGACCCAGCTCGCGTAACGCGCAATGCTGCGATGGGCATTTCTGTCGAGCTGGTTATAGCAGGCGATGTAGTCTTGCAGTTTGTCTGAGCCGCTTGCTGTGGGGGCAGTAACTGGCGCAGTAACAGGCGCAACTTGTACCTGACTTGCGGCAACGGGCTGGGTTGCTGTCGTTGCGGGCGCATTGTCGGTATTTTTGCTGCACGCGGTAGCCAGCAAAATCAGACCCAGGCCCGCCAGCGTGCGCGTTCGCATTGTCGTACATATTCTCGTACGCATGTTTATTGAAATTGCAGATACAGCAGTGTGAGGCAAAGTCATGCTAGTCAAGTTCAGATTGGGTGGGCCATCTTAGCCGCTTGATGTTTTTAAAGTTGCAACAATTTGTATCCATTTGTGTGTTTGGTTGCACTGTATTTTGTTTCTGCGTTTTTATGCACCACTGATAGGTTTCTGGCGATGAACGGTCATGTGTCTGCTTTATGTTTTGACTACTAGCGCGGCTTCCATGATTAAACTCACCCGACAAAGCCCTGCCTGCCACGCTACCAATGTGCGACGGTTGTCCTGGCTTGAATCGAAGAGATGACGAGTTGCCCTGATGTTAATGCAGATTCACGATGACATCGCCCAACCACCGCATCGTATAGATGCCTTGCACGCATGGGAGGCACTGCACGTAATTACTTGGAGGCTGTTGCAAAATTAACCTGTCGTTGTTGCGCCTCCCTGTCGTACTAAAGGCCTGCCAGTGTTGGCGACGTCTCGCCGGGGGCACCTATGCTTTGCCGCACACGGATGATCTTGTGCACCGTATCAGAGGCATCCACATCCAGTGTCATGACGCCATGAAACGCCCGGTCACGCGGTGCTTCGATTGACGGTGCCGGTGTTGCAGCCCCGGGGCCAGGGTCAGAGAGCACTGCTTGCGCTGCTTCTATAAAAGCAATTTGCGAAAAAGACAGAACAAGGGCTGGCAGTAGCTTATTCATAGGCAATCTGTTAATGGAAATTCTCAAGCGATGCCCGTAGTGATTACTTTACGGACGGTTTGCTTCAGGCCATTTTTAGCCGAGAAAGTTCCACAGAACAAAGGATATATGCATGAGCTGCCTGCTTACCATTGATAATCTCACGCGCAGGGCCATTGCCTGAATTTGATATGTCTGTAGATGATTGTCAGGTCTTACTTTCGCACATTTCCTTAGCGTGGAATTGTCTTAATCTATAACCTGACGCCTATTTTTGCATAGCCGCGATCTTGCAGGTTTACACATCCTTGAACTGCAATGATTTAGAACTCATTTCATAAATATGAATGAGATGCGTTTGCCTCATAACACGGACCGGTAACACGTTTGTGGTTGTCAATTGTGGCACTATTTTCAATAAATCCAATGTTGTCTGATACGTGTTATGAGGCAAACCCTTCGGGAACTGACGATTTGGGCGCATTGCTGCGTTGCGTCCTTTGCTAAGGCATGAGCCTTAGCTGCAGAGGATAGACAACTGAGGCCTTGCACTGCATCCCAAATCGCCTTGTTCGCACTCATCCCTATTTATGAAATGAGTTCTACTCGATTGTTGTGGCGAATACTATTTTTCCTGGAATGTTAGCAAGCCCTGTAATGCCAATGAACCACAAGCTGACCCCTTTCAAAATTTGTCCATCCTCTGAAAGAATTTCATTCAACTCAGGATAAAGTGGATCGCTCCTTACTGGAGTCCACGCGAATGAAAATTGATTGCTTCGATCTACTCGCTTAATTATTCCCTCGCGTTGTGAGGAGAATAATAAAGTGACTCCACCCAAAGAATCAGGTAGACCAATACGCACTTGATCAACGTTCAGCGAAAACCAATTTGTGAAATCCGAGTCTGATCCAAATTCTGTTACAGCACGTGCTGAGAAAAAATCTACTTTCACCTGGGTTAAGTTTCCCGCCAAGTCGAAAATTTTGGTAATAGTTGCGCTTAGAATTTCTGGTGGCGTGAGGATGCCTTTATCGGCAATGGAACGTGAATTTCTTACAGATTTTGTCAGTATCACACTTAAGGTTTGAGAAACGTCTTGCTCATTGAATAGCGTCAATGAAAGCGGAATTCCATCGAGACTGATAGTCTTATCTTCTCGCTTATCCAGATAGAGAAGAATGGGGCCTAAACTGGTGAATTTTATTTTGAAACGAACAATATCTTCATACAGAGACGGGAAACTACGCAACTCGATGCTGTAAGCGATAGCAAGGCCAGCTTGAATTGCGAGTAGCTCAAGCAGCATAATTAAAGCACCCCAAGAGCTTTCACTAAAAATGGCTGCTGCCACCGTTAATAAAAGAGTTATCGGGATTGTGTATGCGGCGACATCAACTACCGTGGCAAGCTTCGCATAATTTAATTCAAGTCGATTTATTTTTGCGCTTTTCTCCCTATCTAGCCATGTCGCCTCTTCAATCGTAGCTTCATTCATTGCAGTTTTAAGTATGTCTACTTGGTAGTATTGATTGCGGCTCTCAACTTTTTCATATACACCGAAATGACTATAGGCTTGATGCATTTTCAGAAAAGCCTTCTCTGTGTAGAAAGTCCAGGGATGATTGTATCCTCGCGACAAGTCAGCAAGGTCCCCATTGAGAAGTTCTTGAGCAGAAGGTATTTCCATATTATCTGGTGGTAAGTACTTCTGCACCCATCTGCCAAGCCTGAGTTTTCCACCAACCCGATGGCTTCCCAAAAGATGCAAGGTCATGTCTTCGCGCAAACCAATTGACTGCGGCAACACCGTGGAATGCTGCTCCTCCCTTAAGATTCGCTGTACTTCCTCAACATCATGATGGTCGTCCATTAATCGCGGATTCGTATCCATTGGAAGATCCCGAACTCGCCAGGTTCTATCCATCGTGGGCCATGAAAAATGGATGGAGAATAATCGGTGTTTTCCAGCTTCTCCTTTGCTCCGATCAAAACCGTTGACGATTATTATTTGACGAGCGACCGCCATACGACTAAAGGCTCTGATGTAACCTTGCTGAAAAGGATCCATAAAAGTCATTGGATTGAAGCTGAAGGCTTCTGAGTTTTCGCCTAATATTGCAATCATGGGTTTTACAGGGGAGGTAAATTCCGTGTCACGGAGGCCCAATACTCTCCATCTTTCAGTAAAGGCCAATTGCTCGTCGACCCAAAGTATGCAATACCTATCCTGGAATAATTTGTTGTCGCTACTCAACTGATCGTCGGGAGAATCTGACGGGGAATCAGAACCAGGATCTTTTGAATGAGGCAGTTGCGCCAACACATAATAGATACATGTCCCGTCGACCCAACCGCCGGTATCTTGTATTGGTCCGTTAGCGAATCTATATAGAGCTTCATTTGAAACCAAAGAAAAGGGTGAGGGCGCATCGAGATTATCCAGCTCACCTCCGTAAATTGGTTCATATTGTTCGTGCAAATGAGACAAACCAACGCCTATATCGAGTACTTTATCAAACAGTATCGAACGATAAGCTTCGGTTTTTGAGATACCAAATAGTCCATCTTTCCTATAAACGACGTGTTCATAAGATGGAAAGGATTCTGGTGTATCTGAACTTCCCCGACCAGGCCGTGTGTCGAACTTAACCCAGACGAATGGATGAACTTGCACGACCATTGATTGGAACAAATTTCGAATAGGAGCAAGGTATTTTAGAGGCGAACTAAATACGCGAAAGAGCGAACGAAAAAGCGGAAACCTCTCCGTGGCGAGGTGACTCTCGTCATCTTCGGACACCTTCAGGTGTAACAGTAAATCATCGACATTTTCGTCTTGTGTTCCTAATTCCGGATCGATCTTGAAGAAAGATTGCGGCAACTTGACCAGCTCGCCATTGATGGTTTTATGAAGGAAGACTTGTGTGGGAAGTGCCAGGTAAAAAATATCTTTACTGCGCTCCTTGGCGAAAACACGATCTGAAGATGCAGCTAACATCTCCAATTTGGGAGTGCTTTCCTTGACACTCCAGCTTCCTGCCCTTAACTCGTCGTAGCTGACTGAAATTGGGTTGCCATCTGGATTGGGTGGAGAATTAAAGACTGCTCCGTTAGGTGCGAAAGTACTGAAACTATCAATCGGAAAGGAATTGCTCCAGCTTACGCTACCTTCATCATCCAAACGGAATCTTAAATAGCGGCCACCATCGCAAAATTGAAGGCGATCAGAAAGATCGTCATAATCGATTGCCGATGCAGGGCTTCGTGAATCTGTAAACACTTTCTTTGTTCCTGGAACCTGCCTGCCTATGGTTGAATTAACTATTCGCGACGGGCCGGAGACCATCAGAACGATTGGGCTGATGAGCGAAACAATCATTTTCAAAACAACACACACGGTAAAAGTGACTGTCGCGAATACAATACATACCGTCGTGACTAACCATTCCCAGGCAATACAAACAATTTTGGCTATCCAGACTGAAGCGGTGCACACCCAATTGGACACCCATGTCAGCACACTGCAAAATAATTTGCATGGCTGCCAGTCACAACAGGCGTTGTATCCTCTATCTTCTTCTTCCGTGCATTTTCTATAACCCCTATCCTCGTTCTCTACACAAATCTTTGTTTTCTTTGTTGCGTGCTCAATGCACTTTTTTGCCTCATAAATGCAGTTATCAGCAGACATAATTTCCCGCCTCCTTGCAACGTTTTCTTAGCAATGAGATTTTGAATCGGGCGTTGCTTATTCCGAGAATCTTGCCAACAACAGCAGATATGAACATGCTTAGAATCCAGCATGCGATATAGCCTGACAAACCGAAACCTGATGCGTCCACGCTGAGAACCAAAGGATAAGCCACCCCTGTTATGAGAAATAGAATTGCAGCAAAACGACACCCGCATTCAGAATGTAGTTGTGAAATTTTTTCGTGGTAATCTTTTTCTTTCATGATCTCTCTATGACTGAATGGGCAGATTTATATCCAAAGAGCAACACTGTGAAAGCGAAATTTCTTATGAGCCACAAAGACTTTAAAGATAGTAAGTTCAGAAGATCGTCAACATGGAAGTCAGGCTCAACATCGCGACATCTCCAAGTCAAGAGAATGTATCCAGGAATGACGTGGCCCCGAATTGTGTTTGCGCTCATCAACGGGGCAAGTCCAGCGCGCGTTATGAGGCATACCCTCCGGGAACTGACGATTTGGGCGCATTGCAGCGTGCAGTTTTGTTACCACGCACTTGCAAAGGCGGACGCCTTAGCTGCACAGGGTACACACCTAAGGCCTTGCACTGCATCCCAAATCGTCTTGTTCGCACTCATCCTATTGATGAAATGAGTTCTAACTTGCAAGATCAATCGCTGGCGGGCTATAGGTTTGCGTGAAGCTGACAGTAGGGCCGGGAACATAGACCCGCAAAATCAAAAAGAAACTTTCGGCACTGGGCGACTGCAACCAGTAACTTCCTGCAGGTAAGTTGTCGGGCTTGTCGCTTTGGATCACGATGGTGATGCCGCCCTCGGCATCGGTTGTTGAAAATTCTGGATAATAGCCGTTGATGGAATAATTGCTTGAGCCAGGGCACAGGTTGTAAGTCGAGTTATACAAGGTGACTGACCAGAAGCCATGCATGTCTGCATTGAACGGTGGGAAATTACCTGCCGAAAAAGTCATGCGATAGCAATTGGAACCATTCAATTCATTGCCCTGGCTGTCGATGCTGGTGTTGATATACACCGCTTCGTCCGGGTCATTGGCGCAGATGCCTGACAGTGATTGCACCGCTGCCCTGGTAATAAAGTCGCTGTACTGCCCGGCGCGGCCTACGTCTTGCGGTGGATACGTCCAGTTATTCACCGATTTTCCACGGGACTTGCTGAACTTTTTAAGCAAGTCCAGCCCGTCTCTCGCCGCCCGCTGAAGGCCGATGCGGGTAGCTTCGGATTGTTGCTCTACATGCTGGTTCGGGCCGATGTTAATCGTGGCAAAGAGGTTTAGCAATTGCTCCTGGTTGATCCCCGGTGGCAAACCGGGCGGGTTTTGTGTCATGGCGTCGTTCATGGTGCGCCATGCTCCTGCGGTATGGTTGTAGTCGACACCCCAGGGTATCATCACCGGTTTTTTATATGGCGTGGGCGCATTGGGCCAGTCTGCCAGCGGCGTCAAAATGTATTGCTGCTGGACCTCATTGGCCGCTTGAACTTCGGTCGTGCTGCTGTCGTTGACTCCGGTGCGCCCCAACAGGAATACAGTATCAGTGCGCGAGCGTGGCAAGATATCAGCCACGCCATCTGGCACCGTACCGTTCCAGTGGTGTGGTGCAATCAGGTAGTTGCCTGCTTCTGTACCTGTGGCGTACGTACCCACATAGGCAAAGTTGTCGGCGTCCATGCACACCATTTCGATCACGAAATACCGGTCGGTGACAGCTGGAACCGAGAGAACGATGGGGTCTTCGGCGATGTCGAGCCAGGCAGTGGAGTACAGCGTATCGGTATTGGGCGCGCCCCCCGTTTGTGCCGCCGGAGTAGCCAGTACGGCTGCGTGATGAAAAGTATTGATAGGCGCATACAGGTCAGGCAGCCCATGCTTTTCTGAAAAATGCTTGCCTGCTTCGCTGGCCCACAACCAGCGCAATTGCGCATTGTAAATCCAGGGAAAGCCATAGATGTAGGCTTGGATGCCCAGCGAATACGCATACTCTTCTTCGGCATTGTCTGAATCAGGCAGACTGAGTTGCGGCAATTGCAGGCTAAACAGGCTGGTGTCTGGTGTTGATGCTGCGTTGCTCATGATGACTCCTATCCGGGGTGGAATGATGGTGACTGAAGCAAAACACGTTCTTTGGCTTGGAGGCATAGTCAGTGTTTTCAGACTAGCTCTTGTTTGCCAAACTTGGAACCCTCTCCGGCAAGAGAGGGTTCCCTACAGCGATAGCCTTGTTGTGGCAATTTTTTGCAAGCCCTATCCTATTTATAACAGACGCTGGTATCTTGCGGGTTTTTCGCGTTGCCAGGCATCAACTCGAATGGCGTGAAGCGGGCAGGTGCCGTGTATTGATTTTGCACATAGTCAGAGTACGACATCAGCGCCGCGTTCATGACATGCAAGCGGTTCAAAGTGGAAAGCTGCTGCAGTGGCAATGTCACCAGACCGGACTTGTAAACTTCGCCGCGTGTCCATTGCTGACCCTGAGTGATGGTGCCAACCAGCTTGGCTTGCAGATCGGCGGCACTTTGCCCCAGTGCGTTTTTACCGCCAACGACATCAGGTGGCAGCAGTTCAGGGTTGACGATCCATCCCCTTGCTTTGGCCACCGTATTACCAAAAATAATCAGCTCGTTCAAGGTCATATTGAGTGCTGAGTAATTACGCAGGGGCAAGGGAGAATCGCCGGTCGCGGTTTCTTCTGTATGCCCGGCGATGTGCGGCGCAGTGGCGCAGGTCGCACCAAAGATCAGTTGCAGATTATTGCCATCCAGTTTCATATAGCTGCCGGCATCGGTGCCGCCAGGAGGAGAAGGCGCATCGTCACCGCAGTAAGTCGAATGCGAAGCCGTGTCCTGCATGCTGTGGATATACAAGCCGATGCGGGCAAGCTGCACCGGAACTGGCGGCATGGCCGGATCTTTCCACAAGACACCGGTTGTACGGGATTTATCCTTCAGCCATTGGCCCAGTTCGCGGTAACTGACATCACCATTGCTATTGTCGAGAATTTTAGGCCCTGAGTTAAAGCTTACCTGAACACCGTTCTGTGACTTTGTAATCACCGGCACATTTCCCTGCGCAGTGATCCCGGTCCTGCACGCACGGCCACTGAAATTCGACGCCCCATTTGGCACCGTCAGGCCTGCCGCGCACAGCAAGCCAGGTTCTTCATCTGCTTGCATGGCCCATTGCCGCATATTGGAGAGCGAACCCTCATAAACATCGTCAATCACGAGCGGATAGCCGGGTACAGGGAAATGGAACGGGTACACGGCCTGGATACCACTGGCACCATGCACGTCCGTGCCTGCACCGTTCGGGGAAAACGGCAGCACATAGTGATACAGCGGGCCATCGGTTGTGGCATTGGTGCGCTGGAAGCCATTAAATTTGGCCGTGATATAAGACTGGCCAGAGTTGCTGGCAGACGCTTGCACGCCGCACTGGTCAATGGGTGCATATTGCGTGTAGTCTGCCACTTCATTGTAGGCAACAATCCAATACGCCACATCGGCCCTATAGCCCAGTGCCTGCGCCAAAAAGTAGGTGGCATCTGAATGGATCATACTTCTGGCGGGAACAGGCGCGGCAATTTGCTTCACCGCCTGCGCAAGTTGCGCCGGACAAGCTTTTCCTTCAGACGGCGTCTTTGCACACGCCGCACGCGGCTCCACACAGGCCACGATCTTGCGGTCTTTCGCGGAGACACAGAGATCTTCAAAATAAGCATGCGCGACTTGCGGCGCAAAGAATAGAGCCGCCAGCAGGGACGACCCACTACCGATCAAACGCTGAATTTTCATGTGATGTAATCCCAGGATGGTATTCGCACAAGCTGATATAAACGTCAGACTGACGAAGATTGTTAAAGTGAAGGCTGTCAATCAAAAGCAGGATGAAAGCGACGAACGCTACAAAGATGCCTGGAAAATCGCCGACAAGATTGAGATTATCATAAAAACATCTTTAATTAATGTAATTGCTATATTGATTAGTTAAAATACAACAACTGTGGCAGTGTTTTTCCCTGTCGTTTTTTTCAGTAAATGCGATATCTTGAATGAGATCTCAGGGATCACATGAAAGTCGCCCCGGCCTTTGGGACTGGAGCGATTTGGATGCCCTGCGATGAGATAGGCACAAGGGGATAGCTTGAGCTGGCGGCTGGCAGATGAGGTATCGGGCAGGATCAGCGATCAGAAGTAAAGTAAAAATGTCGCAATGAAAGACCGTACACAGGTTTTGGCATTGACACTATGGCTTGCGCAGTCGCCGCTCAATTGCGAGCACGCCTTCCATGGGATCAGTAATCAAAGCTTCAAAAAATTCAGTGAAAAAAGCATCCATACGAGCGGCCCATCCAAAGTTACGTAGCATAGCGCCCTCGCTTATGTCAGCATTTGCAAACAAGATGTTCATCGTTTTCCGTTCCCTCTTCGAAATAAGACTCAGCTCATAAATACCGTGCACATACATGGCGTAACGCTGGGCATGGAGAAATGCCATGTCTTGGTACATCTCTGGCGTGAACAGCAGGGGGATGGATTCCAATTCAGGAAATCCTGGTTGGGGCAAAAGAGGAATTAACTGAGCGGCGACAGCTGCACTGGCGAAGTCAGGGTCATCGAGTACGGACATGATGCCAATATGATCATTTTCATCCCATGCCAAGCGATGCCTTTCTATTAACAGAGGAAAATCTATGCCGCCAAATGATATGACGCTGAACGTTGTCGCATGTACAAACTTCACCAGTACTGCATCTTTCTCCTCAATTTCCATTAAAAAAGGAACATCAAACTTTGCTGTAAATCTATAAGTATTCGCCGACCACATAGGCTTACTGAGATGCGTTATTAAACCTTGTTTACAAAGAGTCTGCGCCTGAAGTTTCTCCATTACCACCTCGATAACGAAGTGATCTACAGCTATAGATGGGGGATCCAACGATGGGTTTTCATGCCTAACATTACCTAATATATTAAAACTTTTGTCGAATACATAATGAAGTAATTCGTGTTTAATTGTGTGCAGAATGTCGGCTGGATCTCGTTTCGTGGCAATTTGAATTTGTTGCATATTGAGCGGATATAGCCCAACAAGATCAGGATTTCCGAGTTCACGTAAATCAGGCTCATCTGAAGCCAAAAACAATATTCCGTCCTGAAAAGCGGCAGAACACACTCGAAAAACATATCTGTCTTTTAGCGCGGTACGAAAGAGATAGTGAGGAGGGGCTTTTAGGAGAACATCAATAGTTCCCACATCGATTAAAGCATCTATTTCTTCATCTGGAACTACACGCACACCAGTTCCATAACCACACAATAGCGACAATCTGGTTTCGCCAAAGCCGCCGCCGATAGGATCATTCTGCCAACTAACATCTGCAGATGTTTGCAAAAATGATGAAACCGCATCAGTTGGCACAAAATCCGAAGCATCGCCCGTCAAACCAGGAACCCCATAACTTGAATAACGAATCGGGAGTGAACTACGATCTGCAACTTCAAATGCAAAAGGCACGTAGGTGCTACCCGGTGCTGGTCCGCAAAAGAAATCGGCGGCCTTTTGAAAAGTTTCAGTTAAGTTACTCATGAATATCTCCTCTCCGAGAGTGGTATTACTTGCGCTCAATTAATTTGCAGCTTGTTATCGCACTGTCTCACAGCCTTTGGCCTCGCCTTGGTACAGGTGCCATCCACTTCAAGGGTGATAGTGGTCTCGCCACCACCATTGAGGGGGGCTTGTCAGCAGCAAGCTTCAGGCTAATTGACTTTGCGTTCGATATCTTCACAACCTCAACATAAAGTATCTGCCCGGTTTTGGTCGGGACGGCGGTTTGATCGGGAGATGCATTCTTGATCGGCAATTTGCCAATGACGCCTGGTCCTAATGCAAGTGTCAATACTTTTGTATCTGCCGATATTATTCGGCCACGCACAAGCGCCCCCTGCTTAAGTGGAAATAGTGCGAATGGTGGCGCTGCCGACCACCCCATAGGTGCGGTGGATACTGTGGGAATGCGTGGCACGACGCGTGGTTTTGCAGCGTTAATGTCACGGCCTTTTGAAACAGCGCGCTTGATATGTTCGGCATTGGGCAGCCAGGCGCGCAAGTCTTCCATGGTGGAAGCAGGCAGCTTGGAGGGGCGACCAGGATCTCTGGGATTGGATGACGTCACCGGTGCCTTGGTTTGTGGCGGACTCAAGAAAGTAGCGGTTGAGCGCAACGCCGCTCCGTGTCCATCGGCCACGACCACGACCAAGGTATTAATCCCCTGCTGCAGCTCTGTTGACTTGACTCTGCGCGTCAGCACTATACCCGCTTCGGCATCATTCTTGTTACGAATGGCACCAAGATCGACACGGCGCAGGCGCCCTAATCCGCCACTGGCCAGATCGACATTCGCTAGTGCAGGCCCTTTGAGCATCCCGCCGGTGATTGTGCGGTTGATTGTTTTAGATGCAGTTTTTTCACGCTGTGCTTTCAGTAAGGACTGATTCAGCACGGTTGCCGAAAAATTTTGCGCCAATGTGAAAGGCACTTTCGATTTTACCGAGCGCCCTATTGCATTGATATCGATGGGGGGAGTTGATCGAACCGATTCAGTCGATGTGGCGGCAAATTCCCGAATACTGAATTGGTTCAGCTCTAGTTCTTGCCCGTTCAAGAAAAGTGCCACCCGTTCGCGGCCTCCTTCATCTTCCTTGATGAAGGAGAGTGGGACTCCGTAAAGGTGAATTTCAAAATCAGGCGTGTCGCCGCAGAATGCGCCATTGGCAGGCTCCATGATCTCGATGCGACGCGATTGAGGGCGGGACTCTGCATGCAGCGCTGTTAATCGTGCCTCCGTTTCCTCGACAACACGGGCTTCGGCTTGCTTGCTCTCCAACAAATTCTCGGCAGCAAGAGCCGCGAGCGCCTTATCAGACAGTTCTCCAACGGCATCTACTATATCCGCAACACCCTCAAGCAAGGCGCGCAACACACCCAGGAGTAAATCACTCGCCCCAAGCGCTATCTCGCCGAGGTTAAAATCATTATCGAAGACCGTGAATTTTATGTTGATGACAAAACCATCGCGCAACCGCTCTTGCAGCCGTCCAATGGCCCAATCGAGCATGAGGTCCAAAAGTTTTCTGGTGTACCCACTACGGCCTCGCAGTGCTCGCACATCGCGCAACAGGCGATTGGCTTCTGCCTGGTCGGTGCGCAAGGCCTCCAGCAAATCATCCATGACTTCGGACTCGATGAGATTTTCAATAACGCCGCGCAGAGTTTGCCGGACGCTTTTACGCGCCACAGAGGGCAACCAATCGTATCCGGGAATCGAATGTAGCGCGCTGGCGACCTGGTCGTAGACGTGATTGCTGATGCCATCCAAAAGAGCCATGCGCGTTTTGCGACGACTAAATTGTGTGATAAGCGCGGTGAACGCTTCTGCTTCATCTTGCACATGGTCTTGCATCGCATCCAATGCCTCGCGCAGCTCGCGCGCGATGGCCTGGACACGCTCGCGCGCATCTTCCAAGGCATTACCAATATCAGTTAACCATTGCTGCACGGCTTCGGTGAGTGCCTCAACAGCGTCGCTGAGAGCGTCGAGTATCATTTGAGCTACACGTGCGAGTACACGTCCGACGAAATCCAGAAATTGCTCAACCATCAAGCTCCCCATTGCCAAACCCAACTCTGCCAAGAGCTGCGGATCAGGCACCATGGCGGGATTGCTTAAGTTTTGTATCAATGTGCCAGGATTTTCAAGCGAGATGGGTTGTATCGCCCGAAACATGAGACTGCGCATGCGCTGGCGCTGCTCTGGCGGCAGTGGGCCAAAGACTTCACCGCCGATTCGCAGCACTTCTTCGAGCAGGTCCGCAAGCTCGTCAGCTGAGCCACCGGTTACTGGACGCAAGGTATTAGCCAGCCCGTTCGGTGCACCTACATTGTCCGCCGCCTGGTTTAACATTCTTCGCATCTGTGAGCGGGCGGAATGGGTAATCACATCGGCAAAGACAACTAAATTGCGACCGAGAAATGTCAGCAGAACAGAAGACAGCGCCTCTTGAAACGCCTTCTCTGAAAACTGCTGACGACTCCAGCTCTCCACCTGAGCAAACACCATCTGCGTCGCAGCGTTAAGTGATGGAACGCAAACTTCGCGCCAGTAAACCACGACATCATCATTGTTACGGCCCAAGTTGCGCACTGCAGGCGTGATAACAGCATTAATTTGATCATCCACAAATGCCCGCAAGGCATTGGTCAAGGGAAGCAAGGCACGCTCTGGATTAAACGTGCCGCCGTTAGGGACAAACGCAGCCTCGCCCTTCAAAAACAATTCGGCAGCCGAATTGACGAGCAGGTTTGATGGCATAACAGACTCGAAAATTGACAGGAACTGATCCAGGCCTGCCTGACGCTGGCGCAGATTTGTTAGCCCAGACGCCCTAGTCAGATAGGCGATTAAGTCCGCGTGGACTAGGGTGTGAGTCGTGGACATGTTCAGTGCCGTCAGAATATGCTGACCAATAAGCGACGGCGGTTGCTGCAAATTCGCCCCTGAGAATGAGGGCGTAGGTCTGCTGATATTGTGCCCGAGAAACGTGGCGCTCGCACTGGCGGGCGCTATGCGTTCCATCACCGCGAAAAGTAATTGCGATCCCGCCCACAGCATGGCGATCGGTTCGGCGATTGATTGGCGCTGCTGAGTGCTCAGCAGCGCAGCAAGCAAACTGGCACCTTTGTTAACCAGGTCTGACCAATAGGTGCGATTGACTGTAGTCGCCTCAAAAGGCTCGTCCGGTATTGCCCGCAATTGCGCGGCGAAAGCTTCACGCTGCGATCGCGCAGATTGCCATGTTGTTGCCGGCACACCGATCGCGCTTATTTGTTGACTGAGGAGCGTGACTGCGGCCTCACATACTTGACTGCAAATATATCGCTGCGCCTCATCAATGATGACCTGCAGAGTCCGCAAGGCCATTTGGCCAGAGTCATTGGTGGTAAAGCCTGTCTGACCGGTTTTTATCCGCTGCGCGCTCAAATCCCCCAGCTCATAGCAGAGCCGTAAGGCCATTTTCAGTGGGCTGCGTGCAGCATCAATCGACACCGAGACGGCAGGTGATTGCGCTCGCACCATGTCAGCTAACTGACTCAATGCCTCATCTGCCAGCAAGTCAATTGATCGTCTAACCATACGCCTTGGGTCTGACAAGCTGGCTTGAGCAAAGACGCGAAATCCTGCACCCGCTTCAAGGCCAGCTCCCGCCTCGGCACCGACGTAGAATCCTGGCTTCTGAACGACGCCACCTTTATTGGTTTCGACCAGCTGAAATCCCACCACCGTATTGGCATAAGCCATTGCAGAAACCGCTACCTGGGCATGAACACCACCTTCTACAACCACTTCATCCAACAGCACCTTGACCAGCCTCAGCGGCAGCGAACCCATGCCGGGGATATTTGCGGCCTGCTCGAGAAATTCTCTGGCGCTCAAGCCAATCGCTAACTGAACTCCTGCACCCACCTCGGCTGCCGCCTTTAAACGCACGAACAAACCAGCTTCATCAAAAAGATTCATGGGTGCCTGGATTTGAGCCTGAATGCTCGCAGAAGCATGTGTCTCGCCCGTGACTCCAGCACTGATAAAATGACTAAACTCAGCACTCAAGCCGACTTGCGCATTGATTTGCGCACTCAACTCTACTCCACGGTTGAACTCAGCTGATAGACCCGCATCAAGCCGGCCACTTCCGGCCACACTAGCCATATCCCCCGCCGAAGCCGAGAACTGCCCCGACAACACATTCCCACCTAAATTTGAACTTGGCATCACAGTACTCCTTCTTCTCTGCTTGACGGTCGTAATTGATGTATACAGCTGCTATTACAAGCGCAACTTTAATGTTTTCTTAGTGCCCAAGGAGGTTTTGTCCGGACATGAATATTCCACTAAAAAAAGCCGGTTAAAGTAGAGGACAGTCGCCAGGCTGCTAGCCCCCATCAAACCGTGCATGGGGCAACGATCTTGCAGTCTTTCGCGGAGGCACAGAGAACCTCAAGATAGGCGTGCGCGACTTGTGGCGCAAAGAATAAAATCGCCAGCAGGGACGACCCATTACCGATCAGACGCTGAATTTTCATGTGATGCAATCTCAGGAAGGTATTCGTGCAAGCCGATACAAATGCAGCGGTGACGAAGATTGTTTAACGAAATTGTTTAACGAAATTGTTTAAATTAAGGGCGTTGATCAAGAACAGGAGGCAAGCGATAAACGCGACGAACGCTATAAAGGTGTCTAAAAATTGCCGACGAAATGCAGATTATCATAAAGCATCTATTGTTGGCATAAGCGCCACTTAAATTATTCAAAATACAACATGTGCGACTGTTTTTTTCATCACTTTTTCAGGAAATCTGACTAGCTTATGTTGAGTTTTGTGATCACATGGAAGTCACCCGCCTTTCCAGTCAGAGCAATTCGCGAGGCATCACTGCCGGTGGCAGCAGATCTGAAACGCCATTCAGCCCGCCAGCGCAAGACCATGCGCGACAATGGAGCGAGAGAAAATCAACGACTGTAAAGCTGACTGCCTAAGCATGTCTCAGCACAGAGAGTTCTCTCCTGTGCTCGGCCGTAATTTAAAGCCAGCGACCTGAACTTTAGTCTGGTTCACATCTACCCGAAACAGGCACATCATCCATTTACTTTTCGCATACCAGATTTCGAGAAATGAGCGCCATGACTTCTTTGTTGAAACCAGCTGTTTTCTTATGTGCAGCCATCGCGCTTGCCAGCTCCCCCTGTGCCTATGCAGCCGATAAACCTGCTGCCCCCGCTGACCTCGCGCTCTCTTGCCAAAACCCGGTAAAGAAAGGCGATACCGCACGAAGCCTGAAGAAACGCTATCCAGGAAACACCACAGTGCAGGAAGTGGATGGCGCGGAAGGAGCAACTCAAAAAGTACTGGTGCTCTACCCGCAAAACCAGATGAAGCCCTATAGAGTAGAAGTGTACTTTGATGATGACGCAATGACCCGCCTTGTTTCCGTCAATATCAATGCTGAGAAAAGCCAGTGGACTTATCAAGGCTTGAAGATACTTGATTCCATCCAGGCGGTAGAAAAACAAAACGGCAAGCCGCTGATTCTGTACGGCTTTGGCTGGGATTATGGCGGCCACGTCACCAGCTTCAATGAAGGCACCTTTTCAACACCATCCAGCGACTGCACCCCAAATTTCCGCTTCCAGCTACGTACTGATAAAAATACGCCCAAGGCAATTCTTGGCGAACAAAAAATCAAATCCAGCCTGCCAGCAGTCATCCAGGCACAGCCTTATCTGAGCGAAATATCACTCGACTTTGTTGAACAGAAATAGCAAGGAAATTCGCAACCCCCGCGTAGGTACGATTAGCGAAGCGTAATCGTACAAAACCGCGTCCCCAAAAGAAAAGATATCAAGCACATCGCATGGTTATCTTCAGTCCATCTCAAGATGAACATGGTTTATTCTTGACTAGTAATCGCAAAGAAGCCATGCTTGCAGAAGCAAGTGGAAGTCTGCAACATGCGTACGATTACGATTACGCTTGCGCTAATCGTACCCACGTCCCTTTCGGACTATTTGACCATTGCGAGTCGCTTTAGCTGTAATTTAATCGTATCTATTTTATGAAAGAGACTTAGTGTGAAAATATTAAAGTGGTTAGCAATCGTCGTTGTCGGCCTTGCCGTCATTATTGTGGTGGTTGCAATGCAAGGAGCTGGTGATCAACGCCGTATGCAATCTGCTCTGCAATTGACCGGGGGTTACGTCGGCATGACAGAAGGCCAGCTCTATGAACTTGGGACTAGCATCTCAAAGAATGGCGTAGGCACCATAGGAGAAGCGCGTGAAGTGATTTTTTGGCTGGTATGCAGCGGCCGGTTTTCATCCGCCACAATCGAACCATCGGCCAAAGCTGCCTTAGGTTTGGTATCTGCACAAGGGCTGAGTGAAAAAGAGGCGGTTACCACCTTGATTAAAATGGTCGATCCATCAGCACGCGCGCCACTCGACGGTTGTCCGAAATAAGACGAAATTGGTGTGAGATTGGAGTGAGCCTGAGTAGGTACGATTAGCGCAGCGTAATCGTACGCATGAGATACCAAAAATAGCTACAGACGCCAAGAAAATCCGATGATCGCCGCCTGTACATCTCCCCACGAGAGTGATGTATCCTTGATTAAAAATCATAAAGCAGCCGTGATTTGCAAGCAGCACAGAAAATTGCGGCTGAGCATGCGTACGATTACGCTGCGCTAATCTTACCTACATCTCTGACCGACACAAACAGACAGCTGCCATAATTGACCGTGAAAAACCTGGAACCCATGGAGCCTGAAACAAAGCGAAAACGCTCACCTGTCGCTGCCTGCGTCGCCCGATAATGTGTCGCCAGACTGGCCCAGCCACCAAGAAACGGCAAAATCGTCGAAATGCCCAAAAAGAGCACAAAAGGCATTAATGGAAGCAATGGGCTTTCCAGGAAAAAATGGAGAGAGCTATAGTTCATGGATAAATTTTTTTTCGCACCTGAAAGTAATTAATTCGTATTATGGCTCGCTCGGGCAATAAAGGATATCCCGTCAGATATCTGGTTACGCTGCATTCGCATCGTATGCAATTGGGTTAAGTCTGACTTTCTTTCAAAATTGCACTTCCGCAGCGACCAGATTACCCAAGGGATAAAATTGAAACACCATGGAGGATTCAACAGATTGACTCATTAAAATTGGACCATCATCGAACAGCGCCAGCACAGAGCCCACTGCCGGGCCAGCCACACGGCCTGCGCTCGACATGACGCGTGCGATGGAAAAGTAATAACGGTGCTGCTCAGCCGGTATGGTATCGGCGATGACGGCAGAGATAGTGGGGTGCAAAACGCTTTCAAACGCACCTATCAAGATCAGCACCAGGGCAGATGCCCATACGCCATGGGTAAAGTAGAGTATCGCAAAGCCAATACCTACGCCTGCTGTGGAGATCAGCAAGACCGGGCGGCGCCCGACGCGGTCGGCAATGCCGCCAACCAAAGGCGTGGCCAGCAACTCGCCGCCAGAATAGCAGGCCAGCAGCAAGCCTATGCGGCTGGCAGAAATGCCTGCATCTTTTTCTGCCCACAGGGCAAAAAACGGCATGAGTACACCATCAGCAAAGCCGACAAAGAAACAGAGGAAAAGGCCAACAGCAGTGGCAAGAGGTGCATTCGTGAAAATGCGGAGAGAGGCAGAGAATCTGCGGGGGAGCTGAGACAGCAGTCGCAATAGTAATCGCATATACATTATCAATGGCGCGACAAATCTGCTTGCAAATGCAGGACAAATTTGTTTGCGCGTTGGCTAACGTAAACGCTTACGTCACTGTTTCCAGTGATATGGGGCGGTGCTAACAAAGAAAAAACAGGCAGTCAACGTGCTGGATTTATGCCTGCCCGAATGGATAGCGTGGCTCGATTTTTACTGAATATCAGCTTGTTGCTCCGCTTGGTAGTGCTGACTTGACAAAATAGATAAGCAAATACCATCACAATTTCAAATGTAACTAATTGTAGCCTGGGCTATAATCTGCAATTGCTTTTTACGCGCGCGCATTGCTATTTTAACTATTAAAAGGCAATAAAATCTGCTCATCGTCACTTTATATTATGAAAAAAACATTTCTGGCTTGTCTGTCTTTCCTGGTTTTTGCCTGGCCCAGCCTGTCGCAGGCCGAGGTGCGCAAATGTGTGACGCCTTCCGGTGAAACGATATTTACCGACCAACCCTGCAATGCCAAGATAGGCAGCAACGCGACCGAAGTCAAAAACGACGCCACACTGCGCAAGATCACGGCCATGCAAAAAGACCGCGATACCGGCAAAAGCTGCTGGGTGCTGGAGCACAGGTACAGTCAATGCGATGTCAGCGTAGACCGCACCCTGATGACCAACTTCAAGGAAAACTGCACCATACCGAGAAACCAGTTCATCAAAGACCGCGCCAACGACAACGTCAGCACCAGCTATAGAACTTACAGGGAGCGTAGAGAATACAGAGAGTCATCGCAAGAAGTCGATGATCTCGAATATAGCCACAGGAATACCCGCAAAAGTCGCGCTGTCTTGCAATGTGAAGTGCTGGAAAAAGATATGTGGTCCTATCTGAAGCAAAACTTCAGCGACAAAGTGCCACCACAAGACGCCAAGAATATCGAGGTCAAATTAATGGGTTTGCCTGATCCTGAAAAAAGCAGCAGTTCTTATAACAGAAGAAGATAGACGCCTTGTGCAGCTATTTATGCAAAAAAAAGAGGGAACAGGTCGTAAAGCCTGTCCCTTTTTTTAAGCCTGGATAGCTATCAATGCATGCTGACCGCAGCCAGTCGCACGGCTTTGTCAGGCAAACCATCCGCCTTGTCCAGCCTGCCTGCCAGCGTCGTCAAAGCCCAGGCACCTACCACGACCAGGGCACCTATCCATGGCGTATGCATGAGGCCGATGTGGCTGACGATCAAGCCACCCGCCCAGGCACCAAAGGCGATGCCGACATTGAAGGCAGCGATATTCAAGCCAGATGCAACGTCGATAGCCTGTGGTGCATCATGTTCAGCACGTTGCACTACATACACCTGCAAACCCGGCACATTACCAAAGGCCACCGCGCCCCAGGCCAATACCGTCAGCAAGGCCAGCCATTTATTGTGTGCAGTAAAAGTCAGCACCAGCAAGACCAGGGCAAGCAAGGCGAACACGATTTGCAATGCAGCCACGGGGCCTTTTTTATCGGCCAGTTTGCCACCCCAGATATTGCCAAACGTCACCGAGACACCATACACCAGCATCACCAGGCCCACCGCATTGGCGCTAAAGCCGCTGATGTCTTGCAGTATCGGTGCGAGGTAAGTGAAGGCGATAAAGCTGCCGCCATAACCCAGCGCCGTCATCGCATATACCAGTAACAGGCGCGGTTTTTTGAGCACCGCCATTTGTGTTAATAAAGAGGCAGGCTTGCTGCTGGCGATGGTTGAAGGGATCAGGATCGCACAACCAATAAAGGCAACCACACCCAGCGCCGACACTGCCAGAAACGTCGCCTGCCAGCCCAGATGCTGGCCGATGAAGGTACCCAGTGGCACACCCGTCACCAGCGCCACCGTCAGGCCGCTGAACATCAGCGCAATTGCACTGGCTGCCTTGTCCTTGGCGACCAGGCCAGTGGCTATCGTTGAACCTATCGAAAAAAACACCCCATGCGCCAGGCCAGTCAAGACCCGTGCCGCCATCAGCGAGGCATAGTTGGGTGCCATCCAGGCCACCAGGTTACCAATCGTGAACAAGGCCATCAGGCCCAGCAATAACTGCTTGCGCGGCACCCGGCCAGTCAGTGCTGTCAACACCGGCGCGCCGACTGCCACGCCCAGCGCATACAGGCTGACCAGCAAACCGGCAGAAGGAACAGATACCGCCAGGCTGCTGGCGATGGTGGGGATAAGGCCGACAATCACAAATTCTGTCGTACCGATGGCAAAGGCGCTGAGTGTCAGCGCCCACAAAGCAAGTGGCATATGGACTCCATGCATGGGGAAATGAATAACAGGCTGCAGTCTGAACCCATGCAAGACAAAGAAAAATAGCTTAAGCTACACTTTACTTATGACTCGGAGTCAACAATGCTAAGCCTGGAAACCATGAAAGCCCTGGTCGCAGTGGCCGATACTGGCTCATTTTCAGCCGCAGCCGAGCGCCTGGGGCAAACGCCATCCGGCATCAGCCGCAGCATCTCCCGCCTTGAAGCACAGCTCGGCATGACCCTGATGACGCGCACCACCCGCAAGCTTGAGATAACAGAAGAAGGCCACTGGCTCTTGCAAAGGGCCAAGAAGATACTCTGTGATATTGATGACACTGAAGAACAACTGACTGCATGCCTGTCGCAACCATCCGGCCTGGTGCGGGTCAATGCCGCCACCCCCACGCTGGATCATCTGCTGGCCCCGCTGGTGGCCGATTTTCTCGATGCCTATCCTCTTATCAAGCTTGAACTGATCAGCGGCGAAACCTTTGTCGATCTCATTGAAGAACGCGCCGACCTCGCCATACGCATAGGCCAGCTCACCGATTCCAGCCTGCACGCACGTCGCCTGGGCAGCAGCCGCATCCGCCCGGTCGCCGCACCGCATTACCTTGCACGTCACGGTGAACCTCACACCGTGGCTGATCTGGCACAGCACAGGCTGCTGGGTTTTACCGCCCCCGCCAGCCTCAATACCTGGCCGCTGCCCAAGTTGGATGGCGTCAAAGATGGTACAGGCGCTGAGGGCTATGCCATAGACCCTGTAGTCAGCGTCAGCAATGGCGAAACCCTGCGGCACCTGGCCGTGCAGGGCGCTGGCATCGTCTGCCTGTCCGACTTCCTGACCATGGCCGACCGCGCCCACGGCAGGCTCAAACCCGTGTTGGCCGACATCAGCCTGCCATGGATGCAGCCGGTCTGGGCGGTATTCTATAAACAGGAAGCCATACCTCCACGCGTGGCAGTCTTGCTGGATTTTTTGATGACGAGATTGCCGCTGGAGAGGGTGTGAGGGGGGAGTCGGGCCATGCAAACCGCGTCGCCCGTTAATTTGCATACCCTCAAAATCGTCATTCCTGCGCATACAGGAATCCATCGTATTTACGCCGTGAATTTTGATGTGCCATACAGTGCATATCACAAATATCCCGCAGAAGCGGCTTCAGCCGCAAACGCTATACCGTGTCCCCATTTTTTCGTGAGAAGGAATTAAATCAAACCCATTGCAATTTATGCCTGAATATCATTAAATTGCAGCGACCCTGGCAAACCATATCCATACATCCACCCCAGCCTGATGCAGCATAAAAATAAACTCCACCACCTCTGCATCATAGCCCTGTTGATGACGACAGCCAGCCTCGTCGCCTGCAAAAAGACTGCCAACGCTAATGCCAACACTGCCGCCAGCTCTGTAGCAGAGCAACCCGCCAGCGTGCTTGCATCCACGATAGAAACCAGCACTGCCGCAGAAGCAGTGTCAGATGCAGCGCCTGCATCCACAGAACCTGGCCCCTTCGGCCTCGCCATGGCCATCAGCGAAACCGAGCTCGCCAGCAAGTTTGGTTTTGTCAAATCCAGCAAAGCCAAACACCTGTTCGAAGGCCAGCCGCCAATACCGGTAACTGATTTCAGCGACTACTACGCCGTCACCGCGCCCATCAGCGGCATCTGCAAGGTCGGCGCATCGCGCACCATCACCGCCGTCAGCGGCACCGGTGAACAAATCAAAGCCGCCGCCGACCGCATCGCGCAAGCGCTCGAACAGCATTACGGCAAACCCAGCCTCAAAAAAGACAAAGTCAAAACCGACATCTACAACCGCCGCCCGCAATTCTGGATGGTCGGCCTCAAAGAAGGCTCAGTCAGCTACGGCTACCTGTGGGCCAACGGCAAAACCGAACGCGAACTGCCCGACAACATCCTCAACATCATCGTCTTCGCCCATGCCCACGCCATCAACCGCGGCGAAGTCGGCGTCAGTTATGAGTTTGCGAATTATGCGGATTGTCAGAAAGAGTGGCGGCTGGAGAAGGGGAGGAAATGATGAAACTCGCAAAGCGAAGAATATCAGCCGAAAAGTTGAAACCGCATGAATAACCACATAGAACCAGTTTCAGGAAACACTGACATGCAGGATGAGGTAAAGGCAGTTCTGAGTATTTTAAAAAATCCCCCACACATGCTATGTATCTCAGAAGAAGGGGCAACAGAACAGATACACCAGGCTGTACATCAGTTTGGTACCAAGCTGCCCGCCAGGCGACTGGCAACATGGATGCCACCTTCGATGAAGGAATTGTTTAAGAATTTTAACGGCGCCAATTTATTCCGACCCAATGATGAAGCAGAAGCAGGCTTTATTTTTTTCGATCTGGAAGAAATTACGCAAGAACAAATTGACCTGCAAGATGAATTTAGTGACGATGCAGAATCCAGCGATAACGATGCAGAAGAGCTTGCATGGATGGCAGGCCTGATACCTATCGCGGCTCCCTTTTGTTCTGGTGATCGCTTTGCCCTCGATACTTATAATCGCCGATCAGATGGAGAATGCCCGGTCATTTTTATCGGTCATGAAATGAGGCATGGCGGGCCTTTGCTGCCCAGCGATGTCGATGAAGTTGCCGTATCCTACCTGACGTTTTTTAGTATCGTAGTGAATGATCCTTTGGCCTATATCACCAAGGGATGGACAGATGAAGTCTCGAATAGGCGTTGGCAAATTTCAGGACTGGTTTCGCATGGAAAATCAAGAGAAAAAAGTAAGACTAAATTGAGTAATTCAATTTCTGTGGAAAAATTAGAGCTGGGATTGTTGGAGTGTAAGAATGTCAGTTTTGAAGTAGGTAAAGTGTCTTTAATGGACCTGGAAGACAAAGGCAGGCAATTTGAAAAAACTGCTTGCGTCAGGTTTTTAGTTGCCCCCCTCCTTGAGGGGCGCTTAAGTATAGTTCGCGTACTTGCGCCAGAGGGTTTGCGTTTTTGTGATGTTGGCATTTACTGGAGCTGGATAAACAGTGTCACGCGATGGTCTGCCAGTTTTTCCAAAGATGCCAAGAAAATCATACGGCAGGAGCAAAAAAAGGCTGGATGGAAAAGCGACGCTATCTACCACGATGGCCCATCTTTCTCGCTTTCGGGGCGGGCTATGGATTTTTATGTTTGTACTGAAGACATCGAAATCCCTATAGATTACGTGAAATCGCAGGTAAGATTTTTTCCGCAGGCCTTCATGTTGAACGATGTCTGGGAATTTAAATATATGAACAACCAAAGACCAGAAGCTGAGCTTGTCGAACTGGTTTCCGACTCCGGGCAAGCAGCAGATGTTAAGTGTTTTGAGAAACTACTATCTGTTTGCCGTGACCTTGAAAAGGGAAACCCTCATCCAATTCGCGATGAGCTGCGTGTTCGCCCTGGTCTTGTGGGTATCTTTTCCGTCGGGCCAGACTACACAAGCAATAAAGTCTTACCGCATCATGTTTTGCGGGCGCATTTGTTGCGCTTGCTCGCATGGCCAAAGACTATAGTCATCGCCCGTGCAGAATTACGCAATGATTGCGAAGATGCGATCATTGATTACGATGGTGTTGCCATGTCCTGGCGAACTGAATTATCAACATTTGTTGAAGAGACTTTGAAGAAATATCCTTTTATTGATACTACTTATGTACCAACAAAGGATGTTAATTAATATGACTTTTATGGTAGCAAGCGTAGGCAGTTTTCTCTCTTCAGATGATGTATTGCGCGTTATTTTCATCGCAGGTGCAATTATTGGTGTCGCATTGTCCGTGCATTTGCTGTCAAAGAAAAGACGTATGGAATCGTATGTTGTGATCTTTGCTTATTGGTTTTCTTACTTGAATCTGCTTTCCAAATACACCTATCTGTTTTATTGAACCTGTCAGAAAAAATATGAGAGAAACTGCCATCTATGTTTTAAAGTTGGAGCGACTAAGATGAGAAAGAGTGTTCGCTTAAAATCTGATCTCTTTTCTGTCAATGAGCCAGGACAGTTTCTCTCTGAATTGACTCAGTTGATCAACTGTCAGGGTTATGCTGATTACCGCAAGATGAAGGAAATTGGCCAACTGGCTGTCGCACTCCATGAGTTAGTCACAGCGATAGAATCCGAGGGCGTAAGTCATTATTTACTTTGTTCGGAGAATAGGTGGATTGACGCTACGCGCTTTCTCGATCTGATCAAGGCGAATCAGGCTTCCAGCATGTTTGCAGAAGTCACCATGCTTGTTACGAAAGGCGAACATCCCTATGAGCCAGGCTTGTTGCCTGATGTAATTGAACAAATAGAATGCGATGAAGTTCAGGCCAGAATTTTCAATCAATTTGATCAGGAGTGTCAGCTAGTCTGTGAAGAAGTAAAAGTCCAGACTCAGGTTTATATGAAATCACGTCGGGAAGAAGTTGAGCTTTTCATAGAACAGCGAATTGAATTGTCCAGTAAGAGAATGTCTTTATTGAGTGATGAAGATATCCGCGAATTGGCATATTCGGATAGTGGTGGTCCATTTGAAGGAGTCTTACATCAACTGCTCATCATTGATCGGTTATTACTCATTGCAGACTTTGCCAGTGACCAGAATTGTCCAACAAGAAAAACTATGTTTTCCATTTTGTACGCAATGTGTGGAAGTATGGGTTCTCAAATTCTTGCAGGAAAAAATCCAGACGGTTTGCTAGATATGATGGCTGCTATTTCACTATTGAAAGCGCAAAGCGACGAAGATGCAAATGAGTGGGCGAGGAAGGCTGAAATTTTCCTGGCTTCACCTTCATCTGAACTTGCCCTGCAATGGATGGCCCTAGCTTTTTAAATATTTGATTGCGTACACCCATGCGGTGCGTTACAACGCACCCTACCGGATACGGCTTTAGAATGAACGTGCGGCTCTTATAACCGTATCGAAGCCTTGGAGTTTAAAGCACCGCAACACGTATTCAGGTCATCCCAGCGCAGGCTGGGATCCATCTGCGGAAATGCCGTGGTCAGCAATAGTAAGTAGCTTTCAGTAGTATGGGGAGGCAGGCTACATCTCGATGCCGCAGCAAAACGAGGTTCACGGCATTCACGCAGTTACACTCAAGCATAAACCGTCTCCGCCATCGCCGCCTTGATCCCCACGCTGCCCTTATCCACTATCGCCAAAAAAACCGCTTTCGCTTCTGCCGTATGCTGCTTTTGCCTGAAACTCTGGTGAGCCTGTATAAGTGCCACCGTCCACGTTGCCAGCAGCAGGTTGGCCGCCAGTATGGCGTCGGTGTCGCCAGCTTTGCGCTTGACGGGCGAAGTGTATGGCACCTGCTGGTCACTGTGGGGCAATGATGCCTTTCATTGGAACGGTCTGTGGATAGGCCTGTCGCTAGGCACCTATGGCCTGTGCCAGGCACTCGCGCAAGCCTTCTTGCCCGGCCCTGCTGTCAAACTGCTGGGCGAGCGCGGCACCATACTGACCGGGTTTGCAGGCACCTGCCTGGCTCTAGTCGTCATGGTTTTTGCCAAACAGGGCTGGATGGTATTTGCTGTCATGCCCGTGTTTGTGCTGGGCGGCGTCGGCATACCAGCCTTGCAGTCGCTGGCCAGCCGCATGGTCGATGAAGGCATGCAGGGACAATTCCAGGGCGTGCTGGCATCCGCCGTCAGCCTTGCGTCCATCATTGGCCCGCTGATGTTTTCTACACTGTATTTTGTCGTACGCTCACAATGGCCAGGGGCGATCTGGCTCAGCGTGATGATGGTGTATGCACTGGCGGTGCCGCTAGTGCTAAGCTTGAAATTCCGTAGCGCTGAGTGAATTAGAAAATCTTATGCAAAGCTTTTTATCATGGCTTTCTACCTATCCCTATGCTTATAACGTAGTTGGAATATTCTTGCTCCTGCCCGGGTTTACCCTTGTTTTTTATCGCGTCTCTCGGGTTTTAAAAGGCGGCGAGAAGGGAAACAATAAGTCCTTTATCGACTATCTACTGATATGGCCTATCGTTATTGAACACCATAAAAAGTCTGCGACCAAAAAATCAAATAAATTTATTGCCTGGGGTTTGCTGGCGATGGTGATGCTGGTTGTGGGGCGTATGGTTTTCTTGAATTAATGGCGGCAAGGTGGCGTGCAATGACATGAAAACCTTGTTTCTATAACCGTATCGAAGCATTTTCGTTTGTAATTCTGTAGTAGATATTCAATCCGTGTAGGTACGATTAGCGCAAGCGTCATCGTACGCATGCGATACCTCAAATTTCAAGTAGTCTCAAGTAATTCACTTGTCCGGCTGCACCTTTGCGATGTGAGCGTGTTGCATGCCAGCCTTTATCTCATCACAAGGCCACGGATTGTCAAGCAGCATGGGAGCCGGCAGCTGATCATGCGTACGATTACGCTTGCGCTAATCGTACCTACGGCCCTGCGCTAATGTCAGGTGCGCACAAGTGGCTCCGCCGACCAACGCTATGACAAGATTAAGCATGATCAAGAAACCGGCATCTGGTGTGAACATCAGCAAATCGGGGAGGTAAAAATTGTGAAAAACAGGAAGAACAATGAATATCGTCAGTATTGGAAGCGAGCCAAAGATCAACGGTACGAACGCATTTAACAACCATCTGCATCGGTTCTTTGGCGATATTTCGGGGTGTGCGTGCCACTTCCGGATTCGTCGAATCATCCAAGTGACGATGATAAGCTGAATAACAAAGAGTGTAATTAGTCCTATCAATACAGTAGGCAGGAATTTATCTCGTTCAAGAGCAGTCGGCGCTTTCCCCCTTACAATACGAACAGCTTGAGATCCGATTGCAGCGATGCTTCGGTCTGACAACATATTATTGGCATTGACAAGTATAGCGACAGCCCAATCCTCATCCGGTGCGATTGCCATGTAGCTTGCAAAATGCGGCAATCCGCCGTCATGATCATAAAACCCTGGGTCTTGAGTATCAGCAATCCAACCCATCGCATATCGCAAACGTGAGCCAAATGGGACGCTTGAACTATGCAGTACATCAATGCCATTCGAAGACAATACCGCCTTACCCTCAAACATACCTCCAGACATATGCGCCATCAGATAATGTCCCATATCTTCTGCGTTTGTATACAAATAGCCAGCTGGAATTAAAATTTTTGGATATGGCAATGATGTGGCTGGAATTGATTTACCAAACCAATAACGATAGCCGGTGGCGAGATCAGTTGCGTCACTGCGTTTATCGGTAGCTGCACTGCTTCTCATTGCGAGAGGTGCAAAAACGTGGCCCTCCATATATTGGCTATACGACTGCCCGGAGACTACCTGAATCAAGTAACCGAGGATTACATAGTTAATGTTTGAATATTCAAAGTGTTTTCCTGGAGCAGATCCTAGCTTAAGATATTGGAGCGCCCGCAATCTTTTTTCAACAGCTTCGTCGGAAGTATCGGTATTGGCAAAGTCTTTTAAGCCTTCGAACGTCGAGAATCCGCTGGTTTGGTTTAACAGATGACGAACCGTGATCTGTTCTGAGGCTACTGAATCAGATGTTCGAAACCAAGGAAGATAGCGGCTCACTGGTGCATCCAATTCAAGTTTTCCTGCTTCAACCAATTGCATGATGCCAAGGGCGGTAAATGATTTTGAGGTAGATCCAATTAAGAATAAAGTTCGCGGTGTGCAAGCTCGTTGATCCGGCCCGCTAATACCAAATCCCCGCATGTGAAGGATTTTGTCTTTTGACACCACAACCAACGCAGCACCGGGCACTCCAGTAGCATCAAATTGCGACTGTAAATAATTATCAAGAGCAGCGAAATTGGCAGGTAAATTTTTCCCAAATGCGAAACACTGAACGTGGCTAAAAATAAATAAAACGTAGAAGAGTTGAATGATACGGCTTGATCGAAACATGTTTCCAATTCTTTAAATGGTCAGGAAGGACGAACTATGTCACTCTAAAAAACTGCACGGTTTCGGGTAATGACATGAGGGCCTTATTCGCATTGCCGTATCGAAGCATTGACGTTTGTAGTTCAGCAATCAATATTCAGGTCATCCCGGCATAGGCAGGGATCAATCTGTGCAAATTATGTCAAAATTTGAGTTTCATCTTGCACATACACTGCTAATGAATATCCATTGAGTTAGTTTTCCAAAATTAAGCGGATGTAATTTTTTCTTTGCAAGAAATCCACAATCTCATCAAACAATGGCCGGTCATCCCGTGCCATGATTTCGGCAATGCTTGATAGTTCATCTTCCTCATAATCATGGTTTCGTAATGCATATTCGCGTTGCGCTAAGACTTCTTCAATGCGTGCCTTTTTGTCGAACGCTATTCTGGCGATATTTGATGCTTTCCAAATCAATGTGAAGGGGTGCTCTGCTCCAAAGCCACCACAAAGGCAATCAGCGAGTGCATCAAAACTGCCACCAAAATAGCCACCCGGGCCATTGACAGCTTCGCCTAGTGCGATAAAAAAGCTTGAATAGTCAGTGACATGATTCCCATCCAGTTCATACACCATATTGGCAGGTTTATCTTCAATATCGTTCTCACATAGACAATGATGCTTGCGAACCAGATTCAGCCATGACCTGCGTTGCAGAAAGTCCAGATCAGCCCAACGATTATTTTTTTGCTTATCTCTGCACCACATCGCCTGTAAAACATTCACGTGCTTCAGATCAGGATCAAAATGCGTTACGGCCAAGACGATGTCCATAACGCCATTAATCTGTACACTGGTATTCAAAATATTTGTCGCTGTTACAGAGTATTCCGCAATTTTTCGTCCCTCTGAGTCCATCATGTAAACTACCAGGCCTGTCATCCTGGTGACAGATGCGGCAGACGTGATGGATTTCTGGAAATCCGGATTTACAATAACGCACCCGGACAGTTGCAAAGTCGCATCTTGACTGCTTGGAAAACGAACTTCTCTATGCAGCACTTGAATCGTGCTAAAGGAGAGAAGTTCAATGAGCTTTAAGTCGTCATCTTCTCTCTGGAATTCCCAGTTGGACAGGCAAAAATTTTTGTGGTGCGTCACGTGGCTTTGAATTTTCATTGGTTGGTATTTGTAGCGTCACGAATTGCATTGTCTCACCGCGTCAACCGATACAAATATATCGCCGTCCTGATCGTCGCTCTCTGTATTGAAGAAATATCCAGGTCTTCATCCGGTGAGTGCGCACCTCTGCCGGTGGCGCCCAGGCCATCCAGGCTATCGACATACGGTGCGACAAATTGTATGTCGCCAGCACCGCGTTCGCCCGGCGGGAAGGCTTTGATTTCACCGAGGCCTGCATCAAAGCTGGCTTTGGAGTACAGGTCTAGCAGGGCGTAGTTACCGGGGGTGGGGGACATGGGTGGGTAGTTTTCGCTAAAGCGTATCTTTGCGCTGGTGCCAGCCAGGTTTTTACTGACGATGTCTTTCATGCGCTCTCTGGCGCGCTGGCCCTGCTCTGCGCTGAGGTAGCGCAAATCGCCATGCACCTGGGCGCTGGGGGCGATGACATTGGTCTTGCCGAAGGCAGTACCCTTGCTGTTCTGGTTGTCGTAACTGATCTCGGTGCCACCGACGATATTGCCGGGGTTGAAGGTGAGGTCGGGTTCGATCAATTGTTCGCGAAAGCTGTTCAGGATGCGCGCAGTTTCATAAATCGCGCCATAACCATTGTGGCCAAACACGGCAGCGGAATGGCCTTGCTTGGCTGTCACATCCAGCACAAACCCGCCAGAGGCGCGGCGGCCTACGGTGCCGGTGGCGTTGCCGTTTTTATCGAGTGCCGTACCCTCAAAGGCCAGGGCTACGTCACTGCGTTTGGCTGCATTGACCAGGTCAGCACGCGAAGTGGCGATGGGGTGGCCAGCACTTTCTTCATCACCACTGAAGATGACCTGTATGCGGGTATTGTCGAGTGCGCCCACGGCATGCAGGGCGCGCAGGGCTTCTATCATGATGACGTCGCCACCCTTCATATCATTCACGCCCTGGCCGCGCACGCGGTTGCCCTGCCTGTCCCATAACTGCACGGGGCTGTCTTTTTCAAACACGGTATCGAGATGGCCTATCATTAGTATGCGCTTGCCTTGCTTGCCCTCACGCTCGGCCAGCAAATGCCCGGCTCGGTTCATGGCTGCGGGCATCTCAGACCAACTGGTCTTGAAGCCCAGGCCCTCAAGTTCATTGCTGAATAACTTGCCGACTTCGCGCACACCTGCATGATTGAGTGTGCCGCTATTGATATTGACACTGCGTTCCAGCAGTTGCAGCGCGGCTTCTGACCTGGCCTGCACAGTAGCGACAATTTTTTGTTCAGTCGGTGACAGGCTTTGCGCGTTGGCAGTGGAGGTCAATGCGCCTATGGACAAGACGATGCAAAAAGGGAGCACTTTTTTGATGAGCATGGCGCGTTCCTGGTATCTGTGTTGGCTGGTTTGGACAGATGCATAATGTACACGGTTTTGCAAGAGACGGGGGAGGGCGAAAATATTGGTAGGGTGCGCCGTGCGCACCATTTTTTGGACACGGTTGATGGTGCGCACGGCGCACGCTACTCACCTTACCCACTCTTTTCACGTTTGCCAAACAACGCCATTCCCCCTATCGCCAGCAACACGCAAGCGATGCCTGTGAGCTGGCTGCTGCTGACCACTTCGCCGAGTACTACAACCGCCAGCACCACGGCTGATACCGGGGCCAGTGCAGTGAAGAGAGCGGCTTCGCTGCCGCTGACTTTGGCCGCGCCTGCATACCACAGCAAAAAACCGGCAACGGTCGGCACCAGCGCATAATAGACCACGGCCCATACTGCCTTGCTGGTGACAGGCGTCTGCCACGGCATTTCAAACACGGCGGGGATGATGGACAAGGCCAGACCCAGGCCCGTCATGATGGTCGATAAGGCTAAAGGTGGGATTGTCGTCTTCAGACGTTTATTCAGCAGGATGAACAAGCCTTCACAAACAATCGCAGCAAAAATCAGGGCATTGCCCAGCAGTGAATGCTGAGCACCTGTATTTGCCCCATCTGCCCGCACAGCGATCGACAACACACCTGCACCCGCCAGCAGCACGGCCAGCAATAAACTGGCTTGAGGTCTTTCACCCAGCAAGACGATGGCAATCGCGGCAGAGACGATGGGCAGAGTGCCGATGATCACACCGGCATCGGCCGCCGATGTCAGGCTCATGCCAGCGATCAGCAGGGTGGTATAGCCTACACTGCCAGCGCCCGCCTGCAAGATCAGCAGTAGCCAGTCGCGCTTGCCCAGCCTGGGCAGTGGCGCGCCGGTGACGCGCATCAAGAATAAAAAGCAAGGGAAGGCGATGGCAAAACGCAGCGCCGTTGCGGTAAACACCGGCAAGCCACTACTTGTGACTTTGCTGGCGACTACCGTACTGCCAACGACGATCATCGCCAGCGCCAAATATACATATCCCACTAATTTCTCTGACATTGCCTGCCTCACCATGGATGAAAAAACCACAGCGTGCCAGTTTGAAATTGCGGTGTCTTGAATAAAATTGCAGCTTATCGCTTGGTGCTATAAGCCCCTGGCGATATCCCGAAGTTGCGCACAAATAGCCGCGTCAGATGGCTCTGGTCAGCAAAGCCGCTGTCCATCGCGACTTGTACCAGTGGCATGCCCGCAGCGATGAGGCGGCGGGCATGGTGCAGGCGGCGTTGCAGGATATAGGCATGCGGTGTCATGCCGGTGGCTTTGGCAAAAGCCCGCAAGAGCTGGAAGCGACTGAGCCCGCTTTGCTGCGCCAGGTCTTGCAGACTGAGGATGGAGGTCGGGTCATCATCAATGCGGCTGCGTGCATGGTGTATGGCAGTCGGCGTCGCCTGGCCGAGCACGGCAGGCTGTTGCATGACACTGGCGAACAGCAAGAGCATTTGTTCTTCTGCTAACATTGCCACATGCGGTGTTGCAGTCATCGTCGCAAACAATTCCTGCATTGCTTTTCTGATACGTGCATCACGCATGACTGGCAGGCGAAATTCGGCCTGGGCCATTTTGCCTTCGCTGATATCAGTCATCAGGCTGGCGATCAGCGCCGGTTCAAAGTACAGCATCTGCCAGCTACGCCCGCTATCCCCTATCGGCGTGCCATCATGGATTTCGCCAGGGTTGACAGTAATCGTATCCCCCGCCATGGCCTCGACCATGCCCAGCCTGCTCAGGGACTTTTGCGCACCCCGCACCAGAACGCCTATGCCAAACTGCTCATGCATGTGCCGCCCAAAGCGGTGCCGGGATTGCGCCCGCACTGCTTCCACGCCAGGCAAGTGGCAGGGCAGCAGGGTGAATTGTTTTGGTCGGCTGGCGGGCATGGGGTGATGAGACAAATTTAATGCAAGTTAATATTGCAATATTGCATGATTTTCCTACAATGTGTATGTACAATGTTGTGCTTGTATTATTAAAACTGCCAAATGCAAGGGATGTCAACGATTGTTGCTAATGACATTATCGTGTATGGATTTTTGGTGCAAGTCGTATTTTTCTACTTTTTTTCGGGTAAGCTAAGTACTCAATAAGCAAGTCTGAAGAAACACCTTCATTTGCCTCCTCGCCCTGGTTTTAAGTCGATCAACACAGTAGCGATGCGGTGAAACTGATCAAAAACCGGTTTGATATCTTGACAGAGGACTGCAAGGCATGGGGGATACAGGTACTGGAAAAAATGCACTTTCACTGCATGTGCTGGTGGCTGATGATGATTTCTTCATGCAAAGGCTCGCCACTATCCTGCTCAATAGTCTGGGCCACACTGGTGTGGTGGTTGACGACGGTGAAAAGGCCCTGGCTGCATTAGCCAAAAGACGTTTTGACCTGGTTCTGATGGATATCATGATGCCCAATATGGATGGCTTGCAGGCGCTTGCCTCATTGCGCAAACAAGAGCAGGTTAACGGCAGGCATCAGCGTGTCATTATGGTCACTGGTCATGCGGAGCCAACGGACAGAGCCAGACTGAGCGCCGCGGGAGCCGATGGCTATGTTAGCAAACCGCTGGAGATCGATGCACTGGAGCGAGAACTCCGGCGTGTGATGAGCTGACATCCTCACGAGTAATCAGATAGTGCAACACGGTTTCAAATTTTGCATCAGCTAAGTAAGTCATCAAGCAGCAAGTGGCAGCATCGTGGTCAGTTTTTGCATCAAAGCCGGGTTGTGTGTCTCAGGAGACATTTCAGGCACACTTCGCTCCCTACATAGCACTAAACTTCGTATCAAAAGGACGTGAGTATGTCGAATATTGTCAGAGCCAGTGCAGAGCTCAAGCAGTTTTTGGCCGCCCCCGCAGCCAAACCAAAATACGATTCCGCCTTTGCTGCCCATGGATTCTGGACCATGGGTGTGGTCTTGATGCGCAATTTGCGGTTTAAGTCAAAAGCGGCTGTCATTTGCCTGATGTTTTTGATCCCCATGTCACTGGTATCGTGGAATTATGTGAACCAGACGCTTGAGAATATCAGTTTCTCAGCCAAAGAAAGACAGGGGGTCGAATACAATCAGATTGTTTTTCAGATGATCGACTATGCACAGCAATTACGCCGAGATTCTGGCCTTGCAATTGCCAACGCAGGAGCTGCTGCCACGGTTGAAGCGACCAAAGAAAAACTGAAAGTATTGCAGGCCAAATTGGCGGAAGCCGAAAAAAAATATGGGGCTGATTTTGGCAGCGCGAAAGCCTTTGCCCAAGTCCAGGCAGCCTATGCTGAGACAGCCTCTGCGAAGACAGCTGATGAAGTTCTACTAGTCCATGGCAAACATATAAAAGCCCTACTCGAGTTGATGGGCCTCGTGACCGATGGTTCAAAACTGACCCTGGACCCAGAAGTTGCGAGCTTCTACATGATGGATGCATCTTTAGGCCATATGCCACAGGTGATTGATCAGACGGGCTTGTTGGGTGGTAAGGGCATTGCGACATTGCAACGTGGCAACGTCAGCCCTAAGCAAAGTGTGGAGCTGATCAGTCTGCATGCGGTTGCAGCAAATGAATTTGAAGGTTTACAGGAAGCGCTTGGAAAAGCTGTGGTAGCCGATCCCGCTCTGGCGAAGCAAGTGGATACAAAAAAAATCAGTAGCGATATATCCTCATTTATAACAGTGTTTGAAAAAAATTTCGTTGAAACTCAGAATTTCTCGCCTGAATTTCAAATCGCTTTCGTCTCTCATGCGAATAAGGCTTTAGAGGAGCAACATCAACTGGCAGGCCACATGCTGGCTGAGCTTGATGAAATTCTCGCAAACCGCATCGCAGGCATGAAAAACGCGCTATATACAGGATTTGGTCTATTTATCTTTTTCATGTTGCTGGCAGCCTATTTCTTCTACAGCTTCTTTCTGGTAACGCGCGGCGGGTTGCAGACCATCCAAAAGCATCTGAACGAAATGTCAGTGGGCGACTTGCGCGTTTCTCCCGCTGTGCCGTGGGGTAAGGACGAAACGGCGGATGTGATCATAGATCTGCGCAGGACGTATAATGCCCTGCATGAATTGATACGCACCGTACGCCACTCGGCGCGCGCCCTGCACCACACCAGCAGCGAAATTTCTTCTGCCAGCCTGGATTTGTCCTCGCGTTCAGAAAATGCCGCAGCTTCGCTGGAAGAACAAGCCGCAGCCATAGAAGAAATCGGCAGCACCGTCAACAACACCACCGACAAAGCCCTGATGGCGGCGCGCTTTGCCGCCGACAACGCCAACGTCGCAGAAGAAGGTGGCAAGGTCATCGTCGATGTGGTGGACACCATGCACAATATCCATGCATCGTCCTCCAAGATCAGCGACATCATTTCCGTGATTGACGGTATCGCCTTCCAGACCAATATCCTTGCGCTCAATGCCGCCGTAGAAGCAGCGCGCGCCGGTGAGTCAGGCCGTGGTTTTGCCGTGGTTGCCAGCGAAGTGCGCAGCCTGGCGCATCGCAGTGCCGATGCCGCCAAAGAGATCAAGAGCCTTATCTCCAATAGCGTCGATCAGATCAACAGCGGTACCGTCGTCGTAGAAAAGGCTGGTGCCACCATGAACACCATGGTCAACAACGCCCGCCAGATCAATAGCTACTTGACCGAAATTGCCTCTGCCTCTAAAGAGCAGGCAACCGGTGTGTCGCAGGTCGCCACTGCCATCAATGAACTGGATGAACATACCCAACAGAACGCTGCCCTGGTCGAAGAAACCGCCGCAGCCGCAGGCGCTCTGACGCAACAGGCAGAAACCCTGCAAAGTGAAATCGCCAACTTTATTGTTGCCTGATAAAGTTAAAAATAGCGGGGGCGCTATGGCCCCCTGTTACCCTGGCAAATCCAGCACCGCCCGCAGATAATTGATCGGCGCGTGATCAGTCAGGGAGCGACTATTGATTGTGGTCTCATTTGAATCCCACATACCACGCACTTGTAAGCGCCAGTTGAATGACACTGAATTACTGGCGTGTTCAAACTTGGTTAGCGCATTTTTACCAGTTGCCTCTTTGCCGTTTGCATCCAGATAGCGCAGGCCCTGTACATGTGCGTAATACACGATATCTAGTAGATATTCCAAACTAGCAAAGGGTAGAGAATCGGGTGGTACACGAGTAACAAGATCGGCATGATTGACATACCGACGAACATCGCGCAGATCAAAGACTTGGGCGAATTCTTTATCGCCAACACGCGGTGATCCAAAAGTAATCAAAGTGCTGTTGGTATGGATGGCTGCCGCCAGCGTTGCTATTGCGGCCCCCAGACTGTGGCCAGTAAAGCAGACCCTCATGTCCTGATGCTTTTTGAGCCATTCATTGAGCTGGCCTTCAATACCTTGGTAAGATGCCAGAAAGCCGCTATGTACACAGCCCTTGCCTCTCCATGGTACTGGCCAGAAAAAGCCATCGATGAAGACATCTGCAGGCTCATCCGTTTGTGACCCACGAAAGACGACATAGGCTTTCCCCCCTCTGGTGGCGGCGAAGCCCTGCGTACCCGTGCGTGCGTCGATCAACAGCAACAGGTGATCAAAACCTGCATTGACAAGTATATTATTGAATTCTCTACGTACAAATTTGCCTTGGTCGTCTAGCCCCTCGTTTTCGTAACGCCAATACGCCAGTCGCGACAATTCTGCGCAAAGTGCATGTTCGCTTGCCGGAAAATTATTTGTCAGTAAGGGAGCTTGTAGCTCAGGGTGAAACAGGGCAGTCGCGCTATTGTCGTAGTTCATGCTATTTCCTTGTTGTCGGGGAGGAGAAAATATAAGATAAAACATAATTATCTATTTTGCAAGTCTGTCCTGCCTGACGCAAACTCTTCTCATCTTCCCTGAGTCATCGCCACCAACTGACTGAAATCCCGCACAAAATAGGTCTGGTCAACGTAAGCCGGTCCGATTGCCAGCCTGCCTGTTGTCGCCTCCAGTGCGATCTAGCTGTACACTGCGACTTGACAGACTCAGGCCTCAATTCCCGCCTGCCATCGCAAAGGAGCAGAGTATGCAATACCCACATCACATCAGCGGTACATTTGAAGTCAAACTCAGCCCGCAAGCCGCAGCACCAGGAATAGAAGCTGCCAGGCTGGGCCACATGACGATAGACAAGCAATTTCATGGCGATTTGCAAGCCCATAGCCTGGGCGAGATGATGTCTGCCATGGGCGAGGTCAAGGGCTCGGCGGGCTATGTCGCGATAGAAAGGGTGAGCGGCACTCTGGCAGGCAAAAAGGGCAGCTTCGCGCTCATGCACACCGGCACCATGAACCGTGGCCAGCCACAGTTGACGATACAGGTCGTGCCTGATTCCGGTACTGACGAGCTGACAGGCATCAGCGGCAACATGGGCATCGATATCAAGGAAGGGCAGCATTTTTACACTTTTGATTTCAGCTTGCCTTGAAGATAGTAATGATCATCTTTCCCAGGATTTGCACGTTAATTGCGAATTAAGCTTGAAATTTAATTAATTAACAATTATTGTTATGTCAATTAATGGCGCTCGCTCTGGTCGTCCAGAGTGTTCTGATGCCTTATACCTTATGCCGCTTAACCCCTCGCTGTGCAACTCAGATAAAAGGACTGGATGATGACATATACACTCGATGCCGAACTCCCCGCAGACAGCAGCTCGGTAGTTGCCCTGATCGCCATGCCGGTTGGCACGGTCATCAGCTTTCTGGGACAAAGCGCGCCGAATGGCTGGCTGCTATGCAATGGCACGCGCATCGACCAGGCAACTTATCCCAACCTGTATCCCATGTTGGTTAACGGCACACTGCCAGACCTGCGCAGCCGCTTTGTTGTCGGCGCAGGGCAGGGCGCTGGCCTGAGTAACTACCCCACCAACGCAACCGGCGGTCTTGAAACCGTAACGCTCACCACTGACCAGATACCATCCCACTCGCACACCATCAACAACGGTGATTTTGGTTTGCATAGCCGTTCATTTGAAGGTAACAACGACTCTGACCTGCCTTATGAAACCAAGTATAACACCTACATAGGCGGCACCGACAAAACCGGCGGCGGCCAGGCCCATGAAAACCGGCCACCGTATTTTGCGCTGACGTATATCGTCAAGTATTGAACGCGTAAGAAATTACCCCGTAGGGTGCGTCTTGACGCACCACATCCGTGTCAGGAAAACGGTGCGCACGGCGCACCCTGCCAGTTGATTCCCTACCTATCAAAAATACCTGACCCATGTCTTCCCGCTTTGCCGTTTGTAAAGCGCAAAAGCACGGCATGGGTAATACAATATAGGTATCAAGGCCGCAGCAATCAACCAGACTAGCCAGACATGATCGACACCAAAACGCTGTCCATGGTTGGCTCCATATACGGCAAGCATCAGCCTTTGCAAGGCCAGCAAGACATATAAATGCAGCAGGTAGTAAAACATGGGTGCGCCACCAAACACGCTGGCGATGCGGCTTAACTTGCCTGGGTATTTTTCCAGCAAGGATAAACAACACATTCCTATGCCCAGCGTCAACAGGGCAAAGTCCAGCGAGGGCGGGTACTTGGTCAGGTTGAAGAAAGACATCAGCGTCAGCAGGCTGTTGCCATGATCCTGCCAGGGCTGGGTTTCGCCATAGCCATTGATGCCGCGCAGCATCGCAAACATAAGCAGGGCAGTGATGCCCAGGATAGTCAGCTGGCGCTGGCGGCGTGCTGCGCTGATGTCTGCCGCATACAAACTACCAGCAACATAACCCAGCAGGATGATGCCTATCCACGGTAGCAGAGGGTAGCTGACCTTGATCTTGATTGCCGCATCACTGATGAGATAACCACGATGCAGCAACAAAGTCCACAAGGCATGCGACACAGTGCCTGGCGCAAAATTCAATTCAGCCAGGGCATTGTGCCCGGTCACGATCAGCAAACCCAGCATGCCCAATAACAGCGGTGGCAGCTTGTGCAGCAGGCCGAGGATAATCATGCAAAGGCCGATGACCCAGATCACTTGCAGGTAAATCGTCGCAGGCGGGAATTGCCCGGCCCAGGCGAAGTTGACTACTGTCAGCTCCAGCGCCACCAGCAGCAAGCCACGTTTGATGAGAAAGCCACTGGCATCGCGCGATCCAGATGGCGGGTTTGCATACAGCCATGCAGACAAGCCCGTCAGGAATACAAACACAGGTGCACACAGATGCGCCGCCAGCCGCGTGAAGAACAATGCTGGTGCAGTCTGGCCCACATCCATGGGATCGCTGACTTGCTGATGCAAAAAGAAAGTCTCGCGCACATGATCAAACATCATGATCATCATGACCAGGCCGCGCAGCGCATCAATGCTGCTGATGCGCTGGCTGGTTTTTTGAGTCGCCACGTTCATCAGAATTGTTGATGCAGAGTGAGGTTGACACCGCGCTCTGTGCCCGGTGCCACCCACAACTGACTATACGAACTGGCGTAATAACGTTTGTTGAACAGGTTATCCACATTCAGTGACACTCGCGTAGTTTTGCTGGGGCTATAAGAAGACATGAGTTTCACCGTTGTGTAGGCTGGCAGCACAAAGCTGGAAGACACCGCCACGTCGCCCAGGCGTTCACCCACATAATTGATACCCGCACCCACACTGGCCCTGGCTGTGCCTATGGTGAATAACTGGCTCAGGATGAGGTTGGCGCTATGCTTGGCCACATTCGGGAAGCGGCTGCCAGTGATGATGGTGTTGTCGCCTTTTGTGACGGTCGCATCGGTGTAGGCATAGGCGGCAGACAGGCGCAGGTCAGTGGCGATGTCGCCCACCACATCCAGCTCCAGCCCCTTGCTGCCCACTTCACCCGCTGCGATAGAGAAATCAGTATTGGCCGGGTTAGTGGTCAGCACATTGCTTTTCTTGATACGGTAGAGGGCAATAGTCGCGCTGGTTTTGTTGTCTGGTGTATCAAATTTGAGGCCTACTTCATAAGAGCGGCTTTCTTCTGCCGGGAAAGCCGTGTTACTGATGCTGATGCCGCTATTCGGGCGAAAGCCTTTTGCGACATTGGCATACAGCGATATGCCCTTCATGGGTTGATACACCAGTCCAACACGCGGGCTGGTGGCACTGAGTGACTGGTTATTGGCGACTGATGCGCGGTAGTTCGTCAGGGTCTGCTCATAATGGTCGCTGCGCAGGCCCAGCAGCGCCTTCCATTGTGTGCCCAGATCAAGCTGGTCTTGCAGGTAGAGTCCACGCGCACGCTGGTTTTCCAGGGTATTGATGGACAGGGTCAGCGGGTCGGCTGTCTTGCCATACACAGGATTGTAGATGTCGATGGCATAGGCGTTGGTAGCCGATGGATTACGGCGCAACTGCACGCGGCTGTCATCAAACTGGTAGGTATCCACGCCCAGCAAGGCATGGTGCTTGATGATGCCAGTGTCAAACTTGCCCACCAGTTCTACCCGCGCAGATTTGTCCGTCGCAGAAAAATCACGGTAGCGGCGCTGGCGGCGCAAGGTACGTTCATCTGCCAGCAGATTATTTGCCTCGGTGGAGTAACCATTGAGCGCACTGTCGCGGTAAGACAAGCCACTTTGCAGCGACCATTGCTGGTTGAAATCATGCTGCACAAACACCTGGTGTCCCAGAGATTTTACCGTCATCAGGCCATCGCCAGGCTCACCCAGAAAGCGTGAATTGGGTATCAGACCCAGTTTGCCATTTACTGCCAGCACACCGCGGTCAAACGGTGTTTTCTGCTCACTGGCTTCGAGTTCATATGAGAGTGTCGTACGATCGCCTATCAGCCACACCAGCGAAGGCGAGACAAAGCTGCGCTTGCTGCTGACGGTGTCGCGGTAGCTGTTACCCTGTTCTGCTGCGGCATTGATGCGGTAGGCGATATTGTCGCTGACTGGCCCGGTCAGGTCGGCAGCGATGCGGTAAGTCTGGTGGCTGGCCAGCGTCAGGTCAACATCATACTCAGGCTTGAAGCGCGGTTTCTTGGTCATGATATTTACCGTGCCGCCGGGTTCTCCACGGCCATACAGGGCCGATGATGGCCCCTTCAATATCTCGATGGATTGCGTACTCGCAGTATCGCGCAAGCCATTGTAGCCACGGCTGGAACTGAATCCATTGACCATGTAATCAGACCCAAAATTAGGGTCGCCGGTAAAACCGCGCATGGCATAGCTGTCCCACAAACCACCCAGATTGCTTTGCCGCGCAATGCCGCTCGTCAGGTCCAGCGCATTGTTAAGGCTGGTGACGCCATTGTCCTTGAGCAGGTCAGCCGTCAAGACCCGCACGCTTTGCGGCAGGTCGGCCAGCAGGGCATCGGTCTTGGTGGCACCGGTGGCGGAGATGCTGCGGTAGTTTTGTCTTTGGGCTTTGATGAGGACTTCGGTTTGGGTTGATTCCTGGGCGTGGGTGAACGCGGGGTATGCGGCGGCGATGAGGAGGGTGAGGTGTTTGTAGTGCATGGGGGTTCCTGGGGAAATTGAAAAATTGATTTGGGGACGTAGGTTGAATAGGGCGTAGGTTGGGCTACGGTTTACCAGCCCAACACTCGGCGTTTAAATGACGATACGTATGTTGAGGCCCAGTGTTGGGCTGATAAGGCGTAGCCCAACCTACGCTCGGTCCCAACCTGCGCTCGGGTCTAACCTGCACCGGTTCGTAAACCCTACTTCGCATAAACATAAGCCTCCACCTTCATCCCCTTCAAGCGATACCCCGCACTGCCCATGGAGGTATCACTACGGATGGTTTCCAGCACACCGCTGACCCATACCGCATCCATCATCTGTATCTTCGCAGGCTTGTCGAGCACGACATCGATGATCTGGTTCGCAGGCGGTGGCGGGGTGTGGATGCAGCCACCGAAGTAGGGGACTAGCAAAAATTCGCGCAGCTTGCCGCGTTCGCCATCCAGCGGTACGATGAAGCCGGGTATCTTGATGCGCGTGCCGTTCAGGCTGGCTTCGACTGGTGCCTTGTCCCAGGCTTCGCGCATGGTTTGCAGGGCGGCCATGGCGCGTGGGTCGCCATCGTTGAGAAAATTCATGTCCAGGTTCTTGAAGTCCTTGCTCGGGTCCCAGTTTTTTGGGATCAGGGCTTCCCAGCGGATTTCCTTGTAGCTGTCGCTGGCGACAGGCGTGGCTGCGGGTTTGCTGGCGGGCGCTGATGCTGGTGTTGCTGATGCCGACGTTGATGCTGATACTGCGGCAGCCTTGTTTTGCGGCAGCCTGTCCCCGACCTTGTATTGCCCGCTGGGCTCCGCCGCTTTGGCCGTCATCAACAGCCAGGCAGTCAGCATGAATAAAATACAGCAGGCGCTACCCAGCCAAAACTGGTAAGCAAAGCGGGATTGATGTCTGGTTTTCATTGATATGCTTTCACTCATTTATTTACTTATTTAGGACTTACGCAAAATTGTCCCAGCAAGGCGACAGCGACGAAGACAGTACTTTAGTCCGGCTAGGAGCTGCAACGCAGCTGGGGCGGTTTTGCGTAAGTCCTACTTTCTACAGGCGCGGTGTCAAACCATCCGCCAGCGAATTACGGTAAGCCAGCCATGCCGGTACCAGGCTGGTCAGCATGCCCATCAGTACCACCATACCTAGCAGCGGGATTTCTGTTGCATTGAGAATGCCGGGTTTGATGAGGATGCCGTAATGCATCTGTACCCAGTCCTTGCCCGCCAGCGTCAGTACATCAAGCAAGAGCAGGCCGCTGATGGCCCCGGCAATGGTCAGGCCCAGGCTCTCAGCCATCAACATCAAAAACAAATGACCAGGCCCGGCACCGGCAGAACGCAAAATCGCCAGCTCACGCCTGCGCTCATTAAGGCTGGCCAGCATCACCGCCAGCAAACCTGCACTGCCCAGCAGCACCAGCAGCGACGACATCGCCAGCAAGACCCGTTCAATGATGCTGATGACTTGCCACAACTGATCCAGCGCCACGCCTGGCAGTACGGCCAGCAAGGCATCGCCACTCTTGGTATTAATCTGCCTTTGCAAGCGAAACACCATGCTGCGCTTGTGCAGGCCCACCAGCACGGCAGTGATTTCTTTGGGTTGCAAATCAAACTTGCGCGCATGCTCGGCGGCAATGGAAAAGCCCGGCACGGGTGCGCCGCCTTGCCAGTCAAGATGGATAGCCTGCATGGCTTGCAGGCTGATATGCACGCTACTATCGACTGGCGTGCCGGTGCGTGCCAGCACACCCACTACCTTGAAAGGTTTGTCGGCATGTTCAGCCAATGCAGCATCGCCAGTACCATGACTGAGCGTGATTTTTGTGCCGACCTGATAACCGAGGTTGTCTGCCACATCTGCCCCAATGACGGCGTCAAACAGATGATCTGCATCCCCGGCAAAAGCCTGCCCCGCCCGCAGTTGCAGGCCTTGCGCATCACCATAGCGAAAGCGGTTGAAGTAATCTGGCGTCGTGCCCACCACTGCAAAGCCGCGATGCGAGTCACCCAGCGACAGCGGCACAGCCCAGGCCACGGCTGGGTCATGCAGCAAATCCTGGTAACTTTGCCAGGCAATATTATTGGTCGCCGCACCGATACGAAACACCGCATACAGCATCAGTTGCACCGGGCTGGTACGCGCACCCACGACCAGGTCAGTGCCGGAGATGGCATGCGAAAAGCCTTCACGCGCATCATTACGCAGCCTCTCAACCGCCAGCAACAGGCAGACCGACAGGCTAATGACAAACAGCATCAGGCCCAGCGTCAGGCGGCGGTTCCAGGCGCTTTTGCCTGCCAGTCGCAAGAAATAAAATAACTGCGAAAATAACTGCGAAAACATCAGTGCTGCTCCACGCGGTTAATTTTTTGCAAGTCCAGCTCGCGGCTAAACTGGCTGGCCAGTCTGTGGTCATGGCTGACAAACAGCAGGCTGCTGCCATGGCTGGCGCATTGCTGCAAAATGAGTGCGATAAAATCTTTTTGCCTGTCCGCATCCAGTGCCGATGTGGGTTCATCAGCGATGATGATTTCTGGCTGGCCTATCAGCGCACGCGCCGCCGCCACACGCTGTTGCTGGCCTATGCTCAGTCCTGTGACATGGCGCTGATACAGGTTGGCATCCAGCCCCAGCGTATCCAGCAAAGCCACTGCTGCCTCGCGCGGGCTGCCATGTGCTGCACTGGCACGTTGCTGCCGTCTCACCGACAAGCGGCAAGGCAGCAAGACATTCTCCAGCATAGACAGATAAGGGATGAGGTTGAACTGCTGGAAAATAAATCCCGCATGATCAACGCGAAAGCGGTCACGCGCTGCACCAGACAAGGCACCCAGGTCACTGCCCAGCACCGTGACCTGTCCGCGCTGCGGCGTGATGATGCCACCCGCCAGCGACAGCAATGTACTCTTGCCACTGCCGCTGGGGCCGTACAGGAACACGCTTTCACCCTTGCTGATAGCGAAGCTTTCTATGTCCAGACAAGCTGCATGTCCGGCCTGCCAGTGAAACTGTACGTTGCTCAGGCTCAGCGCGGGGCTGCTGTCTTTTTCTATTGCAGACATCACCATGCCAGCATACGTTGTTTTGGTGTCAGTGTTGCGGCAGCCTGCCCACGTGCGCCAGCCATTTGTGCATCGACCTTGTGTATAGACGGGAATGCATCAAACAAACTCAGTTGCAGCGACTTCAATGCGGCGACTTTGGTGCAGCCATATTCATATTCGGCATGCAGGTTTGCATGTTCATCCTTAGCTGTCGCAGTGGATTGCAGTACAGGCGCAACTACTTTCACCGTGGCTAACTGGCAGTCTGCTTCTGCATTGAGCTTCAATAAGGTATCCGGCTTTTGCATGAGATCAAGCAAAGCCTTGGCTGCCTGTTTTTGCTTGTCCGTGCGCGGCGCATGTTCAAAGCCCAGCAGGTTATCCAGCGGGCTGTCAAATTCCAGCGTCAGCCTGTTGCCATCCTGCGCCAGCAAGACAGTCGCGCTGCCGTGTACGTGGGCTTCATGGGCGCTACTATTGATTGCTATCGCCTGCAATGCAGCGAGCAGGGTGAGGGGGATCAGTTTGTTCATGCTAAAGCCTCCACATGCTGTGTGATCATGTTGGCGTCTTCGTCATCTTCGCTATCGTCCGTCTCCATCCACGATGGGAAAGGGTCGTCATAGCTGGCCCAGTCTGCTGGCCCTTGCGCCATTTCTTCATTCGTCAGCAGACAGGCATCCAGTGTTGCTTCTATCACCGCCTGATCCATATCCATGCCAATGAACACCAGCTCCTGTCGGCGGTCACCGAATGGCTCTATGCATTTGCTTAAAATATGCTGCTGGTAATCTGCATCCTGCGGCCACTCCGCCTTGCTGACGGCTGACCACCACAAGCCTGCTTCATGATGCCGACAAATGCCACCCGCCTGTGACCATTCGCCAGCGATATCCATGCGCGTCGCCAGCCAGAAATAACCTTTTGACCGCACCACACCCGCAAAGCCCTGATGTATGCAAGACCAGAAACGCTGAGGGTGAAACGGCCTGCGCGCGCGGTAGGCAAAGCTGCTTATGCCATATTCTTCACTCTCAGGTACATGCTCGCCACGCAGTTCTTTCAACCAGCCTGGTGCGGCAGAGGCCTGTTCAAAATTGAAGCGGCCCGTGTTCAATATCCGTTCCAGCGGCACATTTGAAAAACTGCAAGGCACGATATCCGCACGCGGGTTTAACGCCCGCAAGATCTGGCTCAGCCTCTCAAACTCGGCAGCACTGACCATGTCAGCCTTGTTGAGGACGATGACATCGCAAAATTCTATCTGCTCGACCAGCAGGTCAACCACCGTGCGTTCATCTTCTTCCCCCATGGAAGTGCCGCGCTGGTTCAGGCTGTCGCCAGACGCATAGTCGCGCAAGAAGTTATAGGCATCCACCACCGTGACCATGGTGTCGAGCCGCGCAATGTCAGACAGGCTGCGACCATCTTCATCCCTGAAGGTAAAGGTCTCGGCCACCGGCATGGGTTCGGATATGCCGGTCGATTCTATGAGCAGATAATCAAAACGCTGCTCACTGGCGAGCCGCTGGATTTCTATCAGCAAGTCTTCCCGCAAGGTGCAGCAAATGCAGCCATTGCTCATCTCGACGAGTTTCTCATCCGCCCGCGATAACTCGGCCCCACCTTGCCGCACCAGATCAGCATCGATATTCACCTCAGACATATCATTGACAATCACCGCCACCCGCCTGCCTTCGCGGTTGTTGAGGATGTGATTGAGCAGGGTAGTTTTACCTGCACCCAGAAAACCGGAGAGTACGGTGACGGGCAAGAGCGTGGGATTTGGCATGATGGGTCCTGTGTCTGGGTTTGCGGTAGGTGGCAGATGTGTGACTGAGTCTTGATAGGGATGGCACCAGGCCAGAGTTTTCAACGACAGAAGTGCGGCGTATCCGGTCTCGTTTTATTATTAAATGCAACTTTGTTGCATTATTGATTTAAAAAAAATAGACTGAAATCAGTCTGTGCTTATCTTTGCATCTCTCAATTTTCCAGCTCTGAGCAACGCCTGCAAAGACGTGCGTGCAGCTCAGCACCTCAGCAGCTCAACACCTCAAGCAAACAGGCAGCATCCGCCACGCATCAGGCACGCACATGGTTTGTTACTCAAGTCTATTTGCAACACAATTGCATTTTTCAGGATCATAAAGTAATTCAAGTTTTTTTGCAACAGTGTTGCAATAGATGTGGTTGTCAGTGAATGGACGGATGGAAGATGGCGGCACTGCAGGGATATTTCTGCCAGCCTTGGTGTAAGGCGCATTGCAATGCGCCGCATGGCTTCACACCATCCCGGGCAACATATCTACGCCGTGCACGATACTCAAGCATGAGGTTTACATCGCAATCTATCGTGCAGTGATAAAAGTAAATGAGCCGTGTGTAGGTACGATTAGCGCAGCGTAATCGTACGCATGCCAACCGCCGCTAACTGATGAGAGTGAAAGTCATCACGACTTCAATGTAGTGTTTTCAGCAAAGGCCGTAATGTTGTTGAAGCAGGTCTTTTGCGATGCTCAGATTTTCTTGGGGCTGTGATTATTTGGGCACACATCATGCGTACGATTACGCTGCGCTAATCGTATCTACGTTTTCTGAGGGCGACGCGTACCCAATTCTTTATCAGCGCCGTGACGTAGGTTGCATTGCAATGCGCCGCATGGCTTCACACTATCCTGGGCAACATATCTGCGCCATGCCCCACGCGTACATGCGACGCATTACAATGCACTTCCCATTACGGCAACGATGATCCCTTTTGTCAAGATATCTGCATCATCAAACGATCATCGCCAGCTTCGGCCAGTCTGATTAGGCACTGGATGAAGCTGGTTACTCATTTGCTTTTACATACTATTCAACGCCACCAATGCCGCCTCATCAAGTCGCAATGCACCCGCTGCGACGTTGTCATGCAGATGTGCCACCGATGATGTACCAGGGATGACGAGAATATTAGGTGCACGTTGCAGCAGCCACGCCAGTGCCACTTGCATGGGCTGGGCTTGCAGTCTTGCTGCCACCTGCGTCAACACGTCCGACTGCAAAGGTGTAAATCCGCCGAGCGGGAAAAACGGTACATAGGCGATACCCTGTGCAGCCAGTGTATCTATCATGGCATCGTCACCGCGATGCGCCAGGTTGTACTGGTTTTGTACGCAGACGATGTCGGTGATCTGCTGCGCTTCTGTCAGTTGCTGCATATCGACGTTGCTGAGCCCTATGTGGCGGATCAGGCCTTCTTGTTTCAGGTGCAGCATGGTATCCAGCGCTGCGGCGAGAGATGAGCCGTCCGGGCCAGCCACACCAGGCGCACGCAGGTTGACCACGTCAAGCACATCCAGCTTCAGGTTGCGCAGGTTGTCGTGGACGGCGTCGCGCAATTCCTTGGCAGATGCGGCGGGCAGCCATGATTGATCTTCGCCACGCTTGAAACCTATTTTGGTGACGATGGTCAGCTCATCGCGGTAGGGATGCAGGGCTTCGCAAATGATCTGGTTGGTCACATGCGGCCCATAAAAATCCGAGGTATCGATATGGTTGATGCCCAGCTCTATGGCTGCACGCAACACTGCCACGGCAGCAACGCGGTCTTTGGGTGGGCCCCATACATGCGGGCCTGCCAGTTGCATGGCGCCGTAGCCCATGCGATTGAATGCAATGTCGCAATGCTTAGGTGTGAACTGGTCGCGGGAGGGGGAATAAGTGCTCATAAAAACTCCAGGGTGATGGTTGACAGGTTTGCCAGGCCCCTGTTTTGCGCTTGTTTCGCGTTTGTCGCTTATTGGGGTAAGGCATGGAGACATCATAGCGAGAGTCGTACTGTGTGATAATCAGGGCAATTCCGCACGGCTTGTACGATATTCCGCACAATGGAGCATTCCAACCATGACCACAGACTTGCATTCCCTGGCTGACCTGTCCACCTTTGCGCTGGTCGTGCAGCATCGCGGCTTCCGCCAGGCTGCGCGTGCCAGCGGGCAATCCGCTTCGGCACTGAGCGAGGCTGTACGGCGGCTGGAAAGCCAGCTTGGCATACGGCTACTATTGCGCACCACCCGTAGCGTCACGCCAACCGAGGCCGGTGCGCTATTGCTTAGCCGCCTGCAACCCGCACTCAACGATGTAGCCAGTGCACTGGATGTACTCAACGATCTGCGCGACAGCCCGCGTGGTACCTTGCGACTCAATGTGCCAGTCAGTGCGGCGCTTTTTTTCTTGCAGCCCATCGTCGATCAATTCATGCGCAAATACCCGGATATCCTGCTCGACATCGTCATTGACAATAATTTTGTCGATGTCGTGGCAAGCGGGTGTGATGCTGGCATACGTTATGGCGAACGGCTGGAACAAGACATGATCGCCGTCCCCATCGGCCCGCTGACGCAACGTTTTGCTGTCGCCGCTGCACCTGCCTATCTCGCCAGGCGGGGCATACCTGAGCACCCGCGTGATTTGTTGCAACATGCCTGCCTGCGCGGAAAATTTCTCAGCGGTGCTATTTTTCCGTGGGAGTTTGAGCGCGATGGGCAAAAACTAAGCCTTGACCCCAGCGGTCCCCTGATCGTGACACCCACCGTGATGGATCTGGCAGTCAATGCTGCAGTGGCTGGCCATGGTGTCATTTATCTGTTTGAAGAATGGCTTGCTCCCTACATCGCATCAGGACAGTTGCAGCCCATATTGCAGGATTGGTGGTTGAGTTTTTCGGGGCCGTTTTTATATTATTCAGGGCGGCGACACCTGCCTGCACCCCTGCGTGCATTTGTTGATTTTATTCGTGCGCCGGATGGTGCTGATCACAAACTTGCCACCGCTGTCAAAAAGAAGAAAACCAGCGAAAAGCATTGAATCTGATCGCGCATGCGTACCCCATTTCCCGTCATCGCCTTGACATAGTGCGCATTGCAATGCGCCGCATGGTCTCACAACACACGGGCAAATAATCTGCGCCGTGCACGACGTTCATATGCGGCGCGTTCCAATGCATCTCCCGTTACGGCTACATTTATCCTTGTGCGCTGAGGGAGGGCAAGCGATAAATATCTTTCTCTGTGCCTTTCTGCGGTGAGTGGCTGTGTATTCACATGCAGCATGTGAACCTGCAAGCTCACTCCCCCACCAGTCTCGCCACATAGGCATTCACAAACATCCCGGTAGGGTCACAACTCTGGCGGTAATCATCAAAGGCCTGCACGCGCTCTGTACGGCGGCTGCGTAACTGCTTCAGAAATGCCGGGTTGAAGGGCTGTGTGCCGGTACCTGGCCCCGTGGTGGGATCATAGAAACCATACATCTTGCCATTGTGAGGCCAGCCACCGAGGGCGACCCATTCGCTTTCTACCTCCGCAAAAAAATTCAACAGCTTGGTCGGGTAGTCGAGACCGCTATTATCTTCATGCACGGCGACAAAGGCGATCAGGTCAAGGTTGACGAAATAGGCGTCGGCATTGCTGGTGTAGGTACCTGCCATGGCAGTATTGCCACCTTTGATGAAGCGAAACTCCATAGGCGCAGCGATGTGAAAGTTGCTGCTCTTGTTGACCTTGTCGCTGACTGATTTCAAGGCTCCCCAGACCGTAGATAAACTTTCTGCACCCAGGTCAGGCAACTCGATAAAGTAAGACATGAAAATGACCCTGGCGGCCTCATTCAGCCAAAGGTCGGAATTCTTTTGCGCTGCTTTTTTGACTTCACCCTTGATGACAGATATCGCGGTCGATGTGATCATCGCTGCCGCTGCGGTGCCGACGATGGGCGCATCAAAGCTTTGTGCATAGATGGCGGCGTCCTCGGCGATTTTTTCCGCATAAGGCAGATAGGGTGCTCCGAATTCATTTTTTTGTGCGAGCTGGCAGGCATCTGTCGTGGGTTCTGCCACGGGGGCTACACCCGAGCCGCTTTCTACATTCCACCATGCTGCAGTGAAGTTGCTGGTGCCTGTCAGTGCATAGGGGTTGAAGAAGGTTTCTACCCTGGATTTGGAGGCCAGCAGGGCAGACAGGCCAGCACCAAAATTGGCGGCATTCTCCCACACAAAATCACTGATCCCCGCAGCCAGACAATTCGCAAACGGGCGTGGCAAGACGCTGATGGTAACGGCAGTCACAATACCCAGGCTGCCCAGTGACACGCGGGCAAATTGCAGTGGTGACCATGCACCCACCTTGGGTGTGCTGGCGTCGATGGTATTGACGATGCCGCTGGGCCCCATGATGGCAAAGGCGGTGACGGTCTCGGCAAAGATAGGTGCCTGCACGGTCGCACCATGCACATCTACCGCCGTCATGCCACCGAGGCTAAAAAAACCGCCAGCCGTCACGGTTTCCAGCATGAGCTTGTTTTGCGTCAGAAAGGCATCGAGTTCATCTTCACGCACGCCAGTGTTCACGGTAACGCTTTTGCCATCGCTGCTGATTTGCATGCGCTGGTCACCTTCGCGGCCCAGGTCTGCATAGCAGGACAGATCAAGGATAACGACGCCACTCGCAGGCGTCTCGCTGCTGGCCACCAGCGGGGTTTGTGAATGGCGCTGGCCGGAAACACGCAGTTGTTTGTCTTGTGCAGCGGCTGTGCTGACGATAGCTTGTAATTCTGCGCGCGTGCGTGGCGTGTAGTAATAATTATCGCCCTGGTAAAACAGGTTCTGGCTCCAGTTCAGCCAGAGTGGCGAGGAGGGCTTGGTGTTGTCTGTGCTGGTTTGTGGCATGGATTACTCCGGTAGGGGATGCAAGGGGGATGTTTTTGCTCCTTCCCCTTGAAGGAGAGGGGACTAAAACTTCACATTTGCGATTGGCATCTGTAAGTCAAGCGCATGTGTGATGCTAAAAATTCTGTCCAGTTACATCAAATTTCAAGCAGCAAAAAAATATTTCGATGTAATTTACTCTAGCATAAATTTCAATAAAATAAGCCTTTGTCATAGTGTGGACATGCACATATTCTCAGCTTAATTTCCTGCTGAAATACCCACCTGTTGCAAAAATATATCAAATACTTGAATAAATTCGTCATGCCATGCTTGTTTTATTTTAAAAGCTATGGCAAGATACATCCATCGAATACAGCAACACCCGCTTGAATACCAACATCAATTTTTAAAGAACAGGACCTATTGTGAACGCAACGCTACTCCAACAACTGCACCAGAACCTGCGCCTCATCGCGCAGGGCATGGCACAGGCTGGCGCAGCGCTGCTGGATGCAGCATCGCTCCCATCCCATTTAGCCACTGACCTGCAGTTGCAGCCAGCACTGCCAACATTGCCCAGCCCGCTCTTCGCCTTGCCCTTGCATCATCTGGGCGCATGCGTGCAGCTCAACATCCGGGGGAAACCCCACAGGCAAGCCTCACCAGTTAATGGTCAGGCCACCTGTAGCGACCAGCCCGGATGCGATCAACGCACCGGGCTTTTTAGTTTTTAGGCAGGGCTTACGCAAAACCGCCCCAGCTGCGTTGCAGCTCCTAGCCGTACTAAAGTACTGTCGTCGTCGCTGACGCCTTGCTGGGACAATTTTGCGAAAGCCCTGCGGAGTGCAGAATTTTTAGCCTGATTGCAGATTGCAACAGGCCTTAACAGTCAAATCGGAGTGTGGCGCAGCCTGGTAGCGCTACTGCCCTGGGAGCAGAAGGTCCGAGGTTCAAATCCTCGCACTCCGACCAGTTTGAGTATTGCATGATTTTGTAGGGTGCGCCGTGCGCACCGTTGTTGATCAACGAAACGTGCGTGATGGTGCGCACGGCGCACCCTACGAGTCCATGCAAAGGTTCAGCGATGAAAGGAAATAATCAGCCTGCTTTGGGGTGGCCATAACTTAATGGTGAAAGTCGTGGATTGTGAATCCGCTTATCCCGGTTCGATTCCTGGTGGTCACCCCAAAGCAGGTTGAAGAATGAATGAAGCGCATGTGGTGGAATTGGAATACACGCTGGCCTCAGAAGTCAGTGCCGAAAGGATTGAGAGTTCAAGTCCCTCCGTGCGCACCAGTTTTACAGGGGATTAGCCAAGCGGTGACGGCATCGGGTTTTGAACCCGACACTCCAAGGTTCGAATCCTTGATCCCCTTCCAGTATTAAGTAGTGAAATTTTCTTCGGAGTGTGGCGCAGTCTGGTAGCGCAACTGCTTTGGGAGCAGAAGGTCCGGGGTTCAAATCCTCGCACTCCGACCAGTTTAAGTCTTGCATGATTTTGTAGGGTGCGCTGTGCGCACCATCGTTGATCAACGAAACGGGTGTGCTGGTGCGCACGGCGCACCCTACGAGAACAAGCAAAGGTTCAGCAATGAAAGAAAAGATCAGCCTGCTTTGGGGTGGCCATAGCTTAACGGTGAAAGTCGCGGATTGTGATTCCGCTTATCCCGGTTCGACTCCGGGTGGTCACCCCAAAGCAGGTTGAAGAATGAATAAATGCGCATGTGGTGGAATTGGAATACACGCTGGTTTCAAAAACCAGCACCGCAAGGTTTGAGGGTTCGAGTCCCTCCATGCGCACCAGTATTTAGAAATTTGGAAACGTGGCAGAGCGGCCATTGCAGCTGTCTGGAAGACAGTAGGGCTGAAAGGTCCCGTGAGTTCGAGTCTCACCGTTTCCGCCAGTGAGTAAGCGCATCGGCATGCATGTCGGTGAGCGAGAGAGTTGTATGCGCGTGTGGTGGAATTGGGATACATGCTGGTCTTAGAAACCAGTGCCGAAAGGATTGAGGGTTCAAGTCCCTCCGCGCGCACCAGTTTTACAGGGGATTTGCCAAGAGGCCAGGCACCGGAATTTGAGTCCGGCATATTAGTGAACTGTGAAAGTGAAAAGCGAAGTGCCTGCCATGTGCGCGACGATCATGGCTGCGTTGCAAATACTCGCGATAGCCCCGCTATCGCTGTGTTTTGCGCCTTGCCCTGATTCGCCGGGCACATGTCCTTCACTTTCGCTTTCACTTTCACAGTCCACTAGGTTCGAATCCTTGATCCCCTTCCAGTATTCAGTAGTGAAAAGTTTTTTCGGAGTGTAGCGCAGTCCGGTAGCGCAACTGCTTTGGGAGCAGAAGGTCCGGGGTTCAAATCCTCGCACTCCGACCAGTTTGAGTCTCGCATGATTTTGTAGGGTAATGAAATGGACGCCCCCTCCCAAACGGCATCGTGATGTGCCAAAGTAGAGTTTCGACAAACTACTTAACAGAAGGGAAGCGTCATGGAAAAGATTACCGTAATTGGGCTGGATTTGGCAAAGAGTATTTTTCAAGTTCATGGTGCCAATGCCCGAGGCAAGAAGCTGCTGTCGAAGAAACTCAAGCGTAGCGAAGTCATGGGATTCTTTGCATCACAGCCACCGTGCCTGGTAGGGATGGAAGCCTGCGGAGGAGCTCACGAATGGGCGCGGCAGATCCAGTCACTTGGGCATGATGTCAAACTGATGGCACCCCAGTACGTCAAAGGCTTTGTACAAGGAAACAAGACCGATGCCAGAGATGCCGCAGGTATCGCAGAAGCAGCAGTAAGAGAAAGTATCCAGAGAGTGACGATACGCAGCCGTGAAGAACAACAGATACAAGCCCTGCACAGAGTAAGAGAAGCCTGGGTCAAACACCGTACTGCGACCGCCAACCAGATACGGGGCCTGCTCGCTGAGTTTGGTCAGATACTCACTCCCGGCCTGCGCCACCTGCGCCGTGAAGTCGCCCTCTGGCAAGAGCAAAGCCGCGGCATGCTCGGCATACTCAACGGCCTGGTCGATGAGTTACTGCAGTATCTCAGTGAGTTAGAAGAAAGAATTGGTCAAGTAGAGAAACAGATCAAACAAGTACTGCAAAGCAATCCCGCCTGCAAACTGATAGAAACCATCCCCGGCGTAGGCGTCCTCACCGCCACCGCCATCATCGGCAGCTTTGGACGGGCAGAGAACTTTACAGAAGGACGCAAGTTTGCCAATGCCCTGGGGCTGATACCGAGGGAACACAGCAGTGGTGGCAAACAAGTTCTGCTGGGGCTCAGCAAGCGAGGCAATGGTTATGTACGCAAACTCCTCGTCCATGGGGCCAGGTCCGTCTTGCAGGCCAGGATCAACAAACCGGCCTATGCCGAAGACTGGGTCGTAAAACTGGCCAAAAGGCGGGGACACAACATCGCCGTGTGCGCTCTGGCAGCCAAGAATGCCAGGAGGATCTGGGCGATGCTGCAGAGCGGAGAAGTATTCCGTGCTGATCATGCGCAGACCAACGACGTCTGCACATGATCAGCACGGTTTGAAAGAACAGTAGCAACCACAAAGCAGGGGCGAGGCAGGAAGCCAGGTGAAGTAAAAACGTCATGCAGTAGCAGGAAAAATAGCAGCAAAGACAAAGAAACGGAGCACACCACCGATTGTTTGGGCAAACTCAAATGAAGACAGGACAGGTCAGACCGGGATGGTCAATAGCTCGTTCGGCGCACTGTGCGATCAGCACGATAGGGTGATTGAGCGACCATCAGCGTATTTCATCATGCGTCAGCAGTCATCAAGCGGCTGCAATAAAGACCGAATGTATGGCTGCAATCGACTATGTCAGGTTTAATTTGAAAATGCTCTTGCAAATGGGGGGCGTCCATGTATGCGCCGTGCGCACCATCGTTGATCAACGATACGCGTGCACTGGTGCGCACGGCGCACCCTGCCAGAAAATACAACCCAGTTTTTGCGCGTGTGGTGGAATGGTATACACGCTGGTCTTAAACACCAGCGCCTCTGGCATGTGGGTTCGAGTCCCACCACGCGCACCAGGATAGTCGTCAATATTACTGCCGTCATGTCAGACTTGATCTGTCATCCAGCCACGTTCGCTGCCAAGCAGGACGAGATTGGGCAGAGATAAAATTTGCGCGTACCGAGTGTATGGCAATAAGAATTTTGAAAACGTGGCAGAGCGGTTGAATGCACCTGTCTAAATACAGCAATCGCTGTCGGGGGCCGTGAGTTCGAATCTCACCGTTTTCAGATATTTTCTTGGTGGTAGATGAAGACAGTCGCGTTCGTGAAATGCTACCGCCAATATAGTTGCTTGCGATAAAGATATTCAAATGTGGTAATATGTTTGCAATTTGGCATTCTTGTGCCGCTGCCTCAGCGCTTGGTGCACCCGGACATGGTTCAGCTTAAACCCATGCATGGACCGGCCAGTCTGCTTGCTTGTTTACCCTCCCGTATCTGCTCATGATTACATTCAAAGCTTTTAGTCATTCTCTTTCTGGCATTCCTTTTCGCGCCTCCCTGAGCTGTCTCATCACCGCAGCCATACTCACGGCCTGTGGCGGTGGTGGCAGTGCGGCTCCTGCTGCCACCTCTCCGGGTACGACCGGCGGCAGCGCAGGTAATACGACAGGCACCAACACTGGCACCACAGCTGGCACAGGCAGTATTGCCCTGCTTGCCGGTAATGTCGGTGGTCCTGGCATTGTTGATGGCACGGGGACAAACGCGCGCTTCAGTGGCCTCAATGGCATCACGCTCGATACCAGCGGCAATCTCTATGTCGGTGACGACAAGCGCGTGCGCAAGATTACGCCAGCAGGCGTGGTCACGAGCTTTGCCGGAGGCGAATTTGGTTATGCAGAAGGTAGCGGCAGCAGTGTCAAGTTCTTTAAGGCACAGCACATGGCAAGTGATGCTGCCGGCAATATCTATGTGCTCGACCCTTATGCCTGCGTGGTGCGCAAACTGACACCTGCTGCCGTCTCATCGACGCTGGCTGGCAGTGTGTGTTCTGGTGCTATGGCAGACGGGCAGGGCAGTGCTGCCAGCTTTTCCACGCTCTCAGGCATGACCATAGACAGCGCAGGCAACCTGTATATCGCGGATGAGCACACCATACGCAAGCTCACTCCAGCAGGCATGGTCACGACTATCGCGGGCAAGCGCGGGGTCAGTGCGGCAGATGATGGTCAGGGTAGCAATGCCCGGTTTTTCTGGCCCTCTGGCCTGGCGACCGATACTGCTGGCAATGTCTATATTGCAGACAGCTACAATTACAGCATACGCAAGATGACACCCGCAGGCGCAGTCACTACCGTCGCTGGCCGGGCCGGTGAGACCGGCAGCGTCGATGGCACAGTCGCTGTATCCCGTTTCAATACGCCGCGTGCAGTGGCTGTCGATACGGCTGGCAATATCTTTGTGGCTGACACTTTCAACAGCGTCATCCGCAAGATCACACAGGCAGGCATGGTCAGCACCCTGGCCGGTAGCAGCGGGCAAGTGGGGATAGACGATGGCACTGGCGTGGCCGCCAGATTTGCCCAGCCTGTGGCCATCGTTGGTGACAACGCGGGTAACCTGTATGTCGCAGATGCAGGCAATTTCAACGTACGTAAAATCAATGCAGCCGGTGTGGTCACGACGCTGGCGGGTGCCATCAACGTCAGGTATGCCCTCGATGGCGTAGGTGCCGCTGCCGGGTTTTATGCGCCAGGTAACCTGGCCGCAGACATCAACGGCAATCTTTACCTCAATGATTTTATGTCTGGCAAACACATCGTGCGCAAGGTCACAGCAGCAGGTGTGGTCAGCACCATAGCTGGCGTGTCTGCCAATTTTGACCAGATCGGTGGCCTGGCGACAGATGTCAATGGCAATGTGTATGTCGCCGATACCGTAGGCACCATCCGCCAGATCAACCCGGCCGGTGTCATCACGCCAGTGGCGGGTGTGGAGTGGAAGTTTGGTCTGGTCGATGGCAAGGGCAGCGAAGCCAGGTTCAAATCTCCCAATGGTATCGTCAACATGGGTAATGGCGACATGCTGGTGGCTGACATGGTCAACCAGGCCATACGCAAAGTCACGGCTGCTGGCCAGGTCAGCACCTATGCCAGCATCCCGCTGACGCAGTCAGCCAGCTTCAAGCCCTTTGGTGAGGGACGTGGAACACCTTATATATCCAATGGCATGGCGATGGACAGCAGTGGCAATCTGTATGTGGCAGACGGCGGCAGCCATGTGATCTTCAAGATTTCCAGCGCAGGCATCAGCAGTATTTTTGCCGGTGCCGAATTTCAGCCTGGCAGTGCCGATGGCACAGGCACCGCCGCCCGCTTCAACCGCCCGCAAGGCATGACTATCGACACCAAAGGCAATTTGTATGTGGCTGATACCGACAACCATACCGTACGCAAAATCACCCCGGCAGGCGTGGTCAGCACTATCGTCGGCGTCGCAGGGCAGGAAGGTTTTACCACCGGCCCCTTGCCAGGCGTATTGTCAAAACCGCAGTCTGTGGTGTTCAGCAATGATGCCTTGTACATCACCACTTACCAAGGCGTGGTGGTGGCGCGTAATTTTTGAGTGTTGTTAAATGTTCGTGGCTGATGTTACTCACACGGGTAGCATCAGCCAGACTGTAGGGCGCATTGTAATGCGCCGCATGTGAGCGTCGTGCACGGCGACAATGATTCATTTGAGCAGATGGCAATTTCATACGGCGCATTTCGACAATGAACACCTACCCTGTTGCACCTGGCATCTGAACTTGCTTTATATGATGACGGGCTTGCATCGCCCGGAATTGCTGCGCTTGACTAATCTGTCAAGCGCAGCAAAAAACGCCCCCAGGCCCGGACATTGTCTCCCTCTGCCCAACAATCATTGATAAAATGCGCGCTGTTTTGCGCGATGGGTTTGCGATTGCTTGCCAGTAATTTTGCTCCCTGTCGTCATTCTCATACTCGTATTAAAAACCATAAAACTGATACGTCCATCTACGCATGTGCACCTGCAAGGCCATGCGTGCAGGTTTGTATTCACATAAAACAAAAAGCCCGCGCGCCATGATAGAGGCATGCGCAGGCACTTTAACCCGGGAAGGTTTGCACCATGTTTCGTTTTTTATCCATGCTTCTGGTACTTGGCGTTGTGGCCAAGGTTGTCTATACGATGAACAAGGGCGACATCAAGGCAGCATCCGATGATGTAGAGATTAAAGCTCAATTTGACAAGGTGCAGCAAAAATTGCCGATGACACTGGAGAACGGTATCCGTATCGACAAGGCAGAGTACGTTGACCGCGTGGCCCGCATGTATGCCACAGAAGCATTCAAGTTTGAAGCGACTGACAGCCAGAAAGAGAAATTCAAAAAAGAGATGGTCGCATCCTATTGCAAGGGGAATATGCAGCCGTTTTACAAAGCCAAGGCCAGGGTCGAATACAACTTTAAAACGCAACCACATTCACTCAATGACCTCTCCAGCGAAACCTGGAAAGTGATGCTGGAACCGGCTGATTGCAGGTGATACCAGGCTATTGCATATAACCCACCTAGGTACGATTAGCAGCGCGTAATCGTACGCATGATATGTCTGCGAAATTACGGTTTTTCAAAGATTGAACAGAATGAATTACCTTCTCAATGAGATGTCGTTCCCCGGGAAAGCAATGCATAAAATTTTTAATCTTAACGACTGGCAAACGCTGACATGCGTACGATTACGCTTGCGCTAATTGTACCTACGTCACTAATTGAACCTGCGTCATGACGCTAAGAGCTTGTTATTTTCCAGCTTGGTAAGGAAGCGTTTCATATGCGGGTCAGTGCGCTCAATTGGAACTTCGTCAAACGGAAACCAGCGTGCATCCCTAAACTCAGCTTCGTCAAATTTGAAGCTGTGGTGACGGCTGGCGCGTACTACGTACCATAGCGAAACATCGGTATGTCCGGCCGTGAGCCCAACAGTCGTCGTGATGGTCACGAATAGAGGTGGCTCTATGGGATGTGATGCGACAAAGCCGAGTTCCTCTTCCAATTCACGATCGACTGTGACACGCGGGTGTTCTCCTGGCTCAACATGGCCACCTGGTGGAAGCCACAACTGCGCATTCCTGTGATCGACCAGCAGGACATGCCCGTTATCTACAACGACAACATAGGATACAAGATGCATGGGCGGCGTGGCTGGCTTTGCTACGCGGCACAAATCAGTTCCGGAGTCTATCCATGCAAGGCAACGAGAAATATCATCACGCTCGATGGCGTCGATGGGAGTGATAGAAATAACTTCATCTCTGATTTGCTTGCGCATAGTAGCCTTGGTTTGTAGTCCGCGTAGGTACGATTAGCAGCGCGTAATCGTACGCATGATATGTCTGAGAAATTACGGTCTTTCAAAGACTGCGCGGAATGGAATACCTTCTCGATGAGATATTGTTCCCCGGAAAAGCAATGCATAAAAATTGAAATCTTAACGACTGGCAAACGCTGACATGCGTACGATTACGCTTGCGCTAATCGTACCTACATCCTGTATTGCTCAGAGCGACGGCATTTTCATCGCCGTCATGGGTGGTTCTGGTTTTTCCAGCAGGGCAGTGACAGCTTTCACAAACGCATCCTTGTCCGGCACTGGCCCCAGGCCGTAATTGCTGCGGCAGCCGTCCTGTATGCCAGTCAGCATGGTGAAGGCTTTGCCGCCGCGCGGCATGGTGCTGTATTCAAGGCTGAAGGTCTGGTAGCCAGAATCCTGGTCGCCTGGGGCGATGGCCATGAAGTGGGCTTCTCCTCTGGCGATGGCCCTGGGCATCTGTATCGTGATCAGCTCTTTGCCGGATGGGGTTTTGTCCGTAAACACGGCGATACCGCGGCAGGGTACGATCTTGTTGGCGTCGCTGATATTGCTTTTGCCAAAATTAACCCAGATGCGGGTGACGATAGCAGTGCCATCCTGCTTGAGGCTGGCAACAAAACTGGCGGCACCCTCACCCTGCAACAGGCGTGGCAAGACGACTCGTGTCATGGTCCAGTGGTGTTCGCGGCTTTCCTGCTCGCTGCTGTTGCCAGCTTCACCATCTTCACCGTCTTCAACTTCGTCATTGACGGTACGGATCTGCACCACATCCTTTTTCCACAATACCAGGGCATTGATTAAAAACCCCAGGGCAAAGGGTATACTGATCCACAGGCTGATTGGTTCAAGCACTTTTTTGGCCGGGAACATGCTTTTCACTGCCATCAGCAAAAACAGCAAATTCAGCAGCACCGCAAGCAGGCGCCTGAGTCTGCTGCTGCCCTCTGAGCAAGCCCTGAGAGAAACGCCTACCGGTATCATGAACATCATGATGGACAACATGTCTGCGCTTGCATAGTTGGGGCGGAACAAATACGCCAGGAAGCGGATGACGCAATACAGCACCAGCAGCAAATTGGCGAAAAAGGCGATGCTGATAAGTGGATGGTTGATGCTGACTTTTTCTGTCGTGGGCATGGGTAATCTGCTGGTAAGACCTGGTCAGGATGGGAATGTCCGGGCGTATTTTACCGGACGCACATCGCCTGAGCTACTGCGATATCAGTTTTGGAAGGATGCAGGATCAGTATGAGGTGAGGCGCAGGGTGCGCCGTGCGCACCGATCTCTGGCGAGAGTAATATCAACTACAGCAGTATCAACTACCGCAAGATAATCCTATGACGATGCACCGGTGCGCACGGCGCACCCTACTCAATGACGCGACATGGCTATCGATGTTAAGCCTTGACTATATGGCGCATCCCAGTTGATGGAATGCGCCAGCGATACTCAATTCGTATGGAAAGACTCAAAAAACGCTGCAATCTTGGGTGAATTGGCCATCTCCTTTGGTGCGCCCGCTTCGATGATGTATACGGTTTTTCCGACGAGGAAGAAATCCACCTTCTTCACCGCGCCAGGGGCAGACAGGGTGACGCTGCGTCCGGCATTGCCCTCTACCTGTATGCTGTTTTCGTTGATGACGCTGATCTTGCCCTTGCCCTGGCCTACCATGCCTGCCTTGATCGTATCCAGGAAATAGGTGGGGTCGGCGGGCCTGACGGCGAGGTCAAAAGACGTGATCGCATACTGTATCTTGCCAGAGGTCACGGAATAGGTATGATTATTGAACACACCTTCGGCCGCTGGCGCCTCTTGTTCAATTGGCGTGCCCGGCATGCTGATGGAATAGCGGTTGTCAGGCGGTGAAAACTCGGCGACGGGCTCTTCTTTTGGTGGCTTGATGATTTTGCCTGACACCGCAAACAGACATGCCGTCAGGGCGAGGCTGACCAGGAAGATATTGCGCAAGTCATGGTTATCATCCGGTATCGCTTCACGCGCACCGAGAAAGCCGACCCTGTAACCATCTTCCTTGATACGCGCAGTGGCCTTCATGTTATAGGACACCATCAGGATGATATTCACCAGCGGTATAAAAGACAGGATGAACATGAAAAGCGTCTTGACAGCCGACCAGCCAAAACCACCAGCCAAACGGAAAAAACCGAGCAGGCTGGAGAAGATGGTCATCAGGCCCAGACAGCATAAGCCCAGTATTTCTACGCGGCTGGAGAAGTCCATACTCTTTGCCCAGGCAGCCAGGACAAAGTAGAACAAGATACCCAATATCAACAGGCGCTGGCCTATGGCAAGGCGGCCCACGTCATGGCCATCGGCGCACGCGTATTGCACAGACGATACGCTGTCTGCCAGGGTATTGCTGCGCTCACCCTCATTGCGGCTGCCTGCACTGGCCGCCGCGCTGCTTTTTGCTGCGGCAGCGCCCGCAGCCACGGGCATCACCATATCGCTGCGACTAAAAATCCAGTTATATACCGGCCGCTTGATGGTAAACACCGAAGCCTTGGCCGTAATGGCGATAGAAACCAGCATGCTGTCGGTGCGCATGCAACAGATCAGCAGATGGCTTTCTTCAGTGTCGCCAGGCTGTATGCCCTTGTATTCGGCCACGATGCCCTGGACGCGGCTGCCCCAGTTCTCTCCCTTGATGACAGTGGGCTTGGCGACCTGCTTGAAGTGCGGCATCTCTTTATCGACAATGTGCAGGCGCATGCCCACCCATTTTTCTATGGAGATGCCTTCGCGCGCAAAACCATTTGCTTCGAGTTTGGTGCCTGTGGCCGCGTCCAGCAAATGCAGCGAGCGGCTGTTCTTGACCTCTCTCCAGCTACCCGGCGCATAAAACTCCAGCCCCAGATGGGCATTGCGAAATTCTTTGGGGTTGAGGTAAGAAATATCATGCCCCGTCAGCTCTTGCTGGCTAGGCGGCGTTGGTGATTGCGATTGCGGCGGTGGCGCAGCAGCAGAAGCAGGAGCAGAAGTAGAAGCAGCAGGCGCTGCTTTTTTGGCGACTGGCTCATCCCATTCTTCAAGACTCAATGTGCCTGCATTGACATTGATCTCAGGGAAGGGAGTAGCAGAGGTGTTCCGGTTCGGCGGGTCAAATGTCATGGGTGATCTGTGAGGCAGTTAGGCTGGGATGTCGCCGTAGCGAAGCATGGATTAGAACATTGCCGCGTGAATTGTGTCAAATTGTTTCACTGCTTTGCAAAACGACAAAATTTCTCTGTGGGAATATTGCTTGCAGGCTTTGCTTCTGCGG